>QFPK01000001.1 GCA_003248865.1 Sphingomonas sp.
CGTCCGACGGGCGATGCCGAGCTTGTCGAGCGTTCGCTTGGCAGGCAGGTGCGACTGCTCGACGATCCGGATGATCTCGAGCTTCTCGGATGCGGGATAGGCGGCCACGATCTCGGGATTCTCGAACAGGCCGACGGCCAGCGGCGTGCGCGTGAGGCCGGGGCTGACCGCGTTCACCCGCACCGACGGCGCGTGATCGATCGCCATGGCCCGAGTGAGGTTGATGATGGCGGCCTTCGCCGCATTATAGGCGGCGAAGCCGTAGTCGGCCGCCACCCCCGAAGCCGAGGCCACGTTGACGATGGCGCCCTCGACCTTCTGCAGGTGAGGAATGGCCTGCCGGCTGGCCCAGAATGTGGATTCCACATTCACCGCCATCACCTCGCGCCAGTGCGCCATGTCGATCGCCGTCACCTGCCCGAACGATCCCATGCCGGCATTGTTCACCAGCACGTCCAGCCGGCCGAAGCGCTCGACCGTGTCGGAAATCATCGCATCGATCTCGTCGGTGCGGGCAACGTTGACGAGCTGCCCCACGGCCCGCTCGCCGCCGAGCGACCCCACCACGGATTCGAACGCCGCACGGCGCACATCGGCCACCACCACGGTCGCCCCTTCGGCATGTAGCCGGCGCACCACCGCCTCACCGATGCCCGAGCCGCCACCGGTGACGATGGCCACCTTGCCTTGAAAGCGCATATCGCCCTCCTCTCTCCCTTGAAGGGCACGAGAGGCGCGTTCACCGCTGTTGTCGATTGACGGGATTCCGTTCCCGGCTTCAGGCTGAGCGGAAATCCGGCTTTCGGCGCTGCTGGAAAGCCGACAGCCCTTCCCGAAACTCACCAGTGCGGCCGGCGGCGGTGATGCTGCGGGTTTCGCGCTCCAACTGGGCCTCGAACGCGCCATCATAGCTGGCCAGCAGCAACGCCCGCGCGCCGCCGATCGCTGCCGCGGCGCCGTTCGCCAGCCGTTCGGCCTGGGCTTGCGCCTCCGCCAGAAGGTCGGCGTCTGCCACCGTCCGGCTGACGAGGCCGATCTCCGCGGCGCGCGGCGCATCGATCTTGCTGTTGCACAGGATCATCTCCTGCGCGTGGCGCATCCCCACCAGCCTCGGCAGCAGCCACGACATGCCGCCATCCGGCGTCAGGCCGATGGCGCCATAGGCCGCAGTGAAGCTGGCCGAGGCGCCCGCGATCACCACATCCCCCGCAATCGCCAGGCTCAGCCCTGCCCCGGCGGCCGCGCCGTTCACGGCCACCACCAGCGGCTTCGGCATCCGCATCAGGCGGGACACCGCCATGTGCAGCTTGCCGGCCAGTTCGCTGAGGAAGGCCGGCGCCTCGTCTCCGACAGATGCGAAGGAACCGACATCGCCGCCGGCGCAGAACAACCGCCCGGCGCCTGTGAGGAGCACGCAGCGGATGGCGGGATCCTGATCGAACCGGATCGCGGCGGCCAGCAGCGCTTCCGCCATCGGCATGTCGATGCTGTTGCCCGCCGCCGGCCGGTTCAGCGTCAGCGTCGCGATGCCGTTCTCGATGGTCAGCAGCAGGCGGTCGTCGCTCATAGGATCGTCTCCATGGACTGCCGCGCCAGCCGGGCGAGGCGCGGGAAGGCCTCGGCACGCTCCCGCGCATGGGCCGATGCGGCAGAGCCCCGGATTACCCGGCCCTTGATGCCATGGAAGATCGCGGCCAGCCGGAAGTAGTTGAAGGCGATGTAGAAATCCCAAGACGGGATGCCCGCACGCCCTGTCCGCTGGCAATAGGCGGCGACATAGGCCTGTTCGGAGGGGATGTTCAGCGCCGCAAGGTCGGCGCCCGCCAGCCCGGCCACGATGTCGGGGGGCATCTGGTACATCATTGCATGATAGGCGAAATCGGCCAGCGGGTGGCCCAGGGTGGAAAGCTCCCAGTCCAGCACGGCCACCACGCGGGGTTCGGTCGGGTGGAAGATCATGTTGTCGCAGCGGAAGTCGCCATGGACGATGCTGGTCTCGTCGCCGGGCGGGATGTGGGCGGGCAGCCAGTCCGCCAGCGCGTCCATGTCCGCGTCGCGGCCGGCATCGACGTCTTCCCGATACTGGCGGGTCCAGCGGCTGATCTGCCGCTCGAAATAGTTACCGGGCCGCCCGAAATCCCCAAGCCCCAGCGCCTCATGATCCAGGCTGTGCAGCCGGGCGATCACCTCGTTCATGGCGTCGAAGCAGGTCGGCCGTTCGTCGCGGGAGACCTCTGGGAACGTCGCATCCCAGAAGATGCGGCCTTCCACCAGTTCCATTACATAGAACCAGCTGCCGATCACCGCCTCGTCAGTGCACAGTCCGAAGACATGCGGCACCGGGAAGCCGGTGCTCCCAGCGCGGAGAGGATGCGCGCCTCCCGTTCCACCGCATGCGCGCCCTTCAGCAGCTGCCCGGGCGGCTTGCGGCGCAGCACATAGCTGCGCCCCGGCGTGTCCAGCCGGTAGGTCGGGTTGGATTGCCCGCCCTTGAACTGCAGGACGGTCAGCGGGCCGCGGAATCCCTCCACATGGGCGTCCATCCAGCGCGCCAGCGCGGCCTCGTCGAAGGCATAGCCCGCCCGCACCGGCGTGGCGCCGGCATTGGCGGACTGGCTCGACGCCGTCACGCCGCGCCTCTTGCCCAGTCGCGCTTGATCTTCTTGGCGAGGCTCCATTTGTGCACTTCGGTGGGGCCATCATAGATGCGGAAGGCGCGGATTTCGCGGAACACCTGCTCCACGATGGTCTGGTCGGTCACGCCGGTGCCGCCCATCACCTGCACGCAGCGGTCCGCGATGCGCATCAACGCTTCGGACACCGCCACCTTGGCGATGGAGCTTTCCACCGTGCCCGGCGCGCCGGTGTCCAGCACGGCCGCGCACCAGTCGATCATCAGCTCGGCCTGCTTCAGGTCGATCAGATTTTCCGCCAGCATGAAGCCGACGCCCTCATGGTCGATCAGCAGCTTGCCGAACGCCTGCCGGCGGTTGGCATAGTCGGTGGCGATCTCATGCGACCGCCTGCAGGCGCCCAGCCAGCGCATGCAGTGCGACAGCCGCGCCGGCGCCAGCCGCACCTGCGCATAGCGGAAGCCTTCGCCGGCATCGCCCAGCATCTGGTCGGCCGGAATGCGCAGATTGTCGATCGTCACCGTCGCATGGCCGCCGGGCATGGAGCTGTCGATGGTGTTGGGCACATGATCGATGCGGATCGCCGGGTCGGGCAGGTCCACCAGGAACATGCAGGCACCTTCATCCGCCTTCGCCATCACGATCCCCACCTGCGCACCCTCGGCGCCGGTGATGAAGGCCTTGCGGCCATTCACCACCCAGTGGTTGCCGTCCTTGCGACAGACCGTTTTCATCATTGATGGGTCGGACCCCGCGCCGCCTTCGCCTGCCGGCTCCGTCATGAAGAAGGCCGATCGGGCGCGGCCCTCCACCAGCGGCTTCAGGAAACGCTCGCGGATTTCGGGGCTGCCCACGCGCCCCAGCAGGAACATATTGCCTTCGTCGGGCGCGGCCGTGTTGCAGGCCAGCGGGCCCAGCGGAGAGAGGCCCGTGCGTTCAAGCACGATCGCGGTTTCCCGCTGCGACAGATGCGAGCCGTCGGGGAGGATGTGCGGGGTCAGCACCCTCGCTTCGCGCGCGAGCTGCTTCAACTCCTCGATCAACGCATCGGTCGGCGCGCCATGATGGTCGCGCCTCGGGTCCGCCTCATAGGGCGCCACCACATCGCGCACGAAGGCCTCCACCCGCGCAGCGATTTCTGCGGTGCGTTCCGGTCCGACGCCGGTCGTGTGGCCGCTCATTTCGCGGCCATCCGGATCGCGCCATCCAACCGGATGGTCTCGCCGTTCAGCATCGGGTTGGTGACGATGCTTTCCACCAGCAGCGCATATTCGTCTGGCTGCCCCAGACGGTTCGGGAAAGGCACCTGCCGGCCGAGTGAATCCTGCGCCTCCTGCGGCAGGCTCGCCAGCAGCGGAGTCCAGAAGATACCGGGCGCAATGGTCATCACCCGGATCCCATAACGGGCGAATTCGCGGGCGACGGGCAGCGTCATGCCCACGATCCCGCCCTTGGAGGCGGCATAGGCCGCCTGCCCGATCTGGCCGTCGAACGCCGCGACACTGGCGGTGTTCACGATGACGCCCCGCTCCTCGCTGTTCGCCAGATCCGCCGTGTGCAGCCGCTCGGCGAATTTGGAGAGGACATTGAAGCTGCCCAGCAGGTTGATCTGCACGATCTTCGCGAAGCCGCCCAGCGGAATGGCCTTGCCGTCGCGGCCGATCACCTTGGCGGGCGGCCCGATGCCGGCGCAGTTCACCAGAATGCGCGCCTTGCCGTGCAGCCCCTCGGCTTCGTCCAGCGCCGCCGACACGGCCGCTTCGTCCGTCACGTCGGTCCGGATGAAATGCCCGCCGATGGCAGCCGCATGGGCGGTTCCCAGCTCCGCATTCAGGTCCAGGATGGTCACTTTCGCGCCGGCCTTCGCCAGCCGCTCGGCGGTCGCCCCGCCCAACCCCGATGCCCCGCCCGTCACGATGGCGGCTGCGCCCTTGATCTCCATGGATGTTCCTCTCAGTTCAGTTCGACGGCGACGGCGGTGGCTTCACCGCCGCCGATGCACAGGCTGGCGATCCCGCGCTTCAGGCCGCGGTTCTGCAAGGCGGCGATCAGGGTCGCCAGAATACGCGCGCCCGACGCCCCGATGGGATGGCCCAGCGCCGTCGCGCCGCCGTTCACGTTCAGCCTGTCGGCCGGAATGCCCAGTTCCTGCGCGGCGATCATGGCGACCACGGCGAAGGCCTCGTTCACTTCGAACAGGTCCACATCCTCGATGCGCCAGCCCGTCTTCGCCAGCAGCTTGCGGATGGCCGGAACCGGGGCCGTGGTGAACAGCGCGGGCTCATGCGCATGGGCGGCGCTGCCGACGATGGTGGCGATGGGCTTCAGCCCCTGCGCCGCCGCAACCGACGCCCGCCCCAGCACCAGCGCCGCCGCGCCGTCGGAAATGGAGGAGGAGTTGGCCGCCGTGACCGTGCCGCCGGGCACGAAGGCCGGTTTCAGCTGCGGAATCTTCTCGGGCCGGGCCTTGCCGGGCTGCTCGTCGGTGTTCACCAGCGTTTCCCCGCCGCGCCCACCGACGGTGACGGCCGCGATCTCGCGCGCGAAATCGCCGCTGGCGATGGCTCGGTTCGCGCGTTCGAGAGAGCGCAGCGCATACTCATCCTGCTGCTGCCGGCTGAACTGGTAGGATTGCGCCGCGCCTTCCGCGAACACGCCCATCGCCTTGCCGGGCTCATACGCGTCTTCCAGCCCGTCCATCATCATGGTGTCGACCACACGATCATGGCCGATGCGGGCGCCGCTGCGGTGCTTGGGCAGGGCATAGGGCGCATTGCTCATGCTTTCCATGCCGCCCGCCACGATCAGCTCCACCGCGCCGGAGGCGAGCGCCTCCGCGCCCATGATCACCGCCTGCATGCCCGACCCGCACATCTTGTTGAGCGTCGTCGCCTCTGCCGACAGCGGCAGCCCGGCGGCAAGCGCCGCCTGCCGCGCGGGCGCCTGCCCCAGCCCGGCGGGCAGCACGCAGCCCATGTAGATGCGTTCCACCTTGTCCGGCGCGGCGCCGGAGCGGTCCACCGCCGCCTTCACGGCGGCCGCGCCCAGTTCGGTGGCCTTCAGCGGCGCAAGCACGCCCTGGAACCCGCCCATCGGGGTTCGGGCATAGCCAAGCACAACAACGGAATCCTGCATCGAAACTTCCCTTCAGACGTTGGGCAGACCGCTGTCAGAGCGCGCGGGCAATCACCAGCCGCTGGATATCGGAGGTGCCCTCGTAAATCTGGCAGACGCGCACATCGCGATAGATTTTGGCGATTCCGAATTCCTCCAGATAGCCATAGCCGCCCAGCGTCTGCAGCGAGCCGGAGACGACCGCTTCCGCCGTTTCAGAGGCGACCAGCTTCGCCATCGAGGCCTCTTTCAGGCAGGGCAGCCCGGCATCCTTCAGGCTGGCGGCATGCAGCACCAGATGCCGCGCCGCTTCCAGCCGCGCGGCGAGGTCCGCCAGCCGGAAGCCGACGGCCTGATGCTGGATGATGGGCTGGCCGAAGCTGCGCCGTTCCTTCGCATAGCCCACCGCGATTTCCAGCGCGGCCTGCGCCATGCCCACGCATTGCGCCGCGATGCCGATCCGCCCGACCTCCAGGTTGGACAGCGCCATGGAATAGCCGGCGCCTTCCGCGCCCAGCCGCAGCGCCTCGGGAATGAACATGTCCTCGAAGCGGATCGCGCAGGTGTCGGACGCGCCCTGCCCCAGCTTGTGCTCCACCTTGCCCACGCTGTAGCCCGGCGTATCGGTGGGCACGAGGAAGCCGCTGAGCCCACGCTTGCCGGCGGCCGGGTCCGTCACCGCATAGACGATGGCCAGCCCCGCGATCGACCCCGAAGTGATGAACTGCTTGGAGCCGTTCAGCCGGTAGCCGCCCGCCACCGGTTGCGCCCGGGTGCGGATCGCCGACGCATCGGACCCGGCATCGGCTTCCGTCAGCGCGAAGGCCCCGATCATGCGGCCCGACACCAGTTCCGGCAGGAAGCGCGCCTGCTGCTCCGCGTTGCCGTCCTTCAGCAGCGACGACACGATCAGGCTGTTCTGGATGCTGATGATGGTGGACAGCGCGCCGTCCCCGGCCGCGATCTCGATCAGCGCCAGCGCGTAGGAGACATAGTCCGCCCCCGCGCCGCCCGCCGCTTCCGGCGCCGTCATGCCCATCAGGCCCAGTTCCGCGACTTGCCGGAACAAGTCCGCCGGATAGGCGCGCGCGGCCTCGAAATCCGCGCTTCGCGGCTTCAGCTGCTCCTGTGCGAAGCTGCGGACCATCTGCTGGATGGCCGCCTGGGTGTCGGAAAGAATCATCCTGCCTCGATACAGAAATTATACTGATGAGTAAGTTGCATTCCCATGGGTTTCATGTCAACTCTCCCGGCATGCAGACGATCTTGCCGGAACCGTGCCGCTGACCTCTCCCCCTTCCCCCTTTCGAACCCCGGAACAGCGAGAGCAGGACCGCGTCGGCAAGCGGGAAGCGCTGCTTCGCGCGGCTGTCCGCATGTTCAACGAGCGCGGGTTTCACGCCACCTCGCTCGACGATGTGGCGGCGAGCCTCGGCATCTCCAAGCCCACAATCTACCATTACCTCGGCAACAAGGAGCAGGTGCTGCTCGAATGCGTCACGCGCGGGCTCAACCAGCTGCTGGATGCCGCCGCAGAGGCGCGCGCATCTGACGGGCCGGGGGCTGAACGGCTCGCCAGCTTCCTGCGCCGCTATGCCGAGATCAACATGGACGATTTCGGCCGCTGCGTGATCCGCACCGGGGATTCGGCGCTGTCGCCAGACGGCGTGCGCAAATTCCGGGCGCTGAAGCGGGGTATCGACATCGCCATGCGCGACCTGATCGCGGAGGGGATCGAGGACGGGTCCGTCGCGCCCGTGGACCCGAAGATGCTGGCCTTCACGCTGGCCGGCGCGCTGAACTGGCCCGCCTACTGGCATTCGCCCGACGGTGCGCAAAGCCCCGAGAAGATCAGCCGCGTGATGGTGGACCTGCTGGCGCAAGGCTTCATCCCGCGCTGAGATCGGCACGCGTCATGGGATCAGCACGACCTTGATGCACTCGCCGCGATGCTGGGCCGCGACGGCCTCGTTGATTTGCGAGAGCGGGAAGGTCTGGATCAACCGGTCGAACGGGAACCGGCCTTCGGCATGGTATTGCAGCAGTTCCGGGATCAGCTGCTGCGGCTCGCTGTCGCCCTCGATAATGCCGATGATGCGATGGCCGTAGGTGATCAGGCCCGAAAGGTTGAAACTCACCTCCGCCGCCAGATCCTTCGGCACGCCCACCAGCCCCAGCAGCCCGTGGCTGCCAAGGCACGCCAGCGCCGATTGAATGACGCCGATATTGCCGGTGGAATCGAAGGCGAAATCCACCCCGCCGGGCAGGATCGCGCGCACCTGTTCCTCCAGTGGCCCGGCGGCCGGATCGATCACATGGGTCGCCCCCAGGTCCAGCGCGATCTGCCGCCGTGCGGCGATGGGCTCCACCAGAATCACGGCGGCCAGATCGCGGATCTTCCCCGCCATCACTGCCGCCAGTCCCACCGGCCCGCCGCCGAACACCAGCAGGCTGCTGCCGGGCCGGCAGTTCATCGACCGCAGCACCGCGCCCGCGCCCGTCTGAAAGCCGCAGCCCAGCGGCCCCATCAGCTCCAGCGGCACTGCGGATTTGCCCACCTTCACCAGATTGCGCGCCCTTGTGACGGTGTGGCTGGCGAACGAGGACTGGCCGAAGAAATGCGAGGACACCCGTGTACCGTCGCGGCTGAAGGCGGTGGAACCGTCGTCCAACCGCATTCCGGCATAGTTCAGCGGCACGAACTGCTCGCAATAGCTGGGAAGATGTTCTTGGCAGCGTGGGCAGGCCCCGCAGGAGGAAAAGCCCAGCACGACAGGGTCGCCGATGGCGAAGCCGGTCACGCCTTCGCCCAGCGCCTCCCCGATCCCGGCGCCTTCATGGCCCAGCACCGCAGGCTTGGCCAGATCGTCGATCTGGTCGCGGAACACCAGATCCGTGTGGCACAGGCCCACGCCTGCGATGCGCACCCGCACTTCGCCGGGGCCGGGTTCGCCGAGCTCCAGCGTGTCGATGTGGAAATCGCGGTTGGCGGCTTCGGCGACTGCGGCCTCGATCTTCATTGTCCTGTCCTCAACCTGCGGTGTAGCCGCCATCGGCGACGAATTCGGCGCCTGTCACGAACGCAGCCTGATCGCTTGCCAGGAACAGCATCAGCGGCGCAATGTCGGCCGCCTGCCCCAGCCGCCCCATCGGGATCATGCTGGCCCAGGCCGCCAGCGCCTGCTCCGGCGGGATCAGCGCGCCGGTCTCGTCGCGCGGCGGCTCCCAGTCCGCGCCCAGATTGGTCTGCACCGGGCCAGGTAGCACGCAGTTCACCCGCACCCCGGTCTTCGCCCATTCCAGCGCCGCCGCGCGCGACAACCCGCGCACGGCACCCTTGGAGGCGCTGTAGGCCGCGAACGCGGCGCCCGCGACCATGCCATAGTCGGACGAGACATTGATGATGGACGCGCCGGCTGCCCCGGCGGCGATGCCAGCCTGCATCAGCGGAAAGGCCGTCTGCATGCCGACAAACACGCTTTCCACATTGATGCTGTATTGTCGGCGCAGGTGCGCCAGCGGCGCGTCGATCAGCGGCGCGGTCAGCATGATCCCGGCATTGTTCACCAGCACGTCCAGCCGCCCGAACGTGCTGGAAATGGCCTTCGCGCCCGCCGCCCAGTCCTCGGCAGAGGTGACATCCTGCTTCAGGGAGAGGTGCCCCGTGCCGGCAAGCGCTGCTGCCGTCTCCGCCAGCCCCGCTTCGCTGATGTCGCCCAGCACCAGCGTGGCGCCCGCCTCCGCCAGCGTCTCTGCGGTGGCGCGGCCGATGCCGGAGCCCGCCCCCGTCACCCATGCAACCTTGCCGGTCAGATCGAAGGCCTTGCTCATTCGGAAGCTCCTGCATTGGAAAGCGGGTATCGCACCTCGGCGAGCGCCGGCAGCCAGGGCCAGCTGCGCTCGCAATAGACTTCGAACGCCGGCCGCCAGAGGCCCGGCTGATCCAGCGTGCCGGCCTTGATGAAGCTGAGCCCCGGCATCGCCGCGAGCCGCGAAATCAGCGGCGAGCCGCATTCGGCGCAGAACAGGCGGTAGACCGGATGGCCGCTGTCGCTGCTGTCGACATAGGTTTTCGGCGTGCCGTGCACCGTCAACCGAGCGTCTTCCACGCCCGACACAACGGAAAAGGGCGCGCCCGACTGGCGCTGACAATGGCGGCAATGGCACAATCCGGTCACCAGCGGGTCGCCGGTGAAGGCATAGCGAATGGCGCCGCACAGGCATCCGCCCTCGTGTTGATCCGTCATATCCATGTCCCCGCGCTCAAATCGCCATCACAACAGTCTTGGGCTCCAGATAGGCCTCCAGCACCTCGGCGCCGTTTTCCCGGCCAATGCCGGATTGCTTCACGCCGCCGAACGGAAAGGCCGGGTCCGCCAGCAGGATGCAATTCGTGAAGACTGTGCCGGCCTCCAGCCGGGCGGCGGCATGATGCGCGGTCGCCAGATCGCGCGTCCACACATGGGCGGCCAGGCCGTAATCGCTGTCGTTCGCCAGGGCGATCGCTTCGTCCAGATCGTCGAACGGAGTCACTGCCAGCACCGGGCCGAACACCTCCTCGCGCGCGACCTCGGCATCCGGCGGCACATCGCGCAGCACCGTGGGCGGATAGAACCAGCCTCGTTCCGGCACCTCTGACCGGGTGCCCGCGATGGGGATTCCGGCAGCCGTCGCCCGCTCCACGAAGCCTGCAACCCGGCTGCGCTGGCGCTCGCTCACCAGCGGCCCCAGCTCGCTCTGCCGGTCTCCGCCCGCGCCCATGCGCATTCCGGCGCCGACGGCGGCAAGCCCTTCCAGCACCTGTTCATAGACGGACCGGTGGGCATAGAGCCGGGTGCCCGCGTAGCAGACCTGCCCGGAATTGAAGAAGCAGCTGACCGCCGCCTGCGGCACGGCCTTCGCCAGATCGGCGTCCGCGCAGATGATGGTGGGTGATTTGCCGCCCAGCTCCAGCGTGACGCGCTTGAAATCGGGAACGCTGGCCGACAGGATCGCGCGGCCCGTGGCGGTGGAGCCGGTGAAGGCCACCTTGGCGACGCCCGGATGCGCTGACAGCGCCGCCCCGGTGCGGCCGTCTCCCGTCAGCACGGTGAACACGCCCGGAGGGAACCCCACGGCGCGCGCCAGTTCGGCCAACCTCAGCGCAGACAGCGGGGTTTCCGCCGCAGGCTTCAGGATCACCGTGCAGCCCGCCGCCAGCGCAGGCCCCAGTTTCCACATCGCCAGCACCAGCGGGAAATTCCAGGGCGTGATGGCCGCCACAACACCCACCGGCTCGCGCCGGGTATAGACATGCCAGTTGCCCGGCGCGGCCGAAAGCGCGCCGGCCTTTCCCATGATCTTGCCCGGCCAGCCGGCATAGGAGCGGAGCCAGGAAATGGCGCCGGGCACATCCACCGTTTCGGCGAGTGCGATCGGCTTGCCGGTATCCAGCGATTCCAGCGCGGCGAGCCGCGGCAGATCGGCCTCCATCGCATCCGCCAGCCGGTGCAGCAGCCGTTCGCGCGCCAGCGGGGCGAGATCGCGCCAGGTCGGATCACGAAGCGCCCGCGCAGCGGCTGCGACTGCCGCATCGACGGCCGCTGCATCCGCCAGCGGCACCTCCGCGAACTGCTCCCCGGTGCAGGGGTCTTCCAGCCCATAGAAATCCGTGGACGTGATCGGCGCATCGCCAGCCCGCAGCCGAAGCTCCGGCAGTTCAAGGTCGGAAAAGGCTGGCTGCATGAACAATCCTCAGTTTCGCGTGCGTTTGCGGAAGTCGCTGGGCGCTTCACCGGCGAATTGCCGGAAGGCGCGGGTGAAATGGCTCTGGCTGGAAAAGCCCAGAGATTCGGAAATGAAGGCCATGGACATGTCGGTCTGGTGCAGCATCTGCCGCGCCTTTTCCGTGCGGGTCTTCATCACATATTGATGCGGCGTCAGCCCGGTCGCCTTGCGGAACACCCGGCAGAAGTGCGACGGCGTCAGCCCGGCGGCGGCCGAAAGCTCCTCCAGCGAATGGCCGGCTTCGGGCCGCTGCAGGATATCGTTCATCACATGGTGGATGCGGTGCGCGGAAAATGCCGATGTCGGGATCTCCTGCCCGCCCGTCGAGTTGGCGCCGCGCAGGATATGCATCTTCAGCGCATTCACGATGGCACCGATATACACCTCCCGCTCAGGGCTCGGCGGCGCATAGAGCTCCGACAGCACCTGGCGCGTCAGCGCCGCGCCCAGCGGATCGGAAAAGGCGAAGCGCATCCGGCGAAACTGGTCTGCGACGGGCGCATTCTGCAGCTGGTCCGAAGAGACGCTCAGGGTCACCACGTCCAGCTCGCCGTCGATCAGCCAGCCCGTCGGCTGGCCGGAGGGCACGATGGTCGCGCAACCCGGCATGGAATGGGTTTCGCTCCAGTCCCCGTTCATCCAGGTCCGGTTCCGCCGCTGGCCCGAGATATGCATGGTATAAACCGGCTCCGGCAACGCAGGCAGGTGATAGGCGCCCACGAACTGGCGCCAGCGGCACAGTTGCCAGCCCTCCTCCTTCGATCCCAGCTGAAGGTCCGGCCCTCGGCCCAGCGCATCGGAAATGATGGCCTCGCTGGTCCCTGCCGGGTTGATGGGCCTCCCCGCCGTCGTTTTCTCCGCCCTCATAGACACTCTCCCCACAAAGGGCCCCAATGTCGGGCGATCAGGCCGGCACCAATTTCATGTCCAGGTTCTTCAGCCCATTGATGAAATTGGAGCGGAACCGGCGCGGCGTGGACAACAGCTCGAAGCGGGCCACACGCTCTGCCAGCAACCGGAACGCCACGCGCAATTGCAGCTCCGCCAGTCGTGAACCGACGCAGACGTGCTGCCCACTCCCAAAACCGAGATGCTGGATATTGCCCCGCCGGATATCGAAGTCATCCGGACTGCCGAACACATCCTCGTCCCGGTTGGCTGCCGTATACCACAGCACCACCTTGTCGCCCTTCGCGATTCTGCGGCCGCCCAGCTCGGTATCCTCGGTCGCGGTGCGGCGCATGTGCATCACGGGGCTGGCGTGGCGCACCATTTCCCGCACCGCCGTCTGCAGCAAGTCCGGATCGGCCCGGAGCATGTGCCACTGGGCCGGATCATGCGCGAACGCCACCATCGTGTGGCTCAGCGAGTTGCGCGTCGTCTCGTTGGCGCCCACCAGCGCCAGGATCATGTTGCCGATGAATTCCGGGAACTCGATCGGCTGTCCGTTCACCTGCGCGTTCGCCAGCAGCGTGGCGAGATCGCTGCCCGGCTGCGCCCGCCGTTCCACGAACAGGCGCTGGTTCAGGGCGAAGAAATCCCCCATCACGGCCGCCATCTGCTCGGGCGACTGGCGGAAATCCGGATCGTCCTCGCCCACGAAGGCATTGGTCCAGTCATAGAGGACATGCCAATCGACTTCAGGCGGCATGTCGAACAGTTCGCACAGCGTCATCAGCGGCAGCGGAGCGGACAGCGCCTGCACCATGTCCACCGGTTCGTTCTGCGGCATCTCGTCCAGCAGGCGGGCGCAACGCTCCGTGATGCGTTCCTCGATCCCCGCCAGCCGCACCGGGGACACGGCCGGCATCACCAGCTTGCGATATTGCAGATGCTGCGGCGGATCCATCGAGATGAAGGGAATGCCGATGGCGCTTTCGCCCGCCCCGGTCAGGCCCACCTCATTCTCGTTGAAGATACGGTGTCCGCCATTGGCATGGGCCGAGGAGAACAGCCCCGGCTGGCGCGAGACCTCCACGATATCCTTGTAGCGCAGCACCGCCCAGAAGCCCGGGCCATCCGCCTCCTCATTCCAGTAGACACCCTCGTCGCGGCGCAGCGCGGCGAACAAGGCATGCGGCACGTCCTCCACATACAGATCGGGGTTCTTGAGATCAGGCTTGGCGGGATTTGCAGCGGACATGGCCGGACCTCCTTTCACAGCCTCAGAAGTTGACCCGGGCGCTGATGCCGAAGGTGCGCGGGCTGGACGGGACCCGATAATTGTAGGGGAAGCCCGCGCCGCGCAGATCGAGCCCATAGGCATAGACCTTGGTGTTGAACGCATTGTTCACCCAGGCCCGCAGCAGGTAATCGCCATGGGTCCAGCTCAACTGGGCGTTCACCTTCGCGTAGGAGTCCTGCTGCAACTCGGCATTCTGCTGCGTCGTGCCGACAGCGTTGATGGTATTGAACGGGCTGAAATACTGGTGCCCGCTGTAGGCGATCGTCGGCGAGAAGGTGACTTCGTCATCTCCCTTGCGGATCAGGGCCCAGTCGAAGCCCGCCTGCCCCGTCACGCGGGGCGCAAACGGCAGGTCATTGCCTGCCAGATCCGTCCCCTGCAGGCTCAGTTCCTTGTAGGTTGCCCGCAGCAGGCCGATGGCCGCGTTCAGCGAGAAAGTATCGGCAACGCGCCAGTTCAGCTCGGCTTCCGCGCCGTAGATTTCCGATTTCGGCGCATTCACCAGGAAGGCGACGGGGCCTTCGCGCGTGTCCTGCAATTGCTGGTTGGAATAGTCGTAATAGAAGACGGCGGCGGAGTAGCTGAGGCTGCGGCCGACGGCGCGCCCCTTGATGCCCGCCTCGAAGGCGTTCACCGTCTCCGGCTTGACGAAGTTGATGCCCGAGGATGAGGTATAGCTGCCGCCGTTGAACGCGCCGGAGCGATAGCCCCTGTTGTAGCTGGCGTAGACCAGCGGGCCGTCATCGAAGCGGTAGCTGAGCGCGACACGGCCGGTAAAGGCGTTGTTGGATCCATCCAGAGAGAATCGCGCGTCCGGATCATAGGCGCAGGTGCCGGCTACCCCCGGGCAGGGAACCGTGGTCGCAAGCGGCGTGTTGGCCGCATCGAATCCACCCGCGAACAGATAGGCGTAGCCGTCGCGGTAGCGGGCGCGATCGCTGGTGTAGCGTCCGCCCAGCGTCAGCGTCAGGTTGGGGGCCACTTCATAGTCGCCCTGCGCGAAGCCGGCGAGCGAGGTGCGGCTCTGGCGGAAATGCTGGAAGAACCCCCCGTTGACACCCGCCCCCAGCATGTCTGCGATGGAGAAAGTGTTGTCGGTGATCGTGCGATCCCAACCATAGAACACACCAGCCACCAGTTCGAGCGGACCCGACGAATAGTTCAGCCGAAGCTCTTCCTGAAACTGCCGGAAGTCGGACTTCCAGTTGATGAACAGGATATCGATGGGCGCGCCGTCGCTGTTGGCGCCCATGTTCAGGCTGCCGCCGTCGTACGAGGTGATGGAGGTCAACGTCAGCGCATCGCTGAGTTCATAGGATATGTTGGCGGCCACGCCCCAGGCGCGTGTGCGGTTCTCCCCCACGCGCTTGGTGTTCGTCTCGAAGAAACCGAGACCGGTGCGGAAGGCCTCCAGCCCATGCACGGGCGTTCCGGTCGGGTTGTCGCGCCCGGCATAGGCGCGGATGCGGATGTCCAGCGCGCCGTCGCCGGGCCGATACCGCAGCGAAAGCCGCCCCTGCAAAGTGTCCTGGCTCGCGGGATCGGCGCTGCCGGGGAAGATGTTGTGAATCTGCCCGTCGCCCTTCACATAGTTGAAGGCCGCGCGCACGCCGAACTCGTCGCCCGGCGCCGTCGCCTCGACGGCGCCCTGTGCTGTGAAGGTGTTGAAATTGCCGTAGCCGGCGCCGATGTAGCCGTTCGTGCCTTCAAGCGTCGGCCCCTTGGTCACGAAGTTGATCGCGCCTCCGGTCGTGTTGCGGCCGAACAGGGTGCCCTGCGGACCGCGCAACACTTCCACCCGGTCCAGATCGAACAGCCCCATGCCATGGCTGGAGCGCGCCGCCAGATAGACATCGTCCATATAGACGCCGACGGGCGACGCCTGGTTGGAGTTGTATTCGTTCGCAACCGAAACGCCGCGCAGCGAGAAGTTGGGCTGCGCATTGCCGAAGTTGCTGCTGACCTGCAGGTTCGGAACCGACTGGTCCAGATTGACCGAGCTGGTGATCCCCTTGTTCTGCAGCGTGTCGCCGCCCAGCGCCGAAATCGCCAGCGGCACATCCATCACCGATTGCGAGCGGCGTTGCGCCGTCACGATGATCTCGTCGCTCTCCAGTCCGGCAGATTCCCCACCCTCGACGGCCTGACCGGCCTCTGCGGAAACCGCCGTGAAACACAGCGCCGTCGCCAGCGCCATAGCGCAGCAGTTTCTGTCAATTCGAAATGCCATATTATCCTCCCCGGCATTTTGACGGGCCCGGCTTTTCGCCTGATTTCCCTACCTTTTCCGCAGTCAATAGGCGTTGACCGGCAAATTGGCTTTAGACGGAATTGCGCCAACTTTTGTCGATTCCTGCTCCGCCCTTGCCCGCTCGCCGACATCCTGTTTCGAGGCTGTAACTGCGCAGCGAACACCGGGAGGAACCAACATGCTGCACCCTCGTTCCACGGCACTGGTCGATCCGGACCGTGCCGCCTGCATCTGCCCGGAGACCGGCGAGATGCTCAGCTACGGCCGGTTGGAAACGCTCGCGAACCAGGGCGCGCACCTGCTGAGGGGGCTCGGCCTGCGGCGCGGCGATGCCATTGCCGTGATGTTCGACAATGAGTTCGCCGCCTTCACCGTCGGCTGGGCCGCGGAACGCGCAGGCCTCTATTACACCAGCGTTTCGACAAGGCTCAGCGTTGCCGATGCGCTGTATATTGTCGGGAACTGCGGCGCCAAGGTGCTCGTCGTGTCCGACCGGTTCGCGCAGCTGGCAAGCGAGATCGCGGCCGCCTTGCCCGGGCTTCGCACATTCACCGCGTCCCATCCGGCAGCGGGGCTTCCGGCCTGGCCCGATTGCATCGCCGACCTGCCAGCCTCCCCCATCGCGGATGAAAGTGCCGGTGCCGACATGCTCTACTCATCCGGCACGACCGGTCGCCCAAAGGGGGTAAGGCCCGCCCTGCCGGAGGAACCATTGGGTGCCGACACCGCATTGGTTGCCATGGGCCGCGCGCTTTACGGCATGGGCGCGGACATGGTCTATCTCTCCACCTCGCCGCTCTACCACGCGGCTCCGCTGCGCTGGGCGATGACCGTCCACCGCTTCGGCGGCACGGTGATCCTGATGCGCAAGTTCGATGCCGAAACGGCCCTGCAACTGGTCGACAGATATCGGGTGACGCACGCCTGCTGGGTTCCGACCCATTTCGTCCGGCTGCTCCGGCTGCCGGATACCGTGCGCCGCGCGCATGATCTCTCCTCGATGCAGGCCGCAATCCACGCCGGGGCGCCGTGCGCCGTGGCCGTGAAGCAGGCCATGATCGAATGGTGGGGCCCGATCATCGAGGAATATTATTCCGGCACGGAAGCCTGCGGCATCACTGCGCTTTCTTCGGCGGAATGGCTGCATCGCCCGGGATCGGTCGGCAAGGCCGTGCTGGGCCGGATCCACATTGTGGGCGAGGACGGCGTGGAATTGGATATCGGCCAAACCGGGCAGGTCTATTTCAGCGGCGGGCCGGCGTTCGAATATCACAATGATCCGGGAAAGACGGCATCAGCGCACAACGACAGGGGCTGGGCAACGCTGGGCGATATCGGGCGGCTCGACGAAGACGGCTATCTCTATCTGTCTGACCGCAAGGACTTCATGATCATTTCGGGCGGCGTGAACATCTATCCGCAGGAAATAGAGAGCTTCTTTTCCATGCACCCCGATATCGCCGACATCGCGGCTGTCGGCCTGCCGGACGACGAGATGGGCGAGATCTGCGTGGCGGTCGTACAGCTTCGTGATGGACTGGTGGGCGACGAGCGGGTTGCGGAAGACCTGCGGCTGCAAGCCAGGGCTGGGCTCGGCAGCGTCAAGGCGCCCAAAGCCTTCCTGTTCCGGAGCACTCTTCCGCGGGAGCCGACCGGAAAGCTGCTCAAGCGCAGCATTATTGATGAGCTGATCACCAGCAGTGGATTGAAGAAAGGCTGAGGGGCCGACCGCCGCTGCCGCAGCCGTCAACGCGATCAGCCTGTTCTTGCGGAAGAGCTCGGAACCTGCGCTTCTTCGGACATTCGTCGTTGCGCCCAGCCATTCGTCGCGATGCCTTTGTCGCACAACACATCCCCGATCTACCTCCCCGTCTGTCCGGCTGGGCCAGCCTTGCGCCTCGCCGATCGATCCGAACAGAACGGGGACCAGATTGATGAACCGCCTATCCGCATTCGCAGCTGCCGGCATGGTGGCGTTGGCCGCTCCGGCCCAGTCCGCGACCATCACGTCCGACTTCAGCGATGGAGCCCAGGGGTGGCGCTTTGCCACCTATCAGTTCCATCCCAACTCCTATCAGCAGGTCGATCACGACACGACCAGTGGTGTGATCCAGCGCCAGCACGGCTGGCAGCATGGCGGCTTCATGGCCTCGAGCGACTATCTGGGGGACAAATCCGCGTTCGTAGGCGGAACCTTCTCGTTCGAGCTGGCGGCCAATTTCGTCAGCCCCGATCGCGTGGGCCAGCGGCCGGCGCTGATCCTGGTCGGTGCCAATGGAACACATCTGTTCAGCAACTGGGGCGAGACCCCCGGAACGGAACTGACACCCTTTTCCATCACCCTCTCCGCTTCCAGTTTCTACAAGGGCACGCCCCACATCGTGGGCGAAGGCGTCACCGCTGAAGAGTTCGCGGCCGTGATGGGCAGCCTCGAGAAGATCTCGATCTTCGGGGACTGGAGCGGCGGGGTCGATTTCGTCACACTTGATAATGTGATCATGCAGATCGCCTCGGCCGTGCCCGAGCCCGCGAGCTGGGCGATGATGGTAACCGGCTTCGGCATGCTCGGCTTCGCCGCGCGCCGCCGGCGGACACAGCCTCACGCTGTCTGAGCGCGGCCGGCGGCAAGCTGCTGCCCGCCGCATTCCTTACAACAAGGTCGCATTCCCATCGGCACGGTCGCGCAGGATCGCGGCCGGGCCAAATGCCATTTCAACCATATCATGAAAGGATTTCCACCAATGAACCTGTTGCGAACAGCGCTTGTCGCTGCAGTCGTCGCCGCGCCCGCGCCCTTGCTGGCCGCCGTGATCACCTCGAATTTCACTGTCGATGCGGATGGCTGGCAGCATGGTGCCTACAACAATGGCATCCAGATCGACGTCGTCCACAATGCCGGCGCAGGCACGATCTCCATCGACAATGGCTGGTATGCCGGAGGCTTCCTCGCCCCGCAGAAGTATCTGGGCGACAAGCTTGCCTTTCTGGATGGCACCATGTCGTTCCAGCTCGCGACCGATCAGGTCACCCCGCCCGGCACGCTGTTCCCTGCCCTGATCCTTGTGGGAGCCAACGGCGAAACCATCTTCAGCACGCCTTCCATCGCCCCCGGCACCAGTCTGACGGACTTCACCATCAGCCTCAGCGCCGCGAACTTCTACAAAGGCACGATCGAGCAGGTCATCTCCGGCGTGTCCGACGGCGAGTTCAGCGCGATCTTGGGCAATCTGCAGATGGTTTCCATCTTCGGGAACTGGAATGGCGGCGAATGGATGACACTGGACAATGTTCAGATGACGTCCTTGTCCAGCGCGGTTCCCGAACCGGCATCCTGGATGATGATGATCGCGGGCTTCGGCCTGGTCGGGTTGGCCATGCGCCGGGCGCCCAGATCGATCCGACTGTCCTGATCCGTTCTGCCGGGCATGTTCGGGACGGCGGCGGCTTCCCCTCCTTCAGACGCCGCCCATCCCGCCCAGCGACCACATGCCCGGCGCGGCTGCCGATGGGAGTGCGACATCCCATCGGCAGCAATCATTCCGGCATCATGGCTTGCGCGGGCTCTCCTTCCTTCAGGGACGAAGCCGCTCCCGTAGCGTCTTCAGATAGGTTCGCCCCACCCGCACCTCCGCACCCGACTTCAGTGCGACATGGACATGGCCCTGGCCGCGATCCCGGATGGACTCCACGCACTCAACCCTGACGATCGCCGACCGGCGGACACGCATGAACAGATTCGGGCCCAGCCGATCATGCAGGGCGGTCAATGTCGCGCGCAGCAGATAGGCGCGCTCTCCGTTGTGGAGATGCACATAATCCCGCTCAGATTCGACCCATTCAATGTCGCGCGGCATCAGCCGCACATGCGCATTGCCGCGTTGCGCCCAGATCTCAGGCTCGTCCTGGTTAGGTAACAAGCGCGTCTGTTCCGCGCGCAGCTCGTCCAGCTGCCGTTGCAGCTGCGCCAGCCTCAACGTCAGCCGTGCCATGTCGGCCGTCTCCGTCGGCGCCATCGCCATTTTCATTATGCTACCGCCGGCAGCTGCATGACAGGCCATCGGCCCCTCCGTTCCAGTTGATCCACGGGTGAATCGCTAGGCGGCGCTCATGCCCAAGACGATGATGAGCTGCTGATGCGCCGCCGATATTTTCCTGAGAACGCCGGAATCAGGCGGGCCTTCGCTTTCGGGCATGGTTCGGCCTGTCACCCGTCGCCGGGTCCGCCCGTTCGTCGCGCAAGGGCTGCACGGCGGTGCCGCCGTCCTGCATCAAGCGGGAGCAGCCTCGCCCGACGTCTTTCGGCGCCGGGCTTTCAGGCGCGAATTCAGGAAGGAACAGCAGAGATGAACTGGATGATCGCGGCGCCGCTGGGCGCCGCCCTTTCAGTGGCGGTGCCGGGCACCCTTTCGGCGCAGACGCCGCCCACCGCCGCCGCCCCGGACACCCCAACGGCACCGGTTACAGAGGCCTGCGAGGCTCCCAAGCCCAAGAAGAAAGGGCCGGGCCTCGGCAATGTGCTGCGATCCGCGCGCGCCGCCGGCCTGATTTCGGGGCTGGCCGGTCACGCTGGCAGCAACGGCCACCTCGTCAACTCCGTCGCCAACACCGCGATCAACGCCAGCACCATGGTGGACACCGGACAGGCCGTGGCCAAGGCAGGCAACCGATCATGCTGAAACGCCCTCTGTTGACCCTGGTTGCGGGAGCTGGACTGCTTTCGGCCTGCGGAGAGGCCAATGGCGCGGCCCCGTCACCTGGCCCGTCGTCTGATCCTGCTGTTGCTTCAGCTGCCTCGCCTGCCGTTGCAGGCGCGGCGTTGCTGCGCCCGGGGCTGTATCGCACCGTACAGACCGGCGATGTCGAGATCGAGGAGACTCGCTGCATCGATGCCGCGACCATCGCGGCCGGCCGCTTCCTGCCCACCGACGCGTTGGAACGCGGCTGGGTGGTCGGGAACAACCGGCTCGCAGGCGGGCGCATTAACGTCTCGGCGCGCCATCCCGGCGGAGGTCGGCTGCAGATCGACGGCAGCTATCGGGCAGACAGTTTCACCGTCGATGGCACGTTGGAGCTTCCGATTGAGGGGGAGTTGCATCGGGTTCGCACCCAGCAGCGCGGCCAGTATCTCTCGCACGATTGCACCAACGATCCCGACGCGCGCGAACTGGACTGAGGGGCGGGCAGGGTGTGGCGACCCGTCAGCCCAGCTCCATCAACATGAGGTCGAAATCATGGGAGGCCACATGCGGGACGATGATGCTGCCATCCGCCGCGACGGCAAAGTTGGCGCGGGCCGGCAACTGCAGGCCGGTCATCCGGCGCGCGTCCCCGTTCCATGTCGTCAGCCACAGTTCATCCGTCTCGCCGTTGCGGCGAAGGTGCACGATGCCATCCGCGCGCGGGGCCCAATTTTCGGGGCTCTCCGTGCGGATCGGCGCAGCAAAATCGGCCAGGCGGCCCGACACGGGGTCGAGCAGGTGGATACGGTCGTCAAACACCTTGCGCGCGAACAGCCGCTTTCCTGTGCGCTCAATCACTGAAACGCCATCCGTGCCCGGCAACCTCTCCTGCCGACCCGTCGCCAGCTGCCGGCGAGAGACCTGCCACAGATCGTCATGCAGGTGGGTGAACAGAATCTGCCCCGGCAGGCCCGTCCAGGCCACCCGGCCCTTGGGCTGCCCATCTGTCGTCACACGGGTCAACCGCGATCCGTCGGCATTCATCACATAGACGTCGGTCGCACCGTCCACCACGGCCAGGAATGCGATCTGGCGGCCATCATCTGACCAGCGCGGCGAATGTAGATAACTGGCGCCAAGGCTGGTCAGCCGGTGCAGCCCACCATCGGGCCGCCGCAGCCAGATCTGGTTGGAGCCGTCCCGCTCTGATGCGAAGATGACTGATCCGTCAGGCCCCACGTCCGGATCCCAATCCAGCGCGTCGGCCGCAGAGAGTGGCTGCAACCCGGCGCCGTCCGGACCGATCCGTGTCAGGCCCGCACGAAGCCTGCCGGTCTCCATGGCGATGCGGCGACCCGTCCGATCCGTAGAGAGCCGACCCATCGGCAGCACGCCCGGGGCCACGCGATAGGGTTCGGCATCGGCCTTGCTCGATATCGCCCACAGTCCGAAATCGCCCTTCCGGTTGCTGCTGAAGAACAGGGTCTCGCCATCCCCCGCCCAGGCAAAGCCCAGCGCTTTCCAGCCACCGCGCGTCAATGGGCGAATGCGCCCCGTATCGGTTTCCAGAAGATATACATCGTCGCTGCCCATCGCCGCCGTGCGACGGAAGGCAATGCGGCGGGCATCGGAAGACACGACGGGGCCGGTGTCGCCCAACGAAGCCGGCGGCGGATTGGTGACCGCGCGGGTCTCGCCGCTCACCACGTTCAGGGCCATCAGCCGACGCGCCCGCGTGCCCTCGGCACGGTCGCCATAGAGAAGCTCCTCGCCCGACAGCCAGGCCAGCCCCGCGTAGGCATCCTGGCAACGCCCCACGATGCGCTCAGCGCCATTGGGCATCGGCATCATCACGATATGGCAACTGCCGTCGGCGCCGCGCCGCAGGAACGCCAGACGATCCCCGCTGGGGCTCCAGGCCGGCGCACTTTCGTCCGATTCCGGTGTGTCGGTCAGCCGTGTCGGCGTCGAGCTGCCGAGGTCAACGCTGCGCAGCAGGATGTCGCGATTGCTTCTGGGAGCGGGCCCGCCGGCATAGGCGATGGACAGCCCGTCGGGTGAGAGGGCCGGATGCGTCTCGATGCTGCCGTCTCGTGTCAGGGGTCGGATGCTGGCGACGGTCCAGGGCTTGGCGCGGTTCGGCCACAGGTCCTGCGGCCAGAACGCAACGGCCACAGCCGCAGCCCCGGCCAGGCCCGCGAGGCCAAGCACGAACAAGCGGCCGCGCTGCGAAGGCCGTTCGGGTTCCGCTGCCGCCACAGGTTCCTGGTCGGCATCGGCTGGCGGTTCATCCACCAGCCTCAGGCGATAGCCCACGCGGGGAATGGTCTCCACGGAAACGGCCGGATATCCGGCGAACGCCTTGCGCAGCTGGCTGACACAGCGGTTCAGCGAGTCATCGCCCACCACGCGCGCGTCCCAGCACAGATCCAGCAGTTCGTCGCGGCTGACGACAGCCCCCTGCGTTCGCTGTAGTGCCACGAGCACCTGCATCACGCGCGGTTCCAGCGTCACCACATGTCCGGCTGCGCGAAGCTCCAGTGCGGCCGGCGTCACGAGCAGGCTCCCCAGCTGGAAGGGAGGCTCAGCCGCGAGCTCGATCGCACGGGGTGGGAACGCGGTATGTTCGTTCATCGCTCCGTCTTCGTTTCGCAGGGAACTCCCGATGGACGGGAAACCCCTATCGGCTCCGGACAGCGATGACCAGATGCGACGGGCCGGAAGGCGCACGCCCTTCGGAATGAGGTTCGGGCGCCTCAGGACCACGGTGCATCAGGCGCCGTCACCGGCCGGAGGTGATGCCGAGAAAGGGCCACCGACCGACAGGATGGCATCAAAACCCTTTCGGCCCTGGTCCAGCCGCACGCCGCGCGGCTCGATCTCACCACGGGCTGTGATTGTACGCGGGCCACATTGGTCTTCCGTGCTGCCTTCCGCGCGACGACAGGCCCAGACCTCGCCGCCGCCCACACTGAAGGTGATCGCGAGCGTATGGTCGGCTGGCAGATACTGAGACATCGCGGGGAACGGCGGATCGAACGACGTCCAGGCGCTTTTTCCGGCGTGGCCGACGCCGGTGAGCGCCAGAACGGGCGCGTCGGGTCGGTTTCGCCTCGCCGCAAGCAGCAGATCTGCCATTCCCCGCTCCCGTGCCGCCGATGTCCCGGGCCGCTCGCTGGGATGATCGAAGGCGATGAGCCTCAGATCCACGCCTTCGGCCCGCAGCTGGCGCAACCGTTCGGTCATATCGAGCAGTGCCTGGCTGCCCCGGCCGTCCAGGCGCCGCCAGCCCGGCGACGCCAGCAGCTGCGCTTTCGCCGCTTCGCTGCCATCCGACAGCAGATAGGAGTCGAGCGCGCCCTGATCCTCGGGCAGGAACTCCAGCCCGACCGTCAGAGGCCCGCCACGCCGGGCGCGGGCGCAGACCAGATCGGCAAAGGCCGCGGGCAGTTCCGCCGTGCCATGGGCTTCGCCCATGATCAGGAATGCCGGGTCGGCGCCCGAGAGGTCGGCGCCCGGCAGCTCCCGGCACGACAGGTTCCGGCCGGGCTCGGCCTGAGCTGGGGCATTGGCCAGCATGGCCAGATTTGCGAACAGGGCAAGGGTCAGCATTCAAGGCTCTCCTGATGGGGTGGGTTCAGTGGCTCAGCGTCAGCGAAAGCCGAAAGGCGCGGCGGCTGGGGCGATCGAGCTGTTCCGACCGGCTCGCGATCCAGCCGTCCGCATCGAACAGGTTCAGCAACCGGGCGCGAACCGCCGCATCGAACGCACCCAGCCGGAAGGCGTGGCGAAGGCCGATGTCGGTGGTTGTCAGCGGCGGTGTGCGCAAGTCTCCGCTCGAACGGACGCGCCGGCTGGTGGCATGGTTCAGTTGCCCGTCCAGAGACAGGCCCTCCAGCCCGGGCACGCTATAGGTGAGCCCGGCCATCGACTGGAACCGGGCGACCCCGACTGCCTCACGGGACCAGGCGCCCGTCTTCACCGGCTCGCCGCTGCGGGTCGCATCCAGCAGCACCGCGCCCGACACGATACGAAGCCGGGGCGCCAGCGCGCCCACCAGCGACAGTTCCGCACCGCGGTGCCGCAATTCACCGGACAGGCCGAAATGGTTGTTCGCATCGAATCCCGGCGCGGGCTTGCGGATGGAAAACAGCGAGCCGATCAGCGCGAGCCCCTCCGTCAGGCCTCCACGAAATCCCAGCTCCTGCTGGGTGGCAATAGCCGGCGGCAGCAACTCATAGCGGTTGGCGGCGGTTTCGGGCGCAGCCCCGGATTCCTCCAGCCCCCGCGTGGCGCTGGCGAACAGGGTAAGCCGCCTGCCCGCCGCAAAGGCGATGGAGGCGTCATACAGCCAGGGAATCTGGGTCGCGGCCTGTGTCGGCCTCTCGGGCGCATCGATATGGCGCCGATGCCGGCTCTTCTGCACGCCGCCCTTCAGCCGCAGCCGACCAAAGGTTCCTTCATAACCGACACCTGCGGACAGCTGATCGATGGAATCCAGCGTCGATGGCGCGGGAGTCAGGTCCGGCTCTGCAACCGGCGGCAGCGGATAAGCGAGATCGACTGACCCCACCTCCACCGAAACTGCCGGGGCGAAGCGGTTGCGGGTCTGCCGCCCCCGCAGTTCCGCATAGAGCCGCTGGTTTGGCGCAGCCCGCCAGCTCGCCCCGGCAGACGCCGACCAGGACTGGTTCACACGCGGGCGGTTTGAAATGGTGACTGCGCGCCCCACCCCGCTGCCATCGACGATGAACTGGGTGAAATCCGCTTCTTTAAGGTTCAGCCGAGAGTGGACGAGCGACCCCGACAACTCGACACCGCCGCCGACTGCCGCCGATGTCAGAAGCCCGAGGTTGAGATCGGCCCCGTCATGGTCGCTCCAGCCCGGCACATAGCGCTGCGGATGGCGCATCGGCGGCGGCAGCGCGTTCCCCCGCAGCGACACACCATAGGTGCCTTCCAGATCGAAGATATTCAGCGAGGCGAATCCAATGGTCTTGATGCCGTTTGCCGGCCGCCATTCCACGACGCTTCCAAAGCGATAATAGTTGGGCGCAAGCCCCGACGAGGTTCTGGCGCGTAGCATTTGCCCGCCCACCAACCCCGCCAGCCGGCTGTCCACGCTTGTTTGCGCCAACCGTATGTCGAGGAACTGGCCGCCATAGTCCCGAAGCGCGACTTCGGTATGCAGGCGCGGCGCCTCGAACGGGGAGCGCAGCCGAAAAGTGACGATGCCTGACGGCGCTGCGAAATCCGCCTCCAATGCATTGTAGCCCACGCGTGTGACCACGCTGGACACAACTGAATCCACCACACCGGCTGACCGCACGAAGTAGCTGTCGTTGAATCGGTAGTTGCCGGCGTCCTGCAGGCTGAAGCCACGCACTTGGCTTTCGTTGTAGAGACCGATCTGTTCGGCACCGATCCGGATCCCGAACGCGTCGCGCGCATGTTCGGCAGCGCGATCATCCTCGGCCCGGGGCGCCTGGCCATGGGCAGGCGCGTTGGCGAGCGCCAATATGCCAATCACACAGGCAGCCCCTGCCCGGCGCACAGGCGCCGTGGTTCTCGCTCTCATCTGTTTCCTCTATCCAACCCGTCAAAAGTCCGCGGGGGGTTAGAGGTGGAGTCTCCGGAGCACGATGATGAAGTCCTGATGGCAAGCCGATTTTTTGCTGAGAAACGGCACTATTGCCGGATCGAGCACCCGCCTGAGCAAGGAATCTGGGAGCATGCCGTAGAATAACCGCCCGTGCTGTCCCAACCGTTGGCCCACCAGACTTCGTCCAGCCCCTGCATCCTGAACCGCGACCGGGGCCAGGGGTTGTCTATGGGCGACGGAAGGTTGTTCCAGCGTGGTCAACGGATAGCAACAGCAGCCATAGCGAAAGCACCAGCCAAAAAGACTGTTCTTCCTGATACAGCGGTTATCTTGCGACGGCTTCCCGGTCGATAATCCCAAAGCCTGCAACCGCTGATCCGGCGCTCAACCGGGTGGCTACAGACCTGACCCGAACATCACTGTCGCGCTGTCGCCGTTCCACAGGCACAGGAACTGCATGTCGAAGTCGCCGTCGGACCGGGTCACCCGAATCTCGCCTTCGACATGATAGCCGTCCCGGTCGGGATACTGATCGACGATGCGGTTGACGCGGGGGTTGTGGCCCATTGAGCGGGCCTTGGCCACCGCGGCCGTGGCGCAGCGGTCGATCCCGTCCACGGAAAGGTCGCGTGTGGGCGGAGGCGGAGTCGGTGTTTCGGTCGGGCGATCCACCAGGCATCCGGTGCCGTGGCAGCCGGCTGCGCCGCCGGGCCCGCCGTCCGCGAACTCCCCCGAGCAGCCGCTGCCCACCCACACATATTTGGTCTTGCGGTTATAGCCCCAATTCTCTTCCTCCACGCACTGGGTGCGCGACAGCTGGCGGATCATCACCGGCTCGCTCCACTTGCCGGCGAAACATTCATTGTAGCCGTTCGATTTCGACTGACAGATCACCGAGCCCGCCTGTGCGGACGCTGCGAAGCCGGCCGCAATGGGCGGCGGAACCAGCGCAAGCGGGGCGGCAAGCGCCAGCAGGGCGCCAAAGCTGAAAAGGGATCGCATCAGTCTGTCCGCTCCTGTTCGGTTGTCGACAATGCTGCCCGGTTCGCACGGCCCGGCCATTCGGGACAGCCCCACATTGGTGCTGCCGATCGGTTTGGATGAGTCCGATGATAACACGCCTGTTTCCTGTCAAAGCCTGTCGGAACCGCTCGGTCCGCGTGCTGCGTGCGCAGGCCGGTCCACCTGCCGGGGGGTGCGCCCCATCATCCGGCTCATGGTGGAGGTGAGATGGCTGTGGCTGGAAAAGCCCGTGAGGCTGGCGATTTCGTGCACGGGCAGCCGGGTGCTGCCGATCAGTTCGATGGCCCGTTCCAGCCGCATCCGCATCAGGCAGCGGTGCGGCGTCTCGCCCGTGGACTGGCGGAAACTGCGCAGGAAATGGCCGGCCGAAACACCGCACAGCGCCGCCAGCTCGGCAAGGCCGACTTCCTCGGCCAGATGGGCGGCCATATGCTCCTCCACCCGGCGCAGCAGGTGCGGGGAAAGCCCGCCACGCGCCGACAACGCGCGCGAGCCGGTATCCGCCAGGCTGGAATGGGTGCGCAGCAGATGCAGGCCAAGCAGGGTCAGCAGCGAATCCATGGCCAGCGCCGACACTGGCCGATGGGTGGCCAGCAGTTCCATGTCGATCATGCGGGCCAGCAGATGGGCCTGCTCGTCCGGTCCGGCGCCCGGCCCCGGAATCCATTCGAACGCGCCGCGATCGAATTCGCCGGCGGCCAGATCGGCCAGCCGCCCCGCATCCATCGCGAAGAAGATGTTGGACTTGCTGACCGCCCAGGCCGCCTGCAGGTCCGCGCCTGCCGGGATCAGTTCCACATGGCCGGCGGGTGCCGCGATCCGCTTCCAGCGGTCGCTTGCGAGCGCGATGCTGCGTTGCGGCTGGGGTGTCAGCATCACCAGCGCGATGTCGGTGCTGGCGACAAGACGGATCGATCCAGCAGATGCGCGCGTCGAGGCGACGCCGCCCGGCTTCATCAGCAGCTTGGGGCCGAAACTGTCCGGCACCACATCCAGCATGTCGGCCGCGCGCGGCGACAGGGCGGCAGAACTGCCGGCGGCGGATCGGCCGATCACAGATGCTGCCCCAGCAATTGTTCCAGCCAGTCCGCGAAAAGCTGGACCCGCCCGGACAGGTGCCGCCGCTCCGGATAGACGATCGCCATGCCCATCGGCGGGGCGCGATACCCCGGCATCACTTCCTGCAATTCGCCCTCCCGGATGTGATGGCGCACATCATAGGCCGGAATCTGGATCAGCCCAAGGCCTGCCAGGCAGCAGGCGATATAGCTTTCGGCACTGTTCACCGTGACGAGCCCCTGCATCGGCCGCGCATGCAGTTCACCATCCGCCTCCCACTCCCAGGGTTCCACCCGGCCCGTCGTGGGGGAGGCATAGTTGACGGCCCAATGCCCCGGCAGATCATCCGGCGACTGCGGCGTACCATGGCGCGCCAGATAGGCCGGGCTGGCCACATTGATCAACGGCAGTTCGCCCAGCGGACGGGAGATCAGCCCGGCTTCGAGCCGCCCGCCGACCCTGAGCGCGCAATCCACGCCTTCTTCCAGCAGGTTGACGGCGCGGTCCGTCATGCCCAGTTCCAGCCGCAGCCCGGGGTTGGCCGCCAGCAGTTGCGGCAGCGCGGGCGCGACGATCAGCCGGCCGATCCGGCCCGGAACATCCACCTTGAGTCGGCCCGAGGGGCTCTGGCCGCCCTGCCGGAACAGGCCCTCCGCCTCTTCCACGTCCGCGATCAGGCGGAGGCAATGGTCATAAAAGGCGAGGCCGTCGTGCGTGGCGGACACCCGTCGCGTGGTGCGATTGAGCAGGCGCGCGCCCACCCGCCGCTCCAGTTCGACCACCGCTGCCGACACCGTGGACCGTGGCAGGCCAAGGCCGGACGCAGCCCGGGTAAAGCTTGAACAATCCACCACCCGGACAAAGATCTGGAACAGATCGATCCGATCCAAGCTTCACGCCTCCACCCTGTATGTGCCGACGGCCCATGTGTCGCCGATTGTGCGCATATTCTGACAAGTGGCGTCGGAATATGGAACTTTATTCGAAAGCAATAGGATATATGCTTCGGGCTGCAAAGGGGGCTGCTGGTTTTGCACCCCCTGTAACGGGAGATTGATGCAAATGGCCGAACATGATCTTCGCGGCAAAACCATCCTGATCGCCGGGGGCGCCAAGAATCTGGGCGGCCTGATCGCGCGGGACTTCGCGGCGCAGGGCGCCAGGGCGGTTGCCATCCACTACAACAGCGCGTCCGCCAAGGCGGATGCCGACGAGACCGTGGCGGCGGTAAAGGCCGCGGGCGCCGAAGCGGCCGCCTTTCAGGCAGACCTGACGTCAGCTGCCGCAATGGAAAAGCTGTTCGCCGATACGGTCGCCGCCTTTGGTGCCCCCGATGTCGCCATCAACACGGTGGGCAAGGTGCTGAAGAAGCCCATCGCCGAGATCAGCGAGGCCGAATATGACGAGATGAGCGCGGTGAACGCCAAGGCCGCCTTCTTCTTCCTGAAGGAAGCCGGAAAGACGCTGGCGGACAACGGCCGCATCTGCACCATCGTGACCTCGCTGCTGGGGGCCTACACACCCTTCTACGCCAGCTATGCGGGCACCAAGGCCCCGGTGGAGCATTTCACCCGCGCGGCCTCCAAGGAATTCGGCGAGCGCGGCATTTCCGTGACCGCCATCGGCCCGGGACCGATGGACACGCCCTTCTTCTATCCGGCGGAAGGGCCCGAAGCTGTCGCCTACCACAAGACGGCGGCGGCGCTTTCGAAGTTCACGCCCACTGGCCTCACCCATATCGAGGATATCGTGCCGTGGATCCGGTTCCTGGTGACCGAAGGCTGGTGGATGACCGGCCAGACCATCCTGGTGAACGGCGGTTACACCACGAAGTAACTGGCTGCCCGGTATGCAGAGGCATCTCGGCAGCGGCACCAACCGCTATTGCCGCAACCCGCTGTATCCCGCCATAACCACCAGATGCGCCGTTTCCTCGCTGTCCTGTTCCTGTTGTTCGCCGCGCCGGCACTGGCGCAGGTGCCAGTCGCCGCCGCCGCAAGCCTGCGGTATGCGCTCGACGATGCCGCTGCCGCCTTCACCCGGGCCACGGGCGAGCAGGTCCGCATCAGTTATGCCGCGTCCGGCAATCTGGTGCAGCAGATCGAGGCGGGCGCGCCCTATCAGCTGTTTCTGTCGGCGGATGAAGCACATGTCTTCCGTCTGGCGGAAAAGCGCCTCGCCCCAGGCCGCGGCACCGTCTATGCCGTCGGCCGCCTCGTCTATATCACCCCGCCCGGCAGCGTGCTGAAACCCGATCCGGCGCTGGCGTCGCTGAAGGCAGGCCTCACATCCGGGCAAGTCAGGCGCCTCGCCATCGCCAACCCGGAAACCGCCCCTTACGGCGCCCGCACGGTGGAGGCACTGAAGGCGGCCGGGCTATGGAAGCAGGCTGAACCCCGGCTGGTGACGGGCGAGAACATCGCCCAGGCTTTCCAGTTCGTGGCCAGCGGCGCCGCCGATGCGGGCTTCACCTCACTCAGCCTGGTGAAAAGCCCCGGCTTCAAGGGCCGGTATGCCCTTGTACCTGCCCAAATGCACCAGCCGCTCACCCAGCGCATGGTGCTGCTGACCAACGCGACGCCGCCGGCACGGCGCTTCCACGACTGGTTGCTGTCACCCGCCGGGCAGAAGATTCTCGCCCGCCATGGCTATCTCCCACCCGCCTGATGGACTGGCAGGCCCTCGCGCTGTCGCTGCGGCTGGGTGCAGTCACCCTGCTGCTGCTGCTGCCGCCCGCCATCCTGCTTGCCCGCTGGCTGGCTACCACCTCCAGCCGATGGAAGCCGATTGTCGAAACCCTCGTGGTGCTCCCGCTCGTGCTGCCGCCGACGGTGCTGGGCTTCTATCTGCTCTCCGCGCTCGGCCCCCGTTCTCCCGTCGGTCAGCTATGGGAAGCGCTGACCGGTGGCAGCCTCGTCTTCAGCTTCCCAGGCCTCGTCGCGGCCTCCGTGCTGGTGAACATCCCCTTCGCCGTTCAACCCGCCCAGCGCGGCTTCGAGGCGGTCGGCGCCGACCTGCGCGCGGCGGCCGCCACATGCGGCCTCTCGCCCTTCGCCACGCTGCGCCAGATCGAACTGCCGCTGGCCGCCCCCGGCCTCCTCACCGGCGCCATCCTCGCCTTCGCCCACACGCTGGGCGAATTCGGGGTCGTGCTGATGGTGGGCGGCGCCATCCCCGGCGAAACCAAGACGCTCTCACTCGCCATCTATGATCGGGTGCAGTCGCTGGACAACACAGCCGCCGCAACCATGGCTGCCGTCCTCCTCGCCATCGCAGTCGCCGCCGTCGGCCTCGCCTATGCCCTCACCCGCCGGAGGCCGAATGTCGGGGCTTGAGGCGCATCTCCGCCTCTCCTGCCCGCTCCCGCTCGACGTCGAACTCCACGTCGCGCCGGGCGAGATTCTCGCCCTCATCGGCCGCTCCGGCGCCGGGAAATCCACCGTGCTGAAGGCGCTGGCCGGCCTGATCCCGGCCGATGGCTCCGTCCGGGTCGGGGGCAAGGACTGGTCCGGCCGCCCCGCCCACGCCCGCGAAACCGGATTCCTGTTCCAGTCCTACGCGCTCTTCCCCCACCGCACTTCACTGCAGAATCTGCTGATGGCCATGCCCACCCCCGATGAAGCCGAGGCCCGCGACCTCCTCGCCGCAGTCCACCTGTCGGGCCTCGAATCCCGACGCCCCCACCAGCTTTCCGGCGGGCAGCAACAAAGGGTCGCCCTGGCTCGCGCACTGGCCCGCAAACCCCGGCTGCTCCTCCTCGATGAACCCTTCTCCGCCGTCGACCGCCCCACCCGCCGCGCACTGGCCGGCACCATCGGCGAGCTGCGCACGCGCCTCGCGATGCCCATCCTGCTCGTCAGCCACGACATCGCCGATATCGCTCCGCTCGCCGATCGCATCGCCGTGCTGCAGAACGGCCGCATCACGCAGGTCGGCTCAACGGCGGAGGTAATCGCGCACCCCGCGTCGGCCAGCGTCGCGGAACTGGTCGGGTCCTGAAGCACTGCTGTTGAAGGGGCGGCCCCCGTCCTACTCAGCCCCGAACAACAGGTCGGCAGCCCCCGCAGCCGGTTCACAGCCTTCGCCGGGCTTCACCGGAATCGCCGTCAGCACCAGTGGCGCCCCCAGCGCCTTCAGCTGGTGGGCTACACCATGGCCGTCTGCCACATGGCCCCAGCCCATGATGGCGGCGACACGAGCGCCGGGGTGGTCGCGGAGCGCCGTGACGATGGCTTCCGCCATGGCGCGGTCCCACACCTGCTGGGCGTCGATAAAGCGCGCGACGGCGGCGGGGCTGGCTTCGCGCATATGCTGGCGGAAGGTTTCTTCCAGCTTCGCGGCATAGGCGGGGGCGGCGGGGGCGGGTTTGCTGATGGGGGATTTGCCGTCTGCGGCGGCCTTGTCGAAGCCTTCGCGGCCGACCTTGCGCACGAAGCTGCGGTCGACGTTCAGCGCCTTCATCGGGATGTGCTTGTCCCGCGCGAGCAGGAAGACGGGGCGGTAGGCGGCGAAATCATGGCCCCAGCGGTCTGCCCATTTGCTTTCGGTCTGGAGGGCGGCTTCGTCCAGTTCGCCGGCCACCCAGCGGTCGAGCACGGGCTGGGCTTCACGCGGCAGCTGCTCCAGCCCGATCACGACGGGGCCCTTGGCGGCCAGCGCGGCGATGCTGTCGGCCTGCCACTGGTGGTGGGAGGGGGTGGCATGACGCTCGCCCAGCAGAATGCTCTGGGCGGACAGGGCTTTGTCCAGCGCGGCTTGCGCAGACACCGCTGTACCGGCGGAATCGATCCATTGGCCGGGTGCCGGACAAGTGGCGGAGAGGACGGGGGCTGCGCCCATCAGGGCGGCGGCGAACGCGAGACGAACCAGCATGGGAAACTTTCTATTCCGCGGCGAGCGGCAGAGCCAGTGGCGCGCGGCCGAGGCCGAGCAGAAGCGCCGCTTCGGCAGTGTCGATGGCGTAGACATCGGCGACAAGGGTGGGTTCCAGCCGCGCCGGCGGCAGGTCGGCCAGCAGCTGCCCGCGCGAGATCAGCAGCAGCCGCGTGGCCAGCCGGCAGGCCAGCGGCAGATCGTGGAGAGAGGCGACGATGGTGGCGCCGGCATCCGCCTCCGATTTCAGCACCGCCAGCAGCGCGAGCTGATGTCGATAATCAAGCCCGGTGGTCGGCTCGTCCAGCAGCAGCAGGCCCGGGTGGCCCTGTCGACGACCCGCGCGGAGCTGGACAAGGCTGCGCGCGATATGGACGCGCTGTCCTTCGCCGCCTGACAGACGCGTGGCCGGGCGGGTAGCGAAGTCCGACAGGTCCATATCGGCCAGGGCCTGTGTGATGAGCGCCCGTCCCTCCGGAGAATCCGCGGCCAGCCCATGGGGATGAAGGCCCATGGCGACGACCTGCGTGACGGTGAAATCGAACACCAGCTGGGATTGCTGCCGCAGCATCGTGCGCAACTCCGCCCTGCGTGCGAGAGATAGAGTGGAGACGCAGTCCGTACCCATCCGCACATGACCGGTGGCGGGAGGCAGGTCTCCGGCGAGTGTTTCCAGCAGGGTGGATTTGCCCGCGCCGTTGGGCCCAGCCAGCACAGTGATGCTGCCGGGCTGCAGCACCAGGTCGAGCGCGGCGAGAAGCGTGCGGCCGCCGCGCGCGATGGAAAGGGTTTCCAGGGAAAGCATCATTGCCAGACGTTCCGCCGGCCGATGAGCATGGCGAGGAAGACCGGCGCGCCCACCAGCGCCATGATCACGCCCACCGGCGCCTCGGCGGGCAGCGCCACCAGCCGCGCGGCGAGGTCGGCGGTAGCCAGCAGCGCGGCACCGCCCATGGCGCACAGCGGCAGCAATGTGCGGTGGGCCGGGCCGATGGCCATACGCAGCATATGCGGCACCACCAGCCCCACAAAGCCGATCACGCCGGAGAGAGAGACGGAGGCTCCGACCGCGAAAGCCGTCAGCACACCCAGCATCAGGCGCAACCGGTCGGTATCGATTCCCAGATTGCGCGCGGCAGCCTCGCCCAGCGCCAGCAGATCGAGCGCGCGATGTGTGCGCATCAGGCCGATGGTCGACAGCGTGATCAGCAGCAGTGCCGGGGCCAGCACCGCCCATTCCGTCTGCGCAAAGGAACCCAGCATCCACATGGAGAGCGCGCGCATCTCATTGTCCGTGGAGATATAGGTGGCAAGCCCGATCAGCGCGGCGCCTATGGCGTTTACGCCGATACCCACCAACAGCATCAGAACCGTCGCGCCCGGCCCGCCCGAGCGGCCAAGCCACAGAACTAGGCCGACGGCGAGCAGCGCGCCCGTGAAGCTGAGCAGCGGCAGGATGAAAGGTCGCAACAGGTCGAGCGAGGCGAGCCCCGCGAAGAAGGTGGCCCCGAACACGAACCAGATCGCCGCCCCCAGCGCGGCGCCGGTGGAAACGCCCAGCAGGCCGGGTTCGGCAAGCGGATTGCGGAACAGCGCCTGCAGCGCGGCGCCGGATACGCCCAGCGCCGCCCCGACGGCCAGCGCCGCCAGCAGGCGGGGCAGGCGAATGCCCGTCAGCACCGCCATGGCACCGGGATCGCCTTCCCCCAGGCCGATCAGCGCCCACAGATCGCGCCATTCGACGGGAACTGCGCCCAGCCGAAGATTGGCGACGATGGTCAGCAGCAGGGCCAGGCCCAGCAGCAGCGCGGTGGCGCCCACGCGGCCGATGCCGGTCGCGGTCTGCGGCCCGGCCGCGAGGGCCGTCGTCATTTCGAAAGCCCGAGCCCGTCGCGAAGCTTGGCCACGGCATCCGGCAGTCGCGGCCCGAAGTTCAGCGCCATCAGGCTGTCCACCACGAACACCTTGCCGTTGCGCACGGCGGGCGTGCGGGCCAGCACCGGGTCTTTCTCCAGCGCCTCCAATCCGCCTGCCATGCCCAGAATATGGCTGGGGACTAGCAGAACCTCGGGCGCGGCGGCGATGGCTGCCTCCGCCGACAGCGGCTTGTAGCCATCCGCCGTGAAGCTATTGCGGCCACCGGAGAGGCGGATGAAGCTGTCGCCAGCCGTGCCCTGGCCGGCGACCATGATGCGGCCCGGCGCGCTCGCCAGCACCAGCATCATGCTCGGCCCCTTGTCGGGCTGGGTCTTCGGCAGCCGGGCGATCACGGAGGCGGCAAGCTTCTCGCCCTCCGCAGCCTTGCCGAGCGCGGCTGCCACGGTGCGAATCTTGGCGGCCACGCCGGCAGCGCTGGCCTCATCCGGCACCGACACCAGCTTTAGCCCACTGCGCTCTAGCTGGCGCAGTACAGCCTCCGGGCCGGAGCCGGCGCTCACCAGCAGCAGATCTGGCCGCTGCGCCAGAACCGGTTCAGGCGCGAGCTGGCGCATATAGCCCAGCTTCGGCAGCTTGGCGGTCTGCGCCGGATACATGGAGGTGTCGTCCACCGCGACGATCTTGCCGCCTTCACCCAGCGCGAACACGATCTCGGTCACATCGCTACCGATGGAGACAATACGGTCCGCAGCCTGCGCGGCCACGCCCCACAGCGCAAAAGCCATCAGGGCGAGCGGCTTCAGCAACCGGTTCATACGGATGCCACTTCCTCGACGATCTGCCTCCAGCCCTCCAGTTCCGGCTGACCGGGTTTGCGCTCGCCAAAGAACTGGGCAATCAGCATGCCCTCCTTGTCGAACAGCTCGATGGAGTGGACAGCGCTGTCCTTCTGCGGCTTCCACACGGCGAAGGCATCCGCGATCAGGTCTGCGCGCAGGTGCAGGTTGAAGCCGGGGTCCATCACATTCAGCCAGGGACCCATCGGCGCCACGCGGTGAATGGGGCCGCTGTGGATCTGGATGCAGGCGTTGTTGCCCACGAAGCACATGATCGGCACGTCGCGCGCCACGGCCTGATCCAGGATCCAGCGGAGCGATTCCGGGGCGATCGGGCGGGAAAATGGCGGCCCGGCAAGGCGCATCGCCTGGCGGCGGCCAACCCCCTGCTTTCGCAGCAACGCGAAGAAATCATGCACATCGGCAAGCTTCCACCAGCCGTCACGCAAGGCCCCCACATCTATTTCCGAGTCGGGGCGGTCGGCCTTCACCGGCGTGGCGGGCTCGGCCACGATCGGCGCCAGCGGGCCCTCTATTGCAAAGCGTGACACAAGGTCGCGCCAAGCCGCCATATCGGTCGCCGGCCGAGCGAAGATCTTGTGAATGGCCACACCGGACTTGTCGAAAAATTGCAGGCTGTGCCGGGTACCGCCGCCGTCGAGCGGCGTTTCGACGGCGAAGGCATGTGTCCACTGGTTCATGAACAGCCTGAGGTCGATGTCATAGTTCAGCACAAGGCCCATGGCCCCGCTGATCTCGATGTTGGCGTAGGCGCCATCCTTCTCATGCACGCAGGCGTGGTTTCGGGTCATCGCCATCACGGTGCCCAGCGGCGGCAGCGCCTCAAGAATGGCGGCTGCCGGCGTGGCAAGGCGCGTGACATGCGCATGGGCCTGATGGGCCGTCAGCCACTCACCTTCGGAAACGCCGAGAGCGGCTGCCTGATCGATCGGGCGCTTGGATGCGGGGCGCGGCTGCTCGGCCGCGGCTGCGGGGGCTGGGTTCGTCATGTGGCCCGAATAGATTTGAATGCGAGTCACTTGCAATATCAAAATTGTCGCGGCATTGCATCTGCGAGTCATTCGCAACTCGCCACATAGACAAATCAGGGATCGTCATGCCGACCACAAATTCCAGGCCAGCCACCGTCATTGCCATCGCACTTGCGGGCAGCTGCCTTTCCGCCACCACCGCCATGGCCGCCGAGGCAGCTGACTCAGATGCTGTCCAATCGAATTTGACGACGATCACCGTCACCGCCACCCGCACGCCGCTGTCCATCCTGGAAGCGCCTGCCACCGTGACCGTGTTCGATGCCGAGACCATCGCCGACAATCTGGTCACCGACATCCGCGACCTCGTCCGCTTCGAACCGGGGGTCAGTGTCCGCCGCGCGCCAAGCCGCTTCGGCGCGGCAGTGGGAACCACCGGGCGCGACGGTAACTCCGGCTTCAACATTCGGGGGCTGGACGGCAATCGCGTGCTGATGCTGGTGGACGGTGTGCGTGTGCCGGACGGTTTCACCTTCGGTGCCCAGTCCGCCGGGCGGGGCGATTATGTTGACCTGGGGCTGGTGAAATCGGTGGAAATCCTGCGCGGTCCGGCCTCTGCGCTCTATGGCAGCGACGGGCTTGCCGGTGTCGTCAGCTTCGTGACGGCAGATCCCGAAGATCTGCTGCGGGGGCAGAGCTTCTCCGTGCTTGGCCAGGGCGGCTATGCGTCTGCCGATGAGGAGTGGAGCGGCACCGGAATCGTCAGCGGCAAGATTGGCGCCCTCTCTGCCATGGGCGCCGTCACCATCCGCCGCGGCCATGAGCTGGACAATCAGGGCACCAACGATGCCCCCAACAGCACGCGCACCCGCCCGAATCCGCAGGACACGCGGACCGACAGTTTCCTCGGCAAGCTGGTCTATGATCTGGGCGGCGGCCACAAGCTGCGCCTCACCGGGGAGCATATGGAAGAGCGGGTCGACACCGACGTGCTGAGCGGCGTCGCCCCGACGCCCATTCCCCCCGCCGTTCTCGCGCCCACCGCCGTGATCGGCCTGACCGCGCAGGACAAGATCAAGCGTGACCGGGTCGCTGTGGACTGGCGCTATGAAGGCAGCGGTCTGGTGGAGCGCGCCAGCGTGGCCGGCTACTGGCAGCAGGCCAAGAACCGCCAGGCCAGTTGGGAAGACCGCAACACCGCCGCGGACCGCAGCCGCATCAACACCTTCGACAACCGGGTATGGGGTGCGGCCGCAGATGCAACGCTTGGCTTTGAAACCGGTTTCGCTAAGCACCGGCTGACGGCGGGCGGCGATTTTTCCATCACCCGGCAGGATGGCGTGCGCGACGGCACGGTGCCCACCGCGCCGGATGTCTTCCCCACCCGCGCCTTTCCGGTGACGGATTACACGCTGGTCGGGGTGTTCGCCGGCGACGAGATTCGGCTGGCCGACGGCCGCTTCATCCTGTTCCCGGCGCTGCGCTTCGATCATTACTCGCTGCGGCCCAAGATGGATGCCACGCTCCCGAACTTCGAGGCTTCGCGCTCATCCGGTTCGCGCGTGTCGCCCAAGCTGGGTGCCACCTTCCGCGTGTCAGACGGCGTCAGCATCGTCGCCAGCTATGCCCAGGGCTTCAAGGCACCGGCGCCGGGACAGGTGAACCAGTTCTTCGAAAATCCGACCTCGCCCTTCGCCGCCTATCGGTCGATCCCGAACCCCGACCTGAAGCCGGAGACGAGCGAGAGCCTGGAAGGCGGTGTGCGCATCGCCAGCGGACCGGTGCAGGCGGCTTTCACCGCCTTCACCGGCCGCTACCGGGACTTCATCAGCCAGGAGGCGATCAGCGGCACCGGTACGGTGGCAAACCCCATCATCTATCAGTTCATCAACCTGGCCCATGTCGACATCGACGGGCTGGAAGCGAAGTTCTCGGTGGAACCGGTGGCAGGCGTGACGCTGGACGGCGCGATGGCCTGGGCCAAGGGCCGGGTGGATCGCGACGGCGTGCGGGGCCCGCTGCAGACGATCGATCCGCTGAAGTTCGTGGCTGGCGCGGGCTATCGCGCGCCGGACGGGCGCTATGGCGGCCAGCTGATCGCCACCATCGGCAGCCAGAAGGAACAGCGCGAGGCTGCAGGCAACTATATCCCGGGCGGCTATACCGTGCTGGACGCCACCGCCTTCTTCCGCATCAACGACAATTTCACCGTGCGGGCCGGGCTCTTCAACCTGCTGGATGCCACCTACACCGAATGGGCTGACATCCGCGGCCTCACCAACACCACGGCGAACCAGGCGATTGCAGACGCCTGGACACAGCCGGGGCGCAATGTAAGCGTGTCGCTGACCGCCCGATTCTGACAGCCTGCCCTCCTCCCCGCCTTTGAGAGATACTCATCGGCGGGGAGGACAGGTTATGCGCACGAATGGAATCAACCATATCGCGCTGGTTGCGCGCGACATGGCGGAAACGGTGAAATTCTACACCGAAGTCCTTGGGATGCCGCTGGTGAAGACGGTGGAGCTTCCGGGCGGCGGCCAGCACTTCTTCTTCGACTGCGGCGGCGGATCGGCCATCGCCTTCTTCTGGTGGGCAGATGCCCCCCCGGCCGCCCCGGGGATCGCATCAGTGCGGAAATTCCCCGGAGACGACCGCACGGCCGTCGGGTCGATGAACCATCTGGCCTTCCACATGGATCAGGACGAACTGCAGGCCGCCATCGCGCGGCTGCAGGCGGCCGGTGTGGAGGTGCTTCCCATCGTGGTGAACCATGACGACAGCGACACCACCGTCAGCTCGAAAATGCATCCGGGCGTGTTCGTCCGCTCCGTCTACTTCACCGATCCGAACGGCATCATGATGGAATTCGCGGCCAGCACCCGCGAATTCGGGCCTGCCGATGTGCGGCACCAGCCCGCCCGGGCGACCGCCTGATGCCCCGCCTGCGCCAGGTGCCGCGGGTCGAAGTGACGGACGAAGCCGTGCTCAGGGCCTATCAGCTGCTGTTCGAAGAACGCGACCCGGTCACCCAGCCCGGCACCGCGACCGGCACCAGCGGGGACTGGTGGCCCGTCTTCGCCAACTCGCCCGACACGCTGCGCCACGCCATGCAGGGCTTTGGTTACTACCGATCCCCGGCACGCAAGCTGGACCCGCGCCTGCGCGAACTGGCGCAGACCTGGGCCGGATGGGCGGTGGGCAGCCAGTTCGTCTTTTCCCAGCATTGCAAATCCCTGCGCGGGGCCGGTGTCAGCGAAGGGAAGATCGCGGCGCTGCCCAACTGGCAGATTGCCGGCTGTTTCGACGCACGCGAGCGGCTCGTGCTGGCCTATGCGGACCGGCTGGTGATGCATCGCGGCCGCGTGCCGGACGCCCTGTTCGCCGAACTGAAGTCCAGCTTCACCGAGGAGGAGATCCTGGAGCTCACTTACATCACCTGCCTCTACGACATGCATGCGGTGATGAGCAAAGCGCTGCGAACGGAGTTCGACGACCGCGACGATCCCGTCACCGAGGTGGCCGCGCCGGCGGAATTCTCCGCCCGGGATTTCCTGGATACCGGACGGGGATCGTAGGGACAGGGCGGCGCTATCGGGGTCGAGCGGGGCTTTCCCCACCGGGCCGCGCTCAATGCGGGAGCAGCACGCAATTCCAGACCGGACGGCGCAGGGAAATCATGTCCTCGACCCCGCCCGAAGCGAAGAGCGTCGCGCAACGGAAAGAGCCGGCGCCTTGCGGCACCGGCTCTCCCTTCCCTCCCCGGAAGTGGGGCTATGGGCTCAGGCGAACTGGCCCATGGTGTTGTGGACGCCGCCGGCCTTCAGCGCGGCTTCACCGGCGAAATATTCCTTGTGATCGTCACCGATGTCCGATCCGGACATGTTCTGGTGCTTCACGCAGGCGATGCCCTGGCGGATCTCGGCGCGCTGGACGTTCTTCACATAGCCCAGCATGCCTTGTTCGCCGAAATATTCGCGGGCGAGGTTGTCGGTGCTCAGCGCCGCCGTGTGATAGGTCGGCAGCGTGATCAGGTGGTGGAAGATGCCGGCGCGGGCGGCGGCATCGCGCTGGAAGGTGCGGATGCGCTCGTCGGCTTCGGCGGCGAGGTCGGTCTGGTCGTAGATCACGCTCATCAGGTTGGCGCGGTCATAGGCGGACACGTCCTTGCCTTCCTTGGTCCAGGCGTCGAACACCTGCTGGCGGAAGTTCAGCGTCCAGTTGAAGCTGGGCGAGTTGTTGTAGACCAGCTTGGCGTTCGGCACGACTTCGCGGATGCGGTCCACCATCGAGGCGATCTGTTCGATGTGGGGCTTTTCCGTTTCGATCCACAGCAGATCGGCACCGTTCTGCAGGCTGTTGATGCAGTCCAGCACGCAGCGGTCTGCACCGGTGCCTTCGCGGAACTGGAACAGGTTGGAGGGCAGGCGCTTCGGGCGCAGCAGCTTGCCGTTGCGGTTCAGCACCACGTCACCGTTGCGGGCGGTCGTCGGATCGATTTCCTCGCAATCGAGGAAGCTGTTGTACTGGTCGCCGATGTCGCCCGGTTCCTTGGAGTAGGCGATCTGCTTGGTGAGGCCGGCGCCGAGCGAGTCGGTGCGGGTGACGATGATGCCGTCCTCGATGCCCAGCTCCAGGAAGGCGTAGCGGCAGGCGCGGACCTTCGCGAGGAAGTCTTCATGCGGCACGGTCACCTTGCCGTCCTGGTGGCCGCACTGCTTTTCATCGGACACCTGGTTTTCGATCTGCAGCGCGCAGGCGCCGGCTTCGATCATCTTCTTCGCCAGCAGATAGGTCGCTTCCGCGTTGCCGAAGCCGGCGTCGATGTCGGCGATGATCGGCACGACATGGGTTTCATAATTGTCGATCGCGTCGATCAGCACCTTTTCCTTGGCGGTGTCGCCGGCTTCACGCGCCTTGTCCAGGTCACGGAACAGGCCGCCCAGCTCGCGGGCGTCGGCCTGCTTCAGGAAGGTGTACAGCTCTTCGATCAGCGCGGGCACGCTGGTCTTCTCGTGCATGGATTGATCGGGCAGCGGGCCGAAATCGGAGCGGAGCGCGGCGACCATCCAGCCGGACAGATAGAGGTAGCGGCGCTTGGTGCTGCCGAAATGCTTCTTGATGGCGATCAGCTTCTGCTGGCCGATGAAGCCGTGCCAGCAACCCAGTGACTGGGTGTATTGCGCCGGATCGGCATCATAGGCGGCCATGTCGCGGCGCATGGTGGCGGCGGTGGCGCGGGCGATATCCAGACCGGAATTGAAGCGGTTCTGCAGCTGCATGCGCGCGACGGCTTCGGCGCTGATGCCGTCCCAGGTGCCGCCCTTGGAGGCGATCAGCTTCTGTGCGTCGGCGATTGCTTGCGAATAGGTCGTCATCGGTTGGCTCCTTCGGCCCGCTGATTGGATGACGCCCCTTACGGCGGACCGGGATGTGCCCTGAACCGCTGTTTCGTTCAGCTGTAAGACTTTACAAAATGCGGATGTAATGTTGTAAGGATTTGCACCATGGCGCAGGACAGCAGATATATCGGGCCCCGCCTGCGCCGGATGCGGCGCGACCTGGGCCTCACCCAGGCCCATATGGCGGCCGACCTGGAGATATCGCCTTCATATGTGGCGCTGCTGGAGCGGAACCAGCGGCCGCTGACGGCGGACCTGTTGATCCGGCTGGCGCAGACTTACAATCTGGATATCGCCCGCCTGGCCGGAGACGGCGGCGCCGAGCAGCAATCCCGCCTGACCGCCGTGCTGAAAGACCCGATCTTCGCCGATATCGACCTGCCGCCGATGGAGGCGTCGGACGTGGCGGCCAATTATCCGGGCTTCGCCGAGGCGCTGCTGCGGCTGCACACCGCCTGGCGCGAGGAGCAGCTGGCGCTTGCTGATCGAGGGGCGGAACGGGCGGCGAGCGCGGGCAGTTCGCTGGAACCGCCGGACCCGGTGGCCGAATCGCGGCGCTTCCTCGCCGCGCGCCGCAACTGCTTCCCCGCGCTGGACGATGCCGCCGAGCGCATGGCGGCAACCATTGCCGAAGCCGACGGGTTACAGGGCTATCTGCGCGCCCGGCACGGCCTGCGCGTGCGCCGCCTGCCGGCCGATGTGATGATGGGCGCCATCCGCCGCCTGAACCACCACGGCCGCGAAGTGCAGTTGGACGACCAGATGGACAGCGCGAGCCAGAACTTCCAGCTCGCACTCCAGCTCGCCTATCTGGAGCTGCGGTCCGAGATCGAGGCCCAGCTGCGCGACGGCCAGTTCGAAACCGACAATGGCCGCCGCCTGACCCACCGCGCGCTCGCCAGCTATGCCGCAGCCGCCATCCAGATGCCCTACACGCCCTTCGCGCGCGCTGCGGAACAACGCCACTATGATGTGGAGGCGCTGGGCCGCCAGTTCGGCGCGAGTTTTGAGCAGGCCGCGCACCGGCTGACCACCCTGCAGAAGCCGGGCCACGAGCGCGTCCCCTTCTTCTTCCTGCGCGTCGATCAGGCCGGCAACGTTTCCAAGCGACTGGACGGCGCCGGATTCCCCTTCGCCCGCCACGGCGGCGGCTGCCCCTTGTGGACCGTGCATCAGGTGTTCCGAACCCCGCGGCAGATCATGACGCAATGGATCGAACTGCCGGACGGCCAGCGCTTCTTCTCCATCGCCCGCACCGTGACGCAGGGCATCGGCGGCTTCGGCACCCCACGCGCCGAACGCGCCATCGCGCTGGTCTGCGCCGAGGAACACGCCGACCGCTTGATCTACACCCGCGCGCCCAACGCACCCGGGCCGGCCAGCGCCACACCCATCGGCATCAGCTGCCGCCTGTGCCACCGCGCCGAATGCACCTCCCGCGCGGCGCCGCCCATCGGTCGCGACGTGCTGCCGGACGATTATCGCCGGACAAGTGCGCCGTTCGGCTTTTCGGATCAGTAGCGCGCGGGCCAGGGCGATTTCTGTGCCTCCGGCGGGCAGGGAAATGATTTCCCTGCACCCTCTGACCTGGCGTTGTGCGCCACACCGATCTGGCGCGCGCGACTTGCTTTGATTGCCTGCGGCGCTTGGTCTTTCCGGCGCCGCAGGCAGTAAACACTGGTTTCATCCGCAACCCAGTCGTTGATCCGCCAGGAGATTGAGGGTGCCGGGAAATCATTTCCCGGCTGGGTGCAGGGCAAAGCCCTGCCCGCCGGAGGCCCCTGAATGTGGATCGGGACGAAATAGCCTGCGGCGCTGGGGCTGCGCCTGACTGTCCCGAAATGGACAATCTCACTCGGGATTTGCTGGCATGTCCGGCCGGAGCGGCAGGGCAGATGCCGCCCGAGAGGGGATGTACAACATGAAACGCGCACTATTGCTTGTCGGTGTGGCCATTGCTTTGGCGGCGCCCGCTGTCGCGCAGACGGCGGCCGGGCCTTCGGTCCCGCCGCTGGTCCTGGAGCCGGAGGCCGAAGCGGCGCTCAGCCGCATGGGCGCTTCGCTGAGGGCGATGAAGAGCTTCGAGGTGGTGTCAGACGCCACGTTCGAACGGGTCTATCCGGGCAACCACAAGCTGCAATCGCAGCTGCGGACCACCTATCTGGTTCAGTTTCCCAACAATATGCTGGTGGACGTGCGTGGCGACAACGCGCACCGCCGGGTTTACTACGACGGCAGCCGCATGTCGGTCGTGGGGGTGAAGGCCGGGAAATATGTGAGCTTCCCGGTTTCGGGCAGTATCGCGGATGTGCTGGCGGCCGCCTATGAGGACTTCGGGCTGGATTTCCCGCTGCAGGATCTGTTCCGCTGGGGCGATGCCTCTGCAACGGTGGGCCGTCCGACGGCCGGGTATCGGATCGGCGATTCGATCATCGGCGACCAGAAGGTGACCCACTATGCCTTCACTCAGCCGGGGGTCGATTTCCAGGTCTGGCTGGATGAAACGGGCAGCCAGGCACTGCCGCGCAAGATGGTGATCACCAACACGGAAGACGCCGCGCAGCCGCAATATGTGGCGTACTTCCGCTGGAACCAGGCGCCGGACATCAAGCCGGGTGCCTTCACCTTCACCCCCGGGCCGAACGACCAGCTGATCGATTTCGGAACCGCCAAATCCGCCGGCGCGGCGAAGTGAGGAGAGTGACGATGCGCATCCCGACAATCGCTGTTGCCGTCACCGGCATCGCCGCCCTGACGCTTTCCGCCATCGCCCCGGCCGTCGCCGCACCGGACAGGGCAGCCGCTACCCATGGCAAGCCCACCGGCAAGGCGAAGGCGAATGTGAACCGGCCAGCGTCGCCTGCACCCCACGGACAAGGCAACAAGGCACCGAACCGCAACAGCAGTGCCAAACGTGGCGGCAACAATGTCGTCGCCGGCAACACCGTGGTCGTTGGAGGAAAGCCGGGCAACGGCTATTACGACAACGGCCGATATCATGACAGCCCTGACTGGGACGATGACGACAATGATTTTCTCGAGTTCGTAGGCAAAACTGCGGCAGTCACGGCAGGCGTCAGCGTGGTCTCGGCCGTGATCGGCTCGATCGTGAAGGACAAGCCCGACCAATGCCAGCCGGTGGTTTCATCCGGCGGTCAGCAATATCTCTATTGCAACGGCACCTATTACCAGCAGGTGCCCAGCGGTTATCAGGTGGTCGCGCCACCCGCATCATAGCCGCTCTTGGAATCCATGGCCCCGGAGCCGTCTTGGGCGGCTCCGGGCTCCCGCCCTCAACTCAACTGAATTGATGGATATTTCGTCGCGGGGGGCTGGCCGACAGGGCAACGGCGCGGCACCATGCCGGGCATGAGCGGTACAGATCATCACATCGATACGGCGATCATCGGGGGCGGCTTCTCCGGCACGCTGCTCGCAGTCAATCTCGTCCGCCACCAGGGGCCTGTATCCGCACTGATCGAACGGCGCTCCAGCGCCGGTCTCGGCCTCGCCTACTCCACCGCCAGCCGCTCCCACCTTCTCAATGTACGCGCCGCGAACATGAGCGCCCTGCCGGACGATCCCGGTCATTTCGAACGCTGGGCCGCGCAGATGTGCAGCGCAAGCGGCAGCTGCTTCGTTCCACGCGCAGATTATGGTCGTTACCTGAACGGCCTCCTGCAGGAGGCCCGGGAAAAGGCGCCGCACCAGCTCCTGGTGAGAACCGGTGAAGTAACGGGCCTCCAGCGGCAAGGTGGCGGTTACCGCATGATGTTCGAATCCGGTGAAACACTGGATGCCAATCGCGTGGTTCTGGCAACCGGCAATCTCCCTGCCCGAATCCCCGGTGGGCTGGATGCGGCAGCGCTGGGCAAAAGCTATGTCGCAGATCCGTGGCAGGCCGATAGCTGGGATAGGCTGGATCTCGATGCTCCCATCCTGCTGATCGGCACGGGCCTCACTGCGGTAGATGTCGCGCTGTTGCTGAGGGATCGCGGGCATCGGGGCCCTCTCGTTGCCGTCTCCCGCAGGGGCCTCACACCGCGCGCGCATGCCGATCCCGCACCGCTGCCCCCGCTTCGCGAACCGCCCGTCGCATCGCCCCGGGCAATCCTGCGCCACCTCCGAACCCAATCCGGCGACATCGGCTGGCGCGCTGCTGTCGATCAGCTGCGTCCCCACAGCCAGACGCTCTGGCGCAAGATGCCGCCCGGGGAAAAACAACGCTTTCTGCGCCACGCCCGTCCATGGTGGGATGTTCACCGCCACCGCATGGCCCCCGAAGTGGCAGCCCGCGTGGAGACGATGACAGCGGACGGCAGTTTTCGTTCTCTCGCAGCCCGCTTCCTGTCCGCCCGTGCGACGGCAACCGGTGCCGAGCTTGCAATCCGCCACCGTGACGGCAGCACTGAAGAGTTGCAGGTCGCCCGAGTCGTAAATTGTACCGGCCCAGGTGAGATCGCCGGTTCGGACCACCCCCTCGTCCGCTCACTGCTAGGTTCCGGGCTCGCCCGCCCCGACCCCCTCGGCATGGGGATCGATACAGACCATCTCGGCCGGGTCATCGGCCACGGCGGCACGCTCACGCAGAGGCTGTTCGCCGTTGGTCCTCTCACGCGAGGCAGTTTCTGGGAGATTACTGCTGTTCCCGATATTCGGCACCAGGTGTGGTCGCTCGCCCGCCTGCTCTCCAACGCCCATTGGGTGGGGGGTGAGGGGCTGTAGAGCGTGCGACGCGGCAGGCGAGTGAAAGCGCCTCCCGGCGTTTCACCACCGGGAGGCTAGGACGAGGCCCGGGCGAGCGGTCCGGGCCTTAGGGTAAAACCGATACCTATTCGGCCGCGATCGACAGCGCCGGCGACGGCTTGATCTGCCGGCTGAGGCTGCCGTCCAGAGCCACCGCTGGCGTTCCGTTCAGCGTGGCGCGGCGAAGATGCCGATGCTGCGTGCCGAAGTCGGCGATGGCCCGGTGCTGGGTCGCGCGATTGTCCCAGATCGCCACATCGCCTGCCCGCCAGCGCCAGCGCACCGTGTTCTCGGGCTTGGTGACATGCTGCTGGAACAGCCCCAGCAACAGGTTGGATTCCTGCGCCGACAGCCCCACGAACCGCTTCACGAAATGCCCAAGCAGCAGGCCCTTCTCGCCGGTCAGCGGGTGCACATGCACCACCGGATGCTCGGTTTCGTAAACGGTGGAAACGAACACGGCGCGATGCTGCGCCACCCGGTCGGAATCCGCATTGGGCGCCGTCTGGGCATAATCATAATCATTGCTGTGCACGGCCCACAGGCTGTCGGCGAGCGTCTTCAGCGGCTCTGGCAGGCCTTCATAGGCCGCAACCGTGTTCGCCCACAGCGTATCGCCGCCGGCGGCCGGGATCTCGATCCCGCGCAGGATCGACGCGGCCGGGAAGGCGTCCACGAAGGTCACGTCCGTGTGCCAGGAGGAAGCCGCATAGCCTTCGCGCGTCTCCAGCGGCAGCAGCGTGCGCGAGCCCGATGCGACCGGCACGGTCGGGTGCGCCACCGGATCGCCGAACGCGGCGGCAAAGGCCTCATGGCTTTCATCGTCCAGATTCTGGTCGCGGAAGAACAGCACCTTGTGCCGCGTCAGCGCCTGCCAGATCGGCGCGATCAGCTCGTCGGCCTCGGCGTCCGCCAGCTTCACGCCGCGCACCTCGGCCCCGATCCGGCCGGAAACGGGCACGATTTCGAACGGGGCATTCGGGTCCGCCGCATTGGGGAAAGGGGCGTCGCTCATCGTCAGGCTCCTTCTGGTGCAGCTGGTAACAATCAGCTGGAACTTGGGGGGGCCTGACGTTGTCGCCTCAGCGCTTATGTCTTCACTCTATGGATGGCGGTTGCGGGCGCGAGATAGAAAATCTGTTCCCGTCCCCGCCCCTGCTTTGCCGTCAGGCCTGCTCCTTCAGCAGCCGCCCGACGGCCGCATCCAGCTCCGTGACAACCTGCTGGTGCAGCTTGCCCGTGGCGGGCCCGGCCCAGCCGACATGCACTTCGCGCAACCGCCCCTTGCGGTCGATCAGCAGGGTGGTTGGGTACACTTTCACCCCGCCGATCACCGGCAGCGCCGCTCGGGTCGACTCCGGCGTGGGCTGCCCCGCCAGCAGCAGCGGATAGGGCAGCGCATATCGCGACTTGAAGCTGTCCAGCTGTCGGAACGCCCGCGCGCGGTCGTCGCCATATTCGAACTGCAGCCCCACCACCTCCAGCCCGTCCTTCCGGCGCTTCGCCGCATAGGAACCCAGGAAGCGCGCCTCGTCATGGCAGTTCGGGCACCAGGCCCCGCCGATGGAGACCAGCACCACCTTGCCGCGATACTGCGGATCGGACAGCGAGACGATGCGGCCCGAACTGTCCGGGAAGGCCAGCCGGATCGGCACCGGCGTGACCTGCTCGACCGCTACGGCGCTGGCGGCGGCATCGGGCGCGCGGGTCGCAGTCCATGCGGCGGGCTGGCGCGAGGTCGCCGACCATTGCTCACCCACGATGCGGTTGCCCTCGATCCGGCCCAGCCACAGCCCTGTCGTATTGCCGTCGAAGGTGGAGAGTTTCAGCTGCCCGCCCGTCACCTCGCCGGAGAGATAGCGCGTATCCCCGCTGGGAAACTGGATCGACCCCGCCAACAGAGGCCCCTGCGCCCGGAACTGGCCGACGCCCGTCGCCGGTCCGGAGCCGCTGCCCACGGCCCAGCGCCCGGCAGCGGCGGCAGGCGAGCCCGGTTTCGGGCTGAAACGCCAGTTGCCCCGGCTGCCCTTCGCCGCCAGCACCACCGGCCCGCTGCGCCGGACCAGCCGCGCGCTTCCCTTCAACCCGGCGCCATCCGGTTCCAGCAGAATCTCCGAGCCATAGGAGGGGAATGCGAGCACCAGCGTCTTCCCGCGCTGCTCCACCTTCTCCACGGCCAGCCGCTCGGGCGGGTTCAGAATCCAGGCCTTGCGGCCATCGGCGGAGACCTCCAGCCCGAAGGGAAGCGGCCCGCCCGGATGGTCCAGTTCGATCCGCCACACGCCCGACAGCGGCGCCGCCAGCACCGGCGCCGCAACGCCCAGCGCCAGCCCGGCGCCAAGCCCCGCCAGAACCGCCCGCCTGTCAGCCGTCATTGGCCGAGCGGCGACAGGCAGATCAGCGCAGCGGCGGCCGCGAACATGATCACGGTCAGCGCCCGATCGATCCACAGCCCCGAAGGCTGCGGCTCACCCGGATCGGTCCGTTCCCGCATCCCGCTCAATCCTGCGGCTGCGGCACGATGCGCAGATATGGCTTCGGCGACTTCCAGCCATCCGGATACTTCACCTTCGCATCGGCATCCGACACGGAGGGCAGGATGATCACATCATCCCCCGGCCGCCACTGCGCCGGTGTCGCCACCTGGTGACGTGCCGTCAGCTGCAGGGAATCGATCAGCCGCAGCACCTCGTCGAAGTTCCGGCCCGAGCTCATCGGATAGACGAACTGCGCCTTCACCCGCTTGTCGGGCCCGATCAGGAACACGGTGCGCACGGTCGCATTGTCGGCGGGCGTGCGGCCTTCGGCCGTGCCCTCCACATCCTCGGGCAGCATGTCGTACAGCTTGGCCACCTTCAGGTCGGTGTCCCCGATCAGCGGATAGGTCACTTCCGCTCCCTGCGTCTCCGCGATGTCCTTCGCCCAGCCCTCGTGCCGGTCCACCGCATCGACCGACAGGCCGATCACCTTCACGCCGCGCTTCTGGAACTCCGGCAGCAGCCGCGCCAGCGTGCCCAGCTCGGTGGTGCAGACTGGCGTGTAATCCTTGGGGTGGGAAAACAGCACGCCCCAGCCGTCGCCCAGCCATTCGTGGAAGCGGATATGTCCCTGCGTGGTCTCCGCCTCGAAATCGGGGGCGATGCTGTTGATCCTCAGTCCCATGTCGGTCCTTCTCCTCGGCGCGTCGCTGTTCTCTCAGCGCGTCACGACATCACCGGACACGGTCACCCGCTCCAGGATGCGGTCTGCGGGCACATAATCGCCCACGGCGTAATGCTGGGTCGCGCGGTTGTCCCAGATGGCGATGGCGTTCGGGGTCCAAGTAAAGCGCACCTGATATTCGGGCACCTTGATGCGGTCATACAGCAGCCGCAGCAGCGCATCGCTTTCCTCGGGCTCCACATCCAGAATCCGCGAGGTGAAGGTGTAGTTCACATACAGAATCTTCTCGCCCGTCTCCGGGTGGCGCCGCACCACCGGGTGCCGCACCGGCGGGAAGTTCCGGCCCAGCTCGGCCTTCTTCTCCTCGCTCACCCGCCCGCCGAAGCTGCGCACGATGTCATGCTCGGCATCCAGATGCTCGATCCGCTCCTTCACCGCCTCGGGCAGGCCGCGCCAGGCAGCGGCGGTATCGGCGAAAATCGTGTCACCCCCCACCGGCGGCAGCAGCCGCGCCCGCAGCACCGAGGCGATCGACGGCTTCTCGCGGAACGTCACGTCGGTGTGCCATTTGTTATAGGCGCGGAAGCCTTCGATGGTCTCCGGCGTCGGCTTCACGCCTTCCACGCCGCGGATGCTCAAAATCTCCGGATAGCCCGGCACATGCGGGATCACCGGATGCCCCTCCAGTTCGCCGAACAGCCGGCCCAGCCGCACATGCGCCTCGTGGCTCAGATCATTGTCGCGGAAGAACACCACCTTGTAGGTCAGCCAGGCCTCCCGCAGGATCGCCGCATCCTCGGCGCTCAGCGGCGCCTCCATATCCAGCCCCCTAATCTCGGCCCCGATCAGCGCCGTGGCCGGAAAAATGCCGATCCCGCGCGCAGCTGCGCGCTCCACCAGATTCAAATCCCCCCGCGCTCGAGTCGCCATCGCCAGTTCCTCCTTTGTCGACAGGCTCAGGCTCTGCCCTCGCAATCTCAACCACAACAAAAGAGAAATATTGGGGGCCCAAGAAAGGCTTTCCCGCGCGAACGGTTGTCAATTCCGGCTTCGGATCATCTACTTGGCGGCAAGATAACAGGGGCAACAGGGGGACGCGCCCGCATGATCGAGTTTCTGCAATCCATCGACTGGCAGGCCATCCTGCCCTTCATCGCCATCGGCTTCGCCGCCCAACTGGTGGACGGCGCACTCGGCATGGCCTTCGGCGTCATCTCCTCCACCCTGCTGGTCAGCGTGATGGGCGTCCCCCCGGCCCGGGCATCCGCCGGTGTGCACATGGTCGAGGTGTTCACCACCGGCGCCTCCGGCATCAGCCACATTCTCCACCGCAACGTGGACTGGAAGCTGTTCGGCCGCATCGCCATTCCCGGCGTCATCGGCGGCGTCATCGGCGCCTATGTGCTGGCCTCGGTCGATTCCTCCGTCGCCCGCCCCTTCGTGATGACCTACCTCACAGGCATCGGCTTCTACCTGCTCTACAAGGCCTTCACCTATCCGTCGGACCCGCTCGTGAAGGATCCCAAGCTCGCCGCGCCGCTGGGCCTCGTCGGCGGCTTCCTCGACGCCTCCGGCGGCGGCGGCTGGGGCCCCGTCGTCACCTCCAACCTGCTCATCCAGGGCTCGGACCCGCGCAAGACCGTCGGCACCGTCAACACAGCCGAATTCGTGCTGACACTGGCCATCTCCATCACCTTCATCGCCACCGTCGGCCTGCACGCCTTCACCCTCGTCACCGCCGGCCTCCTCATCGGCGGAGTGGCAGCCGCCCCCTTCGGCGCCTGGTTCGCCAAGAAGATTCCCGCGAAGACACTGCTGCTGCTGGTCGGCATCGTGCTGACGGCCACCAGCTTCTTCAGCCTGTACAAGGCGATCGGGTGAGGTGCGGAAGGGGCGCGCTTCCTGCCTCCGGCGGGCAGAGGCGGCCCCAACCGCTCACTCCCCGATCCCGATTTCCCGCCGGATCTCCGCCCCATGCTCGCCCTGTAACGGGGGCTGGGCGGGCCCAACGGTTTCGCAGGCCGAGAAGCTGACGGGCGGTTTCAGCTGCACCCAGGCCCCCTCGGTGGGGTGCACGCTGTGGCGGAAGAAGCCCACGGCGTTCAGGTGCGGGTCCTGCGGCACGTCGGCGATGTCGCGCGCGATCATCGCCGGCAGCCGCGACGCCTCGCAACGGGCCAGCAGCTCCGCGCTGGTGAAGCGCGGCGTCAGCCGGGCGATCTCCCGGTACATGTCCGCCATATTCTCCACCCGGCCCTTGCGGGTCGCGAAGCGCGGGTCGTCCAGAAAGCCGGGGTTGTCCAGCAGCTCGAACAGGCGCGGCCAGCTGTCATCGGTATAGGGCACGATGCTGACATAGCCGTCGGAGGTGGGAAAGGGCTGCCGGTCCGGGTCCACTTGCCGGAAATAGCAGATCGGCCCGTTGGGCGGATCGAAGGTCTGCCCGCCCAGATGCTCCAGCAGCATGAAATGGGCGAAGCTCTCCATCATCGGAATCTCGATCCGCTGCCCCTCGCCGGTGCGCAGCCGGTGGATGATGCCCGCCAGCACCGCATAGGCGGCGTGCAACCCCGCCACCTTGTCGGCGATCAGGCTGGGCAGATAGCGCGCAGCCGGGTTGCCATCCACGCGGGAGAGCAGGCTGGTCGTGCCCGTCACCGCCTGGATCACATCGTCATAGGCCTGCAGGCCGCCATAGGGCCCGGCCTCCCCGAAGCCCACGCAATGGGCATAGATGATGTCCGGCTTCACCGCGCACACGCTGTCATAGTCCAGCCCCAGCGTGGCGGCCGCCTTGCCGCGCACGTTCAGGATGAACACGTCGGCAGTCTCGATCAGCCTGCGCATCGTGGCCCGGTCCGCCTCCGCCTTCAGGTCCAGCTCGATCGAGCGCTTGCCCCGGTTGACCCCCATGAATCCGGGGCTCATGCCCGGAGTCACGTTGCCCGGCGCCGTCCAGCGGAACTGGTCCCCGATGCCGGGCGCCTCCACCTTGATCACGTCCGCCCCCAGGTCAGCCAGGATCTGGGTGGCATAGGGCCCGAACACCACGCCGGTGCAATCCAGCACCCGGATGCCCTGCAGCAGCGGCTTCGCGTCCTCGATCATGGCCTCTCCTTCCCCACGCTCCATGCAGTGCGGCCTGACCCTGCGCCATCTGCAATGTTGAGAGTTCGACTCGCCCGCCGATCTCCGGCAATGAGCCGGGCAGGCTACCCCGCCCGGGGCGCCACTTGGGGAGAATAGGATGTTCAGCCACATCATGCTCGGCGCCGACGATGTCGATGCGTCAAAGGCTTTCTACGATGCCACCTTCGCCGCCATCGGCGTGGGCCCCGGCATCATCGACGACAAGGGACGGGTGTTCTGGATCACCCCCACGGGAATCTTCTCCATCACCAAGCCGATCAACGGCCAGGCGGCATCCTGCGGCAACGGTTCCACCGTCGGCTTCGCAATGAAATCCCCGGACGAGGCAGACGCCTGGCACGCCGCCGGGCTGAAAGCCGGCGGAGCGGCCTGCGAAGACCCGCCCGGCGTGCGCAGCGGCGCGGCGGGAAATCTCTATCTCGCCTATCTGCGTGATCCGTCGGGCAACAAGCTCTGCGCCCTGCACCGCATGTAAGGGGAGACGCGCGCTCTGAACGGCCCAACCGCCTTCGGAGCGCGCCGAACCGGCTTTCCGGCCACCCTCCGAAGGTCGCGCGAAGCTTGACCGGGCCTTCCGGATGGGCAACGGCCGCGACAAACGAGCCAGGAAGGTCTCCCCCTATGTCGAAATTCATCAGGCGCGCGCTTGCCGCAGCCCTCCCGCTGTCCATCCTCGCCGCACCGGCGCTGGCGTCCGGCTTTGCCCTGCGCGAAGCTTCGCCCGGCGCCGTTGGCCGCGCCTTCGCGGGCGAGGGCGCGATCGCCGATTCCGCAGCCACCGTCTGGTACAACCCGGCCGGCATGACCCAGCTGCCCGGCTTCACCGCCACCGGCGGTGTCCATCTGCTGTTCGTCAACTCCGGCCAGAGCGACCTCGGCACCACCCGCACCATTCCGGGCGTCGCCACCCCCGTCTCCACCGGCGGCTCAGACGGCGGCAACCCCTTCCACCCGGTCGTCATCGTCCCCACCCTCTATGCCAGCATGCAGCTGACGGACCGGCTGTGGGCGGGCCTGGGCGTGAACACCCCGTTCGGCCTTGTCGTCGATTATGACGACGGCTGGTTCGGCCGCTACGACAGCACGCGCTCGGTGGTGAAGACCTACAATGTCCAGCCGTCGCTCGCATGGAAGATCGACGACCGCTTCTCCATCGGCGGCGGCGTCAGCGTCCAGTATATAGAGGCAGACCTCAACAACGCGCTGCCCAACCTCTCCCCCCTGCTGGCGGACGGCCATGCCCGGGTGAAGGGTGACGACATCTCCTTCGGCTGGAACCTCGGCGGTCGCTTCGAATCCGGCCCCATCGCCGTCGGCATCCACTACCGCTCGCAAGTGAAGCATCGCCTGAAAGGCGAATTCACCATCGAAGGCCTGCAAGGCCCGCTCGCCGGTTCCAACGCCGTGATCGACGCCCGCGCACCCATCACCCTGCCCGACAGCCTGGGCTTCTCGGCCGCCTTCAAGGCCAGCGAACAGGCCCGTGTCCTCGCCAGCGCGGAATGGACCAACTGGTCGGTGTTCGATGCCATCCGCATCCAGACACCCGAAGGCGCGGCCCTCAGCACCTCCCCGCAGCACTATAAGGACAGCTGGAGCTTCCACTTAGGCGGCGAGTATGACCTGTCCGACCGCTGGACCGTCCGCACCGGCGTCGCCACCGATTCCACCCCCACGGTCGACGAATACCGCACCAGCCGCGTGCCCGACGGAGACCGGGTCTGGCTCACCGCAGGCGCCAGCTGGAAACTCAGCGACACGCTGGAAGCCCGCTTCTCCTACGCCCATGTCTTCGTGACGACCGAACCGCTCGACCGCGAAGACCATTTCTACGCCGGTACTGCCGCCGCCATCACGAGCAACCTGCGCTCGGAAAACAGCGGCAGCGTGAACATGATCGGTGCGGATTTCACCGTTCGGTTTTAAGCGTTGGCAGTGTGGTTGAGGGGGCTCTGCCCCCTCAAACTCCCCCGGCAGGGAGATGATCTCCCTGCACCCACATTAGAAGGCTGATCGTTTAGATTGCGCTGACGACTGAGTTGACTGCCTGCGGCGCGAGCAAGCTCCAGCGCCGCAGGCAATCAAACCACGCCGCACGCGCAACTTTGGAGTGGGCGCGAAACGCCAACTTAGAGGGTGCAGGGAAATCATTTCCCTGCCCGCCGGAGGCAAAAGCCCCCAGCCTTACAGCCCCCGCCGATCCGGCACCCGTGCCAACCCCAGATGATCGCGCAAAGTCCGGCCTTCATACTCCGTGCGGAACAGCCCGCGCCGCTGCAGTTCCGGGATCACCAGCGTGGCGAAGTCGTCCAGTCCGCCCGGCAGGGTAGGGGGCAGCACGTTGAATCCGTCGGCGGCGCCGCTCTTGAACCAGTCCTCGATCTGGTCGACCACAAGGGTGGGTGTGCCCACCACCACCCAATGGCCGCGGGCGGCGGTGATGCGGCCGACCAGCTGGCGCACGGTGAGGCCGTCGGCCCGGGCGATATCGGCGAACAGCTTCTGCCGGCTTTGCCAGCCTTCAGTCTGCGGCGCGTTCGGCAGGGGGCCGTCCAGGTCCACCTGGCTCAGATCCCAGCCGATCATGGCCGAGAGCAGACCGACGCCGACGCGCGGATCGACCAGCGCCTGCAGCTCTTCGTAGCGTTCCTGCGCTTCCGCTTCGGTGGCGGCGACATAGGGGGTGATGCCGGGCAGCACGAGCAGATCGTCTCTGCGGCGCCCCAGCGCCTCGGCCTGATCCTTCAGCCCCTGCGTGAAGGCGATGGCGTCGGGCTTCAGCTGCTGCGCGGTGAACACAACGTCGGCGGTGGCGGCGGCGAGCGCCTGCCCGTCTCCGGACGAGCCGGCCTGCACCACCACCGGATGCCCTTGTGGAGAGCGGGTCCATTGCGATGGCCCGGCGACGTCATAATGCGCGCCCTTGTGGTTCACCGCATGCACTTTGGAGACGTCGAAGAAGCGCTGCGCCTTCTGGTCCAGCAGCAGGGCGTCGTCGTCGAAACTGTCCCACAGCTTGCGCACCACCTCCACATATTCGGCGGCGCGGCCATAGCGGTCGGCATGGCCCAGCTGCTCGGAAAGGCCGAAGTTGCGGGCTTCCTTGTCGGTGCCGGAGGTGACGAGGTTCCAGCCGGCGCGGCCGCCGCTCAGATGGTCCAGCGTCGCGAACTTGCGGGCGGCATGATAGGGCGCGAGGTAGGTGGAGGAGACGGTCGCCACCAGCCCGATCCGCTCGGTCGCGGGGATCAGCGCCCCCAGCAGCGTCAGCGGCTCGAACTGATAGACCAGCGCCGTGCGCTCCGCGAGTGGGTGCAGGCCTGCGAGCAGGCCCACATTGTCTGCGAAGAAGATGGCGTCGAACTTTGCCCGTTCCGCCGTCTGCGCGATGCGCTGATAGTGCTCCAGCCGGAACAGGTCCGCGGGATCGACGGAGGGGTGCTCCCAGGCTGAAAGATGGTGGCCGACCCCTTGTACGAAGAGGCCGAGCCGCAGCTTGCCGTCTGCTGCTGGCATCAGAAGCTGACCTTGCCAGTAACGCCATAAGTGCGCGGATCGCCGAGCACGCCGACATAGGGAGAGACGGCGCCGGCTGCACCCATGCCCACGAAGTAGCGCTTGTCGAACAGGTTGCGCCCCCACAGATTCAGGGACCAGCGGCCATCCGACGTGCGGATGCCGATCCCGGCGTTGGTCAGGCCATAGGCATCCTGCCGACCATATTCGGAGAAGGGGTTGGTCAGGTTCACGCCCGAGCGATAGGTCTGGTTGGCGAACCCGGTGATGTTGAAGCTGCTGGAAGTGGGCACATCGGCGTCCAGGCTGACCTGCCCGGACCATTTCGGCGCCCCGACAACCCGCTTGCCGGACCAGTCCACAAAGGATGTCGCCGCGCCGCCGAACTGGTCCTCCACCGGCGCCGGTCCGTTTTCGTAAGAGACGTAGCGCGCGTCGTTGAAGGCGCCATTGGCCGACAGCGTCACGCCGTTCACAACGGTGAAGCTGCCTTCCAGTTCCACCCCGCGCAGACGGACCTTGCCGACATTGCCCAGGTAATTGCCCAGCGCCAGCCGGGTCGGGTCCACCTGCGTGGCCTGGAAGTTGGTGATGTCGTTCCAGTAGAGGTTGGCGTTCACGAAGCCGACGCCGGGGAAACTGGCCTTGACGCCCGCTTCATAGGCGGTGGACCTTTCCGGATCGATCAGCAGCGGTTTGCCCGGCGTGGCCGAAAGATTGGCCGCACCCGACTTTTCGCCCCGGCTGACAGACGCATAAAGCAGCACATCGTCCGACAGTTTGTACGAAGGGTTGATCAGCCAGGACCAGCCCGTGGTGGTTTGCGAATCCGACAGGCGGAAGATTCCGCCGAACGCGTTGAGGATGGCCTGCCGGGCAGGCGCCAGTGCGGCCAGCGCACCCGTCAGCGGAGCGCCGCCGAAAGTCTGCCCGACATTCTGTGCGGATTTGGCCTCTCGCGTCAGCCGCACGCCCAGCGTCAGGTCGAACTTGTCGGTTGCGTGCCATGTGCCCTGCCCGAAGACGGCCGAGCTTTCGATCTTGGCGGAACCGCGCTGCTGGTGCTCCACCCCATCCAGCACCACCGGCAGCAGGAAGGCGGGCGGCAGCTGCCCGGTCAGGAACCAGCGCGTCGAATCCGACTGGAAGATGGAGCGGTTGTTGGAAACCAGATCCTCATACAGCCAGAAGGCGCCGACCTGGTAATCGATGGTCTTGCCGGTGGGCGATGCCAGCCGGATTTCCTGCGAATACTGGTCCACGTCCACGTCGAACCCGGCGCGCAGGATGGAAAAGGGCGAATTGTCACTGTCGTTCTTGGGCCGGAATCGCAACTGCCGCCAAGCTGAGACCGAGGTGATGGTATGATCCCCGATCTCCACGTCGAACTGGTTGGAAATGCCCCAGACCTTGCTGGAAATCCGCTCCTGCGTGTTCACATCGGCGTTCTGCGGATAATCATAGCTCGGCGTGTAGCCGAAGATGCTCTGCAGCTTGCGCTCCCAACTGGCGGCGCGGACCGTGCCGTTGGAAAAGTTGGTGACGTCGGCGAACGGCGGGTAGAAGTTGTTGTATTCGTTGGTTTCGTACCGCTCCACAATCAGCCGGTTGGTGAAGGTGGGCAGTTCCAGCAGCAACTGGCCGCGCAGCGCCCAGCGGTTCACGTCCAGATATTTCTGCCCGTCATATTTGTTGGTGATCCAGCCGTCGGACTTGTCGCGGTAACCCGTGATGCGGAAGGCCAGCTTGTCGGCAATCAGCGGCGCGCTGACATTGCCGCGAAGTTGCCAGCGGCCGAAGTTGGCGTATCCCGCCTCCAGCGTCGCTTCCGGTTCGAAGCTCGGTTTCTTCGTCGTCACGATCACGGCGCCGATGGTGGTGTTCTTGCCCAGCAGCGTGCCCTGCGGCCCGCGCACCAACTCCACGCTCTCCACATCCACGAAGTCCAGCCAGGAAAAGCCGACATGGGTATAGAACACATTGTCGACGATCAGACCGACGCCCGATTCCGCCCCGTCGTTGTTGGCGTTGCCGCCCAGTCCGCGGACGTAGAGCCCCGACACCCGAGTGTTCTGCTGCACGGCGTTGAAGTTCGGCAGCTTCGCCGAGAAATCCGAAACCCGGTTGATCTGCTGGCGGCTCAACGTGTCGCCGGAAATGGTGGAGATGGCCACCGGCACATCCTGCAGACGTTCATCACGCTTGCGCGCCGTCACGATGATGTCGCCCGCGGCTTCCGCGTCGGCCGCCGCATCGGCATCCGCCACCGGCTCGGCCAGCACGGGCGCCCCCAGCAGCCCAAGCCCGGCCAGAATGGCGATCCTGCTGGACCCGGCCGCAAACCCCTTGATCGTCATGTCCGTCCCTTCACGGTTATCCGGCGTGAGAATTTCTACCGTTTCGATAGAGGTCTACTGAACAGGTAGAGAATTTGTGGAGACAGTTTTCGTATGGGGCGGAAAACCCCGGCTTGCCTGAAGCCGAAACCAGTTCTCAGGCGGCAGGTCTCAGGCGGCGGGGGTCCAGCCCCGCCAGAAGATCTCGCTCACCTTCACCGGCTGCTTGATCGATCCCGCCTTCAACAGCATGTCCGCGACACGCTGCTGGTTGCCCTCCAGCTCGGCAGAGGGCGGCTCAATCCCGAACGGATCGCCGCCCAGCCGCCCCAGCATCGCCTCCACCTCGGCCTCGGGCATCCGCGCCGCGCCCGCCAGCAGCCGCACCGCCTCCGCCTTGTTGGCATTGGCCCAGCGCGCCTCGGCCGCCAGCTCGTCCAGAAAGGCCGTCAACAGCAGCGCGCCGCCGCCGGTCAGCGCCGTCCGCGCGATGAACAGCGCCGTCGCCAGCAACCCGGCCCGGTCAAAACGCAATTCCCGCGCCCCGGCCCGCTGCTGCGCGATGGTGAAGAAGGGATCCCAGGTGAACAGGGCATCCACCGCGCCCTGTCCAAGCGCGCTGACACCGTCGCCCGGCGCCAGAAACACCGGCTGGATGTCGGCCACGGTTAGCCCCGCACTCTCCAAAGCGGCCAGCGCACTCACCTCCGCCGAAGACCCGCGCGTGTAACCCACCTTGCGGCCCTTCAGCCCGGCCGCATCGCTGATCGTGCTGCCCGCCCCAACAAGGAACTTGTTCGCAAGCCCCTCGCCATAGACCTTCCCGGCAACGATCTTCAGATCCACGCCGGAGGCTTGGGCATAGACCACGGGCGTATCGCCCACCGCGCCGAAATCGATTGCGCCCGCGCTCATCGCCTCGATTAGCGGTGGGCCGGAGGGAAACTCCACCCATTCCGGCGCCAGCCCCACCTTCGCCTTCAGCCGCCCGTCCAGCTCGCCCCGGGTGCGGGCGATATAGAGGATGCCGTTGCGCTGGAACCCAACCGCCAGCCGGTCCGCCTTTGGCGAACAGGCCCCAAGTCCGCCCAGCGCGGGCAACAGCGCCGCCCCGCCCAGCATCTGCATCAAATGACGGCGGCTCTGCATCATGGTCCTGCATCCTGTTCCCGAAGATCATCCGGGCGCCATGCATCGCAAATCGGGGCCTCGCGCCAAACCAAGTTACGCTTGCCCGCCTGAAATCCCGTCTGCCACTGGGCGACGGGGCCGAAACGGTGCGATCCTGCGCGCGTACGCTACGCGCGAGGAGGCCCAATGCAGATCCCCACCATCGACATGTCGCCCCTGTTCGGCACGGGCGCCGGCCGCGCCGAAACAGCCGCCGCCATCGGGGACGCCGCCAGCCGCTTCGGCTTCTTCAAGCTGAAGGGCCATGGCATCCCCCTCGACCTGTTCGACCGCATCGAACGCGAATCCGCCGCCTTCTTCGCTCTTCCAGCCGAAACCAAGGCCCGCATCGCCATGGCGCATGGCGGCCCGGCATGGCGCGGCTGGTTCCCTCTGGAAGGCGAACTCACCTCCGGCCTGCCGGACCGCAAGGAGGGCCTCTACCTCGGCGAAGAACTGGGCCCGGACGACCCGCGCGTCGCGGCAGGCTGGCCCATGCACGGCCCCAACCTCTGGCCCCAGGAAGCCCCGGGCCTGCGCCCCGCCGTCGAAGCCTGGCTCTCCGCCGCAACCCGCGCCGCCCACGCCCTGTGCGAAGGCGCCGCCATCGCGCTGGGCCTCCCGGAGCAGCACTTCCACGACCATTACACCGCCCGCCCCACCCTGCTGTTCCGCATCTTCCGCTACCCGCCGGACCAGCCCGGCAGCTGGGGCGTCGGCGAACACAGCGACTATGGCTTCCTCACCCTCCTCGCCCAGAGCCGCCACGGCGGGCTCGAAGTGCGCACCGACGATGGCTGGATCGATGTGCCCCCCGAAGAAGGCACCCTCGTCGTCAACGTCGGCGACATGCTCGACCGGCTCACGGCCGGTCGCTGGCGCTCCGCCCCACACCGCGTCCGAAACCCGGCTTCCGAAGATCGCTACTCCTGGCCGCTGTTCTTCGATCCCGCCTTCGACGCCCGCATCGAACCCCTCCCCGGCTTCGACCCGCCCGATATCCGCCCCGCCCGCTGGGACGGGCTGGACCTCGCCGGCATCGAAGGCCCCTATGGCGATTATCTGCTCGGAAAGGTCGGCAAGGTGTTCCCCGATCTGGCCGGGGCGGTGCGCTTCAGCTGAAGGATTCGAAGGGTCTCCGCCCCCTCGCCCCCCGGCAGGGGCGTGACGCCCCTGCACCCCCATTAGCAGGTAACACGGCGAGGCTGCGCTGGCGGATGGGCTTACTGCCTGCGGCGCCAGCGCGTTCCAGCGCCGCAGGCAATCAAACCAAGTCACAGGCGCAACATCGGAGTAGCGCGCAGCGCAAAGGTCGAGGGTGCAGGGAAATCATTTCCCTGCCCGCCGGAGGCAAGCCCTCCCCCAAGCCCCCTTTGTCAACCAAATAGATTAGATTTCTTCGCGACACGGCCGACTCTCGCTTAGCCTCCGCATCGGACGGTCGGAGGGACCGGACTCGCCGAGACGTCATCGCCAGGCGCCCCCTCAACCACCCAGTGAGGAGCGACGCATGGCGACAGATATCCGGTACTCTTCCTCCCCGAGCCCCGGTCTCCCGACCGTCCGCCAGATCAAGTCCGGCGAAGTTCCGATCCGGGCATCCTTCCCCGAACCTGCGCCTGTCTTTGCGAGGCCTCGCGCCTCGCTTCGGGCGGCGTTCGCCATCCTGCTGCTGGCGAGCGGCAAGGCGTGGGGGGCCGCCCCGGTGGAGGATCCTTCCCGGATCGCGGCAGTGCATGCGGCGGCCCGGCCGTTCGACGCGCATATCGATGTGCCGCCGACCTATGGCGATCCCGCCCTGCCCGATGCGCAGGCCCAGTTCTCGCTGGAGAAGGCGAAGGCGGGCGGCCTGCGCACGGCCGGGCTTGCGGTGTTCGCGTCCCAGACGCCGGATACCCCCGAAGGGCGCAAGGCGGCTCTGAACGAGGCGCTGGCCCGCAATGCCGCCATCGACCGCATCGTCGCGTCCCCCGGCGCCCGGCTTGCGCTGAGCGCAGCCGATGTGCGCGCGATCAACGCCACCCCGGATTTCGCCGTGGTGAAGACCATCGTGAACGGCGGCGCCTTCGCCACCACGCCGGCCGAGATAGAGGAATGGCAGACGCGCGGCGTCCGCATCTTCGGGCTGGTCCATGCCGGGCACAATGCGCTGGCTGACAGCAGCCGGCCCGCCCTGCCGCGCGGTGAGGCCCCGGCTCGCTGGGGCGGCCTGTCTCCGGCTGGCAAGGCCGCCATCGCGGAGCTGAACCGGCTGGGGATCGTCGTCGATGTCAGCCAGCTGTCGTCGCTGGCGTTCCGGCAGGCGGTCGCGCTGTCGAAGGCGCCGGTTCTCGCCAGCCACAGTTCGGCGGGGGCACTGGTGGATGTCGGCCGCAACCTGTCCGACGGGGAGCTGGATCAGCTGAAGGCCAATGGCGGGGTCGTCGCGATCAACGCCTTCAGCGCCTACATCCGCCCCGACTCGCCCGAAACCACGGCGCGACTGGCGGCACTGCGCAGCGAATATGGACTGAAGCCCGAAGGCGGCCCGCCGCTGCCGCCGGAACGTCAGCAGGCTTACACCAAGGCCTATTACGCCATCCGCGCCACCGAACCGAAGGCGACGCTCGCCCAGTTCATCGATCATGTGGACCATGCCGTGAAGAGGATCGGGATCGACCATGTCGCGCTGTCGTCCGATTTCAACCATGGCGGCGGCGTGACCGGCTGGGCCGACGTCTCCGAAACCCGCGCAGTCACCGCCGAGCTGCTGCGGCGCGGCTATTCCTCTGCCGACATCCACAAACTGTGGAGCGGCAATCTGCTCCGCGTGCTCGCCGCATCCGAATCCCTGGCCAAGACCCAGAAAGGTCCATGATGGCATCCCAACCTCTCTCCCCCGATCTTGCGCCGGCTGCGCCACGCGGCTGGCGCATTCCCGCGCGCGCGATCTCGCCGCTCGTGCTGCTGCTCGCGTGGGAGCTGGGAAGCCGCACCGGCCTCATCCCGCCCCGGGTGCTCGCCGCCCCGACAACAGTGGTGGCGACCTTCGTCGAGCTGCTGCTCTCGGGCGAGCTCCTCTCCAATCTGGCGGTCTCGCTGGGCCGCGCGCTCACCGGGCTCGCCATCGGCGGCAGCATCGGCATCGCGCTCGGTCTGGTCGCGGGGCTGTCGAAGCGCGGCGAAGTCGCGGTCGATCCGCCGGTGCAGATGCTGCGCACCCTGCCCTTCCTGGCACTGGTGCCGCTGTTCATCGTCTGGTTCGGCATCGGCGAGGTCGCCAAGATCGCGCTGATCTCGCTGGGCGTGATGTTCCCGGTCTATCTGAACCTGTTCAACGGCATCCGCGGGGTCGACGCCAAGCTGGTGGAGGCGCACGCAGCTTCGGCCTGTCGCAATGGGGGCTGGTGCGCCATGTGATCCTGCCCGGCGCGATGCCCGGCCTGCTGCTCGGCCTGCGCATGGCCCTCACCATCTCCTGGCTCAGCCTGGTCATCGCGGAGCAGATCAATGCCTCGGCCGGCCTCGGCTATCTCATCAACAACGCCCGGGATTTCCTGCAGACCGATGTGATCGTGGTCTGCCTCCTGGTCTACGCCGCCATCGGGCTCGCCGCTGATGCGCTTGTCCGTGCGCTCGAAACCCGCCTGCTCGCCTGGCGCCCCAGCTTCGTGAAAGGTTGATCCGATGGCAGATGTATCCACTTCCGAAACCCCGGTCGTCCGCCTTCGCGGCCTCACCCGCGCCTTCAACGGCGTCAACATCCTGAACGGGATCGACCTCGACATCCGCGCGGGCGAGTTCGTGGCCCTGCTCGGCCGCTCCGGCTCGGGAAAGACGACACTGCTGCGCGCGCTGGGCGATCTTGATCGCGGCTACAGCGGCGAACTCAGCGCTCCCGCCGCCCGCGCCATCGCCTTTCAGGAAGCCCGGCTGCTTCCCTGGAAGCGCGTGTGGGAGAATGTCGCCCTCGGCCTCTCGGGCACCGCGCCCCGCCACCGCGCCGAGGCCGCGCTGCGCGAAGTCGGCCTCGCCCACCGGCTTGATGCCTGGCCTGCCACCCTGTCCGGCGGCGAAGCCCAGCGCACCGCACTGGCCCGCGCCCTCGTCCGCGAACCCCGCCTGCTCCTGCTCGACGAGCCCTTCGCCGCGCTCGACGCCCTCACCCGCATGCGCGTCCACGGGCTTGTGGAAGCCTTGTGGAAGGAACACCGCCCCGCCGTCCTCCTCGTCACCCACGATGTGGACGAAGCGCTCCTCCTCGCGGATCGCGTGCTGATCCTCGATACCGGCCACATCGCGCTCGATATCGAGATCGGGCTGGATCGCCCTCGCCACACCGATTCCACTGCCTTCCAACAGCTTCGCCACACCCTGCTGAGGGGCCTGGGTGTGGAGATCGCCGCCGGGGCTGTCCCCCACCGTCCGAATTCGGGCACGGATTCGGGCACGGACCCAAGTGGCGAGCCGCGCCTGCGGCTGGTCGGGCCGGGCGCCTCGGCGGCGACAGCATGACGGGGCAGCTGTCGCCCCATTTGCTCGCCGACCAGCAGACCCCCGACCCCGAAGGCCCGGACATAACCTCCATCGCGGCCGCTCTGAAGGCCGCCCGCGCCCGCTGGCGCGCCGCCCACAGCAGCCACCGCGAATATGGCGCCGTCGCCTTCCCCTCCCGCCGTGTGCTGGAACCCGCGATAGACGCCCTCACCGGCGCCCTCTTCCCGCTGCGACTCGGCCCGGCAAACCTCACGCCGGACAGCGAAGACCTCCACGTCGCCGAAACCCTCGCAGTATCGCTGCAGGCCCTGACCCGTCAGGTAGCGCTCGAACTCAACTACCAGTCACCCACCGCCACCACGCAGGATGCAGCCCGTCTCGTCAGCACCTTCGCCGAAAGCCTCCCCAGCCTGCGCAGCCTGCTCGACACCGACGTCGAGGCCGCCTTCGACGGCGACCCGGCCGCCCGCAGCGTCGACGAAGTGCTACTCTGCTATCCCAGCCTGCTCGCGATCATCCATCACCGAATCGCGCACGAACTCCACAGGCTCGGCGCCCCGCTCATCGCCCGCATCCTCTCGGAAATCGCGCACAGCCGCACCGGAATCGACATCCACCCCGGCGCCAGCATCGGCGAACGCTTCTTCATCGATCACGGAACCGGCGTCGTCATCGGTGAAACTGCCATCATCGGCAACCGCGTGCGCATCTATCAGGGCGTCACACTGGGCGCCCGCAGCTTCCCCACCGAACCGGACGGCGCCCTGCGCAAGGGCCACCCGCGTCACCCCATCGTCGACGATGATGTGGTGATCTACGCAGGCGCCACCATCCTCGGCCGCATCCGCATCGGCGAAGGCTCCGTCATCGGCGGCAACGTCTGGCTGACACAGGATGTCCCCCCATCCAGCAGCGTCAGCCAGGGCACCCCGCTGCTCTCCATCACTCCACGCGCGGAGCGGTATGCCGGCTGAGACGGCGGGCGTCTGCGAAAGGCATGTTGCCTCCGGCGGGCAGGGAAATGATTTCCCTGCACCCTCAACATTGGCGTTGTGCACCAATCAGAAGTGGCGCGCGCGACTAGGTTTTTAATTGCCTGCGGCGCTGGGGCTAGCTGGCGCCTCAGGCAGTAAACCTCTGCGTCAGCGCAACCTCGTCGATTGACCTGATAATGTGGGTGCAGGGGCCACGGGCTCCTGCCGGGGAAGCTTGAGGGGGCAGAGCCCCCTCAATCCTTTTCCTTCGCCAAAACCCCGATCAGGCGCTCGGCACGGCCTTCTTGCCACGACGCATGGACAGGCCGACCAGACCGAAGCCCATGATCAGCATCGCCCAGGTGTCCGGTTCCGGAATGCCAGGCGCCGTGAAGCCGAAGTTGCCATTCTCGTCGATGCTGCCCAGCTTCAGCACATAGTCGCGCTTCTGGTCACCCCCTTCGCGGAAGTCGTCGCAGGTCGGATCGGCCAGACCGTTCAGCAGCGGGATCAACTGCCCACGCGTACTGCCCCGGCCAACCGGATCGGCAAAGCAGGAGAAGGCGATGATCGAGCGGCTCGATTCATTGTCGCCCGTCAGCGAGTCGCCGAAGGTGTAGGTGCTGATCTGATAGGAGATGTTGCCGGAACCCACGATCGGCGTGTCGAAGTTGACCGTGAAGTTGCTCTGGTCCCAACCATAGATCAGGCCATAGCCGTCATTCTGCAGCAGCTGGAAACCCGGAAGCACCGTCGAAAGGTCATCGATCGCCCCAAGCACGCCATTGATGCTGCTGTAACTGACGAGCGCGGGCGGGTTTGCGCCATTGTCGATTAGGGTCAGGCCGCCACCGATCTCATACTGCGAGACGCCGTTCACCAGCACCTCGAACGAGAAATAGCTGCCCGCCATGCCGTCAGTGAACAGGCTGGAGCCGCCATCCACCATGCTGGCGAAATCGACCACGCCGCTGGTTGCTCCCAGGCAGGTCGGCAAGGTCGCCCCGGTGCAGACCGGCGCATTGTTGCCGAACGGCGCCATATAGAAGCCGAAAGTCGACTGGAAGATCGTCGACGTCATGCTGTTGATCGGCGTCGCGCCCAGGTCGGTGAAGTTCAGCGTAACGCCCACGCCAGACACCGCCGCGTTACCGCTGCCGGCGGAGATGGAACTGGACGAAAAGAACACGCTGCCGCCCGTGGTGGTGACATTGGCGGCATAACCCGCCCCCTTGCCAGCACTGTCAGACGTGTAGAAAACTTCCGGCGTCGTGCCGATGCTCACCGGGCTGTTCTCGATGATCAGCAGATGGCCGAAGTCCGGCGTCACACTGACATTATAAGCACCCGCCGCCGAGGCCCACAGCCCTGCGGAGACAAGCAGAATCCCCTTTACGATACGCATGAAAGCCCCCGAATCCAATGTCCCTAATTGCAAAATATTATATCGCGGCAAAGGAAATGTCGAGTTAGTTCGCCACATTAACCCCCTTTTTTCCGATGGCATCACATGTCGCTTTCAACCCCTTCGTGAAACCACTGTCGGCACCCATTGTTTCGTTCAGCATTGCAATCCCATCGTCACATTCGGCAACTGCGCGCACATGATGACCCGTGCGTTCCAGAAGGCCAGCTCGTGTGACGAGAACTTCACCAATATTGGCATGCTTCTTTCCGTAGCTTGCCTCATAATTTCGTTGCGCCTCATCCAGATGGCGAATTGCGTCCGACAGATTGCCGCGCTGCTCGGCGACTTGCGCGCGATAGAATTCCGCAAATCCGATGTTGTAGTGCGGTCCTTTATAGACAGCCGCATAGGCATTGATCGCTTCTGCCAGCGCCGCATCCGCCAGCTCCAGCTTGCCCTCCGCCTGATAGATGGAGCCTTGTAACGAAAGCACATCGGCGCGCACGGGATTGGTCTTGTCCAGCACACGGGATACGATGGCGAGAGCCCGGCCGATCCGTTGTTCGGCCAGCTGATACTTCCCATCGGTATAGGCAGCCAGCGCCAGATAGAAGTAGTTGTAGCCGGTGTTCAGATGCTGTTCGCCCCGATAGGCTCGGAACAACTGGTTCGCAGCCTGCAGCGAAGCCTCCGCCTCATCCAGCCGGCCCAGATCGATCAAAATCCGGCCACGCCCTTCCAGCACGTCCGCGCGCAGTTTGGGGTCGGCATCATGGTCGGCCGCCACGAAGCGAACGGCGATGTCAAAATAGCGCAGCGCCTCATCCGCCTTGCCGTTGATATAGGCGATATTCCCTCGCATCGCGGCCAGTTGCGCCCGCAGCGCTCCATGGTCCTTCATGTCCGGCCCCAGCATCGAATCGGCATTGGCCAGCGTCTGCAGCGCCCGCTCGGGCTGGCCCTTGCGCAGATGGTTGTTGGCCAGCGCAATCAGCGCGGGTGCCCCATCCGGCCCCGCCCGCTTCACCGCCGGCATCGCCCGCGCCAGCGCCACTTCCGCATCGTCCAGCAGGCCCAGGTTGGTATAGGCCCGGCCCACGGCCGTCACCAGCCGCGCCTCGATCTCGGGCTGGTTGCGCAGTTCCGTCCGCGCCCGCTCCGCCCCTCGGGACAGGATCGTCACCAGGCTGACGGTCCGGGGGTTTTCGGTCGCCGGGTCCGATAGCTCGAAGGTGCCTATCAGATAGTCGGTCGCGGCGCGCGCGGCCGCCGTCTCCCGCTCCGCGATCTCGCGCTGCTCCACCGCCGCCAGCCGTTGCTGGTTGGCGTAAAAGGCAAGGCCCATCGCCAGCAGCATGCCCACAGACGCGCCCGTGGCGATCCAGGTCAGCCGCCGCGCCCGGCGCTGCGCCTCGCGCTGCACCAGATCGTCCAGCCTCAGGCCGGTCAACCCGGCGATCAGCTTCATCAGCGCCAGCCGGCGGCCGTCCTTGCCCGGCCGGATGTCCGCCGCGATGGGCTCGGCCGGCGTGTCCGTCAGCTGGCCGTCCGCCCCCACCCGAAAGCGCAAGGTCAGCGGAAACGCCTCCTCCGCCTCGCGGCCCGGCATGGTGGAGGCATTCGGCTCCCCGCCCACGATCAGCGCGAACACATGGTCCTCGCCATGCAGGGACTTGAAGGCGCGGATCTCCTCCTGAACATAGGTAGAGCGCGCCGACGCCGGGGAGGCCACCACGATCAGATGGGCGCTGTTCTCCAACGCACCCCGCAATTCGCCGCCAAGATCCGACGAGACCGCCAGTTCGTCGCGATCACGAAAAATGGGGATCAGCCGCGCGGGAACCTTCCCCTTCGCAGTCTCTCGCCCCACCAGCTTCTTCGGTATCACATAGCGTTCGAGCGCCCGGTGCAGCCACTCGGTCTCAGCCTTGTTGCTATGGCTGTAGCTCAGGAACGCCACATATCGCGTCATCGGCTGCGCGCGTCCTCCCGCCCCATATGGTTCCGGTGAAAACGCCCTATGCGAATCGCGCGATAGAGGCAAACAGCATCGTGAGTGCCGCTTCTAACTGATGCTCAGAAGACTTGGCTTACATCACCGCCCACCGCAAAACGGAAGATCAGGCCTCGCAGTCGATCAGCGCTTTCGCGGCCCGCAGAACAGCCTGCCGGCTTTCCTCCACGCTCAGTCCCTGCTGCTCCCGCAGCCGCTGCCAGGCTTCCAGAGACATCACAAGGGACAACAGCTCGAACTTCTCGCGATCGGCGAGAAGCGGAGAGGGCACCGACGCCGCCAGCAGATCCCGGCTCATCACCGTCAGCCGCCGATGCTGGGCCGCAATCGCCCGGCTGCGATGCCGATGCACGTCGATCGCAGTCTTGAAGGGAGCCATGATCTCGAAGAACTCGGACCGCCGCTGGATCGATTCCGCCAGGCTGTCCGGCCACTCGCGCGTCGCAAAGGGCCGGTCCAGAATCGGCCGCACCCGCTCGAACACCACGGCCGCGATCTCGAGATGGAGCTTCTCCATCTCCTCGAAATGGCGGAACACCGTGCGCAGGGACACGCCGGCGCGCGCAGCCACGGTTTCTGCCGTTGGAGAGGGCTGCCCGGATTCCACCAGATCGATCATGGCTGTCAGAATCTGGCGCCTGCTTGCCGCAGATCGTTCCCGCCGCCCGTCGACCTTCACCGGCCGAGGACTGTCAGGGCGCAGACTTTTGGGTGTCGTTGCCATATCCATTGCCATTAATTAATCGATTTTCTGCTTTTTCTCAAAGCAATTCGACTGCGTGCTTTGAATTTCGTCTTAATATCCGAACGGATGGCTGACCGCCGCTGTCCTACATGGCGCCATTTTCTTATGTTCGCGCCTATGTCAAAAAATGCACAAGCTCCCAAGGCTTCGGCTCCCGCGGCAAGCGGGGCATCCGGCCCGATTCTCCGCCGCCACGCCCGCCGGGATCGATTCCCGATCTCCAGCACCCGCGTGAAACTCCGAGTCGGACGCCGCCGCGCCCATCTCCCCCTCCCGCCTGAAGGCCATTTCCTCAGAGGGCTGCTCGACTCCGGCCTGGAATCAGGTCTCAGGCGTGCCGGCCTCACGCTGGGCGACGTGCTCGACCTCAGGCGTCGCGACGCCACATTCGCCGATTCCTGGGCGGCGATCGATCTCAGCAGGCTCGAAGCCATCAACACCCTCCTGATCGACCATCTCCACAAGCAACTGAACCCGGACCAGACAGACAGCCGAAAATCCGACCTCGACCGCACGCTGATCTCCATCTGGCAGCAGCTGAAAGACCAGCCACCCGCCGTGCGGAAACGCGCACCAAATACGGATGAAGTAACCAGCCCGGCGCCCCAAAGTTCCGCGGCCAACGACGAATCCGAGATCGAGGCCATCATCGCCCGCGTCGAGGCCGCACTTTCGGCCGCCGAAGTCGAACTCGGTCTCGCCCAAGGCAGGGAAACAAGCGGCAAGAATTAACCCGGCACGCATATCTGCCGCCTGCGGCGTCGGAACTCTCCCGATACCGCAGGCAGGCAGACGAAACCGCAGGCGCAATAGTCGCCCCAGCCCTCAGGGCTGCGGAATCTCAAGCTCCCGGATCAAATCATACAAAGTCGGCCGGCTGATCCCCAGCAGCTTGGCCGCGCGGCTGATGCTACCGCTGGTCGCGGTCAGCGCCGCACCGATGGTGCGCCGGTCGGAAATCATGCGCGCGTCGCGCAGCGTCTGGATCGCGGCCTCAGGCTGGTCGGCCAGATCCATGTCGGCCGCCGTGATCTGGTTGCCGTCGGCCATGATCGCCGACCGCTTCACCCGGTTCTCCAGCTCCCGCACATTGCCCGGCCAGCTGTGCAGGCTGATGGCGGCCAGCGCGTCGGGACCGAAGCGCAGCGGCGGGCCGGGCCGCCCGGCAGTGAACTTGTGCAGGAAATGGTTGGCCAGCAGCGTGGCATCACCCTCCCGCTCGCGCAGCAGCGGGATGCTGATGGTCACTTCGGCGATGCGATAGAACAGATCCTCACGGAAGCTGCCGTCGGCGATCATGCGCTTCAAGTTGCGGTGGGTGGCGCAGACGATGCGGGTGTCCACCTCGATAGGCTTGCGGCCGCCGATGCGCTCAATCACCCGCTCCTGAATGAAGCGCAGCAGCTTCACCTGCAACGCCAGCGGGATGTCACCCACTTCGTCCAGGAACAGGGTTCCCCCCTGTGCCAGCTCGATCTTGCCTTCGGTAGTCTTCACCGCGCCGGTGAAGGCACCGCGTTCATAACCGAACAGCTCGGCTTCCAGCAGATTGTCCGGGATGGCGCCGCAGTTGATGGCAATGAACGGCCCGTCCGCCCGGCGGGAGGCGAGGTGGACGCCGCGCGCCAGCACCTCCTTGCCGGTCCCGGATGCCCCCAGCAACAGCACCGACACATCGGTGGGCGCCACCTTCTCCACCATGGCAGAGACCTTCAGCATCTCGGGCGCGCCGGTGATGAGGTTGGCGAGCGGCGAATCCTGCTGGCTGGCGGCCAGCCGCCGGTTCTCGGATTCGATCTGCGCCACATGGAAGGCGCGGCCCACCAGAAAGCCCAGCTCATCAATGTCGATCGGCTTCTGATAGAAATCGAAGGCGCCCAGCGCGATGGCGCGGCGCGCGCTGTCCCGCGCGCCATGGCCGGAGGCCACGATCACCTTAGTGTGCGGCGCCATCAGCAGGATTTCCTCCAGCGTGGCAAAGCCCTCGGTTGCACCGTCGGCGTCGGGCGGCAGACCCAGGTCCAGCGTCACCACCGCCGGGCGGTGCGCGCGCATCGCGGCGATGGCGCTTTCCCGATCCCCCGCGATCACGACTTCATAGTCCTCATAGGCCCAGCGCAGCTGGCGCTGGAGGCCGGCGTCGTCCTCCACGACCAGCAGGATGGGCTTCTCGACGATCTGCGGCGCGGAACTCATGAGCGAAGCACTTTCTTGGGCGTCAGTCGGGGTGCCGGTGCGGCACGGGGAAGAATCAGGGTGAACAGGCTGCCCTCGCCGGGCCGGCTTTCCACATCCAGCCGGCCGCCATGGGCGCGGGCGATCTCGCGCGCCTCGAAGGCACCGATGCCGAAGCCGCCGTCCTTGGTAGAACGGAAGGGCTTGAACAGCTCGTCGCGCACGAACGCAGGCGACATACCATGGCCGCTGTCCGCGATGCTGATCTTCACGTCGGCCGCCCGCAGTTCCAGCTGCAGGCGGATGGGCGCTTCGGGTGCGCTGGCGTCAACGGCGTTCTGCACAAGATGGGTCAGCATCGCTTCAAGACGGCCGGCATCGCCCGGAATTTCAATCGAGCCGTCCGCACCCTCCAGCTCCAGTGCGCTGTGCTGGCGCCTCAGCGCCGCCGCCACGATGGTCAGCGTCCGGGCGATATCCACCCGGCCCGTCGGCCCGCCCTCGGCCGCGCCGCGCACCTCGGGCTCGCGCCCCATCAGCTTCAGAAGGTCCGACATCTTGGACACGCTGGCGTTCAGCGTGGCGATCATGTCGGCGCGGAACTCCGGCTTGTCCGCATGCCGCTCCGAATTGCGCGCCAGCAGGCCCAGCTGGCTCACCACATTCTTCACATCGTGCATCACGAAGGCAAAGCGGCGGTTATACTCCTCGAAGCGCCGCGCCTCTTCCAGCTGCGCCTGGGTCTCGGCTTCCGCCAGATAGGAGGCCGACTGCCGCCCCAGCGTGCGCAGCAGGTCATAATCCTCCCAGTTCAGGTCGCGCGACGCCAGGCTGCGCTGCAACAGCAGGATGCCCGCCAGCCGGTCGCGGTGGATCAGCGGCACGCCCAGCCAGATGGAGCGGTCGCCGGCCGCCCAGGCCGGCAGCGTCAGCGATCCATGACTGCCACTGGTCCCGGCCGAGGCTTCCAGCCGCAGCTGGTCGAAATCGGCGATCCGCCCGGCCTCGCTGAAATACAGCGTCAGGGCCGCCGAATCCGCGATGGCCGGCACCTCCAGGTCCGCCCAGCGCCAGCGGCTGGTCAGATGATAGCCATGGCCGTCCAGCGGCTCGAACAGCGCGCCGCCGGGGCATTCCAGCACATTGGCGATCGCCTCGATCAACCGCTCCCGCACTGGCGCCACCGGCATGTCCGTGCGCACGTCCTCGGCGGAATCGATCTTGTCGATGAACCGCAGCCACTCCACCCGATAGTCATAGCGATAGCGATAGAAGTTGCGGGCGATGCGCACGCGCAGCTCGGCGCGGAAGCGCGGGCTCAGCATCACCAGCACGCCGGCGATCATGGTCGCCGCCAGGAAGGTCACCTGCAGCAGCTGACCCCAGCTGCCGCCGGTGATCTTCAGCCCATAGGCCAGCAGCGACATCGCGATCAGGTAAAGCCCGATGATGGAGAAGCTGACGGTCTGGAACGCCGCCTGCCGCGACAGATGGAACCGCCCGTCGCCGTCCTGCCGAAGCGCCAGATAGATCAGCGGCGCCGCCAGCGCATTCACCGCGCCGCGGATTCCCAGCAGGGATTCGTTCATCTCGCCCAGCAGGAACTGCAGCGTGTAGAGGTTCAGGTCATAGGCGAAGATCACCCCCAGCCCCACCGCGAACAGCCGGAAGGAAAACCCCCCGCTGTTGCCGCTGTTCACATACAGGTTGTGCAGCAGCACCAGCCCGGAAATGGCCAGGATCAGCCGCCCGGCCACGAACAGCATGGCGCCAAACGGCTGGTCCGCCAGCGATCCGCTGGTGGCGCCCAGATTGAACATGATGTCCAGCGCCAGCTGCAGCGCGATGATGAAGCCCAGCCCCACCGCCAGCACGAAGGATTGCGACGGCCGCTCCGCCAGCCCCAGCGACCGGCGCTGCAACAGGATCAGCACGGCGATCCAGCTGGCGGTGCGCAGGGTTTCCGCCCGCGAAAGCCAGGGCGCCGCCTCCCAGCCGTACAGCGCCGCCAACACATGGCCCGCAGCCCAGAAGGCCGTCACGAACGAGGCCAGCGCCACCGCCAGCCGTACCCCGGTCGGGGCCCGCCGCACAGCCAGCACAAGACCCAGCACCGCAAATGCGATGGTGGCCACCAGATGGCTCAGCAGGCTGATCGTTCCCAGCATGGCTGGCATTTACCGCGCGCGCCCCTCCCGAGCCAGCGGGCGGCAGTGGATTCCGCCCCCGCTGTCAAGATTCTTTACACCGTGCGGCAAATATGCCGACAGTTCAGGCTTGGGAGGCGCCCTTGCTCCACTGGCTTCGACGGATCAAAATCCCCCGTCGCCGCCGACCCTTGAATGGTGCGCAGCAACGGATATCGCCAAGGCGGGCCTGAAAAGCAAGGCAGGCGTGAAAAGCATGGGGGCAGGAAAGCGAAACTGATGGCAGTCGGAAAGACAGAACGGGAGGCACGGCTGAAAGCCGCGCTGCGCGACAATCTCAGGAAGCGCAAAGAGCAGGAGCGGGCACAGGATGTGCCCACCCCCGCCGAACCGGATGAAGGATCAGCGCCAGCCGAGCGCTGAAGCAATGATGTGGAAGATGCTGTTCTGTTCGATGGTGCCGGATGCCAGCGGGCTGCCCGGTCCGCCCGCGAACAGCCCCACATCCTCCCCGCCATGGGTTTCGGAACCTGTCAGGAAGGCCTTGGGCTGCAGGAAGTTCGGGTCGGTCGGCGGATAGGTGGAATTCAGCGTCTTGCCGCCCGATTTCACTTCCAGCGGGCCGTTCATATAGCCCAGCGTCGTCATCGGCCGCCCCAGCTGGTCCACGACGGCGCCGTTCGCATCGGTGCGGCTGCCGCCCTCGCCGCCCTCGATGGGCCGGTTGAAACCGAGGATCGGATTTCCGCGCGGGGGATAGCCCGCCATGGTGAACACATGGCTGTGATCGGCCGTCACCAGCACCAGCGTGTCCTTCAGATCGATGGTCTTCAGCACCTCGTCGATCGCGTGGGAGAATTCCGCCAGCTCGTCCAGCGCGCGATAGGCGTTGGAGATGTGGTGGCCATGGTCGATCCGGCCGCCTTCCACCAGCAGCACATAACCCTTGCCCGACCGCTTCGATCCCGCCTGCAATTTGCGCACCGCAAAGGTGGCCAGCTCGGCCAGAGACGGCTCCTTGGCGCGATCGGCGTCGACATTGAAGTCCAGATGATCGGCGTTGAACAGGCCGAACACCTTGTCGGGGGATTTCGCATCCAGCGCGCGGAAGGGCGCGGCCGCGTCCACGAACTTGCCCGTCGGCCAGGCCTGCTGCCATTCGGCGATCAGGTCGCGGCCGTCGTCGCGGCTGCCGCCCGCGCCGGTGGGGCGGAATTTCGCCAGCCCGCCGCCCAGCACCACGTCGGCACCGCCCTTGAAGCGAACCAGCTGAGTCGCAATGTCGATGCAGCCGGATTTCCGGTCTTCGGCGGAATAGTTGCGGTCGGCCCCTTCCCAGTCGCGCGACGGCGAGTGGGAATAGACCGCAGCCGGGGTCGCGTGGGTGATCCGGGTGGTGGTCACGATGCCCAGCCCCAGCCCGCGCTCATGGGCAATCTCGCCCAGCGTCTTGGGGAACTGGTCTGGCGTCTTGCAGGTGTCGGGGCCCTGCCCCGGGCGGATGCCCAGCACGCCGATCCGCGTCTTGGTGCCGGTGGTGATGGCAGCCGCCGTCCCGGCGCTGTCGGGCACCTGCGCGTTGGTGTTATAGGTCTTCACCAGCGCCCGGTTCGGCAGCTTCTCGAAGCTCAGCAGATTCTCCTCGCCGCCCTCGAATCCCGGGTAGCTGCCGCCAGCCTCCTTCGCCCGCTTCTGCGCTTCATAGATGCGGCCGGCGGCGATGGTGGAAATCCCCATGCCGTCGCCGATGAAGATGATCACATTCTTCGCCCGCGCCGTGCCGCCGGGAATGGACCGGCGCGCCGCGATCTCGGCCTCGGCCTTCTTCCAGCTCGGCTCCTGCGACGCGGTGGTGGAAATCGGCTGGGCCGAAAGGGGGGCTGCGGCCAGCGCCGCGAGAATCAGGATCTGTTTCATGAAAGCTTTATCTCGGCCAGTCGTTGCAGAAGAAAGTCATGCGCCGTGATCGGCGGCATATCGGCGGAATCCACAAAAGGCTCGATCAGCCAGTCCGGCCGATAATGCAGGAAGAAGGGCATGGAGTAGCGGGAGAGATGCCGCCGCTCTAAAGGCGGGTTCACCACCCGGTGTGTGGTGGAGGGCAGCTGCCCACCGGTCTGCCGCTGCAGCATATCGCCCACATTGATCACCAGGCTGCCTTCGGGCGCGGGCACCTCGAGCCACTCCCCCTGTCTGGACAACAGCTGAAGCCCGGCCTCTTCCGCCCCCAGCAGCAGGGTGATCACATTGATATCCTCATGCGCCCCGGCACGCACGGCATCGGCCTCCGGCGGCACCGGCGGATAATGCAGCAGCCGCAGGATGGAATTGCCGTCCGCCACCGGGCTGTCGAAGAAATCCGCCGGCTGCCCCAGATGCACGGCAATCGCCTTCAGCACCCGCAATCCGGTCTGCTGCAACGCGCCGAACAGCGCCTGCAACGCCGGGCGAAACTCCGGCAGCTCTTCGTCGGGCCAGATGTTGGGCGCCATGATCCCGCCGAACCGGTGCCCCGGCGGCAGGTCGCGGCCCACGTGCCAGAACTCCTTCAGGTCCGACAGGCTGGCCCCCTTCGCCGTCTCGATCCCGAACGGCGTATAGCCCCGCTGCCCGGCACCGCCGGCCTGATGATAGCGCCGCTTCACATCGTCGGGCAGCGCGAAGAACCGCTTGGCGGCCTCCCAGGCCGCCTCCACCGTCTCGGGCGGAATGCCATGCCCCTCCACCACCGCAAACCCGGTGCGGCGGAAACTGTCCCCGAAGCGGGCGGCCGCCTGCGGCAGATCCTCCTCCACCAGAGACAGCGGAACAGGCGAAATATCGGCGCGACTCGGCATGAACCTGCCTTAGACCCGTGCGCGCTCCCATTGAAGGCCGGAGTGATTCTGCCGCCGGCGGGCAAGGAAATGATTTCCCTGCACCATCAACCCATCAGCGGTCCAGATAATCCATGCCCACGTCGGCCGCCGGCGCGCTCTGCGTGAGCCGCCCCACAGACACGAAGGTCACGCCCGTTTCGGCGATGCCCCGGATCGTGTCCAGATTCACCCCGCCGGAGGCTTCGGTCGGCACCCGCCCGGCCACCAGCGCCACGGCCTCGCGCAGCACCGGCGGCTTCATATTGTCCAGCAGCAGCCGGTCGGCACCGGCCGCAATCGCAGGCTCAATCTGGTCCAGCCGGTCCACCTCAACGGTGATGTTGGAAAGCCCGGCCGCCTTGCAAGCCGAAACGGCCTCGGTCACGCCGCCGGCCGCCGCGATATGATTATCCTTCACCATGGGCGCATCCCACAGCCCCATGCGATGGTTGGTGCCGCCGCCCATGCGAACGGCATATTTTTCCAGCGCGCGCAGGCCCGGCAGCGTCTTGCGTGTGTCCAGCAACGTCGCGCCGGTGCCCGCAATCGCCTCCACATAACGCCGCGTCAGCGTGGCAATGCCCGTCAGATGCTGCAGCGTGTTCAACGCAGACCGCTCGGCCGCCAGCAGCGCCCGCGCATTGCCGGTCACGCGCAACAGGTCCGTGCCCGCCACCACGGCATCGCCATCCGCCACCAGCAGTTCCACCGCACAATCGGGGTCCAGCCGCCGGAAGAAGGCCTCGGCCAGCGGCAGCCCCGCCACCACCACCGAATCCCGGCTATCCAGCACCGCCGTCAGCCGCGCGTCCGCCGCAAGGCAGGCCGTCGCCGTCAGGTCGCGGGCGGCATCCGCCACGCCGCCCAGATCCTCGGCCAGCGTCGCCTCCACAAAGGCGGACAGATCAAAACCGGGCAACGACAGTTCAAGCACAGGACCGCCCAACCTCCCGGATAAACGCCTTGCCGCCGTCCAGGATCGAGCGCGCCTCGCCAATCTCCAGACCATGGCGTTCGGCCAGCGTCCTCACCCGCTCCATGCCGACGCTCTTCTGGATGTTATCCATGCGCCGCCCGGTCGCTATCGCATCCACCAGAAAATCGCCTTCCCTGCTCTGCACCATCTTTCGCACCTGACATCGGCACCAGGCGTCGGGGCCGTCCTGCCGGCAGACGGCCATATAGCCGTCGATGCTGGATTTCGGCGAAACCGATTTCAGATATTCGTCGGCCGCGGCCGGCATCGCCGCCAGCCCCAGCATCACCACAAACGCAACACGCACAGACAACCCCCTTACTTCAGTTCGCTATTTCAGTTCCCTGTTCAGATAGGCCAGCATCAGCGCATAGCGGTAAGCCGCCTCCTTCAGATTGGCGACACCGGCATGCCCGCCGTCGATATTCTCGTAATAATAGATCGGATGGCCCTGTGCCTCCATTTCGGCCGCCATCTTGCGGGCATGCCCCGGATGCACCCGGTCATCCTTGGTGGAGGTGTAGAAGAACACCCGCGGATATTTCACGCCCTTTCGAATGTTCTGGTACGGGCTGTAGAGCTTGATGAAGTCCCAGTCGCTGGTGTCCGGATTGCCATATTCAGCCATCCACGAGGCCCCCGCCAACAGCAGGTGGTAACGCTTCATGTCCGCCAGCGGCACGCCCACCAGCGCCGCATCATACAGGTCCGGCCGCTGGGTATAGGCGACCGAGGACATCAGCCCCCCGTTCGAACGCCCATGCACCGCGATCTTGCTGGCAAGGCCCGTCTTCTTCAGGTCCTCCGCCACGGCGTGCAGATCGTCATAGCTGTTCTGGCGCTTTTCCAGCAGCGCGGCCTGGTGCCAGCGCGGCCCATATTCGCCGCCGCCCCGGATGTTCGCGACCACATATTGGTTGCCCGCCTCCACCCACATCTGCGCTTCCGGCTGCAGATAGGCCGGGGTCAGCGAGATCTCGAACCCGCCATAGCTCCAGTAATAGGTCTTCAGCGGCCCCTTCGCGCCCTTCGGCCGGATCACGAAATAGGGAACCTTGGTGCCGTCCTTCGACGTCGCGAAGCGCTGCGTCACCTCGATCTTCGATCCATCGAAGAAAGCCGGCGCAGAGGCCAGCACGGTCGGCGCCGCGCCACCCTTCGAAACCATCAGCCGCGACGGCTCGGTAAAGCTCACGACATCGCTGTAGAGCGTATCGTCGGCATCCGCCGCCACCAGCTTCATGGCGCTGTTCGCCGGAATCGGCACCACACCCTGCACCCAGCCCGGCTCGTCCGGCGAAGGCCCGCCTTCCTCCAGCGTCATCCGCACCAGCTTCGCCGCCACATCGTCCAGCAGGCTGATGTAGACGGCCTTGCCGGATGCATCGATGTCGTCGATCGCCTGCGTGGGCCCGGGCGAGAACACCGGCATCACAGGCCCCATCGGCCCCGAAGCAGGCACCTTATACGCCACAAGGCTTCCGGCAGGGATGCCCTGAAAATCGGTGCGCAGCAGCGCGAAGGCACGCGGCCCCCCGCCCACATCGGCGATAAAGCGGAAATCAGCATCGTCCGGCAGCGGAGACGCCACAAGGCTGCCGTCGGCTGCCAGATGATGCACCTTGCCGGTCCAGAAGGTCAGCGCCTGAATCAGCACGGCCCGGCGGCCCGCGCCTGACCCGAAGGCAGCCGGGTTCACCGCCATGTCCGCCTCGCCGATGGTCAGCAGCGGCTTCGCGGCCGAAAAGGGCGTGCCGCGAGTCCACAGCCGCACCGTCCGCGCATAGCCCGACGAACTGGCCAGCTCAGCCGCCGTCCCCAGCAGCAGATGATCCCGGTCCACCCAGGCAACGCCCTGCTTCGCCTCGGGGCTGAAGAACCCGCCTTCGGAAACCGGCACGAACCGCTTCGCCACCAGGTCGAACTCGCGCAGCTCATCCGCATCCTTGCCGCCCACCGACAGCCCGATCAGGCAGCGCTGAAACTCGGGCGGCAGGCAGGTCGCGCCATGCCACTGGAAATTCTTCTTCTCGGCCGCTTCCAGCGCATCCATATCGATCAGCGTGGACCATTCGGGCCTCCCCGCATCGAACGCGGCACGCGGGCTCACCCGCCAGATGCCCCGCACATGGTCCTTGTCGCGCCAGAAGTTGAACACCTGCGTCGCCGTCACCCCCGAAGGCGAAGCCCCGGTCGGATAGGCGATCCGCCGGGGATCGGTCAGGATCGTCTCCGCCTTGGCCTGCCACTCGGCAAATCCCGGCACCGATTCCAGCTCGGGCAGATACTTCGCATTATGCGCGCGCACCCACTCCAGCTGCTTCGCGCCGGTCACATCCTCCAGCCACAAATGCGGATCCTCGGCAGCAAGCACCGGCGAAGCAGCGACCAACAGGGCCGCAAAAGCGATCTTTTTCATAGGCCCGACGCTAGCGGCTGTCCCCCGCGCGGGGCAAGAGTGAAGACGCAGGGCTCCGCCCTGCACCCGGCAGGGAAATGATTTCCCTGCACCCTCTGACTTTGCGTTGCGCGCTATCGCAAAGCCGCGCGCGTGACATGGTTTGATTGCCTGCGGCGCTGAGGCTTGCTGGCGCCGCAGGCCATAAACTCAGTTGTCAGCGCAACCTAAACGATCACCCTTGTAATGTGGGTGCAGGGAGCACGGCTCCCTGCCGGGGTGAAGGGGCAGAGCCCCTTCCCTACATCCACAACCCAGCCGGACGATCCGCCCTCAATCCCCCGTCACAGGCGGCATCGTCTGCGCCGGGGTCAGGTCCGTCGCCGCGCCCGATGCAATCGCCAGCATCCGGTTCAGCGGCAGCAGCGCGCGCACGCGCAGTGCTTCCGGCACGTCCAGCTCCGGCTTCAGGTCGCGCAGGCTCAGATACAGCTTCTCCACCGTGTTCAGCGCCATGTACGGGCACATGTTGCAGGAACATTTGCCGTCCGCGCCGGGCGCGCCGATGAACACCTTACCCGGCGCCTTCTTCTCCATCTGGTGGATAATGTGCGGCTCGGTCGCCACGATGATGATCTCGCTGGGGCTTTCCAGCGCGAACTTCAGGATGGCACTGGTCGATCCGATCATGTCGGCATGATCCAGGATATGCGCGGGGCATTCCGGGTGCGCCGCCACCGGCGCCTCCGGATACTGCATCTTCAGCTTCAGCAGTTCGGTCTCGCTGAAGGCCTCGTGCACGATGCAGGTGCCGTCCCACAGCAGCATGTCACGGCCGGTCTTGCGGTTCAGCCAGGCGCCCAGATGCTTGTCCGGCGCGAAGATGATCTTCTGCTCCTTCGGCAGCGCGTTGATGATCTTCTCCGCGCTGGAGGAGGTCACGATGATGTCGCTGTGCGCCTTCACCGCGGCCGAGCAGTTGATGTAGGTCAGGCTCAGGTGATCGGGATGCGCCGCGCGAAAGGCGCCGAACTCATCCGGCGGGCAGCTGTCTTCCAGAGAGCAGCCGGCATCCATGTCGGGCAGGATCACCGTCTTCTGCGGGCTCAGAATCTTCGCCACTTCCGCCATGAAGCGCACGCCGCAGAAGGCGATCACATCGGCGTCCGTCTCGGCCGCCTTGCGGGAAAGCTCCAGCGAGTCGCCCACGAAGTCGGCCATGTCCTGCAGCTCGGGCGTCTGGTAATAATGCGCCAGAATTACTGCGTTGCGCTCCTTGCGCAGCCGCTCGATCTCGGCCCGCAGGTCCAGCCCACTCAGCGTTTCTCTCAGCCTTGCATCCATGCGATCGCCTCCTAGAGAGTGGGTCTGTAGGCGATGCATATAGGGAGGAAAAGATGAACGACGAGGCTCTGGCGCATATTGCGGCTGCGGAAGCGAAGGCCGCAGAGGTCGAAGGCATCGGCGCAAACGTGCCCACCCGCCCCATCCACAAGGTCGGCGTCATCGGCGCGGGCACCATGGGTGGCGGCATCTCGATGAATTTCGCGAACGTCGGAATCCCGGTTACCATCGTCGAACGCGAACAGGCTGCGCTCGATCGCGGGCTGAAAGTGATCCGCGCCAACTACGAACGCTCCGCCCAGCGCGGCAAGCTCACCGCCGAACAGGTGGAACAGCGCATGGCGCTCCTCACCGGCAGCCTCGACATCGGCGACCTCAAAGACGCGGATCTCGTGATCGAGGCCATCTTCGAGAATATGGCGATCAAGAAGGAAACCTTCGCCAAACTCGACAGCATCGCCAAACCCGGCGCCATCCTCGCCAGCAACACCAGCTATCTCGACGTGGACGAGATCGCATCCGCCACCAGCCGCCCGCAGGATGTGCTGGGCATGCACTTCTTCTCGCCCGCCAACGTCATGAAGCTGCTGGAAGTCGTGCGCGGCGCAAAAACCGCCCCGGACGTGCTGAAGACCGCCATGGAAATCGGCGTGAAGATCGGCAAGGTCCCCGTCGTCTCCGGCGTCTGCGACGGCTTCATCGGCAACCGCATGCTCTCCACCCGCCAGCAGGCCGCCAACCAGCTCCTGCTGGAAGGCGCCATGCCGTGGGAGGTGGACCGCGCCCTGACCGATTTCGGCTTCCCCATGGGCCCGTTCCAGATGGCGGACCTCGCCGGCCTCGATATCGGCTGGTCGAAAGACACCTCAAAAGGCGAAACCCTGCGCGACCGCCTCTGCGAACTGGACCGCCGCGGCCAGAAGACATCCGCCGGCTTCTACGATTATGGCCCCGACCGCAGCCGAACCCCCAGCCCCATCGTCGAGCAGCTGATCCGCGACTTCGTGAAGGAAAAGGGCGGCACCCCGCAGGAACACACCCAGGCCGAAATCCTGAATCGCCTGCTGCAACCCATGGTGGCGGAAGGAAAGAAGATCCTCGCCGAAGGCATCGCCCAACGCCCCGGCGACATCGACGCAGTCTGGGTCAACGGCTACGGCTGGCCCCGCGCAACCGGCGGCATCATGTACTGGGCCGGGGTGCGCTAACCCCGCCGCTCACCGTTGAGGGGGCGCTGCCCCCTCAAACTCCCCCGGCAGGGAGATGATCTCCCTGCACCCACATCATTATGCCACTCGTCGAGGCAGTGCTGACGGACGGATTGATTGCCTGCGGCGCCGGCAAGCCCAAGCGCCGCAGGCAGTCAAACCCCCGAAACCCGCACCAGTTTGAGAGCAGCGCGCAACGCCAACATCGTGGGTGCAGGGAAATCATTTCCCTGCCCGCCGGAGGCAAAAAATACCCCAATTGCGCAAACCGCAATAGTCGCAGAAGCTCCCGCCAGTCTGCCTCGGCAGACATGAGGAAGGGGGAGAAATGAAAGACTACGCCACCATCTCGCTGGCCGAAGCCCGGCGCGAGTATCTGGCCTCCAGCACCACCGGCATGCCCATCGGCGGCTTCGTCGCCTGGGCCGGGCTGGCGGTCGCGGCCTATATCCTGGGGGATCGGCTTCCGGCGTTCGTGCCGCTGACTGCGGCGGCCCTGCCCTTCCCGATCTCGCTTCTCATCGACAAGCTGCGCGGCCAGCCCGGCCTGCAATTGCAAAGCCGGCTGAACCCCGTCACCCAGCTGTTCATGCGTTCGATCGCCATGGTTGCGCTGCTCATCCCCTTCGTCATCATCGCCGCCAAGGCGACAGGAGACCTGAACATCCTGATCCTCGGGCTCGCGATCCTGGCCGGCATGGTGTGGGTGCCTCATGGCTGGGGCGCGGACGATCCGGCGGGCCTGATCCACTTCGTGATGCGCGCGATCGTCTGTTACGCCGCCTATCTGCTGGCACCGGACGCGATACGGGGTGCCGCCATCGCGGGCGCGGCGGCCCTCACCTACGTTTACGCAATCGCGGCGATGAAGAAGCCTGCATCGGTCCGCTGAGGTCCGCCGGAAACGAAAACAGGGCCGGAACCCCCTCGGTCCCGGCCCTGCCGTCTTCCCGTCCCCCGGGGTGTTTCAGTGTATCTCAGCGATAGAAGACGTGCTGCCCCACGGTGGCCACCCGGCGCAGCTTCCAGCCCGGGTTCACGCGCGTGGCGTGGAAGTGGGTGGCGTCGGGCGCCACTTCCGGCCAGCTGTTGGAAAGGGCGATCAGGGCGATGGCCTTGGCCGTTGCCCATTGCGCCATGTTGGTGGGCGCCGGCATGTCGCCGCCGCGCACGAAGCTGAACTGCTTGGGCGCCTTCACAACGCCGCACACCCCGCTGCCGAAGCGGCCGGATTCCACGCGGTTCATGATCACTTGCGCCACGGCCAGCTGGCCGTCCAGCGGTTCGCCCTTGGATTCGAAATAGACGGCGGAGGCCAGGCACTTCAGATCGGCGTTCATCTGCACCGAATCCCCGCCGCGCACTTCGTGCACCAGCTGGGACAGGCTGTTGGCTTCCGGGATCACCAGACCCAGTTCGGGCTCGGCGAAATCATGGGGTTCTTCCACCATCTCCAGGTCCGGCGCGAAATGCGTCTCGGCGGGGGCGGGTTGGATATCATTCAGGAACGACAGATCGGTGTTGGGCGCTTCGCCCGCAGCCAGAAGAAAGACAGCAGCGGCGGAAACGCCGGCCACCCGGAACTTGTTGCGCATCAAAGACTCGGTACCCGCGGTTCCTGGGGCTGCGGGCCGAGAGCGGAAGCCTTGCAAAAATAGGACTATCCGGTGTCGGAACCCGCGCGAACCGCGCTTGAAGATCCAGCCATCCTGCCCGGAATGGCCGGTGCCCTGCCGGGCCCCATCCTTCCGGAGGAACCCAGACCGGCCGACCCTTCTCTGGGGTGTCATGGGCCCGTCACAGTGCACGCCGGGCCCCTCGTTCATATGGGCGAAAGGGTCAACGGCCGGCGGGGAATCCCGGGATGAACCGTTCCGGCAAAGCGATATCCAGTTCGAGCACCCACAGATCGGTGTCGAATCGCAACTGCCTGTTAACGAATTCGGAAACCTGTTGTTCCCCTTCCGCCGCCAGCCGCCATTCGCTCCCGCCGCTCAGCGCCGGCAGCTTTTCATAGGCCCCCACAAAGGCCCCGTGGCGATGAACCAGCAGCAGCGCGGCACCCCATTGGCTCCCCTTGTGGAGCACCGTCGCAAAGCCCCCGGCCGCCTGCACCTGCCGCACCAGCGCGGGCACTTCCGTGCTCGCCGGAAGCCGGTGTTCAGGCAGATCCATCGAGATAGCCCGGCAGATCGGCCAGCAGGATTCGGGATCGCATGAAGGTGCCCTGTCCGCGTGCCACCTCCTCGCCGTCGGCATCCAGCAACCGGCTTTCCGCGATCAGAACCCGCCGCGTGCCGCTCACCCAGCGGCCCACCGCGCGCAGCGCTTCCGCCTTCACCGGCCGGGTCAGGAACAGGTTGAACTGGGTGGTCAGCACGAACTGCTCCTCCACCATCGAGTTCGCCGCATAGAAGGCGGCATCGTCCAGCATCTTGAAATAGATGGTGCCATGCCCGGCGCCGGCCGCATGGAACATGTCCGGCGTCACCTCGAACCGAATCTCGGCCTTCCCCGGCTCCGGAATCGAAAGCCGGGACCGGAAGATCTGGTTCACCGGCGCCCGGGCATACAGCCGCTCCAGCCCGCGCAGGTGCGCGGCCTTGATGCTCATGCCGCCTGCCGCTGCGGGCCCGCCAGCAGCGTCCACAGCGCGCCGGCCTGCGTCGCGCCGCGCATCTTCTCCACCAGCTGGCGGTCGCGCAGCGTCCGGCTCACCAACGCCAGGCACTTCAGATGATCGGCCCCGGCCGCCTCCGGCCCCACCAGCGCGACCACAAGGTCCACCGGCAGCCCGTCCAGCGCGTGCCAGTCCAGCGGCTGCGCCGTGCGCACCACGGCCACGGCCATCCGCTCCATCCCCGCCACCCGGCCATGGGGAATCGCAGTCCCGCCGCCGAAGCCGGTGGTGCCCAGCCGTTCCCTCTCCGCAAGCGCCGTGCACAGCGCCTCTTCCGAAACACCCGTCGCATCGGCCAGCAAGGCCGCCGCGCGCTCGAACACCGCCTTCTGGCTCGTGGCGGGAACATCCAGCGCCACGGCCGTCGGGGCCAGCAAATCTCGAAATTCCATTGATCCAGTCCGTCCAATCGTCGCCCGCCCATACACGACGGGCGACCTCCCCATCAGCCGCCCTGATCAGGCCCCCTTAACTCAACCTCGGGGCTCGACCCAGCCGATGTTTCCATCCTCCCGGCGATACACCATGTTCAGATCACCCGTCCGGCTGTTCTTGAACAGCAGCGCGGTGGTGTTCCTGAGGTCCAGCATCATCACCGCGTCCGACACGCTGGCATCCGGAATGTCCACCCGCGTCTCAGCGATGGTCAGCGGCGCGTCCGGCGCCTCCAGCTCATCCGAAACCGCCTCGAAGATGCGATACTCCGCATTGTCGGGCAGATCGGCCAGCGGCAGGTCCGAAAGCGCCGCCCCGCCAGACTTGTCGCGCAGCCGCCGCATATAGCGCCGCAGCTGCTTCTCGATCTTGTTGGCAGCGCCGTCGAACGCCGTATTCGCCAGCGCGGCGCGGTTCGATCCCTTCAGCACCAGCCCCTGCATCACATGCATCACGATGTCACACTGGAAACTGTCGTGCGGGCCGGGGCTCAGCGTCACCGTCGCCCCGATGGAGCGCTTGAAATAGGTCTCCCTGATGGCCTGCAGACGTTCGTCCACATGTACCCGGAAAGCCTGCCCCGTCTCCACCTGGTGGCCCGCAACCCGGATGTCCATCGTCTCTCTCCTTCTCTCTCTCCCGCTCAGCCCGATTTCAGCCAGAGCGGCTCCTTCATCTTCCCCACGAAGTCGGCATGGGCCTCCAGATCCGCAAGGGGGATCTCCCACTGCCGCCGGGGCCAGACCTTCGTCGGCCCCTCTTCCTGAACCTCCGCTGTCACGGCCAGATCGAACCCGATCTGCCGCCCGCCCGTCAGCTCAACATACACATCCGCCAGCAGCTCGGCATCGATCAGCGCACCGTGCAACACGCGATGAGACCGGTCGATCCCGAAGCGCTGGCACAAGGCATCCAGCGAATGCTTGGCCCCGGGAAACCGCTTGCGCGCCAGCTCCAGCGTATCCACCACCAGCGCATCGCCGATGGCCGCCCGCCCGCACAGCTCCAGCTCATAATTCAGGAAGCGCATGTCGAAGGCGGCATTGTGCGCCACCAGCGTCGCACCCTCCACAAAGGCCAGCACCTCCGCCGCGACCGCCGCAAACCGCGGCTTGTCCGCCAGAAACTCCTCGCTCAGTCCATGAATGGCCTGCGCCTCGGCCGGCATGCCGCGCCCCGGATTGATGTAAAGATGCAGATGCCGCCCCGTGGGCACCCGCTCCACCAGCTCGATCCCGGCAAATTCAACCAGCCTGTGCCCATCCCTGGGGTCCAGACCCGTCGTCTCGGTATCGAACACGATCTCGCGCATTTTCCAACTTATCCGCCGGTTTGAGCGGGTCCGCAAGACCTATCGGGTGGGCGGTTTGTCCTGCGGAGATGTCCTTTTGCCTCCGGCGGGCAGGGAAATGATTTCCCTGCCGGGTTCCAAGGGCAGAGCCCTTGGCCTTTCTACACCTCACAGCGCCGTCAACGCCTATGCGCCCTCGCACCACCGCAACCCGGCCTCCGCGTCGCCGGCCCCGAACGCCCGCACGTCCATCATCGGCGTCAGCAGGTCCAGCAGCGTCACGGCACCGTTCAGCAGCGCGTTGTCCGTCACCACGGCCACCCGGGCGAAGCGGTGGAACCAGTCCAGATGGGCCAGCCGCATCTTCAGGCTGTGCAGCCCCGCTTCCAGCCCCGTGTGGGACCAGGCGCGGGCGTCCACATAATAGTTCAGCTTGTCATGGGCCTTCAGCGCGTCGGCCGCCTCGGCATAGAGGCTGTTGATCTCGTCGACGCTCAGCGTTTCGCCCAGCCGGATGCCGATGGTGCCGGGCTGCGTTTCGATCCGTTCGTACATGGTCCGTCCTCCCCAGAACGAAACTGTGCCGTCAGCCGCCTGTTCCTTTTGCGACTCGGGCGATGGCCTTCACGGTGCGGAAGGTCAGCAGCCGTCCGCGCCCCGTTTCGATCACGATATCGGCAATCTTCCGTTTTTCCGAATCCGGCATCTGGTGCTTCAGCACATTCAGGAACTTCGCTTCCGTCATCCCCGGCCGCGCCAACACCCGCGCGCGCTGCACATGGAACGGCGCGGACGCCACCGCGATCAGATCCACGCCCTTCCAGCCGTCTCCTTCCAGCAGCAGCGGGATATCCAGCACGATGGCCTTGCGGCTGCGGTATCGCCGTCGGAACTGCTGCTGCAACCGACCCACCAGCGGGTGCACGATCCGCTCCAGCGTCTTCAACGCCTTGGGGTCGCCGAACACCGCCGCCCCCAGCTTCGCGCGATCGACGCCCGCCTTGCCCGTCGTCCCCGGAAACGCCTTCTCGATGGCCGGCAGCGCCAGGCCGCCTGGCTCCTGCACAGTCCTCACGGCGGCATCCGCATCGAACACCGGAATTCCCAGATGGCGGAACTTGGACGCCACCTTGGATTTTCCCATCCCGATGGACCCTGTCAGCCCGATCACGACCGGCCGCTTCATGCCGCTCCTCCCACCAGCAACGCCCGAAGCTCCGCATCCCGCTCCCGCGGCGGCGCCACACCGAAGAAATATTCGAACGCCTTTGCGGCCTGACCCACCAGCATCTCCAGCCCGTCGATGGTGCGCAACCCCAGCGCCCGGGCCTGCGCCAGAAAGGGTGTCTCCAGCGGTGCATAGACCATGTCGAACACGATCGTGTCGGGATAGTAAGCGGACAAATCCACCGGAACCGGGTTCTCCCCCCCCATCCCCATGCTCGTCGCGTTGATCAGGATATGGCTGTAGCGCTGCTGCACCTGCCCATCGTTCGGCCCCTCCTTGGGATTGCGGATGGGCCCCAGCGCATCCAGTGGATTGCCGGTTCCAAACGGCGCCCCGGCCAGCTCCGCCAGCGCATCGGCCCGCGCGGGCGAGCGGTTGAAGATGTCGAAATCCCCATAACCCGCCTCCACCGCCCCCAGCACTGCCGCCCGGGCCGCCCCCCCCGCCCCGATGATCTGCACATAAGTCGCCACATGGTTCGGATAATCCCCGATCCGGTGCCGCCGCAAAGGCTCGGCCACGCCGGAAACATCCGTATTGTACCCCAGCAATTCGCCGTCCGCCGTCCGCACCACCGTATTCACCGCCTGCAGCTTTGCCGCCAGCGGATCCAGCCGGTCCAGAAACGGAATCACCGCCTCCTTATGCGGCATCGTCACATTGCAGCCGGCCCAGCCCGCCTCCGCCCGCCGCGCCGCGAAGAACGCCGCCAGCCCATCGGTTTTCACCAATGTCGCACGATAATCCCCAGCCAGCCCCAGCGCCGCCAACCAGAAGCGATGGATCACAGGCGATTTCGATTGCGCGATCGGGTCCCCGATCACCTCGGCCCAGCTCAAATGCCCATCTCCCCGGCTTCCCGCAGCCACCCCAGCACCGCCAGCAACGGCAGCCCCCGCACCACGAACTGATCCCCCTCGATCCGCGTGAACAGCTGCGCCCCCAGCCCCTCCACATGATAACCGCCCACGCTGGACAGCACCTCGTCGCCACAGGCCGCCACATAAGCCTCCAGCCAGTCCTCGCTGAAGTCCCGCACGCTCAGCGTCGCCACCTCCACATGCCGCCACAAGGGCTGCCCATCCCGCGCCACCACCGCCGCACTCACCAGCCGATGCGCCCGCCCCCGCAACAACCGCAGCTGCGCCCGCAACCCGTCCAGAGACCCGGGCTTCTCCAGCCAAAACCCCCGCTCCAGCTCCAGCATGGAATCGCTGCCCAGCACAGCCACCCCACGCCGCGACAGGCTCACCTTCACCGCCTTCAATTCCGCCAGCCGGTCCGCCACATCCCTGACAGGCCGTCCCCGCATCGCCTCCGTCACCCCTTCCTCGTCAATCCGCGCAGGCACGGCTTCGAACGATACACCGGCGGCGGTGAGCATGGCGCGGCGGGAGGCGCTTTCGCTGGCGAGAATGATCAAGAGAAAAGGCCTCCGGCGGGCAGGGAAATGATTTCCCTGCACCCTCGATGTTGGCGTTGTGTGCCCAGACCCGAAATTGCGCGTGAAACACTGTTTGATTGCCTGCGGCGCTGGGACCAGCCAGCGCCGCAGGCAATAAATGCTCTCGTCAGCGCAACCTCTACGATCACCCTACGAATGTGGGTGCAGGGAGCACGGCTCCCTGCCCGCCGGAGGCAAAAAGCCTCTCCGCCCACTGCATCACCCAACCTCACGCCGCATCCCCAGCATGTTCATCAGCTCGGCCGCCGTCTCCTCGATGCTTCGCCGCGTCACGTCGATCACCGGCCAGCCCCGATCTGCGAACATGCGCCGCGCCACATTCAGTTCCTCGGCCACCGCATCCGGGTCGGCATAGCGCGCCGAGATTCCCGCGGTATCCTGCCCCAAGATCCGCGCCCGCCGAACCTGCATCAGCCGTTCGGGCGCCACAGTCAGCCCCACGATCAGCGGCCGCTTCAGCTCGAATAGCTCAGGCGGGATGGGCCGGTTCGGCACCAGCGGGATATTCGCCACCTTGTAGCCGCGCTGCGCCAGATAGACGGAGGTCGGCGTCTTGGAACTCCGGGAAACTCCGGCCAGCACCAGATCGGCTTCTTCCCATTCGTGGGGCAGCAGGCCGTCGTCATGGTCCATGGTCCAATGGATGGCTTCGATGCGCCCGAAATAGGCTTCGTCCATGCGGTGCTGCCCGCCGGGCCGGCTTTCGGCGCGGGTCCCCAGCATGCGCTCCAGCCCCTCGATCACCGGGTCCATCACCGCGATCACCGGCAGGCCAAGGGCGGCGCAACGGGTTTCCAGCCGCGCCCGCACATTGCGCGCCACCATAGTGTACAGCACCAGCCCCGGCGTCTTCGCCACTTCGTCCAGAACCCGGTCCAGATGCCCTTCAGACCTCACCATGGGCCAGTAATGCTTCACCGCATCCACGTCGGCGAACTGCGCCAGCCCGGCCTTCACCAAGCTCTCCAGCGTCTCACCGGTGGAATCCGACAGCAGGTGCAGGTGCAGTCTTGTCACATTCGCCTCATGCTTTCCCCCTGCCCCACTGCCTGTGGACAATCCACCGGAAAAGCCCTGCGAATCTGGGCAGGAATCGATGAATTCTCACGTCCGGGGCCGTCAACCTGAATCCCCGCCACCGCCATCAGACCGGTTCAGGCCCGGTTATCCGCTTGTGGAAAGCTCATCCGCCACTGTCCACAGCCGCCGAACAACCCCGAATCCCTGAATTGATCGAGCCGTTTGCCGATACCCCGTCCTGTGGAATGCCTTGTGGACAAGATTCCATCCCCATGATTCACCGCACCACTTCTGAAACAATCGAGTCATCAAAGAGTCTTTGAATTGAAGGGGACCGGCCCGGTTTGCGCGAGCCCGCGCCCCCCGATACAGACCAGCCGATGAGTTCCACCAAACCCCGCGCCCTGTCCGTCCTCCAGGGTGAAACCCTGACACCCCCACCCGTCTGGCTGATGCGGCAGGCAGGCCGCTACCTGCCCGAATATCGCGAACTGCGCGCCGAAAAGGGCAGCTTCCTCGCGCTCTGCTACGACAGCGACGCAGCCGCCGAAATCACCCTGCAACCCATCCGCCGCTTCGGCTTCGATGTCGCCATCCTCTTCTCGGATATCCTCATCGTCCCCCACGCCATCGGCCAGCAGCTCAGTTTTGTGGAGGGCGAAGGTCCCCGCCTCGCGCCGCCGCTCTCCTCAGCCGCACTCGAAAGCCTGGAACCCGCGCGCCACCATTATCTCCCTATCTGGGAAACCGTCCGCAAGGTCCGCACCCAACTTGCGCCGGACAAGGCGCTGTTCGGCTTCGCCGGCTCGCCCTACACCGTCGCCACCTACATGGTGGCCGGCCAAGGCTCGAAGGATCAGGCCGACGCCCGCCTGCTGGCCTATGCGGACCCGGCCCGCTTCCAGGCCCTGATCGACCGCATCGCCTCGGAAACGCTCCACTATCTCTCGGGTCAGGTCGACGCAGGCGCCGACGCCCTCATGCTGTTCGACAGCTGGTCCGGCAGCCTCGCGCCTGCCGAATTCGAACGCTGGGTCGTCGCCCCCACCGCATGGCTGGTCGATCAGCTCCGCAGCCACCACCCCCACATCCCCATCATCGGCTTCCCGCGCGGCGCCCACGAAAAAGCCCCCGCCTACGCCCGCGAAACCGGCGTCTCAGCCCTTGCGTTGGATGAATCCACAGACCTGGGCTTCATCCTCGCCAACACGCCGGAAACGCTCCCCCTGCAAGGCAACATAGACCCTCTTGCCCTGAAGGCAGGCGGCCAGCCCCTGTCCCGAGCGCTCAGCCAATGCCTTGAAGCCATGGCCGGCCGCCCCCACATCCTCAACCTGGGGCACGGCATCGACCGCTTCACCCCCATCGCTCATGTCGAACAATTGCTCGCCGAGCTGAGGGGTTAAGCTTTTTCTTTTGCCTCCGGCGGGCAGGGAAATGATTTCCCTGCACCCTCAACATTGGCGTGGTGCTGCCACTCCTAGCCAGCGCGGGCGAAGAGATTCGATTGCCTGCGGCGCAAGGGAGTGTTCACGCCGGACAATATCCACATCGTCCCTATCGGCACAGCGAAAAGCGCCGCAGGCAATCAACCTCTCAATCCCCCAAACCCAATCAATCACATGCCAAAAACAAAAGTGGGTGCAGGGAAGTCACTTCCCTGCCGGGTTCCAAGGGCAGAGCCCTTGGCCTTCCTACAGATCAAGGCGAGACAATCGGGCCCACTTCCCACCCCAGCCCCCCACCGCTAGTCTTGCTGTATGGACAATCTCATCGGCTGGCTCGGCCCTGCCTATATGCCGCTCAAGGCGTTGCATGTGATCGCGACCTTCTTCTGGATCGCGGGCCTGTTCATGCTGCCGCGTTATCTGGTGCATCAGGCGAGCGTCCCGGTGGGCTCTCCGGAAGATCTGAACTGGCGGGAGCGCACGATGCGCATCCGCCGCATCATCCTCGTCCCCAGCCTCATTGCGGTATGGGTGCTCGGTCTCGCGATCGCGGTCAGCTACGGCTTCGCCCAGGCTGGCTGGATACACGCCAAGATCACGCTCGCCCTGCTCCTCTCCGGCTATCAGGGCTGGATGACCTCAATCGCCAAAAAGATGGCGCACGGCGAACGCCCGGTTTCCGAACGAACCCTTCGGCTGTGGAACGAAGTGCCGGCCCTGTTCACGATCCTGATGGTCGCGCTGGCCGTCCTGAAACCGTTCTGAGGGCGGGTGCTCGGCCCAATCGGGCCTGTTTCACTTCCCGCTGATGATATTGGCGATCACGAACAGTATGGCGCAGTTTGCGATCAGCCCGGCCAGCAACAGGAACATGGTGGGGACGGAGCCGAGGCCGAGCATCGGAATCATGCCGCTCCAGGGCAGCGTCAGAACCGGTGCCAGCCAATCCGGCAACGGAGACCGGCTTCCCATTTCGGCGAACTGCATGGATCCGATGGCTGCGACCCCGGCAATCAGCCACAGCCAGCCCAATGTGCGCAATGTATCGATCATGGCGACCTCTCTTCCCCGATGCCGACTTTCCTCCTCGGCAACGACGATTTTGTAATTGTTAATCAAGGATAACCTATTTTTCGACCGAATCCAACCATCACGACTTTACCCGATAATTCACTTGACCCCTCTGCCCTGCGGGCCTACCGCCGCGAAGGCGGGCCCCGTCCTGGTGTGCCCCTTTTTTCCGCCAGAGACTTGTTCACCGTTCCAACACGGTGCGGCCCGCTGGCCCGAAGACCAACTTTCGGAAAGCCTCCATGCATCTCCTCGAACTGAAGAAGAAGACCCCCGCCGATCTCGTCGCCATGGCCGAAGAGCTTGGGGTCGAGCAGGCCTCCACGCTGCGCAAGCAGGACCTGCTGTTCGGCATCCTGAAGGCGAAGGCGGATTCCGGCGAAGAGATCATCGGCTCCGGCACGGTCGAGGTGCTGGCGGACGGCTTCGGCTTCCTGCGGTCGGCGGATGCCAATTACCTCGCCGGGCCCGACGACATCTACCTGCAGCCCTCCATGGTCCGCCGCTGGGGCATCCGCACCGGCGACACCATCGAGGGCGAGATCCGCGCCCCGAAAGACGGCGAGCGCTACTTCTCGATGGTGAAGCTGAACAAGATCAACTTCGATGATCCGGAAACGCTGCGCCACCGCGTGAACTTCGACAACCTCACGCCGCTCTACCCGGACGAAAAGCTGAATCTCGACAATTCGGACCCGACCAACAAGGATAAGTCGAGCCGAGTCATCGACATCATCAGCCCGCAGGGCAAAGGCCAGCGCGCGCTCATCGTCGCCCCGCCGCGCGTGGGTAAGACGGTGCTGCTGCAGAACATCGCCAAGGCGATCAGCGCCAACCACCCCGAAGTCTATCTGATCGTCCTCCTGATCGACGAGCGTCCGGAAGAAGTGACGGACATGCAGCGCTCGGTGCAGGGCGAAGTGATCTCCTCCACCTTCGACGAGCCCGCCGCCCGCCACGTGCAGGTCGCGGAAATGGTGATCGAAAAGGCCAAGCGCCTGGTAGAGCACAAGCGCGACGTGGTGATCCTGCTGGATTCCATCACCCGTCTCGCCCGCGCCTACAACTCGGTCGTGCCCTCGTCGGGCAAGGTTCTGTCGGGCGGTGTCGACGCCAACGCCCTGCAACGCCCGAAGCGCTTCTTCGGCGCCGCGCGCAACATCGAGGAAGGCGGCAGCCTCTCCATCATCGCCACCGCGCTGATCGACACCGGCAGCCGCATGGACGAACTGATCTTCGAAGAGTTCAAGGGCACCGGCAACAGCGAAATCGTGCTGGACCGCAAGGTGGCCGACAAGCGCATCTTCCCGGCGATGGACGTCGGCAAGTCCGGAACCCGCAAGGAAGAGCTGCTGGTCGACAAGGCCACCCTCAGCAAGATGTGGGTGCTTCGCCGTATCCTCATGCAGATGGGCACGGTCGACGCGATGGAATTCCTTCTCGACAAGATGAAGGATTCGAAGACCAACGAGGACTTTTTCGCCTCCATGAACCAATAGCCGTTTACGGCGATTGGTTCAGCAAGCCGGCTGCGATTAGCGCGACAGCGCTAACTCGCAGACTCGGCGGGAGGCCGGCCGGCTGAGCGGGCGATCTCTATCGCCCGCCAGTCCGACGAATCGCGGCTTTGCCGCGATCCCTTCCTTTCTTCCTCCTCCCCCCAAACCCCCACGCAAACCTGCGACGTTGCGCCCCTAGACGCCAAACCCCACACCCGGCATTGTCCCGCGCGAAGCAGCCCGAAGTCTGGGGGAACAACAATGCCGAGCACCCGCATCGCCGTCGCCACTTTTGCCACAATCGCCGTTTCGGCCCCGCTCAGCGCACAAATCGCGCAAACCCTGCCGTCCCGCCCCAGCGTGCCGACGCGTCCCTCGCAACCCGCCCAGCCGCTGCCGGCGCCCGTCCCGCCCTCGGGACCCGGTCACAGCTGGGATCAGTCGCACAACCAGCCGCAATATTTCGCCGGCACCATCCGCTGCGAAAGCCAGAACCACCGCACCCGCACCTGCCGCGCCCGCACCCAGAACCGGGTCGAAATCGTGCAGGTGCATGGCGGCTCCTGCCAGCGCAACCGCAGCTTCTCCTATGATTCCAATGGAATCACCGTTTCAGACGGCTGCCGCGCCACCTTTGCCTACGGCTTCGGCAACGTCCGCCCCCGCGCAGACAGCGGCCCCAACGCCCTGCCCTGGCTGCTCGCCGGCGCCGGCGCCACCGCCGGTATAATTGCCATCGCCAACAGCGGCAGCAATGATCAGCCGCAGGAAGAAGCCCGCCCGGCCCCGGTGCAGCCGGCACCCCCGCCGCCGGCTCCCGCCCCCGAACCGAAGCCGGCGCCCAAGCCCGAACCCCAGCTGCCGCAGCCGCCCTTCCCGTCGCTGCCGCCAGCCAAGCTCGATGCCAACATCCAGCTTCTCACCCCGGATCAACAGCGCAGCATGCAACCCTGCCTGTTCGAAGCCGCCCGGCAGACCGGCGTGACCGGCGGCAGCCAGCTGCGCCTCGATTCCGTCGACGAGATCGTGCAAGGCAACGGCGGCTGGCGCTTCCGCTTCCGCGCCACCGGCACCTGGCCCAACGGCCAGCGCCAGTACAGCGCCTTCTGCCGCGCCACGCCGACGCAGGTGATCGAGTTTACCGTCTCCCGGCCGTGATGCTGTTGGGGTTGAGGGGGCTCTGCCCCCTCAAACTCCCCCGGCAGGGAGATGATCTCCCTGCACCCACATTCCCATGCCACTCGGTTAGGTTGTGCTGACGAAAGAGTTGACTGCCTGCGGCGCCAGCAAGCTCCCGCGCCGCAAGCAATAAACGATGTCACGCGCGCGACTTCAGGGTGAGAGCCCAACGCGAATATCGAGGGTGCAGGGAAATCATTTCCCTGCCCGCGCGGCGCGCAAAAAACCTCCCACTCTGCCACCTTGAATCCCCCCGTCCACAGGTGCAGGTTCCGCGCCATGCGCACCCTGCCCCTGATCGCGGCCCTTGCCGCTTCCGCCGCCACCCCCGCTCTTGCCGCAGACGCCACGGAACCGGCCTTCCGCGCGCTTTACAAGGAGCTGGTGGAGACAAACACGGTGGTGAACGTGGGCAGCTGCACCAAGGCAGCCGGCCAGATCGCCGCGCGCATGAAGGCGGCCGGCTACACAGACGATCAGTTGACCCTGTTCTCCGTTCCGGAACATCCGGAAGACGGAGGCCTCGTCGCCATCCTTCCGGGTTCGGACAAGAAGGCGAAGCCGATCCTGCTGCTGGCCCATATCGACGTCGTCGAAGCCAAGCGCGAGGACTGGCAGCAGGATCCGTTCACCCTGATCGAGAAGGACGGCTTCTTCACCGCGCGCGGCGTGTCCGACGACAAGGCGATGGCCGCCATCTTCGCGGACAGCATGATCCGCCTGAAGCAGTCCGGCCCGAAGCTGAAGCGCACGGTGAAGCTTGCGCTCACCTGCGGCGAGGAAACCTCGGGCGCCTTCAACGGCGCGGAATGGCTGGCTAACAACCGCCGCGAGCTGATCGATGCGGAATTCGTGATGAACGAAGGCGGCGGCGGCCGACTCAAGCCCGATGGCACGCCCGAATTGCTGGCGCTTCAGGTGGGCGAGAAACATTATCAGGATTTCGAAGTCACCGCCACCAATCCCGGCGGCCACAGCAGCCGCCCGGTGCCGGAAAACGCCATCTATGATCTCGCTGCCGCGCTGAAGGCGATCGAGGCGCACAAATTCCCCGTTCGGCTGAACGACACCACCCGCGCCTTCTTCACGGCAGTCGCCCCCACCCAGCCCGCACCCGTCGCCGCCGCGATGACGGCGATCGTGAAAGACCCGACAGACGCGGCCGCCGCCGCGCTTCTCTCCAGGGATGCCACGGTCAACGCGACGCTGCGCACCACCTGCGTGGCCACCCAGGTCAACGCCGGCCACGCTCAGAACGCGCTTCCCCAACGTGCGGTCGCGAACGTGAACTGCCGCATCATCCCCGGCGAAACGGTCGAAACCACGCTCGCCGCGCTGCAAACCGCCGTCAACAATCCGGCAGTGAAGGTCGCGCCGAAACTCACCCGCAACAAGATCGCACAACAGCCGCCGCTCACGGCCGCCATCGTGGAGCCGGCAAAGGCGCTGGCGAAGAAGCACTTCCCCGGCGTGCCCCTGCTCCCCATCATGGTCACCGGCGCAACCGACGGCCCCTTCTTCTCCGCAGTCGGCATGCCGGTCTACGGCGTCCCGGGCATCCTTTACGAAGCCGACGGCGGCGGCATCCACGGCCTCAACGAACGGATCCGCGTCTCATCGCTGATGAACGGCCGCGCCTATCTGCACGACCTGATCATCGCTTACGCGAAGTGAGCGGTTGAAGGGGGAAGGGGGGTTTTTGCCTCCGGCGGGCAGGGAAATGATTTCCCTGCACCCTCAACATTAGCGTTGCGCGTCACCCACAAGACTTTGCGCGTGAAGAGATTCGATTGCCTGCGGCGCACAGGAGTGTCCACACCGGACAATATCCACATTGTCCCCACCGGCACACCGAAAGGCGCCGCAGGCAATCAACCTCTCAATCCCCCAAACCCCGTCGCTCACCCCCCAACAAAGTGGGTGCAGGGAAGTCACTTCCCTGCCGGGTTCCAAGGGCAGAGCCCTTGGCCTCCTCTACCCAGCACCCACCGCATCCACACCACTGCGCCCCACGCGATAAGCCCCACGGATCAGCGTCCGCAGCGCCAGCCGTACGCGTATCCAGTTGCGGTCTTCGGTCAGCGGCACTCCGGCGAAGCCGCCGCGCCGGTTGGCGCTCAACACCATCTGCTGGATGGCGCCCAGCAGCAGGGCGTTGATGGCGGGGGCGTCCACACCCAGCGGCGGGGACAGCTCGGGGGCGTCGAGCTGACGCAGCAGCGCGCCTGTTCGGGCGGCGGAGAGCCGCTCGATCAAAGGAGAATCCTCGGCTGTCTCCCAGGCGGCGATCTGCTGTGCCAGCGGGTCGCGGCGCAGGGCCTCCAGATAGGCCAACAGGCTCTGCTCCACGAACTCCAGATAGCTTGTGGGGCTGCCGACCATGGGCTCGTTGCCGCGCCGAGCGATCTGCCGGCCGATGGCGTCGGCCAGGCCCTCGGTGCCGCCGAAATAGCGATAGATCAGCTGTTTGTCGCAACCGGCTTCGCGGGCGATGGCGTTCACTCCGAAGTGCCGGAAGCCTTGCTGGGCCAGCAGGCGCTCGGCGGCGGCCAATATGGCGGCCGCCGTTCGCTCCCGATCCCGGGTCTGCCGTTGTTCCTCAGCCATGCCCCGGTTTACGCCGCGGCAGCGCGCAAGTCACCTGCCAGAGACACCAGCTTCACTTCGCAGACGTCACCGCCGCAGGCTTGCCGAAGCGCTTGAAGAAGCTTTCCTCGTTCCAGCCCGGCCGCTCCGGCTGGTCGGCGACCGCCGTGATCAGCTTCACCAGATAATTGTTGAAGCTCACGGCATAATCCGGGTTGATCGGCTGGGCGAGATCATCCTGCGGCGCATGATAGCGATTGGTCAGCCAGTCCTTCTGGATCGCGCGCTGTTCCGGCGTGGTGGCCGCGAACTTCAGCGCCAGTGCCGGCACGCCGGTGCGCACGAAGCTGTACTGGTCCGATCGCACGAACAGGTTCCGTTCCGGTGCCTCATCGGGCACCTGCGTTACGCCCAGTTCGCGCGCAGCGCGCGCCGAAACCAGACCCAGGCTGGATTCCTCCGCGCCCAGCGCCGTCACATGGGTGAAGGGCCACAGCGGCAGATACATGTCCATGTTGATGTTGGCGACGATGGCGTCGGGCGCCACGGTCGGCCGGTTGGCGAAGTAACGGCTGCCCAGCAGCCCCCGCTCTTCACCCGTCACCGCCACCAGCAGCACGGAGCGCTTCGGCTTCTTCGCCTTCACCGCCCGGGCGCTCTCGATCATCGACGCGATGCCGGAGGCATTGTCCATCGCGCCGTTGTAGACGGTGTCGCCGTTCACCGGCTTGTCCACGCCCAGATGGTCGAGGTGGGCGGACAGCACGACATACTCGCCCTTCAACTTCGCATCGCGACCGGGCAGCAGCCCCACGACGTTGGGGGAGGTGAACTGGCGGTCGGTCGTCACGATCTCGCCGGACAACCGCTGGTTCAGCGCAAAGCGCGGCAGCACTTCGCCCGCATCGGCCAGCTTCACCATGTCCGCAAAGCTGTGCCCCGATTTCGCGAACAGCAGCTCGGCCTCCGCCGGGGAGAAGCTGCCCGTGAAATAGGGCCGCTTCGCATCGTTCAGCGCCGGGTCTGACAGGCGCATGCCCGGCGTCGCCGCGAACAGCTTCGTCCGCGCCCAGGGCACGTCCATCTGGTTGGGATTTGCGATGTTGAGAAGGCCGATGGCACCGGCCTTCTGCATGGCCGGCCACAGCTCGGCCGAACGCGCATGGCTCTTCAGCGCGCCGGACAGCGTCTTGGGCCCGCTCGCCAGCACCACGGCGATCTTGCCGTTCAGGTCGATCCCGGCAAAATCGTCATGCCCGGCTTCGGGCAGCGACAGCCCCGATCCGATGAACACCAGCTCGGCGTCGAACGGCCCCTTCAACTGCTGTACGCGGTTTCCGGGCAGCACCTGCTCGCCCAGCTGCAGCGGCCTGCCGTCCAGCAGCAGCTTCGAAGCGGGCAGGTTCAGCGTCTGCTCGGTCAGCGGCACCGGCTGCAGGAAGCCGTCGGTCCCGGCCGGCTTCAGCCCCAGCTTGCCGAATTCCCCCGCCACATAGGCGGCAGCCCGGTCATAGCCGGGCGTTCCCGTCAGCCGGCCTTCCATATTGTCGTCCGCCAGCACCTTCACATGGGCAAGCCAGCGGTCACCGGCCGGGCTGGCGAGCCCGGGTTGCGCGGTCAGGAACAGGGCGGAAGCAGTCAGCAGGGCGGTTGCAGGCAGCAGACGGGCCATCAATTTCTCCTTTGCCCCCCGGATGCCCCAGCCGCCTATGTCACGCAACCTTGCCATAACCTTGACGCCAGCTTGACCGGGCCGGTCCGAAGCGCGCATCCCGTGCGGATGCGCAAAGCCCTTCTTCTCGCCGCCTTGATCGCCCCCCTGTTTGCAGTGCCGCTTACAGCCCAGCCCGCGGCATGGCCTCTCAGCCAGACTGAGCAGATAAACCCGGCCGTTCCCCCCATTCTCCCGCTGAAAGATCGCGCGGCGATCGAGGACAAGTGGCTCGCAGACCGTCTCGACACCCTCGCCTTACCCCTGATGCGCGAAGCCGGGGTGGATATGTGGATCCTCGTCGCCCGCGAATATGTCGACGATCCGGTGCTGAAGACGATGCTGGACGGCAAGAACTTCACCGCCCGTCGCCGCACCATCATCGTGCTGACGGATCGGGGCGAGGGCAAGCCGCTGGAGCGCCTCACCGTCTCCCGTTACGGCCTCGGCGGCCTGTTCGATCCCAGCTGGAATCCGGAAGCGCAGCCGGACCAATGGGCCCGCCTCGCGGAGATCGTGAAAGAGCGCAACCCGAAGCGCATTGCCATCAACATCTCCCCGGCGACCGCCTTTGCCGACGGCCTCACCGCCGGCCAGTTCCAGGAATTGCGCGCAGCACTCCCGCCAGAGCAGGCCGCGAAGCTCACGCAGGCAGGCGACCTCGCCACCAACTGGCTCGCCACCCGCAGTGCGGGCGAAATGGCGCTTTACCCAATGATCGTGCGCACGGCCCACGCCATCATGGCGGAAGGCCTCTCCAACAAGGCCATCACCCCGGGCAAGACCACGGTCGAGGATCTTCAATGGTGGCTGCGCGAACGCATCGCGGAGCTGAGGCTGGAAACCTGGTTCCACCCGGGTGTCGCCATCTTCCGGCAGGGAGAAGCGAAGGAACTCAGTGGGACCAGCGTGTTCCAGCCGGGCGATCTGGTCTGGCTCGATTTCGGCATCACCTATCTCGGCCTCAACACTGACACCCAGCACCTCGCCTATATCCTGAAGCCGGGCGAAACCGACGCGCCGGCCGGGCTGAAGGCAGGCCTCGCCGCCGCGAACAAGGTGCAGGATGCCGTCACCTCCAGCTTCCGCACCGGCCTCAGCGGCAACGACATCCTGCTGGAAGCACGCCGGAAGGCCGTCGCGCAGGGCCTTGAACCTACGATCTATTCCCACCCCATCGGCGCCCACGGCCATGCAGCGGGAGCCGCCATCGGCTTCTGGGACGATCAGGCACCTTCCCCGCGCGGCGATCACAAGCTCCGCCCGAACACGGCCTGGTCGATCGAACTCAACACCCTTCATCTGGTGCCCGAATGGGGCAACCAGAAGATCCCCTTCCGCACCGAGGAAGACGCCTTCTTCGACGGAAGCTCGGTCCGTTATATCGACGGCCGCCAGACCGAGCTGAAGCTGATCCAGCCGAAATAGACCAACAGAGGGAAGCAGTGCCCACGGCCGTGTATGGCTGTCGCCTTTCTCCAATCCGAAAGTCACCGATTGGGGACACACGATTCTCGCCCGCCGTCATGACGCCGTGCGTCAATCTCCCAACCGCCCACGACTCGCCCGATCCGTCGCAAATTCCCCAGTTATCCGAGTCGATTGCCCGCCGGATTCCACACGCCCCGTGAATCCCGCCATCTTCGCACGGTTTCTGAACGGAGAAACGCGCTTGACCTCTCCGCCGCCCCGTCCCATCACCTGTGCATGCGCAGCATCCTTTTCGCCGGAACCGCCCTCCTCGCCGCCGCCTGTGCTCAGGCCCAGTCCGCAAAGCCTGCCGCCGATCCCGGCGCCCGAGTCGAGCAGCTGCTGAAGGCCGCGCCCGTCGCCGACGGCCACAACGACTGGCCCTACGCCCTGCGGCTCGCCTACGGGCTGGAAGGCGCCAAGACCGCCGATCTGGAAAAGCCTGTCACGGTGGTATCCACCAGCGCCTTCGCGACAGGCGAGCCGACGGTCGGCCACACCTCGATCCCGTGGATCCGCAAGGGCCATCTCGGCTACCAGCTCTGGTCAGTCTACGTCCCCGCCAACCTCGGTCCGGACGAGGCCGTGAAGCAGACCTTCGAGCAGATCGCCATCGCCAAGAGCTTCGCGGAACGCCGCCCGGACGTGTTCGCAAACGTCCTCACCGCAGATGACGCCGTGAAGGCGGTGAAGGCCGGCAAGCTCGCCGGCTTTGTCGCCATCGAAGGCGCCAATCAGGTCAACGACGACATCGAAACCCTGCGCAAGGCCTATGCCGCAGGCGTCCGCTCCATGACCCTGTCGCACAGCAAGAACACCCGCCTGTTCGACAGCTCCACCGACACCCCCCTGCACAACGGCATCTCAAAGGAAGCGCCCGCCTTCATCGCCGAGATGAACCGCCTCGGCATGCTGGTCGATCTCTCCCACGTCTCGGCAGACGTGATGAACCAGGTGCTGGATATCACCAAAGCCCCGGTCATCTTCTCGCACAGCTCGGCAAAGGCGCTCGCCGACGTGCCCCGCAATGTGCCCGACGACGTTTTGAAGCGCATGCCCGCCAACGGCGGCATCGTGATGGTCAGCTTCGTGCCGCAGTTCACCAATCAGGCTCGCGTGGACTGGCAGGCAAGGCGCGACGCCGCCGCCAAGGCCGCAGGCCCCAATTCAGCCGAAGCCATGAAGGCCTGGGACGCCGCCAACCCGCGCCCCGTCACCACGATCGCCATGGTGGCAGACCATGTCGACCATGTCGCAAAAGTCGCCGGCCACGATCATGTCGGCCTCGGCGGAGACTTCGACGGCGTGCCGGACCTGCCCGAAGGCCTCGAAAACGTCTCGACCTACCCGGCCCTGTTCGCCGAACTCGCCCGCCGCGGCTGGTCAGACGCCAACCTCAAGAAGCTCTCGAGCGAAAACTTCCTCCGCGTCCTGCGCGCGAACGAGAAAGTGGCGAAGCAGCTGTCGAAGTAGGGCAGGGATCGGCCCTCCGGCCTCACTTAGGGTAAAGAGAAAGACTCCAAGGGCTCTGCCCTTGGAACCCGGCAGGGAAATGATTTCCCTGCACCCTCGACGTTTTCGTTGTGTCCCGACGCCCAATTTGCGCGCGTGAAGGGATTGGATTGCCTGCGGCGCAACCCAGGCTCTCTCCCCCTGTCAGGGGGAGAGAGGGAGAGGGGGCGACATCGCCGGCGCGGTCCACATCATTTCCGTCCGCACTACTTAAAGCGCCGCAGGCAATCACCTCAAACACCCCATCCCAACCGCCATTCCCCCAAAAACGAAAGGGGGTGCAGGGAGCCCGGCTCCCTGCCGGGTGCAGGGCAGAGCCCTGCGAAACATGGCACCACATCCCCTGAACCCACCGCATCAGTGGCATTTCGCCCGAAACCATCTGTCGAATCCTGCTTGACCTTTTCACGCGCGAACTCAAGCAGTCGGCGGATGTGGCGCGCTGTCCCCTTGCTGCTGTTGCTGGCCGCGTGCGACGCGCCACCGGCGACTCATGCCCTGCTGGAGCCGGGATCGCCCGCGTCAGGCGCGCAGTTCCCGGTTCCTGAGCCACTGTTTCCCGCGCCGGATAGGCCTGTTGCCGGGCTGGCATCGGGCACTTGGTCGGATGAGGACAGTCGCGACGATGGCGGGGAGGCGGCGGACGTGGTTCGGCGCCTGGGGATTCGGCCCGGTATGACGGTTGCCGATATCGGCGCTGGTTCGGGTTACTACACGGTGCGGCTGTCGCCGATCGTCGGCCCGAAGGGCAGGGTGATCGCGAACGACATCATCCCTGATTATCTCGCGCGTCTGCGCAAGCGGGCGCAGGCGGAGGGCTTGAGCAACATCGAGTTCACGCTGGGGGACGCGGGGGATGCGAACCTTGCGAAGCAGAGCCTCGATCTGGCGCTGATGGCGCATATGTATCACGAGATTTCAGAGCCGTTCGCGCTGCTCTGGCGCTTGCAGGACGATCTGAAGCCCGGGGCTCGCCTCGCCATCGTGGATTCAGACCGGCCGACGTCCCGCCACGGCACCCCCCCGGCCCTGCTGCGCTGCGAGCTGGCAGCGGTGGGCTATCGGCAGATTTCGTTCAACCGACTGGAAAACGGCAGCTATCTTGCGGTGTTCCAGCCCGCCTTCCGCCCAGACCCGGCTGCAATCCGGCCGTGCAGGGCAGAAGGATGAGGAAGGGGGCTCGGCCCCCATCCCTTTACCCCTGCAAGCGGGCGATGATCGAATCCAGCTGATCGAGATCGGAGAAGCGAAGCGTCACGCTTCCCCGCTTCCCGCGCGCCTCGATGGCGACCTGAAGCCCAAGCGCTTCGGACAGCTGCGATTCCAGCGCATCCAGTTCAGGGTCACGCCGGGAAGACGCCTGTGCCTTGGGCGCCGAAATGCCCTGGCTCTTGCGCGCGGCCTCTTCCGCCTGGCGAACCGTAAGCCCTTGTGCTGCAATCTCTTTTGCCAGCGCACTGGGATCCTTCGCCTGCATCACGGCCTTGGCATGGCCAAGGGTCAGCAGGCCCATTTTCACCAGCGTCTGCACATCTTCCGGCAGATCCAGCAGGCGCAGCAGGTTGGCGACATGGCTCCGCGCCTTGCCGGTCACGGAGGCGACCATTTCCTGCGTGTGCCCGAAATCGGAAATAAGCCGCTGATAACCTTGGGCTTCTTCGATCGGATTCAGGTCCGTGCGCTGCACATTCTCGATGATCGCAGCCTCGAAGCCGTCGATATCGGAGAAGTTGCGGATGACGACGGGGATTTCGTGCAGCCCGGCCATCTGGCTGGCCCGCCAGCGCCGTTCCCCAGCGACGATCTCATAGCGCCCTTCGCTGCTCGGTCGCACGAGGATCGGCTGCAGAACGCCCTTGATGCGAATGGAATCGGCGAGCTCGTGCAGCGAGATCTCGTCGAACGTCCGCCGGGGCTGCGACGGGTTCGGGCTGATGGAGGCGACGGGCAGCAGGCTTGCTGCCTTGGTGTCGTTGGTGGGCACCGGCGGTGCCGATCCCATTTCCTCCAAAAGGGCCGAAAGCCCGCGACCCAGTCCTGCTCGCTTCACCGTCATATAACCCTCCACTGCGTCCCCCTTGGTTTCCAGTCCCTGGCGCTGCACCCGCACCAGCATGTCAAGCCGCCTTCGCCGGCGTTCCGATCATTTCCCGCGCGAGCGCCATATAGGCCTCAGACCCCGGGCAACGCATATCATACAACAACGCAGGCATGCCGTGGCTGGGCGCCTCCGAAAGCCGCACGTTGCGCGGAATCATCGTCTCATACACTCGGGCGCCCAACGCCGCGCGAACATCCGCAGCGACAAGGTCTGAAAGGCGGTTACGGCGGTCATGCATGGTCAGCACGACACCTTCGATATCCAGCCTCGGATTCTGCCGCGCGCGCACCTGCTCGATGGTCTTCAGCAGCTGCGACAGTCCTTCCATCGCATAGAATTCCGTCTGCAACGGGATCATCACACCGTCGGCCGCCACCAGCGCATTCAGCGTCAGCAGAGACAGGGATGGCGGGCAATCGATGAACAGCCAGTCGCACGCCGGCAGCTTCTGGATTGCTGCCTTCAGCCGACCAGCCGCATTGGGCTGGCCCGAAAGCTCGATTTCCGCAGCCGCCAGCCCCTCGACGGCAGGTACCAGGAACAGGCCGGGCACCAGCGTTTCCTGCGCTGCCGCAGCCGCAAGCTCTGGGTCGAACAGCAGGTCATAGCTGGAGGGATTGCGCCGGTCGCGCGGCACGCCGAATCCGGTGGAGGCGTTCCCCTGCGGATCGAAATCCAGCAGGGTCACCCGGTGGCCGCTGGCAGCCAGTGCGGTGGCTAGGTTGACGGCGGTTGTGGTCTTGCCCACCCCGCCTTTCTGGTTCGCGACAGCAATCGTTCGCATCAGAGCCTCTTCAGGTTGCGGGCGATAAGAATCCTGGCCTCGGGGTCGGTCAGGCTTTCATGGGTTTCAAGGTCGAAGATGAACTGCCGGGCAGCCTCGTCAACCTCCTCCGACCAGCGGCGGCCTTTCAGGAAGACGAACTGCCCTCCGGGGCGGACATGGCGAATGGCCCAGTCAAACAGGGTTGCCAGCGGCGCAGCAGCCCGCGCCGTGGCGACATCGACTCCCAGCGTCGGAAGCTGCTCCACCCGTCCGTTGATCACGGTTGCCAGATCGCGGAGCCCAAGCTCGTCGCGAACGGCTTCGAGGAAGCGGCACTTCTTCGCGATGGAATCGACGAGGACGAATTTGCCCCAGTCCAGCGCCGCCAGAACCATTCCGGGAAACCCGCCTCCGGCCCCGATATCAAGCCAGCTCTTGCCTTGCGGGACATGCCGGGAGAGTTGCGCGGAGTCGGCAAAATGGCGGCCCCACGCATCGCTCAGCGTTGCCGGGCCGACCAGATTCATCCGGCCTTGCCACTCGATCAACAGGGATTCGTAGCGGTCGAGACGATCCATTGTTCCACGTGGAACATTGAATTCAGCTTCGAACGTCGCGCGATCCATAATGTTCCACGTGGAACAATCGCGCGGAGGTGGAAAGCGCTATCTCGATCCATCCACAGCTTTTCGCATCCGATTCGGCCGGAATGCCCCCTAGGCGGCGGACAGCTGCTGTTTCCGAATCCAGGCCAGAAGCGCGGTCACCGCAGCGGGGGTCACGCCCCGAACGCGCGCTGCCTGCCCAAGGGTTTCCGGTTGCGCCGTCTGAAGTCGCTCCGCCATTTCGTTGGAAAGACCGGGGATGTCGCGGAAAATTGTTCCACGTGGAACAATTACGGCTTCATCTTGCCGAACGCGAGAGACTTCCTGCTCCTGCCGATCCAGATAAACCGCATAGGCTGCATCCGTTAGCACTGTCTCGACCACGCCCTGCGGCGCGGCGAGCTGAGGCGCGACGCGTTGCAGGATTGTCCAGTCAACGCCCGGAAAACGAGCCCAGTCCCACAGGCTGCGCGCCATGCCATCCCCCTTCACCTCCGGGATCGCGGCGGCTGGGGCACGGGTGCCTTTAAGCGCTGCAGTCAATTCATTCACCGAATTCTGCCGCAACTGAAACTGTTCGGCGCGCTCCTTGCCAACACATCCGAGCTGCATTCCGAGAGGGGTGAGCCGAAGGTCGCTGTTGTCTGCCCTCAGTCGCAGTCGAAATTCGGCGCGGGAGGTGAACATGCGATAGGGCTCCGACACGCCATGCGTGACGAGATCGTCGACCATCACCCCGATGTAGCTGCTCGCCCGATCAGGCGCCCAATACCGCCCGGCCGCATTGAGCCCGGCCACCAGTCCTTGTGCGGCAGCTTCCTCGTAGCCGGTCGTGCCGTTCACTTGTCCGGCCAGCCAGAGGCCCGGCATGGCTTGCAGCTGAAGCGTGGAATCCAACGCGCGTGGATCGACATAATCATATTCCACGGCATAGCCCGGCTGAACGATCCGGCACCGCTCCAGTCCGGGGATCGAGCGGACGATCTCTTCCTGAACCGCGACGGGCAGACTGGTGGAAATGCCGTTGGGGTAGATCAGCGGATCATCGAGACCCTCCGGCTCCAGAAAGATCTGGTGACCGTCCCGGTCTCCGAAGCGCATCACCTTGTCTTCGATGGATGGGCAGTAGCGTGGGCCGACGCCCTCGATCCGGCCGGCATACATTGGCGAAGAGCCGATGTTGGCCCGGATCACATCATGGGTCCGCTGCGTGGTGCGGCTGATATAGCAATCAACCTGAGGGACATCCGTCCCGTTGCTCAAGCTGGAAAACAGGCTTGGGACAGCGTCTCCGGATTGGACCTCCAGCTGCGACCAGTCGATGCTGCGCCCGTCGAGCCGGGGAGGTGTGCCTGTCTTCAGCCGCCCGATCGGCAGGCCGAGAGCGCGCAGACGGATAGAGAGCTTTGAGGCGCCAGCTTCACCGACACGTCCGCCCGCGATCTGCCGCTCACCGACATGCATTACGCCGCCGAGGAATGTGCCCGTGGTCAAGACGACGGCATTCGCCTGCAGCGGCCCGACATTCGTCTCGACACCCGTGCAGCGCCCGTCCGTGACCAGAAGGTCTGTGACTTCGGCTTCCACCAGTTCGACGCCACTCTGCGCCACGAGGCGCCGGATAGCGGCGGCATATAGTTTTCGATCCGCCTGCGCGCGCGGACCCTGAACGGCGGCGCCCCGGCTGCGATTGAGCAGACGAAACTGGATTCCGGCCGCATCGGCGGCTCGGCCCATGATCCCGTCCATCGCGTCGATCTCGCGGACGAGGTGGCCCTTGCCCAATCCGCCGATGGCGGGGTTGCAGCTCATCTGCCCGATGTTGCTCGCGGAGAAAGTCACGAGCGCCACACGCGCGCCGGTACGGGCCGCCGCGCAGGCAGCCTCGCAGCCGGCATGGCCGCCGCCGATAATGATCACGTCATAGGGGTTCACGGGGCGTCTATTAGCGGAATGTTCCACGTGGAACAATCGGGCTGCGACATGCCCTTGAGGGTCTCGATAGCAGGCGGTGTTTCCGGGCGGGGCGGCACAGATTTGCAGCGAGCATTCGTTGAGGAACCGTGAAAACTCAACTGGATATGGAAATTGTTCCACGTGGAACAATTCCTACAGCGCGGAATGTTCCACGTGGAACAATCGGGCTATTTCCCGATGCAGAAGCGCGAGAAAATCGCGCCCAAAATGACCTCGGGGTCGATCCTGCCGGACAGGCGCCCGAGGGCGTGAGCTGCGGTTCGCAGGTCTTCGGCGGCGAGAACCGGGTCCTTCTGGGATTGGGCGCTGCTCACCGCCAGAAAGGCTTCGTTGACCAGATGCTGCTGTCGCGCGGTGGTGATGGCTGGTGGCTCGCCCGCCGGAAGTTGGCCCGCTGCCCAGTCGCTCAGCCAGGCCTCAAGTTCGGGGAGGCCGGCGCCGGTTCGAGCTGAAATATAGGCCCGGTCATTTCGAACCCCTGCGACCTCTCCGGACTCGTCGATACGGTTGACGACGTTTCCGCCGGGCCCAAGGTCGAGCACCAGATCAGCCGATTGGGCTCGGGCTCTGGCGCGGGCGATGCCTTCGGCTTCGATGGGGTCATCCGTTTCGCGCAAGCCCGCGGTGTCGAGCAGAAGGGCGGGGCGGCCGCCGAGATCGAGATGGACCTCGATCACGTCCCGGGTCGTTCCGGCGTGAGGGGTGACGATGGCGACGTCTCGGCGGGCAAGCGCGTTGATGAGGCTGGACTTGCCTGCATTGGGCGGGCCGGTGACGGCGATGGTCAGGCCCTGACGAATGCGCTCCGCGACTGGCGCCGAACTGAGTGCGGCCTCCATGCTCCGTGCGAGGGTTGCCAGCGGCCCGGCTCGGGTCTGCTCGGCATGGGCGCTGCTGGCCTCGACGTCGCCCTCATCGGAAAAATCGAGCTGGGCTTCGATTTCGGCCATGATGGCGATCAGTTGGTCCCGCCAGCTGTCGGCGAGATCGCGCAGTCGGCCTCCGGCCTGGGACAGCGCGGATTCGCGCTGTAGTTCGGTCTCGGACGCGATCAGGTCCGACAGGGCTTCGACCTGTGTGAGTTCAAGGCGGCCGGATTCGAAGGCGCGCCGGGTAAAGGCGCCGGCCTCGGCAGGGACAGCGCCCAGATCGAGCAGGGCGGATTGAACCGCTGCAACCACGGCCGGGCTGCCGTGAGTGTGGAGTTCAGCGGAGTCTTCGCCGGTGAAGCTGTTGGGGCCGGGGAGGACGAGGACCAGCGCCTGATCGAGCGGGGCGTGATCTGACGGGCGATAGAGCGTGCGCAGGCGAGCTTCGCGCGCAGGGGGTAGGCGACGGGAACCGATTAGACGGCGCACGATGTCGAACACGCCGTTTCCGCTGAGCCGGATGACCGCGACGCCGGAGGGCGGCGGGCCGGAGGAGAGGGCGAAAATGGGAGCTGACATGGTTGGGCGGTTTAGCGGGATGGTGATTATCGGAACAGGGGTAAGAGGCGGCCTTCTATGTTCCTCCTGGTAGCTGATTGGCGGAAATCTGGTCCAGACGTCACGGCCTATAGATTCCAGCGGTCTCGCATCAGTCGGAAGCGGGGGAAAAGGACAGCGGCTAGGAACGGAACCCAAAAGGTGAATGCATGGCGGTCAGCTGTTATGCCAAGCCAGATGAAGCTCAAAAATGAAACAAATACTGTCGCGTCAACCACTGCGTTGATGGTGGCGGAAATTTGCTGACCGCTGGACATCGTCTCCCATCGCGATCGCACCATTGCAAGCCACGCGTAGAAATTCGCGCTCATCTGGACTGAGCTTCCGGAATTCTGCGCAGCGTCGCTTCCCGCCGCGATACATGTCCGTCAGTTCCAGTTTCTGGCGCCACTTCTATAAGTTGGTCGATCTGTCTGGGTTGATTTTTTATCATCATTGCCTGGCCATGGAAGTCTGAGTCGAGTTTGGATTGTTTGGCGGCTTTGGGAAACGGACATTCCGAAATTTCTTCGGCGCTGCGCCGCACAGCCATGTGCAACTAGCGAGCCCATTGCCTTATGGAAGGTTCACACACAGTAAACCCTAAGAGTTTGCGCGCAATATAAGCGTAGAGGGTGCAGGGAAATCATTTCCCTGCCCGCCGGAGGGGCAATAACGATCCGACTGGACGTTTAAATCCCCTTGGGCCAGGCCGACTTCGGCTTTCCGCCTTCGCAGATGTCGCGGATGTAGCCCCGTGTTTCGGGCAGGGCGTTCTGGGCGTCGAACTCGCTGAGGTTTCCGGCGGATTGCAGGGCGAGATAGGCGGTGAGGAGTTCGCGCCAGGAGGTGCAGGCGGCCGGGATGTCGCCGAGGTTGTAGAGGATGCCGCCAGAGCTGCGCAGGGCTGAGTTACGGGACCGGCGGGCGCCGGGGGCGCTGCCGGCGAGTTGCACCAGATGGTCGTGTGTCTTGAGAACCTTGGCCATGGCGGCCTTGCTGCCGGCGATGTCCTTCTGGTCTGCGAGGACCTGGGCGAGGACTTCGCCGGTGATGGCCTGCATCTGGAGGGCGCCGGCATCGTTCGGGTCCTTGGCGGCCATGCGGTCGGCCAGCTGGACGGCTTCGCGGATGGCGGCGCGGGCCTGAGGGTCGCGTTCGTTTGTGCGGTGGACCACGGCGGCGTACCAGAGGGAGATGGCCAGCTTGCGCAGGGTGGCGGGATCGTCGGGTGAGTCGGCCAGCAGGCTGCGATTGATGGCGACGGCCTGATCCAGCGTGGCGCGGGCTTCCGGGGCCATTTCCAGCTTGTGCTGGGATTCGCCGAGCAGACGGAGATTTGCGCTGCGGGCCGCACGGACCTTCGGGTCGGACTGGAGGGGCGCGGGGAGCGCGGCCACGACGTCTTCCGCTTTCTGGTGCAGCGGACGGGCGCCTTTGAAATCATTGTTCCAACCGAAACTGTCGCCTTGGGTTTGCAGGGCCGTGGCCAGTAGGCGGGCCTGCTCCGCGCCATTTGCTGCGAATGGGGCGATGGCCTGTTCGGCCTGTTCGGCCTGCTCCCGGGCCGTGTCGGCGTCGTTGTTGTTGTAGAGGTTGGTGCCGGCCTGTTCGAGGCGGAGGATGGCGAATGCGATCGCGGTTGGCTCGTCGCCCGGGCTGGCGGCATGGGCGGGAGCGAGCAGGGCGTCTGCGCGGGCGAGCAGGGCGTTGGCGTCTGCGTAGCGGCCGAGTGACTGGGACTGGCCGCCGCCGGTGACTTCGGCAAGGCGCACATAGCCGCGCCCCGCTTCGGCGCGGACATCGGGCGGGGCATTTTCCATACCGGCCAGCGCGTCAAGGTAGGAAATCGCCGTTTTTGCCAATGTTTCCCGTGCCTTGGTTGCTCCCTCGACGCGACTGACCTCGTCGAAGACGTCGAATAGAAGGGCGTTGGCGATGGCGCGGGTCTGTTCGAAGCGGGCCTGCGCTTCCGCCTCTGCGGCGCGGATGCGGGCGTTGGCGAGGCTGACGGTGATGAGGCCGCCGACGAGAGCCGTGAGGACGAGCCCGCTCGCGATGACGGCGGCCTTGTTGCGAGCCGCGAACTTCTTCAGCCGGTAGAATTCGCCGCCGTTCATGGCCGCGACGGGCTGGCCGTTGCGCCAGGCAGCAAGGTCGGCCGCGAAGGCGGCTGCGGTGGGATAGGATTGGGCGGCCGGACCGGTGGCGCGGGCGATGATGGCGTCGATCTCGGGCGGTGGTGCGGGGATTAGCCGCTTCAGCAGGCGGCCGAGACCGGCGATGTCCGTGGCGGTGGAGGCGCCTTCGCTTTCGGCGGAGCGGGCGATGCCGAAGTCGATCAGCTTCAGCGTACCGTCCCGCTGCACCAGCACGTTGAGCGGGGTGATGTCGCGGTGGATGACCAGGCGGCCATGGGCGTAGGCGATGGCGTCTGCGGCGGTTTCGATCAGACGGACGCGGGCCAGCGTGTCGAGACCCTGTTCATTGGCCCATTTGTCGACGGGGAGGCCGTCGATCAGCTCCATCACGATATAGGGGCTGCCCTCGGCCGTCTCACCGCCGTCGTAGAGGCGGGCGATATTGGGGTGTTGCAGCGTGGCGAGCGTCTGCCGCTCGGCGCGGAAGCGCTGGGTGAGGACATCGGACAGCAGGCCGGGCTTGATGACCTTGATGGCGGCTTCGTGCGCGAAATCGCCGGTGTCGCGGGTGCCGCGATAGACGGCGCCCATGCCGCCGCGGCCGATCAGGCCGGTAATTCGATATTGGCCGATGCGTTCCGGCAACTGGCCCTCGCCGCCGACGCCCAGCGCGGCGGCGCCGGTGCGCAGCGAGGCGATGCGGTCTGCCTCCAGCATGGATTCGAGCCGGGCACGCACCTCGCTGTTGGCGGTGCGGTCCGCGATCCAGCGGCCACGGCTGGTTTCGGGCACGTCCAGCAGCTCGTCGAACAGGGCGAGCGCTTCCCGTTCGACTTGCAGGCGGGGATCCTCGCCGCCGGGCTCAGCCATCGATCGGGTTTTCGACCGCGTCCTGCAACCAGGCGCGCGCCGTTCGCCAGCGCCGCTTGAGTGTCGCCTCTGAGAGGCCCGTGACCTGGGCTATGTCGCCGAGCGGCATTCCCCCGAAATATCGCATTTCCACCAGTTCAGCCAATTGCATGTCGATCACCCCCAAGCGTCTCAGCGCAGTTTCGAGGGCAATCAGGTCAATCCGCTGATCGCCATCGATGTCGGGGTTGAGTTCGACCTTGTAATGGTGGCGCTTGTCGGCGCCTTTCTGGCGGGCGTGATCGACCAGGATATTGCGCATCAGCCGGGCGGCGAGCGCGATGATATGGGCGCGATCGGCGATATCGATGCGGCCCATCTTCACCAGACGCAGGATGGCATCGTTGATGAGATCGCCGGAAGAGAAGGAGACATGGCGTTCGCGTCGGAGCTGCGCCGAGGCGATGGTGCGCAGTTCCGGGTAGAGCAGCTCCACCAGCTGATCGCGCGCAGCGGTGTCACCGCCGCGCCAATCGCGGATCAGCGCGTCAATATTGAGACGTGCGTCCATCGTCCCTGTTCGACCCCTTTCGGCTCGGCAGGTTATGGGCGCGACGTGACAGCTTCAAGGCCGAACAGGCGAATTCGTGGTGAATAGCTGCCCTGCGGCAGCTTTCAGCCCGTTCAGTCCTTCTTGTCGGACTTCACGCCGGGTGGGGTCATGGCCGTCATCATCATCTTACCCCAGGCCTCGATGCCCTCGTTCACGCCGGGGACGCCGCTGGTCCATGTCTTGATCAGCTTCTGCCAGTCATCCGGCGAGGGGCCATCGATGGTGAAGGCCTTCATGCGCTCTACCCAGGCTTCGTGAAGCGGGGTGAGATCCGGCAGGCCAAGGAAGGCGCGGGCTTCGGCCGGGGTGGCCTCGATCTCGACTTCGAACTTCATGGGCAGTCTCCCTTCCTGGGCTGTTTAGCGGGGAATGATGGCGGGGCGGTTTCAGCCCCGGAAGCTGATGTCGCCGGGCGGGCGCGGGGCCTGATGGATGAGCTCTGCGCGGACGCGGACGGTGCGAATGGAGATTCGGATTTCCAGCGCGAAGGTGAGGAGCGCGGCCATCAGCAGTACGATGGCGAGGATGAACAGCGCCGGGATGAGCGGATCCGGGTGGAAGGCGCTGACCGACGAGATGAACAGAACCGCGATCAGGGTACAGATGCTGAGCGCGGACGAGACCGAGAGGGCGACGGCGCGGTTGGCGAGCAGCATCCGCCTGTCCAGCGTGGCGAGTTCCGTGATGATGAGGCTGCGTTCGACATCATCCTTCGGCTCGGTGGATTCGAGCTTGCGGGCGCGATCGATCACCCGGCCGAGGCGGGTGGTGATCGCGGACAGGAAGGCGCCGATCGCGGTGAGCAGGAACACGGGGGCGATCGCCAGCTGGATGGTCTGGGCGAGCACCGGGACATTGGCATCGTTCAGCGGGAACATGCTGCAACGGCTGGGGTTTCCGAGCGGGCAAGTCAAGCCGGCACCGCTCGCCGGCATCAGGATGCGCAATCGATGCACAAGGTGGCTGTCGGCTGCGCCGTCAGTCGGGCCGGCGCGATGGCGCCACCGCAACTCGCGCAGACGCCGTAGCTGCCATTGTCTATCCGTTGCAGAGCGGCGTGGATGTCGCGGGCTTCGGCCAGGCGGACCTGTTCGAGACCTTCGGCGGTGTCCACTTCTTCCAGCTGATTGGCCTGCTCGCTCCAGTCTGCATCGAGGGGCTGCGTGCCTTCTGCTTCCAGCCTTTCCACTTCGACGCCGAGTTCATGGAGGCGGGCTTCGAGCCGGCTGCGGATTTCGGTTGTGTTAGGCATGGAGATTCCTTCAGGCAGTGCGGGCCGCGGCGAGAACGGCCGCGATTTCATCCAGAATGGCGAGGCGCTCTTTCGAGACGGATTCGGAACGCTCGTCTGATGCGGGGTCTTCCCCGTCGTCGATGGCGTGGACGGCCTCGTCCAGCTCCTGAAGACGGGCGGTGAGTTGCTGGAATCGGCTGTCTTCCGCCTTCAGCCGACGCAGCAGCTCCGTGTCTGCCGGATAGATATCGTGCAGCAGCTGGGGAATGTGGCTCATCGGCTTGTCCTTCTGGCTCGATGATGAGCGGTAAGGGGTGCGCCTGTCGTTGATCCCCGTCAATCGGGGGCGCGCAGTTGGCACAGGCAAAGAGGGCTGCGAAAAAATCTAAAATAGTTGGGGAATTTTCCCATTAATTTGCAATTCATTCATTTTGTAGAAATCGTCCAAGATTCGGACATTTATATAAGTAATTGAAATTATATGATTTTAACAATTCCGCTGCAGTTGGCACGGGGGATGCAATGCTGTTGGCATCTCTAGATCAACAGGAGCGGTTAAGATGAATACGGACATCATGAATTCGGTTCGGGGCCTGGTGCTGGCGGTTGTGGCTTCGGGCGTGATGCTGGGCGTCGCGGCAGGCCCCGCAGCGGCGGCCCCGGTGAAGGAAACCCGCATCGAAGTGGCGAAATATGATCTGACGCGGCCGGAAGGTCGCAAGGCAGTCGAAGGCCGGGTGATCGCGGCGGCGTCGCGGCTGTGCTCGGAAGGCGGGGTGAACCAGATGAGCCGCGCCGAAGTGACCGAGTACAAGCTATGCATCGCCGATGCGGTGTCGTCGGCTCGCGCCCAGATCAACACCATCGTGGGCCAGCAGCAACTGGCAGCGCGTTAAGAAATCTGTAGTTTCGCCGGGGTTATCCCCTCTCTCTCCCGGCGGAAATCAGAAGGACGGCCCGGCGGACCCCCTCTCCGCCGGGCCGTCTGACGTTTGCAGGCAACAGTGGGGATGCAATTTCCGGGCCATGTGCTAAAAGATGCGACGAGCGGTTGATCCCGGAATTGACAGATGGCAGGCTGATTGACAGTTGTTTGGGGCCGGACCCGCTGTGTGTTGAACGCCCGTTCGGCCTGTTCCGTGTTGCGTAATTGTTGCGTACACAGGGTTTGACTGCCGGCGGTGGCAGGAAGCGGCGTCGCGGAGGTTGCGGCGCCGCTTTGCTTTTGGGGGCTATGCCCGGGGCATCGGCAGTGGCAGGGTGCCCGCCATGGATCAGTTGCGCGATGTGGGCGGCGACGTGGCCGACAATGCGGCGCACAGCCGCTATGAGCTGGTGGTGGACGGCGTGACGGCTTTCGCCGAATATCGGCTTACGGGCGACCGGATCAACTTTCACCATACGCTGGTACCCGACGCCATCGGCGGGCGCGGCGTGGGCGGCCGGCTGGTGAACGCAGCGTTGGATGATGTGGAGCGGCGCGGGCTGACGGTGCAGGCCGATTGCTGGTTTGTGGCGAAGGCGGCAGCGGTTAGAGCGAAGCGCTAATCCGCTGACTCGCCGCAGGCATGGCCGGCGGGTTGGCGGCGAAGCCGGCAAGCCCGTCCGACAAGCGGGCTTTGCCCGCAACTCTTCCTGTCCTTATGGACCTTCAGGCGGACTCGGCGGCTTTGCCGCCGGCCGCTAACCTCCGTTTGGATCCTCGTGCACAGCCCTCACAAGTCCAAAGCTGTCCTTGGTCGGGAACCGATCGCCAACGGGAGCTAGCTTGGCCGCCCGGTCCTGCAGCTTTTGCGTTGCTTCATCCTTGGCGATCTGCTCACCAATTGAGAGAATATCTGAGAACACGTCGCGCATCTTAGGTAAGCCGAAAATGAGATATCCCAGCGAAAAACCAATCACGAAATTGAATATCCGGCTAGTATAAAAAGGCAGCAAAAAGTTCCTGCCCCACTCCAATGACTCGGCGGTTATGATAAGCACAGCAGAAGCTAGTGCGCACACGAACAATGTTTCAAGGAAGCGCAAAACCTCTCGCAGCTTCACGGCTAGCTCTCCGATTTTCTTAACAGAGAAAGATCCTGATTTAATAGCACCCACTGTGAGGGAAACAGCAGGAAATACTCCTGCCATAATTAGGCCCAAAAGCGGAATGAGGAGCTTGGCCGGATCGCCTTGCAGCAGATTCGGAGGTGCTAAACTCAATAGAAGAGCCAAAAAAAGAGGGCCGAAGTAGCTTCGCTTCATAAGACGAGGTCAATTTCGCCAGCAGCACTCCATTCTCTCAAACTTTCCTCGATCATCGACACTGCGCTTGTCGGATCCAAAAGGGAACCAATAGTCCGAACAGTCTTGATTTTCGTAAGTTTAACAAATCCGTCCTTTTCCCGTTTTCCCTTTCCGAGAATAGTGACGTCCTTCGGATCAACATTCCTTAAGGCTTCATCCAAGGTCTGGCGACGTATCGTCTGCTTTCTCGAAGTTTTACTTTTAATTAGAAATTTAAATACACCCTCCAACCATCCGCCTGGCGGGACTTGCGCCATCAGCCGCGTAATATCGTCGTTCGTCCAACTGAGGGCTTCAAGAACTCGGATAACCGAGTTATTGATACCTCTCGCTTCTGCTACATCTTGGGCAACAAGCCTTTCAATTTCTCCGGGGTCAAACTCAGGTCGTCGGGCGGGCTCGGCCGCTAAAACCACTTCGGTGGCCTGACTCACAGCGCGCCCGTTCTCGTTAGTGAATAGTGCATTGAGAACAACGGTATTGCCAACTTCCAATACATTGTACTGTGATAAAAACTGCGTAAAGAACCGCTCAAGCCTTGCGCTTCGCATGCCGGGGCTCTCGATCATACCCAAATGATCGCCAACGATTACAAAGTACAATAGACCATGTATCATACTTGCGTTAGGAAGCTGAAATTGGCCAAGGTCTAGCTCATTGGTATCAGCATCGATGTCACCCAATATTGCTGGTACATTTGCACCCTGTTCAAAGAATGCGATCTGTCCGGAAAAAAATGGATCCGGCCAAAACGGTCTTTCCGTAATCTTGTTAAGAAGGGTAAGTCGGCCGTCTTGGTCGAGGTCAAACCTCCTTTTTGTTACAAGTTCACCAACGATTCGGCCATTGTGATTGAGGTTCAATGCCTCAATTACCAAATCTTTAAGTGCCTCGGGACGAGGAAAATTCTCTCTGTTGAGGCACCGATACTGAATCGTGGCATTACGCGCCATGAACAAACCCCTTCCGATTCGACCCTGTCAGAACTTACCCCAACAACCCCCGCAAATACCCCCCCGTAAATCCCTTGCCAGACGCCACGATCTGCTCCGGCGTTCCGGTTGCGACGATGGTGCCGCCGCCGGCGCCGCCTTCGGGGCCGAGGTCGATCACCCAGTCTGCTGTCTTGATGACTTCGAGATTGTGCTCGATCACCACGACCGTGTTGCCCTGATCAACCAGGGCCTGCAGCACTTCCAGCAGTTTGCGGACATCCTCGAAATGGAGGCCGGTGGTGGGCTCGTCGAGGATGTAGAGGGTCTGGCCGGTGGCGCGGCGGGAGAGTTCCTTGGCGAGTTTCACGCGCTGGGCCTCGCCGCCGGAGAGCGTGGTCGCCTGCTGGCCGACATGGACATAGCCGAGACCCACTTCCTCCAGCATCTTCAGCCGGTCGCGGATGGGGGGGACGGCTTCGAACAGCTTCACGGCGTCGCTGACCGTCATGTCCAGCACGTCGGCGATGCTGTGGCCCTTGTGCAGCACCTCCAGCGTTTCCCGGTTGTAGCGCTTGCCGTGGCACACGTCGCACTGGACATAGACGTCGGGCAGGAAGTGCATCTCGATCTTGAGCATGCCGTCGCCCTGGCAGGCCTCGCAGCGGCCTCCCTTCACGTTGAAGCTGAAGCGACCGGGCTTGTAGCCGCGCGCCAGCGATTCCGGCAGGCCGGCGAACCAGTCGCGGATGTGGGTGAAGGCACCAGTGTAGGTGGCCGGGTTGGAGCGCGGGGTGCGGCCGATGGGGGACTGATCGATGTCGATCACCTTGTCCAGATGCTCGAGCCCGGTGATCGCTTCGTGCGGGCCGGCGTGGAGGCGGGCGCCGTTCAGCGCCTTGGCGGCCGCCGGATAGAGGGTGTCGATGACGAAGCTGGACTTACCCGAGCCCGAGACGCCGGTGACGCAGGTGAAGGTGCCGAGCGGGATGCTGGCGCTGACGTCCTGCAGGTTGTTGGCGCGGGCGCCTTTCACCGTGAGCTTCTTGCCGTTGCCCTTGCGGCGGGTGGCGGGCACCTCGACCTTGCGGCGGCCGGAGAGATAATCCCCGGTGAGGCTGTTGGGGTTGTTCAGGATATCGCTGAGCGTGCCTTCGGCGATGACGGTGCCGCCGTTGCGGCCTGCGCCGGGCCCCATGTCCACCACATGATCGGCGGTGCGGATGGCGTCTTCGTCATGCTCGACGACGAGCACGGTGTTGCCGAGGTCGCGCAGGCGCTTCAGTGTTTCCAGCAGCCGGTCGTTGTCGCGCTGGTGCAGGCCGATGGAGGGTTCATCCAGCACATAGAGCACGCCCGAGAGGCCCGATCCGATCTGGGAGGCGAGGCGGATGCGCTGGGATTCGCCGCCGGAGAGCGTGCCCGAGGTGCGGTCCAGGCTGAGATAGCCGAGGCCGACATTGACGAGGAAACCGAGCCGCTCGTTGATTTCCTTGAGGATGCGGGCGGCGATTTCCTGTTGCTTGGCCGTGAGATGGGCGGGGAGCGCCTGGAACCATTGCGCGGCATCGGCGACGGAGCGGCGGGTGCTGTCTGAAATGCTCTCGCCCGCGATCTTCACGCTGAGGGCTTCGGGCTTCAGACGGGCGCCGCCGCAGGATTCGCAGGGGGCGGCGGACTGGTAGCGGCCCAGTTCCTCCCGCATCCAGGCGCTCTCCGTGTCCTTGAAGCGCTTGTCGAGGTTGGCGATGACCCCGTCGAACGGCTTCTGCACTTCATAGCGCTTGCGGCCATCCTCGAAAACGAGCGCGATGGGCTTGCCTTTGGTGCCGTGCAGGATGGCGTCGCGGGTTTCCTCGGGCAGCTTGGCCCAGGGCTGGTCGAGCGTGCCGCCCAGCGCGCGGACGACGGAGCCGAGCACCTGCATATAATAAGGCGAGGGCGGGGAGGATTTGGCCCAGGGGACGACGGCGCCGTCCTTCAGGCTGATAGCTTCATTGGGGACGATCAGGAAGGGATCGAAGAAGAGGCGTTCGCCCAGCCCGTTGCAGGTGGGGCAGGCGCCCTGCGGGGCGTTGAAGGAGAAGAGGCGGGGTTCGATTTCGGGCAGTGTGAAGCCGGAGACCGGACAGGCGAACTTTTCGGAGAAGGTGATCGGCTCGCCGCCATCGACCAGCTCCACGACAGCCAGGCCGTCGGCGAGCTTCAGGGCGGTTTCGAAGCTTTCGGCGAGGCGGCTGGCGATGTCCGGCCGGACCACGAGGCGGTCGACCACGACGTCGATGTTGTGCTTGTACTTCTTGTCGAGCGTAGGCGCGTCCTCGATGTCCACCACTTCGCCGTTGACGCGCAGGCGCTGGAAGCCGGCTTTCTTCCACTCGGCAACTTCCTTGCGATATTCGCCCTTGCGGCCGCGCACCACGGGGGCGAGCAGCATCAGGCGGGTGCCTTCGGGCAGCGCGAGGACGCGGTCCACCATCTGGCTGACCGTCTGCGCGGAGATGGGAAGGCCGGTGGCCGGGCTGTAGGGCACGCCGGTGCGGGCCCAGAGCAGGCGCATATAATCATAGATTTCGGTGACGGTGCCGACCGTGGAACGCGGATTGCGGCTGGTCGTCTTCTGCTCGATGCTGATCGCGGGGCTGAGGCCCTCGATATGATCGACATCGGGCTTCTGCATCAGTTCCAGGAACTGGCGGGCATAGGCGGAAAGCGATTCAACGTAGCGGCGCTGGCCCTCGGCATAGATGGTGTCGAAGGCGAGGCTGGATTTGCCGGAGCCGGAAAGGCCGGTGATGACGATCAGCCTGTCCCTCGGCAGATCGATGTCCACGGATTTGAGATTGTGCTCGCGGGCGCCGCGGACGGAGATCTTGGTCAGGCTCATGGGAGATTGTTCTACCTATGTTCCGCGCCTGATGGAAGAGGGCGCGGGGCCAGGCAGAGGTGGGCGTTCGGGTGGGAAAAGGGAAGGGGCGCCGCGCGACGCCCCTTCCCGCATCAATTCGTGGGAATGGTGATGATGGTGGTGGGTTGCGCGGGCGACGCCAGAGGTGGGCCGGCACGGCGCGGGCCCTCGAGGGTCGGCGCGCCGGGGACGGCATAGGCCGTCATCACGGTCGCCGCACAACCCCAGGATACGCCGTTGGTGAAGCTGGCGGGCTGCACCGGTAGCGGGGCTGAGGATTGCAGCGCCGGGGCGGCCGCCTCTGCATCCGCGAGATGGTCCTGCCATGCCATTGCGGAGAGGCGGCCGCCGCCTTCCGCCGGTGCAAGGACGTAAGGCAGGAAATCGCCGATATAGGTAATCTTGCCGGGTTCGACGGTGAACATCGCCGAGCCGAGGCAGAAGTTCATGTTCACGGCGCCCTGCACGCCTGGCGTGGCGCCGCTGATGACATAGGTGCCGGGCGTCAGCGCGTGCAGCGCATGTTCGACCTCGAGGGCCTTGTCGCGGGATTTGATCAGCAAGCCGTAGGTCGTGGTGTCGGCCTTGTCGCGCTTTTCCGGGAAGACGACGTTGGCGGCCTCCGGATCATAGCGGCTGATGAGCAGCGAGGCCGACTTGCCCTGCGACGCCTCGTCTGGGCGACGGAAGCCGAGGATGACGCCACCCTGCCCGCTGGCGATTTCCGCCGGCTTGACGGGTTTGCGCTGTGCGGCCTTGTCCTTGGACGGATCGCGCGGGCCGATCGATGCAGCCAGCTTCGGTGCGGCGAGGGGGTTTTCCCAGCGCAGGGTCTTGAGGCCGGGCGGCAAGGTGTCCGCGCCGACGAGGCGGTTGAAATGCGTCTCCCTCTCCGCATCCGACATCGCGGCGATGCGGGCGCGGGCGGCGGGCTCCTCCACCTCGACCAATGACCAGCCCTTGACGAGCAGGCAGGAACGTCGATTGTCGCGGCGCAGCTGGCCTTCCACGATGGCGTTGCCGATCATGGCCCCGATCAGCCCTGCGCCCGAGGCGGCTGCCGGCGAGATGATCCCCGGATTATAGGGAACCGTCACAACCTGACCGCCCATGCTGCGCGACCCGCGCGCGATCATGCGGCATTCCTGCCAGTCGGCATCATAATCCGCACGGGTGGCGCCGGGGCGGTTGTAAAAGCGGCTTTCACGCAGATCGCGGGCGGAATCGTCGGTAATTTCCTGCCGTTCTTCGGGCGAGAGATCTGACAACGCATTGCCCTGTTGCGATTGCGGGGCGGCGATTGGATTGACGGGGGTTTCGGCGGGCGATTCGACTTGAGCGGCCGACATCAGCAGGAACGCAAGCAACATGACAATTGCACCTTTCGAGGCACTGGACCCGTGCGCCGATTAGCAATGCCGCATTGGGCGCGCCAGCCTGCCATCTTGCGAAATAATGCAACCTTCCGTCGCACCCGCCGGCCCTCTCAGGCCAGCGTGCGCCGGGCGGGACGGCGGCGCAGCAGGGCGACGAGGATGCAGATGCCGACGTTGATCAGCGCCCACATCAGCAGTTCGTGCCCGGCGCCGGTGCTGCCGTTGGCGGCGAGCATTGCGAGGGTGAAGGTGGCCGTGAGCAGGGCGATCGCGGCGGCAGCGCGGATAAGGAGGATAGGCATGTGAAGTCCTTGGGAGAATGAGGTTGATCGTGGGGGTGGCGCCCCGCTTCCTGCCGACCGCTTCTGATCGGTTGGAGGTCGGCGGGGCGCCCGTGACGAACTTGTCAGGCGGCTTTCGCGTTCGGCTGTGCGGGGCCGTTCGCCAGAGCCTGTTCCCAGCGGTCGAGGCGGATGGAATCGAGATATTCCTGCTGCATCGCCGGGGTGAGGATTTCCGCCAGCCGAACGCCTTCGATCCACAGTTCGATCACATGGAACAGGCCGTCGCGGCTGTGGGTTTCCGCGGGCCAGCCTTCGCGGCGGGCGATGGCATGCACGTCTTCCGCCGAAAGCCGGGTGCCCAGCGCGAAATGTGTGGCGCCGCGCGTCCGGGCAGCGCCGGGAATGCCGACGACTCCGGCGGGGCCTTCCACCAGCAGCGTGCCGGCCGGATAGACCTCCACCAGCGTGTTGGTGGCATCGTCGCCATGGGCAACCCAGCTGCCGTCGGCGACTGGGGGGAATGGGGTGGCCTTGCCGCCCATCAGCTCTGCAAGGACGGTGGCGACGCATTGGGGATTCTGGGCGTCTGTGGACAGGTGAAACAACATATTCGGTACACTTTCCGGGCGTTTTCGCTTGGTGCGTGTGTACCCCTCTCGGCGACGGCATTTGCCGGATCGGCGCGGCGCCGTCTTGGACGGAAACGACGGAATTCGGGTGCGTGACAAAGCGCTTTGACGACGGCGCTGCGCTGCGGCATGCAGCCGGGATGACCGATGTTGACGAGGCGGGCGTACAGCCACCGAAGAAGCGCAGACGCATCTGGCGCTGGCTGGGTTTTGTAGCCCTTCTGGGACTGTTGATCACCATCTTGATGGCGTTCCACAATCCGCCGATGCGGCTGATGCCGGTTCCGGCGGTGTTCGTGAAGTCGGGCGGCGCCCTGTTCAGCGCCAATCCCAATCTGCGCCACGACAACCGCATCGAGCTGTTCTATGCGACCAACCGCATGGCGCTGGGGCCGCGCAACGATCGCATCCATGCCATCACGCCGGGCCGAGACCTTCTGCTGGGCGTTACGACGGTCCGCATCGGCGATGAAGGGACCCCCTGGGACCGGGTGTATGAATGGTCGTTCGGTGAGGATGGGGACCGGCGGCCGCAGCTGCTGCTGGAGCAGATGCGGGAGCTGGCGTCACTTCCCGGTGACGAATCTGTTCCGCCCCGGGGGCCGGTGCTGGACCCTTCGATGCGGGCCTGGCTGGGACTGGTGGACGAAGCGCTGAGCCGCAGCCTCGACCCCGACATCATCATCTATGTGCATGGCGCCAATTCCACCGTGGAACGCGCGGCGGGGCAGGCCGCTCAGCTGCGCCATTTCACAGGGCAGAATGCGGTTGTGATCCTGTTCGCCTGGCCGACCGCCGAGAATTTCCTGGTCTATCCCCGCGATATTGGCACCGCCTTCGGCGCTGCGCCGCAGTTCGCGCGTCTGGTGGAGCTGCTCTCCACCCATACCCGCGCCCGCAAGATCGATGTGCTGAGCTACTCCGCGGGCGGCACCGTCGCATCCGACGGACTGGCGCGCGTGGGCAGCTGGAGCCGCGAAAGTGGGCAGAACCCGCGTCTGGGGCAGGTGCATCATGCCGCGCCCGACGCCGATCTGCGCGACTTCGTGGGCGATCTGCGCGACTATGCGGGGTTGCCGGACCGGGTGACCGTGAGCCTGAACATGGAGGATTCGGCGCTGCGGCTTTCCGAGTTGCTGAACCGCGGATCGCGCGCGGGGCGACCTGACCTGAGGGAGCTTTCCCCCGGGGACATGCGGTTCCTGCAGCAGGCCAACAAGGAGCAGGGGCTGGAAGTCGTGCGGGTGCGCCCCGGCGACCTGAAGGGCGTAGGCGCGCGATCCCACGCCTTCTGGTACATGGACCCCTGGGCTGCGAGCGACGTGCTGCTGCAGCTGATGTTCGCCAAGGACGCGAAGGATCGCGGGCTGGCGCCGGGGCCGGGTGCCGACGGGCTTTCCTATTGGGTGTTCCCGCCTGACTATGAGGCGCGGTTGCCAGGCGTGATCGAACGGGCGGCCGGCACCGCTACGACCGCGGCCGCATCAGCCGCCGTGCCGGAAGCGCCCGTCCTTCAGGAAGGTGAGAACCTGGGTCACGCTGTCGGGGTGGAACATCAGCATGCTGTGGGCGACATGGACCACGATATGGTCGGTCATGCCGTCCAGCCGGGTGGCGGCCACTGACACCTTGCCGTCGTTCGGACGCGGCAGGATGCTTTCCGGGACCAGATGCACGCTGACGTCACCCGCCACGACGCCCAGCTCATAATCCACCTTGCCGAACATCGCCTCGTTGGCCTCCGGCCTCTGCGTACGCAGATAGGGCGCCACCGGGCCGAGAACCATTGACGACAGCTTCATGTCCGTCAGCGCATCCGCCAGTTCCGACCCCTGATTGGGCGGGCCCAGCTGCACCACTCGCCCGAGCCGCTGCGGCCGTTGCCGATGGATGAGCGCGCGGGCGACGAGCCCGCCCAGCGAATGGGTGACAAAATGCATGGGGCCGTCCAGCGTCGCTTCGAACGCGGCGGCCTTGGGCGTGACATAATCGAGAATCTCGTCCATCGAGCGGCGCATGCCATAGCTGGGCGCTGTGGAAGCAAAGCCCGCATGCCCGAGTTCGGACGCGAGAAACCCCATCGAAAGCCCCGTGCGGCCATGGCCATGAAGAAGGAAAACGCCGGCGGTCATGGCCGGGCGTGATGCCTGCGCGCCGGATCGGCCGCAAGGGGGTGCGACCTTTGGGGCGAGGTGTGTGCTGGCTTTTTGGAAGGCGGGGTCTTTTGCCTGCGGCGCTGGAGTTTTTTTGCCGTTTTCCAGCCGATGGCGAAGGAAAGCCTCTAGACCTGCTACCGTCGTGGCGCACTCGCTGGAAAAGGTCTTAGCTTAGATGAATTCAGAGGCCACTGTGTTGGACGTGGCCAGATGATTGAAAAGGATGGTGGGCGCGGCAAGGATTGAACTTGCGACCACTGCGATGTCAACACAGTGCTCTACCACTGAGCTACGCGCCCACTCGGGAAGCGGGCCAATACCGATACATGGCATAAAGGGCAAGCCCGGTTCGGCGCCAATCAGCGGCGGGCGAGCGCGGCCTGCAACTGGGGCGGCGGTGTCATGCCCATGGTGAGGTAGAGCCGGGCGATGTCGTCGAACTTCATGTCGTTGAGCACATGCACTTTCGTGGCCGCCACAAGCAGCAGGGCGCCGCCGATGGGCACCGGGGCGGTGGGAATCAGCACCAGCAGCGAGGGCACGCCCTCCACCTCGATCGGGTCAGGCGAGGCGAGGAAGGCGATGGTGTCCACGCCACCGCCGAACTCCACCCGGCATACCGCCATCGCCGACATCTCTTCGGCCTTCTGGCCGGAGACGCTGCGCACAAGTTGCGCGACGGGGCGATAGACGTTGCCGAGCAGCGGGATGCGGCCAACGGCGCCGTCGACCCACTCTTCCAGCACTTTCTTCGCCCTGTCCCGCACGAGGAGGCCCAGCGCGGTGATGAAGCCGATCACCAGCGCCCAGCCGATGGCGAAGCTGATGAGGCCGCCTTCGGGATCGTCCACGAACAGGCGGCCGCCCGCGCTGAGGATATGGCCGACGAAGCTGTCCGGCCCGACGAAGGCGACGATCTGGGCCGCCACCCAGCTGAGCACGATGGCCGTCAGCAGCAGCGGCGCCAGGAATGCGAGGCCGGTGAGGAAGGCGCCGACAAGGCGCATGGGACTTAACCGGCTGCGGGCCGGCTGCGAGTTTTGCCGGCTGTCCGCCGGTGGCGTCATGCGGCCAGTTTCGCGAGGATGGCGTCGCCCATGCCGCGCGTGGTGAGCGTGCCGCCCAGATCGCGGGTGCGGGCCCCGGCATCCAGCGCGGCTTCCACGGCGGCTTCCACCCGGTCTGCCGTTTCCGGCGCGCCCAGCGAATAGCGCAGCGCCATCGCGAGGCTGAGGATGGAGGCGCAGGGGTTGGCGAGGCCCTGCCCCGCGATATCCGGCGCGGAGCCGTGGATGGGTTCGTAGAGCCCCGGCCTGCCCGCCGCGCCCAGCGCCGCCGAGGGCAGCATGCCCAGAGAGCCGGTGGACATGGCGGCGAGATCGGAGAGCAGGTCTCCGAAGAGATTGTCCGTCAGGATCACGTCGAACTGGCGCGGGGCCTTCACCAGCTGCATGGCGCAATTGTCGGCATACATGTGGCTGAGTTCGATCTCGGGGTAGCGTTCGCCGTGCAGGCGAGTGACTTCCTCGCGCCAGAGCACGCCGGATTCCATCACATTGGCCTTTTCCACCGAGCAAACCTTGCCCGAGCGCAGCTTTGCCAGCTCGAAGGCGGTGGTCGCCACGCGGCGGATCTCGCTGGTGGTGTAGCTCTGGGTGTTGAAGCCGCGCCGCTCGCCGTCGGGCAGGGTCTCGATACCGCGCGGAGTGCCGAAATAGACGCCGCCGACCAGTTCGCGAACGAACAGGATATCCAGCCCCTCGATCACCTCCGGCTTCAGCGTGGAGGCGGCCGCCAGCGCCGCGAAGCAGCGCGCCGGACGCAGGTTGGCGAAGACGTTCATTGATTCCCGTAAGCGCAGCAGACCGGCCTCAGGGCGGATATCATAGCTGACGCCGGCCCATTTCGGCCCGCCCACCGCGCCCATCAGCACGGCCGTGCTGGAAAGCGCCCGTGCCTCGGTCTCCGCCGTCAGCGGCACGCCATGGGCATCAATGGAGGCGCCGCCGAACGGGCCTTCGGAGATGTCGAGACCGGGCAGCGCCAGCGCGTCGAGGATGCGGCGGCTTTCGGCCATGACTTCGGGGCCGATGCCGTCGCCGGGCAGGAGGAGAAGGCTCGTCATCGTTGGGCAGCTCCGGCGATCCAGGGCCGCTCGATCAGCAGCCGGTCTTCATAGGATGCGACTTCATGGGCGACCTGTTCGGTCAGCCCGATCTCGTCCAGCCCGTTCAGCAGGCAATGCTTGCGGAACGGATCGATGGGGAATTCGAAACGGTCCTGATAGGGCGTCGTGACCGTCTGGCTGTCCAGATCGATGGTGATCGGCAGGCCTTCGGCCGCGACCTGCATCAACCGGTCCACCGCGGCCTGCGGCAGCTGCACCAGCAGCAGGCCGTTCTTGAAGCTGTTGCCCGAGAAGATGTCGGCAAAGCCGGGGCTGATCACGACGCGGAAGCCCATGTCCATCAGCGCCCAGGGCGCATGTTCCCGGCTGGAGCCGCAGCCGAAATTGTCGCCCGCAATCAGGATGGGCGCACCCTGGTTTTCCGGCTGGTCGAAGATATTGTCGGGGTTCTCGCGGATCGCCGCGAAGGCGCCCTTGCCCAGACCATGCCGCGTGATCGCCTTCAGGAAGCGCGCGGGGATGATCACATCCGTGTCGACATTGGCGGCGCCGAACGGCACGGCGCGACCGGCGAGGGTGGTGACGGGCTGCATGGGCGTGCACCTAGGCCATGGCGATGCCCGTTGGAAGGGGGTTGCGGCCATCGTGGTTGCGCGGCAGGTTCGCCGCTCCGCTGGAGAGGGCGCCATGAAGGACAGTGTCGAACTCACCGTCAACCTGCTGACGCTGCTGTCCATCCTGGGCGGGGCGCTGCTGTTCCTGAAGCGATCGGCCGGCCTTGCGATCGGACAGTGGGAAGAGAGCTTCATCGACGATGTGTTCGAAACGGCGAGCCGGAATCTCGTCGAGCTGCGGGCGCTTTCCGCGCTCGATCCCGTGACCCGGAACCCCGGCGAGGGGCAGATCGCCGCGAACGAGCTGCTGCTGCGAACATGGAAGGTGGAGCAGTCGATCGAGAACCTTCACTACCGGTCGCTGGCCTATGGCCATAATCCGAAGTTCCCGATCCTGCTGGAGAAGATCGTGGCGGAGATGAAGGAGGCCTATCAGCAGCTCGCGAACCGCGATGCGACCGGCCTTAACCGCATGAAATTCCAGATGGAACATATGCGGCTGGACTTCCTGGAGGCGGTGAACCGCGGCGACGCCTATCTGCAGACGCGTCGCACAGAGTTTGTAGCCCGCGAGCGCAAGCGCATCGCGGACTCCTATGCAGGCTATCTCGACTGAAGGGAAAGGCGGGCGGCCCTCAGGCCGCCTCGTCCGTCTCCGCAGCTTCGGCCTCGGCGGCCGCGGCTTCCTTATGGGCCTGGTAACGCGCCAGTGCTGCGAGAACCAGCGCCTCGGCACCGGCCACGTCCACGAAGCGGCTGAACTTCGCCCACTTGCCCTTTTCGAGATCCTTGTAGTGCTCGAAGAAGTGGCCGATCTGCTCGATCAGCACGGTGGGCAGGTCGGTGTAGTTCTTCACGTTGGAATAGAAGGGGTGGAGCTTGTCCACCGGGACCGCCAGGATCTTCTCGTCCCCGCCGGCTTCGTCTTCCATCAGCAGCGCGCCGACCGGGCGCACCCGAATCACGGCGCCGGGCACCACGGCGTGCGGGCCGACCACGATCACGTCGATCGGGTCGCCGTCTTCCGACAGCGTGTGGGGCACGAAGCCGTAATTGCCGGGATAATACATCGCCGTGTGCAGGAACCGATCGACGAACATGGCGCCCGACTTCTTGTCGAGCTCATATTTCACCGGCACGCCGCCCATCGGAATCTCGATGATGGCATAGAGGTCCTTGGGCGGATTTTCCCCGACGGGAATCTGCATGATATCCATGGCGCGCGCCATGCATGGGGCAGGCGTGCCCAGTCAAGCCGAACTATGGTCATGGATGGTGCAACCGGGGCGCATGTCTGCGCCCCGGTTGATCCTCCCCAGGATCAGAAGCGGAAGCGGCCCGTCACCCCGAAGGTCCGGGGTTCGCCCGGGAAGGTGAGGAACAGCTGGTTCGCGGTGGTGGTGATGCCCTGCGCCACGCCGCGGAACGTGCCGGAGCCCTGCAGCGGGGCGTCGGCACTGATCTGGAAATACTGCTTGTTGAAGATGTTCTGGCCCCACAGCTCCAGCGACCATTTGCGGTCTGCGCTGGAAATGCCGACCCGGCCGTTGAACAGGATGAAGGCCTCTTGCACCTTTTCGATGTCGAGATCGGAGCCGGTGTTGAAGCTGTCGGTGAAGCGGTAGTCCAGATAGAACAGGCCGCGCAGATTGTCGTTGATGGGTGGCGTCCAGCTGAACGAGCCGGAGACGACATAGGGCGGCGCGTTGGAGATCTGGCGGCCCGGCAGCTGGAACAGCACCGGGGAAAGCGGGCGCCCGCCGGTTCCGACCAGATCCTTCGCGTAGCTGGTGTCGGAATAGGTGAAGCCCGCCGTAATCGAGACATAGGGGGCCGGGCTGGCCTGCAGCTCGATCTCGATCCCCTTGGAGGTGACTCCCGGCTTCAGCCGGTCTGGCGCGCAGGCGCCCGTCGTCGCAGAGCCGTCGCTGTCGGTTCCGCCCAGATCGTCGCGGCAACCCTGCACGTTCGTCACTTCGAAGTTCACGCCATTGTAGGTGTTCAGCTGGAAGTTGGAGAAATCCTGCTTGAACAGTGCGATGTTGGCGCTGAACGTGGGCCGGGAAAATTTGACGCCGAATTCATAGGCATCGACCGTTTCCGCGCCGAACTGCAGATCGACTGCTTCCGGCCGGGCATTGCCCACCGTGTTGGCGGGGCGTGCCAGCTGCGCCGAGCAGGCCGCCTGCTGGGCCGCCGTGCCCGCCGCCGGGTTGCAGACGAGATCGAGCGCGGAGGTGTCGAGGTTGAAGCCGCCTGCCTTGTAGCCGCGCGCCCAGCTGCCATAGACCATCAAATCGTCCATTGGCTTCCAGCTGAGCACGACCGTGCCCGTCCAGCGGCTTTCGGTAATGCGTGAGCCTTCGGCGCCGGACGCGATGCCCGGCCCGGCAGTCGCATTGATGGCGCAGGGCAGCGCGGCCGCCGCCGACGCCATGTTCCTGAGCGCGGTGCACAGCGTATTTGTGTTGTTGAACACGCCGTCGATCGTCTTGCGCTCGTTGGTGTAGCGCGCGCCGACGGTGAGGATCAGCCGGTCCTGGATGATATCGAAGCTGTTGTGGGTGAAGAAGGCGTAGTTGCGGCTTTCATGATCGAAATAGCCGCCCGGCCCGGCACCGGTGCCCGGCATGCGGGCGGTTCCGGTGGCCAGTGCCAGATTGGCGTAGCCGGGCCACACGCTGGCGGGGAGGCTGGTGCAGCGCGGCAGCGCGGTGTTGAGCGTGGCGGGCGCCAGCGATGCCACCACTAGACAGTCCCCGAACCGCTCGGAATCGGCGCCGAAGGTGATGTCGTCGCTGGTGCGCAGCTTCTCGTCTGCGAAATAGCCGCCGACGAGCCAGTCCAGCCTGTCCTCGAACAGGGTGCCCTGCAGGCGCAGTTCCTGACTGAAGGTACGGAAATGCCGGACCTGATTGCTGCGGCCCCAGATGTCGAGATCGGTGAAATCGGCATCGGTGCCGGTATGCACCTTATAGTCGCGGTAGGCAGTGATGGAGGTGAGGCTGGCCGCCCCCAGGTTCCAGTTCAGTTCGCCGGACACGCCCCAATCGTTGCTGTCGGAGCGGAAATCCTGATTGTCGCTGATCGCGACCTTGAACAGCTCTCCGCGCGGCGAGACTGAGCCCAGGCCGCGCAGGATCGGCTCCAGCGTGTTGGGCAGGATGGTGACATTGCCCTGCGCGTCGCGCGCCAGTGAGCGGGCGGGAAGGAAGGATGCTGCGCAGCATTCTTCGCGCCGCTGGGAATAATCGCCGATCAGGCGGATTTCGAGATCGTCGTTCGGCGTGAACAGCAATTGCCCGCGCAGCATCCAGCGATCGCGATTGTTGAAGCGGCGGTCCGAGGTGACATCCTCCATGAAGCCGTCGCGCTTGAACCACAGCCCTTCCAGCTTGGCGGCGATGTGGTTTTCGGAGACCACATAATTCACCCCGCCTTCCAGCCGGATACTGTTGTAATTGCCGTAACTGGCGGCGGCATAGCCGCCGTTATCGAAGCTGGGCTTCTTGGTGACGACGTTGATGAGGCCCGCCGAGGCGTTGCGGCCGAACAGCGTGCCCTGCGGACCGCGCAACACTTCGATGCGTTCGACTTCGCCCAGTTCCGAGAGTCCGGTGCCGGTGCGGCTGCGGTAGACGCCGTCGATGAAGAGCGCGACCGAGCTTTCCAGACCCGGGTTTTCGCCGACGGTCCCGACGCCGCGCACCCGTGCGGTGAAGTTGGTTTCCGAGGTGGCACCGGACACCAGCAGCGACGGCGCCAGCTGGTTGAGGGCCCGGATGTCGTTGACGCCGCTCGCTTCCAGCTGCTGGGCCGAGATGGCGCTGACCGCGATGGGAACATCCGACAGGGCCTGCGCGCGCCGCGTGGCGGTGACGATGATATCCCCGGCGTTATAGGGTTCGTCCTGCGCGCCCGACTGGGCGAGAGCCGCTGTTGCAGGGGCCATGAAAGACGCAAGAAGCGCACCAAGTGCGCAAGACGCACGCAGTCCATTCATCAGCAATATCCTCCCCATGGGCTTTTGCCCTTTGCAAGGATATTGCGCACAAATGGCGCAGCATGCAATGGATCGACGGCCTGACTGTCCGGTTAGGAAATGGCTGTGGCAAAGAGGGCACAGCGGCGTGCCTAGGGGAAATAGGTGGGCAGGCCCCGCCCTGCCCTCATGCGCGACGCCTTAGCGCCAGCCGACGACGCGATACTCCACCAGCTCGTCCACCGATGCGGCATGGCCTGCGCGCAGGGCGTTCGCGGCGAATTCCGGGGTAACGCCTACGGCGCGGAGCTCCACCAGATCGTCGATGGAGAGCTTGCCGAGGCCCGCGCGCAGCATGCCCTGGATGAAGTCAGGCTTGATGCCAAGTGCGGCGAGCTGGGTTGCATCATCCACGCTGAGCGAGCGCAGACCGGCGGCGCGCCAGTCGCGCACGCAGTCCGGGGTGACGCCCAGCGCCTTCAGGGACACGGCGTCATCCTCGTCGATGCGGGTGCCGAACGCCGACGTCATCCCTGCCACATAGGCTGGGGTGACCCCCATATGCTGCAGCACGGATTGGCGGGACGGCATCACCACACGCACATGCGCCAGATGGGCAGGCGGCGCCGGAGGTGACGGGGGCGCTGGCGGCGCAGGCGGGAGTTGCGTGCCCGCCACGGCCGGCGCTGCGGGCGGGGATGGCGGTGCAGGCGGCGACGGCGGTGTCGGCCAGTCGGACGCGGCCTGCTGATCGGCGACGGCTTCCGCCACGAGCGGGCCGAGCGGCTGCGCAGGCGTGACGGGCTCGGCCGCCGGGGCGGGCGATGGCGCAGCAACAGGTGCAGCAGGCTCCGGCGCCGGGGCGACAGCGATCATCGGCAAGGGCGCAACGGCGGCCATGGCGGGCTTTGCGGGCAGCAGCTCCACCGCGGCGATGGCGGTGGCGCTGACGATGACGGCAGCACAGGCGAGCGCGGTCCATACGGATCCGGAAGTGGCGGCGCGGTTGCGTGCGCCTTCGTCCAGCACGGTGAGGATGCGGCGGCCGAGCCCGCTGCGGGCGACCATGGGAGTCGCGGGCAGAGCCTGACCGCCCGGCAACGCTACGCAGTTCAGCAGAGTCTGGGCATAGGCGGCCGGATCGACGCGTCGCACGGCATGCATGTCGGCGGCCTCCTCGGCCTGTTCGGACAGGCGACGATCCAGCAGCCAGACCAGCGGATTGAACCAGAACAGTGCGAGCGCCAGCCGGGAGGCGATCAGCATCAGCCAGTCGGCGCGCGCCACATGCGCCATTTCATGGGCCAGCACGGCCTCGGCCTGTTCGTCCCGGGCCGCCGTGGCGGGATCGATCAGGATCGCCGGGCGGCGCAGGCCCCAGCCCAGCGGCGAGGGCGTCTGGCGGGACAGCAGCAGATCCACCTTGCGGCGGCGAACGCCGCTGCGCAGCAAGGCCCTGTCATAAGCGGCGCCCCACAGGGGGTGCACCAGCGGCTTCGCGGCCTGCGTCCAGCGGCGTAGCGTCCAGATGCCGGCGGCGAGGCGGGAGAGGATGATGCCGACCCCCAGCCCGTACAGCGCGATCAGGATCGGCTGCCATGGGAATGGCATTGTTGCGGGCAGCGGCTGCGCATCCGGCAGCGGGCGGGCGACTGGCAGGACGGCCGACGCCTCCGGCAGGGCAGGTGCGGCGGTTGCCAGCCCGGAGAGGATGTCCGGCTGCTCGACGGCGAGGCGCGGGCCGAACAGGGCGGCGACGGGCAACAGCAGGAGCAGCAGCACCGTCAGCCGCAGCACCAGCGAGCGCTCGACGGCCGGGCGGTGCCGCATCACCAGCACCAGCGCGAGGCCCGTGAGCACCAGAAGCGCGGATTTCCACGCCATCTGCATCAGGAAATCAGGGGTCATTTCTGCGTCTCCCGTGCGGCATCGATGGCGCGCTGGAGCTTGTCCAGCTCGGCCGGGCTCAAATCGCGGCTGAGGCCCAGCAGCGCGGTGGCCGCGCTGACGGCGGAGCCGTCGAACAGGGTGCGCACCATCTGCCGAAGCGCGGATTCGCGGACATCGGCTTCGCGCGGCACAAGTTCATAGACATAGGCACCGTCGACTTCTCTGTGCCGCACCAGCCCGCGCCCCTCCAGCCGGGCCAGCAGCGTGCGCACTGCGGACGAGCCCGGCGCATCTGACAGGCGATCCCGCACCTCAACGGCGGTGGCGCCGTCCATCCCGCAGAGGATCTCGAAAATCTCGCGCTCGCGCCGGGGCATGGGGGGAAGGGCTGGAATCATCTGGCATCACATCCTTGCTACAAATGTAGCATGCCACATTTGTAGCATCAGGAAAAGCCCCGGCTCCGCGTGTTTCGGATCAGCCCTGCGGGGCCTGCTTGACCACGGCTTCCTGTGCTGCCGCCACCGCCCAGGCGACCCCATGGAACACGAGGGTCAGCGCGCCTTGTGCCGCCATCAGCGCCGCCACCTCGATGGCGGAATCCCCGGCCAGGCTCACCGCGATCGCGGCGAACAGGATGTCCTTGTTGGGAACCGGCATGCGGCCGATCACCATGCGCAGGGCGCCCAGCAGGAACCAGGTTTCGGTGTCGATCCCGGGCAGGGCCGCGGCCCAGCTGCCGACCAGCAGCGCCTGCGTGGCCAGCACCCGGAACATGTGCCAGCGGAAGGCGAACATATTCTCCTTCACGGGCAGGCTCATCACCTTGCCGCGGAAGACGACGATGCCGATGTTCAGCAGGATCATCGCCCCGAAGCTCCACAGCAGGATCTTGCGGGTGCGCACGTCCAGCGCATCGCCCAGCACCGACGCGCCGTCCAGAGACAGCGCCAGCAGCAGCATCACCAGCGTCGCCAGATTGCCCGCGAGGCCCGAGGTGATCGCCATATCCTTCACGGCGGCGACCGGGCTGGTGGAGGGATCGACGCCCGGCCCGTCGCCCCGGCCCAGAATGCGGGGCGGAGGGGCGTTCGGATCATATTCGATCCCCAGCCGGTTCGCGGCCCACACCAGCAGATAGGTGTGACCGGAATAGCTGAACAGCGCCTCGTTCATCACCCGCATCTTCAGGAACACGCCGATCGATTCGAGCCCGAAGTGCCACCAGCGGCGATAGATCACCCATTCCACCAGCGGCGGCAGCAGATAGGAGCCGATGAACAACGCCCAGAACAGACATGAGGGTGGCAGCACCGCCACCACCTGATCCCAGCCGACCTGCGCGATGGCGCGCACCAGCAGGCCTATGATGAGGATGGAGAGCGCGGCGTTGAACCATTTGCGCGCGGCTTTCCCGGTGGGGGAATCGCCCCAGGACTTCGCCTTGTCGGCAAGGGCTGCGAGCCGGGCGGTAAGGGAGGATTGGGCCACAAATCGCGCCTAGCCGTTGCCGTGCCCGGCGGCAACGCAACATATGGCCTGCACGGTGAAAATTGCCGGGCGAAAATTGCCCGGCCTCGCGCCTCGACAGTCCCCGCGCTGCTGCGTAACGCTGGTGCTTCATACAGAGAGAAGGGCAGACGGGCGCGGATGACGGGTTGGCGATTCTGGATCGACCGGGGTGGCACCTTCACCGATGTGGTGGGCCGCGCGCCCGATGGCCGGTTGCAGACGCTGAAGCTGCTGTCCGAGAACCCCGGGCAATATGCCGATGCGGCGGTGGAGGGCGTGCGCCGTCTGACGGGCGCTGCCGCCGGCGCGCTGCCGCCGGGGCTGGTCGACGAAGTGCGCATGGGCACCACGGTCGCCACCAACGCCCTGCTGGAGCGCAAGGGCGAGCCCACATTGCTGGCGATCACGCGCGGCTTCGGCGACGCGCTGCGCATCGGCTGGCAGGCACGGCCGGAATTGTTCGTGCGCCACATCGTGCTGAACGAGCAGCTGTATGCCCGGGTGCTGGAAATCGACGAGCGCCTGACGGCGGCGGGCGGGATCGACCGTGCACTGGACGAGGCGCAGGCCCGCGCCGGGCTGGCGGCGGCCTTTGCGGACGGGCTGCGCTCCGTCGCGATCGTGCTGGTGCATGGCTGGAAATATCCGGCGCACGAGTTGCGGCTGGCGGAACTGGCGCGGGAGGTGGGCTTCACCCAGATCTCCGTGAGCCATGAGATCGGCGCGCTGATCAAGCTGGTGGGGCGCGGCGACACCACCGTGGCCGACGCCTATCTGTCGCCGATCCTGAAGGCCTATGTGGATCGGGTGGCGGGCGAGCTGGGGGCCGCGACGCGGCTGCAGTTCATGCAGTCCTCCGGCGGGCTGACGGCGGCGAACGCCTTTCGGGGCAAGGATGCCATCCTGTCGGGCCCGGCGGGGGGCGTGGTCGCCATGGCGGAAACCGCGAGAGCCGCCGGATTCGATCGCACCATCGGCTTCGACATGGGCGGCACCTCCACCGATGTCTCCCACTTTGCGGGCGATTATGAGCGCACGTCGGATTCGGTGGTGGCGGGGGTGCGGCTCAGGGCACCGATGCTCTCCATCCACACGGTTGCAGCAGGCGGTGGTTCGATCTGCCGCTTCGACGGCGGGCGGCTCAGGGTGGGGCCGGAATCGGCGGGCGCGGTGCCCGGCCCTGCGGCCTATCGGCGCGGGGGGCCGCTGACGGTGACGGACTGCAATGTGATGCTGGGCAAGCTGAGCCCCGACCATTTCCCCGCCCTGTTCGGCCCCAACGCCGACCAGCCGCTGGATGCCGAAACGGTGCGCGCGAAGTTCAGCGCGATGGCGGCCGAGGTGGAGGCCGCGACCGGGCTCGCCATGCCCCCGGCGCGGCTGGCGGAGGGCTTCGTCACCATCGCCGTGCAGCATATGGCGGCTGCGATCCGATCCATCTCCATCCAGCGCGGCTATGATGTGACGCGCTATGTGCTGAACTGCTTCGGCGGGGCTGGCGGGCAGCATGCCTGCCTTGTGGCGGACGCGCTGGGGATGACGAAGGTGCTGCTGCATCCGTTCGCGGGCGTGCTGTCCGCCTATGGCATGGGGCTGGCGGATGTGCGCAGCATCCGGCAGGCGACGGTGGCGATGCCGCTGACGCCCGAAGGCGATGCCGCGCTATCCGCGCGGATCGAGGGGCTGGCGGCGGCAGCCCGCGCCGATCTGGCGGCGCAGGGTTTTTCTGGGGCAGCGATCACCACGCTGGCGCGGGCGGACGTGAAATTCGCCGGATCGGACACGGTGCTGCCGGTTCCCTTCGGCCCGGCCGCCGACATGGCGCGCGCGTTCGAGACACTGCACCGCCAGCGCTTCGGCTTCTTCGCCGACGACAAGGCGTTGCTGGTGGAGGCGCTGGAAGTGGAAGCCGTCGGCGCGTCCGGGCAGACCGCTGTAGTGACCGACATCACTGCATCCGATGCGCCCATCCCCGTTGCGCGGCTGGCGGTGCGGATGGCGGGTGCCGAGCATGACACGCCGCTGTTCCGGCGAAACGATCTGCCGCCGGACGTGGCCATCGATGGCCCGGCGATCCTGCTGGAGGATACCGGCACCACTGTGGTCGAACCGGGCTGGCAGGCTGAGGCCGATGCCAGCGGCAATCTGCTGTTGGCGCGGGTGGTGCCCCTGCCCGCCCGCACCGCCATCGGCACGGCTGCCGACCCCATCATGCTGGAACTGTTCAACAGCCGCTTCATGGCCTGTGCCGAGCAGATGGGCGAGGCGCTGTGCGCGACGGCCTATTCGGTGAACATCAAGGAGCGGCTGGATTTTTCCTGCGCGCTGTTCGACGCCGGCGGCGCGCTGATCGCCAATGCCCCACACATCCCGGTGCATCTGGGGTCGATGGGGGAAAGCATCCGCACCGTGATTGCCTCGCGCGGGGGAAATATGGCGGCGGGCGACGTCTATATGCTGAACGCGCCCTACAATGGCGGTACCCATCTGCCGGACATCACCGTGATCATGCCGGTGTTCCTGGACGGTGATTCCGAACCCTCCTTCTTTGTCGCCGCGCGGGGACATCATGCCGATGTCGGCGGAATCACGCCCGGCTCCATGCCCGCGTCATCCCGCACGGTGGAGGAGGAAGGCGTGCTGATCGACGACTTCCTGCTGGTGGCGGCCGGCCGGTTGCGCGAGGCGGAGACGCGGGCGCTGTTCGCCTCCGGCCTTCACCCTGCGCGCAATGTGGAGCAGAATCTGGCCGACCTGAAGGCGCAGGTCGCGGCCTGCGCGCGCGGCGCGGACGAGCTGACGCGCATGGTGGGCGAATTCGGGCGCGAGGTGGTCTCGGCCTATATGGGCCATGTGCAGGACAATGCCGAGGAGGCCGTGCGCCGGGCCATCGCCGCGCTGAAGCCGGGCAGCTTCAGTTATGAAATGGACGATGGCGCGGTGATCCGGGTGCGGATCGACGTGGACGTGGAGGCCCGCAGCGCGGTGGTCGATTTCAGCGGCACCAGCGCGCAGCGGCCGAACAATTTCAACGCGCCGCTCTCCATCACCCGCGCTGCCGTGCTCTATGTGTTCCGCACGCTGGTGGACGATGCTATTCCGCTGAACGAGGGCTGCCTGAAGCCGATCCGGCTGATCGTGCCGGACGGGTCCATGCTGAACCCGCGCTATCCGGCCGCCGTGGTGGCGGGAAATGTGGAAACCAGCCAGGCTGTGGTGGACACGCTGTATGGTGCGCTGGGGGTGCTGGCCGCCGCGCAGGGCACGATGAACAACTTCACCTTCGGCGACGAGACGCGGCAATATTATGAGACCATCGCCGGCGGCTCCGGTGCTGGGCCGGGGTTCGACGGCACAGCGGCTGTGCAGACCCATATGACCAACAGCCGCCTGACCGACCCGGAGGTGCTGGAAACCCGCTTCCCGGTGCTGCTGGAGGAATTCTCCATCCGGCGGGGTTCCGGCGGGGCGGGGCGCTGGCATGGCGGCGACGGCACGGTGCGGCGGGTCCGCTTTCTGGAGCCGATGGCGGCGGCGATCCTGTCCAACCACCGGCGCGTGCCGCCCTTCGGGCTGGCGGGCGGGGGGGCGGGCGAGGTGGGCGTGAACGCCGTGCAGCAGGCCGACGGACAGCTGGAATCGCTCGGCGCGACGGCGGAAGCCGCGATGCAGCCCGGCGACATCTTCATCATCGAGACGCCGGGCGGCGGCGGATATGGCGCGGAAGGGGGCGACTGACAGGATGCTGGTGCTGCTGGGGGTCGTTGTCGTCGTCGCGGGCTTTGTGGCCCGGATCAATCCGCTGCTGGTGATCCTGCTGGCGGCCGTGACAACCGGGGTGCTGGCAGCGGTGGGGCCGGGTGTAGGCCCAGCCGAACTGGGGGCGGCGGCGCTCGACACCATCGCCCGCTTCGGCAAGGCCTTCAACGACAATCGCTATTTCCACATCACCTGGCTGGTGCTGCCGGTGATCGGCCTGCTGGAGCGCACGGGGTTGCAGGAACGTGCCCGCATGCTGATCACGCAGGTGAAGGCAGCAACCACGGGGCGGCTGCTGCTCGTGTATCTGATGGTGCGGCAGGGCACGTCGGCGCTGGGGTTGATTTCTCTGGGGGGGCATCCGCAGATGGTGCGGCCACTGATCGCGCCGATGGCCGAAAGCGCCGCTGAAACCGCGCACGGCCCGCTGACGAACAGGGCCCGCTTCCGTATCCGGTCCATGGCCGCCGCGACCGACAATATCGGCATGTTCTTCGGCGAGGATATCTTCATCGCCATCGGCTCCATCGTGCTGATCGTGGGCTTTCTGGAACAGGCCGGAATCCGGGTGGAGGCGCTGCATGTCTCTCTGTGGGCGATTCCCACCGCCATCGCCGCGCTGCTGGTGCACGGCACGCGGCTCGCGCTGTTCGACCGGCAGGTGAAGCGCGACATGGCCGTCAGCGATGGGGCCGTGCGCGACGAGCCCGGCCAATGATCACGCTGGACCATGCCTATCTGGTGACGGGGCTGATGTTCGCGGCCTTCGCCATCCTGAGCCTTGGCGACACGCTGAATCCGGCGCGCTTCCGCAATGCGCTGTTCTGGGGCCTTGTCGCGGGCTCGCTGCTGTTCGGATCCTGGCTGGGCGACTTCGGCAACGGGCTGCTGGTGATCGCGCTGGTCCTGATCGGCGCCTTCGGCAAGCTGGGCGTGGGCAAGCCCGCCACCACCACACCGGAGGAGCGGCGCGCGAACGCCGCGCGGTTGGGCAATCGGCTGTTCGTGCCCGCGCTGATGGTGCCGCTGTTCGCGGTGGGCGGCACGCTGCTCGCCAAGCATACGGCGGCGGGCGCGTTCCTGATTTCCGACAAGCAGACCACGCTGATCGCGCTGGGGATCGGCTGCCTCTCTGCGCTGGCGGCCGCGATGCTGTGGTTCCGCCCGCCGCCGCTCGCGCCCCTGCAGGAAGGGCGGCGGCTGATGGATTCCATCGGCTGGGCCGCGCTGCTGCCGCAGATGCTCGCTTCGCTGGGGGCCGTGTTCCTCGCGGCCGATGTGGGGCAGGTGGTGGGGGACCTGATCGCGCTCGCCATCCCGATGACGACGGTGGCGCTTGCCGTGTTCGCCTATTGCCTGGGCATGGCGCTGTTCACCATCGTGATGGGCAATGCCTTTGCTGCCTTCCCGGTGATGACGGCCGCCATCGGCCTGCCCTTCCTTGTCCACAAGTTCGGCGGAGACCCGGCCATCGTCTGCGCCATCGGCATGCTGGCGGGCTTCTGCGGCACGCTGATGACGCCCATGGCCGCCAACTTCAACGTGGTGCCGGCCAATCTGCTGGAATTGCCCGACCGCAATGCGCCGCTGAACGGCGTGATCCGGGCGCAGATCCCGACCGCGCTCATCATGCTGGCCGTCAACATGGTGCTGATGTACGTGCTGGCATTCCGATGACCACAACCCTCACCCCCGAACTCGCCGCCCGCTTCGCCGACACTGCGCTTGGCCATGTCACGCGGGAATATCCCAATCATATCATGCACGCGCTGCGCGGCCCGGAAGACGCCAGCACGCCGCGGGAGCTGCACCCGATCTTCTTCGGCAGCTATGACTGGCACAGCTGCGTGCACAGCTGGTGGACGTTGTTCACGCTGGCGCGGCTGTTCCCGGATGCGCCGCAGGCCGCGCGCACGCTGGAACTGGCGGGCGAGCTGTTCACGCCTGATGCCATTGCAGGCGAAATCGCCTATTTCGACCGGCCCGAGGCCAGAAACTTCCAGCGCCCCTATGGCTGGAGCTGGCTGCTGATGCAGGCGGCCGAACTCGCCCGGCATGAAACGCCCGAGGGCCGACAGCTGCGCGAAAGGGTGCAGCCGTTCGCGGATTATCTCGCGGGACGCTTCAAGGCCTTCCTGCCGATCTCCACCTATCCCGTGCGCGTCGGCACCCATTTCAACACCGCCTTCGCGCTGCGCCAGACGCTGGACTATGCCGACGCCCACGACCCTGATCTGGCGCGGGCCTGCCGCGACGCGGCACTGCGCTGGCACGCCTCCGACCGGGACTGCCAGGTCTGGGAACCCTGCCAGGACGATTTCCTCTCGCCCGCGCTGATGGTCGCCGAACTGATGCGGCGCGCCCTGCCGACGGACGAATTTCCGGGCTGGTTCGATGCCTTCCTCCCGCGCATCGCATCGGGCGATCCCGCCACCCTGCTCACCCCGGCACGCGTCAGCGACCGTAGCGACGCCAAGATCGCCCACCTCGACGGCCTGAACCTCAGCCGGGGCTGGTGCTGGCGCAGCATCGCCGCTGCCCTGCCCGTTGCGCATCCGGCCCGCGCCGTGGCGCTGGAGGCCGCCGAACGGCACCTGCAATCGGCGCTGGCGCATGTGACGGGGGACTATATGGGCGAGCATTGGTTGCAGACCTACGCGCTGCTCGCGGTGACTGCGGGTTAGGTTTGCGGCGGCGGCGGATGCAGGACTGAGGGGGCTCTGCCCCCTCAACCCCCGGCAGGGAGCCGTGCTCCCTGCACCCACATTAGTAGGCCACACGGTCAGGTTGGGCTGACGGACAGGTTTACTGCCTGCGGCGCCAGTAAGCTCCAGTGCCGCAGGCAATCAACCAAAGTCACACGTGCAACTTTGGCGTGGGTGCACAACACCAACGTCGAGGGTGCAGGGAAATCATTTCCCTGCCCGCCGGAGGCAAAAAGCGCTCCCGCCTCATCCCAGCTTCGTATCGATCGGCAATCCGGACTTCAGCGTCAGCGTGACGGGTGTGCGTTCGGCGATGTCGGCGAGGCGGGCTTTCTGGGCGTCGTCCAGCCCGGCGATGCGCAGGGTGCGGGTGATGCGGCGTTCGTCGGTGCCGGAGAGGTGGAGGTCCACGTCGACCGATTGCAGCGGCCAGCCCTTGCGTTCGGCGTACATTTTCAGGGTGATGGCGGTGCAGGCGCCCAGGCTTGCGAGCAGCAGGTCGTAAGGGGCCGGGCCGACGCCCTGGCCGCCCAGCGCCGGGGGTTCGTCTGCGATCAGGCTGTGGCGGCCGGTGCTGATTTCGGTGCGGTAGGCGATGTTGGCGATATGGGCGGTTGCATGGGCCATGGGCGTGCCTTTCGGGTTGCCGGATCAGCCGGCGTAGCGGGCTTCGAGCAGATCGATTTCGCGGACCAGTTTGCGGGCAAGTTCGCTGCCCAGCTGGTTGCGGCGGCGCAGGCGGAAGATTTCCGTGCGTTCGGCTTTCAGGGCGGCCAGCCTCAGTTCGCGCTCGATGCGTTCGACGGCCTCGGTGGAGGCGCGGTCTTCGGCGCTGCCCTGGTGGGTTTCGATGCTGTGGCGGTAGAGCTCCATGATGCGGGAGGCGGCGGAGACGTAGATGTCGGCGTCTGCCCGGCCTTCGGCCATGTCGTGCTGGGCCTTTTCGATGGCGGCGATGGCGGCATTGGCGGCGGCCACGCGCGCGGCATCCTCTTCGGCCTGATGGGACGGTTCCGGCGGCATCTGGAGGCCGCGCAGCAGCAGCGGCAGGCCGATGCTGGCGGCGATGAGGGAGGTGATGATCACGCCCATCGCCAGGAAGATCGCCAGCTCCCGCGCGGGGAAGGGGGAGCCATCGTCCATGGCGAGCGGCAGGGTGAGCACACCGGCCAGTGTGATGGCGCCGCGCACGCCGGCAAAGGACATCACAGCGACGATGCGCCAGCTGGGGATCTTCTGTTCGCGGCCTTCGCGGAACAGCGTCCACCGGAATGACACCCACACCCATATGAAGCGCAGCGCGGCGAGCCCGGCGTTGATGGCAACGATGTAGATCGCCAGCCACCAGGGTTCGTGATGGCCCGTGAGGCGGACGGTTTCCGCCGCGCCGGAGAGGATGCCGGGCAGCTGTTCGCCCAGCAGCACGAAGATGATGCCGTTGAGCGTGAACTGGATGGTATCCCAGATGGTGTTGCGGCGGATGCGGGTGACGGCGCCCAGCTCGCCCGTGGTTTCGATGAAGCTCATGGTGAGGCCGGCGGCGACTGCGGCGAGGATGCCCGAGCAGTGCAGCTGTTCGGCCACGAGGTAGGCGGCGAAGGGGATCAGCAGGCTGATGAGGATCTGCGAGCCGCCTTCCTCGCCATATTGGCGCGTCACCCAGCCCTTGGCGCGGCCGATGATCCATGTGACGCCGACGCCGACCGCGATCCCCCCGAAGGCCACCCACAGGAAGTTGAGGGCGGCGTTCTGCAACGAAAAGGCGCCGGTGAGCGCGGCGGCGATGGCGAAGCGCAGGCAGACGAGGCCGGAGGCATCGTTCAGCAGCGATTCGCCTTCCAGGATGTGCATCATCCGCTTGGGGATGGGCACGCGCTGCGCGATGGCGGACACTGCGATCGGGTCGGTGGGGGACAGCACGGCGGCCAGCGCGAAGGCCACGGCCAGCGGCATGGAGGGGATCATCCAGTTGATGAACAGCCCCATGCCGACGACGGTGAAGATCACCAGCCCCAGCGCCAGTTCCAGCACGGTCGCGCTGTCCTTGAACAGTTCTTCGCGGGGAATGCGCCAGCCGTCCAGGAACAGCAACGGCGGCAGGAACAGCAGGAAGAAGATGTCCGGCTCCAGCGTGACGCGCCAATCCGCCACCAGTCCGATCACCGCGCCCAGCGCGATCTGGAACAGCGGCACCGGCAGAGGCAGCCGCACCGCGCGGGATATGATGCCGCTGATGATCACGCCCGTCAGCAGAAGGAGGATGATGCTGATCGTCTGCAAGGGCTGGCGCTTTCCTGTGCCGGGTTCAGGCTGATCCGTTGCAGCGCCGCCGCCCGAGGTCAACCGCTGCTGCGGGCGGACGGGCGATGATCGCGGCTTGTCTTGCCAAGGCTCCGGCTGTCGGACAATCTGCGTGCTGCGTGCTGCGTGCACAATCGAGACCCGAGGGCGGCAGAGAGACCGGCCCGTGTCAGGCCGTGAAACAGACCGGTCAGCAAAGGGGGCAATCGATGTTCGCAATCCGCCGCAGCACGGCAATCGGGATGGCTCTGTTCGCCTGGACGGGGGCGGAGGCGCAGGAGGCCGTCGTCGACGAGATCCTGGTGACGGCGCAGAAGCGGGCGCAATCGCTGCAGGATGTGCCGATCAGCATCACTGCCTTCGGGGCCGAGGCGCTGGACGCGCTGGGGGCGCAGAGCATGGGTGACCTGGACAGCTTCACGCCCGGCCTTTCCGTCAACGACAGCTCTGTCACGCAGCCGCGCTTCGCGATGCGCGGGGTGGCGACCGACGATTTCGGCATCGGCACCGAACCCGCCGTCGGCATCTTCATCGACGGCGTCTACGTCGGCCGCTCGGGCTCAGCGTTGGTCTTCTTCAACGATGTGGAGCGGGTGGAGGTGCTGAAGGGCCCGCAGGGCACGCTGTTCGGCCGCAACACCTCGGCAGGCGCCATCTCCATCACCACCAACCGGCCGACGACCGATGCCCTGGAGGCGAACGCGACGCTGCGGCTGGGCAATTACAGCAAGCGCCGCATCGACGGCATGGTGAACGTGCCGCTGACGGACAGGCTGGCGGTGCGCGCGACGGGCGTGGTGAACAGGCGCGACGGCTATCTGCACGACGCGGTGACGGGCGAGGATTATGAGCGCGAGGACAATTGGTCTGCCCGGCTGGCGCTGCGCTTCCAGCCGACCGACGGCACCGACATGCTGCTGAGCTATGACCATGACCATACCGAGAAGGACGGCCCGGCCGCCGTCGGGATCAGCCCCTTTGCCCTCAGCCGCAGCCCGGACGGCCCTTTCGCCAATGACGTGATCGGTGGCTCCCGCGAGGCGCGGCGGCTGCATGCCGTCACCTTCAACGTCACGCAGGAGCTGGGCGACATCGATTTCACCAGCATCAGCGCCTATCGCGAGTTCCGCACCAACAACCGCGAGGATGAGGACGGCACCAACCTGCCCGCCCATTATCTGGACACCGAGAATATCGAGCGCAATCGCAGCTTCTATCAGGAACTGCGGCTGGCGCAGGAGGGCGAGCGGCTGACCTGGGTGCTGGGCGCCAGCTATTTCAAGGAGCACGGCAACCAGACTTCGCAGGTGAATGCGCTCTCCACCTCGATCGACACGCTGCTGGGCGTCGCGGTGGGGCTGCCGCTGTTCTCCATTCTGGAAGGCATCGGGGGGCTGCCGGTGATGGGCCACCCCTGGCGCGAGGAGATGGTGAACAGCACGCGCAACGAATCCTGGGCGCTGTTCGGCGACATGACCTTCGCCGCCGCACCGGAGCTGAACCTGACGGCAGGGCTGCGCTACACGCGGGACCGCAAGCGCTTCACCTGGTTCAACGGCCCCTTCAGCTCGCCGGGGCTGGAAGCGGTGAGTGCACCCGGCGCGCTCTACAACGCCATCCTGGGCGCGCCGCTGTTCCCGGACGAGGCGATGATCGATGTCGCCACCTTCTTCGGCCTCGTCGTGGGATCCGACATCATCTTCGATTCCGGCGCGCTGGAAGGGGTGGAAGTCAGCCGCCGCGCCAGCTTCTCGGATTTCAGCCCGCGCTTCGTGGTGGATTACACCCCCATGCCGGGCCTGATGCTGTTCGCCTCTGCCTCGCGCGGGTACAAGGCCGGCGGCTTCAACAGCGTGCAGATCAATTCCTTCTTCGAACCGGAATCGGTGTGGAACTTCGAAGGCGGCTTCAAATCCGAACTGATGGAGAAGCGGCTGCGGCTGAACGCCTCCGTCTATCGCTTCACCTACAAGAACCGGCAGTCGCTCAGCCTGGAATCGGTCGATGGATCGGGCCTGCCGCAATATGTCACCTCCTCCGGTGACTCGACCGCCACGGGGGTGGATTTCGAAACCAGCTTCGCCGTCGCACCCGGCTTCCAGTTGAGCGCCGTCGGCGCCTTCATCGATTCCAAATGGGACAATCGAATCGAGCAGGGCGTGGACGTCTCCGGCCAGCCCACCGGCGAGCCGAGCTTCCGCGCCGTGCTGTCAGCCCGGTTCGACCGCGAAGTGGGCAGCATCGGCAACCTGTTCGCCGACGCCAGCTACAGCTTCACCTCCAAACAGCGGATCAACGATGCCACCCGCGCGTCCGACGCGGCGCTGGAAAACGACCCCGTGTTCGGCGAGCTGGTGGACTTCTCGCAGCTGAAGAAACTGCGCGCCAGCCGCGAGATCGTGAATGCCCGCGGCGGCTGGCGCTCGGCAAACGACAAGGTCTCGGTTTCCATATTCGCGGAAAATCTGTTCGATGTGCGCACACCGCGATCCCTGAACCTGATTTCGGCGCACACGCTGGGAACGCCCTATGTGCGGATGGACCGGCCAAGGTTCTGGGGCGTGGAGGCGGGCGTGCGGTTCTGACGATGTTCGAAGGGGCTCTGCCCCTTCACCCCGGCAGGGAAGTGACTTCCCTGCACCCACGGAATGAGGGCGGATCGTCTGCGTTGCGCTAGTGTCAGGGTTTGATTGCCTGCGGCGCTGTGGTTGGTAAGCCCTCCACCCGCTCAGCCTGAGCGGGTTGGGGAGCGGGTTGGGTGACGTTGGTGTTTGTGGGGAGGTTAGTGGGTCTGGGCCGGCGTGGAACCCCCTCTCCAGCTCTCTCCCTGACAGAGGGAGAGAGTCTGGGTTGCGCCGCAGGCAATCGAAGCTCTTTACACGCGCAAGTTAGGAGCGAGTGCGCAACGCCAATGTCGAGGGTGCAGGGAAATCATTTCCCTGCCCGCCGGAGGCAAAAAACCGCTCCCTTCAAACAGCCTCTCGCGCCAGCAGCGCATCACTGTGTTGGGCGATCATGCGTTCCTCGTCTGTGGGGATCACGCGCACCGCGACCCGGCTGGCAGCGGTGCTGATCAGCGGCGCGCCGGCGCGGTTGGCGGCTTCGTCCAGCTCGATGCCGAGCCAGGACAGCCGTTCGCACACCAGCGCGCGGATCTCGGGGCTGTTTTCTCCGATGCCGGCGGTGAAGACGATCCCATCCAGCCCGCCCAGCGAAGCCATGAGGGCGCCGCTTTCGCGGGCGATGCGATAGGTGAACAGCTCGATCGCCTCCTTCGCGGCGGGCTCGGCGCTTTCGAACAGCGTGCGCATGTCGCTGGAGACGCCGGAAACGCCGAGCAGCCCTGATTCACGGTAGAGCAGGCTTTCCACGCTGGCTGCATCCATACCGTCCTGCTGGAACAGATACAGCAGCACGCCCGGATCGATGGTGCCGCAGCGCGAGCCCATCACCAGCCCGTCGAGCGCGGTGAAGCCCATGGTGGTGTCGATGCTCTCGCCCGCCTTCATGGCGCACAGGCTGGCGCCGTTCCCCAGATGCGCCGCGATGACACGGCCACTCAGTAGCGCCGGGTCCAGTTCGGCCAGCCGGTCCGCCACATATTCATAGGAGATGCCGTGGAAGCCGTAGCGACGCACGCCTTCGTCCGCGAAACGGCGGGGCAGCGCAATGCGGGTGGCGACCGGCGGCTGGGTCTGGTGGAAGGCGGTGTCGAACACGGCGACCTGCGCGATGCCCGGCCGCAGCGCGGCGACGGCATGGATGGCGGACAGGTTGTGCGGCTGGTGCAGCGGCGCCAGCGGGTTGAAGCGGGCGAGTTCCGTCAGCAGCGCGTCGGTCACGCGGACAGGGGTGTGATGATTGGCGCCGCCATGCACCACGCGGTGGCCCACGCCGACGAGATCATGGCCGATCCGCGCCTCGATCCCGGCCAGCAGCTCGCCGAGCAGCTTTTCATGGCTCATGTCCTCGCCATGCAGCCAGCGCCGCTCCGCGATCACCTCTCCGTCGGCGCTCGTCGCCAGCAGATAGGGCTCGATGCCGATCTTCTCGATCTTGCCGCGCGCCCTGAGCTGCAGCCCCTCGCCCCGTTCATACAGGCCGAACTTCAGGCTGGAGGAGCCGGAGTTCAGGCAGAGCAGGATGTCCGCCATCAGTGCGGCAGCCCCGGCGCGGCCTTCGTCGCCGCGCGCGCCAGCAGCACGGCGAGTGCGGCAGAGGCGACCCGCGTGCGCCGGCTGTCGGCCCGGCTGGTAAGGATGATCGGCACCCGCGCGCCCAGCACCACGGCGGCCGCATCGGCGCCGGCCAGGAAGGTCAGCTGCTTGGCCACCATGTTCCCTGCCTCCAGATCCGGCACCAGCAGGATATCGGCGCGGCCCGCCACCGGCGAGACGATGCCCTTTTCCTTCGCGGCGGATTCGCTGATCGCATTGTCGAAGGCGAGCGGCCCATCCAGCAGCGCGCCCGTGATCTGGCCGCGATCCGCCATCTTGCAGAGCGCGGCGGCGTCCAGCGTGGTCTGCATCTTTGAATTCACAGTTTCGACGGCCGCCAGAATCGCCACGCGCGGTTCGGCCACGCCGATCACATGGGCGAGATCGATGGCGTTCCTGAGGATGTCGGCCTTGTCGTCCAGCGCGGGGGCGATGTTGATGGCGCCGTCGGTGATGATCAGCGGGCGCGGATAGCTGGGCACATCCATCACATAGCAGTGGCTGATGCGGCGTTCGGTGCGCAGGCCCGTCTCGGACTTCACCACCGCGCCCATCAGCTCGTCGGTGTGGAGCGAGCCCTTCATCAGCAGCGCGGCCTTGCCGGTGCGCACCAGATCCACCGCAGTCGCGGCGGCGGCATGGCTGTGCGCGGCATCGACGATCTCGAAGCCGTCGAGCGAAACGCCCGCGTCAGCCGCGACATTGGCGATCTTCGTTGCCGGGCCGACAAGAATCGGCCGTATCAGCCCTTCGCTCGCGGCCTCCAGTGCGGATGTCAGCGCGTCGGCGCTGCACGGATGCGCAACCGCCGTCGCCACCGGCTCGCCGCCGGTCGCGGCTGCCTCGATCAGCTGGGCGTAGCGATCGTTGCGGTGGATCAGCACCCGGGGCAGCGCCACGCGCGGGCGGCTGATCTTCTCGGCGGGCGCCATCACTTCAGCCTGCCCGGAAATCACCGTTTCGCCCTGCTGGTTGGCACAGACGCAATCCAGCACCACGCGCCGATGCTCGGCGGCCTTGGCCGTGACGGTGACGGTGGCTGTGATCTCATCGCCGATGCCCACCGGCCGGGTGAACTTCAGCGACTGACTGAGATAGATGGCGCCCGGCCCCGGAAGCTCGGTGCCCAGCACGGCCGAGATCAGCCCCGCGCCCCACATGCCGTGCGCGATCACGCGGTGGAACATGTCCTGTCCGGCGAACTCAGGGTCCATATGGGCCGGGTTCACATCGCCGGAGACGGCGGCGAACAGCTGGATGTCGTCCGCCGTCAGCGGCCGGGTGAGACTGGCACTGTCCCCGACGTTGATCTCGTCGAAGGTGCGGTTCTGGATGGTGTCTGGATCGGTCATGGATCAGCGCTGTAGCACATATTCGCCGGGCGCCGGGGCCAGCGGCGGATAGCCTGCTTGTATGTTACCCAGCGGCGGCGGGGCGGCGGGCGCCGAGGAATGGGCCGCCAGCCAGGCGCCCCATTCCGGCCACCAGCTGCCTTCGTGGCGCTCGGCCGTCGCCAGCCAGGCGTCGGGCGTGGGTGCTGGCTCGTCGGCGGCGCGGGTGGCGACGCTGTAGTGGCGGTGATCATGGCCGGGTTCGGAGACGATCCCCGCATTGTGCCCGCCGCTCGCCAGCAGGAAGCGGATTTCCGTGCCGGTCAGCATGTGCAGCTTGTGGACGGAACGCCAGGGCGCGACATGGTCGCGTTCGGTGCCCACCATGAACAGCGGCATGCGCAGCGCCGACAGGCTGACGGGGCGACCATCCGTGCGGTAGCGGCCGTCGGCCAGGTCGTTGTTCAGGAACAGCTGGCGCAGATACTGGCTGTGCATGGCATAGGGCATGCGCGTGCCGTCCGCGTTCCACGCCATCAGGTCGTTCATCGGCTCCCGCTCGCCCATGAGATAGGTGGAGAGGATGTGCGACCAGACCAGATCGTTGGAGCGCAGCAGCTGGAAGGCGCCGCCCATGTTGCTGCTGTCGAGATAACCCTTCTTCCACATCATGCTGTCCAGCAGGTTCAGCTGGGCCTCGTCGATGAAGAGGGCGAGCTCGCCGGGCTCGGTGAAATCGGTCTGCGCGGCGAACAGGGTGAGGGAGGCAAGCCGCTCGTCGCCGTCCCGCGCGAGGCTGGCCGCCGTGAGCGCGAGCAGCGTGCCGCCGAGGCAATAGCCGGCGGCATGCACCTTAGCGGCGCCGGTGATGGCGGTAACGGCGTCCAGCGCGGCTTCCGGCCCCAGCCTGCGGTAATCCTCCATCCCGTAATCGCGGAAGGTCGCATCCGGGTTGCGCCAGGAAATCATGAACACGGTGAAGCCCTGCCCCACCAGCCAGCGCACCAGCGAATTCTCCGGCGAGAGATCCAGGATGTAGTATTTCATGATCCAGGCCGGGACGATCAGCACCGGTTCGGGCCGCACCTCGCCGGTGGTCGGCGCATATTGGATCAGCTCGATCAGCTCGTTGCGGAACACCACTTCGCCGGGCGTCACGGCGACCTTGCCGCCTACCGGATAGGCGTCCGCACCAACGGCGGGCGCGCCGGTCATCAGCCGCCCGGCATCTTCCAACCAGTGGCCGGCGCCGTCCAGCAGGCAGCGGCCGCCGGTTTCCACGATGCGCGCCTGCAGCACAGGGTTGCTGGCGATGAAGTTGGTGGGGGCCGCCATGTCCAGCAGCTGGCGGGTCGCGAATTCCATCACCATTTCATGATGCCGGCTGACGCCCGCCATCCCCGTGGTCGCCACATGCCACCATTGCTGCTGCAACAGGAACGCCTGCGAGATCAGATCATAGGGGTGCTGCTTCCAGGCCGGATCGGCAAAGCGATGGTCCTGCGGCAGTGGCTCGATGGCGGGCTCCGCTTCGGGATCGGCGCTGCGCTCGGCGGCGTAATGCGCCAGCCGCATCGTCTTGCGCACCGCCTTGGCCGCCAGCTTGGTGCGGGTGCCCGGCGAACTGGCCAGATGCAGCCCCCAGTCGGTGAAGGACTGGGCGATGGTGAGCGGCGAAAGACCGGAAAAGGCCTGCGCGATCAGGGCGTGGGCCGATCGGTCCAGCGTTTCCGCGAAGCTGTCGAGAGGGTCGATCGGGTCGATCGGGTCGGTGTCGGGGTCCGTCATGATGCCGCCTCTGCTCCCCTCGGTTCACTCCGTGGCTCCGATATCATCCGTTGTGCGACGCAACAACGGACCAGGATGACGCAGTGATGCATGAAATGCCCATGCATCGGCGCACGATATGTGAATAGCGAAGCGCGCAAGAGGCGCATGCCCTCAGAATCGCCGGGAAAACGTATCGTGGCGCTGGCAACTCCGGGTGAGGCGAGCAATAAGGCTCGGGCCTGAGTAAAGGGTAGAACCCCTTGTCCATCACCCCCCCAGCAACCGCTCCACGATCAGCTCGGCGGCCTGTTCCGCGTCCATCGCCTGTGTGTCGATGCGCAGTTCCGGGGCTTCGGGCGCTTCATAGGGGCTGTCGATCCCGGTGAAGTTCTGCAGCTTGCCTTCGCGGGCCTTGCGGTAGAGGCCCTTCACGTCCCGCGCTTCGGCAACGCTCAGCGGCGTGTCGATGAAGATTTCCAGGAACTCGCCTTCGGGCAGCATGGCGCGCACCATGTCGCGTTCGGCGCGGAAGGGGCTGATGAAGGCGGTGATCACGATCAGGCCAGAATCCGCCATCAGCCGGGCGACTTCGCCGACGCGGCGGATATTCTCGATGCGGTCGGCTTCGGTGAAGCCCAGATCGCGGTTCAGGCCGTGGCGCACATTGTCCCCGTCCAGAAGGAAGGTGTGCCGGTTCATCCGGTGCAGCTTCTTCTCGACAAGGTTGGCGATGGTGGACTTGCCCGAGCCTGAGAGGCCGGTGAACCACAACACGGCGGGCTTCTGGTTCTTCAGGCTGGCGCGGGCCTCGCGGGTGATGTCCAGCGCCTGCCAGTGGACATTCTGCGCGCGGCGCAGCGCGAAATGCAGCATGCCCGCGGCGACGGTGGCGTTGGTCAGCTTGTCGATCAGGATGAAGCCGCCCAGCGCCCGGCTGTCGGCATAGGGTTCGAAGGTGATGCGCCGGTCGGTCGCCAGTTCCACCACGCCGATGGCGTTCAGCGCCAGCGTCTTCGCGGCAAGATGCTCCAGGCTGTTGACGTTCACCTGATATTTCGGCGGCTGGATGGTGGCCGACACCGTCTGGGTGCCGATCTTCAGCCAATAGGCGCGGCCGGGCACCAGATCGGCCTCGTCCATCCAAACCAGCGTGGCCTCGAACTTGTCGGAGACTTCGGGCGGCGCATCGCCGGCGGCGATGACGTCGCCGCGCGAACAGTCGATCTCGTCCGCCAGCGTCAGCGTCACGGACTGGCCGGCGACGGCGACGGGAAGGTCTCCGTCCAGCGTCACGATGCGGGCGACATGGCTGGTCTTGCCGGAAGGCAGGATGCGCACGGCATCCCCCGGCCGCACGCTGCCGCCGGCGATCAGGCCTGAAAAGCCGCGGAAGTCGAGATCGGGGCGGTTCACCCATTGCACGGGCATGCGGAACGGCCGCGCCTGATCGGCGGTGGCGTCCACCTCCACCGTTTCAAGGTGCCGGATCAGGCTGGGCCCCTTGTACCAGGGCGTGTTGGCCGACGGCGCGGTGATGTTGTCGCCGCGGAAGCCGGAAATGGGGATGGCGGAGAACACCTCGATGCCGATGCCCTTCGCGAAGGCGGCATAATCGGCCACGATCGAATCGAAGTCGCTCTGGCTGTAGCCGACCAGATCCATCTTGTTCACGGCCAGCACCAGATGGCGGATACCCAGCAGGTGCGCGATATAGCTATGCCGCCGTGTCTGCGTGAGCACGCCCTTGCGCGCATCCACCAGGATCACGGCCAGATCGGCGGTGGAGGCGCCGGTGACCATGTTGCGGGTATATTGTTCATGGCCGGGCGTATCCGCGACGATGAACTTGCGGCTTTCCGTCGCGAAGAAGCGGTAGGCGACATCGATGGTGATGCCCTGCTCGCGCTCGGCGGCGAGGCCGTCCACCAGCAGCGCGAAATCGATCTCCTGACCTTGCGTACCGACACGCTTGGAATCCGATTCCAGCGCGGCCAGCTGGTCCTCGAAGATCATCTTCGAATCATAGAGCAGCCGCCCGATCAGGGTGGACTTGCCGTCGTCCACCGAGCCGCAGGTGATGAAGCGCAACAGCGTCTTGTGCTGGTGCAGCGCCAGATAGGCTTCGATATCCTCGGCGATCAGGGCATCCGTCACATAAACGGGCGCCTCGCTTGCAGGCACAGCCCCTTCCACCTCGGCCCGGGTTGACCCGTCGGCCATCAGAAATACCCTTCCTGCTTCTTCTTTTCCATGCTGGCGGCACCGCCGTCCTTGTCGATCACCCGGCCCTGCCGCTCCGAAGTGGTGGTCAGCAGCGTCTCACGAATCACGTCGGTCAGCGTCGCCGCGCGGCTTTCCACCGCGCCCGTCAGCGGGGCGCAGCCCAGGGTGCGGAACCGGATCGAGCGCTCCACCAGATCCAGCTTGCGGCCCAGCACCTTCTCCAGCCGGTCCGGATCGTCCGCCATGAACAGCTGGCCGTCGCGCTCATACGTCAGGCGCGGCGCCGCGAAATAGAGCGGCACGATCTCGATGTCGTTCAGCTGGATGTACTGCCAGATGTCCAGCTCGGTCCAGTTGCTGATCGGGAACACCCGGATGGATTCCCCCGGCGCCTTGCGCGCATTGTAGAGGTTCCACAGCTCAGGCCGCTGCGCCTTCGGATTCCAGCCATGGGCGCGATCCCGGAACGAGAAAATCCGCTCCTTCGCCCGGCTCTTCTCCTCGTCGCGCCGGGCGCCGCCGAACGCCGCATCGAACTTCCAATGATCCAGCGCCTGCTTCAGCCCTTCCGTCTTCCACATGTCCGTATGCAGCGGGCCGTGATCGAAGGGGTTGATGCCGCGCGCCTCGGCCTCCGGATTGCGCCACACCAGCAACTCCATGCCGGCCGCGGCGGCAGCCTTCTCACGCAGGGCATACATGTCCCTGAATTTCCAGCTGGTATCCACATGCAGCAGCGGAAAAGGCGGTGGCGCCGGGAAGAAAGCCTTCTTCGCCAGATGCAGCATCACCGCCGAATCCTTGCCGATGGAATAAAGCATAACCGGCCGCTCGGCCTCGGCCACGACTTCGCGGAAAATATGGATCGCTTCGGCCTCAAGCCGTTCCAGATGAGTAAGCGCGCGCGTCAAGACTGTCTCCTGCCCGCCGCCATAGACCGCAGGCCATGGGGTGGGAAGAAAGTTCCCCATCGCCGGGGTAAAGGCGTGGTGTTTGCGCAGGTGGTTGTTCGCCTCCGGCGGGGCTGGCTCTGCCCGCCACCCGGCAGGGGCGTGACGCCCCTGCACCCCCTTTTATAAGGGTGATCGGTCAGGTTGTGCTGATGAATGGATTTACTGCCTGCGGCGCCAGCAAGCTCCAGCGCCGCAGGCAATCAAACATCGTCACACGCGCGGCTTAGGAGCAGTGCACAGCACCAATGTCGAGGGTGCAGGGAAATCATTTCCCTGCCCGCCGGAGGCAAAATCCAACCCACCCTCAGTGCAGCGTCAACACCCCGTCCACCCGGCGGAACTCGGCCGGCGCCACCAGATCGCGGTGGGCGACGCGGATGGCGTGGATGGTGGCTTCGATCTCGCGGCGCCAGTGATCCAGGAAGCGCGCCAGTTCGGGGAAGGCGGGGGCGAGATCCCAGTTCTGCCAGACGAATTGCTGGAGGAGGCTGGGGTGGTCCGGCATCCAGTAGCTGATTTCCGCGGTGAGCAGCCCATAGCCCGATATCTGTCGCCGGAACCCGTCATCGATGGATCGCATGCCTGTCTCCTGCCCGTTGGGAGGGCATGGTTCATCGAATTGAAAATTTTCGCAAGATGCTGAATAAAAACGCGAAATTATCAGCACTCTGCTCTGTTGAGTGCCAGTGCACGGCCGGGGCGGGAACCATCCGGGGTTCATCCGGTTATTCCCCTGACCCGCCCTCGCGGGGATCAGTGGAGACAGAGCTATGAAGACCGTATCTCTTGCCATCCTCGCCAGCGCGGCGCTGTTGGCGGCGTGCAACCAGAGCCCGAAGGAAAAGGCGGCGGACGCGACCGAGGACATGGGCCAGGCGCAGGCTGATGCCGTGCGGGCCGAGACCGAGGCGCATGCGGACGCGCTGGAGAATCAGGCGGACGCGATTGATGCGCCCGGCGCACCGGTGGCCAATGCGCAGGCCGAGGCGCTGGACAACCGGGCCGACGCCATCCGCAAGGAAGGCGAAGTGAAGGCCGACAGCGTGGAGAAGGCGGCCGACGCCAAGGCCGATGCCATCCGCGAGAACAAGTAGCGAAGCGAGCCGGTCCGCGCCGCGCCTTGACGCGCAGATCTAGAGTAGCGCGCCTAGCGCGCGGCGCGGACCATTTCGACGATGTCGGGGAGGTCGCGGCCCAGCGCCACGGCCTCCTTTTCGCGGCCGCTGATCTTCATCCAGAACATGCGCCAGTCACCCATGAAGCTCCACCAGGGCTTCACCCAGCTGGCGGGCTTGTTGTGCTCGAAGCGGAAGTGGCCGATCCAGGCGCAGCCATAGCCGAACAGGATTCCGGCTGGCACCAGCCACCAGTTTCCAGTCACGACCAGCGCGGCGAGCGCGGCCAGGCCGCCGGCCGAGCCGATGTAATGGATGTTGCGGTTCCGCTGATCCTGATGCGCCGCCATATAATAGGGCCAGAATTCCGCGAAGCTGGTGGGGATAGGGGGCTGATTGGTCGACATGCCCCCGGTTTACTGCATCAGGCCTGCGGAATGAACTTGGCAATTCTATCAAAGGCGCGGTCCAGCGTTGCCACTTCCGGCGTGAGGCTGATGCGGACATGGCCGCGCCCGCCCGCACCGAAGCCGCTGCCCGGCACCACGCCGACATGGGCTTCATCCAGCAGGCGGCGGGCAAAGCGCTGGTCGTCCGGCTCCACGCCCCGGCAATCCAGCATCACGAACATGCCGCCTGCGGGCATCGCCGCCTTCAGCCCCTGCAGGGAATTGGCGCGGGAAACGACGTGTTGCGCGCGATCCCGGAAGGCCAGCCGATAGGCGGCCAGTTCCGAATCCGGCAGCGACAGCGCGACGACGGCGGCGTCCTGAATGAACTGGCTGACTCCGAACAGGGCGGCGGCCGTCCAGTCTGCCAGCGACGCGATCAGCGGTGCCGGCGCAAGCGCCCAGCCGATGCGGAAACCCGTCATCGCGTGGCTCTTGGAAAGACTGTTCACAGAGACGGTGCGCCCGCGCGGGCCGTGCTGCCAGGCACGCACATCCTCCCCGTCGAACCGGAAATGGGAATAGACCTCGTCCACCACCAGCCACAGATTGTGCTGCTCGCACAGTTCCGAGAGGCGGGCGAAATCCGCCACCGACAGCGCGGTTCCGCTGGGATTGGCGGGGCTGTTCAGGAACAGGCAGCGGGTGCGCGGCGTGATGGCGGCTGCGATCGCCTCCACATCGGTGGAGAGATCGGCGCGCGCGGGCACGCGCACGGCGATCGCTCCGGTCGCCGCCACCACGCCCGGATAGGTGGCATAGAAGGGGTCTGACAGGATCACTTCGTCGCCCTCGCCCGCGATCAGCGTCAGCACGGCGAGGCAGGAATGCTGGGCGCCCGGCATCACCATCACATTGCCGGGCTCGCACCCCTCAGTGCGGGCAATCGCGGCTCTCAGCGCCGGTTCGCCGTGCAGCGGCGTATAATGGGTGCGCCCGGCATCCAGCCCGGCCTTCGTCGCCGCCACGATCGCCGGATGCGGCGGGCACACCGGATCGCCCAGTGTCAGCAGCAGGATATCCTCGCCGGCCGCCACCCGGCGCAGCCCCTCGTCCGCAATGGCCCAGCTGCTGGCCTGCCCGACAGCGGCAAGGCTCTGCGCCCGTTGGGAAAGTGGGGGCAGTCTGTCAGGCATCGGCAAGCTCCGCTTCGGCTTCAATCTCGACCAGCCATTCCGGCCGCAGCAACACCGCACCCGCCACCATCGTGGCCGCCGGGCGGATCGAGCCGAAAACCCGGCCATGGGCGCGCCCCACCGCCGCCGCATCGGCCGCATCGCGCAGGAACATCCGCGTCCGCACGATGTCGCCGGCGCTGCCGCCCAGCGCCTCCACCGCTTCCACGATGATGGCGAAACAGCGCGCGGCCTGCACCTCGGCATCGCCCACCGTGCTGGAGCCGTCCGCCTCCACCGGCGCCGTGCCCGAAACGAGGATGCGGCTGCCCACCCGAACCGCACGGGAAAAGCCGATGCTGGCCTCGTAAGGCGACGCAGAGGAATGGCGGGCGCTGGCTGGCATCCGCCGCGCTTAGCCGCCGCCGATGCCGGGCGCCACCCCATCGACAGCGAAGGCGAATCATGATTCTGTGCGGGCGGGAGAGTTTGAGGCGTGAGAGGGTCTATGCGCAGGCGTTGGACTGAGAGGGCTGTGCCCGCTCGCCGCCGGATGGCGGCAAATGCCGGAGATGAGGGGGCTCTGCCCCCTCAAACACCCCCGGCAGGGAGCCGTGCTCCCTGCACCCACATTACCAAGTCACTCGGCGAGGTTGCGCTGACGGCAAGGTTTACTGCCTGCGGCGCCATCCTGCTCCTGCGCCGCAGGCAATCAAACAGCGTCACGCCCGCGACGCAGCGGACAGCTCGCCAACGCAAATATCGAGGGTGCAGGGAAATCATTTCCCTGCCCGCCGGAGGCAAAAGCCAGCCCGCCGGAGGCAGAATTTGATCTACGCCGCCTCTCTCGCCGCCATCCTGATCCTCACCGGCCTCGCCTGGCTGCTGGGTTTCCGCACCCGCCCCCTGCTGGACGAGGCCCGCGCCCGCTCGGAAGCCGAATCGCGGCTGGCGGGGTTTCGGGCTGCCGACATCGCGCTGGCGGATGATGGTTCGGGTGCCTTGTTGCGCGGGTTTGATGGCAGCATCGGGCTGTTGCTGCCGCTGGGGGACGGCTGGATCGCGCGGCGGGTGCCGGCGTCGGCTGTGGCCTGGGCGGCCGGCGGCGTGACCGCCCGGCTGGACGAGCCGATGATGCGGACGGCGGGGCTGCCGCTGGGCGCACCGCCTTCATGGGTGAGGGCGGCATGACCCTGCCCGATCCTGTGCAGCTTGCGATTCCGGCCTTTGTCGGCCTGATCGTGCTGGAGATGGTGCTGACGCGGCTGCGCGGTGTCGGCCGTTATGACTGGCGCGATGCCGGGGCGTCTCTGGCGCTGGGGCTGGGCAGCACGGTTGCGGGCGCGCTGACGGCAGGGGTGGTGCTGGCGCTCTCCCTGTGGGTGTACGGCCACCGGCTGTTCGAGATTCCGTTCGTCTGGTGGGCGTTCGGGCTGTGTTTCCTGCTGGATGACCTCGCCTATTATGTGTTCCACCGCACTGCCCATACGGTGCGCTGGTTCTGGGCCAGCCATGTGATCCATCATTCGTCGCAGCATTATAATCTGACGACGGCGCTGCGGCAGACCTGGACGGGGTTCTTCAGCGCCTCCTTCCTGTTCCGGCTGCCGCTGTTCCTGATCGGTTTTCCGCCCGCGATGGTGTTCTTCTGCGCGGGGCTGAACCTCGTCTATCAATTCTGGATCCACACCGAGCAGATCGGCCGCATGCCGCGCTGGTTCGAGGCGGTGATGAACACGCCTTCGCATCATCGCGTGCATCATGCGGTGAATCCGCGCTATCTGGACCGCAACTATGCTGGGGTCTTCATCATCTGGGACAAGCTGTTCGGCAGCTTCGAGCCCGAGCGCGACGATGACGCGCCCCGGTACGGCATCGTGAAGGCGCTGCCCACGCTGAATCCCCTGTGGGCGGCCGTCCATGAATGGGTGGGGATCGGGAAAGACGCGATCCGCGCCCGTTCGCCTTCGGAGCTGTGGGGGCGGCTGTTCGGCCCGCCGGGCTGGCAGCCGGGCGGCGCGGGCGAGACATCGGACACCATCCGGGCGCGCTGGCAGGCGGCTTCGGACAATCAGGAGAGCTGAATGGCGCGGAAATTCCTCTGGGTCGTCGCGATCCTGACCTTGCTGGTGCTGGCGGGCGCGCTGTTGTGGCGCCTGTTCGCGCCGCAGATGCTGGAAATGGCGTTCGTGCCCGGCGACAGCTTTGAAGAATCCGTGGCGCCCGCCGCCCCGGATTATGCCGCAAAGGAAAGCTGGCTCGCCCGGCCAGACCTGCCCGGCAATCCCGCGCTGTGGACGCCCGCCGGCTATTCCGCCGCGCCGAAGCCGGCAGCGGCCGCCTTCTTCGTGAGCCCCACGGCCTTCATCAGCCGCAAGGCCTGGAACGCCCCGCTGGACGATCTGGAGACCAACGACCGGCTGGACCTGTTCGCGCGCAAGCAAGCCTCTGCCTTCAACGGCGTGGCAGAAGTGTGGATTCCGCGTTACCGGCAGGCGACTTTCGGCAGCTTCCTGCAGCCGGGGCCGGATTCGGTGAAGGCGCTGGCGCTGGCCTATTCCGATGTGGAGCGCGCGTTCGACGCCTTTCTGGCCGCGCAGCCCGCCGACCGGCCGATCTTCATCGCCGGGCACAGCCAGGGTTCGCTGCACATCCTGCACCTGCTGAAGTCGCGTGCGGCCGCGCTGAAGGGACGGCTGGTCGCCGTCTATGCGGTGGGCTGGCCTGTCACCCTGCCGGATGACCTGACGGCGCTGGGCCTGCCCGGCTGCACGCAGGCCGAGCAGGCGGGCTGCGTGCTCAGCTGGCAGACCTGGGCGGCAGACGGTGACCTGCCCAAGGCGCTGGAGGGCTTCGCGCCGATCCCTGATCTGTCGGGCAAGCCCATCGGCGCGCGCGCCATGCTGTGCGTGAACCCGCTGACCGGCAGCAACGCGGAAGCCGGGCCGGACCGCAACGCGGGCATGCTGGCCGGCGATGAGCTGAAGCCCCGCGCGGTGGGCGCGCGCTGCGATGCGCGGGGCCTGTTGCTGATCGCGCCGACACCCACCGATGCCGGGCCGTTCGTGCTGCCCGGCGGCAACTTCCACGCCTATGACTATGGGCTGTTCTGGGCCAATGTCCGCGCCGACATCGAGGCGCGGCTGTCGGCCTATGCTTCTGCAACGCCGGGCGTTGTCGCCGAGCCCGACGATCTGGAAAAGGCTCTGCCCGAAGACGACGCTGCATGAGCGTGCTGACCACCGACGCCGCAGCCTTCGCCGAAACGCTGCCCGGCCTCGGCCGCCTGCTCTCGCTGGACATCGGCACCCGTACCATCGGGCTTGCGACTGCCAGCGCCGACTGGCGCTTCGCCACCGCGCGGGAGACGCTGAAACGCACCAAACCCGGTGCCGACATGGAAGCGCTGCGGCAACTCGCCGCAAAGGAAGAGATTTGCGGCCTGGTGATCGGCCTGCCGCTGAACATGGACGGGTCCGACAGCGAGCGCACCCAGTCTGTCCGGGCGCAGGCGCGCAACCTTTCCAGGGGTCTCGGCCTTCCCATCCTGCTGTGGGACGAGCGCTGGTCCACCGCCGCCGTGGAGCGTGCGCTGATCGCCGCCGACGTCAGCCGGGCGAAGCGCGCTGAACGGGTCGACGCATTGGCAGCAGCCCATATCCTGGAAGGCGCGCTTGCCCGGCTTGCCGCGCTGGGAGATGCAGCTTAAGGCCGTGGCCTTGTGAAGATCCCCGACGGCGCCCATCCCTTTCCCCATGCCCATCTCCTCGCCATCGAGGGGATGCACCCGTGGGAAATCAGCTTCCTGCTGGATGAGGCGGAGCAATGGGCGCAGGCCGGTCGCCGCGCCCGCAAGCATGACGACCGGCTGAAGGGCCTCACCCAGATCAACGCCTTCTTCGAAAACAGCACGCGCACGCTGCTGTCGTTCGAGATCGCGGGGAAGCGGCTGGGTGCGGATGTGGTGAACCTCGCCGCCGGTTCCTCCAGCGTGAAGAAGGGCGAAACGCTGCTGGACACCGCGCTGACGTTGAACGCGATGCAGCCGGACGTGATCGTGATCCGCCACGAAAGTTCGGGCGCGGTCGCGCTGATCGCGGAAAAGGTGGACTGCCCGGTGCTGAACGCCGGCGACGGGCGCCATGAACACCCCACGCAGGCGCTGCTCGATGCGCTGACCATCCGCCGCCGCAAAGGCCGGATCGAGGGGCTGACCGTCGCCATCTGCGGCGACATCCTGCACAGCCGGGTTGCCCGTTCCAACTTCCATCTGCTGTCGGCCATGGGCGCCGAGGTGCGCGCCGTCGCCCCGCCCACGCTGATGCCCACAGACGTGGAGCGGCTGGGCGCGAAGCCCTTCACCGACATGGAGGCCGGGCTGAAGGGCGCCGATGTGGTGATGATGCTGCGCCTGCAGCTGGAACGGATGGATGGCGCCTATGTGCCCTCCACCCGCGAATATTTCCGCACCTTCGGGCTGACCCGGGAACGGCTGGCGGCAGCGGGCGACGATGTACTGGTGATGCACCCCGGCCCGATGAACCGGGGGGTGGAGATCGAATCGGCGGTCGCGGACGACATCCAGCGCTCGGCAATCGCCGAGCAGGTGGAAATGGGCGTGGCGGTACGCATGGCCTGTCTGGACGTGCTGACCCGCAAGCGCCGGGGGGAATGGCAATGAAGCCCATCCTGATCCGGGGCGCCCGCCTGATCGATCCGGCGGCAGGAACCGAGGAGGTCGGCGACCTTTTGATCGCGGACCGGCAGATCGCGGACGTCGGCCGGAATCTTGCCGCACCTGCGGATGCCGAGATCGTTGAGGCGGGCGGCCTGTCGCTCGCGCCCGGCCTGATCGACGTGGGCGTGTTCCGCACCGACGTGGAGGCGGCCGTCGCAGGCGGCATCACCTCCGTGCTGCTGATGCCCGATCAGTCGCCGCCGCTCGACGATCCGGCGCTGATCGAACGGGCCGAACGGCTGGGCAAGCCGCGCCTGTGGGTGCGCCCGCTGGCTGCCGCCACGCGCGGCCTCAACGGCCGCGAACTGGCCGAACTGTCGCTGATGAAGGAGGCAGGCGCGGTCGCCGTCGCCACCGGGCGGCAGGCCATTGCGGACGCGCAGGTGATGCTGCGGCTGCTGCGCTATGCGGCCGGCCTCGATCTGGTGGTGATCGCCCATGCCGAATGCCCCTTCCTGACGGCCGGTGCCGCCGCGACCGACACCGAAACCGCAACCCGGCTGGGCCTGCCTGCCGCGCCGGCCTCGGCGGAAGCGATCCAGATCGCCCGAGACCTGCGGCTGGCGCGGGAAGCAAAAGCTGCGCTGCACATCGCCTGCGTCAGCACGGCCGAAGGCACCGCCCTGATCCGCGCGGCCCGGGCCGAAGGGCAGGATGTCACGGCCGGCACCGCACCCGCCTACGCTTTGCTGTCTGACACGGCGCTCACCGGATATCGCAGCTTCGCCCGCCTGTCCCCGCCGCTGCGCACCGAATCGGACCGCCTCGCGGTGCGCGAGGCGCTGGCGGACGGCACCATCTCCGTCCTCGGTTCCCGCCACGATCCGCGCACGCAGGAAGACAAAAGGCTGCCCTTCGCCGATGCCGCCCCCGGTGCCGCCGGATCGGCGACGCTGCTCGCGCTGGGCCTGAACCTTGTGCACGATGGCCTGATCCCGCTCAGCCGCCTGCTGGCGCTGCTGTCGGCCAACCCGGCCGGGCGTTTCGGGCTGCCCGGCGGCACGCTGGCCCCGGGGGCGCCTGCCGACCTGCTGCTGTTCGACGCCAATGCGCCCTGGCGCATCGATGCAGACCTGCTGCCGGGCCGCGCCGGCAACACTCCCTTCGACGGCCTGCCGGTGCAGGGCCGCGTCCGCCTGCTGCTGAAAGGAGGCGAGCGCCTCGCATGACCCGATCGTTGCCCCGTTTTGCTGCCTGCCTGCTTGCCCTGCTGACCCCCGCGATCCTCCACGCCAGTGTCGAATCCGGCCTCGCCAAATGGCGCGCCGGGGAATGGGAGGGCGCCGTCGCCGACTGGGTGACGCCCGCCGCGCGCGGCGACACCGACGCGCTGTTCAACATGGGGCAGGCCTATCGGCTGGGGCGCGGCGTGCCGCTGAACCGGGCCACCGCAATCGATTATTACCGCCGCGCGGCTGAAAAGGGCCATGTCGCTGCCACCGCCAACCTCGGAATCACGCTCTGGCAGGACGGTCGCAAGACCGAAGGCCTGATCCGCCTGCGCGAAGCTGCCGACAAGGGCGACCTGCGCGCCGCCTATGTGCTGGGTGTCGCCACCTTCGAGGGCGACACCGCGCCGCGCAACCCGGCGCTGGGCTATGCCTATGTCGTGCGCGCCCGCGAAGGCGGCCTCTCGCTCGCTTCCGGCCAGGCCGCGCGCATGGCCACCCGCATGTCCGCCGACGACCGCGCCCGGGGCGACGCCGCTGCCCGTGCACTGGCCGCCGGCCGGCCCGTCGCCGTGGTGCTGGCGGAAATGGCCGCCCCGCCGCTGCCCGCACCCGCCATAGAGATCGCAGCCGCACCCGAAGCCGGCGAAGACGCCGCCGAGGAAAGCCCGGTCGACGATGCCGTCGCCCCCGTACCTGCCAGACGCAGCGAACCTGCGAAGGGAGCACCTGTGAAGCCTGCTCCTTCCAGACAGGTCGAACAGACGAACGAAGGCTGGAAGGTGCAGCTCGGCGCCTATGCCAATGACAGCGCCGCCCGCACTGCCTGGGCAACCCTCGTCTCGCAATCCGCAGCGCTGCTGAAGGGCAAAACCCCGATCTACGCCCCACGCGGCGGTCTGGTCCGCCTGCAGGTGGGTCCGTTCGATGATCGCGCACCAGCCGCAGACCTCTGTGCGAAACTCTCCGCCACAGGACGGCCCTGCTTCGTCACCAGATAGCGGAGTCCTCAAGACGGACTGCCTCTGGCGGCCTCTGGCGCTGGAACCCCCATGCCCATCACCTGACAGCGACGGCATGCAGAGCCTGGGACGTCGCAGGCGCAAGCCTCCGAGGAGTGGTCACGTCACTCCGCCGCTTCCGCCTCCACGCCTGCGGGCGGCATATTATGCCCCAGCAGCCGCAGCACGTCGGCGGCGCATTCCACCACGTTGGAACCCGGGCCATAGATGCCCTGCACCCCGGCATCGCGCAGGAAGTCATAGTCCTGCGGCGGGATCACCCCGCCAGCGATCACCTTCACGTCAGTGCGGCCGGCGGCCTTCAGGCCCCGGATCAGTTCGGGGATCAGCGTCTTGTGCCCGGCCGCCAGCGAGGACGCGCCGACCACATCCACGCCGCTGTCCAGCGCCAGCACCACGGTTTCCTCGGGCGTCTGGAACAGCGGGCCGGAGACCACATCGAAACCCATATCGCCGAAGGCCGAGGCGATCACGTTCGCGCCACGGTCATGGCCGTCCTGCCCCATCTTGGCGACCAGCAGCTTGGGCTTGCGGCCAAGGCGCCGTTCCACGGCGGCCACGCCATCCACCACCTGCGCCCAGCGGCTGTCGCCTGCATAGGGCGCGGCGTAAACGCCCTTCACCGGGGTCGGCACGGTGGCATAGCGGGCGAAGCTGTCCTCCATCGCAGAGGAGATCTCGCCCAGCGTGGCGCGCGTCCGGGCGGCTTCCACGGCCAGCGCCAGCAGGTTGTTCTCGATGGATTGCGGCCCAGCCGCGCCCTTGCGCAGCGCCTCCAGCGCGGCCTGCGCCGCCGCCTCGTCGCGGCTCGCCTTCACGCGGTTGATCCGCGCGATCTGCGCCTCGCGGACCTTCGTATTGTCCACTTCCAGCGTTTCCAGCAGGTCTTCATTGGCGAGGCGATATTTGTTCACGCCCACGATCACATCGTCGCCGCGATCCACCCGAGCCTGCCGCGCGGCGGCGGCTTCCTCGATCATCGCCTTGGGCCAGCCCGCCGCCACGGCCTTCGCCATGCCGCCTTCGGCCTCCACCCGCTCGATGATCTCCCACGCCTTGTCGACCAGTTCCTGCGTCAGCGCCTCGATATAGTAACTGCCGCCCAGCGGATCGACGACCTTCGTCATCCCCGTTTCTTCCTGGATCACGATCTGCGTGTTGCGCGCGATCCGGGCGGAAAAGTCGGTGGGCAGCGCGATGGCTTCATCCAGCGCATTGGTGTGCAGCGATTGCGTGCCGCCCAGCATCGCGGCCATCGCCTCGATCGTGGTGCGGATCACATTGTTGTAGGGGTCCTGCTCCGTCAGCGACACGCCGCTGGTCTGGCAGTGCGTGCGCAACATCTTGGATCGCTCGTCCTGCGCGCCCAAGCCCGTCATCACCCGGTGCCACAGCACCCGCGCCGCACGCAGCTTCGCCACTTCCATGAAGAAGTTCATGCCGATGGCGAAGAAGAAGGAGAGGCGCCCCGCAAACTTGTCGATATCCAGCCCGGAGGCCACGCCATAGCGCACATATTCAGCGCCGTCGGCGATGGTGAAGGCCAGCTCCTGCACCTGCGTCGCGCCGGCTTCCTGCATATGATAGCCGGAGATGGAGATGGAGTTGAACTTCGGCATCTCCCGGCTGGTGTAGCCGAAGATGTCCGAGATGATCCGCATGCTGGGCTCGGGCGGATAGATATAGGTGTTGCGGACCATGAACTCCTTCAGAATGTCATTCTGGATGGTCCCGTCCAGCAGCTTGCGGTCAACGCCCTGCTCCTCACCCGCCACGATGAAGAAGGCCAGGATCGGAATCACCGCCCCGTTCATCGTCATCGACACGCTCATCTGGTCCAGCGGAATCCCGTCGAACAGGATCTTCATGTCCTCGACCGAGTCGATGGCGACCCCGGCCTTGCCCACATCGCCCACCACGCGCGGATGGTCGCTGTCATACCCCCGGTGCGTCGCCAGATCGAAGGCGACCGAAAGCCCCTTCTGCCCGGCGGCCAGATTGCGACGATAGAAAGCGTTGGATTCTTCCGCCGTGGAGAAGCCCGCATATTGCCGAATGGTCCAGGGCCGTCCGGCATACATGCTGCCCCGAACCCCGCGCGTGAACGGCGCAAACCCCGGCAACCCCGGATCGGCCGTCACATCCGCCGCCGTATAGAGCGGCTTCACCAATATTCCCTCGGGCGTCTCCCAGTTCAGGGACTTCCCCTTCACTTCCTTCGAAGCCAGCTTCTCCCAGTCGGCCAGCGCGGGAGTTGATGAGGTCGGGTCGTTCGCCATCGCAATATCTCCTGTACGCGGAAGGCCATGACGCCCCACGCAAAGGGCTGTCAATCACGCGATTGCGCTGGTTGCGTTAACCCGGACGTCGCGGATGAGGCGGCTCTGCCCCCTCAAACTCCCCCGGCAGGGAGATGATCTCCCTGCACCCACATGAGCAGGTCACTCGGCGAGGTTGTGCTGACGGTGAGGTTTATTGCCTGCGGCGCCAGCAAGCTGCAGCGCCGCAGGCAATCAAACTTGGTCGCACGCGCTGCGTGAGAGTGGTGCACAACGCCAACTCAGAGGGTGCAGGGAAATCATTTCCCTGCCCGCCGGAGGCAAAAAACTCGCCGCCCCTAACCCTTCAGCTCCCGCGCCAGCGCCTTGCGCGTCTTCTCCCCATAGGGCGGCTTGAACCCGGCCAGCCCGGCGAGGTCCAGCTTGGGCTGGCGGTACACCGATTTCGGGTGGCTGAATTCCTTGAAGCCGTCGTGCCCATGGTAATTGCCCATGCCGGCCGGCCCGATCCCGCCGAAGGGCAGGTCCTCTGCGGAAACATGGAAGATCACGTCGTTCACGGTCACCCCGCCGGAGATGGTGCGGTCCAGCACGGTCTTTTCCTCCGCGCCGTCGGTTCCGAACCAATAGAGGCCCAGCGGCCGGTCGCGCCGGTTCACATAGTCGATGGCCTCGTCGATCGCCTTGTAGCTCTTGATGGGGAGGACGGGGCCGAAGATCTCTTCCTGCATCACCGTCATGTCGTCGGTGGGGTTGCGGATCAGCGTCAGCGGCATCTTGTTGGTGTTCTGGCGCGAGAAATCCTCGTTCGCCGGGTTCACTTCGACGATCTCGGCGCCCTTGGCGCGGGCGTCGGCGATATGCGCCTCCAGCCGGTCCCGGTGCCGGCGCGAGATGACGGAGGTGTAATCGTCGTTCGCCAGCAGCGACGGATACATTTTCGCCGTCGCGGCCTTCAGGCTCTCGACGACTTCGGCCTCCTTCTCCTCAGGCACCAGCATATAATCCGGCGCCAGGCAGATCTGGCCGGCGTTCATCAGCTTGCCCATCGCCACCCGCTCCGTCGCAGCAGCGACATCGGCCGAGCGCGACAGGATGGTGGGCGATTTCCCGCCCAGCTCCAGCGTGAGCGGAACGAGATTCTTCGCCGCCGCCGCCATCACATGCCGCGCAACCGACGTGGCGCCGGTGAAGATGACATGATCGAAGGGCAGCTCGCTGAACGCCTTGCCGATCTCCGGGCCGCCGGTGATCACCGCCACTTCCAGCTCGTCGAAATATTGCGCGATGGCCTTCGCCATCAGCTCCGACGTGGCCGGGGTGAATTCCGAAGGCTTGATCATCGCACGGTTGCCCGCCGCCAGGATGTTGGCGAGCGGGGCGAACGTCAGGTTCACCGGGAAGTTCCAGGGCGAGATAATCCCCACCACGCCCTTGGGCTGCCACTGCACCTCGGCCTTGGCCCCCAGCAGGCCCAGCGGGAAATCCAGCTTGCGCTTTTCCGGCCGCATCCAGGCATCCAGATGCTTCAGGCTGTGCTTCAGCGGCTTCACCGAAGCCATGATGTCCGTCACCAGAGACATCTCGACCGAGCGGTGCCCGAAATCATCGGACAGCGCCTTCACGAAGCCGTCCTTATGCTCCAGCACCAGCTTCAGCGCGCGCTGAAGCCGATCCTTCCGCACGGCGGCAGTCACAGGCAGTTCGGCGGTAAACGAAGCCCGCTGGCGATCCAGCAACATCTGCATGGCAGCCGTGTCGCGGGCAATGGCATTCGCGGCAATATTCATGGCGGGGGTCCCTCTTCTCCCGTTCGCGCGCGAGAGTAACCGTTTGGCACGCACACGGAAACCTGTCTGATCAAGGGGAGTGGGTGACGGCGCTGGGCGCTCTCACCCCGGCGTTTTCTGCCTCCGGCGGGCAGGGAACCGTGTTCCCTGCACCCACAACATTTTCTCCCTCCTCTCCTGTCAGGGGAGGGGTTGGGGGTGGGGTCTGGACGCGGGGATGGAGGAAAGTGCCTGCTAACCCGTCCTTTCTTGCACTCCCTTCGAGAAGGAAGAGTTTAGAAAACGCTGCAGGCAATCAAACCAAGTCAGGCGCGCGACCGGAGAGCAGCGCACAACGCCAATGTCGAGGGTGCAGGGAAATCATTTCCCTGCCCGCCGGAGGCAAAAAACCCTCCTAGCCTAGCGCGTCAACGCCTCATAAGCCTGCCGGATGCGGTCGTTCAGGTCCGGGTCCATGGTCGTCTCCCGCATGGCGGCCAGGCTGCGGCGGGCGGCGGCGGTGTCGCCGGCCTCGCGTTCCAGCCGGGCGCGTTCCCACCACAGCGGCGGCATGGCGGGCGCGATCAGCGTCAGCCGCCGATACAGCGTCAGCGCGCGCGGCGCATCGCCGCCCTGACGGGCGCGGTTGGCCTGGTTCATCAGCAGCCGCACCAGCGTCTCGCGATTGCTCAGCAGGGCGGAATCGCCGGGGCGCAGGGGGCGGCCGCGCGCCAGCGTGGTGCCCAGGCCCGCCAGTTCGGCGGGCTCCAGCAGCCGGCCGTCGGCGAACACGTCGATCAGCACCAGCTTCTCGCTGCCTTCGATGGCGACGACCACATGGCCGGGCAGGCCCAGCACGCGTGCCTCCCATCCTGCGCGGCGGGCGGTGGCCACATACAGGATGGCCAGCGAGATCGGCAGGCCGCGCCGCCGCGCCAGAACAGACAGCATGTCGGCGTTGCGGGGCGCCTCATAATCCTCGCGGTCGCCGGTGAAGCCCTCCTCCTTCGCCAGCAGGTCAGACAGCGCCTGCGCCCTGTCCTGCGCGGTCGGCAGGGCGGCGGGCAGACGGGCGGACAGCGCCTTCAGCCAGTCCAGCGTGGGGGCGAGATCGGCGCGGGTTCGGTCGGCCGCGGCCAGATGCAGGGCGGCCTCGTCGATGCGGATGTCCGCATCGTCCTGGCAACCAATGGCGGCAAGAGCATCCATGCGCCTCTCCTATCCGACTCCGGGAATATGCCTTGGCCAGCGCCCGGGCGCCAGTGCGATCAGATCGACCCTTGCAGAGACGTTCGGGCCAGCCTCGGCGGCCAGTTGCCGGGCAGCCGATTGCAGCCGCTCGGCGGCCCAGGGCGTCAGCGCGCAGACGGCCGCGTCCAGCGTGGCACGCCGCTTCACTTCCACCACGGCCAGCATGGCGCCGCGCCGCGCGACCAGATCCACCTCGATCATCGGCATCCGCCGCCGCCGCGCCACGATTCGCCAGCCCTTGGCCATCAGCAGCAGCGCGGCCATCTGCTCGGCCCGCCGCCCCCGCCGTTCGGCCTGCTGCCGCGTCATCCGCCGCTCTTCAGGGCCATGGCCCGGGCATAGACCTCCCCGCGCGGCAGCCCCAGCGCGGCGGACACGCTGGCGGCGGCCTTGCCCGGCGGCATCGTCTTCAGCGCCGTCAGCAGCGCCTCGTCCAGCGCATCCTCGCTCGAAACCTCCTCCGCCGGCGGCCCCACCAGCAGCACGATCTCGCCCTTCGGCTCCGTCCCCGCATAGCGCGCGGCAAGCTCGGGCAGCGGGCCCGTCACCAGCTCCTCGTGCCGCTTGGTCAGTTCCCGCGCCACCGCCGCCTCGCGCGGCCCCAGCGCGGCAGCCAGCGCCGCCAGAGACGCCGCCAGCCGGGGCCCGGTCTCATAGAAGATCAGAGTCGCCGGGATCCCCGCCACCGCCGAAATCGCCTTCTCCCGCGCCACCGCCTTTGCCGGCAGGAACCCCGCGAACAGGAAGCGGTCGGATGGCAACCCGCTCACCGACAAGGCCGTGATCGCCGCCGAAGGCCCCGGCGCTGTCGTCACCGCCAGCCCCCGCGCCCGCGCCTCCCGCACCAGGGAATAGCCGGGGTCGGACACCAGCGGCGTCCCCGCGTCAGACACCAGCGCCACCGATTCGCGCGCCAGCCGCTCCAGCAGCCGCGCCTCCACATCCGGCCCGCTATGCTCATGATAGGGCAGCATCGGCCGCTCGCTGCCCGCCGCGCGCAGCAGCTTCGCCGTCACCCGCGTGTCCTCGCACGCCACCACATCCGCCGTGCGCAGAATGCGTGCCGCCCTCGGAGAGAGGTCCTCAAGGTTGCCGATGGGGCCGGCCACGATGTAGAGCCCGGGCGCAAGCCGCTCGTCAGGCGCGGCAGATGATTCAACGGAAAGCGGAGCAGCACGCATGCAGGCAGTCTGGGCGAGAGCAAGCAAAGCGGCAAGCTGGCGGCGTGCGGCAGGAACCGGAATGCTGGTGTCGCTGGCCGTTCTGGCGGCCTGCGCCCCGCGCCAGAAGGCGCCCGTCGCCCCCGTCGCGCCCCCGCCGCCGGTGGAAAAGCCCGCCGAGGTGAAGCCCGGCGAAGTGCACCGCGTGGCGATCCTGGTGCCGCTCACGGGCCCCAACGCCCCCGTGGGCATCAGCCTCGCCAACGCCGCCACGCTCGCCATGGTCGATACCGGCAAGCAGGGCATCCGCCTCACCAGCTACGACACCGCCGCGCTTGGCGCGGCCGGCGCCGCCAACCGCGCGCTGGCAGACGGCGCCCAGCTCATCCTCGGTCCGCTGCTCGCCTCCGATGCCGCAGCCGTGAAGACCGCCGCCGAAGCCAAAGGCATCACCATGCTCAGCTTCTCCAACGATGCAGCAATCGCAGGCGGCAAACTCTATGTGCTGGGCTTCCAGCCCGCGCAGTCCGTCAGCCGCGTGGTCGATTATGCCGCCTCGCGCGGCACGCAGAAGTTCGCCGCCCTGGTGCCCGAAGGCGTCTACGGCCAACGCACCTCCGTCGCCTTCACCCGCGCCGTCAGCGCCAACTCCGGCCAGGTCGTCGCCCTCACCAGCTTCGCCCGCACGCCTGCCGCCCTGCCCACAGCCGCCCGCAAGGTCACGGACTACGATGCCCGGCTGAAGCAATCCGCCAACACCGCCGTCACCAAACGGCCGGACGGCACCATCGCCCCCGCCACCCGCACCACCCCGCCGGTCGCCTTCGAAGCGCTGCTGGTAGCCGATTCGGGCGCCATCGCCGCCGCCTTCTCCCCCCATCTCGCCAAGTTCGGCGCCCAACCCGGCAGCTATCTGATGATGGGCACCGAACTGTGGAACACCGAGCCCGGCCTCGGCGCCTCCCCGGCGCTGCGCGGCGCCGTCTTCGCCGCCGTGCCGGACCAGCGCTTCCAGTCCATGTCGCGCCGCTATCAGGCCCGATTCGGCGGCACCCCGTCACGCCTCGCCAGCCTATCCTACGATGCCATGCTGCTCGCGATCAGCTCAGCCGACGCGCAATGGGCGATCGGCACTGCCTTCCCGCAGAAACTGCTGGACGATCCGCAAGGCTTCGCCGGCGTGGACGGCATCTTCCGCTTCAAATCCAACGTCGCCGAGCGGGGACTTGAAGTGCAACAGGTCGGCCCGTCCGGCTTCACCACGGTCAGCCCGGCGCCGACGGCGTTCTGAGTCCGCGCGCCGGGCAGGGGGGGCGATCCTTGCCTCCGGCGGGCAGGGAAATGATTTCCCTGCACCCTCAAAATTGGCGTTGTGCACCCACTCTCAACCTGCGCGCGTGAACAGATACGATTGCCTGCGGCGCAACACCAGCCATCTCCCCCTGTCAGGGGGAGAGCTGGAGAGGGGGTAGCCACGCTGGGCCTGACCCATCACCCTCCCCACAAACCCCACCGTCACCCCGGACTTGATCCGGGTCCAGCTGTTCTTCGGCAACGTCGGGACAAGAAGCTGGACCCCGGGTCAAGCCCGGGGTGACGAGGAGAGACCGGAAGGCGCGCCACCCCAGGCGCCGCAGGCCGTAAAGCCACCCGTCAGCGCAAGCTCGCCGAGTGACCAAGTAATGTGGGTGCAGGGAGCACGGCTCCCTGCCGGGTTCCAAGGGCAGAGCCCTTGGTGTCCTTGTTACCGATCATCGAACGACGATGGCGCGGCAGCGCCCGAGCCGCCGGAGGCCTCTTACCGGCTCGCCTTCGCCCGCAGCTCCGGCGCATCCAACCCCACGTCGATGCAATGCACGCCGTTCACGGACGGACGCAGCCGCCAGTCCCGCACGGACAGTGCCTTGGACGCATCGCGGCGGCCGGCGGCGCGGTGGGCTTCCATGGTGGGGCGGCTGAACTCATAGCCGCGCGCCTTGCCGCTATAGGCCTTGTCGCGATAGATGATCTGCGCGATTTCAATATGTTGCTCGCAGGCGAACTGCCGCAGCACTTCCAGTTCGGCGGCGGAAAGCAGGCCGAGGTCCGGGGAACAGCTGTCCAGGATGCGGCGCACCACAAGCCGGGCGGGGCTCAGCGACAGTTCGTGCGCGGTGCCCAGACGGGTGCGGCTGGCATAGCGGATATCCTGCGCGCGGGTTTCCGCATCCAGCAGGGTCTGCGGGAATTCGCCTTCGGTGGGGAACAGGTCCACCTGGAAGATATTCTTGTCGAACTCGATGCCTTCATCCAGCACATGCTGCAGCGGCGCGTTGGAGGCGACGCCGCCGTCCCAGAACCAGTCGTCGCCGATCTGCACCGGCGGGAAGCCCGGCGGCAGCGCGCCGGAGGACATCACATGGTCGGCGCTGATCCGGCAGTGGTCGGGCCCGCCGCGCGAATCGAAGAAGTGCATCCGCCCCGTCGTGACAGAGACGGAGCCGACCGACAGCCGCACCGGGCTTTCATCGTTCAGATAGTCCCAGTCGATCATCTCGTTCAGGGTCTGGCGCAGCGGCTCGGTGTCGTAATAGCTGATGGCGCCGACGCTGCCGTGCGGCTGGAACTTGGTGGGCGGCATCCGCGGGCTGAAGAAGCCCGGCACACCGGTCGCCGCGATCCACAGCGCAGCGCCTTCAGACCAGAGGTCGCGCGCGCTGCCGTCCGGGATGCCAAACACCGGCACCAGCCCGGAGGAGATCTTTTCCCAGAAATGGATCAGCGCCGGGATGCGGTCCCGCGGGCGGTTGCCGGCGATCAACGCGGCGTTGATGGCGCCGATGGAGATGCCGCACACCCAGTCCGGCGCGACGTCCATCTTGGAAAGCTCCTCGCAGACGCCCAGGTGATAGGCGCCCAGCGCGCCGCCACCCTGCAGCACCAGCACGTTCAGATGCGGCGGGCGGGCGTCCACGGGGGTGTCGCTGCAATCGATCAGCGGCGCCTCGGACTTCCTGCTCTTCGTCTCCGTCGCCATCCTTGTCGTCCCTTCAGCCCAACGCCGCCAACTGCTCCATCGCGGGCCTCAGCGCGCGGACATCATAGCCCGCGCCCAGTGCCACATCGATGATCTCCTCAATGTTCACGCCGCGACTTGCTGACGCAAGCGCCCACAGGTTGGTGGAACGCGTGCCGGACCGGCAATAGGCCAGGATCGGCCGGGGGGAGACCATCAGCGCCGACAGCGCCGCCACCTGCTCCACGGTGAACCCGCTCTGGTCGATGGGGATCGCGCAATAGCCCAGTCCCGCTTCCAGCGCCGCCGCCTCGATATCGTCGCCCGGGGTCTGGTCCGCCGATTCGCCGTCGGGCCGGTTGTTCACGATGAAGCCGAAGCCAGCCGCCTTGATCGCAGCAACATCGTCCAGCGTAATCTGCGGCGCGGCCGCGAAGCTGTCGGTCAGGCGGCGGATATCAGCCATCAGTTGCCCCTCTTCAGATCAGGTGCCAGCACCTCGCCGCGCAGGCTGTCCAGAATGTCGCCGAACGCCAGCACCTGCTGCCGCTCCTCGCCCAGCCGGCGCACGGCCACCGTGCCCTCGTCCGCCTCGCGGCGGCCCACCACCAGCATCACCGGCACCTTCGCAAGGCTATGCTCGCGCACCTTGTAGTTGATCTTCTCGTTCCTGAGGTCCGCCTCGGCGCGGATACCCGCCGCCTTCAGCTGCTCGACAAGCCCATTGGCATACTCGTCCGCGTCAGACACGATCGTCGCCACCACCACCTGCACCGGCGCCAGCCACAGCGGGAAGCGCCCGGCATGATGCTCGATCAGAATGCCGATGAAGCGCTCGAACGTGCCCAGGATCGCCCGATGCAACATCACCGGTCGGTGACGTTCGCCGTCCTCACCCACATAGCTCGCATCCAGCCGCTCCGGCAGCACCCGGTCGGATTGGATCGTCCCCACCTGCCAGGTCCGGCCGATGGCGTCGGTCAGGTGGAACTCCAGCTTCGGCGCATAGAAGGCGCCCTCGCCCGGCAGTTCCTCGAACCCGGCCTTGATGTCGTCCGGCAGGTTCGAAACCTGCACCGCCCGGCGCAGCTCCTCCTCAGACTTGTCCCACATCTCTTCGGACCCGAAACGCTTCTCCGGCCTTAGGGCCAGCTTCACCGCATAGCTGTCAAAGCCCAGATCCGCGTAAACCGAATGCAGCAGGTCGATGAAGGCCGCGACCTCGCCGATCAGCTGGTCCTCGCGGCAGAAGATATGGGCATCGTCCTGCGTGAACTGCCGCACCCGCATGATGCCGTGCAGCGCGCCGTGCGGCTCGTTGCGGTGGCAGCAGCCGAACTCGGCCATGCGCAGCGGCAGGTCGCGATAGCTTTTGATGCCCTGCCGGAAGATCAGCACATGCGCCGGGCAGTTCATCGGCTTCAGCGCCATCCACTCGGCGTCGTCCGAAATGATCGGCCCCTCATCCTCGGTGTTGGGCACCTCGTCCGGGATCACGAACATATTTTCGCGATACTTGCCCCAGTGGCCGCTCTGCTCCCACTGCTTCGCGTCCATCACCTGCGGGGTCTTCACCTCCACATAGCCGGAGGCATCCAGCCGCCGCCGCATATAGGCCTCAAGGCTGCGCCAGATCAGATAGCCCTTGGGATGCCAGAACACGCTGCCATGGGCTTCGGCCTGCAGATGGAACAGGTCCATCTCAGCCCCCAGCTTGCGATGGTCGCGCTTGGCGGCCTCCTCCAGCATCAGCAGATGCGCATCCAGCTGCTTCTTGGTCAGCCAGCCGGTGCCGTAGATCCGCGACAGCTGCGGATTCTTCTGGTCCCCGCGCCAGTAAGCGCCGGACACCCGCGTCAGCTTGAACGCCGCCGGATCCAGCTTCCCCGTCGACGGCAGATGCGGCCCCCGGCACATGTCCATCCAGTCCTTCCCGGACCAGTAGACCGTCAGATCCTCGCCCTCGGGCAATTCACGCGCCCATTCGGCCTTGAAGCTCTCGCCCTCGGCCGTCCACTTCTCGATCAACGCATCCCGGCTCCACACCTCCCGCACCAGAGGCTTGTCCGCCGCGATGATCTTCCGCATTTCCGCCTCGATCAGCGGCAGCTCGTCATCGGTGAACGGCCCCCGCCCGGCCGGCGGCGCCAGATCATAGTAAAAGCCGTCATCCGTCGCCGGCCCAAAGGTGATCTGCGTGCCCGGAAACAGCGCCTGCACGGCCTCCGCCAGCACATGCGCGAAATCATGCCGCACCAGCTCCAGCGCCTCGGCCTCGTCCTTCACCGTCACGATCGACAGCTGCGAATCCCGCTCGATGGGCCGCTCCAGATCGAGCAACTCCCCATCCACCCGCGCCGCCAAGGCCGCCTTGGCCAGCCCCGGCCCGATGCTCCGCGCCACATCACCCGCGGTAGTCCCGGCCGCGACTTCGCGAACCGAGCCATCCGGAAGGGTCAGGTGAATCAGCGCAGACACGTGGCAATCACTCCTCAAATATCGAACGGCGCTCCCTAGGCCCCATGCGGAAACAGGGCAAGGGAGGCGCGCCGTCGCCCCTATGTGAGGAGTGGCCCGAAGAAGACCAAGGGCTCTGCCCTTGGAACCCGGCAGGGAAATGATTTCCCTGCACCCTCGACATTGAGGGCAACACTCGAAAGCTAGTTAGAATGGCTTGATTGACTGTCTGCTGTGTCCCGCTTTTGGCCCATTTTGAACGAACACATGCTGTGAGCAACCAGAGATAATCAGTCGCTATTCCGCACAGGAGTAGAGACTTAGAAGAATCAGTTCTGCCCAGATAAATTATTCAACCTATGTAAGTTGTTTTAAGAACGTCAACGGAGAGATCTAATGGAAGAATCTGAGTGTAAATATGTAATTGAAAAAGGAACTCTATGCAGAGGGTGGATTTCTAATTCATATGCTCAAATCGAATTTTTACTCGGCGATCTCATCGTGCGGTGTCGCCAATTTCCTTCGTATGACGCACATACTGCGACGGTAAGCCATAGTGCAGCTAAGCGTGCATCAAAGGTACGTCGGATGTTAGAAATTGATGGACCGCTCAAGCAATTCGAGAGCGATCTGAACAATGTTCTGAATAATTTTGAAAAAAATCATGATTTGCGCAATTTGTTAGCACACGGATTCTGCACATTTCTCCACACTCCCGATGGAGATTCTGGCTTCATGTTCCGAAAATTTGATCGGCCGCTCGAAGATGAAGGTGCTGATCATGTGCTAACCCAAGAACTCTTCCGCTTGGTAGATTTGGAGTATCACAGGGCCCAACTCGTGGCCCAAGCACAACACGCTCTTAACATCTTTCAAGCGATCCACGAAGCGCTGGGCTGGGGTGAGATCACGTAGCGGTCTTCGGAAAGTTAATTCGCTGTAAAAGCGCACAATAACAACAAAACACTATTTTTGTATCGGTTGGCGTGATGGGTGCGGCTAGATAAGTGATGAGGGTGCAGGGAAATCATTTCCCTGCCGGGTTCCAAGGGCAGAGCCCTTGGCCGCCGGAGGCTTACCTCCTCAGCTGTCCAGCGCCCGGCGCAGCTGGTTGATATCCCGGTCCAGCTCATGGTCCGTCGCGCGCAGTTCCTCGATGCGCTTCACGGCATGCATCACGGTGGTGTGGTCGCGCCCGCCGAAGCGCCGGCCGATTTCGGGCAGGCTGCGCGGCGTCAGCATCTTGGCGAGGTACATCGCCACTTGCCGGGGCCGGGCCACTTCGCGGGCGCGGCGCGGCGAGATCAGGTCGTTGATCTTCAGGGCGTAGTGGTCGGCGACGCGGCGCTGGATCTCGTCGATGGTCAGCTTGCGCGAATGGGCGCGCAGCACGTCGGCCAGCACTTCGCGGGTGAAGTCCAGGTCCAGCTTGCGGCCGACGAGGTTGCCATAGGCGATCACCCGGTTCAGGGCGCCTTCCAGTTCGCGGACGTTGGCGACGATCTTGCGGGCCAGGAACTGCACCACATCGTCGGGAACCTGCGCGTCGGGCAGGGCGGCGAGCTTGGTCTTCAGAATGTTGTAGCGCAGCTCGAAGTCGGCCGGGTTGATGTCGGCCACCAGCCCCCAGGCGAGGCGGGAGAGGATGCGCGACTCGATGCCTTCGAGGTTCTGCGGGGAGCGGTCGGCGGAGATCACCAGCCAGCGCCCGGCCGAGATGATCTCGTTCATGGTGTGGAAGAATTCTTCCTGCGTTGAATCCTTGCCGGCGATGAACTGCACATCGTCCACCATCAGCAGGTCGGCGGAACGCAGGCGCTGCTTGAAGGCGATGGTGTCCTTGGCGCGCAGCGCGGCGAGGAATTCCACCATGAACTTTTCAGCCGAGAGATAGACCACCTTCGCCTTGGGGTTGGCCGCCAGCACCTGCGAGCCGATTGCGTGCATCAGGTGGGTCTTGCCGAGCCCGGTGGGGCCGTGGAGGAACAGCGGGTTGAAGCCGGCGGTCTTGCCCGAAGTGACGGCGCCCGCCAGCGCCTGCGCGGCGTTGAAGGCGAGTTCGTTGGATTTGCCCACCACGAACGAATCGAAGCTGTAGCGCGGCTCGAAGCTGGGCATTTCGGCGATTGCCGTCTGGGCGGGCGCCGTTTCCGGCTCGGCCTCGACGATGGCGGCGGCGGAGACGTCGATCGTCACCTGCCGGATGCCCGGGATATGCTGGGCGAAGGCGTGGCGCAGCCGGTCTGCGAAGTGATTCTTCACCCAGTCCGCCATGAAGCGCGACGGCACCGACAGCCGCACTTCGCCGTTCGACACGCCGGAGAGCTGCAGCGGCTTCAGCCAGCTGTTGAAGGTCTTCTCACCCAGGTCGGACAGCAGATGGGCCCGCACCAGGCCCCAGGCGCGCAGCGCCTGCGCATCCAGGCTGCCGCGCGTGGCCTCCGGGTCCAGCCCGCCCGCCAGCAGGTCCGAATCGGCCTCGCTCGTCGGCAGGTCGAACGATCCGGCCGAATCGGCCCGACCTGACTCGGTCCGACCAGACTCGGCACGGCCCGAATCGACGCGGCGGGATGGATTTGGAAGCGAGCTGTGCATTTCAATTGAACCTGACGGCTGAATGTTGCGGGGGCGGGCCCCGACGCTGCCCGAAGGCCGGTGGGGCTGGCTGACGAAACGGACCCGATGGTCAGTTCAGTGAGCGCCCCGGCGGAACAGCTGCAGCGAGATGGGGCGGCACACCGGCCCGGACAGACAGCAACCCGGCCCCGCAGTCATGGTCGCCGCCCAGCTTGGAACCACCCAACGGAGACATGCGCCCGGAACAACGAGCGAATGCGGGAGAGACGCCTGCGCGGCTGCCGAGGATTGCGGATCGACCCATGCTGGTTGTGCCCTCCCTTATAAGACCCAAGTAACCCAAGGCTTCTGACCCAAGGACTCTAGTTCCGACCTCGCAGCCGGAGTGTTTCCGTTCCGGCCTTTCGGCCAAAGTTACACCGTTCCCGGAAAGCGGCTTTCCGGGTCAAATCGCGCGGACCTGAGCCGGCTGAAGCCAGCCCGGCCACGCACAATGTCTGGTCTGCCGGCCTGGGCCCGGAAGCGAATCGGGCTCGTGCCCTTCCCCCCTTCCGAAGCGCCGTCTGGCCAGCTTGGAGGTCAACTAGAACAGCCCGGACGGGTCGGCACAAGGGCGCAAAATGCATCCAACCGCAAATAATTCGATTGACAGCGCAACCGGCGGATTCTGCATCGCTTTTCTATAACTAATTGAAATTGCGTCACTATATTGTGACGCTTCCATTGCAGATTTGCGAATCGCGAGTCCGGCGCCCACCGGCGCTGCAGAGGGCAACTCTCTCGCAAGACATGGAAAAGCGGGCGACGCGCACGTCACCCGCTGTTGCAATCAGATTGCAGGAACATGACGCCGGACCCGCCGGCGTCAAACCAGGTCAGGCCAGCGCCGCAACCTGCTTGGTCAGCCGCGACAGCTTGCGCGACGCCGTGTTCTTGTGAAGCACGCCCTTGGCCACGCCACGCGCCAGCTCGGGCTGAGCCGCCTGCAGGGCGGCCGCCGCACCAGCCTTGTCACCAGCCGCGATGGCCGATTCGACTTTCTTCACCTGCGTGCGAATCCGCGACAGCCGAGCCTTGTTGACCGCTGCCCGACGCTCGTTGCGCCGAATCCGCTTCTCTGCCTGAGGCGTGTTCGCCATAAACCCGACAATCTCCAAATCCATCCACCCGGCCAAGGCATGGACCTCGCCGGAAAGGCGCCGCCCCTACCCCTCGGTGCCCGCGCTGTCAAGGTTGAGGGAAGAGGCAAGGGGCTTTGCCCCCTGCACCCCCAGCAGGAGGGTGACCCTCCTGCACCTCCATAAGTTTTGGGAAGAGGCCCCTCAGAGCATGGGTTGAGCCGGAGCGTCGCTCGAGGGGGCCTCTTCCCAAAACTTCGGGGGTCAAGGGGCGTCACGCCCCTTGCGGGGTGCAGGGGCAGAGCCCCTGCCTCCACCGTTAACGCTGACAACGCGGGCAGTGGAAGGTCGAGCGCCCGTTCTGGGGCGTGCGCTGGATGGGGGTGTGGCAGGTCGGGCAGGGGTGTGATTCGCGGCCGTAGACGGTGAAGCTGTGCTGGAAATAGCCGAGGTCGCCGGAGACCTGGGCGTGATCGCGCAGGGTGGAGCCGCCGGCTTCGATGGCGCGGGCGAGGGTGGCTTTCAGGGCTTCGACCAGTTTCGCGAGTTTCGCGGCCGGGATCTGGCCGGCCTGGCGGACCGGGTTCAGCCCGGACAGGAACAGCGCCTCGCAGGCGTAAATATTGCCGATTCCCGCGACGGTCTGCTGATCCAGGATGAGGGCCTTGATGGAGGTGGCGCGGCCATCGGCCTTCGCGGCGAGCCATTTGGGGGAGAAGTCTGCGGAGAGCGGCTCGGGGCCGAGGCTGGCGAGGAGCGGATGCTGCGCGGCCTCCGGCGTGGGCGCGAGGTGCATGGAGCCGAATCGGCGATGGTCGTTGTAAGCGAGTGTCAGGCCGTCCAGTTCGAACAGCACATGGTCGTGGGTGCCGGGCTCGCCTGCCAGCTGATGGAATTTGCCGGACATGCCGAGGTGGAAGATCAGGGTGTCGCCCCGGTCGGACTCCATCAGGCCATATTTGGCGCGGCGGTGAAGGCCGGTGACGGTGGCGCCGGACAGGCGCTGGGCGAGATCGTCGGGCAGCGGCCAGCGCAGATCGGGGCGACGGGCGATCACCCGTTCGAGCCGGCGGTTCAGAAGCAGCGGCGAAAGGCCGCGCACCACGGTTTCGACTTCGGGCAGTTCAGGCATGGGTGGGAAGTGGCACTGCACACCGCTTCGCGCTAGGGGTGGCGCATGGCTGACACCGAACAACTGGTTTCGCTGGGTTTCCGCGATGTGGCGCCCGAGGAAAAGACACGCGCCGTGGGCGACATCTTCCGCCGGGTCGCGTCCCGGTACGATCTGATGAACGATCTGATGTCGGGCGGGCTGCACCGCTTGTGGAAGGATGAATTCGTGAAGCTGCTGAAGCCGCAGCCGCACGAGAATATCCTGGATCTGGCCGGCGGCACCGGGGACATCGCCTTCCGGATCGCGAAGCGCGGCGCCAGCGTGACGGTCGCCGACATCAACCCCGGCATGCTGGGCGTCGGCCGCGAGCGGGCGGAGAAGCGCGGGCTGTCGCTCGACTTCGTGGAAGCCAATGCCGAGGAAATGCCCTTTGCGGACGCCGGCTTCGATGCGGTGACCATCGCGTTCGGTATCCGCAACGTGACGGATATTCCGAAGGCCCTGCGCGATATCCGGCGGGTGCTGAAATGGGGCGGGCGCTTTTACTGCCTGGAGTTTTCCGCCAGCGAATGGCCGGGATTCGCGAAGCTGTATGACGAATATACGCTGAAACTGGTGCCCAAGGTCGGCGCCGTCGTGGCGGACGATGAGGAGGCCTATCGCTACCTCGCCGAATCGATCAAGCGCTTCCCGCCGATGCCGGCCTTCGCGAAGATGATCGAGGAAGCCGGGTTCAAACAGGTGAAGGCGCGCCCGATCCTGGGCGGCGCGGTTGCCATCCACAGCGGCTGGAAGATCTGAGCTGCCCGGCCTGACCCATGGCTGGCGGCTGCTGGGCGATGCCCGTCGGCTGGCGGCGCATGGCGTGTTGCGGCCGTTTGAAAGCAACCCCGACGTGCCCGGCGCGGCACGATTCGGGGCGAAGCTGCTGCGCTTCGGCACCGGCGCCCCGAGGGTGCCGGATTATGCCGGGGGCCTGAAAAGCTGCGGGCCGGCGGCGGTGAAGCTGGGGCAGGCGCTCGCCACGCGGCCCGATCTGGTCGGGCCGGAAGCAGCGGCCGACCTGAAGAAGCTGCAGGACGATCTCTCCCCGGCCCCATGGCCGCAGGTGGAGGCCGAGCTGAATGCAGCTCTGCCCGGCGGCTGGAAGGCGCATCTGGCGGAAATCTCCGAAACGCCGGCGGGTGCTGCCTCCATCGCGCAGGTGCACAAGGCCGTCACCAAAGACGGCCGCGCCATCGCGCTGAAGCTACTGCGGCCGGGCGTGGAGGCGGAGTTCACCAGCGCGCTCGCCAGCTATGCCTGGGCCGCCGCCCATGTGGAGCGGCTGGGCGGCGAGTTCGCCCGGCTGAAGCCGCGCGTGGTGATCGAGACCTTCCGGCAATGGACCAATGCCGAGCTGGACCTGAGGCGGGAAGGTGGCAACGCCAGCGAACTGGCGGAAGCCGTGCGCGGAGAACCCGGCATCCGAATCCCCACCGTGATCTGGGAGCTGACAACGCGGCGTACGCTGGCGCTGGAATGGGTGGACGGCATCAAGCTGACCGACCTCGCCGCCGTGGACGCCTGCGGCATCGACCGCTCCCGGCTCGCGTCCGCGCTGGTGAAGGGCTTCCTCACGCAGGCGATCGGCGGCGGCTTCTTCCACGCCGACATGCATCAGGGCAACATCCTGCTCACGCCCGACGGCGAGCTGGTGCTGATCGACTTCGGGATCATGGGCCGGCTGGACCGGCGGGCGCGGGTCTATCTGGCCGAGATTCTCTACGGCCTCATCACCGGCAATTACCGCCGCGTCGCCGAAATCCATTTCGAGGCGGGCTATGTGCCCGCCCACCATGATATCGGCGCCTTCGCAACCGCGCTCCGTGCCGTCGGCGAGCCCATTCGCGGCCAGCGCACGCGCGACATTTCGGTCGCCAATTTGCTCGACGGGCTGTTTTCCATCACCCGCCAGTTCGACATGGCCGTGCAGCCCCATCTGCTGCTGCTGCAGAAGACCATGGTGATGGTGGAAGGCGTGGCGCTCAGCCTCGACCCGGACGTGAACATGTGGGATGTCGCCGCCCCCTATGTGAAAGGCTGGATCCGCGACGAGCTGGGGCCGGAAGCCAAGGCCGCCGACGCGCTGATCGCCAATGTCCGCCTGCTGCGCAAGCTGCCCGGCCTCGCCCAGCGCTTCGTCCGCCAGCTGCCGCCCGAAAGCGCCGCGCCCCCGTTGCCGCCCCTGCCGCCGCTCCCCGAACCCCGTCCCTCCCGCTGGCCCTGGGTGCTGCTGGGGGCAGCGCTGGGCGTAGGAGGAAGTCTTCTGACGCAGCTTTTTTGACCAATATGGTCTGTGGAACAATGGATATTGTTCCACGTGGAACATCATCCTACACCGATATTCCAATGACTTGGCTGTAGGAGCTGTAGGAATTGTTGGATCCAAGACCGCTGCGCGCAGCGCTGCTCAGCCCGGGTTCAGCCGTCGCCTGACTGAAAGAGGTCCCACCCTCTCCCAGACTGGCGGCCATGACCCGATCCGATCCGAACGCAGACACCCCGCAGGACGAAGCAAGCCGGAGGCGGTTCCTCCAGTCACTGATGGTGGCGCCCGCCGCCACCCTGCCGCTCGGCAGCGCAGCGTGCGCCGCCACGGCCCCGTCCGATCAGCTGGCTGCTGCATTGGGGCTGATCTCCTCCAACGTCTGCCGCGTGATGCCAGCGACCACGGAAGGCCCCTATTATCTGGACCCGAAGCTGGTCCGGCCGGATATCCGCGAAGGCCGCCCCGGCATCCCGCTGCGCATGCAACTGCAGGTGGTGACGGCGGATTGCCGCCCCGTCAGCGGCGCACGGGTGGATATCTGGCACTGCGACGCGCAGGGCAATTACTCCGGCTTCGCTGATCAGGGCTCTGACACCCGCCAAGACAGCCGCGCCGAAACCTACCTGCGCGGCACCCAGCCCACCGACGCCAACGGCATCGTCACGTTCGAAACCATCTACCCGGGCTGGTATCGCGGCCGCACCACCCACATCCATTACAAGATATTCCTGAACGACAGCACCGTGCTGACCAGCCAGATCTTCTTCCCCGACGCGCTCAGCGAATATGTCTTCGAACAGTCCCCCGCCTACCGCCGCAACGCCCGGCGCGACACGCTGAACAGCATCGACGGCATCGCCGCTGAAGCCGGCGAAGGCGCCTACGCCGCCATCCGCGAACAGAAAGATCGCTACATCGCAGCCCTGGTTGTGGGGATCGACCCCGCCGCGCGCTGGAGCGAAGGCGGCCCGGGCGGACGCGGACCGGGCGGGCCGGGCGGCCCTCCCCCCGGAGGACCGGGCAATCGCCCGCCGGGGCCACCGCCGGGCATGGGCGGAGGCCGCCCCGGCGGACCGCCGCCGGGTGGCCCTGGCGGGCCAATGGGGCAACGAACGGAGAGCACATCCATCTTTCCGGGGACGGCTCAGCGCTGATTTGAAGGGAGGGTTTTTGCCTCCGGCGGGCAGGGAAATGATTTCCCTGCACCCTCTAAGTTGGCGGTGCGCACTCCTCATAAGCCGCGCGCCTGACAAGGTTTACTGCCTGCGGCGCTGGAATGCGCTGGCGCCGCAGGCAGTAAACCCAAGCGTCAGCACAACCTAAACGATCACCCTACTAATGTGGGTGCAGGGAGCACGGCTCCCTGCCGGGTTCCAAGGGCAGAGCCCTTGGAGTCTTTCATCGCCCTCACCTGACGCGATGGCAGGCGAAACACGCCGCCCCTCCAACGCCTATTTGTAAAGCGCATCCAGTCGCTTGCCATACACCTTGCGCAGGATGTGGCGGCGGATCTTCAGGCTCGGCGTCATCTGTTCATTCTCGACAGTGAAGGGCTCGTCGGCGAGGATCACGCGGCGGACGCGTTCGATGACGGAGAGCTGGGCGTTCACCCGGTCGACCGAGGCCTGGATGGCGCGGGCGAATTCGGGATTGTCTTTCAGCGTCTTCACATCGGCGCCGTTGGCGGCGGCCCATTCCATCTGGAATTCGGCATCCGGCACCACCACGCCGACGAGATAGGGGCGCTTGTCCCCCTGCACCATGGCCTGGGCGATTTCGTCCTGCAGGGTCAGCAGCCCTTCGACGCGCTGCGGAGCGATATTGTCGCCCTTGTCGTTGACGATGATGTCCTTCTTGCGGTCGGTGATGACGATGTGGCCGTCTTCATCGACAAGGCCGATGTCGCCTGTCATCAGCCAGCCGTCTTCGGTGAGGACTTTCGCCGTATCGGCCGGATTGTTCCAATAGCCCTTCATCACCAGTTCGCCGGCGACGAGGATTTCGCCGTCTTCGGCGATCATCACGTCCGTGTCGCGGAGCGCGGGGCCGACGCTGTGCATCTTGATCTTCGCGGCGGGGCGGTTGCAGCTGATGATGGGCGCCGCTTCCGTCTGCCCATAGCCTTGCAGCAGGGTGAGGCCGATGGCGTCGAAGAAAAAGCCCACTTCGGGGCTGAGCGGGGCGCCGCCGGAGACGAGGGCCTTCAGCCGGCCGCCGAAGCGGGCGCGGACCTTCTTGCGCAGCGTGCGGTCGATCAGGAAATCCAGCGGCTTTTCCAGCAGCGAGAGCTTGCCCTTGTCGTAGCGCTTGCGCCCCAGCCGCTCCGCCTGCGCCAGAAGCTTGGGCGCGAGGCCGCCTTCCTTTTGCACCGTCTTCAGCATGCGGGCGCGCAGCACCTCGAACAGGCGGGGGACGACGATAATGATGGAGGGGTGGGTTTCCTCGATATTGGCGGCGAGCTTTTCCAGGCTCTCCGCATAATAGATTTCGCCGCCCAGCCCGATCGGGAAGAACTGCCCGGCGGTATGTTCATAGGCGTGGGAGGTGGGGAGGAACGACAGGAATGTCTCCCGCCTGCCGTCCTGCGGGAAATCGCCCCGGATGATGTCGGTGCAGCCGGCCACATTGTGCAGGATCGCGCCATGGTGCTGCATCACGCCGCGCGGTGTTCCGCCGGTGCCCGACGTGTAGATGAGGCAGGCCGTTTCGGAGCGGGCGATGCGCAGCGCGGCATTGGCGGCGGCGGCCACGTCGCCCGGCATGGCGGCGGTGAGGGCGCCCATGTCGTGCAGGTCGAGCTTGCCGGAGGACTGGCCCAGCTTCAGCGGCTCGATGCCGATGATGAAGCGGCAGTCGGCCGCCTGATAGGCCGCCTCCATCAGCGGGCGGGCGAGCTTGGGCGTGGAGACGATGGCGCCGACCGCGCCGGAATTCTCCAGGATATGCAGATGATCGCGCGGCGTGTTGGTGGTGTAGGTGGGAACGGTGACGGCCCCAGCCGACATGATGGCGAGATCCCACAGGCAGAATTCGGGGCGGTTTTCCGACACGAGGACGACGCGGTCGCCCTTGCCGATCCCCAGCGACTTCAGCCCCTCGGCGAGCCTGGCCACCTGTTTCGCGGCGTCGCCCCAGCTGATCGCGCTCCATTCACCGCCCTGCTTGCGCCACAGGAAGGCGGCGCCCTGCAGGCGCTCGGCCTGGCCGAAGAACATGTGGACCAGATTCTTCCACTGTTCGACGCCGGTCTCGGCGACGGCGCGTTCGGCTTCGCGCAGCCGTTCGGCGCGTTCGATGTCGGCGCGGCTCATGGTGTGCTGTTCCCCCCGGTGGCTATGGCCTGACCCTCGCTTCTGGGGTCCGCGGCGCCGCGCCAGCCGCCGGGCACGCGCGCGAGCGCATTGCCCTTCAGCGGCAGCACGGCTGCCCGGACATTCTGATGCCCCAACGCCTTCAGGCCGGCGGCCTGTCCTCCAAGGCGGGTATCAGCTTCGTAGCGCAGGCCGGAGCGGTCTGCGATGATCTGCGGCGCGGCCAGCGCATCCTCCACGCTGAGGCCCCAGTCCAGATGGGCGATCACGGCCTTGGCGACCTGCGCGATGATGGTGGCGCCCCCGGCGGCCCCGAAGGCGGCGACGGGCTGGCCCTTGCGATCATAGACGATCACGGGCGCCATGGAGCTGCGCGGGCGCTTGCCCGGCTGCACAGCGTTGAAGGCGGGCTCTCCATCGGCACGCACGGGCGCGAAATCGAAATCGGTCAGCTGGTTGTTCAGCACGATCCCGGCGGCGACCAGGCCGGAGCCATAGGGCCCTTCGATGGTGGAGGTGAGCGTCGCGACATTGCCCGCCGCGTCAGCCGCCGCCAGATGGCTGGTGGAGGGCACGTCGGCCAGCCGCTGCGCGGTGCGTTTCGGCAGCCCCTTCGGCGTGCCCGCCGGGGCGTCCGCCATGGCGCGGTCGATGCGGATCAGCGCGCTGCGGGCCTTGATATAGGCCGGGGACAGTAGCCCCTCCACCGGCACCGGCGCGAAGTCGGCGTCCGCGCCATAGGCCTCGCGGTCGGCATAGGCGAGGCGCTGGCTCTCCGCGAACAGGTGCTGCGACAGCAGATTGTCCGCGCCCAGCGACTTCAGATCGAAGCGCTCCAGCTGCAGCAATATCTGCAGCACGGCGATTCCGCCGGACGACGGCGGACCCATCGTGCAGATGCGCCACTGCCGATAGGGGCGGCAGAGCGGCTGGCGATCCCCCACGCGATAGGCGGCCAGATCCTCGGCCGTCAGCTGCGCGGGGTTGGAAAAGGCATTGGCGACGGCCGTGGTGACGGAGCCGCCGATGGGCCCTTTGTAGAAGGCATCCGGGCCCTGGGCCGCCAGCAGCTCCAGCGTCTCCGCCAGCTCCGGCTGGCGCAGGACATGGCCGACGGGCCAGGGCTCGCCGGCCGGATCGAGGAAGATGCGCGCGGCGGCCGGGTCTTGCCGCAGCATCGCCTTGCGGCTTTCGGTGAAGCGGTTGAGGCGCGGCGAGACCGGAAAGCCCTCCCGCGCGGCCCGGATGGCGGGCGCGAACAGCTCCGCCCAGGGCCGCTTGCCCCAGCGCTTGTGCAGTTCCGCCACCAGCGCGATCGCGCCGGGCACCCCCACCGAATAGCCGCCGGGAACCGCCTGCGTGAACGGCATCGGCGTGCCATCCGGCTTCAGGAAACGGGTGGGGCCGGCCGCCGCCGGCGCCTTCTCCCGCGCGTCCAGCGAAAAGGTGCGACCGGATGCCGCATCATACCAGACCAGAAATCCGCCGCCGCCGAGCCCCGACGACTGCGGCTCCACCGCGCCCAGCGCGATCACCATCGCCGCAGCCGCATCCGCCGCCGAGCCGCCCGCCTGCAACATGGCCACCCCGGCCGCCGACGCCAGCGGGTCCGCCGAGGTCGCCACCTGGGCGCCGCTCGCCGCCGTGCTGGCCGGAGAGCGGGCGGCGTCCTCCGCGCCGGGAAGATAAAAGCTAGGGGCGGGGGCGGTCTCGACAGCCTGCGCGCGAGCCGCCGCAACAGGCGGCAGCAAGGCGATCCACAGGGCTGCCGTCAGCGACAAGCGATGCATGCGCCTACCCCTACGGAAGGGGCGGCGCAGGCTCAAGCCTTCTTGGGTGGCGGCGGCGGAGTTTGCTGTCGGCTATCGCAATCGCTCGGCCAGAAAGTCCACGAACGCGCGCACGCGTGCCGGGGTGTTGGCACCGCCCATGAAGACGGCGTGAATCTGCTCAATGTCGCCTGGGTTGTGGTTTTCCAGCAGCGGCACCAGGCGGCCGTCGGCGATTTCGGCCGCCACGCTGAAGGCGCCCACCCGGGCGATGCCGACGCCATCTGCCGCCAGCTGGCCCAGGGTCTCGCCGCTGTTGGCTTCGATATTACCGCTGACGCTGAGGGCATAGTCCCGTTTGTGGGTGCGGAAGGGCCAGACCGGCTCGGCACGCCGGAAGTTGAAGCCCAGGCAGTTGTGGTGGAGCAGGTCTTCCGGGGTTTCCGGTGTGCCGTGCTGCTGCAGATAGGCGGGGGAAGCGACGATCACGCGGCGATACTCTCCGATCTTGCGCGCGGTGAGGGCATTGTCTGTGAGGGGGCCGAAGCGGAGCGCGATATCGGCCGCGCCGGCTGCGATATCGACGATCTGGTCGCTCAGGCTGATGTCGATCAGGATGTGGGGATAGAGGCGCGCGAATTCGCCGAGCAGCGGCACCACGAACAGCCGGCCATAGGAATGCGCGGCGCTGATCCGTAGCCGGCCGCGTGGAGCGCCCAGATCCGCGATGGCCTGTTCGGCATCGTTCAGATCCATCAGGATGCGTCGGGCCGCCACCAGATAGGCCTGACCTTCCGTCGTCAGCGTCAGCGCGCGGGTCGACCTCAGCAGCAGGCGCACCCCAAGCCGCGCTTCAATGCGGTCGATCGCGCGACTGACGGCCGAGGGGCTCAGGCCCAGCGCGCGCCCGGCGGCGGAAAAGCTGCTTCCGGCGGCCACGGCCGCGAACACCTCCAGCGCCCGCGCCCGATCCTGATCGCCTTCCGTCTTTGCGTTCAATGCAAAACTCTTTCACTCATTCCATGGCTACCGCAGCGCAGCATTGCCCGCCACCTTTGCGTGAAGCCCCATTCTGAGAGTCTGCCCATGAAGTTCAACCCCCCTTTGCTGGCGCTGGCCGCCGGCGCCTTCGGTATCGGTGTCACCGAATTTGCCCCCATGGGCATGCTGCCGCTGATCGCCGACGATCTGGGCGTCTCCATCCCGACGGCGGGGCTGCTGATCAGCGGCTATGCCCTGGGCGTGATGCTGGGCGCGCCGCTGATGACACTGACCACCGGACGCATGCCGCGCCGGACGCTGCTGATCCTGCTCGCCGGGATCTTCACGCTGGGAAATGTGCTGGCCGCGCTGTCCGGCAGCTATGGCATGCTGATGGTGGCGCGCGTCATCACCTCGCTGAACCATGGCGCCTTCTTCGGCGTGGGCTCGATCGTCGCCGCCAGCCTGGTGCCGGCAGACCGGCGCGCGGCGGCCGTGGCGGCCATGTTCATGGGCCTGACCGTCGCCAATGTCGTCGGTGTGCCGCTCGCCACATGGGCGGGCGAGCATCTGGGATGGCGCGCCTCTTTCTGGGGAATTGCCGGGCTGGGCCTGATCACCATGGCGGCCCTGCGGCTGACCTTGCCTGACCTTCCCGCGCCGGAAGGCGGCGACGCCCGATCCGAACTGCGCGTGCTGACGCGCGGGCAGGTGCTGACGGCGCTGGGCCTCACCGTTGTTGGCTCCAACGCGATGTTCACGGTGTTTACCTATATCGTGCCCATCCTTGAACATGAAACGCAGGCCTCGCTGGGCTTCGTGACCGCTATGCTGGTCACCTATGGCCTCGGCCTCACCGTCGGGAACTGGCTGGGAGGGAAGTTTGCGGATCGCTCGGTGGATCGCACCCTCGTGATCACCCTGCTTTCGCTTTCCGCCGTGCTGGTTGCCTTCGCCCTGCTGATGCAGAACCCAATCGCATCGGCCATCCTCATCTTTCTCTGGGGCGTTGCCAGCTTCGCGCTGGTGCCCCCGCTGCAGGTGCGGGTGATGACGGCGGCCGCCGACGCCCCCAACCTCGCGTCCGCCATGAATATCGGCGCGTTCAATCTCGGCAATGCCCTGGGCGCGGCCTTGGGCGGCGGGGTGATTGCGCTGGGCCTCGGCTATCCCGCCGTGGCGCTGGCCGGTGCTGCCACTTCTGCGCTGGGGCTGCTGATCATGCTGATGGCGCCACGGGCGGACAAGGTGGCGGCTGCCTGAGGGGTTTGCCGCCCAGCGTTTCCCGGCCCGTTCAGAATACCCGGCCCAGGATCAGGTAGAGCGAGCTGTTCCCGCGCGTGACGCCCGTGGCCAGGATGAACGGGCCGAGCGGCGTGTCCGCGCCCATGAAGATGCTGCCGGCGGGGCGAAGGGCGTCCAGCGAGATGTCGTTGAACCTGTCCCATGTGTTGCCGACCTCGATGCTGCCGCCGAGGTAGACCGGGAAGTCCACGATGGGCGCCTCTGCGGAGAGGCGGTGATAGAGGATGGTCCGCCCGATCAGCTTGTGGCGGCCGATCAGCTGATTCTCGTCGAGGCCGGAAAGGTTCAGGAACCCGCCCAGCCGGAAATCGCCCAGCGAGCGGCCATCGCCGTTGGTGGTGGTGCCCGCGTCGCCGGAGAGCAGCAGCGTGGTGCGGCCCCAGCTGATGGGCTTCAGCACCCTCACGCTCCCCACGCCATAGCGCAGGTCGCCGCCGAACCAGCCGACATGGTCGGTGAACGAGACGCGGGTGTAGAGCCCGGCGGTGGGGAAGCGGATATTGTCCAGCTTGTCGATGGTGAAGGCGGCATGCCAGTCCACATCGGTGAAGGTGTCGTCGGTGAAGCCCGGAACGCCCACCGTGGTATCCAGATCGACCCCGGCCATGGAAAGGCCCAGCCGCAGTTCACCCCAGTTGCCGAACAGCAATCCGCCGTCCAGCCGGGCGCCGATGCGGGAATCGCGCACTTCGGAAATAGCGCGGTTGTCATAGTAGAGCGAGGTATCCACCCGCGACCAGAAGGGCGTGAGTTCCACGAAGCCACGGCCGGTATGGCCCGGTTCCGAACTGTAGCGCCCGAACTCCGTATAGAAGCCGGATTCGACCAGCAGGTTGGACCCGACGCGCACGTCCGACCGCCACTCGATTCCCGTGCCCAGGAAGCTGCGGTCGGTATAGGCGAAGCCCAGCCGCACGCTGCTGTTGCGGTTGAAATCCGTGTTGATGCCCAGACCCAGCTGCAGCCAGTTGGCCGAGGTGGGATCGCCGTCTGCCACGATGGTGACGCCCTCTCCGGCGTGGGTGGGATCGGGCCCCACAGTGTAGCGCACCGATCGGAAGCCGCCCAGCGCATAGACGTCCTGCAGATCCGAGGTCATCTGCGCTGCATCGAGCGGCTTGCCAGGCTCGGCCGTGACCAGATCGCGGATGGCGCGATCCGGCAGATCGGAGTTGTTGTCGACCTTCACGAACTGCAGCTTGGGTGCGTAGCGCGGCGCACGCGATTGGCGCGCGGCCAGATAATCCGCCCACTCCGCCTCGCTCAGCGCATAGGGACGAAGCTTGTCCACCACCGCCAGCGCGGCCGCGCGCCCGGCCGCGATGCCGTCCACGCTGCGATCGAAGGCCGTGGCCCCGATATCGGGCTGGTCCGGCCGGATCAGCACGTCGGCGGGCGACAGGCTGGCGATCTGCTGCGCCACCGCCTTGTGGCCCAGCAGCAGCTGCATCTGGCTCAGCACGGACACGAAGCTGTTGATCTGGTCCCGCGTGTGCAGCGGGGTGCCGACATCGACGACGATCAGCCGGTCCACGCCCATCCCGCGCGCGATGTCGATCGGCACATTGTCCGATACCATGCCGTCCACCAGCAGCTTGCCGCCCCGCTCCACAGGGGGAAGCCCGCCCGGAACCGCCATGGAAGCGAACACGGCGGTCGCGATGTCGCCGTCGCCCATCACCTCGGTCTCGCCGGTCTCGATATCGGTGGCGACCGCGCGGAACGGAATGGCGAAATTGTCGAAATCCTGCGTGCCCCGCGCCGGCGCCAGATACTCCGCCAACGTCAGGAACAACTCCTGCCCGCGCAGCACGCCCTTGGGCAGCACCAGCCCGCGATCATCGAAGCTGATGCGGAAATCGATCAGCACGTCACGCTCGTCGCGCTTGCGCCGGAAGCTCAGCCTGTCCCGCGGGATGGTGTCGTCGAACACCGTCGTCCAGGGGATGTCGTCGGTAATGGCCTTCAACTCGGACGCGGACTTGCCGGAGGCATAGAGGCTGCCCACCACCGCACCCATGCTGGTGCCCGCAATGGCATCGACCGGAATCCGGTTCTCCTCCAGCACCTGCAGCACGCCGACATGCGCAAATCCGCGCGCGCCACCGCCGCCCAGCACCAGTCCCATTTTCGGACGCTGCGCGCCCGATCCCCCCTCCTGCTGCTCCGCAACAGCCGGCGTGGCGAACAGGGCGAAGCAGAGAATCGCACAGAGGGCGTCAGGGCGGAAGCGCATGGACGCTTGCTATGCCTGCAGCCGAAGGCGAGCGCCAGTGGCAGGCGGCGAGATGCCGCGCTAGAGGCCGCTTCACTGGAAAGCGCAAAGGATGAACGGATGAAACGGGGGCCGCCGTTGGCAACATTGCTGGTCGGCGCGGTGTGCGTCGGCGGTGCGGCCTACTCACAGACACCCGCCCCCCTGCCGCCGGGGCCGGGCCTGGCACTGGTGAACAGCCATTGCACCACCTGCCACGGGCTGGACTTCATCACCAAACAACCCCGCGGCAAAGGCAGCGCCTTCTGGGCCGCCAGCGTCAGCAAGATGATCGATACCCACGGTGCGGAAATCCCGCCCGAGGATGCGAAGGCCATCGTCGCTTATCTGGGGCGGACGTTCGGCTGAGGGTAGGTTGGTTTTCTTGCCTCCGGCGGGCAGGGAAATGATTTCCCTGCACCCTCTAAGTTGGCGTTGTGCACTGCTGCCGCGCCGCGCGTGTAACTCGGTTTGATTGCCTGCGGCGCTGGAACTTGCTGGCGCCGCAGGCAGTAAGCCCAACCGTCAGCACAACTTCAACGATCACCCTACGAATGTGGGTGCAGGGAGCACGGCTCCCTGCCGGGTTCCAAGGGCAGAGCCCTTGGAGTCTTTCATCGCCCTCACCTGACGCGATGGCAGGCTGAGCCCGAGCCGCCTCTCAGCTACCCTCCAGCTTCAGCTCCATCCGTGCTTTCCCGTCCTTCTCGCTCGCGGAATCGCGGGCGGAAATGAACAGGCGCGCCGGATCGACCGTGGTGCCGCCTTCCAGCAGCGCGACGCGGACGGCTTCGGCGCGGGCCTTGCCCAGCGCGGCGAGTTCGTCGGCCGATGGCGTGAAGCTGGTGCGCAGTTCGGTGGTCAGCCAGTCGATCTCGCGGGTGCGGCGGGCTTCCTTGGTTTCGTCTTTAGGGCCGTCCGGATATTTGGGTCCGGTCTTGAAGCGGGCCTTGTAGAGGTCCTGCAGCCTGTCGAGCCGGGTGCCGAGCTCCAGCGCGGCAAGATCTGCCGGCTGGCCCTTCTTCACTTCCTTCGCCATGGCGGCGGTGGCGATCTTCTGGTCAGCGAGGCCTTGCGCGTCGAGCGGAAGGCCGGGGCCGGCCGGGATGTCCAGCCGGAGTTCGGGCTTGTCGGCGAGGCCTTTGGCGATTCCGGCGAGGTTGGATCTGGCGTCGTCCGGCACGGTGGAGGAGCCGGGCGCGAAATCGACGAACTGCACATCCTCCTTGCCGCCGAACAGGTCGCCCAGCGCGCGGAACGGGGCGGTCAGCACCTTTTCGAACAGGTTGCCGATCACCTTCCAGATGATGGGCCCCAGCTTGAAGCTGGGATCGTCCAGCGATCCGGTCACGGGCACGTCCAGATCGATGACGCCGTTCTTGTCCTTCAGCAGCGAGGTCGCGAACTTGATCGGCATCGAGACCTTTTCCTTGCTGTCGGTGGCGTCGCCCCATTCCAGCTGGTCGATGACGATATGATGCTTGGCATCCAGCGCGCGATTGTCGATGGCGTAGCTCAGCTCGGTGGTGAGCTTGCCCTTGGCGATGGCATAGCCGGCCCAGCGGCCGGAATAGGGGTTGAACACCGGCAGCTCGATGTTGCGGAACGCCATGTCGACATGGGTGCGGCGGTCGTACTGCAGCGGGGTGAGTTCGCCCGCGATGGTGACGGGCGAATATTTGTCGATCACATAGCCGTCCAGCTTCAGCTTCGCGACCGCGCGGGGGCTGTTGCTGATGTTGGAGATGTTGCCCTTCACGCCCTGCACCTTCGCGGCGAAGTTGGGCCTGAGCGAGAAGTCCGCGAAGTTCAGCGTGCCGCCTTCGACGTCGATGCGGCGGACGAGGACGGGGATGTCGGGCTCGCGGATCGGGGCGTTCAGCGCGGCGCGGGCCTGGGCAGCGGTCGCGGCCTTTTCGGCTGCTGCCTGCTTCTCCGCTTCGCGGCGTTGCGCGCGGGTCAGCTTCGGCGGCGGCCCGGCATCCGCTGCCGGGGTCACCACCGGCTGCGGGTTCATCGAGACCAGATGCTGGAAGTTGACGGTCCCGTCCTGCAGGATGGTGACGGCGCCATAGGGCTGGCTCACCTTCACCCGGTCGACGACGGCCTTCGCCGGCGTCGCTTCGATGCCGGAGAGGGCGAGCCGCTTCCAGCTGACGAGATCGGTGCCCTGATAGGTCTCGATGAGTTTCAGATTGTCCACCGTCGCGGCGCCGGAATAGCTGGTGAGCTTCGGGCCATAGCGCAGGCGCCCGTCGGCCGAGGCGGTGCCGGACACGATCTGCAGACGGGGGAAATCGATGGTGTAGGGAACAGCCGCCTTCACCGGGAAGTTGGCGAGCCGGACCTTCAGGTCTGCCGTGGGCGTGGCGGGGTTCACATCTCCAGAGAGGGCAAAGGCGGTGCTGCCGTTCAGGCGCCCGTCTACCACCAGCTTCAGCGCACCACCGTCGGCGCCGCGCGCCGTGACGGTGAGTGGCGTGACGGTCCAGCTGGTCGCCGGTCGCACGGCCTGGTCCACGAAGCGGATGCGCGCGTCGGAAAGGCTGAATTCGCCGATTGTCGGCATCGGGGTGGGCGCGGTGCCGGCAGCGGGCGCCGGGCCGGCGGGCACCAGCTTCATCAGCGAAATGCCGCCCTTCGCGTCTCGCGTGACGCTGGTGTCGAGGCCGGACAGCCGGACGGCACCCAGCGTGAGCGCGGAGGTGGCAGGGTCGATCTTCACGCCCTCCAGCGTGGCGGATTTCAGCGCCAGCTTCTGCCCGGCGGCCGCACCCGTGCCGGTGACGGCGATGTCCTTCAGGTCGATTCCGCCAACGCTGGCGCTGCTGACCATCTCGCCGCCGGCGGGCATGCGTGCATCGGCGCGGATGTTCGCGAGGCCGATCGAACCCAGGCTGACATCGGCGTTCAGCAGCTTCGGATTGCCGGCAACGTCCAGCGTGCGCACGCCCAGCGTCGGCAGTTCGGCCGCGGCGGTCAGCCCATCGTCGCCATATTTCACGCTGTAGGCGAGGTCGAGATCGACCAGCCCCTTGCTCAGCCCGACAGGCAACTGCTGGGCGAAGAAATCCTGGATGCTTTCCGCCTTCAGGCTGCGGATGACGAGCCCGCCGTGGGAATGGATCGGCGCCATGGAAGCGACGCCCTTCAGCAGGAACACCTCACCCTTGTCGGACGTGGCGGCCAGCCGGAAGCCGCCGCCCTCGTCGCGCGTGGTGTGCAGATTCTGGATGCGGAAGGCGACAGGCGCCAGATGCGCCTCCGGCTTGTTGGGCTTGGACAGGTCGGCGAAATCGGCGCGCCCGCCCGCCACCTTCAATTCGGAGATCAGCACGGCCGGCAGCGGATCGGGATTGGGGGGCGGCACCAGCTTCAGCAGGTTCAGCTTGCCGTCCTCGCCGATCACCGCCTTCAGCTTCGGCGCATCCACGTCGACAAGGTCGAACCGATAGCTGTCTGCGAAGAGCGACCGGATGTCGAAATCCAGATGCAGGCGGTTCACCGAGACCATCGGATCGACCGCCGGGATGGCGATCCCCGACAGCGTGACCTTGAAACCGAAGGGATCCACCTTCACGTCCTGCAGCGCAAGATCGAGGCCGAGTTTTTCCTTCGTCCAGGCCTTGGCCTGGTCCTGGATCAGGCGTGGCGCCAGCCAGGTTCCGGCCGCCCAATAGAGCAGAAGCAGAAGCGCGATGCCCGCCGCGATGAACAGCGCAATCCGCCCCCGACGCGGCATGCCCCGATTCAGCGGGGGCGCGGCCAACGACTGCGAGCCCGCCGCGAGCTGTCCATCCGGCTGATCCGCCATGGCCCCTCTTTTCCGCCTGTGCTAACCTGTTCAGGAAGCTGTGCGCTCACTGGCCTGACAGTCAAGGGACAATGGCCCGGAATTGGGCGGATCTTTCGGATTGCATATGCTTGGATCGCAGCAGGGCTTCAACCGAAGCGCAGCAGAAACGGGGAGTGACGAATGACGATGCGAGCGACCTGGACGGTCCTGATGGCGACACCCTTGCTGGCGTTGGCCGCCTGTTCCACCGGCCCCGACGTTCGGGCGCTGTCCGACCCGTCCGCCAACTTCACGCAATATCAGAGCTTCGGCTTCGTCAGCCCGCTGGGCACGGATCGCGCCGGCTATCAGTCCGTGATCTCGCAGCAGTTGATCACCTCCACCCGGCGTGAGCTGGAAGCGCGGGGGCTGCGCTATGACGCGACCAATCCACAGCTGCTGGTGAACTTCAACGCCCAGCTGAACGACAAGATGCGGGTGACGACGGTGCCCGATCCGATGATGGGCGGATATGGCTATTACGGATATCGGCGCGGCTTCTACAACCCATGGCCGCTCTATTCCGAACGCACCGAGGTGACTCAGTACAGCGAGGGCACGCTGACCATCGACGTGGTGGACGCTGCCCGCAAGCAGATGATCTGGGAAGGCACCGTCACCAAGAGCGTGACGGACAAGGACCAGCAGAATGTGAACGCTGCGCTGGACGCGGCCGTGGTCGCCGCCTTCGGCAAGTTCCCGGTGCCCGCGTCGGCGAAGTAGAGCAGCACCACAGTTCGGTCCGAAGGGCGCAACCTCTTCGGCGGGTTCCGCCGGCCTGAGGCCGGGCGGAACAGAAAAGGGGCGGGCACATGGTGCCCGCCCCTTCCTGTATCCGGATCGGTCGGATCAGGCCGCGACAGCGGCCTTCCGGCGACGGCGGGCAGCCATGCCCACGGCGCCGAAACCGGCGATCATCATTGCCCAGGTGGCGGGTTCGGGCACTGCACCGCTGCTGCCTTCGACCCACTCGGTAATCGGCTTCATGGCAACCTTTACGGGGCCAGTTCCATTGTAGACGAAGCCGGTAACGAAGGCGGTGGGGTCTTCCGGATCGAGGCCCAGTTCCGAGTCGATGCCCAGCAGCTTGAACTTCGTGACCGGCGAGGAGAAGGCGTACCAGGTCTCGGCGGTGATATCGGTGAGGAAATAATAATCCGTGCCGTCCCAGCCCCAGATTTCATAGCCGTCGGCATCACCCACATCGCCGAACCAGGCCTGGGTGAAGGCGAGGCCGCCCTCGATGATTTCATAATCATAGCCGACCGAAACATAAGGGTCGATGAAGACCTGCTGTTCCGGCTGGGTTACCTCGAACGAGAAGACAAAGCTGCCATCCGACTGCAGGTCGGTGGGGGCCAGCGGATTGGACGGCGTGCTGCCGTCTCCGATGGTGATGCCGCCGACCAGCAGGCCGTCGAAGGCGAGTGCGCTGTGATAGGCGTTGTCATCCCAGTTGGAGACGCCGAACACGAGCTGGTAGGTGCCGGAGGTCTGCACGGTATATTCGGAGTAGATCCAGCCGGTGTTGCCGCAGCCCGCGCTCCAGCAGGTGCCGGACGAACCGCCGAGCGGCGCAAAGGTGGTGCCGGGCTTGATGGACACGGTTCCCGGTGACAGCGTGGCCTCCACATCCGGGAGGTCCAGACCGGGCACGATGGTCCCGCTGGGCTTGGTGCGCGCCGTGAACAGGCTGACGACATTGCTGCTGTCGTTCACGTCTTGCAGTTGAGACCAGGAATAGTCGGCGTAACCTGCGCCGTCGCTGGTGATATAGTTGAAATAGTAGGAAACCTTCTGGCCGGCGGCGGCATAGAAGGAATCCGAGACAAGGCGCGAACCGGTGGTGGAACCGGATTCCTGCCCGGGCAGCGTCCCGCCGCCATCGATGCCGCCATTGGTCGACACCCAGTAGAAAATATCGTCACCCATCAGCGGCGGCACGCCGATGGAGCCCGTTTGCCCACCGTTGATGTTGGTTTCACCGCAATTGCCGAAGCATGTCGCAGCGTTGGCTGGTGTAGTCGTAAGCGCGATAAAGCTCGCGCAGCCCAGCAGAATGCCGGTTAGGATTCGCATGATTCTCTGCTCCTGTTTGCCCCGACAGACAGGCAGCACCGTGCAGCCGGTTCCGACTCCGCTGTCACGTCATGCTTAATCCAGATTGACCCTACATCCTTGTATAAATCCGACACGTCGGCGCCTGCCGTAAAATTTATGGCCGGCAAATCCATATGACATCACAATGACGTGGCACGGCGAATGTCGGAACCCGCGGGGCTATGAACTGGCATCTCGGCTGATACACAGGATGGGGTGGCTGCCAGAGAGTTGCGGCCTTCAGGCGGCGCGCCTGCCAACCTCGCCGGAGGAGAGGGAGCTTGGGCAAGGGGCAAGGGGGCGCCAACTTTGAAGACAGGCGGTGCCGCCGTTTTTCCGCTCAGCCTTTTATGGCCGATATGGTCGGGGCCAGACGTTCCGGCTGTTCTCGAAACCGAACGTGGCCCAGCCCTGATCGCCCAGAGGCACCGTCGTAACGCCGTAGATGCCGCGTGCGCCGCCGGTGCCAACCATCACGCCCACCTCGCCATGCGGTTGCCGGTCAATCAGCCGGGCCGCGCCGACAGGCGTGGCCAGATCATCAGCCGCCTTGCCGGCGATCAGAGCCTCCTTTTCCGCATCTGTCAGCGACAGGGTCACGGGATCCGCCTGCGCCGGAACGGCGGCGGCTATCAGCAGGAGGGGGACGATCCGCATGCAGAAGTTTGTCAGCTATCGCAGCTGAAGTGCGGATGAACCGGAGCTGTCGGCAGCGATATGAGGCGCCTCAATCAAGCCGGACAGCCGGAGTGGGCAGGCCGGGCACATCGACACGAAAGCTGAACAGGTTGCCGGCCAGAGGTTCCCGCGCGCGACCGTCCGCATCCAGATGGCCTGCGCTGGTCGTGGCATAGGCCGTTCGCAGATCGGGACCGCCAAATGCGATCTTGGTGACGGAACTGACCGGGAAGCTGACCGTTTCCACCAGCTTGCTGTCTGGCGCGTAGCGGCGCGCGGCACCGCCGTAGAACAACCCCACCCAAAGATGGCCTTCGCTGTCGACGGTCGGGCCATCGGGATATCCTTCCTCGGTTGGGATATGCACGAACAATCGGGGCTCCCCGAGGCTGCCGTCCGGCAAGATATCGGACGCGAAGATGTCTCCGGCAAGCGTGTCGACATGATAGAGAATGCGTCCGTCCGGGCTGACGGCGGGGCCGTTGGTTATGGCAACCGGGCCGGCCAGAGCATGGACACCGGACCCGTCGAAACGGTAGAAGTAACCGCTTGCCGGCGAGCCCATATCGCCCATTGTGCCGAACCACAGCCGGCCCTGCGCGTCCGTCGTGGCATCATTCAACCGATTGCGGGGCAGATGCGCCTCTGGATTGGCCAGCTGCTTGAAGCTGCCGTCGGCAGGATTGAACAGGTGAAGGCCGTCCTGGAGCCCCGTCACGAAACTGTGGGTCCCCTCCACCGGCACGATGAAGCCGATTTGCTGCGGCACGCGCCAGCTCTGCCGCGCGCCGCTCTCCGGATCCAGCCGATAGATTGCCGGCGTCTTGATGCATACGAACCACAGCGCCTGATCCGCCGGATTCCACAACGGGCCTTCCAGAAGGGGTGCGTTCAGCCCCCAGATGCTTTGTGGTTCGGTTGCAGCCATCGGCACCACCCTGCGTTCGCGAAAGAACTGCGGCCGATTACCAGCCGCGCGGCGGGATGCAAGGAACAGCTCCATGGCCCAACAGTCTCGGGCCGTTGACTTCGCGCAATGCGGGCGGGCACATCCGGGCCCATTGCGCTGGGCGCAACAGGCGAAGGAGCAGGCCATGAAGGGTTATGTGGACAACATCGAACAGGTGACGGAAGATAACGGCGACTTCCGTCGCGTGCTCTACACCGGCAACCGGCTCCAGCTTGTCATCATGTCGCTGCTTCCCGGCGAGGAGATCGGCGAGGAAGTGCATGACGACGGCGACCAGTTCTTCCGATTTGAAACCGGCACCGGCGAAGTGCTGATCGACGGTGTGTGGAGCAAGGTGGGGCCGCATTTCGGTGTGGTGGTGCCCGGCGGTGCCAGCCACAATGTGAAGAACACCGGTACCACGCCGCTGAAATTCTACACCATCTATGGCCCGCCCGAACATGTCGACGGAACGGTGCATGCGACTGCGGCCGAAGCGCATGCGGCGCATGAACATTGGGACGGCAAGACCACTGAATAGAGAGCATCTGCTCCCAGCCTGTCGCCGGCTGGGTGGCTGGCCTGTCAACAGCGGATAATAATGCCGTCATGGCTGGTATCCCGCGTCTGGGCTGGCGCGTCCGGCCCGACAGCGCCTACAGGCCTGCCCACTAAGAATCAGAACCGAGACAGGAGTTCGGAGCATGCTGAGCGGTGATCTCTTCATCGGCGAGGAACGGCGCGCGGCAGCGTCCCGCTTCCTGGCGCAGGACCCGGCGCTTGGTGCGGCGATCGCCGAGCCGGGATTCGCCGAGGCGGGCGAGCGGGATGTGGCGGACGCCTGTGCGGCCGCCGAAGCCGCGTTCGAGGATTATGCCGCCCGACCGCTGGCTGAGCGGGCCGCCTTTCTGGAGGCCGTGGCGAGCGAGATCGAGGCGCTGGGCGATGCGCTGATCGAGCGCGCCCATCGCGAGACCGGGCTGCCGCTGGCGCGGCTGCAGGGAGAGCGCGGGCGCACGACCGGCCAGCTTCGGCTGTTCGCGAAGGAGGTACTGGAAGGCGGCTGGCAGCAGCTGCGGATCGACACCGCCGATGCGGCGCGCACCCCGCCCAAGCCCGACCTGCGCCTGCGCACGGTGCCGCTGGGGCCGGTGGCCGTGTTCGGCGCGTCCAACTTCCCGCTGGCTTTCTCCGCCGCCGGTGGTGATACGGTTTCTGCTTTGGCGGCGGGCTGCACTGTCGTGGTGAAGGGGCATCCGGCCCATCCGGGCACCTCTGAACTGGTGGCGTCGGCCTTTGCGGCCGCGATTGCGAAGACGGGCATGCCCGCCGGCACCTTCAGCCTGCTGCAAGGCACCGCCAATGCCGTCGGCGGCGCGCTGGTGGCGGACCCCCGCATCACCGCCGTGGGGTTCACCGGATCGCGCGGGGGCGGCACGGCGCTGATGAAGATCGCCGCTGCCCGCCCGGTGCCGATCCCGGTGTATGCCGAAATGTCGGCGGTGAACCCGGTGATCCTGCTGCCGCATGCGCTGAAGGCGCGCGGTGCGGCGCTGGCGCAGGGCTTCGTCGGCTCCCTGACGATGGGAGCCGGGCAGTTCTGCACCAATCCCGGCCTGCTGCTGGCGGTCGCCGGGGCGGATCTGGATGCGTTCCTGTCTGCGGCGGCCGGCCATGTTGCGGGCGCCGCGCCGCAGGTGATGCTGACCAGCGGAATCCATGCCGCCTATGTCAGCGGCAAGGCCGCGCTGGCCCGAATCGCGACCGAGGTCGCGCTCGCGCCGGAGGTTGCCGACCCCACGCGCGGCAGTGCCGGGTTGTTCACCATGACGGGCGCGCAGCTGCTGGCCGACATCGGGCAGGCGCATGAGATTTTCGGTGCAACCTCGCTGGTGGTCGCCTGCACGTCGCTGGAGGAACTGGCCGGCGTGCTGCGCGCGCTGGAAGGGCAGCTGACCGCCACGCTCCATGCCGACCCGGCCGACCATGAGGCCGCCCGCAAACTTCTGCCCATTCTGGAACGCAAGGTGGGGCGCATCCTGGCCAATGGCTGGCCGACCGGGGTGGAAGTGACTCATGCCATGGTCCATGGCGGCCCCTTCCCCGCCACCTCGGACGGGCGTACCACCTCTGTCGGAACGCTCGCGATCGACCGCTTCCTGCGGCCGGTGAGCTATCAGGACATCCCGGACGATCTGCTGCCCACGGCGCTGCGCGGCGAGGGCGTGGCGGGCGTGCCGGTGCGGGTGAACGGCGTGCGGAAGCTGTAAACGGAGGCTTTTTGCCTCCGGCGGGCAGGGAAATGATTTCCCTGCACCCTCTAAGTTGGCGTTGTGCGCTGCTCCGAAGCCGCACGTGTGACTTGGTTTGATTGCCTGCGGCGCTGGGCCTTGCTGGCGCCGCGGGCAATAAGCCCTGCCGTCGGCACAATCTCACCATGTGACCTGTCGGGTGCCGGGCAGGGGCCGCCCCGCCGGAGACCGTCCTACCGCACCTCTTCGAACCAGCGCAGCCGTCGCAGCACATGCTTTTCCACCTCCAGCAGCAGCATCAGTGCCACGCCGATGGCGATGATCAGCGCGCCTTGTGCAAGCGTAAGCGGGCGGGTTGCGAAGATCTCGTGCATGGGCGGCCAATAGGTGAAGAGCAACTGGGCGGCCACCACGGCGCCGATGGCCGCCAGCACCGCCGGCGTGCCCTGAACGCCGCGCCATGAGATGGAGTGCACATGCAGGTAACGCACGTTGAACAGATAGAAGATCTCGCCGACGATCAGCATGTTCACCACCATGGTGCGGGCGGTTTCCAGATCATGACCGCTGCTGAGAGACCAGTGGAACACGCCAAGCGCGGCTGCGGCCAGCAGCGCCGACACGACAATCACCCGCCACAGCAGGAAGGGCGAGAGCAGGCCGGCGTCCGGTTTGCGGGGCGGGCGGTTCATCACGCCGGGCTCGGGAGGCTCGAAGGCGAGCACGAGACCCAGCGTGACGGTCAGCACCAGATTGATCCACAGGATCTGCGTCGCTGTCATCGGCAGGGTGAAACCCGCGAGGATGGCAATCACCACGGCCAGTGTCTCGCCGCCGTTGGTGGGGATCGTCCAGGAGATCACCTTGCGGATATTGTCGTGCACGGTGCGGCCTTCGTGCACGGCGGAGACGATGGAGGCGAAATTGTCGTCCAGCAGCACCATGTCCGAGGCTTCCTTGGCGGCCTCCGTGCCCTTGTGGCCCATGGCGGTGCCGACATCGGCTTGCTTCAGGGACGGGGCGTCATTCACGCCATCGCCCGTCATCGCCACGATGGCGCCGCGCGCCTGCAAAGCACGGACGATGCGCAGCTTGTGCTCGGGGCTGGTGCGGGCGAAGACGGAGATGCGGGCGGCGAACGGGATCAGTTCCTCGTCTGACAGGGCGTCGATATCGGCGCCGGTCGCCACCTGCGGATCGTCTGCGAGGCCGATCTGGTTTGCGATGGCGAGGGCGGTCGCCTTGTGATCGCCGGTGATCATCTTCACCGCGATTCCCGCCTCGCGGCATTCGGCGATGGCGGCGACGGCCTCATCCCGCGGGGGGTCGATGAAGCCGACGAGGCCCAGAAGCTCCACGCCCTCTTCCATATCGGTGAAGGCAAGCCGGTCCGGCGCTGAGGGGAAGCGCTTCATGCCGAAGCCGAGCACGCGCTCGCCATGAGAGGCGGCTTCGGCGATCCGGGGTTCCCACAGCGCCAAATCCGCGCCCGACATCGCGAGCAGCGCCTCTGGAGCCCCCTTCACGAACAGCGTGGCGCCGCCGTCGGGCGCGCGGTGCAGGGTGGCCATGAAGCGATAGGCGGCATCGAACGGGATGGTATCGATGCGCGGCCATTCGGCACGGACATGATCCGGCGACAGGCCGGATTTCATCGCCAGCGCCACCAGCGCGCCTTCCATCGGATCGCCATCGACATGCCAGATGCCGTCGACCTCGTGCAGCAGCGAATCGCCGCACAGCAGGCCGCATCGGAACAGGCCGGACGCGGCTGCGAGCGCGCCGGCATCGTCATCATGGCCGAGCGCCTCGAAATTCCCCAGCGGCTGATAACCGGAGCCGCCGACTTCGAGCCGGTGGTCGGGCAGATGCAGGTGCCGCGCCGTCATTTCGTTGCGCGTCAGCGTGCCGGTCTTGTCAGTGCAGATCACCGATGTCGCGCCCAGCGTTTCCACGGCCGGCAGCTTGCGGATCACCGCCTTGCGCGCGGCCATGCGCTGCACGCCGATGGCGAGCGTGATGGTGATGACGGCGGGAAGCCCTTCCGGCACCACGCCCACGGCCAGCGCGACCACAGCGATCAGCGCCTCCGTCCATTCGAAGCCGCGCGCCAGCACGGCGAAGGCGAACAGCAGCGCGGCACCCGCCAGCACGAACCAGGTGAAGCGCCGGGCGAAGCTGTCGATCTGGCGCAACAGCGGGGTGGAGACCATCTCCACCTGCTGCAGCATCGCGCTGATCCGGCCGATCTCGGTGTGAACCCCGGTGGCCACCACCACGGCGCTGGCTTGGCCCGTGGCGACCAGCGTACCGGAAAAGGCCATGTCGCTGCGATCGCCGATGGGGGCATCCGCCGGGACGGCAAGCTCCTGTTTCTCCGCGGTTACCGACTCCCCCGTCAGCAGCGCCTCGTCGATGCTGAGTCCGCGTGCGTGCAGGATCCGCACATCCGCCGGCACCCTGTCCCCGGCCTCCAGCAGGATAACGTCGCCGGGTACCAGCGCGGCGACAGGGATGGATTGCCGATGGTCATCGCGCAGCACATGCGCATGCGGCGCGATGAGGCTGCTGATGGCGTTCAACGCCCGCTCGGCCTTGCCCTCCTGCAGGAAGCCGACAATGGCGTTCACCAGCACCACGGCCAGAATCACGGATGCGTCAATGGGGTGACCCAGCAGGGCCGCACCGGCAGCGGCGGCCAGCAGGAAATAGATCAACGCGCTGTTGAACTGTGCCAGAAAGCGCCGCAGGGGGTGCACACCCCGGGAGACCGGCAGGCTGTTGGGGCCATGAACGGCCAGCCGTGCTTCGGCCTCCGCCGTGACGAGGCCCCCGGCATCCGTTTTCAGCTTTGCAAGAACCTCATGGTCCGGCAGCCCATGCCAAGGCGTGTCGGCCTCCATGCCCATCATCGTCTCCCTGTCTCGCAATCCGTGCTGCGGCAGCACTGGCGACAATGATGAGGTTGGGCGTTGATCGATGTCAACGTTGCAACAATTGGGGATTGAACGTGGGAGCCGGCAGGCCATGCCGGCTCTTCATCTTCAGGGCCTGCTCACCGCAACCGGGCCGCGTGCCATTCCAGGTGCGAAGCCATGAAGCTGGAGATGAAATAATAGCTATGGTCGTACCCCGGCCGCAGGTTCAGGGTCAGGTCAATGCCGGCCTTGTCGCACGCGGCCTTCAACAGTTCGGGTTTCAGCTGGCTTTCCAGGAACGTGTCGGCGCCCCCGACATCCACCAGCAGCTCCGGCACGCGGGCGCCCGCCTCGATCAGGGCGACTGCATCATGCTGCGCCCACGACGCCTTGTCCGGCCCCAGATAGGCGGCCAGCGCCTTCTCTCCCCAGGGCACCTGCGACGGTGCGACGATGGGGGCGAAGGCGGAGACGCTGCGGTAGCGGCCCGGGTTGCGCAGCGCCACGGTCAGCGCGCCATGGCCGCCCATGGAATGGCCGGTGATACCCTGCCGCGCCATGTCCAGCGGGAAATGCTGGCCGACGAGCGTCGGCAGTTCGTCCGTTACATAGCTCCACATGCGGAAGTGCGGCGCCCAGGGGGCTTCGTTCGCGTCCACATAGAAGCCCGCGCCCTGCCCCAGATCATAGGCCGTGTCGTCCGCCACATTCTCGCCGCGCGGGGAGGTATCCGGCGCGAGGATGGCGATTCCCAGCCGCGCGGCGGCTTCGCGGAATTCGCCCTTTTCGGTGACATTCGCGTGGGTGCAGGTGAGGCCGGAGAGATAGGTGATCAGCGGGAACGGCCCGTCGCCTTCGGGCAGGAAGATGGAGAAGGCCATGTCGGTGCCGGTCGCCGTGCTGGCATGTTTCCACACCTGCTGCCGCCCGCCGTGGCTCCGCCATTCCGATAGCTTTTCCATTCTGTTCGGTCCCCATCCTTGCCTGCGTGCCGCTGCGACCGCCATAGAGCGGGCAAACGGGCCTGCACAAGAAGCGCCTGACCAAGAGGGAGGGGCGGGATGCCAGCAATCAGCCACCGCAACGGAATGGACGAGGACAGTTTCAACGCCTTCGCCGACCAGCTGGACCGCTATGTGCGCGACCGGCTGATCCCCACCGAGCCGGAGATGATCGAGGCGAATGCGATCCCCGCCGATATCCTGGCCGAGATGCGCGACATGGGCCTGTTCGGGATCACCATTCCCGAATCCCATGGCGGCTCGGGGCTCAACGTCTCGCAATATGTGGAGACGATCCGCCGCCTCGCCTATGCCGCGCCCGCCTATCGCTCCACCATCTCCATCGGCGTGGGCATGGTGACGTCCGCGCTGAAGACCGGCGGCACGGAGGCGCAGAAGGCACGCTGGCTGCCGAAGCTCGCGGCCGGGATGATCGCCAGCTTCGGCTTGACCGAGCCCGGCTCAGGCTCCGACAGCGCCGCCCTCCAGACCCGCGCGATCCGCACCGATGCGGGCTATGTGCTGAACGGCACCAAGCGCTACATCACCAACGCGCCCAATGCCGAACTGGCGCTGATCATGGCGCGCACCAGCCCCGAGAATCTCCCCCGCAACGCTCATGTCTCCGCCTTCCTGGTGCCGCTGGATACGCCGGGCGTCACGGTCGGCAAGCCCGACCGCAAGATGGGGCAGGCCGGCGCCACCATCGCCGACATCATCCTGGAAGACGCCGCCGTCCCCGCCGACGCCCTGCTGGGCGAAGTGGAGGGCAAGGGCTTCGAACACGCCATGCGCAGCCTGGACAACGGCCGCCTTTCCGTCGCCGCGGCGTCGGCCGGCTATGCGAAGCGCGCGCTGGATACGGCGTTGCGCTACGCCACCGAACGCAAGGCCTTCGGCGAACCGATCGCCAACTTCCAGCTGATCCAGGCCATGCTCGCCGACAGCCGCGCCGAACTCTACGCTGCCGAGTGCATGATCGCAGACGCCTGCCGCCTCGCCGACGAAGGCAGGCGCACCACCATCGAGGCCTCCGCCGCCAAGATGTTCGCCTCCGAAATTTGCGGCCGCGTGGTCGACCGCTGCGTGCAGATCCACGGCGGCGCCGGCTACCTCAGCGAATATGAAGCCGAACGCTTCTTCCGCGATGCCCGGCTCTACCGCATCTACGAAGGCACCACGCAGATCCTGCAACTGCTGATCGCCCGGAACATGCTGAAGGAATTCGCGGCCGGGCTCTGACCCCGGCGGGCGCTCAGATATCCACGCAGATCTTGCCGAAATGCCGCCCGGATTCCTGATGCCGGAACGCCGCGGCCAGCTCCGCCAGCGGAAAGTGGCTGTCGATCACAGGGCGGATGCCGCTCGTCTCGATCGCCTTCACCATATCCTGTTGCTCGCGACGGGTGCCCACCGTGATCCCCTCCAGCCGAATCTGCTTCATCATGATCTGCGCTGTCGGAACGGGCCCGCCGAACCCCGACAACACGCCGATCAGGCTGATATGGCCGCCCAGCCGCGCCGCCGCGATGCTTTCGGGCAGCGTGCCCGAACCGCCGATCTCCACCACATGGTCCACGCCGCCGCCCGTCAGCTTCACCACCTCCGCGCCCCAGCCGGGCTGTTCGCGATAGTTGATGAGATGGTCGGCCCCCATCGCCTTCAGCCGTTCCAGCTTTTCCCCTGAGCTGGAGGTGGCGACCACGGTGGCCCCGGCCGCCTTCGCAAACTGCAGCGCGAAGATGGAGACGCCCCCTGTGCCCTGCACCAGCACACTGTCGCCCGGCTTGATCCCCCCCTTCGTCACCAGCGCGCGCCAGGCCGTCACCCCGGCGCAGGTCAGCGTTGCGGCCTCCGCATCGGAATAGCCTGTGGGAACCGCCGTAAAGCTGGTGGCGGGCGCCACCACCTCTTCCACGGCATAACCGTCCGTCCCGTCGCCGGGCACGGCGGAAAAACCGCCCGGCACCGGCCGGCCATCCAGCCAGTTCGGGAAGAAGGTGGAAACCACCTTTTGTCCCACAGCGAATTCGCTGACGCCCGCGCCCAGCGCCAGCACCTCGCCGGCGCCGTCGCTCATCGGAATCCGCCCGTCCGGCGTCGGGATGCCGCCCACCGCCACAAGATAATCATGATAGTTCAGGCTGGAGGCGCGCAGCCGCACCCGGATCTCGCCCGGCCCCGGATCTCCGGGGGTCGCCACCTCCTCCAGCTTCAGATTGTCGAGCCCCGCAGGCTGGCGCAGTCGAATGGCTTTCATCGGGCATCTCCCTTTCGCGGCTGTCGTCATGCCACGGCCCCGCCCCGGGGGGCGTCCTCGCGATTCCCACAGTAGGCCCCGGCCACCATAGGCTTATCGCTCTCCCGCGAAGGAGAGCAATCATGGCAGACGCCTATATCATCGATGCAGTCCGCACCCCGCGCGGGGTTGGCAAGCCCGGCAAGGGCGCGCTTTCGCACCTCCACCCGCAACATCTGGCGGCAACGGTGCTGAAGGCGATCGCAGAGCGCAACAAGCTGGATACCGCGACGGTGGACGACATCATCTGGTCCACCAGCACCCAGAAGGGCAAGCAGGGCGGCGATCTCGGCCGGATGGCGGCGCTGGATGCCGGCTATGACATCCGCTCGTCGGGGATGACGCTGGACCGCTTCTGCGGCGGCGGCATCACAACGGTGAACCTCGCCGCCGGCATGATCATGTCCGGCCTCGAGGATTGCATCATCGCGGGCGGCACCGAGATGATGAGCCTGACCACGACGATCGCCAATGAAGAGCGCGCCGCAGGCTTCGCGCCCGCCATGATGGGATCGGGCAACGCCCATCTGCAGAAGATCCACCCGCAGTCGCATCAGGGCGTCTGCGGCGACGCCATTGCCTCCATGGAAGGGATCAGCCGCGAGGCGGTCGATGCGCTGGGCCTGGAAAGCCAGAAGCGCGCGGCCGTTGCCATCGCCGAAGGCCGTTTCGACAAGTCCGTGGTGCCGGTCTTCAATGAAGACGGCTCGGTCGCGCTCGACCGCGAGGAATTCCCCCGCCCACAGACCACCGCCGAAGGCCTCGCCGCGCTGGAGCCCAGCTTCACCAAGCTCGCCGATGTGGCACTGGATGAACGCGGCACCACCTTCCGCGGCCTCATCAACCAGAAATACCCCGACCTGAAGATCGAGCATGTCCACCATGCCGGCAACTCGTCGGGCGTGGTCGATGGCGCGGCAGCCGTGCTGGTCACTTCGAAGGCCTATGCCGAGAAGAACGGCCTGAAGCCCCGCGCCCGGATCGTCGCCATCACCAACATGGGCGATTGCCCCACGCTGATGCTGAACGCCCCGGTCCCGGCCGCGAAGAAGGTGCTGGAAAAGGCCGGCCTCACCAAGGACGACATCGATCTTTGGGAAATCAACGAGGCCTTTGCCGTGGTGGCCGAAAAGTTCATCCGCGATCTCGAACTCGATCGCGACAAGGTGAACGTCAACGGCGGCGCCATCGCTCTGGGCCATCCCATCGGCGCCACCGGTTCCATCCTGATCGGCACGATCCTGGACGAGCTGGAGCGCCGCGACCTGAAGCGCGGTCTGGTCACCATGTGCGCCGCCGGCGGCATGGCGCCCGCAATCATCATCGAGCGGGTGTGACACTCGGGCGGGCCTGCCCGGCGGGCCCGCCCGAACAACGTTTCAGGCGGCATCCGCGGGACGTTTTGCATCGGCAATTGCCACAGGCCGTCAGCTGTGCCCAATACGGGCTATGCACGCACGGAAATCGTTTGCTTCCCGCATCGGCCGCCGGGAATTTATCGGGGGCATGGCCGCCGCATTCTTCGGCGGCTCAGCTCTTGCCGAAGGTCCCAGAAAGCGTGGTCCCTACGCTGACGGCATGAGTTTCTTGCCGGAGCAGCCGTCCTACATCCGAGATTCCGGTATCAACCTCTTCATCGCTGACGTCTCGAAGGGCGAAACGGACGTCGATGCCAACGGCTTCAAATTCTACCATCGCAAATTTCAGCTGTGCGACCAGAGCATTACCGAGGCTGCTGCACATATTCGCACGAGCCTGCCCGATGTCGATCTGGCGTTGAGTGCGGGAGACATCGGAAAACCGGGCCGTGTCGCGGCGATTTTCCAGTTTCAGGGCTGCGAACCAATCGGCACCGACCTTTCGCGGATGCAGTACTTCCGGGAAAAGGGGCTGCGTATCCTCCAGCTTACCCACAATGAGAGCAACCTGCACGCCACCGCTTACACAGCGGAACAGACCGGCCGAGGTCTTTCAAAACTGGGAACGGATGGCGTGCGTGAAATGAACCGGATCGGGTTGATCCCCGACGTCTCGCATGCGTCGGAGCCGACGGCACTGGAAACCGTTTCGGCTTCGACCCGCCCGGTCATCTTGTCCCATGGTGCCTGCCGGGCCCTTCTGAATCATCCCCGGGCAGCGACCGACCGGATGATCAGGGCTGTTGCCGACAGCGGCGGCATGTTCGGTGTATTTATGATGAGCTTCTGGCTGACAGAGGACCCCGTGCCCGCGCCCGTGCATTATGTTGCCCACATAAAGCACGCTGTCCGTGTCGCAGGGCTGGATGCCGTGGGGGTCGCCAATGACTATCCGATGGAGGGGCTGACAGCGAACGGCCTCCCGTTTGATAACGCGCGGGATACACGGCCAAATTACGGCGAATGGTGGGACGCCAACAGGGCCCGCGGCGTTCCCGGTTTCGGGCCGACACCTACCCACGCCGTCATTCCTGAGTTCAACAATATCCATCGCCTGCCTCTGATCCATGCCGCCCTGCTGAAGGGTGGGTTCAAGCCGCGTGAAGCGGACAAGATCATGGGTGAGAACTGGACGCGCTTCTTCAAGGCGAACCTCGGCTGACGAACCATCTGCCCCGCCCAGCAGACACATCGCTACCAACATTCTCACTGGACACTGCGCGAACTGCGGCGCTTGAAAGCAACATGCAACAGGCGCCCGCATCCCACAGCTACATCTCGCAGCGGCTGAAGCTGCACTATGCGGACTGGGGCAACCCCGATGCGCCGCCCCTGCTGCTGCTCCACGGCGGCCGCGATCATTGCCGCAACTGGGACTGGACGGCCGAAGCCCTGCGCGACAAATGGCATATCCTCACGCCCGATTGGCGCGGCCACGGCGACAGCCAATGGTCCGCCGATGGCGAGTACAAGCTTCTCACCTACATCTATGATCTCGCCCAGCTGATCCACCAGCAGGGCCTCGCCCCCGTCACCATCGTCGCCCATTCCATGGGCGGCAACATCGCCACCCGCTATGCCGGGCTCTACCCCCATCATGTCCGCAAGATCGTCTCCATCGAAGGGCTCGGCTCCAGCCCGAAGATGATCGAGGAGCGCGCGAAGATCGATTTCGCCGAACGCACCCGCGAATGGATCGAGAAGAAACGCGCCGCAGCCGGCCGCACCCCGCGCCGCTATCCCACGCTGGAAGCCGCGCTCGCCCGCATGATGGAAGAGAACAAGCATCTCTCCGAAGCCCAGGCGCGCCATCTCACTATCCACGGCGTCAACCGCAACGAGGACGGCAGCTACAGCTGGAAGTTCGATCCCTATCTCAACGTGTGGGGCGACGCCGACATGACACAGGATCAGGTCGAAGCCCTGTGGTCCCGGATCACGGCGCCAACATTGCTGCTCTACGGCGCCAACAGCTGGGCCTCGAACCCGGCGAAGGATGGCCGCATCCGTCACTTCACCAACGCGGAGGTCAAGGTCTACGAAAACGCCGGCCACTGGCTGCACCACGACCAGTTCGACCGCTTCCTGGCCGACCTGAATGCCTTTCTCTAGGTGTGGCTGAACGACCAGGTTCGAGGCTTCAGATCGTCCACTCAGTAGTGGACCTGCTCCACCTCGATCCCCCGTGCCCTCAACAGCGATTGGACACTGTCATCCCCGATCAGGTGGCCCGTTCCTACGGCTACGAAAACCGTACCTGGCTTGTCCAGACGTCGGATCAGCTGTTCTGCCCAGCGTTTGTTGCGGTCCGTTAGCATGATTCGCGCGCTTTCGGGCGTTTGCGCCATCTCCGCATGCAGCAGTTTTCCCGCAGCCTCAGCCTCTCCCGCAGCCCAGTGTGCAATCAGCTTGTCCATCCGACCCATAAGTTCTTCGCCGTTGCGAACGAACGCCATCAGCCCTGCCACCTGTTCTGCTTCGGGGATGGAATCGAGCATCCGCATCTGCTCTTCGGCGGTTTCGAATGCGCTGATCGTCTTGCTGGCCGATTTTGCTGCGTTTTCCAGCACCTTTTCGGCCCCGCTATCCATCGAAAAGCCTCTCTGCAAATAGTCGATGACCATCACGGTCATTGAGACAAACCAGGGCTCGAATGATTCCAGTTGCTCCGTTGCGACGCCCATCTCGTTCAGTCGCTTTTTGTATGCGGCATGATCATCGGCTGACAGGCGCTGAGCCATGGTACGGCCGGACGGATCCTGCGCCAATTGCATGATCGCCGGCTCGAGCGCGGCCTTGTCGTCGAACGGCAGGATTTCCATCATCAACTTATCAGATGAGTCGAAGGCCTTTGCGATGCCGTCATCGAACCAGGAAAGACCGGGTTTCAGCAGGTGTACGGTTCCGAACAAATAGATGGTCGTGTCTTCGTCCCGGAACACCCACAAGGCTGGATCGGCATCGACACGGCCTTCACGCTTCGTCTCTCCTTCCGGGCCGGCTGCAACCGTAGATGGCAGCGAAAGACATAGCAGTGCGAAAAGAAGGGTAGGCAGGCACGTAAGCAACTTCATACATTTTCCTTCAGGACCCAAAATCCCGTCTACACTCACTGGCCAAGTCACAGGCTCAAGCCCAGCAAGTCAGCGTTCAACCCTTAGCCCGAGCCATAGCGTCCGCGGCGTGCCCAGGTCGATGGACCCGCCGACGTTGCGCGTCACAACATCCGCGTCGAACAGATTTTCGCCACGCGCAAACAGCGACACGCCCTTCATCACCCCAAGCTCGGCGAACAGGTCCAGCGTGGTCGCGGCGGGCAGCGCATCGGTCTCCAGATCATCCTCATATTGCCGGCCGACATGCCGCAGCGTGGCCGACAGGCTCGCGCCCGCGAACGGGCGCCAGCCCGCCGTGGCAGACAGCATCAGGTCCGGCACCTGCGCCGGCCGCAACCCGTCCATGGCGCTGCCGTCCGCCCGCACCCGGCTGTGCGTCCAGGCGAGACTGCCAGACAAGTCGAAGGCGGAAATCGCAAGTGCGCCCGTCACTTCCAGCCCGCGCGCCTCGATGGCCTCCACATTGCGCCGCTGGCGCAGGTTCGTCCCAACCGTCACATTGGCGATGGCGTCCTTCAACCTGTTGTCGAACGCCGTCACCGCCAGCCGCATGGTGGGCAGCGGCTGGAACTCGGCACCGATTTCCACGCCCTGCAGCTGTTCGGGCTTCAGCGCCGCATTGGCCTCCGTCGTCACCGGAAACACCACGAACGGGCGGTAAAGCTCGTTCAACGTCGGCAAACGGAAGTTGGAATAGGCCGCCGCGCGCAGGCTAATCGCCCCCGTCGCACGCCACAGCAGCCCAGCACGGCCGCTTGCCCGCCATTGCGTGCGATCAGCGAACTCTTGCGCGGTCGTCACGAGGCCCGCCGCGTTGCGGCTTTCATAATAGCCACCCCGGATCGCCCAATGATCCAGCCGCGCGCCGCCCGTCAGCACCAGATCGCCCAGCGTCCAGTCATCCTCCACGAACAGCCCCGTCGCCAGCTGTTGTCCGCCCGCACGTCTCCGTGCGGTGACAGCGCCCGTGGACCCGTTGAACGCAGTCTCGAACATGGTGCCGTCGGCCCAGCGCAGGTCGCCCCCGATCCGCAGCAGATGCGAATCCCCCAGCGGCGGCCTCAGCTCGATCTTGCCGCCCACACCCGTCGCCGGGGTGTTGTGCTGATCCAGCGTGGGGCGATATGTCGTGGAGCTGATCACGATATTGGTGAAGTTGCGCGCCTGCACATAGGCCAGCGCCTCCACGTCCCAGTCCCCGCGCGCGATCAGCCGCAGGCTCACATCCTGCCCCTCACTGCTGGAATCCGCCCCCTTGAACCGCAAGGTCCGCTCATCCCGGAACAACAGCACCCGCGCCTGAAGCTCCGCCGACCCGGCCGGAATCACAGCCCGGCCACCAAGACTCCACCCCGAATTGGCCGCCCGTGCGGACGCCGCCACACGCTGATCCGCCGGAGTCGTCCAGAACCCGTCAGACCGGTCCCAGCGCCCGGACAGGCTGGCAAAGCCGCCGCCCAGATCCGCCGTCACACCACCCTGCACCCCCGTCGAGCCAAAACTGCCGCCCTCTGCCTGCACCGCGAGCCCCGGCAGTTCCCCACGCGTGGCGCTCATCAGCTCAATGCTGCCCGCCACCGCACCGGCAGCAAACGCGCCCGCACCGCCCCCCCGCGTCACCCGCACCGCCCCCAGCCGCTCCGGCGCGAGCGCCGTGAACGGCACGAAACCGAAGAAGGGGTCCGCCACCGGCACGCCATCCAGCGTCACCAGCGTCCGGCTCGCGGCATTGCCGCCCAGCGCCCGCAACGTCGCCCCCTGCGCAGACGGATTCGCCGAGCGGCTGTCAGACCGGCGGAACTGCTGAAACCCCGCCACATCCAGCAAGGCCCCCTCCAGCCGCCCCACCTCACGCAGCCGATCCGCGTCGATCAGCACCGATCCATAAGCCGGAACCCCCGGCCCCATCGGCAGCCCACGCCCCAGCACAAGAATATCGTCGGTTTCCGCAAGAGCCGGCGCCGCGATCATGATGGCGAGCAAGGACAGGGTAAACCGCATGGCCGTTCCCTGCGGACATCCTGGCGCAGACGCAACCTCAGCTATAGGCAGGGTTGGTGGTGGCCTTGAAAGACCCCAAGGGCTCTGCCCTTGGAACCCGGCAGGGAGCCGTGCTCCCTGCACCCACATTAGTAGGCCAGTCGTCGAGGTTGTGCTGACGGTTGAGTTGATTGCCTGCGGCGCCAGCGCGTTGCAGCGCCGCAGGCAATTAAAGCATGTCACGTGCGCGCTGCGAGGGCAGCGCGCAACGCAAATGTCGAGGGTGCAGGGAAATCATTTCCCTGCCCGCCGGAGGCAAAAAAACCTCGTCCCCTCAGGCCGCCTTCGCCGCCAGCTCGCGCGCCGTCGCGCAAGCCAATTCGATCCGGCTCACGGCGTCCAGCGCCTCCGCTTCGCTCAGCAGCAGCGAGGGCAGCAGGCGCACGCAGTTTTCGCCGCCGCCGGCCACCAGCAGACCGTGGTCGCGCGCGATCCCCATGAAGTCGCGGTTGTTCGGGATCAGCTTTAGCCCGATCAGCAGGCCTTTGCCGCGGATTTCCGAGACGATGTCGGGGTTGCGGGCGGCAAGTGCCTGCAGTTCGGTTTTCAGCAGCGCCGACACCTTCTCCACATTCGCCAGCGTTTCGGGGCTGGAGATTGCATCGAACGCGGCGATGCCCACCGCCATGGCGAGCGGGTTGCCGCCGAAGGTGGAGCCATGGACGCCGGCGACCATGCCCTTGGCGGCTTCGCGGGTGGCCAGGAAGGCCCCGATGGGGAAGCCCCCGCCCAGCGCCTTGGCGATCGCCATGATGTCCGGCTCGACGCCTTCGAACCATTGGTGGGCGAACAGCTTTCCGGTGCGGCCCATGCCGGACTGCACCTCGTCATAGATCAGCAGCACGCCATGCTTCGTGCACAGCTCGCGCACGCGCTTCAGCCATTCGCCGGTCAGCGCGCGGGCGCCGCCTTCGCCCTGCACGGGCTCCACGATCAGGGCAGCCGTGGTGGGCCGGGCGATGGCTTCGGCGATACCCGCCTCGTCATCGATGGTCAGCTGCACATAGCCGGGCAGGCGTGGGCCGAAACCTTCGACATAGCTGGGGTTTCCGGCTGCGTTGATGGCGGCATAGGTGCGGCCGTGGAACGAGCCCGCGAAGCCGATCACGTCGATGCGCTCGGGCTGGCCGTTGGCATGGTGATAGCGGCGCGCCGTCTTCAGCGCGCCTTCCACCGCTTCGGAGCCGGAGTTGCCGAAGAACACCACGTCGGCGAAGCTGGCGCCCGTCAGCCGCTCGGCCAGGGCTTCCTGCCCCGGGATGCGGAAGATGTTGGAGACATGCCAGAGCTTGCCGGCCTGTTCGGTCAGCGCCTTCACCAGCGCGGGGTTGGCGTGGCCCAGCGCGTCGGTCGCGATGCCCGCCACGCAATCGAGGTAGCGGCGGCCGTCCACATCGAACAGCCAGCTGCCTTGGCCATGAGACACCGTCAGCGGCGCCCGGTTGTAGACGCCCAGAAGCGCGTCGGTCATTCCATATTCCTTTCTTGGCGGCGGGCGCGCTCAGGCTGCCCGCGTCATCGCGAAAATGCCAGTCGCATTGCTGCTGTCAAACGACAGATCCATGCGGCCGGTCGCCGGGTCAATCTCCCGGCTGATGAATTCATAGAAAGAGCCGGGCACTCGTCGCGAAATCTCGCCGCTATCGGTGGTGAAGCGTCGTTCGACCATGTCCGCCTTCAGCGCGGTCTGCCGCACGCGGCCTTCGCGCGCCACTTCCACCCGATCCTTGATGGGGAAGCCTTCGGCGCGCAGCGAATCGGCCAGCGCCTCCACATGCGCGACGCGATCGGTGACATGGTTGAAGCTGTTGCCCTCGGTCGCGATCCAGCCCGCCTCGGCGGATTGCGCCAGCAGCACTTCGTAATCGGCCAGCGCCACCGGGCCATGCTGGCGCGCAAAGGCCGCCACGATCTCCGGCAGACCCGCCAGCGCCAGCTCCAGCGGCGCTTCTCCGGCCTCGTTCATGGCCGCCAGCAGTGCCTGCGCGGCCTGACCCAGCGGATCGCGAGAGGTGCCGAATACGCGGCCTGCCGCATCGGCGAACTCGCCATCGAAGCGATCCACATGCAGCTCGCTCACGAAATATTGCGGGATCGCCTCGGGCAGGTCGAGATGGGCATAGGCGTGGCCCGTCATCTTCAGCCGGGGCAGCGGATAGGTGTTCGCCTTCACATAGCCCAGCGGCTCGAGAATGCGCGCGAAGGCGAGATGCCCTGCCGGCAGCGCACCTGTCGGGCCTTGCGCAAACAGAATGGTGCGCAGCGCGCCATGATCGAACAGGATGCGGCGGCCGGATCCGGCCTCGCGCCGGGCATAGGCGGCCCCGCTCGGCACGCGGACGACAAGATCATCCGACAGCACAACGGCAAGCGCCATCGCGAAGGCCGCACGGGAAACCGAGCCGCCACTCTGCGCGAGCAGCGCTGCGTCCACATCCAGCGCCTCCAGCGCAGCCGTGTCGCCCAGCACCGACTGCACCAGCCGCCCAACCATGCCTTCATTCACGCTGCGCATGAGAGTCTCCATCTTGCCAACAGCCCCAACCCGTGCATCCTTCCCTTGCGGAACACAAATCGGAAAGGCGCATTTGCTTATGACAGATGGGAATGAAGGCGCACGCCGCTTCCTCCCCCCAATGGGCGCCCTGAACAGCTTCGCCGCCGCCGCCCGCCTCGGCAGCTTCTCCGCCGCAGGGGCCGAAACGGGCCTGACCCAAAGCGCCGTCAGCCGCCAGATCGCGCTGCTGGAAGACTGGCTGCAACGCCCCCTGTTCGATCGCGCCGGCCGCCGTGTCAGCCTGAACGCAGACGGCCGCGCCTACGCCGACGAGATCGCCCCCGCGCTTGACCGCATCCGCCGTGCCACCGCCCGGCTCAGCCGCAACCGCCCCGCCAACGAGCTGACCATCGCCACCCTCCCCAGCTTCGGCATGCGCTGGCTCGCCCCCCGCCTACCACGCCTCAGCGCCCGCCATCCGGAACTGGTGGTGAACTTCGCCGCCCGCTCCATCCCCTTCGACCTCGCCACCGAAGGCTTCGACGCCGCCATCCACTTCGGCACAGACGACTGGCCAGACGCCACCCACGACTTCCTGTTCCGCGAACAGGCGCTCCCCGTCTGCGCACCGGACTGGCTGGAAACCCACCCCATCCGCACCCCACAGGACTTCCTCAACACCCCGCTCCTGTTCCAGAGCAACCGCCGCACCGCCTGGGATCGCTGGCTGGCGCTGGCCGGAGTCGACGCCCCGCCCGTGCCTCCCGGCCCGGTGTTCGAGCATTTCCTGATGCTCGCCCAGGCAGCTGCGGCCGGCACAGGCGCCGCCCTCATCCCCAGCTTCCTCATCGAACCCGAACTCGCCGCCGGCACGCTGGTCTGCCCGCTCCCGATCCCGCTTTCCACCGACGAGGCCTATTGGCTGGTCCATCCCCGCACCGGCACGCCCAATCCGGCGCTGGACCGGTTCCGGCAATGGCTGGCGGACGAGGCGCGCGGGCAATCAAACCAAGTCACACGCGCGATATCAGAGTAGCGCACACCACAAATGTTGTGGGTGCAGGGAAATCATTTCCCTGCCCGCCGGAGGCAAAAAGCCGGACGTTAATCCACTTCTTCTCCAATTACAGGTGGCAACAGGAGGTTCAGTTGCCGATAGGCTTCCGGCGTGAGGTGAAGGGCATCCTTGCGGTAGCGTTCAGGCACTTCGACGGCTGCCGGGCCCAGGAGGGAAAGCGGGTCCTGGATGTCGGCGCGATGGGCAGTGGCAATGCCGGGCAGGGCTTGCGAGAAGTCCGAGAGATAAGGTTCGACATGGCCGCGCCAGATCAGGCGGCGGGCGATATCCGGCCGGATGGGCGGAATGGGTTTCAAGATGATCAGCTTCACGCCGCGCGCTTCAGCGGCAGCGGCCATGGCGGCCATGGCGGCCTTGCTGGTTTCCAGGGCGCGGGCGCGGCCGGCTGCGCTGGTGAGGCTGGCGGCGACGGCGTCGTTCACGCCGGCCTGAACGATGGCCAGCTCCGGCTTGTGGCGGTCCAGTGCGGCCTCGAAGCTGGGCACGAGGCGGATCGCGCTCTCGCCGCTGTGGCCCTGGCGGGTGATGGGGTAGGGCCGCTCCGGCAAGGGGCGCCACTGGGCGACGCGGCTATCCCCGAACAGAAGAACCCCGCCTGTGGCCGTGCCGGGCGCGGGGCGGGGCAGCAACGGGCCGGTGGCAGGCTGAAGGAGGACCAGCTTTTCCGAGCGCCAGTGCCAGCCGACCGCCAGCGCGGCTGCGGCACCGACCAGAAGGATGGCGAACAGGATGCGGACGAGCATTGTCAGGCCGGGGCCTCCGTGTCTGGACCGGTCTTGTCGGGCAGGCGGGGGAGAGTTGCAACTGTGCGGTGCGCAGGCGTTGCGGGGCGGGCAGGCATCCGCTAGGCGCATCCGCAACAAAGGGGTGATGACCTGATGAAATTGCTTGCCGGCAACAGCAACCCGACGCTCGCGGCCGAAGTCGCCCGCTATCTGGAAATTCCGCTGACGAAGGCTTCCGTGCGGCGTTTCGCCGACGAGGAGATTTTCGTGGAGATCCACGAGAATGTGCGGGGCGAGGATGTGTTCGTGCTGCAATCCACCAGCGCGCCCGCCAACGACAATCTGATGGAACTGCTGATCTGCATCGATGCGCTGCGCCGTTCCAGCGCGAAGCGGATCACGGCGGTGATTCCCTATTTCGGCTATGCCCGGCAGGATCGGAAACCGGGGCCGCGCACCCCGATCTCCGCCAAGCTGGTGGCGAACCTGATCACGGTGGCGGGGGCGTCGCGCGTGTTGTCCGTGGACCTGCACGCGGGGCAGATTCAGGGCTTCTTCGATATCCCGACGGACAATCTCTATGCCGCGCCGGTGATGTCGGCCGACATTCAGGCGCGCTATCCGGATTATGCGGGCAAGCTGATGGTGGTGTCGCCGGATGTCGGCGGGGTGGTGCGGGCCCGCGCGCTGGCGCGCCGGCTGGGCAATGCGCCGCTCGCCATCGTGGACAAGCGGCGCGAACGGGCGGGCGAATCCGAAGTGATGAACATCATCGGCGACGTGCGCGGGCGCTATTGCATCCTGATCGACGATATCGTCGATTCGGCGGGAACGCTGTGCAATGCCGCGCAGGCGCTGATGGATGCGGGCGCGGAAGGCGTGGTCGCCTATGTGACCCATGGCGTGCTTTCCGGCGGGGCGGTGGCACGGGTGGACGGCTCGGCGCTGACCGAGCTGGTAATCACCGATTCCATCGGTTCGACGCCGCCCGTGCTGGAGGCGAAGAAGATTCGCCCGCTGACCATCGCGCCGCTGCTGGGCGAGGCGATCCGGCGGATTTCGGACGAAAGCTCCGTCTCCTCGCTGTTCGACTGAGGCCGCCCATGAAGGCCTTCTGCATGAACCTCGACCGGCGGCCTGACCGCTGGGCGCATATGAGCCGGGAGGCGGCGCAAGCCGGGTTCGAGCTGGGGCGGATCGCATCGGTGGATGCGCAGAAGCCCGAGGTGGCCAAGGCGGCCGCGAAGGTGCTGCCGATGGCCAACGGGCATCGGATGAGCGCGGGCGCGTTCGGCTGCTTCAACAGCCATCGCGCGGCCTGGGCTGCCATCGTGGCGAGCGGCGAAAGCCATGGCATGGTGCTGGAGGACGACATGATCCTGGCGCCCGGCTTTGGCGCGCTGGTAAACGATGCGGGCTGGATTCCCGCCGACGCCGATGTGGTGAAACTGGAAACCTGGGGCACCCGCGCGCATGTGGCGAAGGCTGGCACCGGCGTGGGCGGGCGGTATCTGGGGCGGCTGCTCTCCAGCCATATCGGCGGAGGTTGCTACATCCTCTCCGCCGCGACCGCTACACGGCTGCTGGCGATGACGGAGCGCTTTTCCGATCCGGTGGACGAGCTGCTGTTCAACGAGACGCTGGAGTTCTTCCCCACCGCCACGATCTACCAGATGGTGCCTGCGCCCGCCGTGCAGGGCAAGCGCAGCGACAGCGGGGCGGCGGAACCGGAATGGTCCGAAGGTTCGATCATGGCCCGCTTCGCAGAGGGCGGGCCGACGGCGCCTGGCCGCGAGGGACGGCTGGAACGGTTGCTGCGTCGCACACGCGAGGAACTGCGACGGTTGCGACTGGGCAGCCGCTATGAGGTGATCCGCTTCGGCTGATTCGCCCGTTCGGGTAACTATTGATTTTTCTGTATCAATTGCGGGAATTGAAATGTTCAATTCACCGCCGTTGACCGCATGATTATTCTGTCATATTTCCTGACATATGTGCGGTGCAGCAAGCATTGCCGGCTGCCTGTTCGTGTATCTTGTGTGGGGGCCGTGATGGGATGGATCTATCCGATGGATCGTCAGGACTATCCGCCGGTGACATTGGCTGTGAAAGCCTATCGTCAGGAGCGGACAGTCGCTGCAGCAATCGAGAGCGTTTTCGCGCAAACCTATCCCAACCTTGAGATTATCCTGTCGGATGATTGTTCACCCGACGGAACCTATGCCGTCATGCAGCAGATGGCGGACTCTTATCGGGGACCGCACCGGGTTCGGCTGAATCGCAACGCGAAGAATCTGGGCATTGTGGGCCATGAGAACCGGCTGTGGGCGATGGCCTCCGGGCAATTGATTGGCCATTGCGCGGGGGATGATATCAGCCTTCCGGATCGCATCGAGAAGCAGGTGGCCGCCTGGGCTGCGGGCGGCGGAGATATATTGGCCGTTCATACGGCCATGTGGCTGGCCGGCGCAGACGGCGAGGATCTGGGTCTGGGGCGGCCTTGCCCTGCGAGCGTGCTGAGCCCGTCGCTTCAGGGGCTGGTGCTGAGCCACGGCACGGGGATCGGGGCCACTGCCCTCTATGACCGGCGCCTGTTCGACATCTTCGGGCCTATCGACGAGGCGGCCGGGATAGAGGACCGGCCCTTGTTCCTGCGGGCCGCCATGGCCGGGCGGATTGCCTATCTGGACGAACCGCTGCTCGTTTACTGTGTGGACGGGGCTTCAGGCCGCCGGCAGTCGCGCAACTGGGGCCGTGAGTATCTCTATGGCGCACGGATGCGCGTGATGTCCTGGTTTGCCGAAACCGACAGGCTGTTTCTGGAGGATGCCGCGTTCGCGGGCTATCCGGTGCCGGAGAAGCTGAGGCGGCATTGCGAGCAGTATATCGCGGCAACCGCGCCGGAGCGGGCGCTTTGGAAAGCAAGCCCGGCCCGGCGGATCGCGATGCTGCCGCGATCCCTGTGGGCCGCCGCTCGCCAGCGGCAGCCCCGACAGGCCTCGAGTGCGCTGAAATACGCACTGGGGCCTGTCTATACGACCTACTATGACTGGCGGCACGGTGCGAAATGGGCATCCGTTGTCGATGCGGGAGGAGAGGCGACGGTTCGCCGCTTCAAATGGGCAGACGCCGACGTCTCCGTCGCTGACATCATGGGAAAGGGAGAAGCCCCCTCAAGGACTTCTCCGCCACAGATTGCAGATGGTCAGTTCCCGCCCGACATGGTCTGGAGCGGGCTCTGAGGCCTATTCCGCCGCTTCGGTTGCCACTTCGTCGTTCAGCGGGTGGGTTAGGCGGCTGACCATTTCCTTCGGGCAGACCTGCCAGAAGCGGGTGCGGGCGCGATCCCAATCCTCCAGAAGGCCGCGCGCCCATGTGCTGCCCGTGAGGCTGGCGTGGCGGGCAATCAGGCCCTTGGCGACATCCTCCCAATGGTAGCTGGCGAAGCGCTGCCAGATGACGGATTCGGGGTTCACCTTCTTCGCGAACAAATTCTTCTCGTCGTAAACGAACGCCATGCCGCCCGTCATGCCGGCGCCGAAATTGTCGCCCACGGTGCCCAGGATCAGGGCAGTGCCGCCCGTCATATATTCGCAGCCGTTGGCGCCGCAGCCCTCGATCACCGTGGTGGCGCCGGAGTTGCGCACCGCGAAACGCTCGCCGGCCTGCCCAGCCGCGAACAGCTCGCCGGAGGTGGCGCCATAAAGGCAGGTGTTGCCGATGATGGCGTTCTTCTGCGTGGCGAGCGGGGAGGAGACCATCGGGCGGACCACGATGGTGGCGCCTGACAGGCCCTTGCCGACATAGTCGTTCGAGTCCCCGAACACTTCCAGATGCACGCCCTGCACGGCGAAGGCGCCGAGCGACTGGCCGGCGGAACCGCGCAAGCGGACATGGACATGGCCGGGCGCGAGCCCCTGCATGCCATATTTGCGGGTGATCATCGCCGACAGCCTTGTGCCGACCGCGCGGTGGGTGTTGCGCACCGAATAGGTGAGCTGCATCTTCTCGCCGCGTTCGAACACAGGCCCTGCATCGCGCAGGATGTCGGCGTCCAGGCTGTCGGGCACCGGGTTGCGCGGGGCATCCTTGGTGGAGCGCCGCATGGAATCGGCAGCGTCGACCTTGGCGAGGATCGGGTTCAGGTCCAGGTCGTCCAGATGTTCGGCGCCGCGGCTGACCTGTCGCAGCAGCTCGGTGCGGCCGATCACTTCGTCCAGCGAGCGGCAGCCGAGCTGGGCGAGGATGTCGCGGGTTTCCTCGGCGATGAAGCTCATCAGGTTGATGACCTTCTCCGGCGTGCCGCTGAACTTCTGGCGCAGTGCCTCGTCCTGCGTGCAGACGCCAACGGGGCAGGTGTTGGAATGGCATTGCCGCACCATGATGCAGCCCATGGCCACAAGACTGAGCGTGCCGATGCCGAATTCCTCGGCGCCCAGGATGGCGGCGATCACGATGTCGCGCCCGGTCTTCAGGCCGCCGTCGGTGCGGAGCTTCACCTTTTGCCGGAGGCCGTTCAGCGTGAGCACTTGATTGACTTCGGACAGGCCCATTTCCCAGGGCGTGCCGGCATATTTCACCGAGGTCTGAGGCGAGGCGCCGGTGCCGCCGACATTGCCCGCCACGAGGATGACATCCGCATGGGCCTTGGCGACACCCGCCGCCACGGTGCCGATGCCCGCCGAGGAGACCAGCTTCACGCACACCTTCGCATCCGGGTTGATCTGCTTCAGGTCGTAGATCAGCTGGGCCAGATCCTCGATCGAATAGATGTCGTGGTGCGGCGGCGGCGAGATCAGCATCACGCCGGGGGTGGCGTGGCGCAGCCGGGCGATCATCTCGGTCACCTTGAAGCCGGGCAGCTGGCCGCCCTCGCCGGGCTTGGCGCCCTGCGCTACCTTGATCTCGATCTCGGTGCAGGCGTTCAGATATTCCGCCGTCACGCCGAAGCGGCCGGACGCGATCTGCTTGATGTTGGAGTTGGCGTTGTCGCCATTGGGATAGGGCTTGTAGCGGATCGAATCCTCGCCGCCTTCGCCGGACACCGCCTTGGCGCCGATGCGGTTCATGGCGATGGCGAGCGTTTCATGCGCTTCCGGGCTGAGCGCGCCCAGCGACATGCCCGGCGTGACGAAGCGCTTGCGGATCTCCGAGATGCTTTCCACCTCCTCGATGGGCAGCGACTTGTCGGCGTAATTGAATTCCAGCAGGTCGCGCAGGAAGATCGGCGGCTGCTTGCGCAGCCCTTCGGAGAAGCGCTTGTACTGGCTGTAGCTGTCGTTCGCGACGGCTTCCTGCAGGGTGTGGATGAGGCCTGCCTGCCAGACATGCGGCTCGCCGCCCGAGCGGAAGCGGTAAAGTCCGCCGATGGGAAGCGCCGTCGCGGTTTCGTCGAAGGCGCGCTCGTGCCGTTCCGACGCCGACTGGAACAGGCTGTGATAGCCCTCGCCCGAGATCTTGGTGGGCATGCCGGGGAAGAAATCGGCGACCAGCGCGCGGCTCAATCCGACGGCCTCGAAATTATAGCCGCCGCGATAGGAGGAGATCACGGCGATCCCCATCTTGGCCATGATCTTGAGGATGCCGTCGTCCACCGCCTTGCGATAGCGGGCCACACAATCGGGCAGGCTGATGGGGCCGAACAGCCCGCGCGCGTGGCGATCCGAGATGGAGGCTTCGGCGAGCCAGGCGTTCACCGTGGTGGCACCCACGCCGATCAGCACCGCGAAATAATGGGTGTCCAGGCACTCCGCCGAGCGCACGTTGATGGAGGCGAAGGTGCGCAGCCCCTTGCGGACGAGATGGGTGTGCACGCCGGCCGCCGCCAGGATCATGGTGACGGCGCAGCGGTCCTGCGACTGGTGTTCGTCCGTCAGAAACAACTGGCTCTTGCCGGAGCGGACGGCTTCTTCGGCCTCCGCGCGGATGCGCACGATGGCGGCGCGCAGGCCGGCGGCGCCTTGCGCATAATCGAAGGTGCAGTCGATCTCGGCCGCGGCGGAGCCGAAATGGCCCTTCAGCGCGTTCCATTCCGACGAGGAGATGACGGGGCTGTCCAGCACCATCACGCCCTTCTGCTGCTCGTCGGAATCGAGGATGTTGCCATGGTTTCCGAAGCGGGTCTTCAGGCTCATCACGCGGGATTCGCGCAAGCTGTCGATGGGCGGGTTCGTCACCTGGCTGAAGTTCTGCCGGAAGAAATCGGCCATGGAGCGGGAATTGGCGCTGATCACCGCCAGCGGGGTGTCGTCGCCCATGGAGCCGATGGCTTCCTTGGCATCCTCCACCATCGGGCCCAGGATCAGCTCCATGTCCTCCAGCGTGCGGCCGGCAGCCAGCTGCAGGCGGCGCAGCGACGCGCCACTGGGATAATCGGGTGTCGCCTTCACATCGGGAATCTGATCGACGGAGGTGAAGCCCCCCACCCAATCCGCATAGGGCTGGGCGGCCGACAGCCGGTTTTTCAGTTCGTGGTCATGAAACAACCGGCCTTCGGCGAGATCGATCCCCACCATCTGCCCGGGCCCGAGGCGGCCCTTTTCCACCACATTCTCTTCCAGCGTGAACACCATGCCGGTTTCCGAGCCGACGATCAGCAGGCCGTCGCGGGTGCGGGTGTAGCGCATCGGCCTCAGCGCATTGCGGTCAAGGCCTGCGACGATCCAGCGGCCGTCCGTCATGGCGAGCGCGGCGGGGCCGTCCCACGGCTCCATCACGCTGGCGAAGTAAGCGTACATGGACTTGTGCGCGGGCGGCATGTCCGCGTCCTTGGCCCAGGCCTCCGGCACCAGCATGGTCTTGGCGGTCGGGGCATCGCGCCCCGAACGGACGATGGCCTCGAACACGGCATCCAGCGCGGCGGTGTCAGAGCTGCCGGCCGGGATCAGCGGCTTGATGTCCTCGCTATGGTCGCCGAACGCGGTGGCGGCCATCTTGATCTCGTGGCTCTTCATCCAGTTGGTGTTGCCGCGGATCGTGTTGATCTCGCCATTGTGGGCGAGGCAACGGAAGGGCTGCGCCAGCCACCATTGCGGGAAGGTGTTGGTGGAATAGCGCTGGTGATAGATGGCGCAGCGGCTTTCGAAGCGCTCGTCCGTCAGGTCCGGGTAGAAGAGTGACAGGCTCTCGGCCAGGAACAGGCCCTTGTAGATGATCGAGCGGCAGCTGAGCGAGCAGATGTAGAAGCCCTGGATCTGGGCCTCGATCACCTTCTTCTCGATCCGGCGCCTGAGGATGTAGAGCTGCTTCTCGAACGCTTCGCGGCCTTCCTCCGACGTGTCTGCCGGGCCTGCGATCATGATCTGTTCGATGTCGGGGCGCAGCGCCTGCGCCTTGGTGCCGATCACCGACACATCCACCGGCACCTGCCGCCAGCCATAGATGAAATGGCCCTCGGCGATGATCTCCGCCTCCACGATGGAGCGGCAGCTTTCCTGTGCGGCGAGATCGGTGCGCGGCATGAACACCATGCCCACCGCCAGCAGATTGGGGCGGGGGCGTTGACCGGCGCGGTCGATCGCGTCGTGGAAGAAGGCGACCGGCAGGTCGAGGTGGATACCCGCGCCGTCGCCCGTCTTGCCGTCCGCATCCACGGCACCCCGGTGCCACACCGCCTTCAGCGCCTCGATCCCGGCTTCCACCACGCGCCGGCTCGGCTTGCCGTCGATCGCGGCGACAAGACCCACACCGCAGGCGTCGGATTCGAGATCGGGGCGATACAGGCCCTCGGCCGCCAGACGGCGGCGTTCGGCATGTTCGGGCAGCAGGATGTCGGCGGGGTGGTGGATCATGGGGTCTCGTCCGCTGTCAGGAGGTGGTGGGGACGTTGAGGTTGGCGGCTTTCAGCCGGTCGAGGATGCGCGGCAGGGCGGCGGCCACGGCGGCCTGCCCGGCGTCGCGGCCATAGGCCATCATCTTCAGCTGAAGGTCGGGCAGCAGCTTCAGCACCTTGCGGCCGGTGGCCGAGCGGTTGAAGGCCAGCATCTCGCGCATTTCGGCAGCCGTGAAATTCTCGGCATACATCTGCTGCGAATGCGCGATGATCGCCGGCGTCGCGACCTTCATCGCCTTGCCCAGCTCGTCTGAGAGGATGGCCTGAATCTCGGCTTCGCGGCCGTTGTTCGCCTTTGCGAGGGTGGGCAGGATCTGCTGGATGATCCCCGGCGTCATCTTGTCCATGATGTCCGCCATGCCGCTGTCCGAGATCAGCTCGCTGGCGGCTGCGATGCGCTCGGCGCGCTCGCTCTCCGACAGCGGCGGGGCCGCAGGCGTGGCGGTTTGCGCCCCGGCCGGAGCCGCCGAGAGCAACAGGAGAGCGAGCGCGGCGCGGATCATTTCGCCGTGAATCACTTGGCCGGCGCCTGCTGCGGCCCGAGCTTGCGCAACTCGGCGTCGATCTTGGGGGAAACGGCCTTTTCGGCGGCCTGCACGCGCGGACCGAACTTGGTCTGCATCGTCTTGGCGACTTCGGCATTCACCACCTGCTGCCGTGCCAGCATCTTGGCCCCGGCCGGCGATTTGTAGAAGGCCGTGATGGCGTTCAGCTCCGCAACGGTGAAGTCCCGGGCATAGATGTCGATCGCTGCCTGACGGGAAGCGGCGAGCATCTCGCGCTGGATTGGCCCCAGCGCGTCGGCCTGAATGGCGCCGGCGCGGGCGAGGGTGGCGTCCACCTCTGCGGGCTTCTGCTGGGCAAGCGCCCGGAAATTGGGGTTCTGGCTGAACATGGCGCGCAACAGGTCGCCCTTGCGCATGGCGGCAAGCTGCGCATCCAGCTGCGCCTTGGCGCGGGGCATCGGGTTGGTGATGTCCACCACGGCTGCTGCCGCCGTTTTCGCATCGGCGGCCTGCGCAAGGGCCGGCTGGCCCGCTGCCAGAGGCAGAACGGCCAGAGAGAGGGCAGCGAGACTCGCGGCCCGGTTGAAGTAAGTCATGCTACCTCCTCGATGGCCGCGCTCTTTGTGGCGGCCGTGCCCGCCCGCGCTTTCAGCCAGGCGTGCATCGACTGTGCGACATCGCGGCCCTCGCGAACAGCCCAGACGACGAGGCTGGCCCCGCGAACAATGTCTCCGGCCGCGAACACGCCGGGCAGGCTGGTGGAAAAGCGGACGCCATCGGCCTTCACCGTGCCCCAGCGGGTGGTGGCGAGATCGGGCGCCTCGAAGGCGCCGGGCAGGTCTTCGGGGTCGAAGCCCAGCGCTTCGATGACGAGTTCGGCCGGCAGGGTGAAATCCTGCCCCGGCTCCGGTTCCGGCTGGCGGCGGCCGGAGGCGTCGGGCGCGCCCAGCCGCATGCGCCGCGCCGTGACGGTGGAGACCCGGCCGTCGGCACCGGAGCTGAAGGCGGCGGGCGCCGCCAGCCATTCGAAATGCACGCCTTCTTCCTCGGCATTCAGCGTCTCGCGCTGGGAGCCGGGCATGTTGGCGCGATCCCGGCGGTAGAGGCAGGTGACGCTGGCGGCGCCCTGCCGCACGGCCGTGCGCACGCAGTCCATCGCGGTGTCGCCGCCGCCGATCACCACAACGTTGCGGCCCATGGCATCCAGTTCACCCGATTCGAAGGCGGGCACCTGATCCCCCAGTCCCTTGCGGTTGGAGGCGATCAGATAATCCAGCGCCTTCACCACGCCGGGCAGTTCAGAGCCCGCGAGGCCCAGCGGGCGCGGCTTGTAGACCCCCGTCGCGATCAGCAGCGCGTCGTGGCGCTGGCGAAGTTCCGCGAAGCTGATGTCGGTGCCGACATCGGTGTTGAAGTGGAACTGCACGCCGCCGTCGGCCAGCCGCCGGGTGCGGCGTTCCACCACCTGCTTCTCCAGCTTGAAGCCGGGGATGCCATAGATCAGCAGGCCGCCGGCGCGGTCGGCACGCTCATAGACATGCACATCATAGCCGCGGACGCGCAGCAGTTCGGCCGCCGTCAGCCCCGCCGGGCCTGAACCGATGATGCCGACGGACTGGCGCGAGCGATCCGCCAGCGGCGACAGCGGCTCCACCCAGCCTTCCTTCCAGGCGGTGTCGGTGATGAACTTCTCAACCGAGCCGATGGTGACCGCGCCATGGCCGGATTGCTCGATCACGCAATTGCCCTCGCACAGCCGGTCCTGCGGGCAGATGCGGCCGCAGATCTCCGGCATGGTGGAGGTGGCGGCGGACAGCTCATAGGCCTCGCGCAGCCGGCCTTCGGCAGCCAGCTTCAGCCAGTCGGGGATGTTGTTGTTCAGCGGGCAGTGCACCTGGCAGAAGGGCACACCGCATTGCGAACAGCGCGACGCCTGTTCTTCGGCCTTGGCGACGAGGAAGGTGCGGCTGATCTCGTGGAAATCATGCGCGCGGTCTTCGGGTGAGCGCTTCTCGGGGAAGGCCTGGTCGGTATGGATGAAGCTGAGCATTCGGCTGTTGGCCATGGGCAGTTTCCCCGGGGAATCGGAAAGTTCGGGGCGCCTTAACAGCCATTTTCTTGCTTGGCCAGTATATAGGTCAGTAATACTGACCTATATAGGACGCCCATGTGCCATTTCGCCATCTTGCGACTTGTTGAGAACGATTATTAGTACCGAAACGATACTATCTGTTGAGCAGCCAGATGATCGAGATGGTACCCAAGACGATCCGATACCAGGCGAACGGTGCGAAGCCGTGGCGGCCGACAAAGCCGACCAGCCAGCGAACCACGGCCAGTGCGGACACGAAGGCCGTGACGAAGCCGATGGCGATCAGGCCGAGATCGTCGAAGCTGAGAAGGTCGCGTTCCTTGTACAGCGAATAGACAGTGGCGGCGGCCATGGTAGGCACCGCCAGGAAGAAGCTGAACTCGGCCGCCGTCTTCCGGTCCAGCCCCATCAGCAGGCCGCCCATGATAGTGGCGCCCGAGCGGGAGACGCCGGGGATCATGGCGATGCACTGCACCGCGCCCACACCCAGCGCGGTTTTCCAGGGCATGTCTTCCACCGTGCCGGGCACGCGCGGTTTCACCAGCCGCTCGATCAGCAGGATCAGGATGCCGCCCACGATCAGTGCGACCGCCACCACCATCGGGTTTTCCAGCAGCGCGCGGATGGCGGAATAGGCGAAAACGCCCACCACCATGGCGGGCAGGAAGCCCAGCAGGATGTTGCGGATAAACGCGATCGCCGAAGGCTCGCGCCGGATCGCGCCCTGGGCGATGTGCAGGAAGCGCTCCCGATAGACGACGAGAACGGCAAGGATCGCGCCGAGCTGAATCGCGATCTTGAAAGCGACGGAGCCTTCGCCTGTAAAGCCGATCAGTTCGGAGGCGAGGATGAGATGGCCGGTGGAGGAGACGGGGATGAATTCCGTCAGCCCTTCCAGCAGGCCGAGCAGGAAGGCCTGCAGGATCGCAATGCTGTCCATGTGCCGGATCTCAGGCGGCGAAGCGGCCGCCCGCGCGGTAGCGCGAGAGCCATTGGCCGGCGACAGCCTCCATCGGGGTCGGTGCGACACCCAGGCTTTCAAGGCCGGGATGGGCACCGGATATGACATTGTCCTGCTTCAGCATCAGATACTGATCGCGGGTCAGCGGTGCGCCGGGCAGGAAGCCAAACCCCGCGAGGAGGCGGGCACCGAAATCGGGGGTATCCACCAGCAGCTTTTCACCATTGCCGGTTTCGGCAGCGAGGAATCCCAGAATCTGGCGCATGTTGAGTTGCTCTGCGCCGCCGAGTTCAAAGGTGCCGGAGAGGCCCTGTTCCGCAATGGCCTTCAGGGCAGCTGCGAGGTCATTCACGTAAATCGGCTGGAATCGGGTTTCCGGTGCGATCACCGGAACCACCGGCGCCGAGGCGATCAGCCCGGCGAATCGGTTGGTAAAGCTGTCCTCAGCGCCGAACACCAGGCTGGGGCGTACGATGGAGGCGGACGGGAATGCCGCCTTCACAGCGCCTTCGCCTTCGGCCTTGGAGCGGCCATAGGCCGATGCGCTGGCGGGATCGGCACCGATGGCCGAGAGATGGATCAGCGTTTTCACGCCGGCCTGCGCGGCAGCGGCCGCGACGGCCCCGGCACCCTTCACATGAACGGCATCGAAGCCCTGCCCGCCCTTTTCATCCAGGACGCCGGCAAGGTTTACAACGACATCCGCGCCCCGCACGGCAGCGACAAGGCTTTCCGGCACCCGCACGTCGGCACAGATGGCCCCGATCTGCCCCACATCGCCCAGCGGCTTCAGCCGCAGCGCGGCGACGGTGTCTCGCGCGGCGATTCGCAACAGCCAGCCCGATCGGGCGAGCGTTTCCGCGAGCGCGGTGCCGATGAAACCGGTGCCGCCGATCAGCACCGCAAGACGGGGGGTGGGAGCAATCTTCATGGTGCCTGCCCTTAGCCGGGGCATTGGGCTGTTGACAATCGCGAGGACGCCCAATAACGAGCGCCCCTCGCGATTGGCCAGCCGGTTGCGAGAGACGCCCCGTGCCCAGGTGGCGGAATTGGTAGACGCGCAGGTTTCAGGTACCTGTGGCCGAAAGGCCGTGGAGGTTCGAGTCCTCTCCTGGGCACCAAGGCAAAGTAAGCCTTGGAATATATTTGATTTCAAGGCGCAACGGGTTGGGTGCCACATAACAGGGCGCCACAAAGACCTGCTCTCCATGTTAAACTGTGTCGCAGAAAGAGCCCGCGCCCTGGAAGAGGCGTGGTCGTTCGTGGGTGAAGGAAGTTGCGGCTGGCCCCCCAAGGCGGAGTTTGTCTGGCCTGCGGGGCACATATCTCGCCCAGCCGCGCGTCACACAGTCTTCACCATGCCGGGGGGTTCCCTCGCGCGTGAAACTCCGGCAATGCCCTCGCCCATGTATGTGACATCTGATCTGGGCAACGAACGGGCATGAGCAGCGCGGAACCCCTGAAGGTCGGCATCGCGGGCCTCGGCACCGTCGGCGCCGGCGTGGTCAAGCTGCTGGACGCGAATGCCGATCTCATCGCCCGTCGCGCGGGCCGGCCCATCGTCGTCAGCGCCGTTTCCGCGCGGGATCGCCGCCGGGAACGCGGGGTCGATCTCGCCCGCTTCGCCTGGGTCGACGATGCCACCGCGCTTGCCGCGCGGGACGATGTGGATGTCGTGGTGGAACTGGTCGGCGGCGCCGATGGTCCTGCCCTCACGCTGGCCCGCGCCACGCTGCTGGCGCACAAGCCCTTCGTCACCGCCAACAAGGCGATGCTGGCCCATCACGGCCTGCTGCTGGCGGAACTGGCAGAGGCCGCCACCGTGCCCCTGAAGTTCGAGGCGGCGGTCGCGGGCGGCATCCCCGTCATCAAGGGCCTGCGCGAAGGTGCCGCCGCCAACCAGCTCTCCAGCGTCACCGGCATCCTCAACGGCACCTGCAACTACATCCTCACCCGGATGGAGCGCGAGGGCCTGGAATTCGGCGACGTCCTCGCCGACGCCCAGCGGCTCGGCTACGCAGAGGCCGACCCCAGCTTCGACATCGACGGCATCGATGCCGCCCACAAGCTGTCGATCCTCGCCAGTCTCGCCTTCGGCACCCGCCCCGATTTCCCGGCGGTGGAAGTGCTCGGCATCCGCGACATCCGCCTCGCCGATATCCGCCAGGCCGCCGCGCTGGGCTTCAAGATCCGCCTCACCGGCCTCGCCCAGCTGCTGGGCGACGGCCTCGTGCAGCGCGTCCACCCCACGCTCGTCCCCGTCGGCCACCCGCTCGCCGCGGTGGAAGGCCCGCTGAACGCCGTCACCGCCGAAGGCAATTTCGTCGGCCGCCTGTTCTTCTCCGGCCGGGGCGCGGGCGAAGGCCCCACCGCATCCGCCGTCGTCGCCGACCTGATCGACGTTGCACGCGGCGAAAACGGCCCTGCCTTCGCCATGCCCGCCATGGCGCTCGCGGGCCTCGAACCCGCAGGCCCCACGGCCCGCGAAGGCCGCTATTTCATTCGCCTCACGGTGGAGGACCGCCCCGGCGTCCTCGCCGACATCACGGCTGCCCTGCGCGATGCCGGCGTCTCCATCGAAAGCCTGATCCAGCCCGCCGCCGCCGGCAGTCAGGCGCTCGTCGTCATGCTCACCCATCATGTCCGCGAACAGGCCGTGCAACACGCCATCGCCACCATGGAGTCGCTGCCCGCCAGCCTCGGCGCGCCGCTCTTCATGCCCATCCTCGATGCAGACGGCTGAAAGGTCCGCATCAACCGGCAACGATCAACAGGGAAAGACCGCCAAGTGACAGATCGCTCTCAGCTCACGCCCAGCCAGGTTCTCGATCGCGTCCTCGTGCTCGAAATGGTGCGCGTCACCGAATATGCCGCCATCGCCGCCAGCAAGCTGGTCGGGCGCGGCGATGAAAAGGCCGCGGACGCAGCAGCCGTCGAAGCCATGCGCGACGCCCTCAACAAGCTCGCCTTCGACGGCACCGTCGTCATCGGAGAGGGCGAGCGGGACGAAGCCCCCATGCTCTACATCGGCGAAAAGGTCGGCTCGGCCCAGGGCACCGGCCCCAAGATCGATATCGCGCTCGATCCGCTGGAAGGCACCACCATCACCGCCAAGGCCGGCCCCAACGCGCTTGCGGTGCTGGCCATCGCGGAAGAAGGCGGCCTGCTCTACGCGCCCGACGTCTATATGGAAAAGCTCGCCATCGGCCCGGGCTATGAAGACGGCGTCGTCAGCCTTGCCAACACGCCCACCGAGAATGTGAAGGCGCTGGCCGCCGCCAAGGGCGTCGAACCGCACGAGATCAACGCCTGCGTGCTGGATCGCCCCCGCCACGAAGCCCTCATCAAGGAACTGCGCAGCATCGGCTGCGGCATCCACCTGATCCCCGACGGCGATGTCGCCGGAGTCATCTCCGTCAGCAGCCCCGACACCACGGTGGACATCTACATGGGCTCCGGCGGCGCCCCCGAAGGCGTCCTCGCGGCAGCCGCGCTGCGCTGCGTGGGCGGCCAGCTGCAAGGCAAGCTGATCTTCCGCAACGAGGACGAAAAGGCCCGCGCCCGCAAGACCGGCATCAAGGACTTCGACCGCATCTACAAGCTGGAAGACCTCGCCAAGGGCGACGTCATCTTCGCCGCCACCGGCGTCACGGATGGCAGCCTCCTCGAAGGCGTCCGCCGCTACAAGACCGGCCGCATCACCACCGAAAGCATCGTGATGCGCGCCAGCAGCGGCACCATCCGCCGCGTAAAGGGCGACAGGCGCGGCGACCCGGCCTGATCGCCACGATCAGCCTGCGCACTGAAGAACGGAGGGGCTCTGCCCCTCCACCCCGGCAGGGCCTCGCAGGCCCTGCACCCGCGAAGTTTGGTGCTTAAGGTCTGCATTCGGGCCGGGTGCGGACAGTCAGGTCTTGGCGGCCGGCATCGTCAATTGTCCGGTTAATTAGTATACTGTCCCAGATTTTCCTGTCCCCGGAGTTTCCTAGCGGGCGACGCTCTTGAGGAGTGCAGTGCGTTCAGTGGTCATTTCGGCCAAGCAGTCCATGTATTTCCGGCCTTGGTAGGTCACCACGAAGTCTTTAGCGAAGTTCTCACATTTCCTATCACGTTGCACTACCCAATGTCTCTGCTTCGATTGGATGCTCCGTTCGCCAGTTGAGCCCTCGCTAGCCCTCACCCGTGCTAGGGTCAGCACCCACTCGCGCTGCATCTCTGCCTCCGCCCGCTCGAAATCTGTTTCAGACAAGCATACGGTATAAGGCCTCACGTCATCGGGCTTGGGACCCTCGCAGTCGGGATAGTTTGCGGCGAGCCACGCGCTCGCCTCTGTTTCCGAAAGTTCCAGCGAACGCTTCTGCCAGAACGGCGTGGGCTCACTCATGACAAGCATAGCAACCAGTGCGATCATTCCGCACGATTGCAGAAATCACCGGCGATCGCCAGGCGTCAGACTTTCGACTGCGTAACTTTGCCCCCATTCCCGCGTAAGCTCTCCACCCGCTCAGCCTGAGCTTGTCGAAGGCCCCGGAGGTTGCGCACCAACCTTGCCACCGCGAGCGAGGATGCTGATCAGTTCCCAGTCTCTGGTCATCATCGCCTCCTTCTTCGCACGGCTCCATCCCTTCAGTTGGCGTTCCGCCGCGAAGGCATCATCGCGGGTCTGGAAGCTCTGCGCCCATAGCAATGTGACAGGGCGTCGCTGTGCGGTGTATCCGCCCAGCGTGCCTGCCTGATGCTCAACGATCCGGCGCTCGAGGTCGTCGGTATGGCCCACATAGTAAGAACCATCGGCGCAGCGCAGGATGTAGGTGTGGAAGGCCATGTGGAGCCGAAGGTGCCACCTCGTCGGGGGCTTCGATAAGCTCAGCCTGAGCGTGTCGAGGGGTTTCTAGTCTAGCTGCGGTAGCGCAATCGCTCGCGGAAGTTCCCCGACCATTCTATCATCCAACCCGCCCCATCCCGTGGAATATTTCCAACAAATCCTACACCTCCTACACCCAACCCCTTGATTTCAAAGTGTAGGACAATGTTCCACGTGGAACAACCAATCCGGTAAATCGAGGGTGCAGGGAAATCATGTCCCTGCTGGGGTGAAGGGGCAGCGCCCCTTCGAAACTTGACAGCGGGCCCCCCAGCGCCGACCTCGGGCGGCCCATGGAACCTGTCCTCAACGTCACCCGCTCCGCCACCGGCCGTTCCTGGCTTTGGCGGTCGCGGCCGCTCCCCCTCGGCGCTGCGGAGCGGATGGGCGTGGACGAACTCGCCGCCCAGCTCATCATCAGCCGCGGCTGCGCGCCTGCGGATATCCAGCGCACGCTGAAACCGACGCTCAGGGACTGGCTGCCCGACCCATCCATCTTTCAGGACATGGACAAGGTCGCCACCCGTCTCGCGGACGCCGTTCAGCGCGGCGAGAAGATCGTGCTGTTCGCCGACTATGATGTGGACGGCGCGACCTCGGCCGCCTTTCTCTGGCGCCACCTGAGGGCCCTCGGCGCCAATGTCTCGCCCTACATCCCCGACCGCATCCTGGAAGGCTATGGCCCCTCCGCACAGGCCCTGTTGCAGCTGCAGCAGCAGGGCGCGCAGCTGGTTCTGCTGCTGGATTGCGGCACCCAGGCCTTCGCCCCGCTGGAGGCCGCGCGCGACGCGAAGCTGGACCTGCTGGTGGTGGACCATCACAAGGCCTCCACCGCCCTGCCGCCGGCGCTGGGCATCGTGAACCCCAACCGGCTGGATGAAAGCCCGGAGGCCGCCGCCTTTGGCACGCTCTGCACCGCCGGGCTCGCCTTCTTGTTGGGCGTCGCCCTCAACCGAGAGCTGCGCAAACGTGGCCACTTCAACGCCATGCCCGAGCCAAATCTCTCCGAATGGCTCGATATCGTCGCGCTGGGCACGGTGGCGGATGTGGTGCCGCTGCTGGGCCTGAACCGCGCGCTGGTGGCGCTGGGGCTGCGGCGGATGGGCAACCGACAGTCCATCGGCCTCACCGCGCTCGCCGATGTGGCGAAGCTGGATCATGCGCCCCGTGCGGACGATCTGGGTTTCCACCTGGGCCCTCGCATCAATGCCGGCGGGCGCGTGGGGCAGGCCGATCTGGGGGTTCGCCTGCTGGCCAGCGAAGACGGCGACGAAGCCGGCGCCATCGCACTGGAATTGGACCGGCTGAATCAGGAACGCCGCGCCATCGAGGCCGCCGTGACGGCCGAGGCACTGGCACAGGCGCTGAAAACGCAGGGCAACAGCCCCGTCGCCGTGGTGGCCGGGATGGGCTGGCATCCGGGCGTGGTGGGCATCGTCGCAGCGCGGGTGAAGGAACGGCTGCACCGCCCCGCGCTGGTGCTGGCGTTGGGCGAGGACGGTGTGGCCAAAGGCTCTGGCCGATCGATTCCGGGCGTCGATCTGGGCGCTGCGATTTTGGCCGCGAAGGCCCATGGCCTGATCCGCGAAGGCGGCGGCCACGCCATGGCCTGCGGAGTCACCGTCGATCCCGGCCAGCTGGAGCCCTTCACCGCCTGGTTGGCCGAGCATCTGGCCGAGCCGGTCGCCGCCGCCGAAACCGAACGCACGCTTTCCATCGACCTTGCAGTCGCCCCGCGCGCCGTCACGCCGGATCTGGCACAGGCGCTGGAGGCCTGCGGCCCCTATGGGCAATCCTGGCCCTCGCCGCGTGTCGCGGTCGGCCCCGTGCGGCTGCTGAAATGCGATCCCGTCGGCCGCACCGAGCCCAAGACCCACCTGCGCTTCGTGGCCAGTGGGCCGGACGGCGGACGGGTCGAGGGCATTGCTTTCCGCGCGCTGGAGGGCGAGCTGGGCCAGATGCTAATGGGCGCCGGATCGGAGCCGGTCCACCTCGCCGGGCGCATCACGGCCGACAGCTGGCAGGGCCGCCCGCGCGCGCAACTGCAGCTGGAAGACGCTGCGCGCGCCTAAACTTTCGGCCCGGCCCGCAAAAGCCGACGTGAATCGCTTGACGCGGCCGCGCCCCCCCGCTAATCGGCCGCCTCTTCCGCAAGCACGGCCCCTTCGTCTAGCGGTCTAGGACGTCGCCCTTTCACGGCGAAAACACGGGTTCGAGTCCCGTAGGGGTCACCAAAATCCTCTCCCAGAGGGTTCCAGAAGATGCCACAAGTGGCTGATTTCTGCGGTTTTTCGTGGTATAGGTATCCCATACGGAGCGGCCAAGTGCCACCGGATAGCAGCGGTTTGATGGTATATCTGATGGTAGCGCGGTCCTCCCCTTGTCGGAGATACCATCATGGCGCTTACCGCTGTTTCGATCAAAAACGCCAAGGGCCGCGCAAAGCCCTATAAACTCACCGATGGCGACGGGCTGTTTCTGTATGTCACCCCCAATGGCGGACGCTATTGGCGGATGAACTACCGCTACCACGGCAAGCAGAAGACGCTGGCGTTCGGCGTTTACCCCGACACCGACCTTGCGGACGCCCGTGAGCAGCGGGACGCGGCGCGCAAGGTTCTGGCGAAAGGCAACGATCCAGCAGAGCAGATCAAGCTTGAACGCATCGCGGCAGCGGTCGCGGCCTCCAACAGCTTCAAGGCGGTTGCCGACGAATGGCTTGTGAAGGTCGAGCGCGAGGGCCGCTCCGCCGTCACGATGAAGAAATTGCGCTGGCTGCTGGACTTCATCAACGAGTCCATCGGCAAGCGCCCCATCGCTTCCATCACCGAGCAGGAACTTCTTGTCATGCTTCGCAGGATGGAGAGCAAGGGCCGCTACGAGACGGCCAAGCGCCTTCGCAGCACTGCCAGCCAGATATTCCGTTACGCTATCGCCACGGCCCGCGCAGAGCGCGATGTGGCTGCGGACCTTCGCGGCGCGCTGATTGCCCCCCAACCCGTCCACCGCGCGGCGATCACGAACGCCAATGCAGCGGGTGGCCTGTTGCGGGCTATCGAAGCGTTTGAAGGGCATCCCAACACCAAGGCAGCGCTGCGGCTCCTACCCCATGTGTTCGTGCGCCCCGGCGAGCTTCGCTATGCCGAATGGGCGGACTTCGATTTCGACAAGGCGCTTTGGACCATTCCGAAGCACAAGACCAAAATGCGGCGGGCGCACGTCATCCCGCTTTCCCGGCAGGCGCTGGCGATTCTCGAAACCATCGAACATGACGCGGACTATAGCAGCTACCTGTTCCCGTCCCTGCGTTCGGTGGATCGCCCCATGTCGGAAAACACCATCAACGCGGCGCTGCGGCGGATGGGGTTCGCCCAGGACGAAATGACCGGCCACGGCTTCCGGGCGATGGCGGCGACGCTGCTCAATGAGATGGGCCTATGGCATCCCGACGCGATCGAGCGGCAGCTTGCCCATCAGGACAATAACGCGGTGCGCCGTGCCTACACGCGGGGCGAGTATTGGGACGAGCGCGTCCGCATGATGCAGCACTGGTCGGACCATCTCGATTTCCTCCGCGATGGCGCGAAGGTCATCAAGGGCACGTTCCGCAAAGCCAAGGCCGGGCAATAGCCCGGCCTTGCGTCACTCGGCGCGATCCTCGCGGTAGGCGGCAGGGTTGGCGATCCAGCGATCCACGGCGGACTCATGCCAGCCGGTGCCGTGGACGCTGATTGTGATTTGCCGGGGGAAGCTGCCTTCCGCGATTTTTCGATACAGGGTGGAGCGGGAAAGCCCGGTGCGGGTCAGCACGGTCTTGAGACGGATAATTCTTTCTTTGTTACTCACGGGATGCAATTCCATCGTATGAAGGTTGATGAACTCCCCTGCAACACAGCATTGATGTCCGGAACCCACTAGGCAAGAGCCTTCCGGCCAAGATGTGGCGAAGGTGTAGCTTACGGCGGTATAAATGTAGGTAGCGGCGGCGAACGGCGGTGAACTTCGGCATACTGCGGTGAACGGCGGTGGACGGCGGCGTAGTGCGGTGATTTGGACTCTATATTTGCAAACTTCTTGTCCCATCGTGACAAATAAGCCACGGCATTGCCCGCTTTGCAGGGAGAAGAGGCGGCCGGATGGACCGAGCCTGTTTGCGAGTCGCGCAGCATGGCAAGCCTTTCATGGGCCGTCCGCTCGCCACAGGTTCATGCTGTATCGCTTCGCCCCCGCCGCGCAAGAGGGGGAGGCACGACAATGCCGATAGGTGCGAAATTAGTCCGAAAGCTGGCGATTTTGTCCGTTTCCGTCAGCAAGCAGGCAGATCGGAAGATGATTGCCGCTCTCTCGAAATCCATAGCTTCAAGGCTATGGACAAAATATAGCCCAGAGGGTATATAGCCTTATGCCGTGGATGGTTCGCAACCATGATGCCTTTGATGCCGAATACGACGCGATGCCCGATGCGGTGCAGGACGAGCTTTTGGCGGTAACGGGCCTATTGGAGCTTTACGGCCCCCGGCTTGGCCGTCCGCATGCCGATACGCTTGGCGGATCGCGACATGCGAACATGAAGGAATTGCGCTTCAATGCCGATGGCGGCGTGTGGCGCGTGGCCTTTGCGTTCGACCCGGAACGGCAAGCAATCCTGCTTGTCGCTGGCGACAAGGCGGGCGTAGCGCAGAAGCGGTTTTACAAGACGTTGATCGCCAAGGCCGACAAAAGGTTTGACGAGCATCTGGCGGCATTGGCCGCGAAGGAGAAATGACGATGGGACGTTCGCGCAGTGAGATCATGGCTGCCCTGCCCGAAGATCGCCGCCGCCGGATCGAGGCGCGCGCGCAGGAATTGGTTGCGGAGGTCGAGGGACTGAAAGCGTTGCGCCAGCTTGCCGAGCGCAGCCAGGAGCAGATCGCGGAAACCTTGGGCGTGAAGCAGCCTTCCGTTCACAAGATCGAGCGGCAGACCGACCTTTACCTTTCGACGCTGCGCCGCTTCGTGGAGGCAGCGGGCGGCAAACTGGAACTTCGCGTCGAGTTGCCGGGCAAAGGCGTCCTGCACCTGACGGGCGTTGGCGATCTTCACGCCTGACCCGTCGCGCTTTCCGTCCCGGCCTTGGCTTCCGCTTCCGCCTCGAACGCGCGCTTGCCTTTGCGCTGCCATAGGGCAAGTGCGTTGCCGCGTTCCTCTCCTTGCAGTTTCGCAGCGACCGACAGGAACGCGCCGTAGATTGTCACGCGGTCATCGTCGGTCAGATCGACCAGCCCGGCCTTGATGACTAGCCCGCCGAGTTCGATCAAATGGCGCGTTCTCTCCCGCCGTTTCATCACCCATTCCCTTGTGTCAGTCCTAGCCTTGGCGGCTTCAATGCGATGCCGCGCCGCCTTCGAGCGGTAGAGCGCCCTCCGAGTTGCGTTCAGATCGCGGCGCAGGCTTGCGTTGTTTGCTGCGAAAGAAAGCCGCGCCCACCTTGCGCCAGCCCTCCCTTGTCGCAGCGTCCTGCATTGCGGCGGCATCGAGCAACGCGCCCGCGAGTAGATCAGCGTCGAGTGCATCGGCCCCGGTTGCCGTGACCAGCTCGCCAAGCTGGCGCACGCGGCGTTCCTTGATAGCCTTCGCCTTGTCGGCAAGGGCTTTCAATTCCGAATCGTAGTCGCGTGGTTTCCGCATGGCAAAGTCTCCATTGTGTGACGATGCGGCCATGATAGAAGAAGGCAGGCGGTGACGCAGTAGAGTCGCGGGGACGTGATGACACCGCCTAGTCCCTGCTCGGATTTTATTCGAGGAGGGCGCGCTTATACGTCGTGCCGACGTGCGCTTAAGGCAGTAGATGGTATGTCGCTATGGCGATCTACCATTTCTCCGTTCAGGTCATTGGCCGCGCGCAAGGGCGCAGCGCTGTCGCGGCCGCCGCCTATCGCGCGGCCGACCGCCTGCACGACGAGCGGCTGGACCGTGACCATGACTTCACGAACAAGTCGGGCGTCGTCCACTCGGAAATCCTGCTGCCCGAAGGTGCGCCCGAACGCTTCTCGGATCGGGAAACGCTTTGGAACGAGGTCGAGGCGACCGAGAAGCGCAAGGACGCGCAACTATCGCGCGAGGTCGAGTTTTCCATTCCGCGCGAGATGACGCAGGCGCAGGGCGTCGAACTGGCCCGCGACTTCGCACAGGCCGAGTTTGTCGAACGCGGCATGATTGCCGACCTTAACGTGCATTGGGACATTGGCGCGGATGGGCTGGCGAAGCCCCATGCCCATGTCATGCTCACCATGCGCGAGGTGAACGAGCAGGGTTTCGGCGCGAAGGAACGCGACTGGAACCGCGCCGAGCTTGTCGAGCAATGGCGCGAACGGTGGGCCGATCACGTGAACACCCGCCTTGTCGAATTGGATATTGATGCCCGCATAGATCACCGTTCCCTTGAGGCGCAGGGCATCGGGCTTGAGCCGCAAGACAAGATTGGCCCGGCCGCGCAGCGTATGGGCGAGCGCGGCCTTGAGTCCGAGCGGATCGAGGATCACCGCGCTATCGCGCAGCGGAACGGCGAGCGCATCATTGCCGACCCTTCCGTGGCGCTCAACGCGATCACCCGCCAGCAGGCCACGTTCACGCGCCGCGACATGGCGATGTTCGTTCATCGTCATACGGACGGAAAAGAGCAATTCGACCGGGCGATGAGTGCCGTTCGCACTTCGCCGGAGCTTGTCGCCTTGGGCAAGGATGGGCGCGGCGAAGATCGCTTCACCAGCCGCGACATGATCGAAACCGAACAGCGGTTGCAGCGCGTCAGCGAGTTGATGGCCGAGCGGGAACAGCATCGCGTGGACGAGAAGGACCGCGCCGCCGCAATGGCCCGCGCGGAAGCGGGCGGGCTTACGTTGACGGGCGAACAACGTGCCGCGTTCGAGCATGTGACGGGCGAGCGCGGGCTTGGCGTGGTGGTGGGCTATGCGGGCACCGGCAAGAGCGCGATGCTTGGCGTGGCGCGGGAGGCGTGGGAGCGCGCAGGGTATGAGGTGCGCGGCGCAGCGTTGTCCGGCATCGCTGCCGAAGGGCTTGAGAATGGTTCGGGCATCGCGTCGCGGACCATCGCCAGCATGGAACATGGCTGGTCGCAGGGCCGCGACCTTCTCACCGCGCGCGACGTGCTGGTGATCGACGAGGCGGGCATGGTCGGCACGCGCCAGATGGAGCGCGTGCTGTCCCATGCCGCCGACGCGGGCGCAAAGGTTGTGCTGGTGGGCGATCCCCAGCAATTGCAGGCCATCGAGGCAGGCGCGGCGTTCCGCGCGATCCACGAACGCCACGGCGGCGTCGAGATTACCGAGGTCCGCCGCCAGCTTCACGATTGGCAGCGCGACGCCACCCGCCACCTTGCGACCGGCAGGACCGACGAGGCGATCCGGGCCTATGCAGATCATGGCATGGTCCATGCCACCGAGACGCGGGAGCAGGCGCGCGGCGAGCTTGTCGAGCGTTGGGACCGCGAACGGATCACCGCGCCAGATCAATCGCGGATCATTCTGACCCATACCAATGACGAGGTGCGCGAGTTGAACGAAGCCGCGCGCGACCGGATGCGCGACGCGGGGCAGCTTGGCGATGACGTGTTGGTGAAGGCCGAGCGGGGCAACCGCGCCTTTGCCACTGGCGACCGTATCATGTTCCTTCGCAACGAGCGCGGGCTTGAGGTCAAGAACGGCACGCTAGGCACCATCGAGCAGGTGAACCAGCAGAGCATGACGGTCCGCACCGATGACGGCCGCAGCGTCGCGTTCGACACCAAGGACTATGCCCATGTGGATCATGGCTATGCCGCCACAATCCATAAGGCGCAGGGCATGACGGTGGACCGCGCCCATGTCCTCGCCACGCCGGGTATGGACCGGCACGGCTCCTATGTCGGCATGTCCCGCCACCGGGACGGCGTGCAGATTCACTATGGGCGCAACGACTTCAAGGACGAGTCCCGCCTTGTCCACACCCTGTCCCGCGAGCGCGTCAAGGACATGGCGAGCGACTATGAGCGCCGCGACCCGGCACAGCAATTCGCCGAGCAGCGTGGGATCACGTTTGGCGAACGTGTCACCGAAATCGTCCGTGCGGGAGCGGAGAAGGCGCGTGGCATGTTCGACGGATTGCGCCTTGCCATCGGCGGGCAGGATCGGGGCGCATTGGCCGCGCCAGAGCGTTCGCGGGGCATCTTCGCCGACTTCCGGCCGCCTGCGCCTATTGCCGATCCGGCAAGGGCGGCACAGGCCGAGCGGGAGCATGTGCGGCAGCTTGCCGTCCAGCGCCACGCCCGCGCCGTCGCTGATATATGGAAGATGCAGGACAAGGGCTTGCCCGTCTTGCCCCACCAGCGCGCCGAACTCGACAAGGCCCGCGAGGCGATGAACCAGACCGGCAAGCACGCCGCGAGGGACATGGAGCAGGCTTACAAGCGCGATCCCGCCTTGGCGTCCGATGCAGCGGGCGGCCGTGTCCGCCAGGCAATGCGCGCCATGCAGCTTGAAGCCGAAATCCGCACCGATCCCGACAAGCGCGCCGACAGGTTCGTGGAAGGCTGGCGGCAGCTCGGCCAGCACCGCGAGGAACTACAGCGCGACGGGGATTTCCGGGGCGCGCGCAAAGTATCCGAGCAGATGGTCGGCATGGCGAAAAGCCTCGAACGCGACGCCCAGGTGGAATCCGTCCTGCGCGGGCGCAAGCAGGAACTCGGCATTTCGTTCGAGACCGGCCGCCAGCTTTCCCATGACCTCGCCGGCAGCGTCGGCATCGAAATGGGCCGGGGCCGTGACCTTGGCATGAGCAGATAGGAGGAACGATCATGGACACCAGCTTGCCAACCCTCACGCCACAGGATCAGCCGCCGGACGCCAATCCGGCGGAGGCGGCCTTTGCGGAACTGTCCGCCAAGGTCGATTTTCTAGAAACCCTTCTTCGCGGCCTTGTCGCCAAACGGGAGGAAATGCCCGACTATAGCGAAACGCTTGGCGAGATCGCGGACCTTCTCGAAAAGATGCGAAACGCGATCAACACGCTCGCTCGCCGTCCCGCCATGACGTTCACCCCCGATGCGATGGCCGGGCAGATCGCGGCCGCCGCCGCCAAAGCGCGCGCGGAGGATAGCACGGCCATCCGGCAAGCCCGCGAGCGGATGGATAGTGCAGCGCGGGATATGGAGCGACTGGCGGGAACGGTCACCACGATCGACGAGCAGCGCCGCTACCGTCATTTATGGGGCGGTAGCGGCTTGCTCTTGGGGATAGTGCTGTGGTCGTTCCTTCCCGGCTTCATCGCACGCACCGCGCCGGCAAGCTGGCACTTACCCGAACGCATTGCCGCGCGCACGGTGGGCGAACCGACGCTATGGGAATCGGGAAGCCGGATTATGAAGGCTGACAGCCCGGCAGCTTGGCAGGCCATCGCTGATGCCGCCGAGATGCGGCGCGACAATCGCGAAGTCATCGACGCTTGCGAGCAAAAGGCTGCCGAGGCGAAACAGCCTGTGCGATGCACAATCAGGATTAGAGCGCGAACCCAGGACGGAAATTGAACGCGTTCTCATGTTGATTATCCTCAGCCCCGCCAGAAGCGCGGCAGGAACAGGATGAGGACAGTGAACAGCTCCAGACGGCCCAGAAGCATGCCGAGGGACAGCAGCCATTTGGCGCCGTCCGGCAACGGCCCGAAATTGCCCGCCGGGCCGATGATGTCGCCCAGGCCGGGGCCGACATTGGACAGTGCTGTGACCGCGCCGCTGGCGCTGGTCAGGAAATCGAGGTCCAGCGCCATGAGCGCGATGGTGAGCGCGGCATAGCAGAGGAAGAACACGGCGAAGAAGGCCACGACCGAGCCGACCACTTCATCATCGAGGGACCGTTCGCCATAGGAGCGCGGAAAGACCCCGCGCGGATAGAGCAGGCGCAGGAAATGCGCCTTGAGCATGATCGCCATCACCTCGAAGCGGAAAATCTTGATGCCGCCCGATGTCGAGCCGGTGCAGCCGCCGACGAACATGAGGCCGAAGAAAAGGCCGATCGCGGCATTGCCCCACAGCATATAGTCGGCGGTCGCATAGCCGGTCGTCGTCACCACCGACACCACGTTGAACGCCGCGTGCCGGAATGCCGGCTCGACCGCATACTGGCCCGACAGGGCCAGCCAGGAACCGAGCAGCAGGATCACCAGCGCCAAGAAGCCCAGCATCGTGCGCACCTGCCGGTCCCATAGCGCCTTGCGGTCGCCGGCAAGGAAGCGGACATAGAGCACGAAAGGGATGCTGCCAGAGAGCATGAACGCGGCCGCGAACCACTGGATGCCGTTAGCTTCCCAGATTCCGAACGATCCGTCCGAGGTGGAGTAGCCGCCGGTCGCGATCGAGGTCAGGGCATGGGCAACTGCATCGAACGGCCGCATGCCGGCCAGCCAATAGACGAGCGCCGCCAGGATGGTGAGGCCGAGATAGACGCTGCCGATCGCGGTCGCGATCTGCCGCACGCGCGGCATGACCTTCTCGGAGCGGTCGGAGGATTCGGTGCGGAAAAGCTGCATGCCACCGATGCCCAGGGCCGGCAGGATGGCGATGGCGGTGGCGATGATGCCGATGCCGCCCATCCATTGCAGGAGCGACCGCCACAGCAGCATGCCCGGCGGCGCTTGCTCCAGACCGGAAATGACCGTGGCACCGGTGGTCGTGATGCCGGAAACGGCCTCGAAGAAGGAATCCGCCGCGCTGCGGCTGACGATGCCGTAGTCGGAGAAGAAGAAGGGCAGCGCGCTGACCGCCGCGACGCTCAGCCAGCTCAGCGGCGTCAGCAGAAACGCCTGCCGCAAGGTCAGTCCGGCGTTCAGCGATTTCCGGCCACCGTAAAGCAGTCCGGCGCCGATCACCGCCGACAGGCCGGACGCGACGGCAAAGGACTGCCAATCCTTATTGGCATAGTAGATGTCCACGGCCATCGGGAAGAGCATCATCCCCGCCGTGGACAGGAGAACCAGGCCAATCAGATAGAGGACGGGCCGCATCCCCGGCACGGATGGGGGCCTAGCCGTCTGTTGCGCAGCCAGCATGTCGCTCATGCAAAGGGCCTTCGGGCAGCGCCAAGCAATGCTTCGGCCAATCGCAGGTGGCTGTAGGTCACCAGCGCCACCACATGATCGCCGGGTTCCAGCAGGGTGTCATCATCGGGTATCAGCACTTCACCCGCACGCACCACGGCGCCGATCTTCATGCCCGCCGGCAAACCCAGGTGGCCCAGGGGCCGGCGCAGCAATCGCGAATCCTCCGTGATCTCCGCTTCCACCACCTCGCCGAAATCCTCGCGCAAGGTGTAAAGCGCCAGGATGGAACCGTGGCGAACATGCCGCAGCACGGTGGAGATGGTGACGGCGCTGGGACTGACCACAGCGTCGATGCCGAGCGTGGGGATCAGGCTTTCATAGGTGCGCTTGTTGACCAGCGTGATCGCGCGCCCGCATCCTGCCTGCTTGGCGAGGACCGAGACGAAGATATTGGTTTCGTCGTCATTGGTGACGGCAACGATGGTTTCGGCCGATCCGATCTGCGCTTCCTCCAGCAATTCCCGGTCCAGCGCGTCGCCCTGGAGAACGATGCTCGCGCCGCCCAGCTCGCGCGCCACCTCTTCGGAGCGTTCCTTGTCCCGCTCGATCAGCTTGATATCGACCGAAGGGGATTCCCGCCGCACACGCTTGGCAAGGTGAAGGCCCACATTGCCACCGCCAACGATGACGACCCGCTTCGCTACCCGCTCATGGTGGCCGAAAGCGGCCATGACATCATCGACCTGGTGCTTGCGGGCAAGGACATAGACATCATCCCCGATCTCCAGCCGGTCGTCCCTATCCGGCACGAAGCAGCGTCCATGCCGGACGATCGCAAAAATCGACATGCCACCATCGGGATGGTTCTCCGCGATGTCGGCAAAGCGCTGGCCGACAACAGAGCAATTCGATGTTCCGGTGTGAATGCCGAGCAACTCGACGAGGCCACCAGCCATCGGCACCTTGTCGAAGGCGCCGGGTGTGCGCAGCCGGTGTGCGATGCCTTCGGCAATCACGATTTCGGGTGCAATGATGATGTCGATGGGAAGATGCTCGGCGGCATAGAGGCCGGTCTTGTCCTGCGCGAGATAGCCGGCGTGGCGAAGCCGGGCGATCCGGCGCTTCACATTGAACAGCGAATAGGCCACCTGACAGGCGACCATGTTCACCTCGTCCGAGCGCGTGACGGCAATCAGCATGTCGGCATCGCGCGCGCCGGCCTGTTGCAGCGTCGCCGGGTGGGAAGCATGGCCGATGATGCCACGCACGTCATAGCTTTCATCGACGCGCCGGACCTGTTCCGGGTCGATGTCGATGACGGTGACGTTGATGCCTTCCGTTGCAAGATGGCGGGCAATGGTCGTGCCGACCTGACCTGCGCCGCAGATGACGACTCTCATTCCTGTTCTCCGGGCGCTTCGATCCGGTGCGGTCACTACCGCGCCGACCTTCCTAACCCAAGTGCTATCGGACTTCCGGTGATTGCGATGTGCGGCAGAACATGGAACAAGGCGATACTTTCAGTGCGGGCGGATATTTGACGAAAGGGGCAGAATGGCCACGGCTCAACTCTTGGTGGAACGCGGTTCCTACAAGGATAAGTCCCAGGATTGGGGGAGCTTCGATTTCCTTTCGCTGCCGTCGCCGGGGGACCGATTGGCGGTCGAACACGAAGGAACGACGCATTTTCTGACCGTGCTTTGCGTCCATCACCAGCCCTCCCGTATCCCGGACGGTGGCGGTCCTGTTGCCGAACCGGCATCGGCTGCCGTTGTTGCGAAATGGACGGGTTCCGAAGATTAATCACAGGAAGCCGCCTAGATCGGCGACAGGATGCCGAACCCGAGCAGGATCAGCAGCAGGCTTCCGATGCCCACGCGATACCAGACGAACGGCATGAAGCTGTAGCTGGAGATGATCCGCAGGAAAGCGACGATCACGCCGTAGCCTACGACGAAGGAAATGGCGGTCGCGAGCGCGGTTTCGCCAAAGCCGAACGGCCCGAACTCGCCCCAATGCCGGAAAAGCTGGTAGAAGCCGGACGCCAGCACCGCCGGAATGGCGAGCAGGAAGGAATAGCGCGCCGCCGCCTCGCGTGTGTAGCCGAGTAGCAGGCCAACGCTGATAGTCCCGCCCGATCGCGACACGCCGGGCACCAGCGCCATCGCCTGCGCGAAGCCGAGCAGAATGCCGTCTCGCAGCGTCATGCCGGACAGCTCGCGCTTCCGTAGGCCGAACCGATCGGCCGCGCCCAGCAGGATGCCGAACAGGATGAGCATCGAAGCGGTGATGTAGAGGTTGCGAAACGATCCTTCGATCCAGTCCTTGAACAGCAGCCCCAGGATGGCGATAGGCAGCGTGCCGAGGATGACTAGCCAGCCCAGGCGCACGTCCGGGGCTTCCTCCCGTCGCTTGCCTAGCGGAGACCGCAACCAGGCGGAGCCAATGCGCCAGATGTCCCGGCGGAAATAGAGCAACACGGCCGCTTCCGTGCCAATCTGCGTAATTGCAGTGAAGGCGGCTCCCGGATCGGTTGCCGAAGGCAGGAACTCGCCCACGATCCGCAGATGCGCGCTGGACGAAATTGGCAGGAACTCGGTCAGTCCCTGCACAATGCCGAGCAACGCCGCTTCCAGCCATGACATCAGCTCGTCAGGAATGTGCCGCTCCCCGGATCGCTGCGGCTTTGGGTTTGTCCGCCATGCGCAGGATGAGGAAGCCGGCGATTGCCGACAGCAGCGAGCCGCCCAGAACACCAATCTTCACTTCATCCATTAGAAGCGGATCGGTAAAAGCGAGACCGCCGATGAACAGGCTCATGGTGAAGCCGATGCCGCACAACATGCAGACGGCATAGATCTGCACCCAATTGGCGTTGGCCGGTTTTGGCCCCAGACCGAGGCGGATACAGCACCACAAAGCGCCGAACACGCCGATTTGCTTGCCGAGGAACAGGCCCGCCGCAACACCGAGCGGCAGGGGCGCCAGCAAATGCTCCACACCGATGCCCGCGAAGGACACGCCCGCATTGGCAAAGCCGAAAATCGGCAAGATGGCATAGGCCACCCAGGGCTGGAGTGCGTGTTCGAGACGATGGAGCGGCGATTCCATGCCTTCCGGCGCGGACGGCCCCGCGCGTAACGGAATGAACATGGCGCTCAGCACGCCCGCAATGGTGGCATGCACACCCGACAGCAGCACCGTCAGCCACAGCAGCGCGGCAAGCGCAAGGTAGGGTGCGAGCCGCGACACGCCCATACGGTTGAGCGCCAGCATCCCCGCCATGATCGCCAGCGAGGCCAGCAGGGCAAGGCCGTTGATGTCATCGGTATAGGCAAGCGCGATGATCGCCACCGCCCCCATGTCGTCAACGATGGCGACCGTGACGAGGAACAGCTTGAGCGAGGTCGGCACACGCTTGCCGAGCAGCGCCATCACGCCAATCGCGAAAGCGATGTCAGTCGCGGCGGGAATTGCCCAACCACGCGCCAATCCCGGCGTGCCGCCGGCGATCGCCAGATAGACCAGCGCCGGCACCGCCATGCCGCCCGCCGCCGCGATCATCGGCAAGGCCCGATCCGACCAGCTAGAAAGCTGGCCGCCGGCGAACTCGCGCTTGATCTCCAGCCCGACGAGCAGAAAGAACAGCGCCATCAGTCCGTCATTGATCCAGTGGAGCAGCGACAGCGGCCCCGCATAGACGTGGAGGCTATGGAAATAGCTGTCCGCCAGCGGGCTGTTGGCAACCAGCATGGCAAGCGCCGCGGCGAGCATCAGCAGGATGCCGCCCGCTGCCTCGCTGCGCAGGAAATCGCGCAGGATGGATGGACGCACCTTGTTCATCGTCATGCCCTGTGTTCGCGCACCATCAGCACATCGACATCGGCCGCTGCCAACAGTGCCTCGGCCTGGCTGCCGATCGTGGCGTGGGCAAAGCCGCTGCGACCGTGCGTGCCGAGCACGAGAAGGTCCGCCCCTGTGCTCTTGAGCCGGCCGAGGATCACGCCGCCCGTCTCGCCTTCCTCGGCCAGCGCCTTGATGCGCGCGCTCAGGGGTGACACGTCCGCATGAGCAAGAAAGGCATCGAGTCCTTCCCAGGCTTCCGCCCGAACCTCCTGCTTGACGTCATCGGACTTGAGCCAGCCCTCATAGGGAACATGGAAAGCATGAACGAGCGTGATGGCCGCATCAGGGAAAAGCCCGGCGGCGGTGAGAAGGGCCGCACGCGAGCAATCGGAAAGATCGGTAGCGACGACCATATGCGCATAAGGACCGCTCGCCCGCCCTCGCACGACAAGCACAGGAGCATCGGCATTGCGCACGATGTGATCGACCGCCGTGCCCAGCAAATAGTCGCCGACGCTGTTGTAGCGCGCAACGCCGGCTACGATCAGATCGCTGCCGCGCTCCGCCGCGAGTTGGGTCAGCACCTTAGGCGCCGAGCCGATCCGCACCACAAGCTCCGCATCCCGCGCCTCTTGCGGCAGGTCCGCGCGCAGTCGCTCGACAGTCGCGGGATCGGGATCACCGTCGCCTTTCTCCAGCACATGCGCGATGACCAGCTTGCCGTTCTTTTCGCGCACGACCTGAAGCGCCCGGTCAAGCGGCCGATCCGACCGCGCGGTGAAGTCGCTAGCAAGCAGCGTCTCGAAAACTCTAGCCATGATCGCTCCCCTTCGATGCTCAGTGGAAAACGCGCGACGCACTGGCCACGCAACGCGCAAGTGGGGCCGCGCCAACAGGCTTACCCCCGCCCGAAAAGGCGCCGTCCACAAACCGACGAGGAAATGAAATCACGCCATTGTCTGGCGAAATCGAACGCAAGGCTTTCATGCTGCAACGCACTCCCGAAAAACGTATCAACCGTTCTCCGTATTCGGGCAGGATGCCCGGGCGCACGCAGCACACGCCAGCGCAGTATGAATATCGTGGCCGCCGGATGGTTTCAACCACCAACGGATCACTCACACAACACGCCGCTGCTTAACTTCCCGGCAGTATCATTCACCCCCAAGCAATCCCACTGGACAGTTGGCACTTGTGATGGTATGCGGCATCTGCTTCGAGCAAATATTGAAGTAAACTCAATACCTTGCCACGGCGACCGGGTGCCCGTAGGGGTCACCAGCTTGATATCGCTGGGGAAATTGGAGCCACTACTGGCTAGTTCCCTCCACTTGAGGCGGAAGTTCCCTCCACACCATCCCACAACCCGACTACATTTCCGGCCAGAACGGCGTCCGCACCGCTTTTCGCGAGCATCAGGACGCGCTTTCTGCGGCTGTGTAGCGGCCCATATATCATGGCTTATCCCCAACATACTGTCGGCCTGACCATCGCTGAGGCTTAGTTCCGTGAGGTAGTAGCAGGCATTCTTCCGCAGCCGTGGAACACGAACATGTCTTTCGGATCGCACCCACGCAGCCGGTTCGCCGCCTCTGTGATGGCCACCCGCACCTTTGTGGTTGCAATCAGTCGGTGCAGGCTGGTTTGAAGCGGCTCGACGGAGGCACAGAGTTTGTCGGTACGATCATACATCAGGGTGATGGCGCGCTTCGGGATGCCGGCGCTCAGGCCAGTGTCGAAATGTCGATCACGAAACGATAGCGGACGTCGTTCCGTTCGAGGCGCTCGAAGGCCATGTTGATCTCATCCGGCCGGATGCGTTCAACATCGGCCACGATGCCGTGCTTGGCGCAGAAATCGAGCATCTCCTGCGTCTCGGCGATGCCGCCGATGTTGGATCCGGAAAAGCTGCGCCGATTGCTGATCACGCTGAAGGCATTGATTTGCAGCGGCTTGGGCGGGAGACCGACAAGCACGACACTGCCGTCGATGGCGAGAAGGCCAAGGTAGCTGTCTATGTCGTGCGGCGCGGAGACCGTGTCGATAACGAGGTCGATTTTCGACGTGAAACGCGCCATCTGTTCTGGATCGGTCGACAGGATCGCGTCGTGCGCGCCAAGCCGCCTGGCGTCCGCGATCTTGCTTTCGCTGGTGGTGATCACCACCACATGTGCTCCCATGGCGCTGGCGATCCTGACCGCCAGATGACCCAGCCCGCCAACGCCGACGACCCCGACGGTCTTGCCGGCACCCGCGCCCCAGTGCCTGAGTGGCGAGTAGACGGTGATGCCGGCGCAGAGCAATGGTGCCGCCGCAGCGAGGTCCAGGCTATCGGGCATGCGCAGCGTGTAACTCTCCTTGCAGACATAGGTCTGGGAGAAGCCGCCAAAAGTCACGCCGCCGAGATAGTTGTCAGGCGAGTTGAACGACATCACCGTGCCACCCTCGCCGTGGCAAAATTGCTCCAGATCGTGCTGACAGGCCGAGCAAGCACCGCAGGAGTCAACGATGCAGCCGACGGCGGCAAGATCACCTTCCTTGAACGTCTTCACCGCGGCGCCAACCCCGGTCACGCGACCCACAATCTCGTGCCCCGGCACCATCGGATAGCGGCTTATGCCGAAGTCATTGCGCGCCTGGTGCAGGTCGGAGTGACAGATGCCGCAGTACAACACCTGCAATCTGACGTCATCGGGCTGAAGCTCGCGCCGCTCGATGTCGATTACTTCCAACGGGGTATGCGGGCCTTGGGTGCCAATAGCCTTGATCTTTGTGGTCATGTCTTCTCCCGGAATTCGAAGATTATCTGCGGACCGCTCCCTCACGCGAGGGAATGCGGGGCTTGGTTCGTGCGGTCATTCTTCACGTCGAGAGAGCAGATGGCAGGTGGAAACACCCGCAGCCTGGCGCGACGCAGCCTTGACGAAAGTCAGCGGGTCGATCGCGCGGCGCTCCAGCTTTGCCCGCCGGACGTCCGGCCTGACATCGCTCCATCCGCCACTTCACCGGTGTAACGCTGGTTCCCCGCCGTGAACGTGATCTGGGCGCCATCCATCTTCGCATCACTGATCGGCAACGAGTTGCCTCCCTGCACAAGCTCGCCCGACAGCATCTGATATCTCTGCGAGAGCTTCAGGTCGCCGCTCGCCAGCTTCCAGTTGCCTTCGACCCTGGCGGGAACCACCCATTTGTAAGCAGTGCACCATGAGGTGCAGTCACCGCCGGCGTTGATCTCTTCATCAGGTTGCCAGTCCCCCATGTCGAACGAGTTCGAAACGATGCGGGTGCCCGGCTTCATCTCGAGCAGGGTCGGGCGCAATTTGACATTCAATGCGGGCAACAGAAACAAGGTGATGACCGAAGCCCGCGAGAAGTCGGACTCGAAGATATCTGCCTGCTCGAAAGTCGCGAGGCTGGAAACGCCCTGGGTTTTCGCGGCGCGCTGTGCGAGCGCGACCATGTCGGGATTATATTCGATGCCATGCGCGCGGACACCGCGCTGCGCGGCAGTGATCACCGTGCGCCCGTCCCCCGAGCCGAGATCGATCAGATAGTCCTTTGGCGTGACCTTTGCCATGTCGAGCATGCGATCGACCAGAGCCTGCGGCGTGGGGACCCAGACCACATCCTTGCCGGCCTGCCCGGAGGAGGGGGTGTATTCACTGGAGGCCGGCGCGCTTTGGGCGCAGGCGGTCGTGGACGCGAGCGCGGTGATCGCGCAGACTGCAGCAACGGTGCGAAGTGTCTTCATGAGCGGACCTCCTGATGTAGACTCGTCAATCGATGGAAGGGAAAGCGGGGCGAGCAGACGTATTCACGTCCCCAACGGCCTCTTTGCGGCGGAAGAGAAGGAGCGGTGCGCCCGCAGCAAGCACGGCCACGCCAACCAGTGAGGCAAGGCCGGTATAGGCGATGCTGGCGTACAGCATGTATCCGCACGTCAGGCAGAACAGAGCAGGGATCAGCGGATACAGGGGGACCCTGTATGGCAGGATCCGGTCTGGCTCGCGGATACGAAGTACGATGAGCCCCGCGCCGACGAGCAGAAGGAATCCCCAGAAGACTGGTGCCGTATATTCGACCATCGCTTCGAAACCGTTGCGAGTGGCCGCGCCGACCCCGACGAGAGCCAGCGCCACGATAGCCTGCGCGATCAGCCCGTTGGCGGGGTTCCGCCTGCGCTGATTCCACTCCCCGACGCCTGGCAAGACTGTCAGATCCTTGGCCATGGCATAATAGACGCGCGCGCCGGTGAAGATCGTTGCATTGAGCGTCGAGGCGGCGGCGACAACGATAGCGATGCTGACAACCACGGCACCTGACGGGCCAGCGACCTGGCGCATCATATCCGCTGCCACCGCCTCCGAGCCGCGCAGACCATCCAGGCCGAGAATGGCAAGCAACGCCAGGTTCGTGAGGACATACAGGCCGGAGATCACGGCGGTCCCGATTATCAGCACCTTCGCGATGTTGCGCGGTGCCTCGTCAAGTTCGCCCGTCAGATAGGCGGCTTCGGTCCAGCCGCCGTAGGTGAGCAGCACGAACACCATCGCCAGACCCAACGCAGATCCGCCGGATCCAGGCGCCGGCGCCGGCGTCGGCGTTTCCGGCGAGCCAAGAAGACCGAAGGCTATGATTGCCACGATCGCACCGACCTCCACGAACGTGACGGAGATCTGCAGGACCTTGCTCTGAAATGTCCCGGCCACATTGATAGATGTGAACAGGATGATGGCCATTGCAGCGTAGAGCGCCGGGCCATAGGCCCCGAGAGGGAGCAGTTGTGCTGCATAGTCGCCCATAACGAACGCGACACCGGCAATCGCACCCGTCTGAATCACGGCTCCACGTGCCCAACCGAAAAACATGGCGACAGGCTTGCCATAGGCGCGCGCGAGGAAGTGATATTCCCCGCCCGCATGCGGATGGGCCGCGGCGAGCTCGGCGTAGCACAAAGCGCCGATCAACGTGACCAAACCGCCAGCCAGCCATACCGCGATGAAAACGAACTCGTTCCCGACGTTCGCGGCGACGATTGAAGGGGTACGGAAAATGCCTATCCCGATGACCAGACCGACCATGATCGTGATGGCGTCGAACACCGAGAGCGAGCCGCGCTCGTGACCGGGTTTGCCAAGTCGCTCCAACAAACATTTCTCTCCGAGACAGCGTGTTGCCAACGCCGTCATAATGTCGCCGGAACATCTCAAAGATAGGCTCTGCTTTTGGCATGAGCCTATGAGGCGTGCTCACTAATCGGGGCCCACAGGAAGACCTGAAGCAATAATCTGTCGGCCCTTTGAGGCTGTCTAACACATTGGAATATTACAGGATCAGGCATTTCCGGCCTCCTCGGGCCATGCTTGTTCATGCAGCTTTCCGGTTCTCCCGCAGGGCTTCGGAGGCAGACCGGAAACATCGACCATCCACTTTGCTGCCAGGGACTGAATCATGTTTGCTGCCAGGGACTGAATCATGATCGTCCCATAGGAAGCATGCTCGCCGTGGATGCTGAAGTGGCCTGATGCAGCCCTCAGCGGCTGGGGCGATAGCCGGCTTCTTCCGACAGGCGGCGGCACACGGCGGCCAGATCGTGCAGTGCGGGATGGTCCGGCCCCAGTGTCGGGTCAGGGCCGGTCAGGCTGAGCACGGCCACCACATTGGCCTGCAGGTCCAATATGGGGCAGGCGATGGCGCGGAGCCCCGGGGACACATCGACGTCGTTGATGGCAAAGCCCGCCTTGCGGATGTTTGCCGCAGTCCGCGCGACTTCCTCCGGCGTGCGGGGCGTGGAGGGCGTGAGCATGTAGCGGCTGCCTTGCACCAGTTCGCGCTCGACCATCTCGCGGGTGGTCTCCTCCGGCATATAGGCCAGAAACACCAGACCGGACGGCGAGCGCAGCAGGGGAAGGACCGTTCCGAGCGCCAGCGTCAGGATCACCGGCGGGCTGGATTGCTGCAGCCGCACAATGGTGGGGCCCTGATCGCCGAACACGCTGGCAATCCCCAGCAGGCCGCTGTCATGCGCGAGCCGCTTCAGTTCGGGCTTGGCCATTTCCAGAATGTCGATGCGCGACAGCGCCGCAAGCCCGATCCGCAATGCCAGCCGGCCGAGATCATAGCGACTCGAATCCGGATCCTGCCGCAGCAGCCCGGCCCGCACGAAACTGGCGAGATAGCGATGCACATTACTGGACGCCATGCCGACGGACTCGCTGATCGCCTTCAGCGGCAGCGCCTCGTCCGAGGCGGCCAGCGCCTCCAGAATTCGCATGCCGATGTCGATCGACTGCACGCCGCGCCGATTTGCCAGACGTGTATCCTTGCCCGCCTTTGCGGCCATTACCTGCTCCCCATGATCGTGCCGGTCGCGGCCGGATAGCGAGGCTAGACGGTCGGTGTCGAGCCGTCGATGTCCTGCGGGGCCTGCACGCAGAAAAGTGCGATCAGACCGACAACCCCTGCCACGGCCATCACGGCCGCCAGCGCCGGAGCCAGGCCCCCTGCCATCCGCGCGGACAACAGGGCGACGGCCACGGGGCCAAGGCTGAGCCCGATCAGATTGCCGACCATCAGGTTGATGCCGGAGACCAGGCCGCGCATGCGGCCCGGCGTGGCGAACTGAAGCGCGGTGGGCGGCAGGCCGAGCATGCCGGTCGAGAAGAAGCCGATCGCCCCAAGCAGGACCACCGCCGCGTTCAGATCGCCGACAAAGGGAAGCACAAGTGCCAGGCCGATCGCACAGAGGAAGGCGGCCGACATCACCCTGAGCGGCGCCAGGGCGCCCATCTTGAGCGCGATGCGGTCGACGACCCAGCCGGCCAGCAGCGGCCCGCCTATCCCTGCGACCAGCATCGCGGTTCCAAAGCGCATGCCGGCCTCGCCCGGGGTCAGGCCGAAGCCGCGGATCAGGTGCGAAGGGGCCCAGGCCATAAAGGCGTAAAGCAGGGTGGCGAGCGCCGCATAGGCCAGGAAGGTCCAGCCATAGAAGCTCCGCTGAGCCGCGATATGCCCCAGCACATGCCGCACCGGCAAACGCGGGCCTGGGTCGCGGCGCGGAGGCTCGATCACGAACAGCAGCACCAGTCCGGCGAGCAGAAGCCCCGGCAGGCCAACCGCCAGCAGCGTCAGACGCCACGGCATCATCGCGGTGCCCATCGCTTCGAACGTCGCATAGAGCCAGCCGCCGCCGATCAGCGCCAAACCGGAGCCCAGCGCGCCGCCGGCCGTGTAGATCGCGATGGCCCGGGCCAGGCGTTCGCGCCGCAGACCGTCCGCAAACAGGGAATAGGCCACCGGGGTCAGCGCCGCCTCGCCCACGCCCACGCCGATGCGGGCAGCCGCGATGGACAGGAAGTTGGTCGCCAGCCCGGTGAGCGCGGTGCAGGCGCTCCAGAATGCGATTGCTGCAGCTGCCAGTTTCCGGCGGCTCATCACGTCGGCCAGGCGACCGAGCGGCGCGCCGGCTGTGGCATAGAGGATCGCGAACGCCGGCCCCTGGATCAGTGCGATTTCCAGGTCGCTGAGCCCCAGATCCGCGCGGATCGGATCGACCAGCAGGTTGATGACCAGCCGATCCACCACCGAAAAGACATAGCAGAGGGTGAGGATCCCCACCGTAACCCACATGCGCAGATCGCTCTGGGTGGAGGGGAGCCCGGACGTCTCTCTGTCTGTCATGCTGATCCCGCCTGTCATGCTGATCCCGTCTGTTCTCGAGGAAATCAGGGTCGAAAATTTGCTACTGGACAATACATTTGTCAATGAGCAATATGACGCCATGACGAACCCCGGTTCTCACCTTCCTGTCACAACTGTCCAGCCGCCCCGACTGGGCCTGATCGGCGGCATGAGCTGGCGATCGACCGCCGACTATTATGCGCGGATCAACCTGGCATCAGAATCGCGGCGCGGCGCCCACCGCAACGTTGCGACGCTTGTCGATACGCTGGAATTCGCCCCGCTTCTGGAAGCTGGCGGGCGGGGCGCCTGGGACGAAGTTACCGCCGCGGTCGTCGCCGCCGGCAGACGGCTGGAGGCAGCCGGTTGCACGGCGGCGGCACTGACCTCGGTGACCGCGCACCGCTGTCATGCCGAGCTGGAAGCGGCGTTGGGGATCACGGTGCCGCATATCCTGGACCCGGCGGCGGCCTATCTGGCCGCGCACGGGTTAACACGCGTCGGTCTGCTGGGCACTTCGCGAATGCTCTCGGCGCCCGCCGTTCAGGCACGTTTGTCGGGCGGGGGCGCGCGGGCCGTCGTGGTGCCCGACGCGGCGGTACAGGCCGACCTGGATCGGCTGATTCTGGACCGGCTGACCCAGGGGCGGGTCGATGCTGCCGGCAGGTGGCTTCTGGAGGCCGCGGCGGCCGCGCTGCGCCGCGACGGCGTGCAGGCCATCCTGCTTGCATGCACCGAACTGCCGCTTCTGCTGCAGCCGGAGCGGCCCGGCATGGCCGACATGATCGATGCTGTCGCACTGCATGTCGACCATCTCTGTGAACTCGTTACCGACGAAATGACGGACAAACCATCATGACATCTTCTGCAACGGCCCGAATCGACCATCTGCTGACCTATGTGCCCGATCTGGAGGCAGCCGCAGACCTGTTCCAGCGCATGGGCTTCCATCTCTCCCCTCTCAGCCGGATCGAGCAGATGGGTGTCGCCAACCGCATGGCGCTGATGCGGCCACAAAGCCCGGGGCAGGCCAGTTACATCGAGCTGATGTCGCCCTATGAGCCCGCGCGCCTGCCACCGCCGCTGCAGCCCGTTCTTTCCGGCGGGCCCGGCATCGGTTCAATGGTGTTGGTGGCCGACGATGTCTCCGGCTTCCGGACCAGCGTGCTGGCGCAGGGATTTGAATGCGCGCCGCCCGCGCATGTCACGCGGGAGTGGAAGATTCCAGGCGAGCCATCTGTCTTCCCCGAATTCGACGTGATGCTGCCGGTGGAGGCGCCGCTGAGGTTCAACGCCTGCAAATACTACAACCTGCACCTTTATCTGCGCGAGGACTGGACCGCGCACCCCAATGGCGCGATTCGCCTGCTGAAGGTGCTGGCGGTGGCGGACGATCCTGCCGATCTCGATTTCTTCGCATCCCTGTTCGGGCAGCCGGGCGTGGTGCAGGCCGATGGCTCTCTGCTGTTGCCTTCGGGTGAAATCGCACTGGAGATCATCCCGGCCGACGGCCTGAAATCGCGTTTCGGCATCGAGCCGGATGGCCGCGCACCCGGCTATCTTGGCTATGAGATCGAAGTGGAATCGCTGCAGAAGCTGAGAACGCAGCTGCAGGCAGGCGGTGTTCCCTTCCAGGATGGCGACGGGCTGATCTCGATCACGCCCGACACCGGACTGGGCAATCTGATCCTGTTCTCAGAGGCGGCTTAACCCGCTGCCGAAATGTCGATCCAACAGTTGAACTATCGAGGGGATTTTGAATGCGACTCCCGTCAACGGTCTTCAGATACTGCACCCTGGCCCTGCTGCCGGCTACGTTCGCCGCAGGTTCTGCTTCCGCGCAGGCCAGCGGAGAGGTGGAAATCCGCTGGAGCAAATATGGCGTGCCGCATGTGAAGGCTGCCGACTATGAGAGTCTTGGTTTCGGTTATGGCTATGCGCTGGCGCGGGACAGGCTGTGCGAACTGACCGGGCGTGCGCTGACCTTCCGGGGCGAGCGTTCGCGCTGGTACGGCCCGGACGAGAAGATCACCGTGGGCTTCCTCACATCCACAAACCTGACGTCGGATCTCGTCTATCGCACCCAGCTTCCCGAAGAGCGGGTGCAGGCGGCGGTCGACGCCCTGCAGCCGCGCACGAAAACCTATCTTCGCGGCTTCGTCGCCGGCATCAACCACTATGCGGCGACAACGCCCGAGGCCGAGCGCAACAAGCTCTGCAACACCGCCAAGACGCCGGTATTCCGTGAAACCGATATCGCCCGCTCGCTGATGTCGCTGGGGGTGATCTATCGCGGCATCGAAGTCGCGCCGCACACCCAGGCCTCGTCGGCCGCGTGGAAGGATGCGGGCACGACGCTCAGCAGCGATCTCAGCCATGTCGATCCGATTTCGGTCGATGCCGGGTTCGGCAGCAACGCCTGGGCCTATGGCGGCGATGTGGTGAAGAGCGACGGCGCGATGATGTTCGCCAGCCCGCATTCCAGCTGGCAGCAGCGGGAAAACCAGCTGCGCCTGCTGCTGCACCAGGTCCAGCTGACGATTCCCGGCGAGCTGGACATCGCCGGCGCTTCCTTCTGGAGCTTCCCGCTGCCGCTGGTGGGCTATAACAAGGATGTTGCCTGGACGATCCTGGATGCAATGCAGAGCGTAACGCCCCAGGTGCGCCAGAAGATGAAGATCGACACGTCCGGCGCCCGGCCGACCTATCTGATGGATGGCGTTCCCCGTCCGTTGGATATCCGGCAGATTCCGATTGAGATCAGGGCAGCGGACGGCAGCGTCTCGACGAAGAACTTCCCCTTCGCCTTCACCGAGCTTGGGCCGATCTACAAGCTGCCCGAAGGCCCGGGTCGGCCGGGAGGCTGGTATGCCTTCACCGATTCCAATCAGGAGGGCGCGCGCGGGCTGGATCAGTTCCTGCACGTGGCCCATGCCCGGAACGCAGGCGAGTTTGTCAGCGCCGTGGAGAACAACCGGGGTATCGCCTCTCACCTGATGGCGGCGGACCGGCATGGTGAAGTGGCCTTCGTGGAATCGGTGCGAGTGCTCGCTGCCACCGACGAGGAGCTGAAAGCCTGCCATCTCGGCACCGACGCAGCGGCCTTCAACACGCTGGACGGCTCGAAGCGGGCCTGTTCCTTCCGGGATGCGGAAGGCAAGCCGCTGCTGACCCCGAACGCGGAGTATCCGACGATCAAGACCAGGGGCATCATCAACAACACCAACAACAGCTACAAATACACCGAGTTCGGCGTGGTCCAGAAAAACCACAAGCGGCTGTTCGGGCATCCTGAGGTGCCGGAATACAATATCCGCCTCATCATGTCGGCGCGCCGATTGAAGGAGATCAGTGCCGACGGTGTCGTGACGCCCGAGGAAGCGAAGGACCTGGTCTTCGACGACCGCAACTTCGCTGCCGAGGAATGGCTGACCGACATTCTGAAACTGTGCGAAGGCGCTGCCGATGCCGATGTGAAGACAGGTTGTGACATCCTCGCCAAATGGGACAGGACGAACAATGCAGACAGCCGGGGTGCCCTGCTGTTCCATCAGTTCTGGGCCCATGCTGCGCGCATCCCCTCCGTGATGCTGACGACCAACCCGACGGACCTGCAGCTGAAGCGGCCGCTTGGCATCACGCCTAAGACTGCTCCGGCGATCGTCGAGGCCATTGGCGCTGCGGTCAGGGATCTGCGCGAATTCGGCTTCACCCCCGATGCGCGCTGGGGCGAGGCGTTGTTCGCGACGACAGCAAATGGCCCGATCCCGCTTCATGGCGGTTCCTACGCGGAAGGCATCATGAACGGCGAGCATCCGGCGCCTTTGGCCAAGGGCGGCTTCCCCTCGATCCTGTTCGGCACCGCCTATGCGCAGATGGTGCGGTGGGAAAAGGGCAAGCTGCTGGCGGATGTGCTGCTGACGCATGGGCAGACCGCTGCGGAATCAGAGGGGCGCACGGCGCAGTTGAAGCTGTTCGCCGACAAACAGCTCTATCGCAAGCCGTTCACGCCAGAGGATCTGGAGAAGGAAGGCTTTGTGGAAACGCTGGTGCTTCGCCCGCAGCTCAGTAAGTAACCTGGGCGCCCGCCAGGCCCGGATGAACCGGGCCCGGCGGGCGTTGTCTTTCCTGCTCTGCTGCGTGAATGCTGCGCCTGATGCTGCAGCGGACATCCCCGCCGACAACGCCCGGAACTATCCTGTGATCAACGCCGCTCGAACACCCGGCGCCCGTGCGAGAAGGTCATGTCGACCACAACGCCGTCCAGACCGTCACTGGAGCCCGCGCTGGATGGCAGATTGATGGCGCGGTTCAGCACCACGATATCGGCGACCTTGCCTGCCTCCAGCGTGCCCAGATTCTTCTCCGCATTGATGGCAAAGGCGGCATTGCGCGTGTAGGCGGCCAGGATGGTGGGCAAGTCCACCCGCTCTGCCGGTTCCAGCACCGGCGCGTCGGGGGCGACGCGCCGGGTCATGGCGTGGCGCATCGCCTGCAGCGGATCGTCGGTGGAAACGGGCCAGTCGCTGCTGCCGGTCAGCGTGGCGCCGGCGTCCACCAGGCTGCGAGCTGGATACATGTAGCGGAAGGTTCGTTCGGAGACGAAGGGCTTCACCGCCTTCACGGTGTAATCGTCGGCGACCGCCCACAGCAGCTGCATGTTGGCAATCACGCCCAGCTCGCGGAATCGCGGGAAGTCCGTCGGATCGACGGCCTGCAGGTGGGTGATGGCGTGGCGCCGGTCTCCGGCGCCATTCGCCGCCCGGGCGGCGGCGATGGCATCCAGCGCGGCACGGGTGGTGTAGTCGCCGATGGAATGAACATGCAGACGGAATCCCATCTGCTCGATACGTGTGACGAAGCGTGCAAATTCGGCGGGGTCGAAGTAACGTTCGCCCCGGTTGGCTGTCGGCTTGCCTGCGGTGTCGCGATAGGGCTCCAGCATGGCGGCCGTCTGTGTCGGATACTCGATCGCTCCATCCGGCAGCACCTTCACGGCGCCGATCACCAGCCAGGGGGATTTGCCCTGATAGCGCGCCCGCAGATTTGCGAGCCGTTCATAGGTTTCTGGCTTGTCGGAGATGTCGGACAACAGCATGGCATGGATGTTGAGCGGCGGCGTGCCGCGCCGGATCTGCTCGGCATAGAGGGCAAGCTCCTCCTCGCCGGCCTTGGGCTCGACGATTGAGGTAATGCCATGGCTGGAATGCATCGCCTGCGCCTGTGTCAGACGTTGCAGTCGCTCATCTTCAGACAGTTTGGGAATGGCCTTCAAGGCAAGGCTGATCGCCGGTGGATCTTTCAGGAAGCCAGTCGCGTTGCCTGCGGAATCCCGTTCGATGATGCCGCCCGGCGGGTTCGGCGTGTCGCGCCCGATATGGGCGGCCACCATCGCCTGGCTGTTCACCCAGGCGGTATGATAGTCGCTGCCGCGAAGGATCAACGGACGGTCCGCGACCATCGCGTCCAGGCTTTTGGCTGTCATCACAAGACCGGACGGGTTGAGCCCGATTACTTCCAGCCAGCGCCCGGGCTGCGGATGCTGCTTGCGATCCTCGACATCACAGGCGCGCACCCGCGCGGCAATGTCCGCAGGTGCCAGCGGGGCGTCGTCCAGCTGGCACTTTCCGAATTCCAGGCTGCCTTCGGCGCTGTGGATATGAGTGTCTATGAAGCCCGGCAGCACCGCGCGGCCGGCCAGATCGATCACCTGCGTCTTCGCGTCGATCAGCCGCGCGATTTCGGCATCGCTGCCGACTGCGAGGATCCGCCCTTCGCGCACGGCCATCGCGGTCGCCTGGCTGCTGTCGGATGACATGGTCAGAATCTGGCCTCCGCGCAGCACCAGATCGGCGCTGTCCGCCGGATCGGAACCACTGCAGCCTGCCAGCATGGATGCCGCAAGCAGCAGGGCAATGGCGGAGCGCTTCACCATGGTCATCTCCTGTCGGCCGGGTTCAGGCACAGGCCCTGGGCATCGCCGCGATCAACGCGCGGGTGCGGTCGAAGCCGGCCAGGGCCGCAGGATCGGGCTCGTAATATTTGATCGAGGCATAGACCCCGAACACGTTGTTGCCGTCCCGGTCGAAGAAGTTGATTCCCCGCGTGCGGTAGCCGGGTTTGTCGGTGGGGATGTCGGTGGCGGTGATGGCGGCGATCTTGCTCAACTGGATGTGCGAATGGATACCGCGATCGCCGTCGGCATAGACATCGAGATAGCCGGGGTCGGGTTCGGGCTGGGCCTTCGGCATCGTGCTGTAGAGGGTGAAGGCGTGCTGGCTGGAGGGCGACACCACCAGCCGCACCATGGTGTCGGCGCCCCAGCCCTCGATCGATTTCCACAGCTCAAGCGCCTGTTTGTCGTCGATCCGGGCCGAAACCTGCATCTGCGGCCATAGGCCCGTGGCAGCCGCGAACTCCGGCACTTCCACGAAGCGCGAGACAATGGCGATCGGGTCGCCGGGGAATTCGCTGGCTTCCTTGCGAACGGCAGTGATCTGGTCGGGCGTGGCGCAGGCCGGGGCGGCTGCGCGGGCAGGGGAGGCGGCCAGCACCGCCACGACGCCGCACAGAATTGACCCGGTCATTGCCGCGCGGCGTCGAGCTGTCGATACCATCTCAATAGTCCTTCAATGCAGTATGTGGGTTGTGATGGCGGCTTACTTCGCGCTCGGCTTGTAGCTCGATGCCGAGTTGATATCGCCCTTGCCGCTGTACTTGGAGAGCGTCGGATAGGGGTAGATCGGGCGGGAGCGGCGCGGAGTCTCGCTGGCTTCATCCCACATGATCAGCTGTTCGGGCTGAACACCTTCCTCAACCCACTTCTCCAGTGCGGTCAGCGCATCATATTCATAAGGCCCGGTGCCGCCGCTGCCGTGCACCATGCCCGGCACTACATAGAGCTGGGCGAAGCTGTTGGTGGCCTCCTTGCCGCCCATGTCCGCCCGCATTTTTTCGAACCAGTCGATGGTCATTGCGGCCGATACCAGCGCGTCAGCCCAGCCGTGCACCACGATCATCTTTCCGCCGCGCGCCTTGAAGGCATTATAGTCGGTGCCGGCGGCATCCATGATCTTGCCCATCTCCTCGACACCGGCAAGCTCGGCTTCATAGTCGAACGTCCGCCAATCGAAATCGGGGCCCTTGGCTTCGCGGAACACCATGTACTTCAGGCCGGTGCGGGCGCCGTCCAGCACATAGGCGGGTTCCGGGGAGTCCGGCACCAGGGCGGCCGGCCAGTCGATTTCAGAGCCGCGATCCGTGCCCCAGGGGAAGATCACCTTGCCCTTGTCGTCAAGCGCGGGCGCATAGACTTTCCGCAACGCTTCCACCTGCGGCATGGTCAGGCACTTGGTTTCGTCCTGGCCGGGCTTGCAGACGATCTTCACCGGATCCCATTTGCACACGCGCGGATCGTCGATGATGCCGTCCTTCAACCCGTCCAGTGTGTCACATGCTGCGATCACAGACGAATTGATCAGCGGCAGCTTGGAGGAATCCATAATGGCCGTGTCGTCCTTGGGGTACACGGCCTTTGCCAGCCACGGGAAGTGCGCGGCATTCTTCCATTGATAATAGGGAACCGGGGCCTTGGCGAAGACGCCGTCGAAATCCTCCGGATAATGGGTGGCAGTCAGCAGCCCGGCGTTTCCGCCTTTCGAAAATCCGGCGATGTAGGAGTATTTGGCAGGGCGCCCGTAGAACTCCTTGATCATCGCCTTGCCGGCCTGAGCGGTCACATGATTCGCGCGATGGGCGAAATCGATCCGCACATCGACATTGTTGTAGGCCCACACGCCGTCGAACGGCGGGTCGCTGTAATGTCCGCCATCGTTGGTGATCACTGCATAGCCGCGGTTCAGGCCTGGCATCAGCGTGGCTTCATAGATGTAGCCGCACCAGCCCTCGCACGCGGCCATCATGAAACGGCCGTTCCACTTTTCGGCAGGTGGCAGCAGCATGATGAACTTGATGTTGGGCGTCATATAGCCCTCCACACGGCAATGCTCAGGGAACACTTCCATCATCGGGGTCGGCGCGCCCTGCGAATGGCCGCGCTTCTTGTAGGAAATACGCAGGTCGTCTGGAGTCGCACCGCCCGTCACGACGGAAGCGTCCACAACCCGGCCGGGCACATCAGCGGCTGTTTCAAGCGAGAAAGCGTTCAGCGACATGCAACTGTTGGCATGGGCTGTGGCTTTGGGAGGAGCTTCGGTGGCCGCAACCGTCGGTGTGGCTGCCATAGCGGCGATCAAGCAAAGGATGCTGAGTTTCAGGCTGCGCATTTGACCTCCAAATATCGATATTTTTGAAGCTATCTGCATGACATTCGGATTTCAATCATATATTTTCGAAAATAATTCGCAAACATGCAAGGGCGCATGCACCGGGGATGGGCCCGCGCCGTCAACGCCGGATTATGGTGCCTGAGATCGTGAAATCGGTCTGTTCGTGAGAGGAGCGCGAAGCGCCCGGCGTCAGCGGAGACCGGAGACCTTCGCGGCCAGCCGGACGAATTCCGCCCGTTCCTCAGGGGCGAGTGGCGCCAGGATCTTTTCCTGTACCAGGAGGATACCGGCTTCCATCTCCCGCAGCAGTGCCACGCCCGATTCGGAAATGTGCAATTCATAGGCGCGCGCATCCTGCGCCGAGCGTCGGCGGTGGATCAGCTTCTTGCCGACCAGCCGCGCCGTGATGCCGGCCAGAGTGTTGCGATCCGTGCCGGTCGCGTCGGCCAGTTCCTGCACGCTGGCACCGGGGCTTCTGAGCAGGGACAGCAGCAAAGCGAACTGCTGGCGGGTCAGCCCGTAATCGGCCGTGACCTCGTTGTACAACTCGTGCGATCGCTGGTGGCAGCGCCGCAGGAGGTGGCCCGGGGCGGATCCAAGATCGAAGTGCTTAAACGGAATGTCGGTTTTCGGGTTCATGCCTCTGGGTCGCCCGACGCCAGATAGTGAAACATCCGCTCCAGGATGGCCCCGCTCCAGGTGGCGCGGCGCGCGCAGTCGTCGGCGTCCAGCCCGGGATGCTGGCCAAGCCCCGCCGCCCGCCCGGCCAGTTCCACCCGCGCCATGTCCTCCAGATACCAGGTCAGCACCACGGCCTCTTCGATGGAGTTCCCAGCGACCACCGCGCCATTTCCCCGCATCAGCAGAGCGCGGCCTTCGCCAAAACGCGCAGCAAGCGCAGCGGCGGCCTCGTCGGAACGCAGCAACTGCGGATCATCCCAGAATGCCGGAGCAGGGTGGAAATAGGCGCCGAAGCCATGGCGGGGGCGCGGCGATACTCCGTGCGCGGCCAATGTCATGACATGGGGCGGCATAGATCGGACGATGCCGCCTACATCCGGCCGGCGGCGGTAGATTTCCCGATGGATGCGAACCTCGCCCAGAATATGCTCGGGGATCGGATCATCGATGGAGAGGATGTGGCAGCTGTCTCCGGGTGTCACCAGCCCCAGCGGCTTTGATGGAGAAACGAGATAACGGCGCTCATCCAGCCGCAGGCTGCAATGGCCATAGGCATGCGCCAGCCCCGCGCGGCCGATGGCGCGGCTTGCGATACGCAGGCGTGTCTCGTTGTTCATCCTCGCCTTTTCTTGCGGCCCTGGTCCCATAGCAGCAGGCCGGTGATGGAAAGCATGCTCAAAGCAAGCCCGGTTGCAAAGAGCAATGCGCGGTGCAGCCAGCCGAAATCTCCCCCGTGGAGACGGTGGATCAGACCGGAAAGTCCATCATGATGGTCGTGTTCCGGTGGCAGCAACTCGGCCGTTCCGCTGGCATCATCGACCGAGACCTCTGATCCATCGGAGAAGCCGAGCAGCCAGCTGGGTGCAGCCTCGGTCGGCAGCTGGACCATCTGCAGGCGCGCCGTGCCCGCCAACTGCTGCGCGGAAGCCTGCACAGCATCCAGGGTCTGGGTCGGCGCGACGACCGGGCGGGTCGGGGCGGACGGCGGGTCATGCGGGGCCGAATTCAGCAGCCAGGGAAGTGCCAGGAAAATGCCTGTCAGGCCCTGGGCGATCAGCCCCAGCGACGCCAGCGCGCCAAAGTGACGGTGCAGGTTCATGCTGCGGCCAAGCTGACGGCGCCACCGCAGCGAACGCCAGATGCTGCGCAGGCCCGGACACCACAGCCAGAGCCCGGTGCCGCTCATGAACAGCAGGAACAGGCCGGTCAGTGCCACGAGCCAACGAATCTCGGTGCTAACCAGCAGATGGCCATGCACGGCGCGTGCAACGAACAACGCATCGGGCGTCTCGACCGAAACGCTCAGCACATGGCCGTCCGCCGGGTCGAGCCACACATGGGTCCGGCGCGGCGGGCCGAGGTTCAGGAATGGCGGCCCGCCCACTTCGCTGCTGAGGATTGCCGCAGACCCCGGTGCGCCGAGCTGCAGCTGGGCAGGGCGGCTGCCGTGCAGCAGGGCTTCGCCGCCGGCCGCCAGCAGCGCGGACGGTGGCATCTGCTCGTCGGCCGCGAGGACCTCGAAGCGTTCGGCGTGAAACAGCCGCTCTGTGGCATCGGGCCACACCAGCGCCATGCCGCTGATGCCCATCGCCAGCAGCAGCAGCATCAGCGCAAGACCAACCCAGCGGTGCAGGCGAAGCCACAGCAGACGAATCCGCGCGCGCTTGCTGAGGACCCGGCCCTGCGCCGTCATGCCGGCGCCCCCTTGGGCAGGCCGGCGGTAAACCAGTGTTCGGGCTCGATCTCATGGATCAGCACCCGCACCTGTTCCCGCTTCACCCCCAGCGTGTCCACTGCGGCATCGGTGACACCACTTGCGAAGCGGGCCTTCTGTTCGGTCGTGCGGCCCTTCAGGATGTTGACATGAATCAGCGGCATTGGGGTTACTCCGCTACCGAAAAGGCTGCCCGGCCCAGATGCCGGACTTCCAATGTCACCTGCAGGCCGGGGCGAAGCGCGCTGGCGGCGGTGGCACCGCCGGCCAGGATGATCGATCCGGCTTCCAGCTCGATCCCGCGCTCGGCCGAAAGGCGCGAGGCCGCGGCCAGCGAGCGCGCAGGGTCACCCAGAATCGCAGCCGAAGAGCCGAGCGCCTCGGGCCGCCCGTCGAAGCTCATGATCATGCCCAGGTTCGACAGATCGCGATCAGGCCGGTTCCAGCCGCCCACCACGAACGCCGAGGACGAGCTGTTGTCCGCCACCACATCGGTCAGCGAGAATTTGAAGGCCTGATAGCGCGAATCGATAATCTCCAGAGCAGGCGCCACAGCCTCCACCGCATCCATCGCCTGCATCGGGGACAGAGGGCCGGATATGCGCCGCTTCAGCAGGAAGGCGATCTCGGGCTCCACCCGCGGATGCACGAAATCCGCCATGGAGATGCTGCCGCCGTCCTCCACCAGCATGGCGTCGGTCAGCCGGCCGCAGATCATGTCGTGCACGCCCATCTGCACCATCTTGGCGCGGCTGGTGAAACCCATTTTCATGCCCACCAGCCGCTCGCCGCGCTGGAAGCGTGCAGCGATGCTGGCCTGCTGGATGGCATAGGCCTGATCGATGTCGAAGGCGCCCGGCTCGAACTGCGGCACGGCCGTCGCCGTGCGGGCGGCCTGGTCCAGGAACAGGCCGAACTTCTGCGTATCCACTTTCTGCCTGTCCGCGCTCATCGGGCGGCCTCCTTCGCCAGATCCAGCGCCACATCCACAATCATGTCTTCCTGCCCGCCCACCATGCGCCTTCGGCCCAGCTCGACCAGGATCGCCCGCGTGTCGACGCCATGGTCGGCACTTGCCTTTTCGGCATGGCGCAGGAAGCTGGAATAGACCCCGGCATAGCCCAGGCTCAGTGTCTCGCGGTCCACGCGCACAGGCCTGTCCTGCAGCGGGCGCACCAGCTCCTCTGCGGCATCCATCAGCCGGAACAGGTCACAGCCATGCTGCCAGCCCTTGCGGTCGGCGGCGGCGATGAACACTTCCAGCGGTGCGTTGCCGGCGCCGGCCCCCATGCCGGCCAGGCTGGCATCCACACGGATCGCGCCCGACTGCACGGCAACCATGGAGTTGGCGACGCCCAGCGACAGATTGTGGTGCGCATGCACCCCGCGCTGGGTTTCCGGCTTCAGCACGCGGTCATAGGCCTCAAGCCGCGCCCGGTAGGCATCCATGTCCAGCGCGCCGCCACTGTCCGTCACATACACACAGGTGGCGCCATAGCTTTCCATCAGACGGGCCTGCTCGGCCAGAGCGTCGGGTTCGATCATGTGGCTCATCATCAGGAAGCCGATGGTGTCCATGCCCAGGGCGCGCGCGGCCTCGATATGCTGGCGCGACACATCTGCCTCGGTGCAGTGCGTCGCGACGCGGACAGATCTGACGCCCAGTGCATAGGCCTGCTTCAGATCGTGGACGGTGCCGATGCCGGGCAGAAGCAGCGTGGTCAGAACGGCCTTCTCGACCACATCGGCGACTGCCTCGATCCACTCCCAGTCGGTATGGGCGCCGAAGCCATAGTTGAAGCTGGAGCCGCTCAGTCCGTCACCATGGGCGATCTCGATGGCGTCCACGCCCGCCTGATCAAGGGCTCGCGCGATCCGGCACACATGATCCAGGCCATATTGGTGGCGGATCGCATGCATGCCGTCGCGCAGCGTCACGTCCTGGATGTAGAGCTTCTGCTGACTGGGGTCGAAGGCCATCATGCCGCCTCCTGCAAAAGGCGGCGGCGGGCGATTGCCTCGGCGGTGGCAAGGGCAGCCGACGTCATGATATCCAGATTGCCGGCATAGGCCGGCAGGTAGTGCGCGGCCCCTTCCACCTCCAGGAACACGCTGGTCCTGATTCCCTCGAACGCCCCCACGCCGGGGATGCGCACAGGGTTGTTGGAGCCGAAGCGTTCGAACTGTACCGCCTGCTTCAAGCGGTAGCCAGGCACATAGCGGTTCACCTTCGCAACCATCTCGCCAATCGCCGCCTCGATCTGCGCCTCGTCTGCGCCGGACGACAGCGTGAACACGGTGTCGCGCATGATCATCGGCGGCTCGGCCGGGTTCAGCACGATGATGGCCTTGCCGCGCGCCGCACCGCCGACCTGCTCAAGGCCCTTCGATGTCGTCTCGGTGAACTCGTCGATGTTGGCGCGTGTGCCGGGGCCCGCGCTTTTCGAGGAGATGGAAGCCACGATTTCCGCATAATGGACGGTCGCAACCGAAGAGACCGCTGCAACAATCGGAATTGTCGCCTGCCCGCCGCAGGTGACCATGTTGACGTTGGCGGCATCCAGATGCGCGTCGCCGTTCACGACTGGCACGACATAGGGGCCGATCGCCGCCGGGGTCAGATCGATCATCACCTTGCCCGCGCGCGTTGCCGTGTCACTGTGTCCGCGGTGAGCGCTGGCCGACGTTGCATCGAACACCAGTCCGATCTCCGGCCAGACATCCAGCTTCTGCAGGCCGTCCATGCCCTCATGCGTGGTGGCGACGCCCAGTCGCTCCGCGCGTGCCAGACCGTCAGATGCGGGATCTATCCCCACCATCGCAGCCATCTCCAGCACGTCCGACATGCGCAGTATCTTTATCATCAGGTCCGTGCCGATGTTGCCCGAGCCAATGATCGCAACTTTCACCCTGGCCATGGTCAAGCGCTCCCGAAACGGGCGGTCACACTGCCCAGGCCGTCGATCCGCGCATGATAGGCGGCGCCCGCCACGGCCGGCACCATCGGCCCCAGCGCGCCTGACAGGATAAGATCGCCGGCGACCAGCGGGCGGCCTGCAGCCGCCATTGTCCGAGCCAGCCAAAGGGCTGCTGCCAGCGGATTGCCCAGGCAGGCGGCCCCGCAGCCGACCGAGACCGGCTCGCCACGATGCTCCATTGTCATGCCGCACAATCTGAGGTCCAGATCTTCCAGCCGGGCGGGCGAGCCGCCCAGTACATAGGCCCCACTCGAGGCATTGTCGGCGACGGTGTCCAGAATCGAGATTTTCCAGTCCGCGATGCGGCTGTCGACAATCTCGATTGCGGGCAGCGCAAAATCGATTGCCGCGATCAGCCCGCCCAGACTGAGTTGCGGATCGTCCAGATTGCTGCGCAGCACGAAGGCGATTTCCGCCTCCACGCGCGGTGCAATGAAGCGGCTGACCGGAATCTCCTCATTCTCGGAAAACTCCATGTCGGAAAACAGCATGCCATAATCCGGCTGGTCCACCCCGAGCTGCGCCTGCACTCCCCTGGAGGTCAATCCGATCTTGCGCCCCACCAGCCGCCGACCCTGCAGCAGGGCGCGAATGGTCAGCTGCTCCTGCACGGCATAGGCGCCCTCTATGCCCAGCGGCAAAAGCTGCGGCGCCAGGGGCGCAATGGGCTGCCGGTTGACGAGCGCGCCGACCAGCGCGTCCGCCATGGCGAAGATATCAGAGCTTGATGCAGACATTGCGCTGCTCCGTATAGAAATCGAGGCCGTGAAGCCCGCCTTCGCGGCCGATGCCGGATTGCTTCGATCCGCCGAATGCGGCCCTCAGGTCGCGAAGGAACCAGGAATTGATCCACAAGGTCCCGACTTCCAGCTGCGCGGCCAGCCGGTGTGCGCGCGAAAGGTCGCGGGTCCACAGCGCGCCTGCCAGGCCATAAGGGCTGGCATTGGCCAGCGCGACGGCCTCTTCCTCGGTGTCGAACACGCCGATGTGGCAGCAAGGGCCGAAGATTTCCTCGCGGATTACCGCAGAGCTTTCGGGCAGGCCGGTCCAGATGGTCGGCTCGATCCAGAAGCCGCCGGCCAGCGTGCCGGGCATGTCCGGAATGCCGCCGCCCGTCACGATTTCGGCACCATCGGCACGCGCCTGTTCATAGTAGGACAGCACCTTGGCGCGGTGGGCGGCGCTGATCAGAGGCCCCAGCGTTGTCGCGGAATCGAACGGGTCGCCCTTCTTCAGCTCTGCGGTCGCCTGTGCAAGTCGCGCTACGAACTCCGCGAACAGCGGCCGCTCGACATAGATGCGCTCGGTGCCCAGGCAGACCTGCCCGCAGTTCAGGAAGGCCGAGCGGATGGTGCCCGCCACGGCCTTGTCCAGATCGCAGTCCGCGAACAGCAGGGCCGGATTCTTGCCGCCAAGCTCGAACGATACCGGCCGGTTGCCGATGGCGGCCGCCTGCATGATCGCAGTGCCGGTGATCGTCTCCCCGGTGAAGGTGATGCCGTCGACGCCGGGGTGGCTGGACAGCCATTCGCCGGCCGCGCCCGCGCCATGGCCGTTGATGACATTATAGACGCCGTCCGGGATGCCAACCTCGCTCATCACCTCTCCCAGCAGGGTGGCGGTGGCGGGCGTTTCCTCCGAGGGCTTCACGACCACGGTGTTGCCGCACGCCAGCGCAGGGGCGACTTTCCAGGTCATCAGCAGAAGCGGAAGATTCCATGGGCAGATCACGGCCACCACGCCGCGCGGCACGCGCAGGCTGTAGTTGATGGCCGAGCCGCCGTCAGGGGTCGGCATTGGGAAGGATTCGCCGATGGCCATCGGAGCCAGATCGGCGAAGAATTCGAAGTTCGAAATGCCGCGCGGGATATCCATGTGCGAGGCCATCCCGACCGGCTTGCCGGTGTCGAGAATCTCGGCCCGCAGGAATTCGGCGGATCGTTCCGAAATGCGCTGCGCCAGCTTGCGCAGCAACCCGCTGCGCTGGGCTGCCGACATCTGCCCCCATGGCCCCTTCAGCGCTGCGCGGGCCGCCTGCACGGCACGATCGACCTGATCTGCACTCGCCTCGCGAATCTCGTACAGGGTGCGCCCCGTTGCCGGATCAATCGCGGCAAAGCCGCTTCCGCCATCCAGTTCATATTCGCCGTTGATGAATTGCCCGACGCACGGCGCTTCCGCGCCGCGTGTCGCAAGCAGAGTTGGCTGCATCACGCTTCCTTATCGACGCCGGGTCGGCCTTGGCCTGACCCCTGTTATATCGGCCGGAATGCGGCATATATTTCGAAATATCAAGCCATATTATGCCAATGATAGGCTTTGCGAGTAATAATTTCGAAATATATTTGACAGGTCGGTGAATGCGACGTACGCATTGCAATAACGATACAGAAATAAGTCAAAAAAATGGTTTGAGGGAGGATTTTAGCAGCCAAAAACAGGGGGTTCAGACATGATGTTCGAGATTCGCAAGGGTGCGCTCACAACCGCTTCCATCGCAGCGCTATGCGCAGTTCAGGGGATGGCTCCGGTCAAGGCCGCCGAGGCTGACCCGGTTCACACCATCGATTCCGACATCATCGTGACTGGAACCAACATTCGTGGCGGCGGTGTGATCGGCAGCGCAACCCAGACCCTGACGTCCGAAGACATTGCGCGAGCCGGGCGGGCGACGCTTGCCGAGGTCATGCGCGACCTGCCCGCCAACTTCGCCGGTGGCGTCGCCAAGGACGACGGGAACCGAGGCGGCCAGGATTCCTCCTCCGGCGGTTCCAACATGACGGGCGGCACCGGCATCAACCTGCGCGGCCTCGGCGCACTTTCGACACTGGTGCTGGTGAACGGCCGCCGCGTAGCCGTCTCCGGCCAGTTCGGCGACTTCGTGGATGTCGCGAACATTCCGGCTGCCGCCATCGAGCGGGTTGAGGTTCTGCTGGACGGCGCTTCGGCCGTCTATGGCTCCGACGCGGTCGGTGGTGTGGTCAACATTGTGCTGAAGCGCAATGTTGAGGGGCTGCATGTGCAGGGCCGCGTGGGTGGTTTCACCCAGGGCGGTGAGATGGAGTATCAGGGCAGCGTCGTCTGGGGCAAGAACTGGAGCAGCGGCAATGTCACCGTCGGCTATGAGTATAACCACCGGGACAATGTCGTCGCCAACGACCGCGGCTTCAACGGAGGGGACCTGTCGCCCTATGGCGGCAGCAACTGGCCGATCTATACCAGCCGGGCAGGCACTGCGGCCAACATCTTTACCGGTGCCGCGTCGTTCAACGGCATCGTCGCCTATAGCGTGCCGCAGGGGCCTGGAACGGGATTGACCGTCTCACAGCTGATTCCGGCCACAGGCGGCATGGGCAACAGTTTCGATCCCTGGGAGGGCTATGACATCATCCCCGAAATGAAGCGCCACAGCTTCTTCCTGTCTGTCGACCAGGATCTGGGGGATCGGGCGCATCTCTACGGCAACGCCCGCTACACGCACCGCGAAGGCCATTATGATCTCGGCTATCCGACGATCTCGGGTTCGTTGCCCGCTACCAACCCGGCCTATATTCCCGGTGTTTCCAACAATTTCGCAGTGGTTGTGGATGATCGTCTGTTCGGGCGCGATGTGGCAGTGGACAGCTATGCCGCCGACATCGGCATCACCTATGATCTGTTCGCCGATTGGCGGGTCGATGCGAATCTGTCCTACAGCCGCGAAGACCAGTTCCGCCGCGCCGACTCCGCACGCGAGGGCAATGTGATCGAAAAGCTCGCCAATGGCAGCGCCGCGCCGAGTTCGCTGGCCTGCTCATTGATGGGGCTGAACGCGTCGAACATCGGCTCGATCGCCAATCCCTCGGCCGCGCAGACCTTCTGCGCCGCGCTGAATTATGAGGCGTTCAACCCCTACTCAACCCAGTCGCTGCCGGCGGGCGTGGTCGATCAGCTGGTCGGTTATGAACGGCTGAAGTTCAAATCAGATGTGATCCAGGGCACGGTGAAGGCGGACGGCACGCTGATCAACCTGCCGGGCGGCGCGCTCAAGCTGGCCGGCGGCCTCGATTATCGCCGGGAGCAGATCAGCGGCGAGCTTGACTTCAACTGGCGCAGCATCAACCCGGCAGTGGTGCCCTATGGCGCGACTGAACAGAAAGTCTTTGCAGCCTTTGCGGAGGCCGCAATCCCTATCGTCAGTCGTGACAATGAGCGTCCCGGCGTTCATGCGCTCGATTTCTCGGCCGCTATCCGCTACGAAAATTCAACCGGCCTCAAATCCTTCCACACCACCAACCCGAAGTTCGGTTTCCGCTATGCGCCGACGGAAGGGTTCAACCTGCGCGGCAGCTGGGGTACGTCGTTCCATGCGCCGCCCATGCGCTTCCAGTACAACGGCCCGCAGCCGGTGGGTGGTGGAAACGCCGTCTTCTACGCCAACTCCTTCTACACTGCGCCCTGCAACACGACGATGGTGGAATTGAACGGTGTCACCGGCATACCGGGCTCCGCCACCGGCGAATGCTCATTCACCGGCATGGTGGTGTCAGGCGGCGCCGGCCCGACGCTGAAACCCGAGACCGCGAAGACCTGGAGCCTTGGCATCGATCTCACGCCGCCGCCGGTTCCAGGCCTGCGCATCGGTTTCAACTATTACAACATTACCGTCAGCGACCGCTTGGTCCGCATCACCTCGGGCGCGCTCGCCGGTATCCTCTCCAACTACTTCGCGACGGGCACGAGCCCCTACAGCAACAACCTGGATTTCAGCCCGGACGTGGCTGTTGTACAGTCCCTGTTCGATGATCCTCGCTTTGTCGGGCTGTCCGGCCCAGGGCCTACGCGCTCAGCCAGCGAGATCAAGGGCATCATCTATGCCACACAAACCAATCTCGCGACGCTGAAGACCAGCGGAATCGACCTGTCGGCCAGCTATGATTTCGATCTTGGCTCGCTCGGCCATATGCAGATCTTCGGCAACGGCACGCTGGTCACCAACTACGAGATCGAAGGTTCGCCGGGCTCCGGCTTCGTTGATCGGCTGGGAGCTTATGAAAGCGTCGGCAACCCGGTGTCATTCCGCTCCAGGCAGGGCTTCGCCTTCGATAATGGGCCGTTCTCACTAGTGACAATCATGAATTATACCGCACCCTACCGGTGCCTCACGGGCTGCTTCGTGCCTTCAGCCAACGGCACCCCTGTTGCCAACACCAGCCCAATCCGGATCGGGGCCTGGACCACGTTCGATTTCCAGCTCGGCTACACGGTTGAAAGCCAGGGCTGGTCGAACGGGCTCGCTTTCCGGGTGAATGTCGTCAACGCCTTCGACAAGGCGCCGCCGTTCATCGATACCGGCCGCTTTACTACCGGCAATGCGCCGGAGACCTACGATTCCGCAAATTCCATCATTACCGGGCGAAACATCTCGCTCACGGTCTCAAAGACATTCTAGAAGCGAGCGGCGCTGCTGGACAAGTTGTCCGGCAGCGCCGAACGTCGGGTGGGATACTAACGAGGCCTATGTGAATCGAATCATCGAGACAGAAGACGAAACCGCGGGCGCCAAGACCATCGCGGACCAGATCTATCACCAGCTGCGCTGGGATATCGTCTCGGGTGCGCTTGAGCCCGGGTCGAAACTTGCGATGGACATGCTGACCCGGCGCTATGGTGTCGGCATGAGCCCGCTGCGCGAGGCGCTGGTGCGGCTGACCGGTGATGCGCTGGTCCATGCCGAGGGGCAGCGCGGCTTCTGGGTGACCCATGTCTCGATCGACGAACTTGAAGACACGATGAAGGTGCGCACGCTGATCGAGTGCGAGGCGTTGTCCCGCTCCATCGAGCTGGGCGATGAAAAGTGGGAATCCCTCGTGCGAGAATCCTACGAGGCGCTGGCAGCGCTGGAGTCGCAGCTCGGCGAGGATCCGCAATTCTATGCGCAGTGGGAGCGGGCGAACCGCAGTTTTCACGAGGCGCTGCTGTCGGCCTGCGATTCGCCGTGGCTGCTGCGCATCTGGCGGATGCTGCACCAGCATTCCGAACGCTATCGCATGATCTCTCTGGCGCAGATCACGCCTGAGCGCGACGTGCACGACGAGCATGAGGCGATCGCCAGCGCAGCGCTGGAGCGCAAGACGCTGCGCGCGTGCCGGCTGATCGAAGTCCATCTGCAGCGCACCACCGATGTGGTGCGGGAGGCCTTGCGCGCCCGGGAGGCCGACAACGCCGTGGTGCTGCCAAAGCGCCGCAGCAGCCGCAGGCAATAATAGGAGGGTCTGGCAGGTGCGCATGGCATTGCACTGTCCAATTACAACGTGTACGTTGTGTTAAGGGGGAATTGATGGGCGAAGTTCTCGGACTTGGAATATCGCATTACCCGCCGCTCAGCGGCAGCGATGCTGATATGGCGAATATCCTGAAGGGGCGGCTGGAGGATCCGGATGTTCCAGCCGAAGCCAAGGATCCAGCGAACTGGCCGGCCGCGATGCAGGCCGAATGGGCAGACGATCAGGGGCTAGCGGCGGCCAGCCGACACCGCGCCGCCATGCTGGCCGGCCTGCGTCGCGCCCGTGCCGCGCTGGATGAATTCAAACCTGATTTCGTCATCATCTGGGGTGACGATCAGTATGAGAATTTCCGCGAGAGCATCATCCCCGCTTTCTGCCTGCTCGGCTATGACGACCGCACCGTCCATCCATGGGCGCACGCTTCTGAATCCGCGATGTTCACCGACCAGGAGGATGAATGGGGCGGCGGCCGCGCCAATGTGTGGGGCGAAACGCGGGACTTCGCACTTGATGTGAAGGGGCACCGCGAGGCCGCCCGGCACATCGCCAGCCAGCTTCTGGAACGCGATTTCGATGTTGCCTATGCGTATGAGCCGCTGCACCACCCCGGACTGCCGCACGCCTTTCTGAACTCGATCCTGTATCTCGATTATGATCGTCGCGGCTTTCCCTTTCCGGTCGTGCCGTTCCAGATCAACTGCTACGGTCGGCTGGTGATCAGCTACCGCGGCTATATCAGCCGCCTCGGCGACCGCGGGCGGACGCTCGATCCTCCCTCTCCCTCTCCCGCCCGGGTGTTCGCGCTGGGCGCGGAGGTGGCGCGGATCTGTCGCGAAAGTCCCTGGCGGGTTGCACTGATCGCTTCGTCCAGCTGGTCGCACGCCTTCATGTGCGACCGCAACTGGCGCATGCGCCCCGATGTGGAGACCGATCGGCGTCTCTATGATGCGTTGGTCGCGGGCGACTGGGATGTGTGGAAATCCATGTCGCTCGCCGAAGTCGAGGCAGCCGGCGACCAGGAGTTGCTCAACTGGTTCGCGCTGGCCGGCGCGATGGACGAACTGGGCCAGCGCTGCAGCTGGTCGGAGTTTGTCGAGACCCATGTCTTCAATTCCAGCAAGGTCACCGCGATCTTCGAACCAGGGGGTAAATGACATGAAGAGGGCGCTTTCGGCTGCGTGTGCGTTCCTGCTGATGGCCGCCACCGCGCAGGCGGAAGCTCCGACACCCGATGGTCCACCCGCTCAGGGGCCGGTCCTAACCGAGGCGGGGAGCTGGCTGATGACGGCCGCCAACGGTCGGCGCTATCAGATGCTCGCCGCCTGGCCGAAAACGCCGCCGCCGCCGGAAGGCTATGCCGTCGTCTATGTTCTGGACGGGAACATCATGTTCAACACCATGGCGGAAACCGTGCGCGCCATGGCGCGTCGCCCGGGCATGCAGCAGACGGTGATCATCGGCATCGGCTATCCACCGGAGCTGGACCGGGTGAAGGAGCGTACGCTGGACCTGACGGCCCGCATCGGTTCGGACGCCCCGACGCTGGCAGGCAGTGGTGGGGCGGAGGCATTTCTGCAGGTTCTGGAGACCGAGCTGAAGCCCGAAATCGCCCGCCGCTTTGCCATCGATCCAGCACATGAGACATTGTTCGGCCATTCGTTCGGGGGCCATTTCGTGCTCTACGCGCTGGTGAACAAGCCCGCGCTGTTCGACACATGGATCGCTGCCAGCCCCTCGATCTGGGTCGAAGGCCGGCTGCTCGCACGCGACAATCTGCGAAAGCGCCTGGCCCCGAAACTCGCCGATACGGGCGCGACCCCCCGCGTGCTGCTGACGGTGGGGGAGTATGAACAGGGGCCGGATCCGGATTTCCCCAACCCGCGCATGGCGCAGCTGCAGATCAACAGGCAGGTCGACAACGCACGTGAGTTCGCCGGGTTCCTGGCGAGCGTGCCGGGCATCGAGGCCCGATTCGAGCTGATCGCAAACGAGGATCATGGCACTGTCATTCCGGCTGCCATCAGCCGAGGCGTGCGTTTCACGATGAGCAGAACGGCGGCGGCGCCAGTGCCTGCAGCAAAGCCCGCAGCCTACCAGAACCGCACAGGCATCCCGATTCCCGCCGCATCCGCCTATCTGCAGATGACGCCGGACGCCCGTTACAGATTGCGGATGCGTGGCCGCGCGCTGAAAAGTCCTCAGCGCGAAACCTGGACCGCGGAATTCGATCGTATGCTGAACAGCGGACTGACCTATGGCCAGCACCGCCAGCTCGCAGAGGAAAAAACCGCGATGGACGTGGAGCACGGTACCCTGCCCCCCAAGGACTGACGCGCATCTGCCGAGCGCAGCGCACAGCTGCGCGGTGGCCGATCACCTCCATATCGAATTGTGACAAGAGCAATCCAGACTGTTGAATATTTCGAAATTATCGTCCAAGATTGGGATAATGTATAGCGATCCCAAACTTCTCGGATCAAAATGTTGCATAAAATTTCGATAATATTTCAATCAGGTTATCTGGAGTCCAAAAATGACGGCCATCGTCACAGCCCGGTCCGCCTTGCTGCCGGCCGCATTTGCGGGTCTGCTGCTCGCCCGGCCGGCTTCAGCCCAGACAGAGGCTGAGCGAATCCGGATTCTGGAAGAGCAGCTGAAGGCGCAGGATGCGCGTATCGCCCAGCTGGAGCGGCTCCTCACCGACCGGAGCGAGGCCCGTGCCAGCCCTGCGGCTGCTCCGACTCCTCCAGTGGCAGTTGCAGCGACTCCCGCCGTGAATGCTGCGCTTCCTGCCCCGAATGCTGCACCTCCGTCTGTCCTGTCGCTGGCCCCGCCTCTGCCCGCAAATGCCCTGACCGTGTCGGGCGACCTCAGGCTGCGCGAGGAATTCAACTGGTCCGACGCCGACGCGCGCGACCGCACGCGCACGGTACTGCGCGCGCGGTTGCGCGGCACCTACACTATCCACCCGCATATCCTGCTGGGCGCGGAGATTGCCACCGGCGACCCGGACGACCCCAACACCACGGACGTCACGCTCGGGGAGTTCGACGACGATCTCAACATCAGCCTTGATCAGATCTTCGTGCGCGGCACGTTCGGCCATCTCAACGTCTGGGGCGGTAAATTCCCGCTGCCCTTCCGCCGCACCGATCTGGTCTGGGATGGCGACGTCGGCGCGCAGGGCGTAGGGGCCATCTATTCGCTGCCCGTTGGCAAGGCGTTGATCGAGGCGCACGGCGTCTATTTCATCATCAGCGAATCCACTGTCGGCCGGGGCAGCGACATGCTGGGGGGGCAGATCACCGCCAGTGTGCCGTTGGGCAGCGCCTGGCAGACGGAGCTGGCCGGCGCCTGGTATGATTATCGCCTGCACGGACTTGAGGGCGCGGATGCCGGCGACTATCGCGGCAATCTGCGCAATCCCGACGGCAGCTATATGTCGGACTTCAAGCTTGCCAACATTCTGGGTACCATCCGCTACAATGGCCTCGGCCCGCGCTGGCCGATCTCTCTCACTGGCGAATATGTCCACAACTTCGGTGCAGCGACTTCTGGCGACAGTGGTTACTCGTTCGAACTCACCGCAGGCCGGGCTGCCGCCCGCGGCGACTGGCGTTTCAGCTATGGCTACATGATGGCTGAGGTGGATGCGGTGTTCGCGGCCTTCTCCCATGACAATCTGTCGCTGTCGACCAACTACCGGCAGCACAGCCTTTCAATCGATCATATGCTGCTGCCCAGCACGATGCTGAACATGACCTACTATCGCTATCGGCCGGAAGACCCGGTGTATTCAGGTCTCAACAACCCGCACGACTGGTTGAGCCGGATGAGGCTCAATATCCTCTTCAGCTTCTAGCAGGATCGAAGAATTGACCAGATTCCGGCAAGGCGCAGCAGCCCTTCTCGCGGCTCTTCTAACGGCTCAGGTGACTCTGCCTGCACATGCCCAGGCGGCCTTGCCAGACATTGATTCGCGCGTGGCGGCCGGCGCGCCGAAGGTGATCGGTTGGCGTCGGGATATCCATCGCCATCCCGAACTCGGCAATCAGGAAGTCCGCACCGCGAAACTCGTTGCCGATCATCTGCGCAGGCTGGGGTTCGATGAGGTGCGCACGGGCATCGGCCGCACCGGCGTGGTGGGTGTGCTGAACGGCAGCCGCCCCGGCGCCGTGCTGGCCCTGCGCGCCGACATGGATGCCCTTCCCATCCGCGAGGCGACCGGGCTCCCCTTCGCCTCGACCGCCACCGGCATGGTCGATGGAAGGCAGGTCCCGGTGATGCACGCCTGCGGCCATGATGCCCACACCGCGATCCTGATGGGCGCGGCCGAGGTGCTTTCGGGCCTGCGTGACCAGATCGCGGGCACCGTCCTCTTCATTTTCCAGCCCGCGGAAGAGGGCGTCTCCGGCGAAGCGGCCGGCGCGCGGCTGATGCTGCAGGAAGGCGTCTTCGCCGGCCCCAGGCCCGATGCGATCTTTGCCTTGCATGTGGAGCCGGGGCCGCCGGGGCAGATTCAGGTCCGCCCCGGTCCGCTGCTCTCCAGCGCGACCGATATCGATATCCTGCTCTCCGGACGGCAGACCCATGCCGGCCGCCCATGGGAAGGCACCGACCTCGTCAACCTCAGCGCCGATGTCGTGAAATCGCTGTCGACCATCGCGGCACGGCAGGTGAATGTCTTCGAATTCCCCAACGTCGTCTCGATTGGATCGATGGAGGTCGGCAACCGCCGCAACATCCTTCCCGGGAAGGCGGCGCTGCACGGCACGATCCGCACCTTCGATCTGGGCCGGCGCGATCAGCTGAAAACCTTGATCGCAACATCGGTAAGCGGCCTGGCCGAAAGCTATGGTGCCAAGGCAGAGGTCAAGTTTCAGGATGGCGCGCTGGTGACCGGCAGTGATCCGGAGCTTCTTGCCACGATCCTGCCCGCGCTCTCACGCGCCGCCACCGCCGGGGTGGACCAGAACACGTTGCTGCGCGGCGCAGCGGAGGATTTCTCGTTTTTCCAGCAGCAGGTGCCGGGGGTCTATTATATTCTCGGCTCCACCCCGGGCTTCACCACCATGTCAGCGGCCGCCACCAACCACTCCGACCGCTTCGACATCGATGAAGCTGTCCTGAGCGTCGGTGTGAAAGCGCATGTGCTCAGCACACTCACCTTTCTCGAATCCCGCGCCGGCGGTCGGTGAAGACGCTTCAGCCGGCGCAGAGCCTTGGCAGGTCGGCGATCGCAGACCAGCTGCGGGCAAAGCCCTCAACCGCCTTGGCGTCGAAAGAATCCTGATTGATGGAGGCATAAACGCCTAGCACAAGATCTCCGTTCGGCCCGAAGAAAGAGATTCCACGCGTGCGGGATGCCGGATTTTTGGCTGGAACATCAGTCGCGTAAATCGCTGCCACCTGATCGAGCTGGATATGCGAATGCACCCCCCGACCGTCGTCGGCATAAACATCCATGTAACCCGACTTTGGATTCGGCTGGGTGGTCGGCACCAGACTGGGAAAGGCGAAGGCGTGCCTGCTGTTGGGGGACAGCACCAGCGTGACCTTCGTTGCGGCCCCCCAGCCTTCGATCGTCGCCCAGATCTGTTTCACAATCTCGGGGGTGGCGGATGCGCCCAGCGCCTGTTCGGGCGGCAAGGCGCTGGCGACAACGAACTCGGTCACGTTGAAGTAACGGCTTGGAACCGGCAGCGGCACCCCGGGGCGCATGCTGCTGTAATAGTCCCGGATGTTGCGGGCCTGCTCGGTCGTGGCGCAGGCTGGCTGCACCCCCGGGCCTGCCGCCAGCGGAGCCGTGTAGAACAGGGCGGCCAGCAGGACGGCCGGAAGCATCAATCTAGGCAAGGATACGGTCCTTCCGGGACTGGACGGCACGCACAAGCGACAGGGAGATGCCGGCGGTCAAAAGGGCCGGTAGTGCCGCAGCCATGAAAATGCCGCTGGGCGACCAGTGCGTGGCCAGCAACAGGCCGCCGATCCAGGGGCCGAAGATCGATCCTGCCCGGCCAACGGCCAGCGCGGCGCCAAGGCCGGTGGCGCGCAGTTCGGCCGGATAGAGACCGGTGGTCGCTGCGTTCATCGCCGTCTGCCCGCCGATGGTGCAGAGCCCGGCCAGAAAGGCCAGCCCCATCAGCAAGCCGGTCTGGGCGCCGGCAAGCCCGATCAGTGCCAGGCACAGCCCGGCCAGTGCATAGGCAGCTGCAAGCACCTGAAACGCGCCGTATCGGTCCGCGATGCGGCCGAGCAGCACGCCGCCCAGTGCGCCGCCCAGATTCAGGAACACGGCGGAGATGATCGCGGTATCCAGCGACAGGCCGGATTGCCGGGCGATGGTGGGGAGCCAGCTCATCAGGAAATAGACCATCAGCAGGCTGTTGAAATAGGCGAGCCACAGCAGCATTGTGGCTGGCGCGAGCTGCCCGGCGAACAGGGCCGGATAGCCGCGCGCGGGTTCTGCCACATCCAGGGGTTCTGGCGCGAAGGAAAGCGGCGGCCTGTCCTTGCCGGCAATGCGGTCCAGCATGCGCGCGAGTTGCTCCGGATTTCGCCGGCGGTGGAACAGGATATGCGGGGATTCCGGCAACCAGACGAACAGGAAGCCAAGCAGGATCAGCGGCGCCGTGCCCCCCAACAGAAACACGGATTGCCACCCGAAAGCGGGGATCAGATAGCTGCTGACGAAACCCCCCAGCGCCGCGCCCAGCGGAAACCCTGCGAACATCGACGTGATCATCGTGGCGCGGGCGCGGGGCGGTGATATTTCGCAGGTCAGGGTGATGAGGTTCGGCGTGGCGCCCCCCAGCCCGATCCCGGTCAGGAAGCGCAGGATGATCAGAGAGGTCCAACCGTCCGCCAGCAGCGTGGCAAATGTGAAGGCACCGAACAGCGCAGTGCAGCCCAGAATCACCGGCCGCCGCCCCCATCGGTCAGAAAGCGGCCCCGCGACCAGTTGGCCCACCAATATGCCGAGCAGCCCGGCGGAGAAGATCAGCCCGAAATGCGCGGGTGGGATGTCCCATAATTCGCCGATCACCGGCGCGACGAAGGCGATGGCCTGGGTGTCGAAACCGTCCAGCATCGCTACAGCAGCGCACAGCAGCGCCACGCGAATCTGGAAGCCGCTGATCGGGGCGCTGTCGAGCAGGGCGTCAATCTCTCCGCCCTGGCGGAATGCTATGTTCGCCATGGGGCGCTCCCTTGCCTGGTGATCAGGGGATACGCATTGCGAACGTAACTGCAGTAGCCGCAGCCCCGGTCCGCACCACTTATGGCGACCGGGCCTGTCACGGCAGCCGTTCAAGGGCGGCCGAGACGGTCTCGGCCATCGAATCGATCTGTGCGGGCTCCACGATCAGCGGCGGCGACAGCGCAATGATGTCGCCGGTCACGCGTATCAACAATCCCCGCTCGAAACAGTCGACAAAGGCTTCATAACCGCGCGCGCCAACCGCCCCCTCGCGTGAGGCCAGCTCGATCCCGGCGACGAGCCCGATGGTGCGGATATCGGTGACATGGCGCGAGGCGCGCAGCGTCAGCATGGTATCGCGCCAATGCTGCTCCAGCTCGCCAGCCCGGGTCAGCAGACCCTCTCGGCGATAGATGCCCAGCGTCGCCAGCCCCGCCGCGCAGGCGACAGGGTGCCCGGAATAGGTATAGCCATGAAAGAGCTCGATCAGCTCCTCGGGGCCGGTCATCATCGCATCATGCACTGCACGGCTGGTGAACACCGCGCCCATCGGTACGGCGCCATTGGTCAGCCCTTTGGCCGTCGTCATGATGTCCGGGGTTACACCGAACAGGTCGGTCGCAAACGGCGCGCCCAGCCTGCCGAAACCGGTGATCACCTCATCGAAGATCAGCAGGATTCCATGCCGGGTGGCGATCTCCCGCAGCCGCTCCAGATATCCCTTTGGCGGCAGCAGCACGCCGGTCGAACCCGCGACCGGCTCCACGATGACGGCTGCAATGGTTTCAGCGCCATGCAGTTGCACCAGCCGCTCAAGATCGTCGGCCAGCTCCGCGCCATGGGCGGGCAGTCCGTCGGAGAAGGCGTTGCGGGCCGGATCGTGAGTATGGCGCAGATGGTCCGTGCCGGCCAGCAGCGTTCCAAAGGCACGCCGGTTGTTGATCAGCCCCCCCACGGAAATCCCGCCGAAGCCGACCCCGTGATAGCCGCGTTCCCGCCCGATCAGGCGGGTGCGCGTGCCCTGACCGATTGACCGCTGATAGGCGAGTGCGATCTTCAGCGCGGTGTCGACCGATTCCGATCCGGATCCCGTGAAAAACACCCGGTCCAGACCTGCCGGGGCGATCTCGCCCAGCGCCTGGGCGAATTCGAACGCAAGCGGGTGGCCCATCTGGAACGAGGGCGCATAGTCCATGGTTCGCAGCTGATCGCCCACGGCCTGGGCAATTTCCGCCCGGCCATGTCCGGCATTCACGCACCACAGGCCCGCGGTTCCGTCCAATATGCTGCGGCCATCATCGCTGGTGTAATGCATGCCCTGCGCACCCATCAGCATGCGCGGGGCCTGCTTGAACTGCCGGTTGGCCGTGAACGGCATCCAGTAGTTGTCCAGCGATGGTTGGTTCGGTCGATCCGCCAACATCATTCCAGTCTCCCCCGGTCCTGCTCGTCAGGCGGCTAGTGCCTGGGTTCCCGGCACCCAGGCCGATCCAAGGCTCTGGCCAACGGCTTGATTGGTTACCAAGCCCCGATGGACGTTCAATCCGGCCATCAGGCCCTCGGCAATCGGCCCCTTGTCTGCCGCGAATGCCGCCAGCCCGTGCGCGGCCAGCGCCAGCCCGTAGGGCAGGGTGGCGTTGTTCAGCGCCTGGCTGGATGTCAGCGGAACGGCGCCTGGCATGTTAGCAACGCAGTAATGAATGATGCCGTCCACCTCATAGGTGGGATTGTCATGGGTGGTCGGCCGGCTGGTTTCGAAGCAACCGCCCTGATCGATCGCCACATCCACCAGCACGGAACGCGGCTTCATCTGGCCCAGCATCTGCTTGCTGATCAGGCGCGGCGCGCTGGCGCCGGGCACCAGCACAGCGCCGATCACGGCATCGGCCCCGCTGATCTCCCGCTCCACGGCAGCAGTCGTGGAAACCGCCGTGCGCACCCGGCCCGCGAACAGTTCGTCCAGCTGGCGAAGCCGGGGTATGGAGCGGTCGATGATCGTCACTTCCGCGCCCAGCCCCACGGCCATGCGCGCGGCATGGGTGCCGACCACCCCGCCGCCCAGCACCACTACACGCGCGGGCTGAACTCCGGGTACGCCGCCCAGCAGCAGCCCCGGGCCGCCGGCAAAGCGGCGCAGCGCAGCGCCCGCCGCTTCAATCGAAAGCCGTCCGGCGACTTCGCTCATCGGCGCCAGCAATGGCAGCCCGCCCCGCTCGTCGACGACGGTTTCATAGGCAACAGCCGTCACCCCGGATTCTAGGAGCCCGCGGGTCTGATCCGGGTCGGGAGCGAGGTGAAGATAGGTGAACAGGATCTGCCCTTCGCGAAGCTGCCGCCATTCCACCGGCTGCGGCTCCTTCACCTTCACCACCATCTCGGCCCGGGCGAAGATTTCGGCGGCGTCCGCCACAATCTCGGCCCCGGCCGCCCGATAGGCGTCGTCGCCGGCCCCAATGCCGTCGCCCGCGCCGGACTGGATCAGTACCTGATGGCCCTGCAGCACATATTCCCGAACCGATCCCGGCGTCAGGCCGACGCGATATTCATGTGTCTTGATCTCGGCCGGTACCCCGATCAGCATTTCACTCTCCTTTGGATGGTCGCGGGATGTCGATCACCGATTCTACACTGTGATCTCAGTTGAACTTTTGATTGCAGATGCAGACATGAAACTCAAGAGGCAACCGCAGATTCTATCTGCCGTCTTCTTATGGAGATAGTGGCGGAGGTGGGCAGAACGTCAGCGCCGTGAACTCTGGGTTTGACGATCACCCCAATGGCATTCTATCTGTGATCACGATGTCCGCAACCCTTTACCCTGACACGCCGGCCCCCGGCGCCTGCGTCGAAGCTGGCCGAGGCCCGCCGTCCTACTATGCTGCCACCAGCAACCCGGCGCCGACGGCCAGTCCTCTCGGGCAGGAAGCGAAGGTCGATGTCTGCATCGTCGGTGGCGGCTTTACCGGTCTGTCCGCAGCTCTGCGGCTGGCTGAGCGCGGTCTGTCGGTCGTGCTGCTGGAAGGCGGCGCGCTGGGGGACGGTGCGTCCGGCCGCAACGGCGGGCAGGTGCATGTCGGTATGCGGCGCGACCAGCAGTGGCTGGAACGTGCCGTCGGTCCTGACGATGCGCGGCATCTGTGGGCGCTGGCGCTGGATGCGCGCGCCGATCTCGACAGACTGATCGCAGAACATGGAATCGCCTGTGATTTCCGCCCCGGCCACCTCCATGGGGATCATCGGCAGCGCTTTGTTGCCGATACCCACCGCGACGTGGATCATCTGCGCGATCATTATGGCTATCAGGACATCCGCTTCGTCGACCGCGATGAGATTGCGGAGCTGGTGCCCGGCGCCGGCTACTTCGGCGGCAGCCTGGATCGGCGCGGCGGGCATCTGCACCCACTGAACCTCGCGCTCGGCATCGCCGGCGCGGCAATCGCACGCGGAGCCGCACTGCACCCGCATTCTCCGGCAACGGCGATCCGGCAAAGGGCGGGCCGCTGGTGCGTCGAGACCAAGCGCGGCTCGGTTACCGCAGACCATGTTCTGCTGGCTTGCGGCGGTTACATGCGTGGCTTGCAGCCCGTGGTCGAAAAGCATGTGATGCCGATCAACAACTACATCGCGGTGACGGCGCCGCTGGGCGAAGCGCATGCGGCAGCGATCATTCGGCAGGGGCTCGCAGTCTCGGATTCGCGGTTTGTGGTCTATTATTACCGAATGACACCGGATCACCGGCTGCTGTTCGGCGGCGGGGAGAACTATTCCTACCGCTTCCCGGACGATATCGCGGGCTTTGTGCGGCCGCACATGGGGCGGGTGTTTCCCGCGCTGGCCGATGCGCCCATCGATCATGCCTGGGGCGGCACGCTCAGCGTCACCACAAGCCGGATGCCCTTCGTCCGTCAACTGAAGCCGGGCCTCTATAATGCCAGCGGCTTTTCCGGCCTGGGCGTTGTGCTGGCCCCCTATTTCGGGCGAATCATGGCAGATGCGATTGCCGGCGAGCGCGCCGATTTCGACCGGTTGACCCGCTTGCCCGGCACCGCCTTTCCCGGCGGCCGGCTGTTGCGATATCCCACATTGATCGCCGTGATGTCGATGTTCGCGCTGCGCGACCGCCTTTAAAGCGCGGCCGCAGCCGCCGACTTAGGCTGCGCGCACCCGGGTGATCGTCTCCTCGTGCAGGCGGGCCACTTCCTCGCCGAGGTAGCGCGCATACTGCGATCGGTCGAGCGCCTCCTGTGGCGGAAAGATCACCGGATTGTCGCGATACTCGGGCGGCATCAGGGCTGCCGCGGCCGCGTTGGGTGTCGGATAGAGAATGGTGCGGGCGATCTCCGCACCGGCCTCGGCACCCAGCAGGAAGTTGATGAATTCATTGGCAAGATCGGGATTTGGCGCGCCCTTCGGAATGCAGAGGCAGTCTGCCGAGATCTGGCTGCCTTCCCGCGGAACGACGAAATCCAGATCATCATCTTCCAGCATCACCTGCGCGATGTCGCCGTTATACTCCATCACGATGTCGGCATCACCGGCCAGCAGCATGTCCTGCCCATTGTCCTCGTGGAAGGCCAGGATATTGGGCTTGTTGCGGATCAGCATCCGCTCCACTTCCAGAAGGTCGGCCGGATCGGTGCCGTTCATGTCCTTGCCCAGATATTTCAGCCCCAGCCGGCACAGGTCGCCCGCTTCCGACAACAGCGCGATGCGGCCCTTGTAGCGATCCGAATCAAACACCCATTTCCAGCTGTCCGGCACGCCATCCACCTTGGATTTGCGGTAACCAAGGCCCAGCACGAGCCAGGTATAGGGCATGGAGTAACGCCGCCCGGGGTCGAAGGCGGCATCCTGGAAGCCGGGGGCCAGATTCTTGAAGTTGGGAATCTTGGCGCGATCCAGCGGCATCAGCAGGTCGGCTGCCACCATGCGCTCGACGAAATCATTGCTGGGCACGATCACATCATAGCCCATGTTGCCACCGCGCAGCTTGGCGAACAGCTCATCGTTCGTACTGAACAGGCTCATGTTGACGGAAATGCCCGTCGCCTTCTGGAAATCCGCCAGCGTGGTTTCGCCGACATAGGTGTCCCAGTTGTAGAAGTTGATGCTCTTTCCCTTGCTGTCGCAGCCGGCAAGGGCGCCGAACGACAGGCCCACAGACGCCATGCCAAGCCCTGAGAGAAACCCCCGGCGGCTCGGATTATAGAAATTTGCCATGTGTTGCCCCCAATGCCGGAATCGCCATCTGTGATCGCAGCGTATCGTTGCTGTTACAGATGTCAAGATTGCAGCCCGCGCGGCCTCCGGCGCGGCTCGCGGGGGCGCGGCCGCCTCTGTCGTCAGGTTTCAGGTCCGGCTGTCGGGTGGATTTCAGGCCTTCGGCGCTTCGTCGAGCTCGCCTTCGCGGATCAGGCTCATGCCGTCACCGATGTCCTGTTCAATGGCATGGCGAAGCGCATCGGCGTCGCCCTCTGCGATCGCGTTGGTCGCCACCACATGCTGGTCAACGAGATTGGCGGTTCCATATCGGCCGTAGACAACGCGCATGAATGGGCCAAACTGCATCCACAATGTTTCGATCATGCCATTCAGTATGTCCGATGGGCGGGCCCGATAGATCAACGAATGGAAACGGAAATTGGATTCCATATAGGCGTTGACGTCACCATTTTTCAGCGCGTCTCCGGCGGCATTGTCCGCCGCGCGTATGGCACGCAGTCGCTCGGTGTCGATGAAGGGCAGGGCGTCCGCTGCGGCTGCGGGTTCCAGCAGCAGCCGGCAGCGCATGATGTCGTCGAAGCGCGTGCGCGTCATCATCGACACCATGATCGCCCGCTTCGATCTGATCTCCACCGCGCCCTCGGCTGCCAGCCGCCCAAGCGCGTCTCGCACCGGCATCTGGCTGACGCCCAGTTGCTGGGCCAGCCCGCGCGTCGAAATGGCCACGCCTGGCGCCAGCCGCCCCGTGATCAGCTGATGGCGAAGCCCGACATAAATGCTCTCGCGCAGCGATGGATTGTCGTCGGGGGGCAGGGCAGCCTGCTCGGCAACTTTGTTCATGTACCCTCACTAGCTGGCCGATGGCTGCCACCTGCGCATCCGCCGATCCCGCCTATAGCGCCGCAATCACGGGGCGGTCATCGCTCTTTTTCGTCCATGGCCAAGAAAGCCGGGCTAGGTGCTTTGCAAATATAGAGAGCTGGGCTATGTGTGATCACAGAATGGAGAATCAAGCGCCGATGCAGGGCAATCTGGCAAAAAATCTGGAACGTAGCGCGGCCTTGCGGCTGCCGTTCGGTGCCGTGGTGGATGGCCGGGTGGGTGTCGCCCGCTCGGGCGCGCACTTTGCGAACATCGGCCCGCGCGATGGCCGCTCGCTGGGCGACGTCGTTGCCGGCGACGCTGTCGACATAGACCTCGCCGTGCAGTCCGCCCGGGCCGCGTTCGAGGACGGGCGCTGGAACCGCACTCCGGCAAAGGCGAAGAAGAAGCTCCTGCATGGCTTTGCGGATCTGCTGGAGAGCGAGGCGGACGATCTGGCCCTGCTGGAAGCGCTGGATACGGGAAAGCCGATCTCGGATGCCCGCTCGGTCGATGTGCGGCTCGCCATCGAAACCGCGCGCTATTATGCGGAAGCGGTCGACAAACTCTATGGCGAGGTGGGTCCGCACAACCCTGGCCGGCTTTCCTATGTGGTGCACGAACCGCTGGGCGTGATCGGCGCCATCGTGCCGTGGAATTTCCCGCTGCACATGGCGATGTGGAAAGTGGCGCCGGCACTTGCCATGGGCAATTCGGTGGTGCTGAAGCCCGCCGAGCAGTCGCCGCTGACGGCGCTGAGGATCGGCGAGCTGGCGCTGGAGGCGGGCCTGCCCGCCGGCGTGCTGAACGTGGTGCCAGGCACCGGCGAGGCCGCCGGGCAGGCGCTCGCTCGCCACGATGATGTCGACATGATCGCCTTCACCGGCTCGGGGGCGGTGGGCCGGCTGCTGATGCGCTATTCGGGCGAAAGCAATCTGAAGCGGGTGTCGCTGGAACTGGGCGGCAAATCCCCGCAGATCATCTTCCCTGATTGCCCCGATCTCGAAGCCGCGGCGTCGGCCGCCGCCTGGGGGGTCTTCTACAATCAGGGCCAGGTGTGCACCGCCGCCTCCCGCCTTCTGGTCCACCGCGACATCAAGGCGGATTTCGTGGCCCGCGTGGTGGAGATCGCGCGCAGCATCGTGCCGGGGGACCCGCTCGACCCGGACACCAGCTTTGGCGCACTGATCAGCGAAGCGCAGATGAATGGCGTGCTGCGCCACATCGGCATCGCCGATGCAGAGGGCGGCGAGCGGCTGATCGGCGGCACCCGCGTCCGCACGGAGACCGGCGGCTTCTATGTCGAGCCCACCATCTTCGATCGGCTGTCCACCGGCGCCACGCTCGCCCGGGAGGAGGTGTTCGGGCCAGTGCTCGGCATCCTGGAGTTCACCGACGAGGACGATGCGTTCCGCATCGCCAACGACACCGTCTATGGGCTGGCGGCCGGCGTATGGACGGCCGATCTCAACCGGGCGCTGCGCGCCGCCGAGAGGCTGGGCGCCGGGCTGGTGTGGATCAACGGCTGGGACGCCTGCGACATCACCATGCCGTTCGGCGGCTTCAAGCAATCCGGCTTCGGGCGGGATCGCAGCCTGCACGCGCTGGAAAAATACGCCGATCTGAAAGCCGTGACCATGACGATGCATAGAGGTGGCGCATGACAAGCCAGCCCTCCGCCTTTGCTGCCGACGTCGCAGAGTGCAGCCGCTTCCTGGCGGCGCACCCTGAAATCCAGTTCTTCGATGTGCTGTTCACCAGTCTGTCGGGCGTGCCGCGCGGCAAGCGTCTGCGCCGCCACGAGATCGAGGCACTGTACCGACAGGGGCGGTTCCTGCCCGGATCGATCCTGGCCGTCGATACCCTGGGCGCAGACGTCGCCGAAACCGGGCTGGTCTGGGAAGATGGGGACGCAGACAAGGTGGCGAAACCGGTGCCGAACGGAATCGTGCCAGCCCCCTGGCTGGGTGACGATGTCGGCCAGGTGATGATGTCGCTGCACGAACTGGATGGAAGCGTCAGCCCGCTCGACCCTCGGCGCGTGCTGCAGGGTGTGCTGGATCGTTTCGCGGCAGACGGCCTGGTGCCGGTGGTCGCCTGCGAGCTGGAATATTATCTGGTTGATGCAAAGCGCGGGCGCGACGGTTCCATCCGCCTGCCGCGCTCGGTGCTGACTGGCCGTGAACCCGCTGGCACCCAGGTCTATGGCCTTCCCGAGCTGGAGGAGCTTGCCCCCTTCCTGCGCGACCTGTGGGCCGCCTGCGATGCGCAGGAGATCCCGCTGGAAGGGGCGATTTCCGAAGCCGCGCCGGGCCAGCTGGAACTGACGCTGCTGCACAAGGCGGATGCGCTGCGGGCCGCCGACGAGGCCGTCGCCTACAAGCGCGCGGCCAAGGGCGTCGCCCGTCGCCACGGCTGCGAGGCCAGCTTCATGGCAAAGCCCTGGAGCGACCGCGCCGGTAGCGGCCTGCACCTGCATGTCAGCGTGGAGGATGGCGAAGGCCGTAACCTGATGGCCAGCGAGGATCCGGCCGGCAACCCGCTGCTGCGCCACGCCATCGGCGGCATGAAGTCGCTGCTGGCCGACAGCATGGCCATCTTCGCCCCCAACGCCAACAGCTACCGTCGCTTCCGCAATGAAAGCTATGCGCCGATCGCCGCCAACTGGGGTGTCAACAACCGCACCGTCGCGCTCCGGGTTCCGGCCGGCGGCGCCGCGAGTCGCCATGTCGAGCACCGCGTCGCAGGCGCGGATGCCAACCCCTATCTGGCGCTGGCGGCGATGCTGGCCGGCGTGCACCACGGCATCACCGCCAGAATCGATCCCGGCGAACCTACCACCGGAAACGGCTATGCGGCCGCCACCGCAGGGGATGTGCTGCCGACAGACTGGCTCCGTGCGATCGACAGGCTGGATGGCGCGCCCGTCCTGCGGGACTATCTGGGCAGCCATTTCATCGACATGTTCGCCTGCGTGAAGCGGGTGGAACATGGTCGCTTCTTCGAACAGGTCACCTCGGTCGATTACGACTGGTACCTGCAGAACGCATGAGCATTCGGGGATGAGCGACGAGCCGATGCAGGACTGGAAGCGGGCGAAGGGCGCCTTCGGGGTCATCCTGGGGCCGCCCACGCTGTGGTTGGGACTGTTTTTCGTGGTGCCGATGGCGATCATCTGGGCCTACAGTTTCGGCCGTACGGATGGCCTCATTGGCATCGAGATCAGCGGCACCCTCGCCAACTATGCCCGCATCCTCGATCCGCTCTATCTGGCGATCTTCCTAAAATCGATCTGGTTCGCGGCGCTCACAACCGCGCTCTGCCTGCTGATCGGCTTTCCGCTGGCGTTGGTGATCACCTTCGCATCGCCGCGCGGCAAGTCGCTGCTGCTGCTGGCGGTGATGCTGCCCTTCTGGACCAACCTTCTGATCCGCACCTATGCGCTGATGGCGGTGCTGCGCACGGAAGGCTATGCCAACACCGTCCTCGGCTGGTTCGGTGCCGGCCCGCTGCCGCTGCTGCACAACAATTTCGCCATCATCCTGGGGCTGGTCTATGTGAACCTGCCCTTCATGGTGCTGCCGCTCTATGCTGCGCTCGACAGGCTGGACCGTTCGCTGATGGAAGCCAGCCTGGATCTGGGCGCCGGCCACCTGCGCACCATCCGCGACATCGTGGTGCCGCTGGCGATGCCGGGCATCCTGTCCGGCCTGCTCATCACCTTCATTCCCGCGCTCGGCTCCTATCTCACGCCGGATCTGCTGGGCGGCCCCGACGGCCAGATGATCGCCAGCGTGATCGAGCGTCAGTTCAAGCGCGCCAACGACTGGCCCTTCGGCGCCGCGCTGTCGTTCGTGCTGATGTATGCCACCTTCTTCATGATCGCCGCGCAGGGCCTGTTCGCGCGCCGCCGCCGTGCGGCACGGGGTGCTGCATGAAACGCGCCGCGATTGCTCCGCTGGAATATGCACGGCGCTGGCCGCTCAGGCTGTGGGCGGCGCTGGCGCTGGCCTTCCTCTATGTCCCGCTGCTCTGCCTGATCGCGTTCAGCTTCAACGAAAGCCGGCGCAACATCGTATGGACCGGCTTCACCTTCAAATGGTACGCGAAGGTGTTCGGCAACGCCGATCTGCTGCAGGCCTTCGGCAATTCGCTCAGCATCGCTGCCTTCTCCACGCTGGTCAGTCTGGTGCTGGGCACGCTGATGGCGGTTGCCCTGTGGCGCTTCCGCTTCCCGTTGCGATCCGTGGTGGATGGCACCGTCGCGCTGCCCATCGTCGTGCCCGAGATCTGCATGGGGGTGGCGATGATGGTGTTCTTCTCTGCCGTGCTGCCCTGGCCTTCCGGCCTCGTCTGGCCGTTCAACCTGGGCGCCATCATCATCGCCCACATCAGCTTCAGCTTTCCCTTCGTCACAGTCATCGTGCGGGCCCGCCTCGCCTCGTTCAACGTCGAGCTGGAAGAGGCGGCAAAGGATCTGGGCGCCAGCGAGCTTCGCACCTTCCTGGATGTGCTGCTGCCGCACCTCCGCCCGGCGCTGATCGCTGGCGGCCTGCTGGCCTTCACCCTCAGCCTCGATGATTTCGTCATCACCTTCTTCACGGCGGGCCCCAACACGGTGACCTTCCCGGTGAAGGTCTATTCGATGGTGCGCTTCTCGGTCACGCCAGAGGTGAACGCCGCTTCCAGCCTGCTGATCCTGATCACCGTGCTGCTCACGATCCTGGGCCTCCGCTTCCAGGGCAAATCCGCCACCATGCCCGGGAAAGGATGAACATGGCGTCCAGGCCGCTGATCCGCGTAGAGAATGTGACCAAGCGTTTCGGTGATTTCGCAGCCGTGGATGATGTGTCGCTCGACATACTGGAAGGTGAATTCTTCGCGCTGCTGGGCCCGTCGGGCTGCGGCAAGACCACGCTGCTGCGCATGCTGGCGGGGCTGGAGACGGTGACCGAGGGGCGCATCTTCATCGACGGCGTGGACATGAGCAGTGTTCCGCCCAACCAGCGGCCGGTCAACATGGTATTCCAGTCCTATGCAGTGTTCCCGCACATGAGCGTGAAGGACAATGTGGGCTACGGCCTGAAGATCGACCGCGTCCCGCCCGCTGAACGCGAGGCCCGGGTGGCCGAGGCCCTGAGGCTGGTGAAGCTGGAGGATTTCGGAGACCGCCGCCCCGATCAGCTGTCGGGCGGCCAGCGCCAGCGCGTTGCGCTGGCCCGCGCCCTTGTCAAGCGCCCGCGCGTGCTGCTGCTGGACGAACCATTGTCGGCGCTGGACGCCAAGCTGCGCGAGCAGATGCGCTTTGAGCTGGCACAGATTCAGGAAAAGGTCGGCGTTACTTTCGTGATGGTAACCCACGATCAGGACGAGGCGCTGGCGATGGCCTGTCGCTGCGCGCTGATGCAGCGCGGCGTGCTGCGTCAGGTCGCGACCCCCAACGATCTCTATGAGTATCCGAACGACCGCTTCGTCGCCGACTTCATCGGCAGCATCAACCTGTTCGAAGGTCAGCTGACCGTCGACGAAGCCGACCATGCCATCGTCGAAAGCCCGGCGCTGGGCGTGCCGGTCTATCTCGATCATGGCGTGACGGGCGCGCCCAACTCCCGGGTCTGGATCGGCATCCGGCCCGAGAAGATCGACATGGCATTGCGCGACGGAACAGAGATGCCCGCACCCGCCGGCGCGCCGGCCGGCCACAATGTCGTCGCCGGCCGCATACTTCAGGGCGCCTATCTCGGCAGCGAGACCAGCTATGAAGTCGCGCTGGCGGATGAGACGGTGGTGAAGGTGCTTCGCCCCAACATGCTGCGCTTCGAACAGCGCGGCTTCCGGGAAGGCGACGCGGTCTGGCTCAGCTGGAACGCAGGTTCGCCGCTGCTGCTGCTGTCATGAGCGCGCGCCCCGTCATCGGCATCAGCTGCTGCACCCGCATCGTCGGCGGCGAAGCCGCGCAGTCGGTGATCGATCGCTATCTGGAGGCGGTGGTGCGCTATGCTGACTGCGCCGCCCTTCTGGTGCCGGCCCGTCCTGATCTGATGCGGGCGGACGAAGTGGCGGACCGGCTGGACGGCCTGCTGCTCACGGGCAGCCCGTCGAATGTGGAACCCGCCCGCTATGGCGATCCAGACAGTTCGGCCGGCCCGTTCGACCTCGGGCGTGACGGCATGAGCCTTGCCCTTATTGATGCGATGATCGCGCGCGGTCGGCCGCTGCTCGGCATCTGCCGCGGCTTCCAGGAACTGAATGTCGCCTTCGGCGGCAGCCTCGCGCGCGATCTGGGCCACGAAGGCCGGGCGTTGTCGCACCATTCCCCGCCCGACGTGACGCTGGCAGAGATGTTCGGCCACAGCCATGAGGTGGCGCTGGCGCACGGCGGAGTGCTGGCAGAGGTGCTGGGGCAGGATCGGTTGCGCGTGAGTTCGGTGCATTATCAGGGCATCGACAGGCTCGGCGCCGGGCTCAGCGTCGAGGCAACGGCCCCGGATGGGGTGGTCGAGGCGGTGTCCGCCACCCGCAACGGCGCCCCCGTGCTGGCCGTGCAGTGGCACCCCGAATGGCAGACCGGCGACGACGAGGCTGCGATCAGGCTGTTCCGCCACTTCGGCCGCCTGGTACGCGACAAGGTCGGCGCGCCGAGACAGGCCGAAGACCGGAAACAGGAAAGTGACGCATCATGACCAGGCCCAATCACAATATCGAGGAACTGCGGCGGCTGGATGTCGCCCACCATCTGCCCGCGCAATCCAGCTATCGGCTGCAGCAGGAACTGGGCGGCAGCCGAATCATCACCCGCGCCGAAGGCTCCACCATCTACGACGGAGACGGGGTGGCGATCCTCGACGGCATGGCCGGGCTCTGGTGCGTCGATATCGGCTATGGCCGCAGCGAGCTGGCCGAAGTCGCCCACCGGCAGATGCTGGAACTGCCCTATTACAACAGCTTCTTCCGCACCGCGACGGTGCCGGCCATCGAGCTTGCAACCAAGGTCGCGGGCCTCCTGGGCGGCGATCTGCAGCATGTCTTCTTCAACAGCAGCGGCTCGGAATCGAACGACACCGTATTCCGTCTGGTGCGCCGTTACTGGGATCTGAAGGGCCAGCCCGGCCGCAAGATCTTCATCAGCCGCCACAACGCCTATCATGGCTCCACCGTGGCCTCGGCCAGCCTGGGCGGCATGCAGCATATGCATGCGCAGGGCGACTTGCCGATCGCCGGAATCGAGCATGTGATGCAGCCGCATCCGTTCGTCGAAGGCTATGGAGAAGACCCGGAGGCCTTCGCCGAACGCGCCGCCAACGCCATCGAGGCGCGTATTCTGGCCGTCGGCCCCGACAAGGTCGCGGCCTTCATCGGCGAACCCGTGCAGGGCGCGGGCGGTGTGGTCATCCCGCCGCCGGGCTACTGGCCCCGCGTGGAGGCGATCTGCCGGCGCCACGGCATCCTGCTGGTGTCGGACGAGGTGATCTGCGGCTTCGGGCGGCTGGGCAGCTGGTTCGGCTTCCAGCATTTTGGAATCACGCCCGATATCGTCTCGATGGCGAAAGGGCTCTCGTCTGGGTATCTGCCGATCTCCGCCACCGGGGTCAGCCATGAGATTGTGGAGACGCTTCGCTCCAGCGATGCGGATTTCACCCATGGCTACACCTATTCCGGCCATCCGGTTGCTGCTGCGGTCGCGCTGCGCAACTTAGAGATCATGGAGCGCGAACGGCTGGTGGCGCGCGTCGCCGACGATCTGGCCCCCTATCTGGCCGACGCGCTCAGCCGTCTCGATAATCATCCGCTCGTGGGCGAGGTCCGCTCGCTCGGACTGCTGGGCGCGGTGGAGATTGTCAGCCGCAAGGGCAGCAACCAGCGCTTCGCCGGTGGCGTGGCCGGGCCGCTGGTGCGCGATGGCTGCATCGCGCGTGGGCTGATGGTGCGCGCAATCGGCGACACCATCGTGATGTGCCCCCCCTATGTGATCACCCATGAAGAGATCGACCGCATGGTCGGCATCATCGCCGCTGCCCTCGACGCGGCTGCCGGAACTCTCTGCCCGGCGTCCGGCATTGTGGAGGCGCTCGAATCCGGGGAGCCCTAGGTGGCCGGCCATTCCAGCCCACCTTCCCTCCGGATCAGAGAGCAATGACATGGCCAAAGACTTTTCAACATGGATCAGCCAGAACCGCATCAGCGAAGTGGAATGCCTGGTTCCCGATGTGAACGGCGTGGTGCGCGGCAAGGTGTGGCCGGCGCAGAAGTTCATCGAATCCGAAGCAAGCGGGTCGCTGCGGCTGCCCAGCAGCGTGTTCGACGTGACGGTGACGGGCGATTATGCCGACCGCGACGATGATGCCGATGCCAGCGATCCGGACGTATCGCTGCACCCCGATCCGGATTCGCTGTGCGTCGCGCCGGGCTTCAAGACGCCGACCGCCTTTGTTCTGGCAGACGCCTATCTGAAGAGTGGCGCCCCTTACTCGATTGCGCCGCGTCATGTGCTTCGCCGCGTGCTGGGTCTGTATCAAACGATGGGCTGGCAGATTCTGGTGGCCCCGGAACTGGAGTTCTACCTCACCCAGATCAATTCGGATCCCGATCTGCCGCTGCAGTCCCCCATAGGGCGCTCCGGCCGCGCGGAAACCTCGCCCCAGCCCTATGGCCTGGAAGCGGTGACCGAGTTCGAGGACATCATCGAAGACATCTATGAACATGCAGAAACCGCATCGCTGCATGTGGACACGATGATCCATGAATCCGGCACCGCCCAGCTGGAGATCAACTTCAACCACGGCGATCCCATCCAGCTGTGCGATCAGGTCACCGTGTTCAAGCGCATCGTCCGCCAGGTGGCGCTGAAGCATGGCGTCTATGCCACCTTCATGGCGAAGCCCATGGAAACGCAGCCGGGCAGCGCCATGCACCTGCACATCTCGGCCGAAGAGCGCTCGACCGGCCGCAACCTGTTCGGCACCGCCGACAATGGGCTCAGCGAAGAATTCCGCCACTTCATCGGCGGGCTGCAGCGCTATCTGCCCGAAGCGGTGCCGCTGCTGGCGCCCAATGTGAACTCCTTCCGCCGCATGCGGCCCAGCCACTCCGCCCCGATCAACCTGCAATGGGGCTATGACAACCGCTCCTGCGGGCTCCGTGTGCCAATCGCAGACCCCGCCAACACCCGCATCGAAGTCCGCCTTCCAGGCGCAGATGCCAACCCTTATCTGGCTGTCGCCGGCTCGCTCGTCTGCGGCTATCTGGGCATCCGGGACAAGCTCACCCCGCTGCCCATGGTGGAGGGCAACGCCTATCGCCACGCCCGCACTCTTCCCAAGAATCTTGCTGAAGGGCTGGACCGGCTGCGTGCCTGCGCACCGGTGATCGAACTGCTGGGTGTCGATTTCGTGAACGCCTTCTCCCGCGTGAAAGAGGCGGAACTGGCGGCGTTCGAAGGCGTGATCAGCTCCTGGGAACGGGATCATCTGCTGCTGAAGGTCTGAGCGCCCGCAGGCGCCCGTATCCGGCTCTTGCACCACCGCCCGCTTCTCGTGCACGGCAGCGCCACAGCACAGGAAAGGCACCGCCATGAGCATCACCCGCATCGATCCCAACGCCCGCATGAGCGAGGCGGTCATCCATGGCGACACCATCTATCTCGCAGGCCAGATCGGCGCCCCCGGGGAAGATGTCACCGCCCAGACCAAAGCCGTCCTGGCGGAGATCGACGACCTGCTCGCCCGCACCGGCAGCGACAAGCATCACATCCTGATGGCCACCATCTGGCTGGCCGACATCGCGGACTTCGCCGCCATGAACGCCGTGTGGGACAGCTGGGTTTCCCCCACCGCGCCCCCGGCCCGCGCCACCAGCGAAGGCAAGCTCGCCACGCCGGACTACAAGGTGGAAATCATCGTCGTGGCCGCCCGCAAGCAGGCCTGAGCCTGGACTCCAAAGCCTGTTGAATTGAGCGATGGGCAGGCGGTTCCGCCCGCTCTAACGTCGCCCGATTGCCAAGCGAGGGACTGACAAGATGACGGAACGCATCCGGGTCGAGATTCGGAACGGGGTCGCCGATGTGCGGATGATCCGCGCAGACAAGATGAACGCGCTGGACGACGCCATGTTCAGCGCCCTCATCGAAACCGGCGAGCAGCTGAAACGCGAATCCGGCGTGCGGGCCGTGGTGCTCTCCGGCGAAGGCCGCGCCTTCTGCGCCGGGCTCGACACCTCCAACTTCGCCGGCATGGCCGGCGGCAACCGCACCGAAGCCCTCGTGGGCACCCCGCGCACACCGGGCGGCGCCAACCGGGCCCAACAGGCCGTCATGGTGTGGCACGAAGTACCCGTGCCGGTCATCGCAGCCGTGCACGGCGTCGCCTTCGGCGGCGGCTTCCAGCTCGCGCTCGGCGCAGACCTGCGCTTCGTCACGCCGGACGCCAAACTGGCGGTGATGGAAATCAAATGGGGCCTCGTGCCCGACATGGCCGGCATCGTGCTGCTGCGCCCGCTGGTCCGCGACGACGTGTTCCGCGATCTCACCTACTCAGGCCGCATCTTTGACGGCACGGAAGCCCTCTCGCTGGGCATTGCTACCCGCGTCAGCGCCGACCCCCACGCCGAAGCACTCGCCTATGCCACCGACATCGCCGCCAAAAACCCGGACGCCATCCGGGGCGCCAAACGGCTCCTGAATCTCCCGCCCACCGCAACGGTCGCCGAGGTGCTGCTGGCGGAATCGGTCGAGCAGACCGCGCTCATCGGTTCCCCCAACCAGATCGAGGCGGTGATGGCGAACCTCCAGAAACGGGCGCCCGTATTCAAGGACTGAGGGGCGGGTTTTTTTGCCTCCGGCGGGCAGGGAAATGATTTCCCTGCACCCTCAACATTGGCGTTGCGCACTTCTCATAAGCCGCGCGTCTGACATGGTTTGATTGCCTGCGGCGCTGGAACGCGCCGGCGCCGCAGGCAGCAAGCCCAAGCGTCAGCACAGCCTAAACGATCACCCTACTAATGTGGGTGCAGGGAGCACGGCTCCCTGCCGGGTTCCAAGGGCAGAGCCCTTGGTGTCCTTGGGCAAGCAGGCCCTCGGCACCCCGCCCCTTGCGCCCGCGAACAGCCTTTGCTGTAGGCATCTCATGCCACAGCCTCCCCGCCCTCGGCCGCCCGCGCGGCGCAAGCTTCCGAAGGCCGATGTAGAGGCGATCTTCGACGCGCTGGGCGCGGCCAACCCGTCGCCGAAGACCGAGTTGAACTATGGCAACCCGTATCAGCTGTTGGTTGCGGTCGTGCTGTCGGCGCAGGCGACGGACGCCGGCGTGAACAAGGCCACGCGCCGGCTGTTCGAGGAGGTGGAGACCCCGCAGCAGATGCTGGAGCTGGGGCTGGACGGTCTGAAATCCCACATCCGCACCATCGGCCTGTTCAACAGCAAGGCCGCCAACGTCATCCGCCTGTCGGAGCAACTGATCGGCCTGCACGACGGCAAGGTGCCCGGCACGGAGAAGGAGCTGGTCGCGCTGGCGGGCGTCGGGCGCAAGACAGCGAATGTGGTGCTGAACGAGATATTCGGCGAGGCGACGCTCGCGGTCGACACCCATGTCTTCCGCGTCGCCCATCGCATCGGGCTGTCCGCCGGCAAGACGCCGGATGCCGTCGAGCGCGACCTGCTGGCGCAGGTGCCGCGCCGCTGGGCGAAGGATGCTCATCATCTGCTGATCCTGCACGGCCGCTATCTCTGCAAGGCGCGTACGCCGGACTGCTGGAGATGCCCGATTGCAAGCTGGTGCCGCTTCAGGGACAAGACGCAACAGCCGCAACAAAAGGCCTTAAGGTCGGCGGCCTGATCCGAAGGGAGAGATCATCATGCGTGTCGCAATTCCAGCTTCATTGGCCCCCATCTCATTGGCTCTCGCGCTCGCCGCCTGCAGCAGCAACCAGGCACCCCGCACCCCGCCCGCCATGGTCCCCACCGGCGATCCGGTGAGCTGCGTGCAGACCAGCCAGATCCGCTCCACCCAGGTGCAGGACGACCAGACCATCGACTTCACGATGCGCAACGGCCAGATCTTCCGGAACACCCTGCCCAACCGCTGCCCCGGCCTCGGCTTCAGCCGCACCTTCAGCTACAGCCCCACCGCCTCGCAACTGTGCAGCGTGGATATCATCACCGTGATCGAAACCGGCGCAGGCCCCCGGCGCGGCGCGTCCTGCGGACTGGGCCAGTTCGTGCCGGTGAAGCGGGCTGACGAGGCGAAATAGGGGGTTTTTGCCTCCGGCGGGCAGGGAAATGATTTCCCTGCACCCTCTACATTGGCGTTGCGTCCCCACTCCGAAGTCGCGTGTGTGACGATGTTTGATTGCCTGCGGCGCTGGAACGCGCTGGCGCCGCAGGCAGTAAGCCCAACCGTCAGCGCAACCTGAACGATCACCCTGCTAATGTGGGTGCAGGGAGCACGGCTTCCTGCCGGGTTCCAAGGGCAGAGCCCTTGGTCTCCTGCACAGCCATAACCTCACAGCGATGGGCGGCAGATCGCGCCGCCACACGTCCCGCCCATTGGCCTTTCCCCCCGAACCCCCTATCTCCGCCTTATGGACAATCTTCTCTACACCGAGCTCGATCCGCACGAGGCCGAGCGCCTGACGAAGCAGGCGCTGGATGGATTGGAGGATGGCGAGCTGTATCTGCAGGTCGCCTCGTCGGAGAGTTTCGCGTTTGACGACGGGCGGCTGAAGTCGGCGAGTTTCGACCAGAGCCGGGGGTTCGGCCTGCGCGGTGTGGTGGGCGAGGTGAGCGCCTATGCCCATGCCAATGAGATTTCGGCCGCCTCGATCCGGCGTGCGGCGGAGACGATTGCGGTTGTGAAGGCCGGGCATGGCGGCGTCGCGGCGGCGGATGCGCCGCGCGGCACCAACCGGCGGCTGTATACCGATGCCGATCCGCTTTCGGCGGTTCCCTTTGCCGAGAAGGTGAAGCTGCTGGAGCGCATCGATGCCGTGGCGCGAGCGAAGGACCCGCGCGTGGCACAGGTGACGGCGAGCCTGGCCGCGAGCTGGAGCCATGTGGAAATCATCCGCGCCGACGGAGTGCGGGTGAAGGATGTGCGGCCGCTGGTTCGGCTGAATGTGGGCATCGTGGCCGAGAAGGACGGCCGCCGGGAATCCGGCAGCTGGGGCTTCGGCGGGCGTCAGCTCTATGACCGGCTGTTCGAAGAGGGCGAGTGGGAGCGCGCCATCGATCTGGCGCTGGCGCAGGCCCTGACCAATCTGGAGAGCGTGCCGGCGCCTGCCGGGGTGATGCCGGTGGTGCTGGGGCCGGGCTGGCCGGGCATCCTGCTCCACGAGGCAGTGGGCCATGGGCTGGAAGGCGACTTCAACCGCAAGGGCAGCTCGGCCTTTTCCGGCCGTGTGGGCGAGCGGGTGGCCTCTCCGGGCGTGACCGTGATTGATGACGGCACGCTGGTGGACCGGCGTGGTTCGCTGAGCGTCGATGACGAGGGCACGCCGACGGAACGCACGGTGCTGATTGAGGACGGCTATCTGCGCGGCTATATGCAGGATCGCATGAATGCGCGGCTGATGGGCGTGTCCGCCACGGGCAACGGCCGGCGGGAGAGTTTCCGCCATCCGCCGATGCCGCGGATGACGAATACCTTCATGGCGGGCGGCTCCGAAGACCCGGGCGAAATCCTGCGCAGCGTGAAAAAAGGCTTGTATGCCAAGAGCTTCGGCGGCGGGCAGGTCGATATCGTTTCGGGCAAGTTCGTGTTCAGCTGCACCGAGGCCTATCTGGTGGAGGACGGCAAGATCGGCGCGCCGGTGAAGGGCGCGACGCTGATCGGCAACGGGCCTGAGGTGATGCAGAAGATCGCCGCGATCGGTAACGACATGGCGCTGGACGAGGGCATCGGCACCTGCGGGAAGGGCGGGCAATCGGTTCCTGCGGGGGTGGGCCAACCCACCCTGCTGGTGGAGGGGCTGACGGTCGGCGGCACCGGTTGAACTGCCCGAAAATCAGGCAAGCTTGTAATCAAGTGTGACTGCATGCCGCGAAAATGGGCAGGCCGTGTGCCTTGTTCATGGTGTCGCAATGTAACATTTACTTGGCATGCTTCGTGCATGGCCCCTCAACTGCGAGCGTATCGGCGTTCGCCAGTCAGTAAGAGGGGGTTCGGCAGCTGTGAAATTCATCGTGGCCGTGATCAAGCCGTTCAAACTCGACGACGTCAGGGAGGCGCTGACGGCGCTGGGCGTTTCGGGAATGACGGTGACTGAAGTGAAGGGTTTCGGGCGCCAGAAAGGCCAGACCGAAATCTATCGGGGAGCGGAATACACAACGAATCTTGTGCCCAAGGTGAAGATCGAGGCGGCGGTGCCCACGGAACTGGCGCCACGCGCTGTCGAGGCCATCCAGCAGGCGGCCCACACCGGCGCCATCGGTGACGGCAAGATTTTCATCTTCGATGTGGCGGGAACCGTTCGGATCCGCACCGGCGAAACCAACGAGTCGGCGCTCTGATGCGATCGGACTCGATAATCGAGGCGGGCGCAAAGCCCGGCCTGTTCAAGGAGGGGTCTCATATGGAATTGCGACACCTGCCCTGGGGCAAGATCGCCCTGGGCCTGGGGATGGCGGGCGTGGCAGCCGTGCATCCCGCGTTTGCGCAGGATGCAGCGGCGGTTGCCACTGAAGCCGCGACGGTCGCCGCCGAAGTGGCTGCGCCGGCGGCGGCGGCTGTGGCTGAAACGGCTGCGGCCGATCCCGTTCCCAACAAGGGCGACACCGCCTGGATGATGGTTGCGACCGTGCTGGTGATGATGATGATCGTCCCCGGCCTCGCGCTGTTCTATGGCGGTCTTGTCCGCACCAAGAATATGGCCTCGGTGCTGACCCAGATCCTCGGCGTGGCCAGCCTCGCGATGATCATGTGGGTGATCTATGGCTATGGCCTGGCTTTCGGCGGAGATGCCAACCAGTTCATCTCGTCGGGCAAATTCTTCCTGTCGGGCCTGACGGCCGATTCCACTGTCGCCACTTTCAGCGACGGCGTCGTGATCCCGGAATTCGTCTTCATCGCCTTCCAGATGACCTTCTCGGCCATCACCGTGGCGCTGGTCGTCGGCGGCTTGGTCGAGCGGATGAAATTCTCCGCCCTGATGGTGTTCGCCTTCGTCTGGCTGACCATCGTCTATTACCCGATCGCCCATATGGTGTGGTACGCGGGTGCCGATGAGGCGACCACCGGCCTCATCTTCAACTGGGGCGCTCTGGACTTCGCCGGCGGCACCGTGGTGCACATCAACGCGGGTGTCTCGGCTCTGGTCGGTGCGCTGATCCTGGGCAAGCGGATCGGTTACCAGAAGGAACTGATCGCGCCGCACTCGCTGACGATGACGCTGATCGGCACCGGCTTGCTGTGGGTGGGCTGGTTCGGCTTCAACGCGGGTTCCGCGCTGGAAGCCAATGGCTCGGCCGGTCTCGCCCTCATCAACACCTTCACCGCGACGGCGGCGGGCGTGCTGTTCTGGATGCTGACCGAGAAGCTGCTCGGCCACTCCGGCTCGCTGCTGGGCGCCTGCTCCGGTGCGATTGCGGGCCTGGTTGCGATTACGCCTGCGGCCGGCAACTCCGGCCCGTTCGGCGGCATCCTGCTGGGCGCCGTCGGTGCCATCGTGGCCTGCATCTTCGTGATGAAGGTGAAGCCGAAGCTGGGCTTCGACGACTCGCTGGACGTGTTCGGCATCCATGGTGTCGCCGGGATCGTCGGTTCCATCGGCACCGCCTTCACCATGCTGACGGTGATCGGCGGGCCTGCCGGCGATGACTATGCCCTGTGGCCGCAAGTGTGGATCCAGGTGAAGTCGGTGGCGGTTGCCATTGTCTGGTCGGCGGTTGGTGCCGCGATTGCCTTCTACATCGCCAAGGCCCTGACCGGGCTGCGTGTGAGCGAAGAGGTGGAGCGCGAAGGTCTCGACCTCGGCGAGCATGGCGAGCGTGCCTATAATTACTGAGTTCGGCGGCGCCGGGTAAACTGGCGCCCGCCCATGATTTCCTCCCCAAGGAACCAACCTCCCCCGGCAGGCAACTGCCGGGGGATTTTTTTGGCTGAAGCCGGCCGAGATTAGCGCGCAGCGCTAACTCACGGACTCGGCGAAAGCCCGGCCGGCTGAGTCGTGGTCCTCAGGCCACGGCCAGTCCGACGGCGCAGGCTTTGCCTGCATTTTCTTTCTTGTCGTACCGTTGGCGCGAGGTGTTGCCCCAGAGTGGGTGAGCGAGTGTCAAGCGGACTCGGCGGCTTTGCCGCCGGCCGCGTCCGTTGGGCATCGATTGTCGTGGAACAGTGGATAACCAAATCGGTTGTTCCACGTGGAACATCGTCCTACACTACAAAATCAACGGCTTGGGTGTAGGAGCTGTTGGATTTGTAGGAATTGTTCCACGGCTGGCGGGCGTGGATGGGCCGGCCACGCGGCTGAACCGCGCGAGTCCGGCTGGAGAGAAGGGAAGGCAGAAAGAGGTCCGGCGAAGCCGGACTCGTCGGACTGATCGGCGATAGAGATCGCCGATTCAGCCGGCCGCGCTTTCGCCGAGTCTGCGAGCTAAGGCTGCGCCTTAGTCGCAGCCGGCTTCAGCGACACAGCCGGCTCTCAGCGCGGCCTCGGCAGATTCGGCCCGAAAGGCCTGGGCGGACCCGCAGGCCGATCCCGACGCGGCATCTGCGCCTGATACGCCACCAGGCAATGCTCCCCGCAATAAGGGAAACCCGGGCTGACCGGCTTGCCGCAGAAGTGGAAATCCGGCTCGTCCGGGTGACCGATCGGCCATTTGCAGATGCGGTCGTTGAGATCGAGCAGCGTCACCCGTTCCCCCTTGGCGCGTGGCGTGGCCGGGCGGGGCGCCGGTTGCAGGCCGGGCGTCAGCGCGGCCGGAGCGGGGGCGGGCGCCGGAGCAGACGGGGCGACAGGCGCTGCCGGAGCGGGCGCCGGGGCAGCCGCCGCCGGTTGCGGCGCAGGGCGGGGCGCCGGCTTCGGCGCCGCCGGTTTCGCCTCAGTCGGTCTGGCTTCAGCCTTGGCTGGCTTTGCCTCTGCCTTGGCGTCGCCAGTTTTCAGCGGCGAGGGGCGGGAGGCGAGGCCGAGGCGGTGCGCCTTGCCGATCACGGCGTTGCGCGACAGGCCTTCGCCCAGAATCTCGGCGATCTGGCTCGCGGAGCGGCCTTCTTCCCAATATTGCTTCAAAAGAGCGATGCGCTCGTCTGTCCAGGCCATGGTTTCGCTTTCGAATGGCTTGCGGGTGGGGACCGGCGCCGATAGACGGCTGGCAACCATGCAAGCGCAAATTCCACCCCAGCCCGTCGCGCCGACATTGCCGGAACCCGGTGTTCCGGTGATCGACGGCATCAACTGGCTGGGAATGCAGACCCTCTATGTGAAGGAAGTGCGGCGCTTCTTCAAGGTTCAGATGCAGACGATCTGGGCCCCGGCCATTACCACGCTGATGTTTCTGGCCATCTTCACGCTGGCGCTGGGCAATGCCAAGGGCGAGGTGCTGGGCTTCCCCTATTCCACCTTCCTGGCGCCGGGCCTGATCATCATGGGGATGACGCAGAACGCCTTCCAGAACAGCATGTCCTCCATCATCATCGGGAAGGTGCAGGGCACCATCGTGGATGTGCTGATGCCGCCTCTGAGCCATGGGGAGCTGCTGGCCTGCTATGTGGCGGGCGCTGTGACACGTGCCTGGGCCGTGGGGCTGGCGGTGTGGGCGGCGATGCTGCTGTGGCCCGGTGTTTCGGTGTCTGTTGCAAACCCGCTGCAGGTGCTGCTGTTCGGCACGCTGGGTTCGCTGTTGCTGGGACTGCTGGGCGTGCTGACGGGCATCTGGGCCGACAAGTTCGATCATGGCGCCGCTGTCACCAACTTCGTGGTGCAGCCGCTGACTTTGCTGTCCGGCACCTTCTATGCGATCGATCGGCTGCCGCCCGGCATGCAGGCCGTCAGCCGGGCCAACCCCTTCTTCTACATGATCGACGGCTTCCGGGCCGGCTTCATCGGGGTGGCGGAAGCGCCGCTGTGGCTGGGCGCCGGAATCGTGGGCGGGTTGTGCGTGCTGTTGTGGGCACTGGCCTATGTGCTGCTGAAATCGGGGTGGAAATTGCGCGCCTGAGCCCCTATGTGGAGCCAAATGGATCAGGCGGCGTTTCGCCGCCTTTTTTTATTTCCGTCGCTTATCCGCATGAGGTTGCCATGGCCATTTCAGAGCTGACCTTCCGCCACTTGCATTTCGGCGAGCCCTGCCGCGCGAAGGCATCGGCATGAGCGATGTTCGCCACGTTCTGAACCTGTCTGATCTGGGGCCTGACGGGCTGCGGCTGGTGCTGGACGCAGCGCTGGCGCGCAAGTTGGCGCGCAAGGGCCTGCCGCAGGGCAGGGCGGACAGCGATGCGCCGCTGGCGGGGCATGTGCTGGCCTGCATTTTTGAGAAGCCCTCCACCCGGACCCGGCTGAGCTTCGACATCGCCATGCGCCAGCTGGGCGGCAGTGCCATCACGCTGGCGGCCGGGGACATGCAACTGGGTCGGGGCGAAAGCATCGGCGACACCGCTCGCGTGCTATCCGGCTTTGTGGATGCGGTGATGATCCGCGCCAACCGCCATGCCGATGTGGAGGCCTTCGCGGCCGCCGCCGGTGTGCCGCTGCTGAACGGGCTGACGGATGTGTCGCACCCCTGCCAGCTGGTCGCGGACCTGCTGGCAGTGGAGGAGCGGTTGGGCCGGAACGCCGACGGCACACATTGGGCCTGGATCGGCGACGGCAACAATGTGTGCAGCTCGCTGATCGAGGCGGCCGGGCTGTTGGGCTTTTCCGTGACGGTGGCCTGCCCGGACGGCTATTCGCCGGACCCGGCCTTCGTGGCCGAGGCCGAGGACCGGGGTGCGGCGATCCGCATCGTGCGCAGCCCCGAGGAGGCCGTGCAGGGCGCCGATGTGGTGGTGACGGACACCTGGGTTTCCATGGGCGACACCGACATCGCCGAACGCCAGGCGGCGTTTGGCGATTATCAGGTGAATGACGCGCTGATGGCGCTGGCCAGGCCGCAGGCGCTGTTCCTGCACTGTCTGCCCGCGCACCGCGGAGAGGAAGTGACCGACGCGGTGATAGACGGCCCGCAATCCGCCGTATGGGAAGAGGCAGCGAACCGCGTGCATGCGCAGAAAGCGCTGTTGCTGTGGGCGCTGGGGCGGCTGGGCTGATGGCTGGCTCTGATCGGATATTGGGGTTCACTATCCCGGGCTGCGCGGCACGTGGCCGGGTGGTGCGGCTGGATTCCACGCTGAACGAGATTCTGGCGTCGCATGCCTATCCCGAGCCGGTGGCACGGATCGTGGCTGAAACGCTGGTGCTGACGGCCCTGCTGGGTGCCTTGTTCCGTGAGGATGAAGGGCAGCTGACGGTGCAGGCAAAAGGTCAGGGCGGCGAAGGCGGCCTGCTGAAGCTGCTGGTGGCCGACTGGCGGCACGGCGAGCTGCGCGGCTATGCCAGCCAGGATCTGGACCGCCGCTTCCCGCCGCTGGACGAAGGGGTTTCGGCCTCGCTCGAGGCGTTGCTGGGGCAGGGCTATTTGGCGATCACGCTGGACCAGACCGCGTCTGCCGAACGCTATCAGGGCATCGTGGAGCTGGGGCGCGAGACGCTGCAGGCTGCGGCCGAAGGTTATTTCGCGAACAGCGAGCAGCTGCCCACGCTGGTGCGGCTGGCAGCGCGGCGGGGCGCCGACGGGCGCTGGATCGCGGGTGGACTGATCGTGCAGCATCTGCCGCGCGCGGAGGATGGCGCGGCGCGGCTGCATGTGGACGACGGGCTGGAACATTGGACGCATGTGGAAACGCTGGCGGCCACCGTGCAGCCGGAAGAGCTGACCGATGCGGACCTGCCGTTGGAAGGCCTGCTGTGGCGGCTGTTCAACGAGGATGAGGTGCGGGTGCTGCCGGAGATCGCGATCTCGCGCGGGTGTCGCTGCTCCGAAGCGCATATCCTGAACGTGCTGGGGCAGTTCCCGGAAGAGGAGCGCGCCGAGATGCGCAATTCAGACGGTGTGATTGCCGTGGATTGCGAATTCTGTTCGAAACAGTTCCTGCTGGAAATCTGACGCGGCGGCCCTTCTTTTGCCTGACTCCATTGCTAGATTCGCCCCATGCGCCTGATATTTGCGATTCCCATGATGCTTCTTTCAGCCGTTGTGCTGGCACAGCCGGCACCCGGGCTGAAGGCGCTGCAGGGCTTCGCCCCCGGCGCCTGGCAGGTGACGACGATCGGCGGGCAATCCAGCAGCAGCCAGTGCATCGGCGATGCCTCGGCACTGCTGATGGGCGGCCGGCCGGGCGAGCAGTGCAACTTCTCCGTGATCGCTGACGGTACCGACGGTGCGACTGTGACCTACCGCTGTGAAGGTGGACGGTCAGGCCGGACATCGATCCGGCGCGATACCAAGGGCCTTTTCACGGTGGACGCGCAGGGGCTGGAGAGCGGACGGCCATTCCAGAGCCGAAGCGAATGGCGGCGTTCCGGGAGCTGTTAGGGCGACGGCGTGACGCGCAGCGCAATTATCGAGAAAGCGGGGAGTGATGCTCCCCGACTGCGCCGCGCGAAAATGCCTTGCTTGCCCATCAGGCGTCCGTCAGCAATTCGCCTTCCAGCAGATCGGGCGGCGTGGGGCTTCCCAACACGGCGGCGGGGTCGCGCGGCGGCAGGCCCGCAACCGCCGCTTCCTGCGCCTTGATCCGTTCGTTGCGACGGCTGAGCCAGCGCTTGAACAGCAGGCCACCCACGGCGACGCCCACCATGCCCATCGGCCCCAGCGCGCGCGCCACGCGCGGCAACACCACCGGCACGGCCGCCCCGATCACGGCGCCTGCCGGGCCGGCAGCTGCCCCACCCAGCGTCTGGGCGATGCTGCGCCCTGCCAGTGCCGTCATCACCTTGCCGATCATCCCTGTCTCCTTGCTTCGCTTCAACTTGGGGCCGCGGCGGGTTGTTTCAACCCCGAAGCCAGTTCCAGAATCAGGCGGTTGGTCAGCATCCGCCCCGCATCGGTCACACGCAGGCGCTCGCCGGGTTCCAGCAGCCTCATGGCCTGCAGTCGGGTGCGGGCGGCGGGCGACGCCACCTGGTCCAGCGCAATACCTGTGCGCGCCCTGAACAGGGCCGGGTCGATGCCCTCGGCCAGCCGCAGCCCCATCAGCAGCGCTTCCTCGGCGGCGTCTTCGGGCGGGATCGGCTCCTCGGCCTCCAGCCCCTGCCCCTGTGCCTGCACGGCCTCCAGCCAGCTTTCCGGCCGCTTCAGCCGGGTGGTCGCCAGCCCGCCGCGCCGCCCGTGCGCACCGGGGCCAACCCCGGCATAATCGCCATAGCGCCAATATTGCAGGTTGTGCCGGCTCTCGGCGCCGGGCCGGGCGTGGTTGGACACTTCGTACAGCGGCAGCCCGGCGGCGGCGCACAGCTGTCCGGTCAGCTCGAACATTTCGGCCGCCTCATCCTCGTCCGGCAGCGCCAGCAGGCCCTTGCGGGCCAGCGTGTGAAAGCGCGTGCCCTCCTCGATGGTGAGCTGATAGGCGGAGAGATGTTCGGTCCCGAAGCTCAGCGCGCGGGCGAGTTCGGCTTCCCACGCCGCCGCCGTCTGCCCCGGGCGGCTGTGGATCAGATCGAAGCTGACGCGGGCGAAATGGCGCTGCGCCACCTCCAGCGCGGCGAGGCCCTGCGCCAGATCATGCGGCCGCCCCAGCAGCTTCAGCGCGGAATCGTCCAGCGCCTGCAACCCCAGCGAAACCCGATTCACGCCCGCCGCCGCAAAGTCCGCGAAGCGCGCGGCCTCCACGGAGGACGGGTTCGCCTCCAGCGTGATTTCCAACGCGCCGTCGTTCGGCCACAGCGTCAGCGCTTCGGCGATCAGCGCTTCGGTGGTGCCCGGGTCCATCAGGCTGGGCGTGCCGCCGCCGAAGAAGATGGAAACCAGCCGCTGTCCCGCTGTCAGCCGGGCTTCATGGCGCAAGTCCGCCAGCAGCGCCGCGCGCCACTGCGACTGATCCACGCGCTCGCGCACATGGCTGTTGAAGTCGCAATACGGGCATTTGGTGACACAGAAGGGCCAGTGAACATAGAGGGCGATGTCGCCGCTCATGCGGCCCCCAGCGCCGCCTTCAGCTTGGCGAAGGCCTTGGCCCTGTGGCTGATCGCATGCTTGTCCGCCGGGTCCATCTCCGCGAAGGTCTGGTCATGGCCTTGCGGCACGAACACCGGATCATAGCCGAACCCAAGCTCTCCGCGCGGCGGCCACACCAGCGATCCCGGCATGCGCCCCTCGAAGGTCTGCTCGGCCCCATCGGGCCACACCAGCGCCAGGACGCAGACGAATTCCGCCGCCCGCGACACCTCTGGCCCCAGCGCCTTCAGCCTGTCCTCCACCTTGGTCATGGCGAGCAACCAGTCCCGCCCGGTCGGCGTTTCCGCCCAGTCGGCGGTGTAGACGCCGGGCTCGCCGCCCAGCGCCTCGACACACAGCCCGCTGTCGTCGGAGAGCGCGGGCAGGCCCGCGCCTTCGGCCGCGAAGCGCGCCTTCAGCAGCGCATTGCCCGCAAAGCTGTCCTCGGTCTCCACAGGCTCGGCCAGCCCGAAGTCAGAGGCCGGAACGGCCTCGATCCCGAACGGCGCCAGCAGCGCCGAAATCTCGCGCAGCTTGCCCTTGTTGTGGCTGGCGAGGACCAGCTTCGGGCCGAGCCCCGCGATCACCGGCCGGTCGCAGCCCGCTGGGCTGCGAAAATCTGGTCGGTGCCGATGCGGGCGAGGCGAAGCAGGCGCAGCAGCGTCTCTTCCTCGAACACCGCGCCTTCGGCCGTCGCCTGCACTTCCACGATGGCGCCCTTCGATGTCAGCACGAAATTGCCGTCCGTATGGGCCACCGAATCCTCGGGGTAATCAAGATCCAGCACAGGCGTACCTTCATACACGCCGCAGCTGACTGCCGCGACCTGCGTGGACAGCGGGTCCACCTCGAACGGGGTCACCGCATGGATCTTGTCCAGCGCCAGCCGCAGCGCCACCCAGGCGCCGGAAATCGCCGCCGTGCGGGTGCCGCCATCGGCCTGCAGCACGTCGCAATCCAGCGTGATCTGCCGCTCGCCCAGCGCCTTCAGGTCCGTCACGGCCCGCAAGCTGCGCCCGATCAGCCGCTGGATTTCCTGCGTGCGACCCGATTGCTTGCCCTTGGCCGCCTCGCGGCTGCCGCGGGTGTGGGTGGCGCGGGGCAGCATGCCATATTCCGCCGTCACCCAGCCTTCGCCCTTGCCCCGCATCCACGGCGGCAGCTTCTCTTCCACGCTCGCCGTCACCAGCACATGGGTCTGCCCGAACTTCACCAGGCAGGATCCTTCCGCATGGGCGGAAAAGCCCGGCTGCATCCCGATCTCGCGCATCATGTCCGGCGAACGGCCCGAAGGTCGCATCTGTTGTTCCTCTATCCACGGAAAGTTTCCTTGAGCCTTAGGCCGGGCGCGGCTGCAAGCCAAGCCAGTTGAGCCCCACCGCCTTCCCGCCTACATTCCCCACATGCACGAGCATGGCAGCATCTCCGTCTCCCAGCTCTCCGATCGCGCGCGCGGCATCTTCCGCGACATCGTGGACAGCTACCTCGCCACCGGCGCGCCCGTCGGCTCACGCACGCTTTCCCGCCTCGGCGGCCTGCAACTCTCCCCCGCCTCCATCCGCAACGTGATGCAGGATCTGGAGGAACTGGGCCTGCTGGAAGCCCCCCACACCTCGGCGGGCCGCGTTCCCACCGAACAGGGCCTCCGCCTGTTCGTGGACGGCATGATGCAGGTTGCCGTGCCAGACGCCGCCGACATCGCCACCATCGAGGCCGAGGCGATGCGCGCCGGCGCCAGCCTTGAGGACCTGCTCGCCCGCACCACCTCCGCGCTCTCCGGCCTCGCCCAGTGCGCCGCCGTGGTCGCCGCGCCGAAGACGGAGCCGGTCATCCGCCAGCTAAATCTCGTGCCGCTGGGCGCGGGCCGCGCGCTCGCCATCCTCGTCGGCGCAGACGGCGGGATCGAGAATCGGGTGATCGCGCTGCCCGAGAACCTGCCCCGCGAAGCGCTCGAACAGGCGCAGAACTACGTCAACGCCCGCCTCTCCGGCCTCACGCTGGCAGACGCTGTCGCCCGCCTGCAGGTGGAAATCGAAACCGACCGCGCCGAACTCGACCAGCTCACCGCCGCCCTCGTCGCCGACGGGCTGGCCTCCTGGTCGTCCGACGGCGCCGGCCCCGTGCTCATCGTGCGCGGGCAGGCGCATCTCCTCAACGATGTCGATCTGGATCGCGCGCGCGCCCTGCTGGAAGAGCTTGAGGAAAAAGCGGAACTCGCCCGCCTGCTGGATCAGGCCCGCCAGTCTGAGGCGATGCGAATCTTCATCGGCGCAGAAACCCGGCTGTTCGCCCTCTCCGGCTCGTCCGTCATCGCCGCCCCCTATCGCGGCGCGGACGGCCGGGTGATCGGCGTTGTCGGCGTGATCGGCCCCACGAGGTTGAACTATGCCCGCGTCGTCCCCATGGTGGATTTCACTGCAAACAGATTATCGAGGTTGATGGCATGACTGCCGACACGCCGGACATCGGCGCCGACATTTCACTGGAACAGGAACTGGCTGCCGCACGGGAGGAAATCGTCTCCCTCGCAACGGAACGCGACGCCGAACGCGACCGCGCCCTGCGCATGGCCGCCGAAGCGGAAAACACCCGCCGCCGGCTGGAACGCGACAAGGCCGACGCCGTGCAATATGCCGCCGCCAACTTCGCGCGCGACATGCTGACGGTCGCCGACAATCTCGCCCGCGCGCTCGAATCACTCCCCGCCGAAGCGTCCGAAGCGCTGCGCACCGGCCTCGAAGCCACGGCGCGCGAGCTGTCCTCCATCCTGGAACGCCACGGCGTGAAGCGCGTGGCCGCAGTCGGCCTGCCGCTCGACCCCAACGCCCACCAGGCGATGGTCGAAGTGGAACATGACGCCGAACCCGGCACCGTCGTGTCCGAACTGCAGGCGGGCTACACGCTGAAAGACCGGCTGCTGCGGCCGGCGCTGGTGACGGTGGCCAAGGCGAAAGGCTGAGGTTTTTGCCTCCGGCGGGCAGGGAAATGATTTCCCTGCACCCTCTGACTTTGCGTTGCGCGTTACTTCGACGTTGCGCGTGGGGTCGTGTTTGATTGCCTGCGGCGCTGCCAAGGCGCTCTCCCCCTTTCACCTCACACTCCGTCGCCCCGGGCTTGACCCGGGGTCCAGCTGTTCTTCGGCAACGTCGGGACAAGAAGCTGGACCCCGGGTCAAGCCCGGGGTGACGAGGTGAGAACGGAAGGCGCACCACCCAAAGCACCGCAGGCAGTCAACCCACCCGTCAGCGCAACCTGACCGGATGACATATTCATGTGGGTGCAGGGAACACGGTTCCCTGCCGGGGGTCGAGGGGGCAGAGCCCCCTCGCGCTGACCTTGCAGTCCGCCATCGCGCTGCGCATCCTTCCACGCCGGGCACAGGGGGGCATGCGTGGCGGCCTGACAACGGAATCCGTTGTCGCGCGCATGGTGGAACAACCTTGCGCCCGGGCTGCTGGCGCTCAGGGTCTGAAGGGCAGCAGGGCCTTGTAGGTGTCCAGCGGCGGGCGACCGTTCAGCCGCACGCCTTCGCCCAGCAGATAGGCGTCCTTCACGATTTCTGCCTGCTGTTCCAGCCCATAGGCGTGGAAGGGCTTGCCCGGCACCAGCGGCAGATAGCGGTAGCGGGCAAAGGGCGGGCGCTTCCAGATCAGGCTGATGCCTTGCTGGTGCTGCCACACATGGGTCAGTTCATGCACGAAATGGCCGCGCAGGCCCGCGCCTTCGGCGGAGAAATCCTCGCTCCACACATCGCCGTTCGGGTGGAACCACAGATGCCCGTCCGGCGCCATGGTGATCCACGCGGGCTGCCACATCCACCATTTCAGCCGGTTGATGCGCACCGGCTCCGGGTCCAGCGCGGGGCCGAACACCCGGGCGCACAGCGCACGCTCGCCGGGGCTGAGCGGGCGTGTGGCGGGGGTATCAATGCCCGTGCGCAACTGCGCACATCCTAATGTTTGTGGGCAGGGGCGTCGGCCGGGGCTTGCACGGGCGCATTCGCGGCCCGGGCTTCGGCGTTCAGCGTCACCTTCGCGCCGGACTGGAAGCTGAAGGTCAGCGGGATGGCTGTGCCCGGCTTCACGTCGGGCGAGAGGCCGAAGATCATCAGATGGCTGCCGCCGGGCGCGAACTTCAGTTCCCCCTTGGCGGGCAGGGCGAAGCTGGGCTCGGCGCGCATCTTCATCACGCCGCCCTCGTTCGTCATCGAATGCAGCTCGATCCGCTCCGCCTTGGGGGAGGTGACGCCGGTGAGCGCATCGGCCTTGGCGGTGCCGTGGATCAGGAAGTAGCCGCCGGCCGGGCGGCCGGAGACGGCGGGCAGGCGCACCCAGGCATCCTGCACATGCGGCCCAGTCATCGGCGCCATCTGGGCCGTCGCCGGCACGGCGGCAATCACGGTCAGCGCCGGCGCCGCGCCGACAACAAGCAGGGCGGAAAGGGCGAATGCGCGCATCATGGGACTGAAGCCTTTCAAGACGTCTGGCCGCTGCTCTAGCCCGGCCGTTGCCGCCGCTGCAACACTCGCCCTGTCCAGCCCATGAACATGGATGCGAAAAGCGTAAGCGCACCATTGATGCCGGACATCATCCACCTATATGCCCAAGCGAAAGGCCGTCTTCGGGGGGCCAAACAAAATCTCATGGAAAGGTGCGCGCGCGGCCCACACGGCCTCGCCGCGCAAACAGGCAAGGAAGACTATGGCGAAGGTTATCGGAATCGACCTCGGCACCACCAACAGCTGCGTGGCTGTGATGGAGGGTGCTGCGCCCAAGGTGATTGAGAATACGGAAGGCGCGCGGACCACCCCGTCGCAGGTCGCCTTCACCAAGGACGGCGAGCGTCTGGTGGGCCAGCCCGCCAAGCGGCAGGCCGTGACCAACCCGGAAAACACCGTGTTCGCGGTGAAGCGGCTGATCGGCCGCCGGTTCGACGATCCGATGACCCAGAAGGACAAGGATCTTGTGCCCTACAAGATCGTGAAGGGCGCCAATGGCGACGCCTGGGTCTCGGCGGGCGGCAAGGATTACAGCCCCTCGCAGATTTCTGCCTTCATCCTGCAGAAGATGAAGGAAACGGCGGAATCCTATCTGGGTGAAACCGTGACGCAGGCCGTGATCACGGTTCCGGCCTATTTCAACGACGCCCAGCGCCAGGCCACCAAGGATGCCGGCCAGATCGCCGGGCTTGAAGTGCTGCGCATCATCAACGAGCCGACGGCGGCCGCGCTGGCCTATGGCCTCGACAAGAGCACGTCGGCCCACACCATCGCGGTGTATGACCTTGGCGGCGGCACCTTCGACGTCTCCATCCTGGAACTGGGCGACGGCGTGTTCGAAGTGAAGTCGACCAGCGGCGACACCTTCCTGGGCGGCGAGGATTTCGACGCCAAGATCGTGGAGTTTCTGGCCGAAGGCTTCAAGAAGGATGAAGGCATCGACCTGACCAAGGATCGGCTTGCCCTGCAGCGCCTGAAGGAAGCGGCGGAAAAGGCCAAGATCGAGCTCAGCTCGTCTGCCACGACCGAAGTGAACCTGCCCTTCATCACGGCGGACGCGACCGGGCCGAAGCACCTTGTGAAGGCGATCAGCCGCGCCGACCTGGAGCGCCTCGTGATCGACCTCATTGAGCGCACCCGCAAGCCCTGCGTCGATGCGATGAACGAAGCCGGCGTGAAGGCCAGCGAGATCAACGAAGTGATCCTGGTGGGCGGCATGACCCGCATGCCCCGCGTGCGGCAGTTCGTGAAGGATCTGTTCGGCAAGGAGCCCAACACCTCCGTGAACCCGGATGAAGTGGTCGCCATGGGCGCCGCCATCCAGGCCGGCGTGCTGCAGGGCGACGTGAAGGACGTGCTGCTGCTGGATGTCACCCCCCTCAGCCTCGGCATCGAGACGCTGGGCGGCGTGTTCACCCGCATGATCGACCGCAACACCACCATCCCCACCAAGAAGTCGCAGACCTTCTCGACCGCAGACGACAACCAGTCGGCCGTGACGATCCGCGTGTTTCAGGGCGAGCGGGAAATGGCGGCGGACAACAAGCTGCTGGGCCAGTTCGATCTGGTCGGCATCCCGCCCGCCCCGCGCGGCGTGCCGCAGGTGGAAGTGACGTTCGACATCGACGCCAACGGCCTTGTCGCGGTGAACGCCAAGGACAAGGGCACCGGCAAGGAACAGCAGATCCGCATCCAGCCCTCGGGTGGTCTTTCCAAGGACGACATCGAGAAGATGGTAAAGGAAGCCGAGCAGTTCTCCACCGAAGACAAGAAGCGCCGCGAGGCCGCCGAGGCGAAGAATCAGGCTGACGGCTTGGTCCACGCCACCGAGCGCCAGCTCGCCGAGCATGGCGACAAGGTGGATGCTGCAACCAAGGCTTCCATCGAAACCGCCATCGCCGACCTGAAGGCGGTGCTGGAATCGGGCGATCCGGAGCAGATCAACCAGAAGGCACAGGCGCTGGCGCAGGTTGCCATGAAGCTGGGCGAAGCGGTCTATGCCGCCGAGCAGGCGAATGCCGGGGGTGAACAGCCCGCTGGCGAACAGCCCGCCGACGACGTGGTCGACGCCGACTTCACCGAAGTCGACGACAGCAAGAAGTAAACATCTGTGGCCGGGGGCTTGACCCCCGGTCACTTCCTGCAAAACAGGCCGCTTCTTGCAAAGGACGCTTCTTAAAGGGGATGGGCGCCCGAAATGTACGCCGAAGTCGATTATTACGAGCTGCTGGAGGTTCAGAAGGGCTGCGACGACGGCACCCTGAAATCCGCCTACCGCAAGCTCGCCATGCGCTGGCACCCGGACAAGAACCCCGGCGATGCCGATGCAGAGGCGCGCTTCAAGGCGATCAGCGAAGCCTATGGCGTGCTCTCCGATCCGCAGAAGCGCGCGCTTTATGATCGCCACGGCCATGCCGGCGTGCGCGGCCAGCCCGGCGGCGGGGGCGGCAGCCCGTTCGGCGATGCCTCGCCCTTCTCCGACATCTTCTCGGACATCTTCGACCAGTTCATGGGCGGCCAGCAGGGGCGCGGCCGCCGCGCGGGGCCCCAGCGCGGCGCCGACATTCGCTATGATCTTCAGGTCAGTTTCGAGGACGCCTTCCACGGCGGCGAGGCCGATATCTCGCTGGATGTCGCGGTTTCCTGCGAACATTGCGTCGGCACCGGCTCCAAGCCGGGCGCGCGGGTGCAGGGCTGCACCACCTGCGGCGGGCGCGGCCAGGTGCGCATGCAGAACGGCATGTTCATCGTGGAGCGCACCTGCCCGCAATGCCATGGCTCCGGCCAGGTCATCTCCGACCCGTGCGAGCATTGCCACGGCGAAGGCCGGGTGGAACGCCGCAAGCAGCTGAAGGTGAAGATCCCCAAGGGCGTCGACGATGGCACCCGCATCCGCCTCGCCAACGAAGGCGAGGCCGGGCCGCGCGGCGGCGAGAACGGCGACCTCTATATCTTCGTCCATATGAAGCCGCACCCGATCTGGAAGCGCGACGGCACCACCCTGTTCGCACAGGTGCCGATGAGCTTCGTGGACGCCAGCCTTGGCGGCGAGATCAACATCCCCGGCCTCGACAAGCAGCCGGTGGAAGTGAAGATCCCCGCCGGCACCCAGTCCGGCCGACAGTTCCGCGTGCGCGGACGCGGCATGCCTGCACTGAACGGCCATGGCATGGGCGATCTGGTGGTGCAGGTGGAACTGGAAACCCCCACCAAGCTCACGCCGCGCCAGAAAGAGCTGCTGGAAGAATTCCGCGGCAGCGAAAGCCCGCACGAGGCCTGCCCCAAATCCAAGGGCTTCTTCGACCGCCTGAAAGGCGCCTGGGACGAGTTGACGGACTGACGCGATGGCCTTCGATCTGCAGAAGGCCCTCCACAAGAAGGGCGAACAGGAATCCGCCCGGCTCGACGATTTCGCCTTTCACCTGCGGGTGCGAACGATGCGCGAACTGGCTGACCTGATCGGCGCAGACGCCGACAGCCTTGTGCGCCTCGCCGTCGCGACGCCGGACGATATTCTGGCCGATCGGCTGCCGGGCGGGGCGACACCCGATCTCGTCGCCATCGCGAAAGCCCGTGCGCACCGCGCCCTGATCGCCGAGCGCGGAGATCCGGCGCCGCACAGGCTCGGCTGAGCGCAAGAACCAACCCTCCGGCGCAACGGGCAGAGATATCCGCCCGGTTTCGCGCAACTCACCCCGCCCCAATTGCAACAAAACGCAACATCGCCCCTGTCGGGCAGCGCTCCTCTTGCCTCGGTCTCTCCCCGGGTCCATGTTCCATTCCCAAGGGTTGGCGCATAGGTGAACAGGGCACAGCAGATGCATGGTTCACGCACTCCGAAGCTAGGGCCGGTCGAGGCCGCGCCGCTCCAGACGTCTGCGCGTCCGTCCCTTCTCGTCATCGGGGATCATCCGTTGATCGACGGCGTGGTTGCGGCTGCCGCTCATCGCCATGCCAGTGTCAGCTGGATCAGCGCGGACAGCAGCGGCCCGGACAGCGGCGGCACTGCTGCGCTCCGTATTGCCGGTCCACCGGATGCCCCCCATGCGCGGGAACATGCCCGGCAGATCGCCGACAGTGCCACCCGCGCCATCATCGCCTTCACGGATGAGGGCCGGCAGGCTTCCGCCATCGAGGCGCTGCGGGCCGAGGCGCCGGGGCTGCCCATCACCGTGAATTACACCGATGGTCTGTTCACTGCCCGCGCCACCGGCCCCGGCGTGCGCATCGTCAGCCAGGTGCAGCTTGCCGTGCGGGATCTGCATTGGCGCAATCCGCCCGCGCTGATCGCTCAGCAACTGGGGCAGCCGCGTATTCATGCCCTGCTGTTCGGCTTCGGGCGCGGCGGCAACATCATCCTCACCGATCTTCTCCTCTGCAGCCTCACCGGCTTCCAGCAGAAACCGCTGATCACCATCATCGATCCACGTGCTGCAGAGCGCGAGGCTGCGCTGTTCCGGCGCTGTCCGGAGCTGGTGGAATCGGCCGATATCCGCTTCCTCGATCCGGGTGCGGTGGAGGATGCCCGTCATCTTCCGCTCGATCTGCTGCGAGAGGCCCATGCCGACGCGCCCTTCACGACGGCTCATGTCTCGATTGATTCCGATGCTCGCTCGCTGAGCCTCGCCCGCGCCTTCCACGCGCTTGCCACGCGGGAACGTTGGCGTATGGGGCCGGTTTTCACCCGCCTTTCCAACAGTCGCGATCTGGCCCGGTTGCCGGTCCGTCAGGAGTCCGCCGAGCTGGTGGGCTTTGGCGCCAATGCCGATTTTGCCGAATCCATCGGCCTGTTCGATCCCAACAGCGATTATCTCGCCCGGCTGTTCCATCAGGCTTACCGCCGCACCGCGAAGGCTGACGCCCCTGCCAACCGCCCGTGGGAGGAGCTGGACGAGGAGTATCGCGAATCCAACCGTCGCCTCCTTGTCCACCTGCCCGCCAAGCTGCTGACCGCCGGGGTCGACCTGGCAGCATGGTTGCGCATGCCGCTGCCCCGGCCCAACGACATGGGCGGCATCCCTCTGCCTGACCTCGCCACCGATCCGGTGCTGATGGAAACGCTGTCGGAACTGGAGCACCGCCGCTGGATGGTCGATCGCCGTCTCTCCGGCTGGGGTCACGGACCGGTGCGCGACAACGAGGCCAGACTGCACCCGGACCTGATCCCCTATGATCAGCTGGATGAGTATACCAAGGAACTGGACCGCGCGATCGTGCGCGAGGCTTGGGAAACGCTGGGCTCGGCACGCGGCAGCGGCTTCTTCGCGCAGGCCGATGCACTGAAGGGCGCCATGATCAGGCAGGTCAGGTAGGTTGCGCAGAACGCGCGGGGACAGGGACATACTGTCTCCGCACCATCCGGCCGGGCGACTACAGGTAAATCCGGCACAGGGCAGCGATTGAGAGCAGGCAGACAAGCGCCATCAGGAACAGTCGAAAATGCGTCCTGAAAAACGCCGATCTGGCCAACCGCCTGGTGCCGAGTTCCTCGATCAGCTGTTCAAAGAAGAACATTGCTTATCGCCCCAGACCTCAGAACCCCCAGGGCAGGGTCAGCGCGTACCAGCCTACCAGCAGCGCGGTCCACACCGGCACCAGCCACATGGTGTAGGGCAGCATGATGGCGATCACCGTGCCGACGCCGGCATCCTTCTGATATTGTTGGCAGAAGATCACGATCAGCGGGAAATAGCCCATCAGCGGCGTGATGACGTTCATGGGGCTGTCCGCCACGCGATAGGCGGCGAGCACGGTGGCCGGATCGCTGCCCAGCTGGATGAACAGCGGGATGAAGATGGGCGCGAAGATCGCCCATTTCGGGATGGCGCCCGGCATCAGGATATCCAGCAGCAGGATCGCCACCACAAAGCCGATCAGCAGCGTGACGGACCCCAGGTTCGCCGCCACCAGCGCGTCGGCCATGTTCACCGCCAGCACGGTGGCGATGTTGGTGAAGCCGAAGAAGGCGAGGAACTGCGCGATCACCAGGAACAGGAAGATGAGCGGCCCCATGTTGCGGAAGGCCTTGTCGATCATGCCGATGGCTTCCGATGTGCTCTTCAGCGTGCCAGCGCCCGCGCCATAAGCCGCGCCCACCGCCAGGAAGATGATGGCGACCAGCACGATCAGCCCCTTCATCAGCGGCGAATCGGAAATCAGCGAGCCTGTCTCGGGATTGCGGAACACCGCGCCTTCGCCCCAGCTGAGCGCCACCACGGCGGCGAGCACGGCGAGCAGCGCCCAGCCGGCCCAGCGCAGGCCTCGCGCCTCGGCTTCGGCGCCCGGCCCCTTGTCGTCCGCGTCTGCGGGGCCGGCCCCTTCCGAGGCGAGCGGCCCGGCTTCGGCCGGATCATATTTGCCGAGGTGCGGCTCCACGAACTTTTCGGTGATCCAGGCGCACAATGCTGACATCAGCACGAGGCTGACGATGGAGAACCACATGGTCGCCGTGAGATCCAGCGAGGTGCCCGGCGACACCAGCGCGATGGCATCGTTGGTGATTTCGGTGAGAGCGCCATCCAGCGGGGTGATCAGCAGGTTCACGCCGAACATGGCGGAAACCCCGGCGAAGGCGGCGGCGATCCCGGCCAGCGGATGGCGGCCGAGGCTCATGAAGGCGAGCGCGCCGAGCGGGATCAGCACCACATAGCCCGCGTCTGCCGCGATGGAGGACAGCCCGCCCAGCAGCACGATCACGAAGGTGATGAGGCGGCCCGGCGTGACGGCCACGATCTTGCGGATCAGCGCCGCGACCAGCCCGGTCTGCTCCGCGACGCCCACGCCGATCATGGCGACGAGGATCATGCCGGTCGCCGAGAAGCCCATGAAATTGTCGACCCAGCTCGTGAGCATGAAGCGCAGGCCCTCTGTGGAGAGCAGGCTGTTCACTTTCACGATCTGGCTGGTGAGCGTGCCCTCTGCATCCGTCGTTTCCAGCGTGACGTAGGAGCCGAGCGCGGAGAGAATCACCGAGGCCACTATGACGACGCCGATCATCACCAGGAAGATCACGGCCGGGTGCGGCACCTTGTTGCCGACCTTTTCGATCACATCCAGCATGCGGTCCATCCCGCCGCGCTTTGCTGCTGCCTCCGCCATTCGCTACGCCCCTCTTCGCCCGCTGTTGCGGTTCACCCGCATTTGCCTCGACATGCAGATGCACTCTTTTCGGAAGATAGTGTCAAGCACCATGCAAGGTTGATTTGCCGCGCCGCTTGCCCCAGCGTGGGAGAAGCACAGGGAGAGGCCTTTTGAACGAAATCACCATCGTTTTCCTGATCATCATCGGTGCCGTCATCCTGTTTATCCAGAACAAGCTGCCGGTGGTGATCGTGGCGCTCGCCGTGCCGTTCGCGCTCTACATGACGAACGTGCTCTCTCTGCAGGAGGTGTTTTCCGGCTTCGGAGACCCGACCATCATCTTCATCGCGACGCTGTTCGTCGTTTCGGCCGGGCTGGAGGCGGCGGGGGTGACCGCATGGGTGGGCCAGAAGCTGATCCAATGGTCCGGCAACGACAGCCGCTTCCGCCTGCTGGCCTTCATGATCCTGATCGTCGCCGTTCTCACCGCGATGATCTCGGTGAACGGGGCCGTTGCCGCGCTGCTGCCCGTGGTGGTGGTGATGGCGATCCGCACCGGCACCAAGACCTCTCAGCTGCTGATGCCGCTGGCGTTCGGGGCCCATTGCGGTTCGATGCTGGCGCTTTCCGGCACGCCCATTTCCGTCATCACCAACGATGCGCTGGCCGATGCGACGGGGGGCGAGATCTTCTCTTACTTCGAGTTCGCCTGGGTCGGCATTCCGCTGGTGCTGGGCGGCATCCTGATCATGTACCTGCTGGGGCCGAAGCTGCTGCCGCACACCCAGGGGCCGTCGCTGCCGGGCGACTTTTCGCGCCATGCCAGCACCCTGTCCGAGCAATATTTGCTGGACGGCCGCTTCTTCCGGCTGAAGCTCCGCGACGATTCGTCGCTGGTCGGCAGCCATGGCCGGACGCTGGACCTGAGCGTCTATCCCGATCTGAGGCTGGTGCGGCTGAAAGACGCCGACGGCGCCCCGATGACGGAGGACCAGCCATTGCTGCCCGGGCAATCGCTGATCGTCTCCGGACCGGCCGAGGCGGTCGCGGCGCTGGCGCAGGACCGGTCGCTGGCGCTGATCGGCGCCTCCAAGACGGACGATGACAATATCGCCGAAACCGCCCCCATTGCGGACGCCTTCTTCAACCGCGCGTCGGGGCTGGCCGAAGTGGTGATCCCGCCGCGCTCCCGGCTGGTGGGCACCACCGCCTTTCCCGGCATGACCGCAGGCGACGGCGAGCTTGTCGTGCTGGCCCATCATCGCGGCGGCGAAGCGTTGCCGCCGGGTGCGCAAAAGCTGGCGGCCGGCGACACGCTGCTGGTTCAGGGCGGATGGTCTGCGCTGGACCGGCATCTGGCGGACCCGGCCGTGCTGGTGGTGGACAGCCCCGCCGTGGTGCGCAAGCAGGCGGTGCCGATGGGCCTTGGCGCCAAGGCCGCCATCCTGATCCTGATCGCCATGGTGGGCATGCTGGCCTTCAACCTGGTGCAGCCGGCCATCGCGGGCCTGATTGCCGCAGGGGCCGTGATCCTGACCGGATTGCTGAAGGTGGAAGAGGCCTATCGCGCGATCAACTGGACGACGATCATCCTGGTGGGCGCGATGATGCCGCTTTCCACGGCCATGTTCCAGACGGGTGCGGCGCAGCTGCTGGCGGACAATCTGATCCTGCTGCTGGGGGATGCCGGGCCGACCGCGCTGCTGATCGGGTTGTTCATCATCTCCGCGGTGCTGGGGCAGGTGATTTCGAACACGGCGACGGCGCTGATCGTGATCCCGATCGCGGTGCTGGCGGCCAAGGGGCTGGGCGTGAATGTGACGCCGGTTCTGATGAGCGTGAACGTCGCCTGCGCGGCGGCCTTCCTGACGCCAATCGCCACGCCGGTGAACCTGATGGTGATGGGTCCGGGCGGCTACAAGTTCACCGACTACTGGAAGCTGGGTGGCGTGATGATGCTGCTGTTTTTTGTGGTGGCGGTGTTCTGGGTGCCAGTGGTGTGGCCTTTCTGAGACCATGAATGTCCATGATGGACTGTGAACAGCCGGCAGAGATGCGAAGGTATAGGCACGTAGGAAAGCGGTATGAGTAATGGCAGATTTGGCTTTGGATTCGCATCTGGAATCGGATTGTTCGCCGTCCTGATAGGTGGAGTGTTGTTAGCTGGTTGCCCTGCCTACAATGTTTACTCTCAGGAACAGGCAGGGCGCGCCCGCCTCGCCGAAGCACAGTCTTCCCGACAGATCGCGACGCTGGAAGCCAGAGCAAAGCTGGAAAGCGCAAAAGCGTTAGCGGATGCGGAAGTTATCCGGGCTGAGGGCGCGGCAAAAGCGAACCGCATCTTGCAAAACAGCCTTGGCGGGCCGGAAGGCTATCTTCGCTATCTCCAGATACAGGCACTGGATAGCAAAGATGCAGCCATCATCTACGTTCCGACGGAAGGCGGGCTACCCGTGCTTGAAAGCCGTCGCCTCCCCAACTCGCCACGACCAAAAGAGTAGAGGGGCTGCAAACCAAGCTCACTCACCGCAACTTGGCGATCTTCAGCCCTTCATCCCGCGCCTTGTCCTGAACTGACTCCTCGCTGCGGGTCAGGGCTTTGGCGATGGCCTTCAGGCCCATGCCCTTCGCGGCCAAAGTCCTGAGCTTGGCGAGTTCGTCCGGTTTCCATGGTTGGCGATGCCGCACGAAATCCTGTGCCATGATTTTCGTCCTTTCGGAGCCGCCGCCTCCGCATGGGCGGAAGCGGCGGCCACCGGCCTAGAGTATGAACTTCGACAGATCATTGTCCCGCGCGATCGGGGCCAGTTGCTTTTCCACATAGGCGCCGTCCACGATCAGCGCACGGGTCTGGCCATCGGCTGCCTCGAAGCTCAGCTCCTCCAGCAGCTTTTCCATCACGGTCTGCAGGCGCCGGGCGCCGATATTCTCGACGCGGTCGTTCACCTGCGCCGCGATGTCGGCAATCGCCTCGATGCCATCGGGCGTGAAGCTGAGGTCCACGCCTTCGGTGCCCATCAGCGCCACATATTGGCGCGTCAGCGAAGCCTCCGTGTCGGATAGGATGCGCACGAAATCCGCCTTAGAGAGGCCGCCCAGTTCCACCCGGATCGGCAGGCGGCCCTGCAGTTCGGGTAGCAGATCGGCCGGCTTCGCCACATGGAAGGCGCCGGATGCGATGAACAGGATATGATCCGTCTTCACCGGCCCATATTTGGTCGCGACCGTGGTGCCCTCGATCAGCGGCAACAGGTCGCGCTGCACGCCTTCGCGGGAGACGGAGCCGCCGCGCACGTCGGAGACGGCGATCTTGTCGATCTCATCCAGGAAGACGATGCCGTTGGCTTCCGCGTTCTTCACCGCCTCTCGCGTGAGGTCGTCGGTGTCGAGCCGCTTGTCGCTTTCCTCGTTGACCAGCAGTTCCCAGGCGTCTTCCACGGGCATCTTGCGCCGTTTGGTGCGCTTGGGGCCCATGCCCTTCAGCATCTCGCCGAGGTTGATCATCTGCATGCTGCCGGGCTGGCCGGGGATCTCGAACGGCATGCCGCCGCCGGCATCCTCCACCTCGATATCGACTTCCTTGCCCTTCAGCTGGCCGGCGAACACCCGATCGCGGAAGGCGAGGCGGGTCGCTTCGCTGGCGTCCTTGCCCACCAGCGCATCCAGCAACCGGTCCAGCGCGGCGGCTTCGGCGGCATCGCGCACATTCGCCCGCTTCAGGTCACGCGTCAGGCGGATGGATTCCTCCACCAGATCGCGGATGATCGAATCCACGTCGCGGCCGACATAGCCGACTTCTGTGAATTTGGTGGCCTCGATCTTCAGGAAGGGGGCGTCCGCCAGCTTCGCCAGCCGGCGGGAGATTTCGGTTTTCCCGCAGCCCGTCGGCCCGATCATCAGGATGTTCTTTGGCGTCACTTCGTCGCGCAGTTCGGGCGGCAGTTGTTGCCGGCGCCAGCGATTGCGCAGCGCCACGGCCACCGCCTTCTTCGCGTCCCTCTGCCCGACGATGTGGCGATCCAGCGCCGCCACGATGGCCTTGGGTGTCAGCGCGTCGAAACCGGCGATTTCAGGGTTCATGATTGCATCCATCACAGGGTTTCCACGGTCAGATTGTTGTTGGTGTAGACGCAGATGTCGGCCGCGATGCCCATCGCCTTGCGGGCGATGGCCTCGGCGTCGATGTCAGTGTCGATCAGGGCGCGGGCGGCCGACAGGGCGTAGTTGCCGCCCGAGCCGATGGCGGCGACGCCGTCATTGGGCTCCAGCACGTCCCCGGTGCCTGTCAGGATCAGCATGGTGGTCTCATCCGCCACGATCATCATGGCCTCCAGCCGGCGCAGGTAGCGATCCTGCCGCCAGTCCTTCGCCAGCTCCACCGCCGCGCGGGTCAGCTGGCCCGGATAGCGTTCCAGCTTGGCTTCCAGCCGCTCGAACAGGGTGAAGGCGTCTGCGGTCGAACCCGCGAAGCCGCCCACCACCTTGCCGTCCGCGCCGAGGCGCCGCACCTTCTTCGCATTGGGCTTGATCACGGTCTGCCCCAGGCTCACCTGCCCGTCGCCTGCCACCACCGTGCGTCCATCCTTCTGCACGCCCAATATGGTCGTGCCGTGCCAGGTTGGAATTTCACTCATCAGGAAGTTCTGCCTTTCCGAAAGGCTCCGCGAAGTCAGCGAAGCCTGAACTCGGCAGATGTAGGAAGCCTGCCACCCGCATGAAAGGGCGGCACTGAAGGCCCCCCATTCCCGGGGCTTGCGCCCGCCCCGCCGAACGGGCACCTGTCTGCCATGTCGCTCGACAGCCGTCTGAACGCCTGGGTAGAGGCAGGCCTTATCGACCTTGCCGCCGCAGAGCGAATCCGTGCCCATGAATCCTCCCAGCAGCGCCCGGTGCTGCGCTGGGCCATTGCCGGGCTTGGCCTGTTCGCCGTGGTGCTGGGAATCATCCTGCTCATTTCCGCCAACTGGGATCTGATCCCGCACGGGCTGAAGCTGGGCGGCCATATGGCGCTGCTGCTGGGCACTGCTGCTGCCCACTGGCACTGGAAGCAGGCGGGCAAGCTGTGGCCTGCCGAAGGCGCGCTGTTCCTGTTCGCCGGGATGGTGCTGGCGGGAATCGCCCTGCAGTCGCAAGTCTATCAGCTCACCGGGCCGGCCTGGCACGCCCTGCTGCTGTGGCTGCTGCTGGCGGGGCCCGCCCTTCTGCTCTCCGGCGAAACGCGGCTGACGGGCCTCGCCTTCGCGGCCCTTGCCCTTGTCGGCCCCGCCGTGATGGCCATCTACACGATCGATGACGGTGGCCTCTGGCGGCTCGCGCAGGGAGGCGCGATGGCCGTTCCCACCCTTCTCGTCGCGCTGTCGCTGCTACTCAGCGAACGCGGCCCCGGCTTCCGGCTGGCGCTGCGCGAAACCGGCATCGTCACCCTGCTCGCCGGGGCCAGCATCGTGCATTTCGCCTGGGCCTCCCACATCACAGCCGCGCAGGCGGGCGACAATCTCGTGCGCCTGATCCCCGCCGCACTCGCCGCGATCGGCACGCTGGCGCTGGGCTGGCGCCGTGCCGAAATCCCGCGCGCCATCCTGCTGCCGCTGCTGATCGGCCCGCCGCTCGTCTTCGCGCTGGCGCTGGCCATCCCCCATCCAGACGGCATGGCCAGCCGCCTGATCGGAATCGCCATCTACATGGCGCTCTGGTCGGCACTCGCCCGCGCCGCCGCCGTTTCAGGATGGAACAGCTTGTTCGCCGTCGCCGTCGCGGCCATCGCGATGCGGATCTTCATCATCTACATCGAATTGTTCGGCTCGCTCGCCGCCACCGGCGGCGGGCTCGTCGCAGGGGGGCTTCTGCTGGTCGGCCTCAGCTGGCTGTGGCACCGGATCGTCAGCAAAAGGCAGCACCCGGCATGAAAGCCCATCCCGCGCTTCTGGCCGCCCTCGCCCTGCCCGCGCTCTGGCTGGCCGCCGGCATCTTCACCAACGAACGCGCCCTCTCCGCCGCGCCCGAATGGCGTATCCCGATCAGCGGCTACGACCCCCGCGACCCCTTGCGCGGCCAATATGTCCGCTTCACCTATGACTGGACTCTGCAAGGCGATCCCGCGCTCTGCACGGACCCCGCCCAATGCCGCCTCTGCCTCAGCCAGACAGGCGACACCGTGACGGCGACCGTCTCGCCCGTCCCCGCCAGCTGTCCCCATCCCGTGGACCTCAAGGCCTCCGGCATCGAGATGCGCACCGCGTTCGGGCCGACACTGGAAGCCCGCTTCACCAGCCGCATCTTCGTTTCGGAAACCAGTGCCCCGGCGCTGGAAGCCCAATTGCGCGAAGGACCGATGACCGTGGTCGCTGCCCTTGCGACGGATGGGCGGCTGGTGAACCGGCGGCTGGAGCCGAGCGGGTAGCGTTGGGTTTTTTGCCTCCGGCGGGCAGGGAAATGATTTCCCTGCACCCTCGACATTGGCGTTGCGCGTTACTTTGATGTCGCACGCGTGACTTGGTTTGATTGCCTGCGGCGCTGGAACTTGCTGGCGCCGCAGGCAGTAAACTGATCCGCCAGCACAACCTCACCGAGTGACCTGGGAATGTGGGTGCAGGGAGCACGGCTCCCTGCCGGGTGGCGGGCAGAGCCCGCCCCGCCGGAGGCAAGAAAACCGGCGCGGTTCACTCCGTCACGATCCGTCACACACAGCGACGCACAACTGCGCTACACAGCCCGGATCGTCACGACCGCCACCGTGGCCAGCGGTGGTTGGGCAGGGAGAGGCCGTCCGAAAGGACGGCCTCTTTCGTTTCGGGCGGCAGTGCCGCTAGAACATCCGCATGCAGTCCCTGGAACGCCCTTCGCAGGCCCTTGCCGCCGGTCTCTCCGGGTTGGCGGGTTTCATCGATGCTGTCGGCTTTCTTGGGCTCGGCGGTTTTTTCGTGTCGTTCATGAGCGGGAACAGCACGCGGATGGGCGTGGGATTCGCCAGTGAGACAGCGGCGGCGGCTGTGGCGGGTTCGCTGGTTGCGGCGTTCGTGATCGGCGTGGCGTGCGGATCGATTGCGGCGCGCGTGGCGGGGCGGTGGCGCAAGCCGGCCGTGTTGCTGCTTGTGTCTTCGGCGCTGACGCTGGGGGCCTTGCTGTATCAGCCCGGGGCCATGCCCGGCGCGTTCCTGCTGGTGGCCTTCGCGATGGGGGCCGAGAATATGGTGTTCCAGCGCAACGGGGATGTCGCCTTCGGCCTGACCTATATGACGGGCACGCTGGTGAAGATCGGCAGCCGGCTGGCCGATGCGCTGTCGGGTGGCCCGCGCTGGCAATGGCTGCCCTGGCTGTTGCTGTGGGCGGGGCTTGTCGCAGGCGGCACGCTGGGGGCGCTTGCCTGGCTGCGCTTCGAGACGGGGGCGCTGTGGATCGCGGCGGGCTTCTCGACCTTGCTGATGCTTGCCAGCGTTCCCCTCGTTCCGCAAAAGGTTGCGCAACAATCCCCTCAATCCCCGTTCTGATTGCGAAAGCCACGCATGCGTAAAATCGCCCTTTCCCTGCTGCTCGCCGTATCGATCCCTGCGATGGCGGCTGTTGAAACCCGCCAGCAGGGCAGTGCCCGGCTGGAGAATGTGCCCCCGGTTCCGGCCGAAGTATCGGCCGCGGTGCAGCGCTATCAGATGAATCGCGCGGCCGAGTTCGAGGACTGGCTGGCGGACGGTTCGCTGCTGATCGGCACCCGCTTCGGTGCCACGCGGCAGCTGCATCGGGTGGTGGCGCCGGGCGCCGACCGCGCCCAGCTGACGTTCGGGGCCGATCCGGTTGCCGGCGCCATCGCCATTCCGGGAACGGAGAGCTTCGTGCTGACGCGCGACACCGACGGGGACGAATGGTTCCAGCTGTTCCTGCGCGGTGTGAGCGGCCCGGCCCGGCAGCTGACGGAGCCCGGCACCCGCAACCAGTCTGTCGTGGTGAGCAAGGACGGCCATCTGCTGGTATGGGCGGAGGCGCGCAAGGGCAGCAGCGCCTATCGCATCATGGGGCTGGACCCTGCCGTGCCAGGGGACGCGAAGGAGCTGTACAAATCGGATGGCGCGGCCGGCCCCAGCGCCATCGCGCCCGGCAACGGCAAGCTGATCTTCCTGCGCAGCCTCTCCAACCGGGAGAACCAGATTTTCGAACTGGATCTGGCCAGTGGAACGGCCAAGCGCATTGCGGCCGATGCGCCGGCGGCACGTTATGAATCGGTGCGCTACAGCCCCAATCCGGGCAAGCTGTTCGCCATTTCGGATCGCGACAGCGATACCCGCCAGCTGGTGGAGCTGGACATGGCGACGGGCGCCCAGCGCGTGATCGCGCCGCAAGCCGGCGGCGGCCGCAAGTGGGACGTGGAGGAATTCACCCTGTCCCCCGATGGCCGCACGCTGGCCTATGCCCAGAATGTGGACGGCTTTTCTCGCCTGCAGCTGATCGACCTTGCCACCGGCAAGGCCTTGCCCGCGCCGCAACTGCCCAATGGCGTGCTGCAATCGCTGGGCTTTTCGCCGGACGGCAAGCGGCTTGCGCTGGGCTTCACCAACGCCACCTCCGCCGGAGACGTGTGGAGCTGGGACATCGCGGACGGCAAGCTGCTGCGCTGGACCACATCGGAACTGGGCGAGCTGGACCCGGCGACGCTGGCGGAGCCGCGCCTGATCCGCTTCAAGTCGTTCGACGGTGAATCCATCCCGGCCTTCGTCTATCGGCCGAAAGGCGTGGGCGACGGTGTGCGCACGCCCGTGATCATCGACATCCACGGCGGGCCGGAATCGCAGACGCGGCCGGTCTGGAACTATGGCGCACAGTATTTCGCCGATGCGCTGGGCGCGACGGTGATCCTGCCCAATGTGCGCGGATCGGACGGCTATGGCCGCCGTTACCTGAACCTGGACAATGCGGCGAAGCGCGAGGATTCGGTGAAGGACATCGGCGCCCTGCTGGACTGGGTGAAGGCGCAGCCCGACCTCAATCCCGCGAAGGTGGCTGTCTATGGCCAGTCCTATGGCGGCTATATGTCTCTGGCGGTGATGACGCATTATTCGGATCGGCTGGCCGGCGGCGTCGCGCGATACGGCATCAGCGATTTCGCCACCTTCCTGAACAACACGGAGAGCTATCGCCGGGACAACCGCCGCGCCGAATATGGCGACGAGCGCGACCCCGCCATGCAGAAGGTGTTCGCGCGGATCTCGCCGATGGCCAATATCGGGAAGATTTCGAAGCCGATGCTGATCATGCACGGCGCCAACGATCCGCGCGTGCCGCAATCCGAATCCGATCAGGTGGTCGCGAAGCTTCGCGCGCAGGGCAATGAGACCTGGTATGTGCTGTTCGCGGATGAAGGGCATGGCTTCCTGAAGAAGCCGAACAACGACCTGCGCCGGGAGGTGGAGACGCTGTTCCTGAAGAAGCTGTTCGGGGAAGAGTGAGAGCCCGTTTGGGAGGCCGGAACCCCGGGGCCGCGTCCGACCCCGGGGCCTCTTCCAACCCTAGCGGAAGAGCTCTGAACAATCGAAATGAAGCAAGAAGGGTGCCATTTGCCCCGTCTTCCCCAAGTTGCTGGAATCCTGCGAGAAGCCGTTAACCATATTTTCCGGCGGTTGCCGGAATTGTAAACTGTCCCGACAATCGCGGCCGGATCAGTTGCGGTCGAGCCGCCGTCCCACAGCGACCGCGAGATACAGAAGCGGGATCGCGAGGCCCCATACCAGCGCCTTTGCTGCCAGCTGGCCGCCGATCACCGGCAGCAGCGCGAACTTGCCGTAGAAGGCGATGGTCACGAAGATCAGCGTGTCCACCGTCTGCGCAATGAAGGCGGCGACCGTCGCGCGCACCCACAGCATATGGCCGCCCGGCTGCCCGCGCATCCAGGTGAAGATGGAGACGTCCAGCGTCTGCGAGATGCCATAGGCGACGATGCCGGCCAGGATCAGTCGCATCGAGCTGCCCATCACCTGCTCGGCCACCGCCTGGCCGTCCCAGCCGGTGGCCGGCGGCAGTGCCAGCACCAGCTGCATCAGGCCCACGGAGACCAAAAGCGGCACGAAGCCCATCAGCACCATGCGCTGCGCCACCGGCCGGCCATGCAGTTCGGCCGTGGCGTTCGTGACCACGATCGCCAGCAGGAAGCCGAACACGCCGCCGGGCACCGCCAGCGGGCCCAGCTTGATCAGCTTGAAGCCCAGCACGCCCGCCACGACCAGCAGGCCGCCATACAGCACCGCGAACTGCTGCAGCGATTTCGCCGGCCGCGCGTCCCCGTTCACATCACTGCCGTTCACATCACTCATGCATCCACCTGCTTCATCCGATCCCCCAGCCAGTAGAATCGCACCGTGAGCGCGACGCCTGAAATCACACCCGCCACGATAACGGCCCAGATGATCCCGTCGAGCCCGCCGCCGCGCGCCACAGCCAGCCACCAGGACAGCGGGATCATGATCAGCACATAGCTGACGAAATGCATGCCCGTGGGCCACCAGATGTCGCCCCGCGCGCGCAGCGAGTAAGAGCCGACCACCTGCGCGCCATCTGCCATGAAGGAGAAGCAGGCCAGCAGCAGCGCACCGCCCGTCATCGCCAGCACCACCGGATCGTTGGAATAGGCCTTCACCACCAGCTCGCGGTCGAAGAAGACCAGCAGGGTCAGGATCGCCAGCACGCCCAGCGCCAGTTGTAGGCCCATCTGGAAGCAGCGCCGCACCATCGCCACGTCGCCGGCCCCGACCGCGCGGGAGACCAGCACGCCCGTCGCCGCTGCGATCCCCAGCGGCACCATGAACACCGCCGCCGCCACGTTCAGCACCACCGCCCAGGCCGCCACCACCAGCACGCCCAGCTGCGCCGCCACGAAATTCATGCCGGAAAAGGCCCCCGCCTCAATGGCGAACGACACGCCAGAGGCATAGCCGATGCGCCGCTGCTCGCGCGCTTCTTCCTTGTCCGGCGGAGAGCGGCGGAACACACCCACCGCCCGCGACTGCGGCCAGCGCCACACCCACCAGGCCAACATCGCCAGCAGGCACAGCCGGGCCACCAGCGTGACCCACGCCGCCGCCACTGCGCCCTGCACGGGGAAGGGCGAGGTGCCCGGCACCAGCCAGAGGGCGAGCGCCAGGTTGATCGCATTGGCCACCCACATCGCCACCATCGGCACCTGCGGCTTGCCCTGCGCCTCCAGCCAGAACCACATGGAATCCGCCAGCAGATAAGGCGTGAGGCTGAGCGAGAAGATGATCATCGCAGCGGTCGCGCCGGCCGCCAGAGACGGCTCCAGTCCCATGTTGCGCATCACAATCGGCCCCAGCAATACCAGTGCCGCGGTAGAACCGATGCCGATCATCAGCGCATAGGCCAGCCCGCGCCGCAGCACCGCGCCAGTCTTTTCCGGCCGCCCCGCCCCGATGTGCCGCGCCGTCATCACCTGCACGCCCAGCAGCAGCCCGATGCCCGCCACCAGAACCGTCACCGTCGGCGCCCAGCCCAGCGCATGATAGCCCAGCTCGACCGCGGAGAAATGCCCCACCACGATGGCGTCCGTGAGCCCCATCGCCATCACGCCCAGCCGCGACAGCACGTTGGGCCCGGCGAGCTTCAACAGCTCCCGGTAGGTGCCCTTGGGGGCCCCTTCATTCGTGGCGACGACCGCATCCATCGGCGGCGCATAGCGATGTTGCCCGATTTGGCAAAGCGCCCTAGCAGACGGACAAACATCCGAATCGAAGGAATCCCATGTCGAGCGCGAACGTCTCCGCCGAGCAACTGAAGCTGTTCATCGAACGCATCGAAACCCTGGAGGAAGAAAAGCGCGGCATCGCCGACGACATCAAGGACACCTACGCCGAGGCCAAGGCCAACGGTTATGACGTGAAGACCATGCGCACCATCGTCCGCCTGCGCAAAATGGACAACAATGCACGGGCCGAGATGGAAGCGCTGCTGGATACCTACAAGGCGGCGCTTGGGCTGGAGATCTGAGGCAGTTTTTTGCCTCCGGCGGGCAGGGAAATGATTTCCCTGCACCCTCGAAGTTGGCGTTTCGCACCACTCATCACCCGTGCACGTGGCATGGTTTGATTGCCTGCGGCGCCGGAGTTTGCTCGCGCCGCAGGCAGTTAGCTTCATCCGCCAGCGCAACCTGACCGATTGGCCTACTAATGTGGGTGCAGGGAACACCGTTCCCTGCCGGGTTCCAAGGGCAGAGCCCTTGGCTTGCATTGTGCTCACCCGCCTCCCGCGCAAACGCCCCGCAGCGCAGCCCAGTCCGCGTCCGGCATCGCCGCTGAGCCGCTTGTCTGGCCGGCTGCGCGGATCAGGGCCAGCCGTTCGGCGTCGGGTGGGTGGGTGCGGGCCCAGTTGCCCAGCGCCAGCAGCGGGGAGGGCGCCTGCCAGCCGGGTTTGGCCGCCTGTTGCTGGCGTTCGAAGAAGCGTTGCAGGCCCTGGCTGGAGATGCCGGCGGCGACCAGTGCGGTGAGGGCGTGGGCGTCGGCTTCGCGTTCACCGTTTCGGGTGGCGGCCAGCAGCAGGCCGATGTCTGCCAGTTCCGCGCCCTGGCCACCCAATGATCCTGCCAGCAGCGACAGGCCGTGGGTGCGGATGAGGGCGCGGGTGGGGTGATGGCCTGCGACATGGCCGATTTCATGCGCCAGCACGCCGGCGATTTCGTCGGGGCCGGATGCGGCTTCGATCAGCCCGCGCGTCAGCATGATCTGGCCGCCGGGGGCGGCGAAGGCGTTGGCGATGGGCCAGTCGGCGATGGTGATGGTGAGCGGGCGCGGTGTTTGTAGGCGGGCGGCGAGACGGGCCAGCACGGCGTCGGTGGTGGGGCTGTCGCAGCGGCGGTGGCCTACCAGTTGCTTGACCATGCCGCGCCCCAGCGGCTCGGTCACGGCGTCGGGCACCAGAGGCGCGGCTTCGGCCATCAGCGCTCCGCCCCACAGCCAGAGGCTGCCGATCATGGCGGTCGCGGCGGTGGCGGCGAGCGCCAGCAGGCGGAGATCGCGGGGCTGCGTCGCGCCTGCCTTCCGAATTCCGCGCAGCCAGTCCGGCGGCAGCGGCGGCTCGGCGATCAGGCGCCAGTCGTCATTGCCGGCATGCCCCAGCACGGTGCGGGTGGCGCCCGCCGCCAGGATGCGCAATTCGCTGCGCGCCAGTAGCTGGTCGAAGTCCCCGGCGAGTTGCAGCCCGCCAGCCCAGGTGCTGATGATCACCAGATGGCGGGTCGCGGTCTCGCCGTCGAACAGTTGGGCGGGCGCGGCCTCAGATCCGGCTGAGGTTGAAGGCGTCGGCAAGCCCGTCCCCCTGCACCGGCGCATGGAGCAGCGATTGCCGGACGCTGCCGGCGTCGAGCTCTCCGTAGAGCGTCAGATGCTCCATCCAGAAGCGCCACAGCCGGAAGCGCAGCAGGATCAGCCCGACGCCCAGCGTCAGCACCACCCAGGCGGCATTGCCGGCATAGAAACGGAGCCAGTCGCCTGCGGTGGCGGAAAAGCCGAACCGCAGGCCCCCCACCGAGGTCGCGCCCAGCGCTTCCTGATGGAAGTGTGCGCGATAGCCGAGCATCAGGAACAGGGACGCCACGAAGGCGATTGCCAGATAGCCGCCGGTTTCCACCAGTGCGAAATCCGCGCCCGGCAGCATGGCCGAGCGGCTGTCGCCCTGCACCCAGCGCCACAGGATCTCCACCCCTTCCCAGCCCATGGCGAACGCCAGCCCGAAGGCCAGGATCGAGCCCATATAGGCGGGCCAGAAGCTGCCCGTAAGGGTGCGCCAGTCCACGTCTGCGCGCACCGGCAGCGTGCCGTACATGGCATCGCCCCACAGCGAATTCCATCGCCGCGCGTCGCTGTAGGGTGTGGCAAAGCCCAGCGTGAGCAGGTTCAGCAGCACCAGTTTCAGGTGGAGCCCGGCATAGGCGATGCCATTGCCCGTCATGCCTGCGCGGATGCCGCGCCAGCTGGTGCGGCTGAGCAGATAGCGGCGCGACCGATAGACGCCGAAGCCGAACAGCCACAACAGCCCGAGTATCAGCGCGCCCTGCGCCGCCAGGGCCAGCCAGCCGAGATCCAGCCCGCGCAACACCCCCAGCCCCAGCATCAGGGCCGACAGCGGCACCAGCAGCAGCAGGAACACCAGCATCGCGCCCAGCAGCAGTTCAATGCCGCGCCCGCGATAATCCAGCGGATCGCCGTCTATCGTGGTTTCGGCCCACAGCCAGCGCCGGATCGCCGTTTTCCACCAGAAGCGATGCAGCCCCAACGTCAGCAGGGTCAGCGCCAACCGTTCCAGTTGCGCCTTCGCATATGGGCCCTGCAACCCTTCGAAACGCACCCGGTCGCCGGCCGGTCGTCCCGCTACGCGTACATCCATCTCAGCCCCCTTTTCGGGTGCCCGGCCGGTTGCCCCTGCTCAGGCCGTCGCCAACAGGCGACGACAGATGCTAAGCGGCGCCGAGCGTTGTGAAAAGCCCCAATTCGGGCGATCAGCCATGCCCCCGTCGCACAAGGGTCCGGTCGGCCGGTGTATAGCCGAACCGCCAGATCAGCCCGGCGAACAGCAGCAGAACGCCGGGAATGGTGAGGATCATCTGCGGCAGCTCTGGCAGGGCCCGTGCCGCTGCCCCGAACAGGAAGGTCACGGCGCCTGCGCCCAGCAGGCTCCAGCGCCACATGCCGACGGATGCCCCCAGCGCGCGGCCCAGCAGGATCTGCCGCGCCACGGCGCCGGCCAGCAGCGCCAGCATCAGCGCGCCGGCCGCGCCGGCTCCGCCGAACCGGGGTACCAGCAGCAGGCTGAGCACAGCCTGCAACGCCAGTGCGGCCGTGGCCACGACCAGATTGGCCTTGGGCCGGGTGTAGATCAGCCCCATTTCGGCCAGGCTGCTGGGTGCTGCTGCCAGTTCCGCGGTCAACAGCAACGCCAGCACCAGTGCGCCTGCGGCGAACTCCGGCCCGAACAGGCCCAGCACGCCCTCGCCCGGAAGGCCCAGCGCCAGCACCACAGGCAGCTGGAAACTCAGTACCCAGAAACCGACCTGATTGAGATGCGCCGCCGCCTCCTGCGGCCGCCCCTCCTTCACGGCGCGGGACAGCATCGGCGCCAGGATGGGATCGAAGCTGACCCTGATCTTCCCGGCGAGAGAGGCGACCTGCTGCGCCACATAATAGAGCCCCACCTCCTGGGGTCCTGCGAAACGGCCAAGGATGAACAGGTCGAGCCGCCGCGTGCTCCATTCGACCAGATCAGCGCCCGCCAGCGGCAGGTTGCGCCAGGCCATCCAGCCCATGCGCCCCATGGAAGGCCGCCAGCCGCGCGGCCGGCCGAATTCCCGTATGGCCGGCAACAGGGAGGCCGTCACCGCCGCGAGCAGGCTGAGCCAGTAGGCGACCAGCAGGCCCCATTGCTTCGCCGCCGTGAAGGCCAGCAGCGTGGCCGCGATCGTCAGCACCCATGGCTCGATCACCGATCGCGCCCGCACCGCCACCTCGATCCGGTGGCGGAACGCGAGGCCCGCCAGACACACGTCGGCCAGCACGATCGCGGGCACGATGAGGGCGAAGCCCCGCGCGGCGCCGGCCCTGTCCAGCCCCGGAAACATCAGGTCGGGCCACAGCCACAATACGGCTGATCCCAGAGCCGCCAGCCCCAGCCCCAGCAGCCAGCCGTCCGCCAGCACATGCCGCTCGTCCCGGAAGCCACGCGCCATCTCAGCGGACAGCCCACGCTTCAGCCCCATGGTGGCGAGCGCCGCGACGAACTCCACCACCATCACCGCATAGGCGAAATGGCCCAGTTCCCCGGCGCCGTATAGCCGCGCCGCCAACACCAGGAACGGAAAGCGCGCCGCCAGCCGCAGCAGGAATCCGGCGAAGTTGGTTCGCCCGCCACGCGCCAGGCTGTGGGTGCCGCTGTGCCGCTGATCGGCTTTTTCCGCCATGGTGGCGAGCCGTAGGGCGGATCGGGGCGGATGGCCAGCCTCTGGCGGGGCGGGATTCGCCCCTCGGATCAGTTCTGGCCATCCTGCGCCGCATCCGGCAAGAAGCCGCGCGGGAAGAGGGAGAAGAGCGTCTTGCGCGTCCAGCTAAAGCATTTGCTCGCCTGGTGCGGCCCGGGCATGCCAGTCGCGGCGCTTGGCCTGCCGCTCGTGGTTTATCTGCCGCCGCATTACGCCGGCACGCTTGGTCTGCCGCTGGTGACGGTGGGATTGATCTTCGCCATCGTTCGTCTGGTGGATATTCCCTTCGATCCGTTGCTGGGTGCGTTGATGGATCGCACGCGCACACGCATCGGCCAGTTCCGGCCGTGGATTATCGGCGGTGCTTTCCTGCTGGCGGCGGGCAGCTGGCTGCTGTTCATGGCGCAACCCGGGGTCGGGGCGCTGCGCACCTTCCTGGCCCTGTTCATCCTCTATCTGGGCTATTCCTCGATCCAGCTTGCGCAGGTCAGCTGGGGCTCCCGGCTGTCGGCGGATTATGCCGAGCGCGCCCGCATCTTCGGCTTCTGGACAGCGTCGAACGTGTTGGGCAATCTCTCCGTGCTCTTCATTCCGCCGCTGCTCTTGATGCTGGTGCCCGGCAGCACGCCCACGGAAGGGGTGCATGCCATCGGCTGGTTCATCCTGGCGCTGATCCCGGTCACGGTCGCCATCGCCGCACTGACAGTGCCCGAGGGAGAGGCGCCCGCCCCGGCCCATCGCTTTTCCTTCAGGCAGATGATGGGCGTGCTGGCTGACGGCCGCATGAAGCTGCTGCTTTTGGCGGACCTGCTGCTTTCGATCGCGCCGGGCATAACCGGGGCACTGTTCCTGTTCTACTTTACCCAGGCGCGCGGCGTGCCGCTTGAAACCGCGTCACAGATCCTGCTTTGCTACTTCATCGCCGGGCTTGCGGCCGCGCCGCTCTGGATTCGCCTTGCCCAGCGTTGGGGAAAGCACCGCGCCGGGGCGCTTGCGGCGACCTGGCTGGGTCTTATACCCCTTGTGTTGCCTTTCCTCCCCGCTGCCCCGGCCTGGCCCAGCGCTCTTGTAATGCTGATCGCAGGCATACCCTATGCCGCTCCGGCCTTTCTGCTCCGCGCGATGCTGGCAGACCTGAACGATGCCCAGCGGCTGGACGCGCTGCAAGCCGGCGCCGACAACGGCGAAACCACCGGCCTTGCCTTCGCCCTGCTGACTGCCACGCAGAAGCTGGGCTACGCAATTCCCGTCGGCCTCACCTATCCGCTGCTTGCGCTTATCGGTTTCGATCCCCGCCCCGGCGCTGGCAACAGCCCGAATGCGCTGGCGCAGCTGGAAATGCTCTTCATCGGCCCCGCCCTTCTCCTGGCGGCCGGCGCGGCCCTGGCCCTGGCCCGCTGGCCAATCACCGCCGAAGCCCATGCCCTGATCCGGGCCCGGCTGGCTGAGCGGTAGGGTACCCTACAACGACGCCATGAACCGCGAAATTGCGGCGCCCAGCCGGGGGCGTACGGCATCGTGGAACAGCCAGTGCCCCACCCCTGCCCATTCCTCATAGTCGACCCGGGCGCCGGCGCTGGACAGCAGGCGGGCTGTCTTGCGGGAGACATCCGCAGGGACGATGCGGTCTTCGAGGCCGGTGATGACGAGGGTGGGCATTTTCAGTTTGGTGTAGTCGACGCGGCTGCCTTTGTCCGGATCGAGGAAGGGGGCTGCGAGCTGGGCGAGGACGGGGCCGGAATCCCAGGTGAGATCGGTGAGGGCAGGGCGGATTTCCGCTTCGGGGACGCCGTTGAACACCCCGAAGCGGGCGCTTTCCTCGTCCAGGAGGGTGGGTTGGTTCCACCAGCCCCATTTGCCGGTGATGCCCCACATGGTGCGCAGCGTGGAGAGGCTGGTGGCGGAGGCTTGCATGGAGGGGGCGGAGGAGAGGAGGATGAGGCCTTTGGGCTGCACCTTTTCCGCCAGCAGCTGGGCGAGGATGCCGCCCATGCTGTGGCCCAGGATGACCGGGGCTTCGCCCATATCGGCGGCGTCCCGCTCCAGTGCGGCGAGATAGTTGGCGATGCGCAGGCTGGAGAGCGGCGTGGGTGCGGGGCTGCCGGGCGGGACGTCGTGATGGGGCAGGGTGACGGCCGCGCTGCGGATCCCGGCCGGCTCCAGCTCTGCGCGGAGTTGCGCGAAGGTGGAAGGCCGGCTCCACATGCCGTGGATCATCAGGATCGGCGGCAGGCTCATCTCTCAGTCCTTCACTGCACGATCCCGGCGGCGGCAAGGGCTGCCAGGGTGACGAGTTCGGTGGCGCCGGAGGTCATCGGCGCAATCTGCACCGATTTTTCCATGTTGACGAGCACCGGCCCGATCACCCGGCCGCCGCCCAGTTCCTTCAGCAGCTTGGCGGCGATGTTGGCCGATTGCAGGCCGGGCGCGACCAGCACATTGGCGGGGCCGGTGAGGCGGTTGAAGGGGTAGACGTCGGCGAGTGAACGGTTGAGCGCGACGTCCACCGACATTTCGCCTTCATATTCGAAGCCGGGGCGCAGCTCGTCGAGGATGGAGACAGCCTCATGCAGCGCGCCGAGGTAGGAGCCGGGCGGGTTGCCGAAGTTGGAATAGGAGAGGAACGCCACGCGCGGCTCCATGCCCAGCCGCCGGGCCGCGCCCGCCATCTTGATCGCGGTGTCGGCCAGTTGCGCGCCGCCGGGGCGCTCGTTCACGGTGGTGTCGCCGATGAGGATGGTGTGGGAGCGGCCGGCGAAGATGTGGAAGCCGAAGGGCTGATGGCCTTCGACCGGATCGGTGGCGAGGCGGACCTGCGACAGGACCTGGTGGAAGTGGCGCGTGACGCCCGACACCATGGCGTCGGCCTCGCCCATTTCCAGCATCAGGGCAGCGAACACGTTGCGCTCGTTGTTCACCATGCGCTGCACGTCGCGCTTCAGATAGCCCTGGCGCTGCAGCCGGGCGTAGAGGCGCTCCACCATTTCCGGCACCAGCGGCGAATTGGCGCTGTTGTGGACGGCGTAGTTCTCCGGGTCCGTCACGCCGATGCGCTTGAAGCCTTCGACGATGGGTTCTTCGCGGCCGATCAGCAGCGGGGTGCCATAGCCCTGGGTGCGGAAGGTGACGGCTGCGCGCAGCACCACTTCCTGTTCGCCTTCGGCGAACACCACGCGGCTGTTGCCGGCGCGGGCGGCCTCGAAACTGGCGGCGAGCGCCGAGGAGGTGGGGTTCAGCCGGGCGCGCAGTTCCAGCTTGTAGGCGTCCATGTCGAAGATGGGCTTCTTCGCGACCCCGGAATCCATGGCGGCCTGCGCCACGGCGGCGGGCACGCGCTCGATCAGGCGGGGATCGAAGGGGGCGGGGATGATGTAATCCTCGCCGAACACCCGGCTGGCGCCATAGGCGGCCGCGACTTCATCGGGCACGGCTTCGCGGGCGAGGCCGGCGATGGCGTGGGCGGCGGCGACCTTCATCTCCTCGTTGATCTTGGTGGCGCGCACGTCCAGCGCGCCGCGGAACAGGAAGGGGAAGCCGATCACATTGTTGACCTGGTTCGGATAATCCGAGCGGCCGGTGGCGATGATGGCGTCCGGCCGGGCAGCCTTGGCGACTTCCGGGCGGATTTCCGGTTCCGGATTGGCCATGGCGAAGATGATCGGCTTGGGTGCCATGGCCAGCACATCGTCGCCGGTCAGCACCTTGGCGGCGGAAAGGCCCAGGAACACGTCGGCGCCGACCAGCGCCTCTTTCAGCGTCCGGGCCTTGGTGGTGGAGGCATGGGCGGACTTCCACTGGTCCATGCCGGTTTCGCGGCCCTGCCAGATCACGCCTTCGCGGTCGCACATGATGACATTGTCGTGGCGCACGCCCAGCGCCTTGATCAGTTCCGTGCAGGCGATGGCGGCGGCCCCCGCGCCGTTCACCACCATCTTGATGTCCTTCAGCTCGCGGCCGGTGACATGGGCGGCGTTGATGAGGCCGGCGGCGGTGATGATGGCGGTGCCGTGCTGGTCGTCGTGGAAGACGGGGATGTTCATCCGCTCGCGCAGGGTCTGCTCGATGATGAAGCATTCCGGCGCCTTGATGTCCTCGAGGTTGATGCCGCCGAAGCTCGGCTCCATCAGCTCGACGGCGTCGATGAAGCGGTTCACGTCCTCGGTCTTCAGCTCGATGTCGATGGAATCGACGTCGGCGAAGCGCTTGAACAGCACCGCCTTGCCTTCCATCACCGGCTTGGAGGCGAGCGCCCCCAGATTGCCCATGCCGAGGATGGCGGTACCGTTGGAGATGACGGCGACGAGATTGCCCTTGGCGGTGTAATCATAGGCGGTCGCGGGATCGTCGGCGATGGCCTGAACGGGGACGGCGACACCGGGGGAATAGGCGAGGCTCAGGTCGCGCTGGGTCTCCATCGGCTTCGATGCGATGATCTCGATCTTGCCGGGTCGTCCCTTGGAATGGAACAGCAGGGCCTCGCGGTCGGAAAAAATCGGCCTGTCGTTGGTGTCGTCGCTCACTTCGCTGTCCGTCTCTCTTGTCTCGCGCCTCTCCACGGCTGATAGGCTCTCGGGATGACGGCGGCAATTGCCACACCAACATATCAGCCACCGGGCCTTCAAGCTGCGGGAGGGCAGCCGCAGGGCACGCCGATGATGCAGCAGTATCTGGCGCTGAAGGCCGAGGTGCCGTCCGCGCTGCTGCTGTTCCGCATGGGCGACTTTTATGAGCTGTTCCTGGAGGACGCAGGCATCGCGGCCGGGGCGCTGGACATCGCGCTGACGCACCGGGGCGAGCATCTGGGCAAGCCGCTGCCGATGTGCGGCGTGCCGATCCATGCGCATGAGGCCTATGTGGCGCGGCTGGTGAAAGCGGGCCATGCGGTCGCCATTGCGGAGCAGACGGAGGACCCGGCCGAGGCGAAGAAGCGCGGGTCCAAATCCATCGTGAACCGCGCCATCGTGCGGGTGATCACGCCGGGCACGCTGACGGAGGAGCGGCTGCTGGATGGGCGGCGCGCGAACTGGCTGCTGAGCCTGTTCCCGGGACCGGCGGAGGTGGGGCTGGCCTGGGCGGATATTTCCACGGGCGATCTGTGGCTTGGGGCGGTTTTACCTTCGGCCCTTGCGGATGAGATTGCACGCATTGGACCGGCCGAAGTGCTGGCCCCGGAAGGGGCCGGACATGCCGAGTTGCCGCGTGCGGCGTTCGACAGCGTAGCGGCAGAGAAGCGGTTGGCGGCGCGGTTGGGTGTGTCCACGCTGGACGGGTTCGGGCAGTTCCCGCGCGCCGCCTTGGCGGCGGCTGGCGGCCTGTTGTCGCATATCGAGATGACGGCGCGGGGGGCGGCCGTGCTGCTGAAGCCGCCCCGGCTGCATCTGCCCGGCGCCGCGATGGCGATCGACGGGGCCACGCGCCGCAGCCTGGAGCTGACCGACGGGCCGACCAGCCTGCTGGCGGCCATCGACCTGACCGTCACGGCGGGCGGCGGGCGGCTGCTGGCAGGCGAACTGGCGGCGCCGCTGGCGAATCTGCGGGCCATCGAGGACCGGCTGGATCTGGTGCAATGGTTCGCGGCCGATGCCGACCTGCGGGATGAGGCGCGGCGAATCCTGAAGGCCGCGCCCGATCTGGCGCGGGCGTTGGGGCGTATTGCCGCAGGGCGGGGTTCTCCGCGCGATCTGGCCGCGCTGAGGGATGGCCTGCGCGCAGCGCGGGGGCTGGGCGGGCTGCTCGATTCGGCGTCGGCCGGTGGCGCGCCGCCCGCGCTCGATCCTCTGCGGATGGGATTGGAACCGCCGTCGGCGCTGCTTGCCCTGCTGGAGGCGGCGCTGGTGGAAAGCCCGCCGTTGCAGCCCAATGACGGCGGGGTGATCCTGCCCGGCTATGACGCAGCGCTGGATGAGCTGCGCCTGCTTGCCGCCGACAGCCGGGCCGCGATTGCGGCGCTGGAAGGCGACCTGCGCGCGCGGACGGGCGTGCAGACGCTGCGGGTGAAGCACAACAATGTGATCGGCTATCATGTGGAGGTCGCGCCCAAGGCGGCCGACCCGTTGATGGCCGATCCCGGTTTCTTCCACCGCCAGACGCTGGGCAACGCCATGCGCTTCGATACCGAGGCGCTGAGGGGCCTTGCGAGCCGCATCGCGCAGGCACAGGCCCATGCGCTGGCGGCTGAGGCCGCGCATCTGGAGACGATGCGCGCGGACGTGCTGGCGACGGCTGCCGTCATCGGACGAGTGGCGGATGCGCTGGCGGCGCTGGATCGGGCCTCGGCCTTGGGTGAGCTGGCTGTGCGTGAGGGGCTGGTGCGGCCGCGCCTGACGCAGGGGATGGAGTTCCGCATCGTCGCCGGCCGGCATCCGGTGGTGGAGGCGGCGCTCAGGCGGAAGGGCGAGGCCTTCGTGCCCAACGATTGCGCGCTGGAGGGCGAGGCGCGGGTGTGGCTCGTCACCGGGCCGAACATGGGCGGCAAATCCACCTTCCTCCGGCAGAATGCACTGATTGCGGTGCTGGCGCAGGCGGGCAGCTTTGTGCCTGCGGCGGAAGCGACCATCGGGCTTGTCGACCGGCTCTACAGCCGGGTCGGCGCCTCCGACAGTCTGGCCGAGGGGCGTTCGACCTTCATGGTGGAGATGGTGGAAACCGCCGCGATCCTGAACGGCGCGACTGGGCGGTCCCTGCTGCTGCTGGATGAAGTGGGGCGCGGCACCGCCACATGGGACGGGCTGGCGCTGGCCTGGGCGATCCTGGAATCCATCCACGACCGCATCGGCGCCCGCGCTTTGTTCGCCAGCCATTATCATGAGCTGGCGGCGCTGAAGGCGCGGCTGGACGGGCTTTCGCTGCGCACCATGAAGGCGCGGCAATGGCAGGGCGATCTCGTCTTCCTTCATGAAGTGGGCGAGGGCGCGGCGCCCGGCAGCTTTGGCCTGGATGTGGCGCGGCTGGCGGGCGTGCCGGCCGATGTGCTGGCGCGCGCGGGCGAAATTCTGGGCAAGCTGGAGAAAGGCGAGGCCGGGCGCGGCGCGAAAGAGGCGCTGTCTGACCTGCCGCTGTTCGCGGCGGCCCCAGTGGCGCCGCCGCCTGCGGATGGCCTTCGCGCCCGGCTGGCGGATATCCAGCCGGACAGCCTGACGCCCCGCGCCGCGCTGGACCTGCTTTACGAACTGAAATCCTTGGCCGATGATTAGCGCGATGCGTTCGATTGTGATCGCCCTGTTGATAGCAGCGCCCGCCTCGGCGCAGGCGGTCTGGACCGAAGCCGCGGCGCGTGAGACGCTCGCCGAGGTTCAGGCCTCGGCAGCGGAAGGGCTGACGCCTGCAGACTATGCGCCGGACAGGCTGGAAGCCGCGCTGGCGACCGGCGATCTCGCCACGATTTCGCTGGCGGCCGAGCAAAGCTGGATGGCGCTGGCGAAGGATTATGCTGCAGGGCGCACGCCGGAGGCCGCCCGCGTCGGCTGGAAGTCGCCGCCGCCCCGCTCGGATGCGGACTGGCTGAAGGCCAGACTGGCCGCAGGCCTCGAAGCCGGATCGGCCGGTGCCGCGCTGAAGGCGTTGCTGCCTACCCATCCCTGGTACGGAAAGCTGAAGGAGGGCCTGCCCGCCGCGACGGACCCCGCCGCTCGTGCCCGGCTGCGCGCCAACCTCGATCGCTGGCGCTGGATGCCGCGTCAGATGGGCGACCGCTATCTGATGGCGAACATCCCCTCGTTCGAAGTCGACCTGTGGGACGGCGGCAAGCCCATCGCCCGCCACAAGATCATCGTCGGCAAGCCCAACACGCCGACGCCGCAATTCTCGGCCGTCGCCACCGCCGTGATCATCAACCCGGACTGGACGCTGCCCCAAAGCATCGTGAAGGAATCGGTCGGCTCACTGATCCGCCGCAGCCCCGGCGCCGCCCGCGCACGCGGATACCGCTGGACCACCGGCGCAGACGGCCAGCTGAACGTCACCCAGCTGCCCGGCGCCAACAACTCACTGGGCACGCTGAAGATCGAGATGCCCAACCCCTACGCCATCTATTTCCACGACACCCCCGCCAAGCAGCTGTTCGCGAAACCCGTCCGCGCCTTCTCCCACGGTTGCATGCGCACCCAGGGCATCCTGGGCCTGGCGCTGCGCCTGCTGGAAGACCAGCCGGACTGGACCGCCGCCCGCATCGACGAAACCGCTGCCCACAATGAAACGGTGCGCGTGCCGCTGACGACGCAGATCCCCGTGCACATCGCCTATTTCACCGTGCTGCCGGACCGGAACGGGGTGCTGGCGACACACCCCGATATCTATGGGCGGGATGCGCCGGTGATTGCGGCGCTGAAAGGGTAGGGCGCGGGGGGGTTTTGCCTCCGGCGGGCAGGGAAATGATTTCCCTGCACCCTCTATGTTGGCGTTGCGCTCCCACTCCAAAGTCGCGCGTGTGACTTGATTTGATTGCCTGCGGCGCTGGAGCTTGCTGGCGCCGCAGGCAGTAGTCTCCTCCGCCAGCACAAACTCGACGAGTGGCATAGAAATGTGGGTGCAGGGAGCACGGCTCCCTGCCGGGGTGAAGGGGCAGAGCCCCTTCGAACCTCACTCAGGCGATATCGAACCGCCCTGCGTACAGCAGCCGCCCCGGCCCGAGCCGGCTCAGTACTTCATCCAGGCTGCCGTTGGTTTCGTCGAAGGCGAAGCAGCCTTCGGAGCGGCCGATTTTGCCGTGCTGGCGCACCATGTCGTTGGAGACATACCAGGCGCCGTGGATGACGATGGCGCGGGCTTCGGCATTGTTGTTGCTGGGGTCCAGCCCGATCAGGCGTTGGGAGCGGCCGTGCTTGCCGCTGTAGTAGCTGGCGGTGAGGTAGCCGCCGGGCGAGGAGGCGTTGGAGCCGAAATCGTTGGAGAAGCGCTCCACCCAGCCGCTGTGGTCCGGATCTGAACCGCGACCGTGGCTGACGAGGTGGCTCGTGGCGCGGCCGCTGGCCATGTCCACGAGATAGAAGCGCTGCGACTTGGAGGGCGAGGCGAAGTCCGCGATTCCCACCAGATCGCGGTGCAGGGTGGCGTTGCCGTGCTTCTGCAGGCCTTCGCGCGCGACCTCTGCGAGGCTGCGGCCGGAGGCGGCGAACGCGGGGGCCGCGCTGAGGGCGGCTGCTGCGCCGAGCAGGGCCCGGCGGGACATCGAGATGGGGCGACCGTTCATTGCCGGGGAGATAACGGCGGGCGCGGGGCATGGGGCAAGCAACTATCGGCAAGCCGTGGGTCAGCATCGGCAGGCCGAGCGTTTGCCGTGGAACCTTGCCGCTTTTCGCAGGTCTCGGGCTGGGCTGGGGGGCGCTAGGCATCGGCTTCCCGCAAGGAAAGGCTGGATATGCGCGCCATTGTTGCCGAGACGCTCGAGTCCCTGGAATCTTATGCGGCGCGGGAGGTTCCGGCACCCGATGTCGGGCCGGGGCAGGTGCGCATCCGGGTGGCGGCCTGCGGGGTCGGCTATGTCGATTCGCTGGTCGCGCTGGGGCGGTATCAGGTGAAGCCGCCGCTTCCGCATGTGCCGGGGCAGGAGGTGGCAGGCATCGTGGAGGCGCTGGGGGAGGGCGTGACGGGGCTAGCGATCGGCCAGCGCGTGGCAGCGATGGCGCCGCGGGCTTTCGCGGAGCTGGTGGTGGCGCCCGCGCCGATGGTGTGGGCCATTCCCGACAATCTGCCGTTCAGCGAGGCTGCCAGCCTGCCGCTGAATTATCTGACGGCCCTGCATGGCTTGAAGGACCGCGCCCGGCTGGCGGCGGGCGAGACATTGCTGGTGATGGGGGCGGCTGGCGGCGTGGGGTCTGCAGCCGTGCAGTTGGGCAAGGCGCTTGGTGCGCGCGTGGCGGCCGTGGCGTCGACGGCAGAGAAGCGGGCATTTGCGTCGGCGCAGGGTGCGGATGCCGTTCTTGATACCGAGCCGGACGGCTGGCGGGATCGGTTGAAGGCGGCCTGTGGCGGGAAGGGGCCGGATGTTGTGTTCGACCCCGTGTGCGGGCCGTTGTTCGAGTTGGCCTTCCGTTCGCTTGGCTGGCGGGGGCGGCATCTGGTGGTGGGGTTTGTGGGCGGGCCGATTCCCGCGCTTCCGGCCAACCTGACGCTGATGAAGGGGGCGGCGCTGATCGGGGTGGATGTGCGCCAGCATCTGTTGTTCGACGGGCGCGAGGTGCCGGGGCAGATGGCGGAACTTCTGGAGCTGGCGGCGGCCGGCCGCATCCGGCCGGCCGTGGGCGCGGTGCATGAGTTCGCGGACTTCGGAGGCGCCCTGAATGCGGCGATTTCCGGGAAGGGCCTTGGCAAGGTGGTGTTGCTGGTGGGCGGCGAGGGGCTTGCCTGACAGCCGAAGCCGCATTAGGAGCGCCTCACCCGTTGGGGAGTAGCATCCGGCGAGACAGCCGGGGTGGCGTCAACAGGCTCGTGCCCGAAACTTGATTCGGCCCCGAAACTTGATTCGGCCCCGAAACTTGATTCGGCACGTGGCGCCATCGGCGGATCGATCCTGAAGGACTGATCCGCATTGCGAGACCATCGCCGTTCGCCCCCACGCCGGGTGGCGGTGAACGCATGTCTCGCGCGCCCGGTGGAGCCTGTTGCCATGACCCCGATTGCCATTCTGATTCTGTCTCTGAGCATGTCCACCGACGCCTTCGCCGCCGCCGTGGGGCGTGGGGCCGCACATCGGCCGAGCCTGCCGGTTGCCCTGAAATGGGGGCTGGTGTTCGGGGTGGTGGAAGCCATCACCCCGCTGATCGGCTATGGGCTGGGCTCCATCGCGGCCGATTATGTGCAGGCGGTCGATCACTGGATCGCCTTCATCCTGCTGGCGCTGGTGGGCGGCCATATGGTGAAGGAATCCTTCGAGGCGCCCGAAGAGGTGAACGAGGAAGAGGCGCCCAAGCGCGGCGGCCCGCTGGGGCTGGTGCTGACCGCCATCGGCACCAGCATCGATGCCGCAGCCGTGGGGGTGGGGCTTGCCTTCATCGGGGTGAACATCTGGGTGGTGGCCGCGGCGATCGGCTTTTCAACCTTCGTGCTGACGACGATCGGCATGATGATCGGCGGCGCGGTCGGTGCGCGTTTCGGCAAGAAGGCGGAACTGCTGGGCGGGATCGCGCTGATCGGGATCGGCACGCTGATCCTCGCCGAGCATATGGGCTGGCTCTGAGAGACTGGCCTTTGGGCCGGCGCTATTGCTGGTAACGGATGACCTTGCCGGGCAGCGCGCCCGTCACCTTGCCGCCGTCGACCGCGAGCTGGCCGTTCACCCACACTTTGTCGATTCCCGTGGAATATTGGGCCGGCTTTTCGAAGGTGGCGTTGTCCTGCACCTTTTCCGGATCGAACAGCACCAGATCTGCCGCCATGCCGGGCGCGATGCGGCCGCGATCATAAAGCCCCAGCCGGTTCGCGGGCGCGAGCGACATGCGGTGGATCGCATCCTCCAGCGTCAGCACCTTTTCCTCGCGCACATATTTCGCCAGCACACGGGGGAAGGCGCCATAGCCGCGCGGGTGCGCGCCCTCGCCGTCGCGGGTCGGGCTGACGGGGCTTGAGTCCGTCTCGATGAAGACGAAGGGCGCTTTCAGGGCCAGATGCTTCTGCTCTTCGTTCATGCTGGCCGGGGTCACGAAGACGCCGCCTGTAGCGATGGTGTCGAACAGGAAGGTCCACGGATCCTTGCCGCGCTTTTCGGCTGCTTCGGCGAGGTTCAGGCCGACGAGATCGGTGCCCGCCTCTCCGGAGACGATCAGCACATTGCGCCAGTCCCGGCCGACATGGTCGTACCAGTTTTCCCAGCTGCGGTCGTCGCTTTCGACGATGCGGCGCAGCTCTGCGCGGAGTTTGGGGCTTTTCAGCTTTGCGAAGAACGGCTTGGCGCCATCGGCAAAATAGGAGGGCGGCACGAAGGCGGTCAGCGTGATGCCGTTGCGCACATAGGGGTAGATGTCCGTCGTGACATCCTGCCCCTTGGCGCGGGCGTCTGCGATGAGCGCCAACGCGTCGGCCATCAGCGGCCAGTTGCGCACCCCGGCTGCCTTCAGGTGATAGATATGCACCGGGATGCCGGCCGCTTTGCCGATGGCGAGCGCCTCCTGGATGGCCGGGATCAGCTGCGCGCTTTCGTTGCGCATATGGGTGGCATAGATGCCGCCGAACGGTGCCACGGCCTTTGCCAGTTCCACCAGTTCGTCCGTGCTCTGGTAGGATCCCGGCGGGTAGATCAGTGCGGTGGTCAGGCCTGCGGCGCCGTCCTGCATGGCTTCCACCACCAGCGCCTTCATCTGTGCCAGTTCGGCGGATGTCGGCTTGCGGTCGGCATCCCCCATCACCACCTGCCGGACCTGCGCGGCCCCCACCAGATGCACCATGTTGAGCGGCACGCCATGGGTTTCCAGGATGCGGAAATAATCCGCATAGCTTTTCCAGCGCAGTGGCTTGCCCGCGACCATCAGCGGCTGGGGCAGGGTGAAATCATTCTGTGGCGCCATGGAGCCGCCCTCGCCGCTGAGGTGGGTGGTGATGCCCTGCGTCAGCTTCGAGGCGGCGGCGGTGGGATCGACCAGATAGGTCGTGGTTTCCTGCCCCATCAGATCGATGAAGCCCGGGGACAGCGCCTGCCCGCCGGCGTCGATCAGGCGGGCGGCTCTCGCGGTATCCGGCGTGCCGGTGCCGACCCAGGCGATGCGGCCGTCCTTGATGGCGACGGCGCCCCGGTACCAGGGGCTTCCGGTGCCGTCGACGATACGGGCGTTGGTGATGAGCATGTCCCATTCGGGCGATTTCGCCGGTGCGGGCGACCCCAGCAGCAGCTGGAGGCAGGCAACGGCCGTGAGCAGGAGCCTTGGTGCACGCATCATTATGGGAACCTCCCCGCAGCTGGATCGTGACGTGTGTTCAGTTTACGGAAAAAATTTTCTTCATCAACATTGATATACCAAATTAGAAAAATATCGGCACTATCCGGCCAATCGGATCAATCAATGAAAGTTTACGCCTGTGGGCGGTTGCCTTGGCCCGGGTCCGCTCATAGTCTGATGCCAGTCTGAGAGCTGGTCATGCGGGTGCAGAAGGCCCTGCTGGGCCGGCAGGAGAAGAAGATGGGCAGAAATTCTGCCGCGCGACCGGCGTTGAATGCAAAAGCCGTTGCCGGTGAGGGACGCGGTGATTCTATAGTGGCCGCCACCGCTTCCCCGGCATTGACTGCTGCTGCCACAGACAATCCCGGGCTGGTACTTCGACAGATCCGCACTGAGAACGACTGGACTCTGGCGCAGGTCAGCCAGAAGGTCGGGCTTCCGGTTTCGACTCTGTCCAAGGTCGAAACCGGCAAGATGTCGTTGAGTTACGACAAGCTTCTGAAGATCAGCCGCGGTCTGAACATCGACATCGCGCGCCTGTTCATGCGCGAAGCGCCAGAGCCGGCAGCCCGCTTCACGGGTCGGCGCAGTGTCACACGTGCGGGTGCTGGCCCCACTATTCGCACGTCTACCTATGCTTATGTCTATCCGGCGGCCGAACTGCTGAAAAAATCGCTCAATCCGATGATCATCGATGTGCAGGTGCGCTCCATCGAAGAGTTCGGCGAGCTGATGCGCCATCCGGGTGAGGAGTACGCACTGGTCCTGGAGGGCACGGCAGATTTCCACTGCGATCTTTACGCGCCTGTCCGGCTGGAAACCGGAGACTCCATCTATTTCGACGGTGCGATGGGCCATGGTTATGTCGCGGTCGGCGCAGGCCCCTGCCGCATCCTTTCCGTCTGTTCCGCCCGCGACGAGGATCTGAAATCGGCGCTGCATCCTATCGGAAACGATGATATCGAATCCGAGTGATGTCGCATTCAGAGAAATATTTCTAATATTGAAAACATCGCGAGGCCGTGTCACAGCTGGTGCCGCCACAGCGGGCAGGTGACACATGGGGGACTATCCGGTGCCGGATACCATCGACTGGCGCAGCAAGGGACTGCCGACAGGGCAGGCACCGCTTTCGCGTAGCGAGCTGCCGGAGCGGGGGTGGCGGGTCACGCGGGATGATCTGATGTTGCCGGTTGCGCTGCTGAGAAAGTCGGCCCTTGTGCACAACAGTGACTGGATGCGGCGTTTCACTGCGCTGACTGGCGCGAGAATCGCACCGCATGGCAAGACGACGATGAGCCCTGAGCTGTTCGCAATGCAGATGGCGGATGGCGCGTGGGGGATGACAGCGGCCACGCCGGGGCATGTGCGCATGTATCGCGAGCTCGGCCTCAGGCGCATCATCCTCGCCAACCAGCTGATTGGCCGGCAGGCGATCAGTTACGTTGCAGGGGAGCTTGCGCGGGATCCGGACTTCGATTTTTACTGCCTGGTGGACTCTGCGCGCGCGATTGATCTGCTGGAAGCGGGCCTTCATCTCGACCCGCCCGGTCGTCCGCTGCAGCTGCTCATCGAGCTTGGCTATGTCGGCGGCCGCTCCGGCCTGCGCGATGATGGAGAGGCGCTGGCGCTGGCGCGGCGGATCGCGGCGTCGCCACTGCTGTCTCTGCGAGGCATCGAGGCTTTCGAGGGTGTTGTGCAGGGACAGGACGGCGATGAGGACCGGGTCAACGGCCTTCTGCAACGTGTGCGGGGTCTTGGTGAGGCGGCGCTGGCTGAAGGGTTGTTCACGGGCCGCCCTGTCCTGTCGGCAGGCGGCTCTTCCTTCTTCGATCTGGTGACGGACAGATTGTCGGCCGGACCCTTCGATGTGGTGCTGCGCAGCGGATGCTATCTGGTACATGACAGCCATTTTTATCGGGAGCTGATCGAACGCCTCACGAGCCGTTCCCCCGCTGCTGCTGCCCTTGGCGAGGGTCTGCGGCCGGCGCTGGAAATCTGGGCCCATGTCCTCTCGCGGCCTGAGCCGACCCGCCTCGTGGCCGGGCTGGGCAAGCGGGACGCGGGCAATGATGTGGCGCAACCTACCCCGCTGGGCTGGTGTCGCCCCGAACGGGGCGAAGCCGTGTTGCCGCTGGCTGGCCATACGGTTGTGCGGTTGGACGACCAGCATGCCTATCTTGATGTGCCTGCCGATTCCCCGCTGCAGCCCGGCGACATGATCAGCTTCGGCATTTCCCACCCCTGCACGACGTTCGACAAGTGGAGAACGCTGTTCATAGTGGACGACGAGCTGGCAGTGATCGACGCGGTGGAGACCTGGTTCTAGGCAGCCAGATGGCTTCGGTTCAGCCCGGTATCTCCAGCGCGCGCTGCTGATAGGTCAGCCGCCATTCGGCCAGGTCCACCAGCATGATGGCGGCCGCCGCATTGCCGATCGCGGCGGTGCGGGCGAGCGAGGGGTGTTGATCCAGTTCCATGTTCAGTTCGGCCAGTGCGTCTGCCGTGGCGGCAGATCGGGCGGCGCTGCCGGCGAAGTCCCCTTGCACGCGCAGGCCATAGGCGGCGGTGCCGAAGGCCGGCAGGGTGGCGGTGGCGACGGTGAAGAAGATGGCGGTTTTCTTCGCGGTATCTTCATCCAGCAGGGCGTTGGTGAACAGGAAGCCCAGGCAGAGCGCGACGGTGGTGAGGAAGCAGATGGAGCCGAACATGTGCAGCCGGTGGTTCACATGGATCATTCGGTGCGCGTTGCGGTGGTGATAGGCGACCTCGGGGGCGATTTCCTGCTTCGAGAGCAGGTCGGTGAGGCGGGTGAGTTCGGCCTGATCGATGCGGCCGCCGGGCATGCCCAGCTGGCGCCAGATGCTGCCGGCGTACCAGTCGATCCAGCGCCGGTTGCCCGTGCGGGACGAGGCACTGACTGCGGGCGGCCGGGCGACGGCGAGCAGCCGCAGCGAGCGCATGGGGCGCAGCCGCTCGGCGAGCTGGCGGTAATCCAGCCAGCGCTGCTGCCAGCTTTCGGCATGGCCGACCCGGGTGTTGGCGACGATGGCTGCGATCAGCAGCAGTTCGAACACCACGAACACCACTTTCACGTGGCCGCCCAGCAGATAGCCGAACAGTGCGAGCGCCACCGCGAGGGCGGAGAAGGCGAAGTTCACCACATGGCCGGAACGGAACGACTGGGCGAAGCGGTTGGCCAGATTGTCGGCCCAGGCATAGCCATGTTCCAGCAGGTGGAAGCGCGCGGGTTCCACCCGGCCTTCCCAGGCGGAATCGAATCGGGCCCAGTCGCTGCGGGTGGCGGGCAGATAGGGGGCCTTGCGCCATGCGCCTGATTTCAGTTTCTGCGCGCCGGTGATCGCCAGAAGCAGTGGATACTCGATACGCCGCATCAGCAGCGCCTCGCGTTCGGCGAGGAAGGCATCGAGCGCGGCGCGTTCGCCGGCTTCGTCCGGGGGCAGCAGAATGGCTTCCAGCGCCTCGCCGACGCTGGTGTCGTCGAACGGTTCGGCCGGCGGTTCCAGCGCGCTGTGCCAGCTACCGCCGGCCGGGCCTTCACCGGGCCAGAGCAGGCTGACCGGGTCGGCATCGTCAAGCGGGACATGGATGACGGGCTTGCCCATGGCGAGCGCATTGGCAACGACATCCGCGGTGCCGCCGGGCCCGCTGCCGCCCTTGCCGTCCCAGATGGCCAGCAGGATGTCTGCGGAGCCGAGGATGGCGCCTCCGGCGAGCGCATAGGCCGCAGTCGGGGAGCTGCGATCCCCCGGCAGCTCCAGAATGCGTTCGGCGCGGGCGCAGAGCGCCGCATAGTCCGCGCGGGAGCCCGGGGACGCGAAATCCTGCTCATAGTCGGCTGATGTGAACGGCAACGGGCAGTCCAGCCGGTATCCCAGCTCCAGAGCTACATCGGCGCACAGCCTGTCAGCCCCTTCGGCGAGTGCGGAAATGACATGCAGTTCGGGAGCGTCGCCGGTGAACCAGCCGGCGCCCTTCAGGTGGATGCCGCCGACCAGCCGCTGCACCAATGCGAGCGCCTGGCGGGTGCGCTGGCGGGCGGCGGGTTCCAGCTCCGGGGTGAGCCGGTCGGCACGATGGCCGGTCACGCCGATGTTCAGAACGCAGCGGGGGCGAGGTGGGTGCAGGGCCACGGCCTGTGCGGCGGGCGGCGTTGCGGCAGCGCCCGTCGGCGAAGCGGCGGCTTGGCGATCTGCTGGCGGCGCTTCGGTCGAGTCCATGGACGGCGACATGAGCGCAACGCGCAGACGCTGGCAAGCCCCGCGCCCATAACCATTTCCCCGGCATCTGCCCGGTATCCCTCCGGGAGCTGAGGGGGTTGCACTGAAGCGGCCGCGGCCCTACTCTGTGCAAAGATGCCGGCCATCCCTTGCGGGGTGGCCGTTTTACTATCGGGCGCCGCGCGGCGGTGCCACAGACCAGGGACGAGTTCATGGCCAACAGCCCCAAGCCGGTGAAGCAGGCGCAGCCGCTGATGCCGCACGCCACCGCCACATGGCTGGTGGAAAACACCGGCCTGACGTTCGCGCAGATCGCGGCCTTCTGCCAGATCCATGTGCTGGAAGTGCAGGCCATCGCCGACGAGACGGCGGCTTCGAAGCTGACCCCGCGTGACCCGGTTCGTGCCGGCGAACTGGCGATGGCCGAGATCGAGAAGGGCCATGCCGATTCGTCGTACCGGCTGAAGATCTCCCCCGGCCCGGCGCAGATCCGCCGCACCTCCGGCCCGCGCTACACCCCGCTCGCGAAGCGGCAGGACAAGCCGGACGGCATCGCCTGGATCATCCGCAACCATCCGGAAATCACCGATGCGCAGATTTCCAAGTTGATCGGCACCACCAAGACCACGATCGGCGCCATCCGCAGCCGCGAGCATTGGAACATCGCCAACATCACGCCGAAGGATCCTGTCACGCTGGGGCTCTGCTCTCAGCGGGAACTGGATGCGCTGGTGGCGGCTGCCGCGAAGAAGGCGGGCGTGCAGCCGCAGGAAGACGGCCGGCTGGGTGCAGACCGCGAAGCGATCATTGCCGAACTGCGCGCCGAACGCGATGCGCAGGGCACCGAAGCGGAAGCGCCCCGCGAACACACCGCCGAGTCGCTGTTCCGCCAGCCCTGATACGGGCCCGCTGCAACTCGGGAGACTGCTGCGCGCATCTCCGGCATCTGCCGGAGGGCGCGCAGCAGTCATGCCGATCATCGATGTTGCGCCTGCAATTCCCCTGGAATTCGGAAATTTGCGACAGTTTTCGCACCTGCGGCATTTGTAGCCCTTGAAATCCGGGCCTGTCGGTCACAGATAGATGTTGTCGGCTGGCGTTATCCCCCTTTTGCCGCCGACACGAGTGCCGCCCACCTTCACGGGTCGCGGTACTCCCTCCCTGAACCCTGGCCGCTGCGCCCTACGGCGCAGCGGCTTTTTTTCGCCCTTGCAGCATGGTAGCCGCGCGGGCCGGAGTGGTTCCGGCTGACTTTAAGGACGTAGGGAAACAGGGTTCTGCACCAACGGGCCAATGCCGGAGTTGGCGGCACTTCAATTCCATCGCATGATGGACCACAGGGGACGGCGCAGACCAGAAAGCCGCTGATGAGAGCAGGTGCCATGGAACCATGCCGCCTGCGCTACAGGATGGAGAATGCAGATGCTGAGGATCGAAGCCCGCCCCCGTGATCTCGGCGGATTCGAGGTGGCGCGGTTGCTGCCGTTTCACAGTCGCCGGCTGGTGGGGCCGTTCATTTTCTTCGACCATATCGGGCCGTCGGTTTTCCCGGCCGGAACCGGCATGGACGTGCGGCCGCATCCGCATATCGGGCTGGCGACGGTGACCTATCTGTTCGAGGGGCGGATCCGGCACAAGGATTCGCTGGGGTCCGATCTGGATATCGGGCCGGGTGCGGTGAACTGGATGACGGCCGGGCATGGCATCGCCCATTCGGAGCGGACTCCGCCGGACCTGCGCGAATCGGGGCATTTGCTGCACGGCATCCAGAGCTGGGTGGCGCTGCCGAAGGTGGATGAGCAGTGCCCGCCGGATTTCGTGCATCATCCGGCGCATACACTGCCCTCGATCACGCTGGACGGGGCGCGGCGTACGCTGATCGCAGGCACGGCCTTCGGGGCGGTTTCGCCGGTGAAGTTCGGCCACCCGACCTTCTACATCGATGTGGAGGCGGAGCCCGGTGCGACCGTGCATCTACCGCCGGAGCATGCGGAGCGCGCCATCTATGTGGCGGTGGGACATGTGACGCTGGGGACCGGTGAGGCGGTGTCGGCCGGAACCATGATCGTGTTGCCCGACGGCGGCGGAGAGGCCTTCTTCCGCGCCGACGAGACCAGCCGGGTGTTGCTGCTGGGGGGAGCGCCGATGGATGGGCCGCGCCTGATCTGGTGGAACCTGGTGGCGAGCGAGCAGCGGTTGATTGACGAGGCCAAGGCGGAATGGGCAGCCGGTCCGTTCGGGGGCCGATGGCCCGCGATTCCGGGCGAGCATGAGTTTATTCCGCTGCCTGAGTAGGCCCCCTTTGCTTGTTGGCGCGAAAGCTCTATCTTAAAGGCGCAGAATTGAACTTCCAGGAGAGACGACCATAAGACCGCCGATGATGAGGCGCCCGATCGGGCCGGCCCCGCAGCCGCTGAACGGCCCGCGCTATAATGAATGGATCAACGTGCCCAAGGTGCGCGTGATCGACGAGAATGGCGAAAATCTGGGGGTGATGTACACCCGCGAAGCCTTTGCGATGGCTCAGGAAGTCGGGCTGGACCTGGTGGAAGTGAGCCCGAACGCCGATCCGCCGGTGTGCAAGTTCCTGGATGTCGGCAAGTTCAAGTACGAAAGCCAGAAAAAGGCCGCCGCCGCCCGCAAGACCCAGAAGGTGCAGGAGATCAAGGAGATCAAGATGCGCCCCAACATCGACGATCATGATTATGAGACGAAGATGAAGGCGGTGAAGAAATTCATCGAAGAGGGCGACAAGGTGAAGCTGACGCTGCGCTTCCGCGGCCGCGAACTGGCCCACGGCCAGCTGGGGCTGAAGCTGCTGGAACGCGTGCGCGACGACAGCCTGGATTATGCGAAGATCGAGCAGCTGCCGCGCATGGAAGGCCGGCAGATGCTGATGATCATGGCGCCGAAGCCAGTCTGAGACACAGAGCTGTGGGAGGGAGAGGCCGGTTCGGGAAAACCCGGGCCGGCCTTTTCGTTGGGCTTCGGGGCCGGTGTTGCCTGAGCGGTGTTGGCTGCGACAGGACTGTGGAAACGGCTTTCCTGCAAACCCTGTCGACCAGTGTGGCCAGCCGCTTTCACATCACGCGCATGATGCCGTTGGAATATCTGGTTGCGCCTGCATTGCTGGTGCGGCAACCACATCAGAACGACCGAGCGTCAGTGCCGGGCAGGCCAGATGGTGTCCCGCGCGGAGCAGTGTGAGGGGGCAGCGCCCCCTCAATTCCTGGCCTGTCTCAAAAGTCGACCGTCGCCGACAGCCAAAGTCGCCGTCCGTCCTGGTTGATGGAATAAGCCGGGGTCCAAGCGGTGGTATTGCCGCTCTGGTAAGGCACATAGACGGCATAGTCAGTGTCGAGGATGTTGTAGATCGCGGCTGCGAAGCGCAGTTGCGGCGCGATCTGCAGGGTGCCGCCCAAATGGAACAGTTCATAGGCGCGGAAATCGCCGACGGCGGCCTGCTGCGCATTCTCCCCGCGCCAGCGGCTGGAGCGGATGTCGCCGCGCAGCCAGACGCTGGCGGCCTCGCTGACTGCCCAACGCAGATTGCCGTTGGCAATATGCTTGGGGGTGCCGATCAGCGGCAGGCCTTCCTGCGGGCCGCTGGTCTGTTCCGAATGGGTGTAGGTGTAGTTCAGGCTGAAGCTGAGCGCCTGCGTGAACTGGAATCGGGCGCTCACTTCCGCGCCGCGCGTGATGGCCTCGTCGATGTTGATCGACTGGCTGAACAGATCGACATTGGGGAAGTTTCCGACATCCATGCATCCGGGCCGGTTGGGGTTGCCGGCAAACTGGCAGTTGGGAATGCCCGGGCCTGTGGCGATCTTGTCCTTGAACTTGTTGTAGAACAGCGTGGCACTGCCGCTGAGGAAGCCATCGCCCCCGTAATGCAGGCCGACCTCATAGGTCGTGCTCTTTTCCGGCTGCAGGCCGGGGGTGCCGATCTGCGGGATGGTGCCCTGACCGCCGAAGCCCACAATGCCTTCCGCTGTCTGCTCCAGCCGTGGGGTCTTGAACCCGGAGGACACGCCGCCCTTCAGCGTGAAATCGTCGTTGATGTTCCACACCGCATAGACGCGCGGCGACCAGTGATCGCCGAAGGAGGAGTGGTTGTCATAACGCACGCCACCGGTCAGGCGGAACTGCTCCACAATGGCCCAGGTGGCTTCGCCGAAGCCTGCCCATTGGGTGAACTTGAACGGCGCCGGCGCCACGCCATCGATCATGCGCGCCTTCCAATACTGCCCGCCGACGGTGAAGCCGACAGGCCCCTGCTCACCTGCGAAGCGGCTGTCGATGACGTCGTTGCGAGCTTCCAGCGTGCGCGGATCGCCCGCCGTCTTGCCCGGCGTGCCGCGAGGCAGGGTGCGGCCGATGGTTTCGGTATCGTTGCGGCTCAGCGTGGTGTCCAGCGTGCCGAGCGGGCTGCGCCAGCTGTGCGCCAGCACATAATTGGATCGGTTGAAGCGCTGTTCGTCGGTGTAGCCACCGGAAATGCCCAGCGTGCCGAGCTGGCCGCGGCTGTTGTCGTAGCGCTGCTCGTTGCGGTCATATTCGAACCAGATGTCATGGTCCTTGTGTGGCGTCAGCGAGATGCGGCCGCCATAGCTGCCGATATCCGACTGCACAGGGTTGCGGCCCAGCGACAGCGCAGGATTGTTGGGAATCTCGATGTTGGAGCCGGCGCGGTGGAAGATGCTACCGCGAAGCGTCAGGCCCACAAGATCCTTCACCACCGGCCCTTGCGCGAAGCCGTTCAGCGACTGGATGTTGCCGAAGCGCTCGTCGAACTGGATGGTGCTTTCACCGGTGGCGGTGCCAACCCAGCGGTCCCCGACCTTGCGGGTGATGATGTTGACCACGCCACCCATCGCATCCGAGCCATAGAGGGTGGACATCGGCCCGCGCACCACTTCGATGCGCTCGATGGCAGCGAACGGCGGCAGGAAGCTGGTGGAGGTTTCACCGAAGCCGTTCGGCGTGACGCTGCCGGGCGTATTTTGCCGACGGCCGTCGATCAGGGTCAGCGTGTAATCGCTGGGCATGCCACGGATCGAGATGTTGAGACCGCCCGTCTTTCCGGCTTCGCCGCCGACATCGATGCCCGGCACGCTCTGCAGTGCTTCCGCAAGGCTGCCGAAGCGGATCTCCGCCAGCTCTTCACGCCCGATCACGCTGATGCTGGCGGGGGCCTGACTGATCTTCTGCGCATAGCCCGAGGCCGTCACGACGATGGTGTCGGAGGTGCTGCTGTCTGCATCTGCGTCTGCATCGGCGGCGAGGGCAGGGGCGGCCATGCCAGCCAGCGCCAGAAACGCGACGCCCGAAAGAGCCATAGCCGTGGAGCGGGAGCTGTTCAGGACAGGGCGGCGGGCGGGCAGATGCATTGTTTCTCCAATTTCATATTGAGACGAATTAGCAATAGCAATTTGGCGGCCTATTGGGGCCGGGCGCGCAGGCTGTCAACAGTCAGCTGGCGTTCATATTGAGCAGGATTGATTTTTCTTGATGTCAGCCCGCCACAGCCGGCGCTGGCCAGCGCCCGGCCCTTTTCCTCCGTGCAATTCGACGAGGATAAATGCCGTCTGTCGAAGGTGGCTCGCGGCAAAACGGTCGGCAGGGCACGCGAGAAGTCATGAAAATCGTTCCGGTGCTCCTGCTTCTGACTGCTTCGCAGGCCGCGATTGCGTCAGATCTGCAACCAAAGGCAGCACATGAGGTGCTTGCGCAGATCTCAGCCGGGTTCGACTCCTACATGAACCCCGCCGTCGCACAGAGGACGCAGCCTGCGCTGAAAGCAGCAGGCGTGCGGCTGGCAGCCATTCTTGATCTGCGCGGGAATCGCGGGGGTGGCGGCATTTCCGATGAGGCCTTGCTGGGTCATCTCTCCCACGAGCCTATCCCGATGGTTTCGATCCTCTGGCGTAATCCTGACGGCAGCGAGACAGTCGAACAACGCAGGCTGCGCGCGGCACCCGGGCGCGCGCTGTATGCCGACAAGCCGGTCTTCGTGCTGACCTCCGGCCGCACATTTTCCGCTGCCGAAGAGTTTGCCTATGACCTGAAGGCGGCCGGCCGTGCCACATTGATTGGCGAGACGAAGGGTGGAGGCGCCAATCCGGCCAACCGCCCGGTGCTGCTGAGCTATGGTTGCAGCATCTTCATTCCCAACGGCAAGGTCACCCACCTGACCACCGGCACGAACTGGGAAGGGGCAGGCATCGCGCCAGACGTGGCGGTGCCCGCGGATCAGGCGCTGACCGAGGCCTATTCACGCGCCCTCAAGGTGGCGAAGCCTATGGTGACCACGCCCCAGACTGAAGCAGAGCGCACCAAGGCCCTGTCGGACCCGAAGGCGGCGCTGCTCGCAGATCAGAGTTTATGACGGACTTCCATTAGGGTTGGAAGCAGGCGGGGTCCGGCGCGTGGCGTTGGACCCCGTCTTTGTGTCCGCGCTTCAGGCGGCGACGGCTGCGACTTCCCCGACACAGCCGTCAATCAATCGATCCAGCGCGGGGCCGCCGCGCAGCGGGTCTGCGGTGGGGAGGCCGAAGCGGTCTTCGGTGCGGGCAATTTCCGCTGCAGCCTCTGCTGCATCGAGCCCGGCTGTGTTCAGGCTGATGCCACCGCAGCGAATGGTCGGATTGGTAAGGCGACCAGCGGCAAGATAGGTTTCGATGGCGGTGTCGAGTTCGGGGATCGGATAGTCCGGTCGGCCAAGGATGCTCGTACGGCCGGGCTGGTGGCACAGTACGATCACATCGGGCTGGCTGCCGTGCAACAGGCCCAGGGTGACGGCGGCATAGCTGGGGTGGAACAGGGATCCCTGACCCTCCACCACGTCCCAATGCTCTGGCTCCGCGTCCGGGCTCAGTCGCTCGGCTGCACCGGCCAGAAAGTCCGAAACGACGGCATCCATCGGAATTCCGCCACCCGCGATCAGGATCCCGGTCTGCCCACTGGCCCGGAAGTCGGCCTGAATGCCGCGAGCCTTCAGGGCATTGGCAATAACGAGAGCCGTGTACTTCTTGCCGAGCGCGCAATCGGTGCCCACCGTAAGCAGGCGCTTGCCGCTGCGTTTCGCGCCCGTGCCAACCGTGAGACCGGTCGGCGGAACGCGGACATCATGCAAGCGTCGGTTGTTGCGTCTGGCTGCTTCGGCAAGCGCCGGCGTGTCTGACAGGCGGCCGTGCATGCCGCTGACGATGTCGAGCCCGGCATCCAGCGCTTCGACGAGGGGGGCGATCCAACTGTCGCCGAGCGCGCCGCCGGGGTGGGCAACGCCGATCACGACGGCGCGCGCACCGCGCGCCCTGCCTTCGGCCGCGCTCATCCGGGGAAGTCCGGTGGTGAGCAAGGAGCCGGAGAAGGCGAGTTCGCCCACGCATCGTTCGGGAACCCACTGGTGCAGGCCAAAGGCGGTCTTCGCGAATCCGGGTTCGGCAATATCCCCCATGAACAGAAGATAGGGGCTGGGCAGATCGGCGAGAGTCACGTCCGGTTTTCCTCCCTGCGGGGTGGCGCCAATGGGATCAGGAGTCGGCTGCGGGCGCGCAGGCGCCCTTCAGCACCATGCCGGGACGGGCCGCCGTGGGCTTGCCGCCGTCGACCGCGAGCTGGCCATTCACCAGCACATAATCGATCCCGACTGGTGAGATGGTGGGCTCCGCGAAAGACGCCCTGTCGTCGAGTTTGTCGTAATCGAAGACCGTGATGTCGGCGCGCAGCCCTTCGCGCAGCACCCCACGATCGTTGAGGCCCATCCGGGCGGCGGGCCAGCTGGTCATCTTGCGGACGGCGTCTTCCAGCGTGAGCACCGGGCGCCGCTTCACATATTCCGCGATGGTGCGGGCCGCATTGCCGTACGCGCGCGGGTGTGGGAGGCCGAGGCCGTCGATCTTGCCATAGACCGGGGCTGCGCCGGCATCGCTGCCGATGGAGACCCAGGGCTGCTTCAGGCCGGTTTCGATGTCGCGTTCGTCCATCATGAAATAGAGCGCGACGGCGCGCTTGGGCAGCGCCTCCAGCATAATATCCCAGGCGACGTCGGCGGGATCGCGGCCGACATCCTTCGCGATGGCCGCGATGGACTGGAAGCGGTATTTCTCCCACTTCGGATTGTGCGGGTTGGCGAGCACCACCCTGTCCCAGCCGCCAGCGGAATAGACCATGTTGGTCCAGCCCGGTTGCGGGCCCGCGGCGAGATCCTTCTTCATCCGTTCGCGTGCGGCCGGATCCTTCAGCAGGGCGACGGCGGCTTCAAAGCCGTTTTCATAAACCCAGGTGGGCGCGGTGATTTCGAGCCCGGTGCCCGCGAAGGGGTAGAGATACATGTCTGCCGCGACGTCGATGCCCTTGGCGCGGGCTTCGTTGATGAGCTTCACCGCCTCCGGCATCATCTGGCCGAAGCGGGGGGCGTAGGCGGCCTTCAGGTGGAAGATTTCCACCTTCACGCCGGCCCGCTCGCCGATCTCGATGGCTTCCCTGATGCCGTCGAGCAGGCCTGCGCTCTCGTCGCGCATATGGGTGGCGTAGATGGCCTGGCACGGCGCTGCGGCCTTCACGATCTCGACCAGCTCGTCCGTGGTCTGGAAGCTGCCGGGCGGGTAGATCAGCGCGGTGGCGAGGCCCATTGTGCCGGCGTTCATCGCCGTTTCCACCTTTCTGCGGATCTCGACCATTTCCGCGGCCGTCGGCGCGGCGCCCTTGTCGCCGATGACTTCCCGCCGTGCCTGCGTGGCGGAATAGTAGGTGCCGAAATTGACTGCAATTCCCTTGCTTTCCAGCTCGCTGAAATAGGCGGCGATCTGATCTGCCGGCACGGGTGTTCCGCCTTCGCCTGCGATCACCGTGGTGACGCCCGTCAGCAGCTTGTTCTCTGCTCCGCCGTTTTCCCGCAGGACGGCGCCGGACTGGTCCATCATGTCGATCCAGCCTGGCGTGACATAGCGGCCCTTCGCGTCGATTTCCCGCGAGCCCTTGCCGGTCACCTTGCCGATGCGCGCAATGCGGCCGTCCTTGATGGCGACATCTGCGTGGACCCAGGGGTTTCCGGCGCCGTCCATCACGCGGCCGTTGCGGATGACGATGTCATAATCCGCTGCTGTTGCGGGTACCGTGGCGAGAGACAGGCTTGCCGCGGCGAACGCCGAGAGGAGGATGGTGCGCATTGTCTCCCTTCCGTGGGCCTTGAGGCGTTGATTCGGGCATGAGCCTATCGCGGGATTCTCTTCCCGGAAAGTATTTTCACAAGGTGAAATTTTCGTGCTTTTCCGGTGCATCTCCGTCATGTCGCCGTTCGTTTGCCCGTGGGCGGCGAAGGCATTTGGTCCATCCGTCATGTTCCACAACGGGATAGGCCGAATCTTCCTGTCCGCTTGAAGATGGGGGCGCACGGCTGACAGGTCGGGAGTGTTGCGAGAAGGCCTCTCCAAAATTGCAAAATTAGAAAAATTATCAAAAACGCTTGACCAAATTCTCCACAACGAGAATTCTGTGCGTAATCGCAGCAAAGTCTGTGAACGCCGAAGGGAGGCGAGAGACCATCAAACGAGCCAATATAAGGGGATATGCGATGCAGGTTCGTGCTTTCCGAATTCAGTCGGCGCCCGGCAGGGTTTCCGCGCTTCTCGCCACCACCATGCTGACGGCGGCTTTCGTGCCGTCGGCGGCAATGGCGCAGACAACTCCGGCATCGGATTTTGAGGACATCATCGTCACCGGCTCGCAGATCGCGCGCAGCGGGTTTGACACGCCAACGCCGGTCACGGTCGTCGGCATCGCAGATTTCGAGCGTGTCGCGACGCCCAACATCGCCGACACGCTGAACCAGCTGCCGGCATTGAAGGCCAGCGCCACACCGCAGTCCAGCACCAACCTCTCGAAAATTGCCGGTGCCAACCATCTGGACCTTCGGGGACTCACCTATCTGCGCACGCTCGTGCTGGTGGATGGCAAGCGCTATATGCCGAGTTCGCCGGAAGGTGTGATCAACATCAACAACCTGCCGCAGGCTGTCATCGGCTCGGTGGAAGTGGTGACCGGCGGTGCCTCGGCGGTCTATGGCTCCGACGCCGTGGCAGGTGTCGTCAACTTCAAGCTGGACGACAAGCTGGATGGCGTTCGTGCCAACGCGCAATATGGCGTCAGCAAATATGGCGACCGTGACAACTGGCTGGGATCTGTAGCGATCGGCAAGAGTTTCGGCGGCGGACGCGGCCATGTGCTCGTCGGCGGCGACTACGCCAGAAGCGAGGGGATTCCGCGCGTCGGCAGCCGTCCGTGGGGCAATCAGACGCTCATCAACAATCCGGCCTACACTGCAACCAACAACGAGCCTGCCTACATTCTCGTCGAGGATGGGCGCACGTCCAACTCGACCTATGGTGGGGTGATCAACAGCGCCACGGGCGCCAACGGAACGGCTCTGCTTCGCGGCACCACCTTCCTGGGCGGCGGGCAGGTCGGCACCTTCGACTATGGCACTTTGACAACGGCTACGGCGCAGAAGGGTGGCAGCGGTATCAACAATACCGAGGATCTGGTGCTTGAGCAGCCCTACAAGCGCTGGTCGGTGCTGGGTAAAGTTACCTACGAAATCTCACCGGAGTTCAACTTCTATGGCCGGGTCAGTTACGCCGGTTCGAAGATGGTCGGCGACAGCATCATCGGCAACGACCAGATCACCATCCAGCGCGACAATGTGTTCATCCCTACTGCCGTTCGCAGCATTCTCGACGCAAATCCGGACATCACCAGTTTCACCATGGGCCGTTCGCTGGACGATTACGCCCGCGGCTACTTCGATCAGGACGTGTGGAACTGGCAGGCGATCGGCGGTCTGACGGGTCAGATCATCGGCTCCTGGAATTACGACTTCTCCGTCAGCTATGGGAAGAGCCGTAACAAGACAGTGTTCATGGACAGCCGCATCACGGCCGGCTGGCGGGATGCTGTCGATGCGATTGACAATCCGGCGACGCCCGGCGTCGTCGATCCAATCTGTCGCTCCACGCTGACCAATCCGGGCAATGGCTGTATCCCGCTGAACCTGTTCGGCGTGATCGGCGAGGGCGAGCAAGCGGCCGCCATCGCCAACATCCTGGGGCCGTCCGTTCGCGACTGGCACCAGACCCAGAAGACGCTGGACTTCCTGGTTCGCGGCAATGTGATCGACCTGCCGGCCGGTCCGGTCGGCTTCGCTGGCGGTATCCACTGGCGCAACTTCAAGAGCGAGACGACATCGGATGCGCTCTCGGCCTCACGGCCGGGCGGTGCCACGGTGTTCCGCGTCGGCAACACCATTCCCTTCTCCGGCACGCAGGATGTGTGGGAGGCCTATGGCGAATTGCTGGTGCCGGTGCTGGCAGATCTGTCCTTCGCCGAGGCGCTGGACCTGAGCCTCGCCGGCCGGATCACCGACTATAAGACATCGGGCCAGGTCGAAACCTGGAAGGTGGGCGTCAACTACAAGATCAACGACATGGTACGACTGCGCGCCACGCGTTCGCGTGACATCCGCGCGCCGAACATCCAGGAACTGTTCGCGGCCGGCCAGACGCTTGTTTACACCATCAACGATACCCCGCGCGGCGAGAGCTATCTGGTGTCCACCACCCAGGGCGGCAACCCCAATCTGGTGCCCGAAAAGGCGGACACCTTTACTGCTGGTGTCGTGTTGGCCCCGGTTTCGCGCCTGCGCCTGTCGGTCGATTATTATGACATCAAGATTGAAGGCGCGATCGCGGCGCTGTCAGCGGCGCAGATTGCCTCTTCATGCTTCTCGGGGGACACAGCGCTCTGCTCCCTCATCACGCGGGAAGCGAGCACGGGGGGCACGACCCCGGGTCGCATCACCGGAATCCTGCTGGCGCCGGCCAACTTCCAGAGCATCAAGACACGCGGTATCGATTTCGAGGCCGCCTATGATTTCCCGCTGTGGAACGGTACCGCGGATATCCGGGTGCTGGGCAACTATTTGATCAAGCATGAGATGGTGGGCGCTCAGGGCGCGGTCACCGATCTAGTGGGAAGCGTGGCGCAGCCCTTCATCGATGGCCTGAACGGCACGCCGCGCTGGCGTGGGCAGGCGGTGCTCGGCTTCAGCAACTCCCTGTTCCGTGCCAATGTGACGGGCCGCTATGTCGGCGGCGGGGTCGTCACCCGTGACTATGTGGCGACCAAGCCAGACGTGCCGATCACCGATCCGATCAGCGTCAACGGTCGCTTCTATGTCGATCTGTCGGGCGAAGCGAAGCTGTTCGACGTGGGCAGCGAAGGCAAGGTCTCGCTCTATGGAACGATCCTCAACGCCTTCAACAACCAGCCACCGATCACCGGCTATGATGGCTATGGCGCGCCGCGCCACCTGTTCGACGTGATCGGCCGGCAATACACCATCGGCGTTCGCTTCAATTACTGATCGCGAACGGACGGCACAGGCAGGAAAGGCGAATTGATGCGGGTTTCGAAAATGGCGGTTGCAGCGGCAGCCCTGCTGACGGTTTCGGTTGCGGCGCCGCCGCTTTCTTCCCCCGCATTTGCGCAGAAGGCATCGTCGAAGGCGGCCATTCCGTCGGCGGCGCTGCTGGAAGCGCAATTCGCCTTCCTCGCCAAGCAGACGGACGGCATTGTCGGTGTGGCTGTGCAGAAGGTCGGCTCCAGCGAGATCATGACGCTGAACAAGGGCGTCACCTTCCCGATGGCCAGCACCTTCAAGGTCGCGGTTGCGGCGCGCATCTTCGAGAAGATCGACAAGGGCGAACTGACCCTCGATCAGATTATTCCTGTGGACCCGAAGATTCTGGTCGGATCCTATGGGCTTGCAGTGATGACACCGCATGACGGCATCTCGCTGTCGGTGCACAACCTCCTGGAGTTGATGATCACGATCAGCGACAACACGTCGACCGACGTGCTGGTGCAGCTCGCAGGCGGCCCGGCCGCCGTGACCGACTGGCTGACGCGGCATGGCATCAAGGGCCAGCGCATCGATGCGGATACCGCACATCTCATCTATCGTGCGCTGGACATCACGCCCGGCCCGGGCACTTTCAAGCAGAATGTCGAAGCTGCGTTCAAGGCCGATCCAGGCAAGCGTGAGCGCGACCAGAAACGGATTCCGAACGCGCCGTTCAATGCGGACCCGCGTGACACCTCCACCCCGGAAGCGATGGTGCAGCTGCTGTTGCTGATCGAAAGCGGCAAGGCGCTCAGTGCAGACAGCACCAAGGAACTGCTTGCCATCATGGGGCGTTGCACAACAGGCGAGAAGCGGTTGAAGGGCCTGCTGCCGATCGGCACCGTTGTTGCGCACAAGACCGGCACATTGATGAGCGTCGCAAATGACGTGGGGTTCATCACCCTGCCGGATGGCAGCCGGTTTGCCATTGCGGTGTTCGTGAAGGGGGACACCAAGGGAACCGAAACACAGGATCGCGTCATCGCCGAAATGGCGCGCACCGCTTACGATTACTACGTGCTCGGCGGCCGTTGATGGCGCGCCGCTCCGCCGTCGCGCTGCTCCTCCTTGGTGCGGCGGCGGGGTTGCCGACTGCCGTGCAGGCTGCTCCGGCACAAGTCTCCCAGACACAGGTCTCTCAGAGCAAGCTTGTCCCGGCGATTGCCGCAGTCGAGGCGGCCGCACAGGCCGAGCTTGCCGACAAGCAGGTGCCCTCCATCGCGATTGCGGTTGTCGGCCGCAACGGAATCCTGTGGAGCGGCGCCTTCGGCCATTCCGATGCTGCAGGCAGCAGTGCCGCGACGGCGGATACCATCTATCGCGCCGGATCGGTGAGCAAGCTGTTCACAGACCTCGCCATCATGCGGCTGGTGGAACAGGGCAAGGTCGATCTTGACGCGCCGGTCACCACTTACCTTCCCGATTTCCGGCCAACCAACCCCTATGGCGTTCCCATCACGCTGCGGCATCTGATGACGCACCGCAGCGGGCTGGTGCGGGAAGCGCCGCGCGGCCATTATTTCGACAATGAAGCGAAGGGGCAGGCCGATGCCGTCGCCAGCCTGAACGCGACGACGCTGGTGGCGAAGCCCGGCACGCTCACCAAATATTCCAACGCTGGCATCGCGGTGGTCGGTGAGGTTGTCGCACGAGTGACGGGGCAGCCGTTCGAGCAGTCCGTGAAGGCGCTCGTGCTGGATCCGCTGAGCATGGAGGCCAGCGCCTTCAGCCGCAAGGCGCTGACGGCGCCGGTGGCCTTCTCGCAGATGGTGTCCTTCGATGGCGGGCGCTGGGAAGCGCCGCCGCTGGAGCTTGGGACACCGGCCGCCGGCAGCCTTTATACGAGCGCCAATGATCTGGCGCGGCTGGCGCAGGCGTTGCTGAACAAGGGCGCGTTGCCGAACGGCCGCCTGCTGACCGAAGCCAGCCTCTCCGAAATGTGGCGTGAGCAATATGAACCCGCCGGCGGGCGCCGCTTTGGTCTGGGATTCGCCCTTGGTGATATCGAGGGGCAGCGAACCCTGGGCCATGGCGGCGCCGTTTACGGCCATGTCGCGGATTTCCGCGTGATGCCCGAGGCCGGCATTGGCGTGGTGGTGCTGGCCACGGCGGACGCGAGCCCTGTTGCGCGACGGCTGGGAAATCATGCGCTCAGTGCGGTTCTTGCTGCGCAGCAAGGCAAGCCGATCCCCGTCTGGCAGCGCAGCCTGGCTGTTGCCCCGGCCGAGATGAACTGGATGGCGGGCCGTTATGTGGATGGCGCGGACAGCGTGAATGTCCGGCAGTTCGAGGACAGGCTTGTGCTCGACGCGCCGGAGCGGGCCGCCGAGGTGCGCCGGCTGGGCAGCGCCTATGTGCTGGATGACGTGCAGCTCTATGATGAATGGCTGTCGTTCGCGCCCGACGGGACGTCGCTGAAACTGGGTGGTCGCACCTATACCCGCGCGCCCGAACAGAAGCGCCCCGCACCGCCGGTGCCGGAGCTGGCCGCGTTGATCGGTGAATATGGCTGGGATTACAATATTCTGCGCATCTATGAGCGCGACGGCAAACCCTATGTCCGAATCGAGTGGACCGACTGGCTGCCGCTGACCCGGCTGGGCGCCGACCATTATGCCTTCCCGTCGGATCGAGGGCTTTATCCGCTGGAGTCGCTGACGTTCGAGCGGGGGCCGGACGGCAAGGTGACGGCCGCGATGCTGGGGGCGATCCGCTTCCACCGGCGCGACTTCGGCGCGGAGGCCGAAGCCGCGATCCGGTCCGCGATGGACAGCGGCATTGCCGCGCTGCGCGCGAACGCGCTGAAAGCCAGCCCGCCCGTGGAAGCGGACACGCACAAGCCGTCTCAGCTGACGGCGATCACCAGCATCGATCCCTCGATCAAACTGGATGTCCGCTATGCGGGCATCAACAATTTTATGGGCCAGCAGATCTATGAACAGTCCGGCGCGTTCCTGCAGCGCCCGGCTGCCGAGGCGCTGGGCCGGGTGCAGCAGAGGCTGAAGGCTCAGGGCTTCGGCCTGCTGATCCATGACGCCTACCGTCCTTGGTATGTGACGAAGATGTTCTGGGATGCGACACCGGAAGCCAACCGGATGTTCGTGGCCGATCCCTCCAAGGGCTCCCGGCACAACCGAGGCGCGGCCGTCGATCTGACGATGATCGAGCTGAAGACCGGCAAGCCGATGGTCACGACTGGCCGCTATGATGAATTCTCCAGCCGGTCCTACTCCAACTATGTCGGCGGCTCCGACGAGCAGCGCTGGTTGCGGGAAGTGCTGCGGACGGCGATGGAGGCGGAAGGCTATACCGTCTACCCGCAGGAGTGGTGGCATTTCGACCTTGTCGGCTGGCAGGATTACCCGATCGGCAATTTCCGCTTCAGCGAGATTCGCTGAGGTGCGCCGCATCGGGGCCGCGCTGGCCGGCCTGCTGCTGATCGCTGGGCAACCGTTGCCGGCGCGCGAAGCCCGTTTCGAAGTTGCGGAGAAGTCCATCACCGAACTGCAGGCGGCGATGGCGGCCGGGCAGGTCACGTCGCAGCAGCTGGTTCGAGCCTATCTGGACCGCATTGCCGCTTATGACATGAAGGGCCCGGCGCTGAATTCGGTGATCACGCTGAATCCGCGCGCCATGGCCGATGCCGCGCAGCTGGATCGGGAACGCGCGGAGAAGGGGGTGCGTGGGCCTCTCCACGGCATTCCTGTGCTCATCAAGGACAACTATGCCGTTGCGGGGCTGCCGGTGACGGACGGCACGCTGGCGCTCGCCACCTATGTCGCGCCGGTCGATGCCTTTCAGGTGCGTCGCCTGCGCGAAGCGGGCGCGGTGATCCTGGGCAAGACCACGATGCACGAACTGGCGATGAGCGTGACCACCGTCTCCTCGCTGAGCGGGGAAAGCCGCAACCCTTATGATCCGCGGCGCTCGCCGGGCGGCTCCAGCGGCGGCACGGGTGCCAGCATCGGTGCCAGCCTTGCCGCCGCCGGCATGGGCAGCGACACCTGTGGCTCCATCCGGATTCCGGCCGCCTACCAGAGCCTGTTCGGCATGCGCGGCACGGCGGGGCTGTCCAGCCGCGCGGGCGTCATCCCGCTCTCCTCCACGCAGGATGAGGCCGGGCCGCTGGCGCGCACCGTCACCGATCTCGCCATCATGATGGACGCGACGGTGGGCGCCGATCCCGACGATCCCGTCACCGCTGCGATGGCCGGGCGGCCGGCGCCTGCCTATCAGGCCGCGCTTCGGCCCGGTGGCCTGAAGGGCGCCCGGATCGGCGTTGTCCGTGCCCTGATGACATCGGAACTGATGGACGCGGCCATGCGCGAACGCACGCTCGCCGCGCTGGAGCAGATGAAGGCCGAAGGCGCCGAGATCATCGACGTCGACATGCCCGGGCTCGATCCGGTGTTGAAGGCGGCGAGCGTGATCGCCCATGAATTCAAGGCGGATTTCGCCGCCTATCTGGCGCGCTATCCCGGCGCGCCCATCGCTTCAGCCTCTGACATCGCGGGGAAAGGGCTGGTCCATGAGGCTGTCGATGCCCGGCTGAAACAGCGGGTCGCCGCCGGGCCGCGCGACGAAAAGGCTTATGCGGACGCGCTCGGCAAACGCGCCGAGGCCCGCGCCATGCTGCTGGCCGCGATGGAGGCGGCGAAGGTCGACGTGCTAGTCTACCCAAGTGCCTTGCAACCCCCGCCACTGTGGGGCGCGGAACTGTTCGGCACCGGCACCTGTCCGCTCAGCTCCGTCACGGGTCTCCCCGCTTTGGCGATCCCGCTGGGACTCAGCAGCAACGCGCTGCCGGTGGGGCTGGACCTGCTGGGGCGGCCGTTCGACGAGCCGAAACTGCTCAGCCTGGCCTATGCCTGGGAACAAGCTGCCAAGCCCCGTACGCCACCGTTCAGCACGCCGCCGCTGACGGATGGCAAGGCCCCTGCACCTGCCGATTTCAAGGTGCGGACCGCGCCACAAGGCCCCCGCGCTGACGTCGCCTTCCGCTTCGATCCGCTGACGGCACAGCTGCGCTATGACGCGCGGCTGTCTGGTCTCGGCGCGGATAAGCCGGTTGCGCTGACGTTACAGCGGACGGACGAAGGAAAGCCCGGCCCGGTCATCGCCACTTTGCTGAAGCCCGGCCAGCAGAGCGCACAGGCAGAACTGGCGTTCGATTCCCGCACGCGCGCTGATCTCGCTGCCGGCCGGCTTTACGTGCGCCTGTATACCCACGCTCATCCGCTGGGGTTGGAGATGGCGCCTTTGCCGCAATTGTAGGCGCGGCCTTGCAGGCTTCTTGCCTCTGGCGGGCAGGGAAATCATCTCCCTGCCAGGTCTCGGGCAGAGCCCGCCCCGCTGGAGGCAGGCATCGAGATCGACACCAGGTCAAAGAAAAGGGGCTCCGACCGCAGTCGGAGCCCCATTTTTGCAGCCGTGGCAGCGGTTACTTCGTCGAGGCGTAGAGATCCCACAGCCCGGCGACTTCGGTGTTCGGCCCGGCGGGGACGGACTTGAAGGTCTGGCGAGCGGCGGCGGTTTGGCCGCTCCGCACCTGGGCGATGCCTTTGAACAGCGCGGCTTCGCCGGGGTTCGGGCCCTTTTGCGCCGTGGTGAAGGCGGCGATGGCCTGCGGATACTGGCCGGCGCCCAGATAGGCGTTACCGGCGGCAAGCGCAGAGGCCGGATTCTTGGCGCCTGCGGGGGCGGCGGCAAGCGCTGCCGCTTGCCGCTTGGAGGCGGCTTCCACCAGCTTGGCCGTCATCGGGTCGCCTGCCGGCAGCACGCCCGAGGCGCCGGCGGCCTTCACCGCATCGGCGGCGACGCCGGCCTGGCCCGCCACGATCGCCAGCTTGGCGAATTCCTGCACGTCGGCGGCGGTGGTGAGGTTCCCGGTTTCGCGCATCAGGTGATAGACGCCGAGCTTGGCATCGCGGGAGAGCGAGCCGGACTTCATGTCCACCAGCAGGGCACGCCAGCGGGCGGGCGTCGGGTCAAGCCGGATCAGCTTCTGGATGGTCGCGAGCGAACCCTTCTTGTCGCCCATCTTGCTCTGGGCGGCTGCCAGGTTCTGCAGCGCGTTCACATTGTTCGGATTCTTGTTGACCATGTCCTGATAGATTTTGGCGGCTTCGGCGGGCTTGCCTTGCTGCAGGTAGGACTGGGCGATGATGGTGGTCTGGCCGGACTTGCGGGCGGTGGCGATCGCCTTGTCGTACTGGCGGGCCTGATAATAGAGCGGGGCCAACTGCGATGCCGGGGCGCCCACGCGCTCCAGCTCGGTGGCGGCGGCGCCATAGTTGCCGGCGCGGGTGTAGACATAGGCGGCCGTCTGCGAGACCTTGGTGCGCTCGGCATCGGTCTTCGCGGCGGAGCGAGCCTGATTCACAAAAGTGGTCGCGGCTGCGGTGTTCCCGGCCTTGGCTGCGTTCAGCGCCTGTTGCAGAGGCTTGCCCACAGCCGGGGCGATTGCCTGCGCCATCGCAACACCACCCAGGAGGGGAACGCCGGCCACCGGAACGGCGGCGGCAATGGCGAGAGCGACGAGCGGAAGCCTGGAAACCCGATTCATTGACGACCTTTCTTGTCGATGGAACACGGCACGCCCATTCCCCTGCCATGCCGCGCATGGCGCGTGCCTGAACAGGCGGAATGAAGCCCCCGCTTCCGGTGCAGTGCAGCAATAGGGGAAGGTTTCCGCCAAGAAAAGATGACTCTTGCCATGAAACGGTGATGCGGGACGGACGGTTTTGACAGTGGGATTGAATGCGCTAGTGGCGCCCGGATACCACATCAACTCAGGCGAGCAGGCCAGACAGAATGAGCACAGCCTTCATTTTTCCCGGTCAGGGAAGCCAATCCGTCGGCATGGGCAAGGCCCTGGCCGAGATCAGCCCGGCCGCGCGCGCGATCTTCGAGCAGGTGGATGACGCACTGAAGCAGAAGCTGACCCGCCTGATGTTCGAAGGCCCTGAGGACGAACTGACCCTGACGGCCAATGCGCAACCCGCGATCATGGCCTCCAGCCTTGCGGCGCTGGCCGTGCTGCAGGCGGAGGGCGGCATCCGGCTTGCGGAGAAGGCCGGCTATGTGGCGGGGCACAGCCTTGGGGAATATTCCGCGCTGGCCGCCGCCGGTGCCATTCCGCTGGACGTGACGGCGAAGCTGTTGCGGCGCCGGGGGGAGGCGATGCAGGCGGCCGTACCGCCGGGCGAAGGCGCTATGGCGGCGATTCTGGGCCTTGGCCTTGAGGATGTGCAGGCCATCGCGGCCGAGGCTGCCGAGGGCGAGGTGTGCACCTCTGCCAATGATAATGCACCGGGGCAGGTGGTTGTATCCGGGCACAAGGCCGCCGTGGAGCGGGCGATCCTGCTCGCGAAGGCGAAAGGCAGTCGCCACGCGGTGCTGCTGCCGGTTTCGGCGCCCTTCCACTGCCCGCTGATGGCGCCGGCCGCAGATGCCATGGCAGAGGCGCTGGAGGCCGTTGCCATCGCGGTGCCGCTGGTGCCGGTGTTCGCCAATGTGACGGCCGCACCGGTGTCCGATCCCACCGCGATCAAGTCCCTTCTGGTGCAACAGGTGACGGGCACCGTGCGCTGGCGCGAATCGGTGCTGGCCATGCAGGACGCCGGGGTGACGCGGCTGGTGGAGTTCGGCGGCAAGGTGCTGGGGCCGATGGTGAAGCGCATCGCGCCAGACATCCAGAATCTGTCGGTTGTGAAGCCCGACGACATTGAAGCCGTGCTGAAGGCGCTTTGAGGGGGAGGCTGCATGTTTGATCTTGGTGGAAAGACAGCGCTGGTCACGGGCGCCAGTGGGGGAATCGGGGGCGCCATCGCCCGCACGCTGAAGGCACGCGGGGCGAAGCTCGCGCTTTCCGGCACCCGTGCAGAGGCGCTGCAGGCGCTGGCGGATGAACTGGGCGGCGCCGAAATCCTGCCTTGCCGGCTGGATGTGGCGGACGAGGTGGAGGTGCTGGTGCCGGCCGCCGTCGAAAAGCTGGGCCAGCTCGACATTCTTGTGAACAATGCCGGGATCACGCGCGACGGCCTCGCCATGCGCATGAAGGACGAGGATTGGGCCGCCGTGCTGCGGGTCGATCTGGAGGCGGCGTTCCGGCTGTCACGTGCGGCGCTTCGCCCCATGATGAAGGCGCGCCATGGCCGCATCATCTCGATCAGCTCGGTGGTGGGCTCCATCGGCAATCCGGGGCAGGCCAATTACGCCGCCGCGAAGGCCGGGTTGGAAGGGATGACGCGCAGTCTGGCCGCCGAAGTGGCGAGCCGTGGCGTGACGGTGAACTGCGTGGCCCCCGGCTTCATCGCCTCCGCGATGACGGACGCGCTGACCGACGACCAGAAGGCGAAGATGTTCGAGCGTATTCCGGCCGGACGGTTCGGCGAAGGCGGCGATGTCGCGGCGGCCGTGCTGTGGCTGGCCTCGAACGAGGGCGCCTATGTGACGGGCCAGTCGATCCATGTGAACGGCGGCATGTACATGGGCTGAACCGGCCCCGCTTGCATGGGAACCGGCAGGCGGCTAGTGCGGAACGGCAATTCAACGGGACGCGCCTTTACGGGGCGGAGGGCCGAGTGAAAGGGTTAATGGAATGAGCGACGTCGCCGATCGGGTGAAGAAGATCGTGGTCGAACATCTGGGCGTGGAAGCCGAGAAGGTGACCGATGAGGCGAGCTTCATCGACGACCTGGGTGCCGACAGCCTCGACACAGTCGAGCTGGTGATGGCGTTCGAGGACGAGTTCGGGGTGGAAATCCCGGATGATGCAGCCGAAAAGATCCTGACGGTGAAGGACGCCATCGCCTTCATCGCCGCCAACGGCAAGTAACTGCCTGTCCGGGCTGCGCCGCTTGCGCGTGGCCCGCTGACGGCCGCAGACGGCCTCGTGGGGTTCCACGGGGCCGTTTCCATATCCATCCGCCGCCGCTATGGGCGGGTAAGGGATGGCCCGGCCAGTCGCCGGGCGTGAGTATCGGGAGAAACGGATGCGCCGCGTAGTCGTGACGGGCCTTGGGCTCGTGACCCCGCTGGGTGGAAGTGTCGAGCAGACGTGGGAACGGCTGATCGCCGGCCAGTCAGGTGCCGGCCCCATCACCCGCTTCGATGCCAGCGACTATGCCTGCCGCATCGCCTGCGAAGTGAAACCTGCTGATTTCGACCCCAATCTGCGCGTCGATCACAAGATCCAGCGGCAGGTGGACCCCTTCATCGTCTATGGCATCGATGCGGCCGGCCAGGCGCTGGAAGATGCCGGGCTGACGGACATGTCCGAGGAGGAGCGGCTGCGCGCCGGCACCATGATCGGGTCCGGAATCGGCGGCCTGCCGGGCATTGCCGAGGAATCCATCGTGCTGTTCGAACGCGGCCCGCGCCGGGTTTCCCCGCACTTCGTGCACGGGCGGCTGATCAACCTCGTCTCTGGCCAGGTTTCCATCAAGTACGGCCTGATGGGGCCGAATCATGCCGTCGTTACGGCTTGCTCCACTGGCGCCCACGCCATCGGCGACGCCGCGCGGCTGATCGCGCTGGACGATGCCGATGTGATGGTGGCCGGCGGGACCGAAGCGACAATTTGTCCCATCGGCATCGCCGGCTTCGCGCAGGCCCGCGCGCTGTCCACCGGCTTCAACGACGAACCCACCCGCGCCAGCCGCCCCTGGGACAAGGCGCGCGACGGCTTCGTGATGGGCGAAGGCGCCGGAATCGTGGTGCTTGAGGAATATGAGCACGCGAAGAAGCGCGGCGCCAAGATCTATGGCGAAGTGGTGGGTTATGGCCTCACCGGAGACGCCTATCATGTGACGGCGCCGCACCCCGAGGGGTCGGGCGCGTTCCGCTCCATGCAGATGGCGCTGAAGCGCGCCGGGCTGAACCCCGCGGATATCGATTATGTGAACGCGCACGGCACCAGCACGCCCATGGGCGACGAGCTGGAACTGGGTGCGGTGAAGCGGCTGTTCGGCGCCGACATCGGCAAGCTTTCCATGAGCAGCACCAAATCCGCCATCGGCCACCTGTTGGGCGGCGCGGGCGCGGTGGAAAGCATCTTCACCCTGCTGGCCATGCGCGACCAGATCGTGCCGCCCACGCTGAACCTGGATGATCCGGTGGACGGTGCCGAGGGCGTGGACCTGGTTCCTTGGAAGGCCAAGGAGCGCAAGGTGGAGGCCGTGCTGAACAACAGCTTCGGCTTCGGCGGAACCAACGCCACGGTCGTGTTCAAGAAGGCCTGATGTCAAACGCCGCCAAGGTTGCGGGCCAACCGCGCTGGGTTGTGTGGGGGGCGGTGCTGTCGCTGCTCGCCATGCTCACGCTCAGCCTGTGGACCGCGACCATGTGGCGCCGTGCGCCGCTGCCCGGGGCGGAGCGGATCGAGGTGGAAATTCCACGCGGGTCCTCCATCGGGCAGGCGGCCGACATCCTCGAGAAGGCTGGTGTGATCGACAGTTCGGAGGCGTTCGAACTGCTGGCCCGCGCGCTGGGCGACAGCCGCGAGATTCAATATGGCACCTACGGCTTCTTCGAAGGCGAAGGCTGGGGCTCCATCCTGGAACGGCTGAAGCGGGGCGACACGCTGATCGTGCGAATCCCGATTCCGGAAGGGCTGCCCTCCATCCAGGTGGCGGAGCGGATCAATGGCGTCGGGCGGCTGAAAGGCCATATCGAGGCGCCGGCCGAGGGCACGGTGCTGCCGGCCACCTATGAGGCCAAGATCGGCGAGGCCCGCGCGGACGTGCTGAAGCGCATGCAGGCCGCGATGACAGACGAACTGGACCGTCAGTGGGAGCGCCGATCCGAGCACACTGCCGTGAAATCCAAGGACGAAGCGGTGATCCTGGCCGCCATCGTGGAAAAGGAGACCGGCGATCCGTCTGAACGGCGGCGCATTGCGGGGCTCTACACCAACCGGCTGAAGCAGGGGATGCGGCTGCAGGCCGACCCGACAGTGATCTACCCCGTCACCAAGGGAAAGCCGCTGCAGCGACGCATCCGCCAGTCGGAACTGCGCGCGGACAACGGCTACAACACCTATGCGCGTGACGGCCTGCCGCAAGGGCCCATCACCAATCCGGGCCGCGAGAGCATCGCCGCCGTGCTGGATCCGGAAGTGCATGACTATGTCTATATGGTCGCGGACGGCACCGGCGGGCACGCGTTCGCGAAGACCTATGAGGAGCATCAGGCCAATGTCGCCAAATGGCGGCAGATCCGGCGCGAGCGCGGAATCTGAGCGCCGCTTGACCACGCCTGCGGGACGGGCCTAACGCCTGCGGGTCATGACAACGCCACGCACTCTTTACGACAAGATCTGGGATGACCATGTCATCTCCTCGCGGGATGACGGCACCTCGCTGATCTTCATCGACCGCCACCTGATCCATGAAGTGACGACTCCGCAGGCGTTCGCGGGCCTCCGCGACGCCGGCCGCCGCCTGCGCCGCCCCGATCTCACGCTGGCGGTGCCGGATCACAATGTCCCCACAACCGACCCCCGGCTGCCCATCCACGATCCCGAATCCGCCGCCCAGCTGGCCGCGCTGAAGGCGAATTGCGAGGAATTCGGGGTCGAGTATCTGGATATCAACGCGCGCGAACAGGGCATCGTCCATGTGATCGGCCCGGAACAGGGCTTCACCCTGCCCGGCGTCACCATGGTCTGCGGCGACAGCCACACCTCCACCCACGGGGCGTTCGGGGCGCTGGCGTTCGGAATCGGCACGTCCGAAGTGGAGCATGTGTTCGCGACACAGACACTGCTGCTGAAGAAATCGAAGAATTTCGCCGTCACCGTCACTGGCAGCCTTGGCTATTCCATCACCGCGAAGGATGTGGCGCTGGCCATCTGCGGCGATCTGGGGACGGCGGGCGGCACCGGCTATGTGCTGGAATATCGCGGCCCCGTGATCGAGGCGCTGAGCATGGAAGGGCGGATGACGCTCTGCAACATGTCGATCGAGGCGGGCGCGCGCGCCGGTCTCGTCGCGCCCGACGAGAAGACCTTCGCCTATGTGGCGGGCAAGCCGCGCGCACCTAAGGGCGCCGCGCTGGAGCAGGCGCTCGCCTGGTGGCGGCAGCTGCCCAGCGATCCGGCCGCGCGGTTCGACCGTGAAGTGATCATCGACGGCACGGCAATCGCCCCGCTCGTCACCTGGGGCACCAGCCCGGAGGATGTGGTGGCGGTGACGGGTGTCGTCCCCTCCCCCGAGAGCTTCGCCGATCCGTCGAAGCGGGCGGCGGCTGAGAAGTCGCTGGCCTATATGGGCCTCGCACCCGGCACCCGGCTGGAAGATGTGCCTGTGGAGAACATCTTCATCGGCAGCTGCACCAACAGCCGGATCGAGGACCTGCGCGCCGCCGCCGAAATCGTGAAGGGCCACCATCTGGCCGCCAACATCCGTCAGGCGCTGGTGGTGCCCGGATCGGGGCTGGTGAAGCAACAGGCCGAGGATGAGGGGCTGGACCGCATCTTCCGCGAGGCCGGATTCGAATGGCGGGAGCCGGGCTGTTCCATGTGCCTTGGTATGAACCCGGATAAAGTTCCGTCGGGCGAGCGTTGTGCCTCCACCTCCAACCGCAACTTCGTCGGCCGGCAGGGGCCGGGTGCCCGCACCCATCTGATGTCGCCCGCGATGGCCGCCGCCGCCGCCATCACCGGCCGCCTCGCCGACGTCAGGCAACTGGCATGAGCGCGCCAGCCATCCGGCTGGACGGTCTGGAAAAGACTTATGCCGGCGGCAAGCGGGCGCTGAACGGGATCAGCCTGGAAATTCCGCGCGGCTCCATGTTCGGCCTGCTGGGGCCGAACGGGGCCGGCAAGTCCACGCTCATCAACATCCTCGCCGGGCTGGTGATGAAGACGGGCGGCACCGCCGAGGTCTGGGGCTTCGACATCGATGCCCATCCGCGCAACGCCAAGGCCTCCATTGGCGTGGTGCCGCAGGAACTGTTGTTCGACGCCTTCTTTACCCCGTTCGAGACGCTGGAGCTGCAGGCGGGCCTCTATGGCGTGCCGAAGGAAAAGCGCCGCTCGATGGAGCTGCTGGAAAAGGTGCGGCTGGCCGACAAGGCGCATGTCTATACCCGCCAGCTGTCGGGCGGGATGAAGCGCCGCCTGCTGATCGCCAAGGCGATGGTGCACAACCCGCCGGTCGTCATCCTCGACGAACCGACGGCGGGCGTGGACATCGAACTCAGGCAGATGCTGTGGTCCTATGTGCGGGAGCTTCATGCGGCCGGCACCACCGTGGTCCTCACCACCCATTATCTGGAAGAGGCAGAGGAGCTTTGCGACCGCATCGCGATCGTGAATCATGGCCGTATCGTCGCGGACAAGAGCAAGTCCGACCTTCTCGCCCAGGCGCGGGACAAGCGCGTGCTGGTGACGCTGGCTGACGATATCGCCACCGTTCCAGAGATCGAGGGCGTTTCCCGCATCGAACTGCCCGATCCGCGCCGGCTCGACATCCTTTACGACAAGCAGACGGTGCAGGCCGGCGCCATCCTCGCCCGGCTGCAGGCAGCGGGGCTGTCCGTCGTCGACGTCTCCACCCGGGAGGCCGACCTGGAGGATGTGTTCCTGGAATTGACGGGCGGTCACGCGGAGCATTGAAGCAATGAGCGATCTGATCGAGGCCGACGTCATCGTCGTGGGGTCCGGCGCGGCCGGGCTGACGGTTGCGCTGAACCTGGCGGCGGGCGGGCTTCAGGTGCTGGTTCTGTCCAAGGCCGACATCTCGGCGGGCTCGACCAGCTGGGCGCAGGGCGGGATCGCTGCCGTGCTGGACGAAGGCGACACCTTCGAAAGCCATATCGAAGACACGATGATCGCGGGCGCCGGGCTGAACGACCGCCGCGCCGTGGAGTTCGTGGTGGAGCACGCCGCCGCCGCCATCGAGCGGCTGGCGGCGCTGGGCGTGCCCTTCAATCCCGGCGAGACCGTTTCCGAACGCTGGCACCTCACGCGGGAAGGCGGGCACAGCGCCCGCCGCATCGTGCATGTGGACGATGCGACCGGCTGGGCCGTGCAGAAGGCGCTGGAAAAGGCTGCGCTAGCCACGCCGAATATCCGGTTCCAGCCCGGGCTGGTCGCGATCGACATCATCACGGAGCGCCACACCGAGCAGCGCGGCTTCGCCGAACGGCGGGCCATGGGCCTTTACGCGCTGGATCGCGAATCGGGCCATGTCCGCCGCCTGCTGGGCCGGGCGGTGGCGCTGGCGACCGGCGGCGCATCCCGCGTCTATCGCTTCTCGACCAATCCGGACGGCTCCACGGGGGACGGCATTGCCATGGCCTGGCGGGCTGGCTGCCGGGTTTCCAACATGGAATTCAATCAGTTCCATCCGACCTGCCTCTATCATCCGCAGGTGAAGAACTTCCTGATCACCGAAGCCATGCGCGGCGAGGGCGGGATTTTGCGGCTTCCTGACGGCACGGCATTCATGGCGAACTACGACAGCCGGCTGGAACTCGCACCGCGCGACGTCGTCGCCCGCGCCATCGATGCCGAAATGAAGCGGCTGGGCATCCCCCATGTCCTGCTGGACATGACGCACAAGCCCGCCGGCTTCGTGGAGGAACATTTCCCCACCATCGTGAAGCGACTGCGCGAACTGGGAATCGACCCCGTCACCCAGCCCATTCCTGTGGTGCCCGCCGCCCACTACAGCTGCGGCGGCGTGCTGGTCGACCTGCACGGCCGCACCGACCTGCCGGGCCTCTATGCCATCGGCGAGGTCAGCCAGTCGGGCCTGCACGGGGCCAACCGACTCGCGTCCAACAGCCTGCTGGAATGCCTGGTGTTCGGCGCGGCGGCCGCAGACGAGATTCTCGCCCGCTTCCCCGAAACGCCGCCGCCCGCCGAAATCCGGCCTTGGGATGAAAGCCGCGTGACCAGTTCCGACGAGGAAGTCGTCGTTACGCACAATTGGGACGAGCTCAGGCGCTTCATGTGGGATTATGTCGGCATCGTCCGCACCGATCGGCGGCTGGAACGCGCCGCCCACCGCGTGGCGCTGCTGCGGCAGGAGATCGCCGATTACTACGGCAATTTCCGCGTCACGCCCGATCTTCTGGAACTGCGCAACCTTGTCGAGGTGGCCGACCTGATCGTGCGGTCCGCACAGGGCCGGAAGGAAAGCCGGGGCCTGCATTACACCACCGACTATCCGGGCCTGTCCGACCCGCCGCGGGACACGATCCTGTATCCCTCGACCAGCTGACCGGGACAAATTGACAGGCGTCTGGCGCATTGACTCGGCGGGGATGTTACACTATTACATCTCCAGGAAGCAGCACAGGCGAGTTAGCGCGTGAATTTTTCCCACAATGATGGGTCCCCCCACGAAAGCCCGGCGCTAGATGGCGCGGCGGCGCTGATGTCCAGCCTGTGCCTCGTGCATTGCCTGCTGCTTCCCCTCGCACTTGCTCTCTCGCCCATGCTGGCCGTTGGGCTCGCAGACGAGTTGCTGCACGGCCCTGTCTGGGTCCACTGGCTGTTGATTGCCCTCGCAGCCCCTGTCTCCATCTATGCGCTCCGCCGCGGATCCGCGCAGCATGGCAGCCGCACACCATGGCTGCTCGCCGCTCTTGGCTTCGCTCTTATGGCAGCCGGAGCACTGGCCCACGGATTTGGCCCCATCGAACCTGCCCTTACCGTGGCGGGCGGCCTGATTGTCGCCTTTGCCCACTGGCGGAACTGGAAGGCCCGCAAGACGCGCTAGGGCCTGCGGGTTTCTTGCCTTCGGTGCCGGAGGCTCGTGGCGCGGCGGACAGTGAGTTGCTCAGTCCGCTCAATATCAATGATCATCCTGACTATTCTGCCGCCCCGTAGCTGAGCAGCAGCGATGCGTTCGCCCGCAGCCAGCTCCGTGCCTTGTCGTGCGGTTCCCCCAGCAGCTGGGTCGCCAACCGCCAGAAGCGGGTGCTGTGGTTCATTTCCACCAGATGCGCGACTTCATGTGCCACTACGGAGCGGCGCACGAAGTCCGGCGCAAGGATCAGTCGCCAACTGTAGGCGATGCGGCCGTCGGCGGCGCAACTGCCCCAGCGGCTGCGCGGGTCGCCGATGCGCACATCCTTCACCTCATGGTCGATCAGGCTGGCGATGGCGCGGGTTTCCATGTCCAGCAGGCGCAGCGCTTCTATTTTCAGCCAGCGCTGTGTCCGGCTGGCGAACAGGGGGCCCTCACCCGGCACGAGCAGAATGTCGCCGTCCCGCCGGGCGATGCGGCCGGTTCCGGAGGCCAGCTGGATATTCCGGCCTGCAACGGGCAGGACGGCGCCATGGACGAAAGGCCGTGGCGGGACGAGCCGCCGGGCGGCCTGTGCCTCGATCCAGCCCTGGTGCGATATCAGGAAATCCCGCGCCAGCGACAGGCTGGCGCGAGGCGGCAGCGTCAGCCGAACAGAGCGGCTTGCAGTGCAGAGCCGCAGAGACATCCGCCGCGCGCGCGGGTTCACGCGGGCGACGAGCGGCAATCTGGTGTCGCCCAGCTGCACATGGTCCGGCAGCGTCTCTCGCCGGGTGGGGGCGAGCAGGGCGCGGAGGCTGGCGATCAAACCGCGTCGTTGGCGGTGGCAAACCTGTCGAGATAGCGGCGCGTGATCCCGTCCACGGGCATCAGCACGAACACATCGACGGTGTTGAACTGGGTGTCCACGAACGCGCCGTCCCCAACCATGGCCCCGACCCTCAGATAGCCCTTGACGAGCGGCGGCAGCGCACGCTGCGCCGCCTTTACGTCATAGCTGCCGGCGCTCAGCAGGTCCATGGGGGCATGATCCAGAGCGCGCGCGCGCAGGTGCGGCGGCGCCAGATGATGGTGGAACAGGTAGGAGAGTTCGGCGGCATGGTGCGCCGGCTCGGTGCCGTGGAGCGACGCGCAGCCGAACATGTGGCTGATGCGGTACTGGGCCAGATAGGTGGCGATCCCCCGCCACAACAGGCTGATGGTGGTGGTGTTGCGATGCTCAGGGGCGACACAGCTGCGGCCCAGTTCGAGCAGTTGCCCCCCGGCCGAAGCCAGCAGCGGTGTGAGATCATATTCGCCGGCGGAATAGAAGCCGCGATGCTGCTGTGCCACCTGCTGGCGCAGCAGGCGATAGGTGCCCACCACCTGTGGCCGGCCGTCCAGCCCATGGTCGATTACCAGAAGATGATCGCAGACATGATCATAATCATCGATGTCCCGGCGAACGGCCTGCATGGCGAGCGAGGGCTTCGCACCCATTTCATCATAGAAAATGCGGTAGCGCAGCGCCTGTGCGGCGGCGATTTCTTCCTCGCTGGTGGCCACTCGCACATCCAGCTGGCCCTGCCGGTGGATATGGGGTGCCTGTGCGAGCAACTGGGGGGCGACTGAGGTTGTTGCGATCGAATGATGCAGCATCGGCGTCCGGCCTCCTGCGGGCCTGCCGCCCGGTGAGCCGCCTCTAGCTGCTTATTATGACAATCGCGCGCTCGGACCCCAGCCCTGTTCAGCCGGCGGCTGCCGTCGACGGGGCCGGCGGCTCGCGCTTCATCAGCACCCAGAACAGCAGGATGCCCGGCACCGCCAGCAGGGTGGTGAGCAGGTAGAAGTTCACGAAGCCCAGCGATTCGATCAGCGCGCCGGCCGTCGTGCCCTGCACGAAGCGGCCGAGGATGGAGGACATCGCCGACAGCAGGGCAAACTGGGTGGCGGTGAAGCGAAGGTCGCACAGCCAACTGAGATAGGCGACGACGGCCACACCGCCCATGCCGCTGGCAAAATTCTCGAAGCCCATGGTGGCGGCCAGCGCCCAGTTCACCGGCCCCATGGTGGCGAGCCAGGCAAACATCAGGTTGGAAACGCCCATCAGGATCAGGCACAGCATCAGCGCGCGCATCATGCCCAGCCTTGCATAGACGATGCCGCCGACAAACACGCCGATTAGGAAGGCGATCAGCCCGAACATCACATCATAGATGGCGACGGCATCCTTGTCGAAGCCAAGGTCGGCCAGCAAGATGCGCAGCGACAGATTGGCGAGCGTGTCGCCGATCTTGTGGATCAGCACGAACAGCAGCACCAGCCATGCGTTGGGGCGGGTCAGGAAGTCCGCCAGCGGGGCGATGAAGGTGGATTGCACCTGCTTCAGAAAGGGTTCGGCCTTTTCCTTCGCCATCACGGCGGTCCGGCGGACGGGTTCGCCCAGCAGAAAACCTGCGATCACAGCGGGGATGGCGAAGAAGGAGGCCGCCAGATAGGCGATGTCCCAGCCGGCCCGGTTGGCAATGAACAGGGCGATGGCACCGGCGCCGTTTGAACCCAGTCGCCAGCCATACTGGCTCATGCCCGATCCCGCGCCCAGCTGGTCGGGCTTCAGGCTGTCGATGCGGAAGGCATCGATAATGATGTCGAACGTTGCGCCGAAGAAGGCGACCGTCAGCGCCGCGATCACCATCAGCTGGATATCAGCCACGGGATCCACCTGCCCCATCCAGATGATCGCGGCGACGGTGCAGGCCGCGATCACGAACAGCCAGGCGCGGCGCTGCCCGACGGCGGCGGCCAGGCCCGGAATGCGGATGCGGTCGATGAAGGGCGCCCAGAGGAATTTGAAGTTATACAGCAGGAAGGTCAGCGCGAAGGCCGTAACAGTCTTCTTGTCGATGCCGGATTCCGCCAGTCGCGTGGTCAGCGTGGAGGCGATCATCGCGAAGGGCGCGCCGGAGGACAGGCCCAGCAGCAGGGCGCCGATCGGCTCCTTTTCCAGATACGGGCGGATGGCGGCGATCAGCGAGCGGTCCGGGCGTGCGATGTCTGTCATGTGGCTGCTTGTCTGCCCGCTTTTCCACACAATTGAAACAGGATTGCGGGCTGCTGGCGGCAGGGCGCAGAATGCAACCATGAACGCGCCCCTTCAGCCCCGGCGCCGCGCGCCGACAGATGCGCAGATTGCGCTTGCCATCCAGTGCCGGGATGGCGGCGGACCGCAGACATTCAATCGATCCACCGTCGCAGCGGAGGTCTATACCTCGCACGACTGCTTTGTAGCCGAACAGACGAAGTTGTTCCGGTCCCTGCCGGTCGTAATCGGCCCTTCGTCGATGCTGCCCGAGGCGGGCACTCTGATGACGCATGACGGTTTCGGGGCGCCTCTGATCCTGATGCGCGACAAGCTGGGCGCATTGCGCATCTTCCTGAACGCCTGCCGCCACCGGGGAACCCGCCTGATCGACGCAGCCGAACCGGTGAGAGAGCCGCTGGTCATATGTCCTTATCATGCCTGGGCCTATGCGCTGGACGGGCGGTTGAAGGGTCTGCCCCGGCCGGAGACCTTTCCGGGCCTGGACAAGCGCGGAATGGGGCTGGTGCAGGTTCCATCCGCAGAGGCAGGCGGGCTGATCTGGGCAGCGCCGCACCGGGCTGAGACCGCCAGTTTCGATCTGGCGGAAGGCCCTCTCGCCGCCGATTTCGACGCGCTCGGCCTGACCGACATGTACCTTTATGCGCGCCGCACACACCGGGTTCGATCCAACTGGAAGCTCATCATGGATGCGTTTCTGGAAAGCTATCATGTGCAGCGGCTCCACCAGAACACGATCGCGAAATTCTTCGAAGACGGGGTAACCGCCGGCGACACGGTCGGCCCGCATGCCCGTTCGGCTGTCGCGCGTGTGGGCGGGCTCGACGGCGTGGATTTTGCCGACTGGCCGGCGCTGCGCCGCATCCTGACCTTTGCCTATCAGCTGTTCCCCGGCACCGTTCTCGTGGCCAGCCCCGACTATGTGAACCTGATGGTGCTGATGCCGCAGGCCGTGGGCGAAACCCTGGTCGAGGATTTCATGCTGATTCCCGAAAAGCCGCAGACAGAAAAGGCCGAGGACCATTGGCAGCGCAGCTGGGCCCTGCTGGATGGACAGGTGTTCGGTGTGGAGGATTTCGGCGCTGCCGAGGCAGGGCAGCGGGGCCTCGAATCGGGGGCAATTGCAGACCTGGAGCTTGGCGGGCTTGAGCAGGGGCTGAAGCGGTTCCACGACGCCGTCGCGGACTTCGCGTACGGGCCAGGCTGAACCTTGGGTCAGGCGATGATGTCGGGAATCAAAAGGTCCTGAATCAGCGCCATCTCGTCTTTCAGCCGCAGCTTGCGCTTCTTCAGCCGCGCGATTTGCAGCATGTCGGCAGTGGCGGATCGGCCGAGTGCCTCGATAGCGGCATCGAGGTCGCGGTGTTCCTGCGTCAGGGCATTCAGCCTGGCCTTCAGCTCCGCCTCGTCCATCGCTGTTCCCTGCCAAGCCTTCCGTCAAAAAAGCGCCCGTCCGCCGCCATTGGCCGCTTCACGCACCCTCGTCAACGGCGTTGCCGATTCGGTGTGCTGCGGTCCGCGATTCCCAGGATCCCGGCCCATATCTGGGGCTCTGCCCCGAATCAGCCACACCATATCCTGCGAAATTTCGCTTCGGAGAAACAGCCGTTTCCAAGCGCGCCAAGCCATGCTTTACTGATCGTCCGGCCCGGATGGTCCGGGCCGAACGGACAGCGAAAGGACATGCTCTATGGCTACTCCGCATCTCCAGGCCCTGAATGCCCGTCATGCACAGATTGACGGATTGATCGCCGCAGAGATGAACCGTCCGCTTCCTGACCTGACCACGCTCAGCCGCCTGAAACGGCAGAAGCTGAAGCTGAAGGAAGAGATGCAGCGCCAACCGAACTAGCGCTGCCGAACCAACTGCACGCGCAGAGGCTAGTCGTCCCGGCTCACCCGCTCCTCACGCTCGTGGCGCTCCTGCGCCTCCAGCGTCATGGTGGCGATGGGCCGGGCTTCGAGCCGCTGCAGCGAAATCGGTTCGCCCGTGATCTCGCAATAGCCGTAATCGCCGGCATCGATCCGCCGCAGCGCGGCATCAATCTTGGAGATCAGCTTGCGCTGCCGGTCCCGCGTGCGCAGTTCCAGTGCCCAGTCGGTCTCGGATGAGGCGCGATCGGTCTGGTCGGGCTCCTGGATGGGGCCTTCCTTCAACGTATCCAGCGTGGCCTTGGCCTCGGCGGAAATGTCGGCCTTCCAGCGCAGCAGCTTGGCCCGGAAATAGGCAAGCTGCCGGTCGTTCATGAAAGGCTCGTCGTCCGTGGGCCTGTAATCCTTGGGAAGATCCAGTCGCTCGAGTTCGGCCACAAGGCCGTCATGCTCGAAAATCGTCGCCTTATCCCGTTTCGATTGCACATTCGACACGCCCGCAATCTCCTCGCCGCCCGCAGCCCAGTCGCTCGCCCTCCCCAGGGCACCTGACCGCACAGCAGCTGCATCGGCTGCCTTTCTGTCTGCGGTCACCCGAACACACCGGGTCGAATGGTCATCGGCCGTACTCCCGGTCGCTTCGTGGCCGCGCCTTAGCCCAGCCATTCCGGGCGGGCAAGGCGAAGCATTTCAGATGCGACGAAAATTCACGAATCGTGGCAGGAGGGACTCATGCGTTGAGGCGTGGGCGCATGAGAGAAGAGGCGATGTCCTCTCACCTCGGCAGGAAGCCGTGCGTCCCGGATCCAATTGGGGCTCGGACCCCGAACCACAGCGCGCAACATCAGTTTCGCACGCAACGCCAGCCTAGAGGGTACAGGGAATACACTTTCTGCCACCAAGGACGGGGCAACACGCAACTGCTCAGCCGAACGTCAGTGCCTTGCTGGCCCACCAGAAGGCGCCGGCGGTGATGGCGAGCGCATAGGGCATCGGCGCGCCGGGGCGAAGCGGTCCGGGCATGCGTTCCGATTCGAAGCCCGCCAGGCGGAAACCGCTGCGGGAGACGAGCAGGATGGCGGCCAGCGCCCCGCCTGCGATCATGGTGGCGAGCAGGAAGCTGGGCAGGCCGCCGAGACCGGTCCAGGCGGCCAGTGCCACCAGCAGCTTGATGTCGCCCCCGCCCATCCAGCCGATGGCGAACAGGCCGAGCCCGATTCCGAACATCAGCAGCAGAGCGGCCCCGTGGGAGAGCCAGCCGAAGCCAGGGGTGACGAGACCGAACAGCACGGCCGTTACCAGCAGCACGATGGAGATGGTGTCGGGGATTTCGAAGCGCCTGAGGTCGCACACGCAGGACGCCAGCAGCATCAGTGCGGCGATTCCGGCGAACAGCAGCGGCCAGGAGAAGGCGAGACTGGTCATGGGCGGGCGGATTGCCCGTCCTGCAACTCGGGCGCAATGGATTTCAGATAGGCGAGGTTCGCGCTGGCGACCTTGTCGTAGCGGCTGCTCATGTCGATGGCGCGGGCGAAATAGCTTTCGGCGATGCGGTGGTCGCCCCGCAGCATCGCCGCCACGCCCACCGTGTTGAGGTCGCGCGCGAGTTCGTCGCGGTTGGTGCTGGTGAACGCCTCGGCGTAACGGCCCTGCATCGCCTTTGCGAGCTTCAGGTTGGTGGCCGCGGCCTTCAGGCCGGGCTGCTTCGCGAGTGCGGTGGTGAAATCGGTCTCGGCTTCGGCGGCACGGCCCTGCAACAGGCGGGAATACCCGCGGTTACTGAGGATCTCGGCCGATTCCGGCGCGGCGGACAGCGCTTGCGCATAATAGCTTTCGGCGGCCGTCCAGTCGTGGCGCTTGTCAGCCAGCACGGCGCGGGCAGACCAGGCGCGGGCGAGCGCCGGATCGCGCGCGACGGCGTCTGCGAGCAGGGTCTCGGCGGCTTCCGGGTGGCCGGCGCGGATGGCGGTGACTCCGCGCCCGGTCTGGGCCCGCGCGCCGACGATGGGGTCGGCTTCCAATGCTTGGAAGGCGATGGCGGCATCTGCCAGCGAGCCTGCGGCCAGCATCAGTTCAGCCTCGCGCAGCGACACTTCCGGCCCGGGGTAGCGGGTGGCGGCGCGGGTGAGGAGCTCGGCTGCGCCCTTGAAGCGGCCCTCCGCGATCGCCTTGTCGATGAACTCCAACGTGAGCGCCTGGCCGTCGAGCCCGGCGACGGCTGTTTGCGCCTCGGCTGCTTCGGCCCGCATTTCGATGCTGCCGCTGGCCAGCAGCACGGCTGCGACTGCGGCGAGGGTGCGAACGGCTCCGGCGTTCATGCGGCACGCATCCTTTCGATCAGCTGTTCCAGCCGGGCGACCTGCTCGGCAACAGACAATTCCACGGTATCTTCTTCAGGACGGTGCAGCCGTTCGGCAAAACCGTTCAGCCGATCATTGTCTGACTGGAAGGGCGCCTCGAACTGGCGGCGGGGCGCGGCTTCGTCCAGCGCCTTGCGGGCAGCGGCGGCGAGCGCCTCGCGCTGGGCATTGCGGGGCGGCGCCAGCCCGGCCGCGAGCAGCGCAGTGGCGGTGCCGGCGCGCTCAGCGGCGCGGCGGGCCGCGTTGGCCGAGCTGGGCGCCATCACCAGAATCTGGTCGCGATGCCAGTCCTGATCGACGGGGGACTGCAGCAGCGGGTCGGCCGGGTTGGCCCAGGGCGAAGTCGGTTCCTTCGCGGCGGCCGGGGCGTTGGCGGCGGATTTGCGCGCGGCTTCCAGCAGGGCGGCTACCTGCATGTCGGCGGGCGTGGCGGCGCGGGCCTCGGCCATCAGCCGGGCGGCTTCGCGCCGGGCCTCGGTCCGGGCGGCGGCTTCCTGTTCGGAGGCGATGGCCCCCGCTTCGCGACTGGCGATGCGGGCGTCGTCCCAGGCGGACAGCCCACCGATGGCGGCCATCGCGGCGCCGTCTTCCGGGGCCAGCGCGGCTGCCAGCTGCACCCGCCCGATGGATTGCCCGGCGGATTTCGGGGTCCCAAGAACCAGCCGCTGTTCATGGCCGCTGGTGCGCACGATGCGCGGGCCGGCCTCAACCGCCGCGCTTTGTTGCGCAGCGGTGGCGGGCGCCGCACGGCCATTCTCGATCTTCGCCAGCGTGCGGAGCGCGGCGGCCTGCACCGTCGGGTCCCCCGCGGCGGCGGCCAGACGGAGGAAGCGCGCCGAATCCTCGTAAGCGCCCTGCAGGTAGAGCGAGAGGCCGTAATTGTTGAGCAGCACCGGCGAGGTGGGGTCGATTCCGAGCGCTGCCTCATAGTGGGTGCGCGCATCCTCGAAGCGGCCGAGGCGGTCGAAACAGACCGCCATGCCGTTCAGCGCTTCGACCGAATCCGGATCCTGCGCCAGCGCCTGGCGATACGCCTGCAGCGCCTCGGGCACCTTGTTCAGGCCGAGATAGGCCTTGCCCATTTCGCGGGCGGCCTGCGCGCTGGCGCTGGCAACCGGATCTGGCCCGGAAAGTGGCTGCTGGGCGAGATCGCTCGTCTTCGCATCCGCAGCCCCATGGCCCGCCAGCGCGGCGCCAAGCGCGAGTGGCGCGAGTCGGTTGGCCTTGGTGATCGCGGAGGTCTTCATCAGAGCACGTCGGTTCCGGTGATCTGGATCACGGCGGGAAGCGCAAGCGCGCCCACCACGACGGGCAGCAGGAACACCACCATCGGCACGGACAGAAGCACGGGCAGCCGGTGGGCCTTTTCCTCGGCCCGCATCCGCCGGCCTTCACGCATTTCGCCGGCGTAGATCTTAAGGGCCGTCCCGATGCTGGCGCCCAGCTTGTCGGACTGAATCACCAGGGTCGCGAAGGACTGGATTTCCTGCACGCCGCTTCTGCGGGCCATGTTCTTCAGCGCTTCGGCGCGCGGCCGTCCGGCCCGCAGTTCCAGCGAGACGGTCGCGAACAGTTCGGCAAGACGCGGGTGCAGATTGATGATTTCCTGCCCCACCCGTGCGAAGCATGCGTCGATACCAAGACCGGCTTCGACGCACACAAGCATCAGGTCGAGCGCGTCGGGAAAGCCGTTCAGGATTTCCTGCTGGCGGCGATCCGCCCGACCACTGACGATGACGTTGGGCAAATACATGCCGAGCACCGCCGAGCCGAGCACGACGAGATAGAATTTCGGGCCCGACAGAGTCGAACCGACAAGCGTCAGATAGCCGTAAGTGACGGCCGGGAAGACGAGGGCGAGCATCGCGCGGATCAGCACATAAGCCCGGACAGCATAGGGCTGGGCGTAACCCGCCAGCGCCAGCTTCTCCTGCAGCACGGGCGCCTTGTCGTCGTTCAGCGAAATGCCGCGGCTTTCGATTTCCTCGACCAGCCGCGCCCAAAGGTTGGATCCATAGTCGGTGCGAAGCGAAGGTGCTGCGCCCCCGGACGTGATTGTTGCGCCAGCCGTAGGCCCGGCCAGCCGCTTGGCAAGGTCGACCTTGCGCCCGAACATGGGCGCAATCGCAATCACGCCCAGCACGACGGCGCCGAACACCAGGCCCAGGATCAGATAGGTGACCATGTCGGAACTCATCTGTCAGACCTTCAGCGCAATAAGCTTGCGGATGATCATCATCCCGATGGCATACCAGGTGATGATGCCGATCATCCCCGGCATGAACTTCGGATCGTCCGCGACATCCAGATAGAATGCGGGGTTGGACGTGAAGATCATCCCGAACACGGCGACCGGCAGGATCGACAGAACGACTGCCGTCATTTTGCCTTCCGATGCCAGCGCCCGGACCTTCAGCACCATGGAATTGCGCTCCCGGATCACGCTGGACAGCCCATCCAGAATGTCGGCGAGGTTTCCGCCCGTTTCCGCCTGGATCGCAACGCAGACCGCGAACATCTGCACATCGGTGGTCTTCACCCGAACAGCCAGACTTTCCAGCGCGTCGCGCAGGTCGGCGCCATAGGAAACTTCGGCGATGACGGTGGCGAACTCCGACCCCAGCGGATCGGGCATTTCCTCCACCAGCAGGTCAAGCGCGCCGGTGACGGGGTGACCGGCGCGAAGGCCGCGCACGAAGATGTCCAGCGCGACGGGGAACTGCTCTTCGAATTTCTTGATGCGCTTGGTGGCCTTGCGGTCGAGCAGGGCAAGCGGGATCACGCAGCCGATGCCGACCGCGAAGGCCAGCACGAGCAGCACGGCCCCACCGGAATTCAGCATGTTGGCAAAACCAAGCAGAACCGGTGTCGCAATGGCGAGCCCCAGCGTCGCCATGCCCATCAGCTTCACGAAGCGGTCGGCAGTCATGCGGATGCCGGCCTGCGTCAGCTTGGTTTCGATCCCGCCCATGAAGCGAGCCACAACGCCCTCGCCGCGATCCGTCCGCGAGACCTTCAGCGAGCTTTCCACTTCCTCGCGCATCACGCCGGATTTCAGCATTTCCAGCCGGCGGCCAACACGGGTGCGGGGGGCGTAGACGTCCTGATAATAATACCATGCGCCCTCCACGAGAAGGACGACGCCCAGGAACAGGATCCCGAACAGGATGATGGTGCCGTCGCCGAACATCAGGCTGCCGAATCCAGCTTGCGATAAGGGTCGAACAGCGTGGACGGCAGGTTGATGCCGCGCGCCGACAGATACTCCATGAACTTCGGCCGGATGCCGGTGGGCTTCAGCTCCGCGATCACATTGCCGTGCACATCGATGCCCTGGCGATCGAAGCGGAAGATTTCCTGCAGCAGCACCGTCTCGCCTTCCATGCCCGTCACTTCGGCCAGCGAGGTGAGACGGCGCTTGCCGTCCGACAGGCGTTCTAGCTGGAGCACGACATGGATGGCCGATGCGATCTGGGACCGCGCCGCCTTCGGGCTGACTTCAAGGCCGGACATACCGATCATCTGTTCAAGCCGCGACAGCGCATCGCGCGGCGTGTTGGCGTGCGCGGTCGTCATGGAGCCGTCGTGGCCGGTGTTCATGGCCTGCAACATGTCGAAGGCCTCACCGCCGCGGCACTCCCCCAGCACGATGCGGTCAGGCCGCATCCGCAGGGCGTTCTTCACAAGGTCGCGCTGGTTGATTTCCCCGCGGCCTTCCATGTTGGCGGGCCGGGTTTCCAGCCGGATCACGTGGCGCTGCTGCAGCTGAAGTTCCGCCGAATCCTCGATCGTGACTACACGCTCATGCGCGCCGATCGAGGCTGACATCGCGTTCAGCATCGTAGTTTTGCCCGAGCCGGTACCGCCAGAGATCAGCACGTTGCGGCGGCCCATCACCACCGCGCGCAGCACTTCGGCGCAGGCGGGCGGCATGGCGCCGAAGCTGACCAGCTTGTCCATGTCGACCGGGGTCTTGGAGAATTTCCGGATGGTCAGGATCGGGCCGTCCACCGCCAGCGGCGGGATGATGGCGTTGACCCGGCTGCCGTCGGGCAGACGGGCATCGACCATCGGCGAGGATTCGTCGATCCGCCGGCCCATGCCGGATACGATCTTCTGGATGATCCGCTGCAGGTGGCGGTTGTCGGCGAAGCGGGCGCGCGTTTCCTCGATCCGGCCGGCGCGCTCCACGAACACGATGGAGGCGGTGTTCACCATGATTTCGGTGATCGTCGCGTCCTTCAGCAGCGGCTCCAGCGGCCCAAGGCCGAGGAGCTCGTCGAGGATATCCTCCACCAGCTGCTTGCGCTCCGCCAGGTTGAGCGCGTGATTCATTTCCTTCAGCATCTCGGCGACGATGTCACCGATATCGCGGCCGACCTGCTCGCGCGTCATGCTTTCCAGCGCGGCGAGATTGATCCGGTCCAGCAGGCCTTGGTGGAGATCGACCTTCAGATCGGTCTTCATGTCCACGCGCGAGACTTCGGCCGGCGCCTTGGCCGCCGGCGCTTCAGGCTTGGGCTTTTCCGCCGGCGCCGCTGACGGGACGGCCGCGATGGCCGGCCCGGCCCCCGGGGCACCTGCGGCCGGCTTGCGGTTCGGCCAGATCATTGTGCGTTCGCCTCGGCAGCCAGAGCCTCGGACAGGCTGGCGGCGAACTGCTGGATATCCTTCAGCAGCCGGGCCGACGCGCGAACGTCCTTCAGCAGCTTGCCTTCGTCGTTGGCGCCGCTCATCCCCGGATAGTCGTTTCCGATGGTGTGATCGACCTTGCGGCGCAGCACCGTTTCGGTTTCCTTGGTGTCCGCCTTGCGGCCAAGAAGGTTGGTCGGCACGCGGTTGGCGATGATCCGCAGCTTGGAGGTGAGGCCGTTGGCTTCCAGAACTTCCAGCTGCCTGCGGGCCTGATAGACACCGGAGACGGACAGGTTGGTCACCAGCACCACGGCGTCGGCGCGTTGCAGCACGCGAACGCTCCATTCCGTCCATGCCTGGGGCAGGTCCACCAGCACCACGTCATAGATCTGCACCGCCGTGCGAAGCAGCTGATCGGTGAATTCCGACGTCACGATATCCAGCGGCATCATGTCCGTCGGGCTGGGCAGCACTTCCAGCGACGAGCTGTGCTTCACCGCCACCGATTGCAGCAATTCGGCATCCAGTCGTTCGGCGTCTTCGATCAGGCTGCCGAGGTGGAGGCTGGGGTGCATGTTCAGGAACAGCGCCGCGCTCCCGAACTGCACGTCCAGATCGACCAGTCCGACCCGGCTGGTCGCCGCGAGCACGGCGCCGGTCTGGACGGCGATGGAGGTGGTGCCGACGCCGCCGAGCGCGCCTACGAAAGCGACGACCTTGCCCTGCCGGCGCTGCGGCTGGCTGGGGCGGGTCGCGGCAGGGCGCGCCGGGCGACGGGCGGGCTCGACAGCCTGCCTCAGCTCTTCGGCCGAGAAGGGGATCGGCAGCACATCAAGCGCACCCGCGCGCAGCAGCGTGCGGGTGTTGCCGACGGTGAGGCCATCGACGGCCGCGATCACCGAAAGGCCGCCTGCGGCCAGGTGCACGAGGCGGTCAAACGCTTCCAGATTGGCCGGGTCCGTAGGGTTCACCTCGACGATGATGGCATCAACGTCGGTCAGCAGCGGCGAATTGTCGGCGAGCGTGGCGATGTCCACAATCTGCTCGTCCAGTGTGATCCCGGCCTGGGCCAGCGCATCGGCAGACGGGGCGCGGCCCTCTGCGCGTGGAACATAGACAAGCTTGAGCGGGCCGGATCCCGGTCCGCGCCCGTCGGTGCGGCGCCAGGGCTCCGCGCCTGGTTCCGCCTGTCCTGTCATATCCAGGCCCGACTGCTCATAGCCCATCTCAATTCCCCCCGAGCACCTGTTCAGAACTTGCCGGTTTGGAGTCGGCCCCACCTTGCGCACCGACCGCTGCGCTGCCGTCCAGCTTGGTCAGCGGGCGGATCTTGTCGGTCATGTAGCGGGCAACGGATGCCGCGCTGCGCTTGCCGACGCCACCTTCCATCAGCGTGCCCGCATATTGCGGGTTCATGTCGATGGTCTGAGCCTGGATGTTGCGCGTGACGGTGCAGCCGAAATCCTTGTCCTCACTGGCAACCGCCGGAGAGGAGAAGGCAACCGTCAACAGCAGGCCTGAGGCCGCGAAGGGGATGATGGTGAGAAAGCGACGACCCATGTTTCACCTCACGATATGTCCCGATTCGCCGTCGATGCCGCCGGGCGTCGGGGTGCTCGCACCCACTGACGCCGGTTTGGCGACGGACTTGCGGGATTCTGTCTTTCCAAGAAGGAATAGGTCCGTGGCGCTGGGCGCCTGGATTCGGTCTGTGGGAACGGCGATCTGGTCGGGCCGTACCGGGCGAACGATGCGCGGCGTCACGGTGATGACCAGTTCCGTTTCCTGTTTGTTGAATGCGGTGGAGCGGAACAGCGCACCAATGATGGGCAGCTTGCCCAGCAGGGGAACGGCACGAACCGAGTCGGAGAAGTCCGACTGGATCAGACCGGCCATCGCGAAGGATTGCCCGTCCCGCAGTTCCAGCGAGGTGACAGCGCGGCGCACCTTCAGGCCCGGAATGGTGGTACCGTCCAGCTCCACCGAGGCATCACGGTCGAGCGAGCTGACTTCGGGCGCGACGCGCAGGTTCACCAGCCCGTCCCCGAGCACGGTGGGGGTGAAGGCGAGCGCGACACCGAACTGCTTGAATTCGATCTGCACGCGACCTTGATTGTCTACGCCAGTCGGAACCGGGAATTCACCACCGGCCAGGAAGTTGGCGGTCTCGCCCGAGAGTGCAACGAGGTTGGGATTGGCCAGCGTGCGCACCAAGCCGTTCCGTTCCAGTGCTTCGAACTGGATGTCGAGAGTTGAGCCGAAGAGGTTGGACAGGAAGCCGGCGAACGGGCCTTGGGCCATGTCCGTCGAACGGCCGATGCCGCCGTCCTTCCACACCGCTTGCGAAATCCCCAGCTGCTTGACGGTGCCGCGCGACATCTCGGAGACCCGCACTTCCAGCAATACCTGCTGCGGCGAGCCTACGGACATCATGTTGACAACCTTCTGCGGTGCATAGGTGTCTGCCAAAGCCACGATGCGTTCAGCGACCAGCGGGCTGGAAACCTGGCCCCGGATGATGATCGAATCATTGGCGGTGTTGATCTGCACATCCTCACCGGGGAAGGTGTCCGCGATCTGGCGCTTCAGGCCCAGCGTGTCGGGGCCGACCACCACGTCCACCACGGCTATCAGACCGCCGCCGCGATCATAGAGCGCGAGGTTGGTGGAGCCGGTGGCGCGCCCCAGCACATAGACGCTGTTGGTGGAGAGCGGCATCACGTCCGCGATTTCCGGGTTGCCGATCATGGCGCGGGCAAAGGCCCGGTCCAGCTTCAGCACCTGGGACTTGTTGACGGGCACCGCCATCACTGCGCCCGACTTGCCGTCGGACTGGCTGACTGTCTGCGCGACGGCCGGGGTTGCGGCGGGGCCGGACAGGGCGATCAGGGCTGCGGCGGATGCGGTGAGGAAGAGGAAAGCGCCTCCTCCATTCATGCTGCGCGGCTCAAACTTGCTGGACATGAAAGGGGTCCTCACCATTTTCCTTGTGAACCACGTGTCTCGGGCGTTCACTGGGGCGCTCATTTCGGCACCTGATAGACGGAGGTTTCGGTTCCGCGGACGATCCTCACTTCGGTTCCACCGGGGTAGAGGCGGGGCTGGGCCGGGGTGCTGCCGCCGACACCCGGCGTAGACGGCGCGGGTGTCGCGGATGCCGAGGCGCCCCTGTCCGGCGCCGGACGCATCCCGAAGGTGTCGAAGGCGTTAGCCGTTGCCAGCGGAACCCTGGATTCGTCGCCGGTGGCGCGCAGGGCGAGCTGCAGTGTCCCGACGGCCTGCGCCAGTGCTATCTTTTGCGCTTCGGCCGGCGTTACTTCGATGGTCGCCGACTTCACGATCGTGGGTTCGCTTGTGGAGGTGTCGGAAATCTGGCCGATAGCCAGCACACGGACGCCTTGCACCACAACACCGGCATAAGCCTGCTTCTCGTCGTCGAAGTTGCGCGTCATGAACACGTCAACACGGTCCCCGGGGGCGAGGAAGCCGCCCGCGCCGGAGGTTTCGGTGACTGGGATGGAGACGGCCCGCATTTCCGGGCCGAGAAGGGTGGATGAAGCTAGCCGGCCGGCACCACCAGTGACGGCAGTAGCCAGGATGACCTCACCTTCCTTGATATCGCGGAGCGCGGTGCGGTTGCCGTCTCCGACGGCGTCCTGCGTCTTGCCATAGGCATCTGCCGGCAGCGCACCAGGCCAGGGCTGGGTGGTCAGCATGTTGGGCGCGAGCTTGTCGCCGAATTTCAGGGCTTGCGAGGCGACGACCACATAGGTCTTCGGCGCTTCGGCCTGGGGAGCGGCCTGATCCTTGTTCATGACCATACGGGCCGCAAGCACGGCGAGCAATCCCAGCAGGACAGCCCCCAGCAGCAGGAAGATGGATGAACGACGCATGGCCCGACACCTTGCAGTTGGCGCCCCTTGCGCAGCTTCGCCGCGTTGATCAGGGCGCTGATTTTATCTTTATGGTTAACGAGCTGAGGGGGCGAAAACGCCCGACATCAAGCCCGGCTCCATTGTTGCTTTAACCAATATGGCGTCTTAAGGAATCTGGGCCCCCGCACCAGGCGGCACGGAGGCCCAGAATTATCCGACTACAGGATCGGCTTAGTCAGCCGTCTTGTTCATGTTGGTCGTGGCAGTCGTGACCTTGGTTTGGATCGCGTTGCCAAGAGCCGAGAAGGACGCGGCAACGGCCACACCGATCACAGCCAGGATCAGAGCGTATTCAGCGGCCGAAGCACCAGCCTTATCGCCGATCATCTTTTGCAGAAGCTTTTTCATTTGCGACATCCCTCTATTATGATCCGAACATTGTCGGACTTGTTTTTCCTGCAGGCACATTACCTGCGAGGTGTTACCGAGCTCAGATCCCCCGCGACTAGGGTGGCTTCCAGGTTTTCTGCCTTCTGGCAGTGTTCCACCTGTTGGCCCGGACCGTGTCTCATCCACAGTGGTAACCACGACCCGTTCCGGATGCAATACAAAAAAAGTCCGGAACCCTCTTGGGAAACAAGGTTTTTTGCATTCATTAACATTGTGACATCGCGGCCACAGGCTTCGGTGCACCATGGAGTTGGCGGAGTCGCACATGTCCAACACCAGATCATGTGCCGTTAGGCAGGCATTTCCACAGCATCTGCGGTGCCGGAATTTGTCTATCTTGCCCTCGGCGACAAAGCGCGTTCGGCGATGTTGCCGCCTGATCTGATCAAGGTATTTGGCGGCAGCCTCAAGAAAAAACGGGCGCCGAGCGCGACCATGCCGTCTGTCGATTCAAAATTACTGGCATTTGCGAATCGGTGGCCGGTGATCCTGCAGCCGCCTCAGCTCGGTCAGGCGCGGCGCATTGCCGGCGCTGTGCTCGTTGCCGGCGGGGCAGTGGAGCAAGTCTGACTAAAAGAAAATGGCGGATGACCGAATCGGTCATCCGCCACGTTTGCGTTCTGCCGGCATTTTGCTGCCGGTTGTCGACCGGTCAGCTGACCAGGCGTGACATGCCATCTCCCAGTGTGCCTGTCTTGGGGCAGCGCATCAGGATGCGGATGTCGTCATAGTCCTTGTCGCTGCCGCCATTCGGCGGACGGTCTTCCCAGCCGAAGTACATGTACTTGCCCGGAAGGCAGGGCAGACCGGATACTTGCGGTGTGCGGTTTTTCCCCTTCGGGATGACCGTGCCGCTCTTGTTCGGGTCGCAGAGATCCTTTGTGTCGCAGCGGACTGTTTCCAGGATCGACTGAGTCAGTCCCGAAAAATTCTCCACACCGGCCGCAATCACGGTGTCGGTGTAGTGGTTGAACAGCATGTTCGCTTTGTTATTGTCGTAATTCGTCCATGCGTTCTTCGTTGTGGTCGTGTTGGAGACCGCCTGCTTCACTTCCCGGATATTCTCGAGGCGGAAGCTCAGGCTTTCGCCCTTGTCACATTCGGGCCAGATGTAATTGCCTACTTTTCCGAAACCGCGCTTGCCAGCTTCCGTCCAGAAGTTGCTGACCCCGGTCCCACTGGTGGGAACATTATCTGCAATCAGCGTCATCTGTGACCGCCGAGATGCAGCCGTTCCAGTGCCATTATACTTATAGCAATAAGCATAAAGTCGGTTGTAATCCCATGCCTCGTTGTCGAGGTCGGTCTTCTCAGGCGGCTCATATTGCACGATCACCTGACGGGCCGCGATTGCCTGCACCTGCATGTTCGGCGCGCTCTTGTCGAAATACTGCAGAAAGATCGTGGGAATGCCGTTGCGACGCTCTGCGGAGCGCAAGGCTCTCACGCGCACGGCGTTGATCATCGCCGCATCGGACGAAGGCGTGAAGCTATGAGCGGCCGGGTCCCAAATTCCGATCTCGACATCGCTGCTCTGCGTGACGGCACCAAAGCCATCGGGCACGTTCCGGCCTGCGTAATCCACACCGGCCGCCTTCGCGTCACTTGCGACATCGATCTTGGAGATCGCGGCAAGCGCCCCCGCATCTGCGGCGGACTGGAGCCGCCCCTGCACGTAGCGGAAGTTCGCGATGTCGACCGTGATGGCGGCGGCGCCGACAAGCATCGGAAGTGCCATGGCAACGAGAATGGCCACAGCTGCTGTTTTGTCGCGGCGTAACCGCCGCAGATTTCGGGATAAGCCAATCATAAAAACAACCCCTGCCTTATTGTTTTCGCTCTGGAGGAGAGCCGTTACCTTAATTGGTGAACGGCAATTCCTGTTTCATTTCGATTTCGGTCCTCAGTGTTGAGCTTGTTGATTTGCTATAGAAATTAATTGGGGACGCCTTTGCCATCGGCACGGTCACGACCGTGGTGTAGACGTTGGTTGCGGCGTTGCTTGGCGTCGTCTGTGCGACGGTGATGGTTGCATTGGCTCGCGCCCAGCCAGGCAGTCGGCTCCGGATTTCGGCCGCTGCGCCGGTGGAGGCCATCGTGTTCACCGCCATCTGGCGCGTAACGTCGCGGGCAGCCGACTGCATCGAGCTGTAGGTGAACAATGTGAGCCCATACTCGACAGTGCCAAACAGAAGTCCCAGCAGAACGGGCGTGACCAGCGCGAACTCGATCGCGACGGAACCGTCACGCCGAGCCCCAAGCCGCTTCAGCAGGCTTGCGGGGTGCGAAAACGCACGATTCGCAGGGGCTTCGACCATGGCCGAAGGCGCACACACGGATTCTGGCTCAGCGCACAGAAGGGGGTGCGCACCCCTTTTTTGATCAAGCGACATATCACGGCCCTTCTCGCCGCTGTTCTTATATGACTCGGAGTCATACATCAGTTGCGGCAATCAAACAACCGGTTAGCAGCTTTTACCCTGCCCCGCTGTCAACTATTGTTACATGCGCGACATATTTCAGACCTTCACGCCGAGATATGCTGCACGCCCGCCTTGCGGCGGCGAATCGCCAAACCCATGAATCCAAAGCCGGCGACCAGCATCACCCAGGTGTCGGGTTGCGGAACGCCAGGTACCGGAGGGGTCGGATCCGGCAGCCCACCACCGCCGCTGCCGCCACCGCCGCCACCCCCGCCGGGAAAACCCCCGCCGCCACCGCCGAAACCCGACGATCCGGAAGGCGTGAAGCCGGTGAGCGCCTCTGTCGGCATGTCGACAATGGGCGACAGTTCCGCGGTGCCCACGGGCCCGACCGTCGGGCATTCCGTGATCTGCGCGGTCTGCACCCGGCTTTGCGTGGCTTTCTGCACCTTGGGCTTGCTGGCAGGCCGCGATTTGCTGACCGCCGGTTTCGCCTGCTGAACCGCAACGACCGAGCCAGCGCCCATGCCCCCGGCGAGCAGGAGCGCACAGATTTCCTTTGTGCCAATCATTTTTCGTAACTTCCGACCACTGAGAGCCGGTTCGGAAGGCATGCCCGGACTGCCGCCAAGGTGACCCGCGGATACGGGATTCCCAATGATGGCCCTCCGCCGGACAGCGCCCGATCAGGCTCTGAATCCAACGCGAACAGGAGTTGGCCCGGACCTTTGCGTGCCCGATGCAGTTACGACCGATTTTCTGTTGGATTGCGCTCTGACGGCGCTGCGACCACAGACCTTATCTGCCTATCGCACGCCGAATTCAAACAATTGAAAAGTTAACGCAATAAGGATTTACAATTGGCAACAACTAGTGGGACTGATTGCGGCCCCCGAACAGCGCGGAACCCACCCGGATATGGGTGGCGCCCAGCCGGGCCGCGACATCATAATCATGGCTCATTCCCATGCTGAGTTTGGCCAGTCCGTGGCGGTGCCCAAGCTTTGCCAGCAGCGCGAAGTAAGGAGCAGGGTCTTTTTCGGCGGGCGGCACGGCCATCAGGCCGCTGATCGTCAGACCCGCCTTGGCACAATCCACGAGGAGGGCGGGCAGTTCCGCAACGGAGACTCCGCCCTTCTGGGCCTCTGCGCCGATGTTCACCTGTACAAACAGGTCCGGTGCGCGCCCCTCCGATTCGATGGCACGCGCCAGAGCTTGTACCAGCGAGGGACGATCCACCGAATGGATGGCGTGAAACAGCCGCACCGCGTCGGCCGCCTTGTTTGATTGCAGCTGCCCGACCAGATGGAGTTCGATGTCCGGCCACTCCGCCGCCAGCCCCGGCCATTTGGCAGCGGCCTCCTGCACCCGATTCTCGCCGAACCGGCGCTGACCGGCCAGGATCAGCGGGCGAATCACCTCTGCATCAAATGTTTTCGTTATCGCGATCAGGGCGGGGGCGGGGTGCCCGCCCAGCCGCGCCTCTGCCCCGGAAACCGCCAAAATCTGGCGCAGGCGCTCGGCGGCCGATCCTTCCGGCTGCGGGGCGGGAGCTGCAATGGCCTTCTTCATGGCGTTGCGGTAAGCCCGGTGCATGCGCCGGGCAAGAGTTCCGACCCAATGGCTGTTCACCGACGAGCGACTGGGTGGCCACAAACCCGACGATCCGCTTTGGTCGGCCGTGCGCAGACTGCCGCGCGGCGGCGGTATCGTCTTTCGTCATTACCGTTGGCCTCAGCCCGAACGGCTGGCCTTGCTGGCCAAGCTGGAGGGGCTTGCGCGTCGTCGCCACCTCATCCTGATCGGAAGCGAAATCGCAAACGCCAGCGGCGGCCGACATCTGCCCGGCCATGCGCGCCGCCGCCACCGGCCCGCCATCGGTTTGCTGACTGCAGCCGTGCATAGCCAGCGCGACCTGCTGCAGGCGTTTCGGAGCGGGGCGGACCTGGTCTTCCTGTCCCCCGTGTTCTCGACGGAAAGCCACCCGGGCGCCGCCCCGATAGGGTCGGTGCGATTCGGCCTTTCCGCGCGCGGCGTGCCGGGTCCGGTGATGGCGCTGGGCGGCATGACCGGCGCGCGGGCGCGCCGCCTGGCCCCGCTGGGCGCCGCCGGCTTCGCGGGAATCGATTGCTGGCGCTAAAGTCGCACCCCGTTGATCACGCCCGCGCCGGGATGATGCTGTTCGATATGCGCCAGCAACGCCTTCACATTGCGGGTATTCGAGCGGTAGAAGAAGTCCAGCACATCGCCCACGAACGGAACGGCCCCGATGGCGGCATCCAGCCCCACGCGCCCCATCATGCGGGTGCAGGCCCAGCGCGACATGCCCAGATTGCGCGCTTCCCAGACCAGGTAGGTGCCGATGCTCGCAGAGACGAGGTCGCCCACCACCGGTACCAGCCCGATGAAGCCGTCCAGCCCGACACGCTGGTTAAAGGGCAGGCGAATCACGCCTTCCAGAATCCGTTCCAGCACGATCAGGCGCTGGCGCACGGACCGCGGATCACGTGGCAACCGCAACGCCGAGGCGAACTGATCGAAACCCTGAACTGTCGTCGCGGTCATGGCTGTCCTTCCGGTGCGCGCAGATGGCCCCGCCATGGCGGGATTCAAGGGGTCGGGAAGGGGACCGGGAAGGTGGGACAGCGTCTCTGCCCCCCCGAAACAGGATTGGAACCTGGCAGGGAGAGGCGCTTCCGGCCCCTGCGGCGTGCAAAACCCTTCTCAGATAGCGATTTTTGTGGCTCTCAAAGATTTCGCATCTGGCGGGAAGCGGCCGGTGCGGGCATCAGCCGCAGCCATGGAACATGCAGGACAATTGTGGCTGGTGGGTGCCGGGCCGGGCGATCCGGACCTGCTGACGCTGAAGGCTGCGCGCCTGATCGGCGAGGCCGATGTGCTGGTGCATGACGGGCTGGTGGGCGAGGGAATCTTCGCGCTGGCGCGGCCCGACGCGCGGATGATCAGCGTGGCGAAGCAGCGGGATCGCCACACCATGCCGCAAGACGAGATCAACGCGCTGCTGGTGCGGCTGGTGCGTGAAGGGCTGACGGTGGTGCGGCTGAAAGGCGGCGATCCGTTCGTGTTCGGGCGCGGCGGCGAGGAACTGGAGGCGGCGCGAGCTGCCGGAATCGCCTGCGAGGTGGTGCCGGGCGTGTCGGCCGCGCTGGGTTGCGCGGCGGAGGCCGGGCTGCCGCTGACGCACCGCGCGCTCTCCAGCGCGGTGACCTTCGTGGCGGGCACCTGCAAGGGGCTGAAGGAGCAGGACTGGCGCGGGCTTGCCGGGCCGGGCCGCACGCTGGTGATCTATATGGGCGTCACCACGGCGCGGGCGATCTCTGAAAAGCTGATGGGCGACGGGGTTTCGCCCGACATGCCCGTGGCCGTGCTGGAGCGGGGCACCCTGCCGGGCGCCCGGGCCATCCGCACCCTGCTCGCCGAGTTGGGCGATGTGGTGGCGCGCGAAGCCGTGCGCAGCCCGGCCGTGCTGGTGGTGGGCCGCGTGGCCGCGCTGGCGGATGCAGAGGATGTGATGGCCCGCGACGCCGTGCGCGAGCTTCAGGAGTATGTGCCTTGGTGAAGCTGCTGACGGGCAATGAACTGCTGCGCGGCGATGTGCTGTGGTGGGATGGTGATGGCTGGAGCCTTTCCATCGACGACGCCGTCGCGGTGGAGAATGGCGAGGCGCTGATCGCGCAGGAAACGCCGGGTGAAAAGGTGAGCGACCTGGCGCTGATCGATGCCGACAAGGTGGACGGCCGCTGGCGGCCGGTGAAGATTCGTGAGCGTATCCGTAGTTATGGCCCAACAGTCCGCGCCGACCTCGCGCGAGAAGGACAGGACTGGCACTGACCCATGTACCGTTATGACGAGATCGACCAGGCGGTCGTCGACGCACGCGTCGATGAGTTCCGCGACCAGGTGCAGCGACGCATTTCCGGCGAGCTGGACGAGGATCATTTCAAGCCGCTGCGGCTGATGAACGGCCTCTATCTGCAGCTGCACGCCTATATGCTGCGGGTGGCCATTCCCTATGGCACGCTGTCGTCCGCGCAGATGCGGATGCTGGGGCATGTCGCCCGCCGCTACGACAAGGGCTATGGCCATTTCACCACCCGGCAGAACATCCAGTACAACTGGATCCGGCTGGAGGAAGCGCCCGACATCCTCGCCGAACTGGCGACGGTGGAGATGCACGCCATCCAGACCAGCGGCAACTGCATCCGCAACATCAGCTCGGATCAATATGCGGGTGCCGCGGCCGACGAGGTGGACGATCCGCGCATCTGGGCGGAGCTGCTCAGGCAATGGTCCAGCTTCCACCCGGAATTCAGCTATCTGCCGCGCAAGTTCAAGATCGCCATCATCGCGACCGAGACCGACCGCGCGGCGATGAAGCTGCACGACATCGGCCTGCAACTGGTGCGCAATGCCGCCGGGGAAACGGGTTTCCGCGTCTATGTGGGCGGCGGCATGGGCCGCACGCCGATCATCGCGCCGGTCATCCGCGAGTTTCTGCCGCTGAAGGATTACCTCAGCTACTGCGAGGCGATCCTGCGCGTGTACAACCGCTATGGCCGGCGGGATAACATCTACAAGGCGCGCATCAAGATCCTGGTGAGCGAGCTGGGCGCCGCCGAATTCACCCGGCAGGTGGAAGCCGAGCACAGCCACGTGAAGACGCTGGGCATCGACGCGCCGCAGGCCGAGGTGGATCGCATCCGCGCCTTCTTCGCGCCGCCGCCGTTCGAGACCGGGCTGGTGCAAGAGATCGACCGCAGCGACCCGGATTTCGCACTGTGGGTGGACCGGCAGGTCGCGGAGCACAAGGCGCCGGGCTATGCCATCGTCAACATCTCGCTGAAGCCGGTGGACGGCATCGCGGGGGACGCCTCCGCCGAGCAGATCGAGGCCATCGCCGATCTCGCCGAGCGCTACGGGCTGGACGATATCCGCGTGACGCACGCCCAGAACCTCGTGCTGCCGCATGTGCGCAAGGCGGACGTGAAGGCGGTGTGGGCGGAACTACGCCGCATCGGGCTGGCGGATGCCAACCTCGATCTGGCGACCGACATCATCGCCTGTCCGGGCCTGGATTATTGCAACCTCGCCAATGCCCGCTCCATTCCGGTGGCGCAGGATATCGCGCAGCGGCTGGCGCCGCGGCAGGCCGAGCTTGGCGAGCTGAAGATCAAGATCTCCGGCTGCATCAACGCCTGCGGCCACCACCATGCCGGCCACATCGGCATCCTGGGTGTGGACCGGAAGGGCGTGGAGAATTACCAGCTGCTGCTGGGCGGCTCCGGCGCGGAGGACACCAGCCTCGGCCAGATCATCGGCCCGGGGTTCGACGAGAATGGCGTTGCGGCTGCCGTCGAAAAGCTGACGGACGCTTATCTCGCCCGTCGCGAACCCGGCGAGCGCTTCCTGGATACCTATCGCCGGATCGGCGTCGCTCCGTTCAAGGAGGCGGTCTATGGCTGAGTTGTTCGCCATCGACGAACGCGCCCTGCTGGCGGCCGAGCCCGATCTGGTGCTGGCGCCCGACGAGGATGTCCGCGCCCATGCCGATCTCGGCAACCACAAGGTGATCGGCCTAGCCTTCCCGAAGTGGCGGGACGGCCGGGGCTATTCCGCCGCCCGCATCCTGCGCGAGCAGGGCTTTGCCGGCGACATCCGCGCCATCGGCGACCTGACGGTGGATCAGCTGATCGCGCTGAAGCGCTCCGGCTTCTCCTCGCTGGCGCCGGAGCGGCCGGTGAACCCAGAAGTCGCCGCCCGCACGCTGGCGCGCTTCCCCTTCGTCTATCAGAAGGGCACAGATGCCGCCCGGCCCGCCTGGGCGCTGCGCCACGGAACGGAGGCCCCGGAATGAGCCTCGCAGTCCAATCCTACACTGGCCCCATCTGGGGTGCTGCCGATGCCGCATCCCTCAGTGCCAGCTATGGCGACCGCAGCGCCGACGCGCTGGCGGATGCCCTGACCGACCCGGCGTTCGGCGACATCGCCGTCGTCTCCTCCTTCGGCGCCGACTCGGCCGTGCTGCTGCACATGATCTCCGAAATTCGCCGCGACGTGCCGGTGCTGTTCGTGGAAACCGGCTGGCTGTTCCCGGAAACGCTGCGCTACGCGGAAGACCTGTCCGCCCACCTCCGCCTGACCGACGTGCGCTGGCTGCAGCCGGATCAGGCCGTGCTGGACGCGAAGGACCCGAAGCGCCTGCGCTGGTCCTACGATCCGGACGGCTGTTGCGAGATCCGCAAGGTGGAGCCGCTGGATCGCGGCCTTGAACCCTTCAACCTGTGGGTCTCCGGCCGGAAATCGCACCAGAACCGCGCCCGCGCTCAGCTGACCCTGTTCGAAACGCAGGACAAGCGGCTGAAGCTGAACCCGCTGCACGACTGGACCAACGACCGGCTGCGCGACTACGCCGCCGCCCACAAACTGCCGCCCCACCCGCTGGTGGTAGACGGCTATCCCTCCATCGGCTGCTCGCCCTGCACCACCCGCGTGCAACCCGGCGAAGACCCCCGCGCCGGCCGCTGGCGCGGCTGGGACAAATCCGAATGCGGAATCCACAAGGCGATCGACCCCGGGCACGAACCGGTGTTCTGAGCGGGTGGCGTGGAGGCAGGGGGCTTTGCCCCCTGCACCCCCACAAGGGGCGTGACGCCCCTTGACCCCCGAAGTTTTGGGAAGAGGCCCCATCAGAGCAAGGGTTGAGCCTAACCGTCACTCGACGGGGGCCTCTTCCCAAAACTTATGGAGGTGCAGGAGGGTCACCCTCCTGCCGGGGTGCAGGGGCAGAGCCCCTGCCTTCACTTCACCCCTCCCAGACCCGTTCGAACCTGTGGCCGAGGCGCACGAGGAGTTCGTATTGGGAGATGCCGCTGGCTGCGCCCAGGGTGGGGAGGTGCCAGTTGAGGCTGAGCCAGTCGCCTTCGGCGATGTCGAGGCCGCTGACGTCGGCGGCGATCATGTCCATGGAAATGATGCCGACGGCGGGGATGGTTGTGGTTCCGGCCTGCAGGCTGAGATGGGGCGCGGTGCGGCGGGGGATGCCGTCGGCATAGCCGATGTTCATGATGGCGATGCGGCTGTCGATGGGAGCCGTCCAGGTGGCGCCATAACCGACGCCCTGGCCGGCGGGCACGGTGCGGATCTGCAGGATGCGGGCTTCCGGCGTGACGACCTGTTGCGACGTGGCTGAGGGATGGGCCTTGCCGCCGTAGAGCCCGAGGCCGGGGCGGACGGCGGAGAAGCTGAACTCCCGGCCCCAGTGGATGCCCGCCGTGTTGGCGAGCGCATGGCCCTGTGCGGGTGTGGCGGCGGCGACGGCGCGAAACACCTCAAGCTGCTTCAGCGTCAGCGGATGGGCCGGCTCGTCGGCGCAGGCGAGATGGCTGTGGATGATGCGGATGGGCATGGCGGCGAGTGTCGCGCCGACATCGGCCGGGTCGATCCCCAGCCGGTTCATGCCAGTTTCCACCATCAGGTCGGCCTCGCGGCCGGGGAAGGCGGCGGCCCATGCCGCGATCTGCGCGGGCGTTGCCAGCACGGGGCGCGCCTTCGGAAGGGCGGCGGCCGCCTCTGCGCTGTCTGCGGTGAAGCCGTGGAGGATCAGCAGTTCGAGGTCGGGCCGCTCCAGCGCAAGCGCCTCGGGCCATGTCGCGACGGCAAAGCCGGCCGGTCCCAGCGGTTCCAGCCGCTTCACCACCTCGCGGGCGCCAAGGCCGTAGGCATCGGCCTTCACTGCCGGGTAGGCGGGCACGCCCGCTCGGCCAGCCAAATCGCGGAAATTCGCCGCCAGCGCCGAGGCGTTCAACCTGAGGCGCAGTGGGGTAGGGGCGGCGGGCATGCTGCTGCTTTCGCGGATCAGGGCGGCGGGTGCAACCCGGGGGGCGCTGCCTCCCGGCCCCTCCGGCAGGGAACCGCGCTTACTGCACCCCCCTACACTCGCAGCGCCATCGCATTCAGGAAGCGCATCGTCTCCAGCGGGCTGAGTGTGCTGTTGTCCACCGTGATGCGCACGCGTTCGATGGTGCCGGCGAAGGGGAAGGGGGCGGTGTAGGCGGGGGAGACCCGGTTGCCGAGGTCTGCTCCCACCGAGAAGCCGTCGTAGCTGGTGGAGAAGAGGGCGTGTTCGAGGGCTTGTTCGGCGCGTTTCTGGCCGTTCACATAGAGTGCGCCGGTGCCGATGAAGGGGCGGCTTTTCATGGTCTGGCTGTAGCGCAGTTCCGCCTTGCCGCTGGGCACGGGGCCGCCGTCTATCACCACGCGCCAGGGCAGCAGGGACTGTTCGTAGAAGAGGCGGCCGTCTTTCACATAGAGGGTGTAGCCGGCGGGCTGGCTGCCGTGGGCGACGAGGACGCCGTCTCCGGCGATGGTGCAGTCCACGATGATGTCGTGGGGCAGGCCGCAGCAGACGGGAGCGGTTTCGCGGGAGAGACGCTCGATGGGGGGGCGCAGATCCCAGCTGGGGCGGATGCCGCGGCCCTGCCTGTCCTGCACCATGCGGATCACCATCTGGCGGTCGTCCAGCGGGAAGACATTGTTCTGTTCGGCGGCGGCGCGCCATTTGGCGGCGAGCTCGGTGACCTTGTCGGGGAGGGTCGCGGCGAGGTCGTTCAGCTCGTTGGGGTCTTTGGAGAGGTCGTAGAGTTCCCATTTGTCGTCTGTGAAGGGCTTGCCGCGTTCGTGGCGGACGACCAGCCGGAACGGGGCGGCATAATAGGCGCGGTGGCCGCCCAGCTCGAAATATTGCTCGGTGCGGGTGGGGGCCTGGGGCGCCTTGAAGGTGGGGGCGATGGACTTGCCCTGCACCGGCTTCAGCTTCACGCCGTTGCGCGCGGCGGGGGCGCTGACCCCGGCGATTTCCAGCACGGTCGGCATCAGGTCGATCACATGGACGAACTGCTGGCGGACCGCGCCGGCATCGGGCTGGCCCTTGGGCCAGCTGACGATCAGCGGATCGGCCACGCCGCCCAGATGGGTGAACTGCTTGTAGAGCCGGTAGGGCGTATTGGAGGCGTTGGTCCAGCCGATGGGATAGTGGGGGAAGGTCGGGTCTTCGCCCATCACGTCCATCAGCTTCTGCGCTTCCGCGACGGGCACGGGGCGGCCATAGGCGGCGGCGAACACATTGGGGGTGCCGGTTTCGGTGCCCTCGGCCGACCCGCCATTGTCGGAGAAGAGCAGGACGAGGGTGTTGTCGGCGATCTCTAGTTGCTCCAGCCGCTGCATCAGGCGCCCGACGTTCGAGTCGAGATTGGCGAGCATGGCGGCGTAGATTTCCATGTAGCGGGCGTAGAGCGCCTGCTCGGCGGCCGGGATGCTGGCCCAGGGCTTGGCGGATGAGCTGAGCGGCGGCAGCTGGGTGTTGGCGGGCATGATGCCCAGCGCCTTCTGCTTTTCGAGGCGCGCGGCACGGATGGCGTCCCAGCCCTTGTCATATTGGCCCTTGAAGCGGTCTCGCTCGCGTCCGCGCACCTGCAGCGGGGAGTGCACGCCGGGGAAGGCGAGCTGGAGGAAGAAAGGGCGGTCCGGATCCAGCGCCTTCTGCGTGCCGACATAGCTGATGGCGCGGTCGGTCAGGTCGTCCATCACATAATAGTCGTCGGTGCGCGGCGGTTCCACCGGCGCCACTCCGTCGAACAGTTCGCTGGGGTGGAAGAAGTCGGTGGAATGGCCCTGGAACCAGTAGGCGCGCTCGAAACCGCGGCTGGTGGGCCAGTTGGTGACGGGGCCGTTGGCGCCGGTGGAGTGGCCGGAATTCACATGCCATTTGCCCACCAGCATGGTGTTCCAGCCGGCGTCGCCCAGGATTTCGGCGACGGTCGCGGCTTCGTGGGTCAGGTCTCCGCGATAGCCGGGATAGCCGGCGTCGACGTCGGCGAGCCAGCCCATGCCGGCATTGTGGTGGTTGAGGCCGGTGAGGAAGGCGGCGCGGGTGGGGCTGCACATGGCGGTGGTGCGGAAGTTGGCATAGCGCAGGCCGCGCGCCGCCAGCGCGTCGATATGGGGCGTGGGGATTTCGGAGCCGAAGCAGCCGAGATCCGAAAAGCCGACGTCATCCATGATGATGGCGACGACGTTGGGTGCGCCCGCCTTCCAGCCGTGCTTCGTCACGTCGATGGGGCGGCTGTCCTGAAAGCTCTCGGCGATCTCGGCCGGGCCGTCGCCCACGGCGGTGGGGGTGATGAACTGCTTTGCGCGCTTTTCGACGACGCGCGCGCCCACGGCGGCCGCACCGGCGACGCCCGCGCCCACCGCGCCGCCGATCAGCAGGGAGCGGCGATCGAGCTTTCTGGCGGGATCCTCGTCAGTTGGCCCAGTAGACATAATCCTGCCCTTCCTTCCATGGCGCGGTCATCGGCACGTCGATCCGGACCGGCCCTTCGATCAGCGCGGGCCACAGCGGCTTCGGCATCTGCGCGGCCTGCGCTACGATCTTCGCTCGCAGTTCGGCGACCTTTTCCGGCATCGCGGCGGAGAGGTCATTCCGTTCGGTGGGATCGTCCTGCAGATTGTGCAGCCACACCCGGTCGGGCCGGGCGGAGACCTGCAGCTTCCAGTCCCCGTCGCGCACCACACGATAGTCGCCAGAGCGCCAGAACAGCGTGCGCGACGGGATGGGCTGGCCGGAGGTCAGCTCGGGCAGCAGATTCATGCTGTCCATCACCCGGTCCGCCGGGGGCGTGGCGCCGGCGGCAGCCGCCGCCGTTGCGAACAGGTCCAGGTGGCTGCCGACGCCCTGCACCTCTGTGCCCGGGGCGATGCGGGCGGGCCAGTGCGCGAAGAGGGGCGCGCGCACGCCGCCTTCGAAGAAGGTCGCCTTCCAGCCGCGATAGGGCTTGTTCAGATCCGGCATGCCCACATACCAGGCGCCGCCATTGTCCGAGGTGAACAGGATCAGCGTGTTGTCGGCGAGGCCTTCCTCTTTCAGCTTCGCCTCTATGGTGGCGACGGAGCGGTCCAGCGCCACAATCATCGCGGCATAGACCCGGTCGCGGTGGTTCTTGATGTGGCCCAGCTTCTCGTAATCGCTCTTCAGCGCCTGCAGCGGCGTGTGGGGCGCGGTGTGGGCCAGATAGAGGAAGAAGGGCCGGTTGCGGTTGGCGTGGATCGCCTTCACCGCCTGATCGGTGAAATAGTCCGTCATGTAGCGGTCGGGTTCGAAATGTTTGCCGCCGTTCCAGCGCACGGCGAAGGGCAGGTTCGGCCACAGGAAGCGGTCGATCGGATCCCAGGGCAGTTTCGCATTCACCACGTCGGGCGAATCCTGTGGCAGGAACTTCGCCGCGCCCGCCAGCACCGCCAGCGATTCATCGAACCCCTGCGCTTCGGGCCGCATGTCCGGCGCTTCGCCCAGATGCCATTTGCCGATGTGCAGCGTGTGGTAGCCCGCCTGCTTCAGCACTTCGGGCAGCATCACTTCGGAGGCCGGCACGCCCATCTGTTCATAGGGCATGATGCCCTTCACCTTGTCGGCGTGGAAGATCGCCTTCAGCGGGCCGATGCCGTCGCCGTGGGAGAGGTTTTCCGCGAAGATTGGCGGCACGGCGGTGAATTCGAAGCCGAAGCGGGTGGGGTAGCGCCCCGTCATCATCGCCGCCCGGCTGGGGGAGCAGGTGGCGTTGGCGGTGTAGAAGCTGCTGACGCTGGCGCCTTCCGACTTCAGCCGGTCGATGGCGGGGGTGGGCACCAGCCCGCCGCCGAAGGCCGAGATGTCATTGATGCCCAGATCGTCTGCCACGATCAGGATGATGTTGGGCGGGCGCTGCGCGGGTGGCGTGGTGGCCGTGGCCGGGCCTTCGGCCCATGCGACGGGCTGGTTGGGCTGCACCGGGTTGGTGATCGCCCCCACGATGCCGGGTGTATAGTACCAGTATCGCTTCCAGGCGACGGTTCCGGCCACCCCCAGCGCCACGACGGAGCCCAGCAGGATCCAACGTTTCTTCATCGAGTCCCTCCCAGAGTCGATTGTGTCATTCCACCTGCGGCGGGCAGGCTGACGAGGTCGCGGTCGTTCGCGATCCACAGCCTGCCGTCGAACCGGTCGGGCGCGTCGCCGAGGAACGCGCCCTCCAGACCCGGCAGGCGCAGAGGCGGCACGATATGGGTGAGGGCAAGCGCCTTCACCCCGGCCTTCTGCGCGGTCTCGGCCGCCTGCTCCGGCGTGGTGTGATAATCCTCGATGTCGCGCAGCAGCTGGGCGAGCCCCTTGTTGCCCGCGCCATCGGCGGCATTCACGAGCACGCGCGTCAGACGCGGCTGCAGGGCTTCGTGCACCAGCAGGTCGCAGCCCTTTGCCATCTGCACGACCGCATCGCTGGGCGCGGTGTCGCCGGACACGGTGAGGCAGCGGCCCTTGTAGTCGAAGCGGTAGCCGACGGCCGGATGCACCGGATCGTGGCGCACATCGAAGGCGGTGATCTTCAGCCCGCCCTCATCCAGCACGACACCGCGCCCGTCGCGCAATGCGAAGGCGCGGGGCGAGAAGCCGAAGCCGGAGGGCGGCACCAGCGCCGCGCCATGGTGCGCGGTGCGGTAGGTGGAATCCTGACGGTAGGCGGCGTTGAATCCGGCCGCCAGCTCGCCCACGCCCACGGGCCCTTGCAGGATCAGCGGCTGGGTGGCGGCGGCGCCGACCCAGCGCTGCATCGCGAGCGGGCCGAGCCCGTCGATATGGTCGGAATGGAAATGCGTGAGCAGCACGCGCTCGATGCGGGCGGCGGGCAGGCCCATCAGGCCGAGGTTGCGCGCGGCACCTTCGCCGGCGTCCACGATGATCAACCGCTTGCCCGCAATGACGGCGAGGCAAGGCCCGGCACGGCCGGGATCGGGCATGGGGCTGCCGGTGCCGCAGAAGGCGGCGTGCAGGCCATCCGGCAGGGTTTCGATAGTGTCGGCCGCCATCGCGCGCTCGGCGCCGCGCTGATAGAGCGACAGGGCGATCCGGTCCCGCAGCAGGAAGGCGGTGAACCCCGCCAGCAGCAGGATCAGTGCCCCAAGGCCCAGCCAGCGCTTCATGCCGCTCCCCTTGCTATCGTCTCCAGATCGCGTTCGACGGCCCACAGCCTGTCCTGCCCCCAATGGGGTGGCAAGCCCGCGACGCGGAAGGACGGGACGCCCCACAGGCCCAGCGCAAACATGTCCGCGCGGTTGGCTTCGGCGACGGCGCGCCAGTTCTCGTCGGCAAGGGCTTCCTGCACGTCGGTCGCGCTCAGCCCGGCCCGCTCGGCGAGGTGCAACAGGCCGTCGTCCGTGGTGGCGTCCACCCCTTCGGCGAAGGCGCCTGCCAGAAAGCTCTCCACGAAATCGGGGCCGTGGCCTGTGGCGATGGCCCGGTGCAGCACTGCGAGGCCCCGCTCTACGCCTGTGCCCACGGGGTCGCAGATGCGGCCGAACGGCAGGCCCAGCCGCTCGGCCTCGCGCTTCGTGTCCCGCACGATGTACATCCGCTTTTCCAGCGGCACCGGCAGGCCGCGCATCACCATCGGCAGCACCGGGCGCAGCACCAGCTCCGCGTTCCAGCGTCCCGCCAGCGCCCGGACGCGGGCCGCGGCGATATGGGTGTAGGGGCTGCGGAAGCTCAGGAAGAAATCCAGCCGGGCGCGGCGGGAATCGCCTTTGGCATCGCTCGCTTCCAGTTGCCGCGCGACGACGGGGCCGCTGCGCAGGTCGGCCAGTCGTGCTTCCAGATGCGGCAGCCGGTCGACGCCCCAATAGCATTCGCCCTCGAACGCGAAGACGGCCGGAAGATAATGGCCAGCCTTCGTGAGCGCTGCTGCGCCTTCGGCCAGTGCGGCGGCTGGATTGGTTGGCGAAGGAGCGAGAGGTTGGCCGCTCCACAGGGCGGAGCCGAGCTCCAGCGCGGCGGCGGAAAAGGCGAGCGGGTCCGCGATGCCGGCGAGCGATGATTCGACGGCCCGCACGGCGGCTTCCGCCGGTGGTGCTGCTGGGCACGGAAACGAAAGCCCATGCGCTGTTGCCAGCTGGGCGGCATCGCGGATCGACCAGCCGAGCAGCCGGTCCGGTTCGGGGGCGACCGCAGGCACAGGCGCCGGCACAAGATGCGGGACGATGCTAACCGGATAGGTCGCCGCCAGCGCGGGCAGCAGCTGGGCTGCCAGATGCGACCAGGGATCGGCCGCGCCATGGAAGTAATGCAGCGTCGGCGGCGTGCCCATCAGCTGTCTCCGGGCCGCGCGCAGCCGCCGCATCCCGTCGCGCAGGCGCGGGCTGGTGATGAGGCTGCTCGCACGGCTTTCAAGCCGGGTCCGCATATGTCAGGCCCGCTTTGCAGGCAGCCCGCCGCGTCGATCGGTCATCCATCCTCCCCGCCGGCCATCCTTCCACCTGCGCGCAGTTTACTGTTCACGCATCATATGGCACTTGAAGGGCCAATAGTGACAGCTTGCCCGATCAGGGTCAACAGGGCTCGACGGATGCTGTTTCACCCGGCAAGGAAGCTGGAATGGAGGGCAATTCAGCGGAACGCGACGGCCGCCGCCGTCGCTCGGCGGACAGCAAGCGCCGGATCGTGGAGGCGATGCTGGAGTTGGTGCGCGAAGGCGCCGTCTCCCCCAGCGCCGACGATGTCGCCGCGCGCGCGGGCGTGGGGCGCCGAACCGTGTTCCGGCTGTTTTCCGACATGGAGGGCATCTATCGCGAGATGCAGGCCATCATGCGCGACCGTGTTGCCCCCGTGCGCGCCATCCCGCTGAGCGGCGACACGCCCGCTGCCCGGCTCGACGCGCTGATCGACCGGCGCGTGCGGCTCTTCGAGGAGCTGATGCCGGTGTCGGTTGCGGCCTCGGTGCATCGCCACCGCTCGCCCCAGCTGCAAGCCGATCATGCCGCGATCCAGGCCGAACTGCGTGCCATCCTGTTCGACGTGCTGGGCGACAGCGCGTTGCCCGACCCGCTGGACCGCGAGGCGCTCGACGCCGCGCTGAGCATCAACCTGTGGATCCGCCTGCGGATGGAGCAGAAGCTGGATGTGGCAGCCTCCTCCGCCATCCTGCACCGGCTTGCAGCAGCGGTTATTGGCTCGGCTTCTTCTTCTTCCAATGGTTCCACATGATCACGCGGACCAGGTAGATCCCGAAGCAGATCACGATCACCGCCGTGGAAAGCGGCCCCAGGATCTTGTCGATCTCGCCGAAGTTGCGGCCCAGGAAATAGCCCGCCAGCGTCAGCCCCATCGTCCAGATGAAGGTGCCCAGCGTCGAATAGATCAGGAAGCTGCGGACATTCATCCGCACCAGCCCGGCCGGCACCGAGATCAGCGAGCGGATGGTGGGAATGATCCGCCCCACCCCCACGAACCCGGCGCCATAACGCTCGAACAGCGCGCGGCCCTTTGCGATCTCTGCCTCGTCCATGGTGAAGATGCGGCCATAGCGCACCAGAAAGCCCTCGAACCGGTCCAGCCCCAGCTTCCAGGCCAGTACGAACCAGAAGATGTTGCCCGCCATCGCCCCAAGCGTGCCGGCGACGATCACGCCCAGCACCGATCCGCCCTGCTGAGCCGCGTTCACCCCGGCCAGCGGCATGATCACTTCCGACGGGATCGGCGGGAACACCGTTTCCACGAACATCAGGAAGGCGACGCCGAAATATCCCCAATTGTCGAGCAGATGCCCGATCCAGTCATTCATTGCGCAGCCTTCAGTTCAGCGACCCGGTCCCAGAACAGGCCGGGAATGTTGGTTCCGTTGAAACGGTCGATGGCGACGATACCCGTGGGGGATGTCACATTGATTTCAGTCAGCCGCCCGGCGATCACGTCGATCCCCACGAACAGCAGCCCCAGCCGCTTCAGATCCGGCCCGATGCGGGCGCAGATCTCGCGCTCCTCCGGCGTCAGCTCCGTCGCATGCGCCGAGCCGCCGGCTGCCAGGTTCGAACGGATCTCGCCATGCTTGGGCATGCGGTTGATCGCGCCCACCGGCTCCCCGTCGATCAGCACGATGCGCTTGTCGCCCTTGGAGACGTCGGGAAGGAAAGCCTGCACCATGAACGGCTCGCGCCAGACCTGGCTGAACAGCTCCACCAGCGCCGGCAGGTTGGAATCGCCCGCCGCCACATGGAACACCGCCGCCCCGGCATTGCCGTAGAGCGGCTTCACCACGATCTCGCCATGCTTCTCGCGGAAGGCCTGCGCCGCCGCCAGCGACCGCGTCACCAGCGTCGGCGGCATCAAATCCGCAAAGCTGAGCACGAACAGCTTCTCAGGCGCGTTCCGCACCGAGGCCGGGTCGTTCACCACCAGAACGCCCGCTTCCTGCGCCCGCTCCAGCAGGTGCGTCGCGGAAATATAGGCCATGTCGAACGGCGGATCCTGCCGCATCAACACCACGTCGATGTCACTGCCCAGATCGAGCCTCTGCGGTTCGTCCAGCCAGCGGTAATGCGGTTCGCCGGGCGCCGACGGACGCGCCACCTCGACCGCGCGCGCAGTCGCGACCACGCGGCCCTCCACCCAGTCCAGCTGATCCGCCAGATAATGCCAGAGGCGATGGCCGCGCGCCTGCGCCTCCAGCATCAGGGCGAAAGTGGAATCGCCCGCCACATTGATTCCGTCGAGCGCGTCCATCTGGACGGCAATGCGCAAGCCCCGTGCCATGGGTGGGGGTGATACGAGGTCGGGCGGGAAAGCGAAACCCCCGGTGGAGGGGAGGAGACATAGTTTTGCCTCCGGCGGGCAGGGAAATGATTTCCCTGCACCCTCGACGTTGGCGTTGTGCGCTGCTCCGGTGTTGCGCGCGTGACTTGGTTTAATTGCCTGCGGCGCTGGAGCTTGCTGGCGCCGCAGGCATTAAACTCGTCCGTCAGCGCAACCTGTACAATCACCCTACAAATGTGGGTGCAGGGAGCACGGCTCCCTGCCGGGTTCCAAGGGCAGAGCCCTTGGAGTCTCTCGCGGCCATCACCAGACTCCGACGGTCAAATCCGCTCCATCGCCTCCGCATGCACGCGGGCGTCCCCGGCCGCCAGCACACGGCCTTCGCTGGCGAGTGTCAGCGGCTTGCCTTTCCAGTCGGTGATGAGGCCGCCGGCGCCTTCGATGACGGGGACGAGGGCGGCCCAGTCATAGGGCTTCAGATTCTCTTCCATTACGAGGTCGAGCTGGCCTGCGGCGAGGAGGCCGTAGTTGTGGCAGTCTCCGCCGAACAGCATGTCGGCGACGCTGCGGCCGACGCGCTGGAAGGCGGCGTGGCCGGCGGCGGAGAAGGCGAGCGGGTGGGTGGAGCCTGCGCGGGCGAGCGAGAGGCCGGAGCAGCTGCGGGTGCGGATGGGTTTGCCGTTCAACACGGCGCGGGGCTGGCCCACGGTGCAGCCGAGCCAGCGGTCTCCGGCGGCGCCGGCGGAGATCAGGCCCAGGATCGGTCGACCGTCTTCGATGAGGGCGATGAGGGTGCCGTAGAGCGGGCGGCCGGCGATGAAGCCGCGGGTGCCGTCGATGGGGTCGATCACCCACAGCCGGCCGGATTGTCCGCGGCTGATGCCATATTCCTCGCCATAGATTCCGTCCGTGGGACGGTCTGTGCCCAGAATGGTGCGGATCGCGGTTTCGGCGGCGCGGTCCGCGGCGGTGACGGGGGACTGGTCCGCCTTCTGCTCGACGGGGGTCTGCGCGCGGAAATAGGGGGCGACGGCCCGGTCCGCAGCGGCGGCGAGCCGCTGGATCAGGATGATGTCGGCTTCGATACTCAAGCTGCGAACTTCAACGGACCGGATCCCTTAGGAAAGCCGGGCCTCAATCGGGCAGCTTCTCCAGTTCGGCAAGTATTTTCGCCCGGTCCGCGTCCAGCCGGGGGGCCGGCTTTCGCGTGGCCGGGTCGGCATGGGCGCTGAGCTTGACCGGGTTGCCAGCGATCTTCAGCGGGGCGCCGCCCGGCGTGACCGTGTCCACCAGCATGTTGCGGGCGGCGACCTGCGGCTGGGCGATGGCTTCGCCCACGCCGTTGATCGGGCCGGAGGGCACGCCCGCAGCGGCCAGCAGCGCCAGCCAGTGATCGGCGGGCTGGGTGATCAGCCGGGCCTCGATGGCTTCGGCGAGCGCGGGCTGGTTGCTGTTGCGGCTGTCCACCGTGGCGTAGCGCGGGTCTGCAGCAAGGTCGTGGAGGCCGAGCGCGTCGCGGCAGGCGACCCACAGATTGTCGTTGCCGGCGGCGATGACGATGGGGTTGTCGGCGCAGCGGAAGGCCTGGAACGGCGTGATGGCGGGGTGGCGGCTGCCCAGCGGCGTGGGGTTGGTGCCGTTCACCTGATAGCGGGCGATGGCGCTTTCCAGAATGGCGAGCTGGCAATCCAGCATGGCGACATCCACCTTCTGGCCAAGGCCGCTCTGCTGGCGCTGGATCAGCGCGGCCTGCACGCCGATCACCGTGAACATCCCGGCGGCGATGTCGCCGATTGAGGTGCCGACCCGGGTGGGCGGGTTGCCGGGATAGCCTGTCATGGACATCAGCCCGCCCATCGCCTGCACGATCAGATCGTAGGCGGCGCGGCGGCTTTCCGGGCCAGTGTGGCCGAAGCCGGAGGCTGCGGCGTAGATCAGGCGGGGATAGCGATCCTTCAGCACATCATAGCCCAGACCCAGCTTCTCCATGGTGCCGGGGCGGAAATTTTCCACCAGCACGTCGGCGCGGGCGAGCAGGGCGTGGAGGATTGCGAGATCGGCTGCATCCTTCAGGTTCAGCGCGATGGATTCCTTGCCGCAGTTGATGCTGGCGAAATAGCCGCTGTCCCCGGCCGCCACGAAGGGCGGGAACTGGCGGCTGTCGTCTCCGGTGCCGGGCGCTTCCACCTTGATGACGCGGGCGCCCAGGTCTGCCAGCACCATGGTGGCATAGGGCCCCGCCAGCACGCGGGTGAGATCGATGACGAGCAGTCCGGAGAGCGGACCGGCGGACACAGGTTCAGAAGACATGGCCCGCACAGGTAGCGGCCGACGCGCAGGCATGGAAGCGCGATCAAAGTCGCTGAAGGGCGCCGCCGAAGTCGTTAACAATGCATGAACTGCTTCGACAAACGGCGGTGCGCGGTCGACAAAGGGCGTCGCGCCTGCGCCATGGTTTCAGTAGGGTGACACCCATGAACAAGCTTTTCCGGCCGGGGCATTCGGACGATTCCGCCCGACGCCCCGGCGAAGACGACCCCGACACCAGCTCCGGCGGACAGGCCGAGCCGACCGCCCGCATGGCCTTCATCTCCATCCTGGGCTTCTGGCTGGTCTATTTCGTGCTCGCGACGGCGCGGGCACTGGTGAACGACCTGCCCGCGCAGGGCGAGATGCTGGTGCGGCGGCTGGTGGTGACGCTGGCGGCCATTGCGCTGACCGGGTTGCTCTATGCCCTGCTGCGCCGCTTCGACGATGCGCGCACCGGCAAGCTTCTGACCATCGCCTTCGCGGCCTCCGTGCCGCTCGCCTTCGCCTATTCCACGGTGAACTACATCGCCTTTTACGGCTTCCCCATCGCCGAGCATCTGGAAATGGAGATGGAGAAGACCGGCGGAGAAGGGATGGACCCTGTCTCTCTGATCTCCTCCACCGCGATCGAATGGTATTTCTTCATCGCCTCCTGGGCGGTGATGTGGGTTGCGCTGTCCTATTCGGTGAAGGTGCGACGCGTGGAACGCGAGGCCGCCGAGTTTCGGCAGGCGGCGCAATCGGCCGAGCTGCGCGCGCTGCGCTATCAGGTGAACCCCCATTTCCTGTTCAACACGCTGAATTCATTGAGCTCCCTCGTAATGCGCGAGCGCAACGAGGAAGCGGAACAGATGATCCTCAATCTTTCCACCTTCTTCCGCGCCTCCCTGACGCGCGAGACGAGCGAGAATGTGCCGCTGTCGGAAGAGCTGCGCTTGCAGCTGCTCTATCTCGACATCGAAAAGGTGCGCTTCCCCGAACGGCTGGTGGTGAAGGTGGCGGTCCCGAAAGCGCTGGAAGACGCGCTGGTGCCCGCGCTGATCCTGCAGCCGCTGGTGGAAAATGCGATCAAATATGGCGTCTCGCGCAGCCAGCGGCCCGTCACGGTGACCATCGCGGCAGACCAGGTGGGCGACCGGCTGGAACTGTGGGTGCGCGACGACGGCGAAGCACCCCCTACAGCAGCCGAGGCCGGGACCGGCGTGGGGCTGGCCAATGTGGAGGCGCGGCTGAAGGCGAGTTATGGCACCGCCGCCGACTGCGTGGCCGGGCGGCCCTCTGCCGGGGGGTGGCTGGTGCGGCTGACGCTGCCACTGACGCGGGGCTGAAGCGGGCGAGGTTTTTTGCCTCCGGCGGGCAGGGAAATGATTTCCCTGCACCCTCGATATTGGCGTTGTGCCTTCACTCTGAAGTCGCGCACGTGACATCGTTTATTGCCTGCGGCGCTGGTCGAGCTTGCTGGCGCCGCAGGCAATCAACTCATCCGTCAGCACAACCTCGACGAGTAGCATGGGAATGTGGGTGCAGGGAGATCATCTCCCTGCCGGGGGAGTTTGAGGGGGCAGAGCCCCCTCAATTGCTCGCCGCGTACCAGACATCTTGCAGAACCGCTCCGGTCGGGGCAAGTCCATGGCGGAATGGCACAATTGAAGACCCTGATCGTCGATGATGAGCCGCTGGCGGTGGAGCGCCTGCAGATTCTCTGCGCGCGCGTGCCGGGTTTGCAGCTGGTTGGCACGGCTTCGGATGGCGAGGCCGCGCTGCGTCTGATCGAGGCGCTGGAACCTGATCTGGTGTTTCTGGATATCGCCATGCCGGGGATGACCGGAATCGATGTCGCCAATGTGCTGGAGGGGCGGGCCACAGCGCCGGCGATCGTGTTCGTGACGGCGTTCGATCAGTATGCGGTTGCGGCCTTCGATGCGGCGGCAGTGGATTATCTGCTGAAGCCGGTGGCGCCGGAGCGGCTGGAAAAGGCCGTGCAGCGTGTGGCCGAGCGGCAGCGGATCGCGGCCGAGGCGCCGGTCGATTCAGCGCCCTCCACGAACGCGCGCTATGCGCAGGAATTCTGGGTGCCGAACCGGGGCGAGCTGGCGCGTGTTGCCGTTGCCGATATTGAGCGGATCGAGGCGGAGCGCGATTATATGCGCCTGCATGCCGGCAGCCGCAGCTGGCTGATCCATGAAACCATCGGTGCGCTGGAGGCGCGGCTGAACCCGGCCGAGTTCATCCGGCTGCACCGGTCCACCATCGTCCGGCGCGACAGGATCATGCGCCTCGCCCATGACGGGCAGGGCAACTGGACCGCCGAGCTGTCCGGCGGGCAGCAGTTGCGCATCGGCCGCACCTATCTGGCCAGCGTGCGGGCCAGTGTGACGCGGGGCTGAATGCCCAAACGGGCTCTGAGGCCGGACAACGAAAAGGCCCGCCCTCCATGGGGAGGACGGGCCAGGCGGGACTGACTGGGTTCCCTGCCGGAGAATTCGGCCGCTGATCAGTTCGTCACCACATCGATGCGCGAGCTGGCGCGCCCGGCGAGCTGTTCGGCCTGGGCGCGGGCGACCAGCATGTCGCGCTTGGCCGATGCCGAGGTGATGGCGGCCTTTTCGCAGGCGGGCCGCTCGGCCATGGCACGCAAGTCACGGTAGTTTTCCGGGTTGCAGACATATCGTGCAGCGTTGCGGATTTGCGAATCGACATGCGCCTGTGCGGCCGGGCTCGCGAGATTGAGGCCTGCAACCGGGATTGACACTGTCTTGGTGGTGGGTGCCATGGGCACTTCACCTGCAAAGGCGGCGCCCTGAAGGCAGGTCATGGCGATCGCCGCGAGCAGAGCCAGCGGCATGAAGGTGCGGGACTTGGAAGGGGCGTACATCGGGGGTCTCCTGTTGGGGGATGCTGCCGGCTCCGGTCGAGAGGGGGTTGGACCGGCCCCGGCAGCACCATGTGTCCCCAATGACCGAGACCCTTTTCCCTGTCGTTCGAAGCTCGACAAGCAGCCCGCGCGGATCGGCGGCCGCCACCCGCTTCGACAAACGCCACTCGCTGCTCGACGAACTGCATGGCGTTTGCGGGTGGGGTGAGTCTGTTTTGCCTCCGGCGGGCAGGGAAATGATTTCCCTGCACCCTCGACGTTGGCGTTGTGCGCTGCTTCGCCGTCGCGCGCGTGACTTTGTTCGATTGCCTGCGGCGCTGGAGTTTGCTGGCGCCGCAGGCAATAAACCTGCCGGTCAGCACTACCTCAACGAGTGGCTTAGTAATGGGGGTGCAGGGGCGTCACGTCCCTGCCGGGTGCCGGGCAGAGTGAGCTGCCCCCTTCTGAGTGGTCCATCGACTATGACAGTCTGGATCGAGGAAGGGACGACGAATGCCAGCGAAGAAGCACAAGCCCGAGGAGATCAT
>QFPK01000102.1 GCA_003248865.1 Sphingomonas sp.
CGCGCCGGAGATCGACCTTGGCTGCATCGCCCGATTATTATGATCTGTCGCGGGTAGGAAATAAGATGTCGAAATGTGCGGGAAATATGCGAAGTTAAGCGAGCGATTTCCAACCCGGCGCCCCGCCGGATGACTCGGAAATCGCGCCAGCCGCGTGATTTCCTACGGAGACCCAATCCCAATGACGACCTCCCGCCGCGATTTCCTGGTCGCCGGCTCCTCCGCCCTCGCCCTTTCGGCGCTCCCCGCCCGCACCCTGGCGCAGGCAACGACAGCCGACGCCCGTGCCGAAGCCCTGCTGGCCGGCATGGCCGAGGCGATGCTGGTCGATGCGCCCGAAACGGCCAGCGGCCTTGGCCTCGATACCGGCGCCCGCGCCCCGCTCAAAGCGCGCCTTGGCGACAAGAGCCCGGCCGGCCAGGCCCGGATCGCCGCCCATGTGAAGGATCGCCTGACCCGGCTGCGCGCCATCGATCTCGACGCCCTGTCGCCCGCCACCCGCACCGATGTGGAGGTGGTGCGCGCCGCCCATGAACTGGCCGATGCCGGCTTCGCCTTCCCCTTCGGCGATATGGCGATGATGAACAGCAACTGGTCCTATCGCAACGCGCCCTATGCCGTCGCCCAGAATACCGGCGCCTTTATCGAGACGCCCGACTTCCTCGACGCCAATCACGCCATCGCCACCCCGGCCGACGCCGACGCCTATCTCGAACGCCTGACTCAATATGCCGCCAATCTCGACGGCGAGACCGAGCGCCTGAAGCATGACGCCGGCATCGGCGTCGTCGCCCCCGCCTTCCTGCTCGACAAGACGCTGGGCCAGATGAAGGCGGTGCAGGGCCAGCCGATCGACCAGTGGGTGCCGGTCGCCTCGATCGCGCGCCGCACGAAGGATATGAACGGCGATTATGCCGCCAAGGCGCAGCAGATCACCCGCACCGCCATCGCCCCCGCCTTCGCCCGCCAGGCCGCCGAACTCACCCGCCAGCGTGGCCTTGCCACCATGGATGCGGGCGTGTGGAAACTGCCGCAGGGCGATGCCTATTATGGCTGGGCGCTGCAGGCCGGCACCACCACCACCATGTCGCCCGACGAAGTCCATGCGCTGGGCCAGGAACAGCTCAAGGCCCTCCAGTCGGAAATGGACCGGCTCCTGAAATCCCTCGGCATGACCAGGGGGACCGTGGGTGAGCGGATGACGGCGATGGGCAAGGATCCGCGCTATCTCTTCCCCAATGACGACAAGGGTCGCCAGCAGATCCTCTCCTATAT
>QFPK01000103.1 GCA_003248865.1 Sphingomonas sp.
ACCTTGGTGCCGGTGGGCTGGGCATGGCGGGCGGGGCGGTAGGTGGTGGTGACGGCGCTATCGCGCGCACCACGCAGGCGGCCCATGCCGGGCAGGCGCGCAAGCAGGCCGCGTTTGCCCGGCGTCGCTGCCGGGCTGGCGGGCGTGGGCTGGCCCGGCTCGGCCTCGTTCAGCAGCAGGCTGCCGTCGGAAAGTTGCCATGCATCGAACTCGTTATAGTGGCCAAGGAAATCATACACGAAGGCGTTGGCGGGCGTGAGATAGACCTGCTCGGGCGTGCCCATCTGTTCGATGCGGCCCTGGCTCATCACCACCACGCGGTCGGCCATTTCCATGGCTTCTTCCTGATCGTGCGTCACGAAAATGCTGGTGATGTTCAGCTCCTCATGCAGGCGGCGCATCCAGCGGCGCAGCTCTTTGCGCACCTTGGCGTCGAGCGCGCCGAACGGCTCGTCCAACAGCAGGATGTCGGGCTCCACCGCCAGTGCGCGCGCCAGCGCGATGCGTTGGCGCTGCCCGCCGGAGAGCTGGCTGGGGTAGCGCGTGTGCAGCGCGTCCAGATGCACGAGCTTGAGCAGTTTCATGACCTTGGCGGCGATGGCGTCGTCGCTGAGTTTTTCCTCGCCGCGGCGCATGCGCAGGCCGAAGGCGACGTTCTCGAACACGGTCATGTGTTTGAACAGTGCGTAATGCTGAAACACGAAACCCACCGCATTGCGCTTCTTCTGCGTGGCGCTTTTCTCGACGATGACCTGCCCCGCGTCGGGCTTCTCCAGCCCGGCGATGATGCGCAAAAGCGTGGTCTTGCCCGAGCCGGAAGGCCCAAGCAGCGCCACCAGCTCGCCGCGCTTGATGGTGAGCGACACGTCGCGCAGCGCGCCGAAATCGCGGAAGCGTTTGCTGACATGCTTGACCGTAATACTCATACCCGCTCCCGTGATGCGCGATGGCGCAGTTTCTCGACCCGGCGTTTGGCCAGCAGCGTGACCAGCGCCAGCAGCGTCAGCACCGAGGCGACGGCGAACGCCGCCGCAAAATTATACTCGTTGTAGAGCATTTCCACATAAAGCGGCACGGTGGTCGTCTCCCCGCGAATATGCCCCGACACCACCGACACCGCACCGAATTCGCCCATGGCGCGCGCGTTGCAAATAAGCACGCCATAGATGAGCCCCAAGCGAATGTTCGGCAACGTCACGCGGCGGAACATTTGCCAGCCGCTGGCGCCCAGCAGAATGGCGGCCTCTTCTTCCTCGGTGCCCTGTTCG
>QFPK01000104.1 GCA_003248865.1 Sphingomonas sp.
TTTCCACCGCTTTGCCCCCACTGGCTTTGACCAGGGCCGCCGTGCGCGGGGCTCGTATCAGGGGATCACGATCAGCCCGCAGCACGAACACCGGGGCTTGGACATTGGCAATGCGATCCACGCTGGCGTAAGAGTCGCGCATCAACAAGCGGGGAAACACCCACGGCAACAAGTCGTTGGCCACCAGGTCCAGGCGATCATAGGGGGTGCCCAGGGCGACCACGTCCACGGCCTTTCCCTCCCGTTCGGCCACCGCGGTGGCCACGCCACTGCCCAAGCTGATGCCCAGCACGCCCACGTTCGGGTAGCGGGCTTTGGCCCAGGCCACCACTGCTTGGCCATCGGCGACCAGCGCTTCCTCTCGGGTTTGGCCCCGGTTGCCTTCGTAACCGCGGTAGGGAACCAAGATCAGGGCACGGTCGGTACAACCTGCCAGCCCTTGGCGTGATCGCCAGGGGGCCACGGGCATGGCGTTGCCCCCAAAGACCACCAAAGCTGCCTCGCGGTTGGGGCCGGGCGCTTCCCACCCGCCCAGTTGGATTCCATCGGGCCGCTGCAGCGTGAAGTCAAAGGGGACCGGGGAGGGTAGGGGTGGGAAGTAAAGCCGCTGCGCTTGGGTCAAAAAGAACCAGACCAGCACCGCGCTGTAAACAGCCAAAAAGGCCATGGCGAAGGTTAACAGGCGGCGAAACCAGGGGCGTGAGGGGGTGGGCATGGTCCCAGCCTCCCAAAGCCATCCTCTTACGTCAATCCTCGAGGTCCAGGGAGCGTGGGTGGAAGCGTTTGGACAGTCGTCCTTCGACCCCCCATACTTTGACCCCAACGCCCTTTTTGAGCAGGTGGTAGTTGCGTTTGGAAACGTCAAACCACACCTGCTGGTGTTCCACCTCCACTTCAACGCTGTGCCTTTCAGGGTCGTTGTAGGGCACGGGTACCAAGGTCACCGCGCCCGTTTGGATGCCCCGCCCCGTATTGATGGGGCTGGTTACCTGGGTCTGCATGCGGATGCCCGATTCGGCCGGGGTGTAAGCATGGTCAACAACGTATCCATGGCGCCGAACCAGCGGCAAAAACGCCGTGTTCTAGAGCTCTTCCCTTTTCCCCACCGCCCCTGTTCCAGACAGGTGAGGTGGGATCGGGGTTGATTCACGGTTCACGGGCATTTCAAAGCCCAGGAATTTCTCCTGGCGACGTTCCCGTCGGTGTTGCCGACAAAAAGCGGTCATGCCTCCGCGTGCTATGAACCTGGCCAGCTCCGGGTG
>QFPK01000105.1 GCA_003248865.1 Sphingomonas sp.
ACCAGCATCGCCGCCATGCCGATGACGAACAGGGGATTGGCGGCGACGGCGCGCAGGTCCAGCACCATGCCGACGGCCAGGAAGAAGAGGCCGAGCAGGATCGAGCGGAACGGCTCGACGTCGGACTCGATCTCGTGGCGATAGGGCGAATCGGCCAGCATTACGCCGGCGACGAAGGCGCCCAGCGCGGTTGAAAGGTGCAGGCTGTGCATCACCGATGCGGCGGCCAGCACGGTGAACAGCCCCACCGCGACGAACAGTTCGCGCTCGCCCTGACGGCCGACCAGGTTGAGCAACGGCCGCAGGATGAAGCGGCCGGCCAGCACCAGTCCGGCGATCGCGGCGACAGTATAGCCCGCCAGCACCCATCCGGGTGGGCCGCCCGCGTCGGCCGGATTGCGGGAGAGGGCGGCGACAATGGTGATCAGCGGGACGATCGAGAGATCCTGGAACAGCAGGATCGAGAAGACCTTCTCGCCAAAGGGCGAGTTGATGCGGCCGCTGCTCTTGAGGCTGGGCAGCACCTGCGCGGTCGAGGAGAGGGCGAGCGGCAGGCCGAGCGCGATCGCGGCGCCCCAGGTGAAGCCGGTCGAATAGAAGATGATGGCGATGAGGGCGAGGCCGCACAGCACCACCTGCGCCAGGCCAAGCGCGAAGATGTCGCGCTTCAGTCGCCACAGGCGCGCGGGATGGAGTTCGAGGCCGACGAGGAAGAGCAGCAGGACTATGCCGATTTCGGCAATGGCGAGCTTCGATTCCGCGCCACCGACCAGACCAAGCCCCTGCGGCCCGACCAGCGCGCCGGCGACCAGATAGCCCAGCACCGCACCCAGGCCGAAGCGGCGGAACAGCAGGACAAAGGCCACGGCGACGCCGAGCAGGATCACGCCTTCGGAGAGGAGGACGTCGGTAGCCGACATGGCGGTTTCGACGACCGGCATCAGGCGTCCGCCATCCGTGCGGCTTCGGCGATCGCCTCGAAGCCCAGACGGATCGAGGGGTGCCGCGCGGGATAGCCGCGGGCCGGCGCCAGCACGGCAAGACCGGGCCAGAAATCCAGATCCTCGCTCTCGCCCGACAGATAGGCGGCCAGCTTGTCGCGTGCCTCTGCCAGTTCGTCAGCGGTCAGACCGATCGCCTGCGCCGCCATCAGCGCGGCGGACGCCTGGCCCAGGGCGCAGGCCTTCACGTCCAGGCCCATTTCGGCGAGCCTGCCGTCGGCCATGCGGACATCGGCGGTGATGCGCGAGCCGCAGGTCGGTCGCTGATGGTGCGGGATGCTCGCGGCGAGGCGAAGAATGTCGTTATTGTAGAGGGATGCGCTCATTGTCCTTCCATGTAGGACAGTTATCGCCGCGGGAGAAGGCGGCAAAATGGCCTAGGGTCAATCGACATTCAGCCCTGACGGCCTGCAAATGGCGGCCTTCCGCACTTCCGGTGCTCACGTACTTTAAGTACGCTGCGCTCCGGATTACGGAAAACCACCATTTTCGTCACGTCATCATCTGAATGTCGATCGCCCCTAGGGGCCGCGATAGCGCAGCGCGTCCACCAATATGCTGAAGGCGGCGGCGGGCTGGCGGCGGCTGGGATAATAGAGATGATAGCCGGCAAAGGGCGGGCACCAGTCCTCCAGCACCGGGATCAGCCGGCCTTCGTCGATATCCGCGCGCACCTGATCCTCCATCACGAAGGCGAGGCCGAAGCCGGCGAGGGCGGC
>QFPK01000106.1 GCA_003248865.1 Sphingomonas sp.
TGGAAGGAAGTGGAAGACGAGCGCTTTGCCTTCCAGGCCCTGTGCGACCAGGGCCTGTGGAAGGAAGCAGTGGAACGGCGCCAGGCCCATTGGGCCCGGGTTTCCAATGCCGACGGTGTTCCCTACGGCGACATCGCTCAGGCCCTGGTGCCCATCGGTTTTTGATGGAATCAGGGTTACAGACGGGGGCCGGTTCGACGCTTGGGTTGGTCGACCAGCTCCCCTCTTTTCACCTGTGACCAAGCAAGCCCCTTGACGGTGGCTACCTCTACATGAAAAGCCTTGATTTCCATGTCGGTGGATGGGCTTTTCTCCAAGGCTTCCTTGAACAGCTTGACGCTCCAGGCCAAGAATTCTTTTTGCTCGGCATTGGTCCACACTGACAAGATGGCCTCCACCTTATCCAGGTTGGATTGAACTTCTTGTTTTCGGTAAGCAGAAGTGGCTCTCAGCATCTCCTGACTCAACCAGTCCACCCACATCTCCACCTCCTTGTCCGTGGCACACTCCAGCGTTTGATGCTTGTGAAGCATCATGTGGGCCAGCGGCATGCTGATGTCCCAGGATTGGTTCAACGACCATTTGGCAGGCTGCCATACCTCGTCGCTGGAATCTTCCAACAGCAATTCCACTCCTTCCATGGCTTTGGCAAACCGAGGCGTGAAACGATCACAGGCCACTTCGGTCAAGACCTTTCGCCCCATCTCGGACCTGCCCAACTGTTGTATAAAGGTTTCAAACACCGGGGCAGACATAAACTCGTTTTCATAGATTACGTTGCGCACGGTTTGACGGGCAAGGTAGGCTGGTGTCACGTGCGGGGGGCGACGCTCGTAGCGGCTGACCGGGGGATGCTTGTAATCGGGCGCAAACCCCCGACTCCGGCCCACGGGGTTGTCGTTGAGACCGACGTTTCGGCCTTCGTCCATGAACTCCAGCATTGGCAGGATCTCCGGGCAAGGCTCGTCCCACACGGCACCCTGGTTCAAGGCTTGTTCCATCACCTCCAGGATTTTGAGCTGGTGCTCGTGGTGTTGCTCAGGAGCCAGCCCTTCTGTTTGGTCTGACAACCTCAGCAGGGCAACCATCGCTCCCACCAGCATGGCTTGGTGGGGAGAGGCCGGGCTTTCGCCTGGAAACACCGGGGCTTTGGCCAAAGCCTGGGCTGCAGGAATGTCTCCCCAAGCCATGGCCATGACAATCCGAGACAGTCCCGGTTCATCCGACCCATAGCCCAGCAAAGCGTAGTCATCAGGGAAT
>QFPK01000107.1 GCA_003248865.1 Sphingomonas sp.
GTTGATGCGCTGGATCCACAGGGCGCGGAAGTTGCGCTTCTTGGCGCGACGGTCGCGATAGGCGTATTGCCCGGCGCGGTCGACGGCGGCCTTGGCCGTACGGATGGTGTTCTTGCGACGGCCGGAGAAGCCCTTGGCCTGCTCCAGAACCTTCTTGTGCTTGGCGTGCGAGGTTACGCCACGTTTAACGCGAGCCATGATGTTTTTCCCTTCGGGAAGCCCCTACGTTCGCTGCGCGGCAGCTCACGACTTCAGGGCGTCAGTTCAAATTCGATGCGGTGAGAAGATGTCGAGCCCTGCGCCTTAGGCGTAGGGCATATAGGACTTGATCTTCTTGGCGTCGGCGTCGGCCATGACCGAGGTGCCGCGGTTCTGGCGGATGTATTTCGAGTTGTGGCTGATCAAGCGGTGACGCTTGCCCGCAACCCCGGCCTTCACCTTGCCGGTCGCAGTGAGTTTGAAGCGCTTCTTGGCGCCCGACTTCGTCTTCAGTTTCGGCATTTTCGACTCTCTATTTAGAGGGGGCTACCGCCTATCGGCTACTTGAGCCCCAAGGAGGTCGCCCTGATATCGTCCCGCCCAGGCATGCCTGTTCGCCCGGCGGTCCGCACGCGAAGGCGCGGCTTCTAAGCGAAGCGCGGCCGGATGGCAAGCGGAAGCAGCTACTCCGCCGCCTCCGCCGCCAGCCGCGCAGGTTGGCTCGCCGCTCGCCCCGCGTTGAGGGCCATGATCGCCGCCGGAACCATCAGGGCCGCGCCCACCGCCAGCGGCCAGTCGTGCCCCAGGCCGGAGAACATCGCGCCCGCCACGATCGGCCCCACGATTCGCCCCGACGAACTCGCCGCCATGTTCAGCCCCAGCATGGCGCCCTGCCGGTCGGGCGGGGCCGCGCGCGAGATCATGGCCGAGATGTTGGGCATGGTCATCGCCATGCCGAATCCGCCGATGATCATGGCGACCGGCACGAACCAGGCGGCGGGCGAAAACATCTGTCCCAGCAGCCCCACCCCGAACAGCAGGCAACCGCCCGCCAGCACCCGGCTCTCGCCGAACCGGCGCGCCAGCCTTCCGGTCACCAGCGACTGGCAGAACACCGACACCACGCCCACCGCCATGAAGGAAAACGCCACCTCGCGCGCGCCCCAGTCATAGCGCGCCCCGGTCCACAGGCCGAAGGTCGACTCCATCCCCGAGAACCCGGCCATATAGATCAGCGTCACCACGATCACGCGCGAGATCACCGGGTTGGCCGCCGCATG
>QFPK01000108.1 GCA_003248865.1 Sphingomonas sp.
TTATGGTAAAAAAGTGCCGAATCCAGTTTGCTTCGAACTTCAAAATTTAAGGCAATACTGTTATAGCTAACCGAAATAAGACTGTCGTTTTTGATTTCCTGTGAAGTTCTTAACGCTTCCCGGGCATACAAAAGTGAATTTTCGGGATTGGAACTTGACAATTCATCCGAAAGCAGAATTAGCGATTTGGCTTTGGAAACACTGCTTTTAGAATAAATCTGTTTTTTTAAACTGTCAATTTTTGTCCTATTGGCTTGACTGAAACCGGAAATAGCTCCAAACAGAAGGAAAACTGCCAAAATAAATTTAGTTTTTAAGTGCATAGTCTCAAGATATAACAGACAAAAACAATTTGGGCTCTTTAAAAATACAAAAAATCTTGCCTCATTAAAAAAGTCCTTTCCAGGCGCACAAAACTATTTTCCCACTGCGGCCTGAAAAGGACAAGTCAACAACTTTTATTGTTGTGTTAGATTGTGAGTGCGGATTACTTTACAAGTCCGTATTTCCACTCTTAAATTCAAGACTTTTATTGAGCCGTCTGGATTTTAGCTTTGAATGTTCCTTCTGTAATCTCCACACTTTCTGTAGAATTTGAGACATTCTCTGGCGCAGTCGCTGAAAATGTTCCTTTTACATAAGTATCTGTCACTTCCGTAATTTCTACCAAACCATCACCTCGAACCGAAGTAAAAGTCTTGAACTGGCCTACTGTAGCTCCTGCTTTAAGATAATTAATATATCCCGCCATCAGGTTATTGTTTCCTGAAGTATAGCTTCCAACTCCGTTATAATTCATAACCTGAATCTGAATTGAGTTTCCACCATTATCGCTGCTTTGGATAACCAGAATGTTGTTTGTAATGACCGCCATCGGGTCAAAATAATTGGAATTGGAATAGTTGGCTCCATTCACTTTTGCTGTTAGCGAAAATCCTCCTGAATTTGATCCTCCACCGCTATCATCGCTACTGCATGAAAATAAGATTGTGGCCAAAAGACACATTGCTCCTAATGTTTTTAATGTTTTCATAGTTAAAAGTTTTAAGTTAGTTATTAAAATTTGTTTGATTTTAAAGGGATGCTATAGCTTTTATTTTATAATCTTCTTGGTGTCTTTTTGAAGTGAAAGCGTCAAGGCCGAAACATACATCTTAAAGGCACTAACCATTGACTGCGGACTAAATCCTCTTTCTGTCCAGAAATAGGCGATGTAGTTAATTGAATTGTTTTTTTCGATATAATAGCTCTTTACC
>QFPK01000109.1 GCA_003248865.1 Sphingomonas sp.
TTCCTCGACCATCGGCATATGGGCCGAATGCTCGAACCAGATGGTCTTCTTGGCGGGGGCTTTCAACCGGTCCATCCACTGCGCGGCGAGCGGCGAGGGTACGGTATAGTCGGTGCGGCCGAGCAGCATGATGACCGGCAGCTTCATCTCGTGGGCCTTGGCGAAGCTGACATCGGCAACCCGCGGCCACAGGGGCGTGGTCGAAAATTCGCTGCCCGTGCCCCAGGCCTTGCGGTCTTCGGGTGTATAGTCGGGCGACAGGCGCGGCGTCTGGAAATAGAGCGTCGGGTCGGGCCGGTCGGCCATCAGCGAGCCGTAAGGAATGGCATAGCGGCGCCAGCCGTCCGCCTTGTCGATCGTGAACGGCCCGCTGTCGGGATAGGGGGCGAGCGCTTCGATCGCCTTGACGGCTTCGGCGTTGCCGGCCTTCCTCGCCTGCGCGATCGTCCAGTCCATGCCCATGCGCTCGCCGGCGCGGAAGTCGATCGCCTGGCCCATGCCGACATAGGCGTAGAGCAGGTCGGGGCGCTTGATTGCGACCGAGAGGCCGACCGCCGAGCCCCAGCTATGGCCAAGCAGGAAGACCTTGCGCTTGCCATAGCGGGTCTTGAGGTAATCGATCAGTTCGATCGCGTCGTCGCGATAGCGATCCAGCGTCATGGTCGGCGCGATCGCCTTGGGATCGTTGAGCGCATAGCTTTTGCCTGCGCCGCGCTGGTCCCACTGGACGACGGTGAAGAAATCCTCCCATGGCCGCTGGAACGACCAGGCGAAGGGCATTTCCACCGCGCCGGGGCCGCCATGGACATAGAGGAGGATCGGATTGGCGCGATCGGCGCCCCGCACATTGATCGCCTGCCGCGCGCCGCCCAAGGTCACGACCAGATTTTCCTGCACGCCATTCGGCGTCACGATCCGGTTGACGTCGGCGACGATGGCCTTGGCCGGGGCGTAGGGATCGGCGGGCTGTTGCGCGGAAACCGGGGAAGTGATGAAGAAGAGCGCCAGGCAGGCGCTCGCGCTGTATCGCATGTCTAACAACTCCGTCATCCCCGCGCAGGCGGGGATCCATCTCCTACCCCATCCCCGGATGCAAGGCCCGGAGATGGATTCCCGCTTTCGCGAGAATGACGAGGTTTGTGCTACAACCGCCGGTTAGAAGGCCAGCGGCGCGTCCAGTTCCTTCACCTGCCAGGGCAGGCCGTGCTTGTTCAGCATGTCCATGAAGGGATCGGGATCGAACTGCTCGATGTT
>QFPK01000110.1 GCA_003248865.1 Sphingomonas sp.
CATGAAAGTAATCTTGATTTGGGGTATAGTTCAATTTATATTCTTAACTAGTACAACCATGTTATTTATAAATGGACATCAAAATTTAGCTGGTAATCTTTATATTGTATTTACTGTGGAATTTGTACTATTCATTGGATATGTTGTATATTTCGTAGTAAAGAAAAAGTAAATCATGCCTAAAATATTCATAGGAGAGAAAAAATAACAAGGATTCAATTTCGAATCCTTGTTTTATAAACAAAAACCTATTTTATTGCATATAGACTTTTCGACACTCATTTTTATTTAACAAAAGTTTAAACGAAAACAGTTTTTGAATTTTCTAATTTTATAAAAAATAAAAACGATGAAAAAATTAGCCTTCGCCTTTGCGTTATTGGGTTGTCTGGCATGTCAGCAGAACCAGGCACAGGAAAAAAACACAAAAACGGCAACACCAAAAAATAAAACAATGAGTAAAGAAACAATCTACCAGTTTAAGGTAAAAGATTTGGAAGGAAATGATTTCGACTTCGCTTCTTTGAAAGGAAAGAAGGTCTTAATTGTCAATACAGCTTCAAAATGCGGATTAACACCACAGTATAAAGATTTGCAGGCAATTTACGACCAATACAAAGATAAAGGGTTTGTTATTGTTGGCTTTCCTGCTAATAATTTCGCCTCACAGGAACCGGGAACGAATGAAGAAATAGGGGCTTTTTGTGAAAGAAATTATGGTGTGACTTTCCCGATGATGTCTAAAATTTCAGTCAAAGGAGATGATATGGATGCGGTTTATAAATTTCTGACCCAGAAATCTAAAAATGGCTTGCAGGATTCCGAAGTAGAATGGAATTTTCAAAAATACCTGATTAACGAAAAAGGAGAATTGGTCAAAGTAATATCGCCTAAAACACTACCAACCGACCCTGAAATTGTAAATTGGATTAAGGCTTAAAACCTTTTTGAACAAATAAAGAAAGGCTTTCAGGAATCTCAGGTTTTGAAAGCCTTTCTTATTTCAGAAGCAATTGCATGAGCTGAACATCCAGCCATTTTTCAAATTTATAGCCGGCTTCTTTGAGAACACCTGCTTTTTCAAAGCCGAATTTTTCATGAAAGGCAATACTTCCGGCATTATCGGTATCAATAAGCCCGATTATGGTATGAAGTTTCTGTTTTTTAGCAACTTCAATTAATTCGGATAAAATTAGTTTTCCAATTCCTTTTCCTGAAAAACCTTCCCTGACATACACAGAATGTTCTACCG
>QFPK01000111.1 GCA_003248865.1 Sphingomonas sp.
GGTGCCCGAGGGGGTCTGCAAGGGGCCCAGTTGCTCAAGGCACAAGGCAAGGGGACGTTGGGGAACAGGCATCAGGGCGAAGGGTGGCGTGCGTTGGGGAGGACGAATTGCGAACGCCGTTCCTGGGCCCAGGCCTCCAAATCGTCGATCATCGGATCGCTGGCCAAGTTGGGGTTCGCCCGTACATCTTGGATCAACTTGTCGAAGTGATCCAGTGTCCGTCCATCCATGGGGCCACCGGTGGTGAGCCGGTCAGACACGTAGGCGCTCCAGCGCAGCTGCTCTTCCTCGTTGAGGGTCTCAGGCCAATTGCGGGCGCGGTGGCGGAACAGAAGCTCGTTGTAGTTCGGGTTGTCAAAGTCGAACTCAGCCTTGGACAGCTCCTCCGGGCTCATCTTGTGGAGCTGGTAGAAGCGCTGTTTGTCGTCCTTGGATACGAAGCCACCATACAGGCACAGCTCCGGGTCGCTGTTGGAGAAAGCCATGTCGTTGGTTGCATAGACCTCTTGCACCTTGCGCGCCACGTCCTGGGCAGCCGCACGCAAGGCCTTCCAGTTGGCATTGGCCTGGTTGCGGTCAAAGCCCAGCCCCAGGCGCTCCACGCCAAAGGCCTTGCTCTGCTCAGGTGTGAGCAGGACCGGCGAACGGTTGGCGTAAATGGTGGTCAGCGGCAGGCGCTGTCCCTTTTCGGCTCGGAAAACGCGATCGGCGATCTCGTCCGGGCGCAGGTTGAGCAACGGGGTCGGGTCGGCGCTCAAATCGAACACGATCACCACGTTGGACTGGGTGGGGTGAACCGCCAGGGGGATGACCGGGGCCGTGCATGCACGGTCCACGCCATACAGGCTGCTGACGTGGAAGAGCGGGGCCTGGGTATGGAGGTTGAACAACGGCAACACGTTGTTCTTCAGGCGCAAGGAGAAGTGCAGGTGGAACAGTTCGGGCGCACGCTCGCGGATGAGGCGGGCCAGGGCGATGGTGGTTTCCACGTCCGACAGCGCATCGTGCGCGCGCACCTTGGGGAGGTTGTTGGCCTCGGCCAGCTTTTCCAGGCGGAAGGAGACCTTTCCCTCGTCGTCGGTGGGCCAGCTCATGACCGACGGCTTGAAGGCGTACACCGCGCGGGCCAGATCCACGATGTCCCAGCGGGAGTTGCCGTTGGACCACTCGCGCTCGTAAGGGTCGTGCAAGGTGCGGTAGAGCAGGTTGCGCGTGAACTCGTCGTCGAAACGGATGGTGTTGTAGC
>QFPK01000112.1 GCA_003248865.1 Sphingomonas sp.
CGCCATGCAAAAGGCCGTGGCGGAGATCCGCGCGAAGCAACAGGCAGGCCAGCCCCTGCTGCCCAACCTCGCCCCGCGCGACTAAAAGATTGTAAGGAGAACCGCCATGGTTGAATTTGCCCTGCCGAAGAACTCGAAGATCAACACGAACGGCATCACGCACAAAGCGCCCGAAGGGGCGAAGAACGTGAAGACATTCAAGATCTACCGCTGGAACCCCGAGGATAAGGACGAGAACGGCCAGCCGAAGAATCCGCGCATCGATACCTACGAGATCGACATGGATAACTGCGCGCCGATGGTGCTCGACGCCCTCATCAAAATTAAGGATGAGGTGGATGCCGGCCTGACCTTCCGCCGCTCGTGCCGCGAAGGCATTTGCGGCTCGTGCGCCATGAATATCGACGGCACCAACACGCTGGCCTGCACCAAAGCGATTGCCGACGTGAAGGGCGACGTGGTCATCAACCCGCTGCCGCACATGAGCGTGGTGAAGGACCTGGTGCCGGACATGAACCATTTCTACGCGCAATACGAATCGGTGCAGCCCTGGCTGCAGGCCGAATCGGCCGCCCCCGCCAACACCGAGCGCCTGCAATCGCCGGAAGACCGCGCCAAGCTCGATGGGCTGTATGAGTGCATCCTTTGCGCCTGCTGCTCCACCTCGTGCCCCAGCTACTGGTGGAACGCCGATCGTTACCTTGGCCCGGCCGTGCTGTTGCATGCTTACCGCTGGATCATCGACAGCCGCGACGAGATGACGGGCGAGCGCCTCGACAACCTCGAGGATCCGTTCCGCCTCTATCGCTGCCACACCATCATGAACTGCGCGAAGACCTGCCCCAAGGGCCTGAACCCGGCCAAGGCCATCGCAGAGATCAAGAAACTGATGCTGGAACGCCAGCTCTAAGGCCAGCATTTCCATGCATTTGATGAAAAAGCCCGCCATATTCTGGCGGGCTTTTTTAATGGTACGCAGCGCGACTTGGTGCTATATATAATGCAATCAAATCAGATGAATGGGCACATGTTCAGCACACGCCAAACGCACGGCTTTTCGCTTGTAGAATTATCGATTGTGTTAGTGATTCTTGGGCTACTTACCGGCGGCATCCTTGGAGGCCAGTCGCTCATACGCGCGGCAGAGATCCGCAGTATCGGCGTAGATTTCAACCGTTTCAGCACCGCCACCTACACGTTCCGCGACAAATACATGGGCCTGCCGGGCGATATCACGAACGCCA
>QFPK01000113.1 GCA_003248865.1 Sphingomonas sp.
CATAATCATGGGGCATCAACAGGCTCCGAAATGGGCAAGAAGGTCGGTGGCGGTGAGGTCAGGACGGACGGGCGCCGATCCTGCGCGGGCATGGAAGGCAAGGTCGTAGCCCCCGTCCCGCCCCGTCAGCACGATGTCGGCCGGAATCGAACTGGCGCAGCCCTTGGCGCAGCCGGAGACATGAAGGCGGCCCGCCACATGGGGGGCCAGCTGGCGGGCGAGATCGCGCGTCTCCACACTCGCCTGCGGGCAGGCAGGCGCGCCGGGGCAGGCCTCGACATGGATCAACGGATCGGCAGCGTCGGCGCACAGACCGGGCAGCTGCCCTTCGGCCAGCAGCATGCGCCATGGGGTCAGCCGCATGGCCGGCGCGTCGAGAAGATGCCGCGCGTCGATCCGGCCAAAGGGAAGACCATAGGCCATGCCGCCATCCCATGCGCCGGGGACCAGTCGCGGGCGTGACAACGCCGCCTCTGTCATGCCCGTTGCCCAATCCGGCAGGGGCGCATCATGCCGGGCCATGCGCCCCGCGCGCGCGCCATCGCTCTCCACGAACCATCGGGCGAGCGCGAGCAGCGCATCCACTTCGCCGCCGCTGTCCACCGGCACGCCTTGTGCCCGCCCCTCCGCACGCAAGATCAGGCCGCCGTCCCGCGCCCGCTCGATGCGAAAATCCCCCGCTTCGCCGGACAGGAGCGGCGCAGCGCCGGCATCGATGACGAAGCCCATCTTGCCCGGCAAGTCCGGCAGTTCGTCCAGGCGATCGAGCAACTGGCGGGCGATGCGATGGCTGTCATCCCCTTCGCGCCAGTCCGGCGCGACCATCATCATGCGCGCGCCCTCGCGCCGAGCATCGTGGTCGACCAGGCCAAGGTCGAGCAGCCGGTCGAGCAAGGGGCGCCAACTATCGTCGCGCACGCCGCGGATCTGGAGGTTAGCGCGCCGGGTCATGTCGATCAGGCCGTTGCCATGGGCGATCGCCGCCGCGCCCAGCGCCGCCATATCGTCGGCCGAAAGACGACCGAGGCGCGGCTTCACGCGCACGATCAGCCCGTCGCCCGCCGCCATCGGACGCCAGGCATCGGGACACCAGCCCCGAACGGCCGGCCCGTGGGCTACCGCATGGTTCGCGGTCGCCCTATCACTGCCCGCGCCGGTCTGGCTCACAGGCACATCCTCCGCGCGCCGGGACGCAACCAGGCGGGGCTTGCCGGCATCGCCGGTCGGCGCGAGGCGGCAGGCA
>QFPK01000114.1 GCA_003248865.1 Sphingomonas sp.
AAAATTACTTCAAAATACCATCAGAACCAACGAACCAAAGACTGGCTCAAAATCAAAACCATCAAACAACAGGAAATGGTAATTGGCGGTTTTACAGAACCGCAGGGAAGCCGAAACGGACTGGGAGCACTACTCTGCGGTTATTTCGATGGTAATGAATTTATATATTCAGGTAAGGTTGGAACCGGTTTCGATGATGCCACTTTAAAAGAACTTCGCTCAAAACTTGATAAAATGGAGCGGAAAACGAGTCCTTTTAAAACTGCGCCAAAATTTCCTGCAACACATTGGGTCACTCCTGAACTGGTAGCCCAATTAAAATTCACGGAATGGACAGACTCCGGCAGTATGCGCCATCCCGTTTTTCTGGGATTAAGGGAAGATAAAAAAGCCCATGAAGTGAGCAGAGAAAAAGAAACCCCAACAAAAGAAGCTGTAAAAGAACTACAATCAAAAGCAGCAAAAACTGATAAACCCGAAAAGACCAAAACTATGGATATTCCCGAAAGCAAGACTGAATTTTCTAATCTCGATAAAATATTCTGGCCCAAAGAAAAATATACCAAAGGTGATGTCATAGCTTATTATGATACAGTGGCAGAATACATACTTCCCTATCTTAAAGACCGTCCGGAATCTTTAAGACGAACTCCAAACGGAATTACCAAAGACGGTTTTTTTCAGAAAAATGTAGAAGGACAGGTTCCGGCTTGGATTAAAACCAGAAAGCTGAAATCAAAATCAACCGATGAAACCATCACCTACCTGCTCTGCCAGGACAAAGACACCTTGCTCTTTTTGGCCAATTGGGGTTGTATTGAAATCAATCCGTGGAGTAGCCGTGTGGGTACGCTCAACAATCCGGATTATATTATTTTTGACCTGGACCCAAACGAAGCCGGGATGGAAAAAATCATCAAAACAGCACTCACCTTAAAAGAAATATTGGATTCGCTGCAAGTGCCTGCCTATTTAAAAACCTCCGGTGGAAAAGGACTGCATGTTTTTATCCCCATACTCCCAAAATACACTTATAACCAGACACGCACTTTTTCACATATTGTCAGCCAGATGGTTCTCAAAAAACTTCCGGATATTGTGAGTCTCGAAAGAAGTCCTTCCAAAAGAAAAGGAAAAGTCTATCTTGACTACCTGCAAAACGGAAAAGGAAAAACGATGGCCAGTATCTATTCGTTACGTCCCAGAGAAAATGCAACAGTAAGTACTCCTTTAGAATG
>QFPK01000115.1 GCA_003248865.1 Sphingomonas sp.
GCGTCCACCGCCACGTAATCCGCCGGCGGCAGCGCGGCACGGGCAAAACCGGGCAGATCGTTGGCCTGCAGGCGCCCGGCCAGCACGCGCACGGCCTCGGCCGGCTCGCTGCCGGCACCGGGCAGGTCGGCCGGCGGGTGCCTGCCGCATGCGGCCAACAAGCCGATGGCCGTCAGGAACAGGAACGTTCCGGCACGGCGCGCTGCCGTGCGCGGACAGGCGCAAGTCGTCGGCAAAGTCCGATCCCCCGTTGACGTCAGCGGCCGAGTGTCGCCGCAGCACGATGACCGGGACAAGCCCGGATGGCAACGAAGCGTGTCGGCGGTCACGCCAGCGCGTTCCATGGCGCCAGGCGACTGCCGCTTCATGCCCCTCGACAGTTCGACGGGTTCACCCCCGATTTCACGGACACTTACGAGAAGGCCGATCGAGGCCTGAGGAGTGTTCATGTCGAAGCGAAGGAAGTTCAGTGCGGAGTTCAAGCGTGGTGCGGTTGAACAGGCCAGCCAGCCGGGTGTCAGCTGTGCCCAGGTGGCGCGGGAACTGGGGATCCGGGACAACCTGCTGACCCGCTGGAAGCGGGAAGCCCGGAGTCAGGGCAAGGTGGCCTTTGGTGGCGCCGGGACGCCGCGGGACGAGGAGCTGGCTCGCCTGAAGCGCGAACTGGCCCGGGTACAGAAGGAGCGGGATTTTTTGCGAGAAGCGGCAACGTTCTTTGCCAAGGGATCATCCCGAGGTATCGGGTGATCGAACGTTGCCGCGAAGAGTTCCCGGTCCGGCTGATGTGCCGCTGCCTGAAGGTGTCGGCCAGCGGTTACTACGACTGGAGCAAGCGATTGCCCTGTGGGCGACAGCTCGACAACCGGCGTCTGCTCGGGCGTATCCGCGAACTGCATGAGGACAGCCGGGGAACTCTCGGTGCCGGTCGGATGCACGAAGACCTTGTCGACGAAGGCGAGACGGCCAGCCTGAACCGGGTCGCCCGGCTGATGGCGTTCGACAGTCTGCAGGGCTGGCCGCGGCCGAAGCGCCGCGGTCAACGCGCTCAGTCGGCGCTGACGCCCCCGGGCGTGCGCAACCTGCTGGAGCGGGACTTCACCGCGCTGGAGCCGGAGACCAAGTGGGTCACCGACATCACCGAGATCAAAACCGGCCATGGCAAGCTGTATCTGTGCATCGTGCTGGACCTGTTCGACCAGCGGGTGGTGGGCTGGTCGATGCATCACCGGCAGG
>QFPK01000116.1 GCA_003248865.1 Sphingomonas sp.
ATGATATTATGCATCCCGAATTTATCCATAAGAAAGTCATGGGCCTAAATACCAAAAGTGGGCTCGATGGAATCATTTCTAAAACAATGATGTTTGAAAATAGCATAGAAAATATCACGGGACGCGAAAACAGAACATTTCTGACTGAAACCACACTCGATGATTTTTTAAAACTAAAGATTTCCTGGTATTTGCCGGATATTATGTGGAACGGGAATTTCCTGAAAGGAAAGCAGCTTTTTGATGAAGAGCTTCTTGCCGGACAGGACAGCGATTTCTATGCCCGGATGCTCATTGAACAGCCCAAACTTGAAGTTATTGATGAGTATCTTACTTATTACAGGAAACATCCGCAAAATATAACATCACATATTGATAATAGGAAAAATGCCAGGCTAAAAATCTCGCACCTGCATAGCGTTATCCGATTGATAGCCTTGTTGGAAAAAAAAGGAAAGCTGTCAAAAGACCTGAAGCTGCATTTTTTTAAGGCAATGATGAAATATTTGCCCTATGTAATTTCAAGCAAACAGGACCTGAAAGCTTTGATGAAACTGCTACGGAAACTGTCTTTTTTTGATTTTGGAATTTTTAAACGCTGGATTAAAATATTTTTAGCTTATTTTTCACTGAAAATTATTGGAAAAGGCGAGAAGCTTTTAAAATAACAACATGATAACCCTACTCTACCCATATCGAAACCGAGAAATACAGCGCATACAGCGTTCTATGGATTCGTTGGCACAACAAAAAGTACATAACTTCAATGTAGTGTTTATAGATTATGGTTCTGAAGATGGAATTGCAGCAGAAGCAAAAGCTCTGGTTGAAAAATATGATTTTGCTTCCTATGTTTATCTGTACGCCAAAAACCAACCCTGGAATAAATGCAAAGCCTTAAACTATGCCATAAAAAAGCTGGAGGAAGGCTATTGTTTTGTTGCCGATGTCGATATGATTTTCCATCCTGAATTTACTTCAGTTTTAGAACAATGTTCAGATAAAGCCTCAGCCACTTATTTTCAGGTAGGGTTTCTTTCAGAAAGCGAAACAAAAAAGAATGTGGCTTTTGAATCCTACCAGGTTAACTTCAAAACCAATGAAGAAGCTACAGGAATGACGCTCTTTCCGGTTTCCTGTCTTAAAAAAATAAACGGATTTGATGAGTTTTTCCATTTTTGGGGAGCCGAAGATACGGATGTTCACAATCGACTGAAAAATGCAGGAT
>QFPK01000117.1 GCA_003248865.1 Sphingomonas sp.
CATTCAACCTTCTTCCCAAGGGCTGCGTGCGCTCGAGCAAGCGCGTCCTTGAGGTGTTTGTTCAACACATGGCCCAGGTGAGGTGCACCATTGGCGTAAGGGGGGCCGTCGAGCAGCCGCCAAGGCAGGGCAGATGAGCCCACGTTGGTCAACGGCAACGGCCCCCGTGGTTCCATTGGGGTCTTGAGTGGGAAGGGGGTTTTTCCAACAAACACGGGAGGAACAGCAGACATGGAGATCTCCGAAGGCGAAAAAGAGGCACAAAAAAGCCGGCAGTCACCGGCTTAAGGCTCGCGATCGGGGCACCAGCAATCAGGCTGTAGCGCCGATCGCCTTCAAAATTCGCGACGCGCACGGCTGCCCGGCACGGAGCGTGCGGAAGGCATCAGCGGTGGCGAAGAGGGTTTCCATGGGCTTACTGTCGCACACACTCCAGCCGCTCGTCAATGGGGGATCACAAACGCGCACGGCGCACCTTTACAGCAGGCTCGGGGTCAGTGGAGAGTTCGGCCACGGGGGCTTTCCGCCACGCTTTGGCCAAACAGGCCTGCTTCACCAAGGCAGCCCAGCGTTCGTTGATACCCTCATCGCCCTTCAACGCCTGGTTTTGCGGCTGGCGCAAATAGGTCTCAAATTCCACGTGCTGCAAAAGCACTTGGCTGCACAGATCCCACCAACGCTCAAGGCCCGGAGCACGGGTCTGAAGGCGTTGCTTTAACACGGTGAAAATGGAAGCTCCTGCCGCGAAGCGGGTATTGGATGCCGAACCCCATCCTCCCTCCTTGGCCACCCCAGACCAGGGTGTCCTTTCCTCCATCTCCCGGACCATCCCTTCCGGAACGTTCAGTCGAATTGAAACGATGCTCAAGGTTTCGCCCTTTCCTTTGCGCATCGCTTCGCACAATTCCTGACTGGAAACCCCCACCTTGTCGAAGAAACCCAACAGGCGACGGAACCCTTCCCCATCGCGTTCTGAAAGGCATCTCGCCTGGGTCACCCGGCGCTGAATCTGTGCAGTGGATGCCTCAAGAAGCACGTGACGGCCGGTCTGAGAAGCCATCCCTTCGGGCAGGTTGTTCTCCAAGGCGTCCAGTACCTGATGCCTGACCTTTACGTAGTCATGGACCAAGGTGATCTCCAACAGCAAGTCGGCAGCCAACGCACAGGCTTGAGCGCCGCCCCAAGGACGAAGGCCACCTCGGTTCAGCGCGACCGCTATCCAATCCC
>QFPK01000118.1 GCA_003248865.1 Sphingomonas sp.
ACACCTCTGCTGTAGCCATGAATTATGGCCTGCGGGTGTCTACAAAAGGCTGGGCGGTCCAGTGCTGGGTGTGCTGGATACCCGCACGCTGGCGTTGCAGGCCGAGCAAGCGCAAGCACAGATCGGCGTCCAGCAGCAGACGCTCCTGCGCCTGCGCAACGGCTCACGGCCGCAGGAGGTCGCGCAAGCCCGCAGCCGTGTGACCGCAGCACAGGCTGACGCCTCGCAAGCCGAACAAGACCTCAAGCGCCTGCAAGGCATTGCGGCCAATACCCAAGGGCGCGCCGTGAGCGCGCAGGATCTGGACCGCGCCCGAAGCCATCTACAGGTCGCGCAGGCGAAGGTCGCGGAGCAACGCGAAGCATTGCGCTTGACCGAACTTGGACCGCGTGCGGAAGACGTGGCGGGGGCGGAGGCACAGCTCAAGGCGGCGCAGGCGCAACTGGCCTTGTTGCAGCACCAGATCGCCCAGGGCGAACTCAAGGCGCCCGCCGACGCGATCGTGCGTTCGCGGCTTCTTGAGCCGGGCGACATGGCCACGCCCCAGCGGCCGGTTTTCGCCTTGGCGTTGACGCAGCCGAAGTGGGTTCGCGTCTATGTCGGCGAACCCGACCTGGGCCGGGTCAGGCCCGGCATGGAGGCCCGCGTCGTCACTGATGGCCGCCCCGGCCAGTCCATCACTGGCAAGGTCGGCTACATCTCATCGGTTGCCGAGTTCACGCCCAAGTCGGTCCAGACCGAGGAACTGCGCACCAGCCTGGTTTACGAGGTACGGGTGCTGGTCGATGACCCGCAGGACGTGCTGCGCCTTGGACAGCCGGCAACCGTTCACCTGACGACCGGCACCGCGCAATGAACGACAGCGACACAACGGTCATTGCCGAGGGCCTGCGCAAGACCTTCGAGGCGCCGGGCGGCGGCCCGTTGCTTGCGGTGAACGATGTGTCGATGACGATACGCGCGGGCGAGCTGACCGCCCTCGTCGGGCCGGACGGCGCAGGCAAGACAACCTTGCTGCGCATGATGGCCGGGCTGCTTAAGCCCGACGCCGGGCGCCTTGAGGTGCTGGGCATCGACGTGGCGGCCAATCCGCAGGCGGTGCAAGACCGCATCAGCTACATGCCACAGCGCTTCGGGCTGTACGAAGACCTGAGCGTGCAGGAAAACCTGGACTTGTACGCCGACCTGCACGGGGTGCCGCCTGCCGAGCGCAGCAGACGCTTCG
>QFPK01000119.1 GCA_003248865.1 Sphingomonas sp.
AGAACGCGGGCTGTGGCCGGGTCGAAGTAGCTCTGGGCATCCTCGATGCTGTCAAAGGGCTTGAAGTCCGGCGAGGGAACGAAGAAGCACTTGGTCCAGCCGACCATGTCCTCCACGCCCTGCTGGAAGGCTTCCGCCTCCAGGGCCGTGTCAAACTCCACCGTTTCCGGGGTCTCCCCTTTTTCGGGCTTTTCGCCCCACATGACAAAACGTTGGCCTTCTTTCACCGCCGGAATTTTCTTGCCCTCGGTGAAATCGCCGTCTTTGCTGACCTTGAAGTTCGGGTGGGGAAGGAAGCTGGCACCAAACCAACCGTCGGCCTGATTCAAACCGGTGCGGTAGGCTTCCAGTTCGGCCGGTGTGTCAAAGCGAAGGGTGGAGGCCTGATCGTCTCGGTTGGGATCGGCTCCCCAGTAGGCCGAAAACTCCAGGGGGAAGGTGGGCTTGGACATGGGGTGAGCTCGTGAAATGACGGTAGGTTTATGATAGCATACCGGCATAAACCAGGAAATTCAGAGGATTTGCCATGACCTTGCTGAGCAACAAAAGCCTTCGCCAGTCCCGGGCCGTCTTTTTGGCCGAAGAAACCACCGCCTTGTTCGAGAGCGGAGATTTTGGGCCCGCTCAGGTGGTGGATGCCTCTGCTCCTCTGCAGCCGGTAAAACGTGAACAACCCTTGACCGTGGACATCGTAGCCGCGACCTCAGAAGTCGTGGCTGCAGGCCTGCCCAAGAACCACGGGGTGTTGATCTTTGCCTCCAGCACCAAGCCTGGCGGTGGCTGGCGCAACGGGGCGGTGGCCCAAGAAGAAGACGTCAGCCTGCACAGCACCTGGGGCTACCAGGCCGAACAAGCACCGGCCGGTTTTTACGGGGAAACCCAAGGAATGGGCCCTGATACCATCCTGGTGGCCGATGGGGCGTGGTTGATACACCCCGACCAATACCTGATGGGCCAACCGGCACCGGCGGTGTTTGTCGCCGTGGCCGCGCCCAACCGTCAGGCCAAGCACGTCCAAGAGCAGCCCTTGAACGAGCTGCGCGACGCCCTGGCGCGCCGGTTGCGCACGGCTTTTGACGCCTGGCACGACAAGGGGGTGAGCACCGTCATTGCCGGCGCCATCGGGTGCGGGGTGTTTCGTTGGAAAGGCGAGGAAAGCGCCAAGGCCCTTAAGATGGCGTTGGAGAGCTCCCGCTGGAACGGTCGGTTGGTCTTGGCCATGCCT
>QFPK01000007.1 GCA_003248865.1 Sphingomonas sp.
TGGGGCTTCATCTTCGTTCCTTCGTCACTACGACGAAGCCCCAACACTCCTTAATTCACAACCTCAAATCTGTGCCATAGGTGCTGACGGGGAACAGCGCCTGAAGGCGCTGATCCCTGAGACCGACGTCTATGTGGAGAATTTCCGCGTCGGCACGCTGGACCGGTTGGGCTTCGGGCCGCAGGAACTGGCCGACGGCCACAAGGGCATCGTCTATCTCTCGTGCAACCCCAACAGCATGACGGGCCCCTGGGCGAAGCGCGGCGGCTTTGACATGGAAGGCCTGTCCTGCTCGGGATTCACCATCGCGGAAGGCGGCGGTGGGGTTCCCCGCTTCCCGCCGACGCTGGTGATGAACGATTATATCGCGGGCTATCTGGGCGCCGTCGGAGTGATCGCCGCGCTGCGCCGTCGCGCAAAGGAAGGCGGCAGCTACCATGTCCGCGTCAGCCTGACCCGCGCAGCCATGTGGTATGCCAGCCTTGGCCGTTTCCCGGACACCAAGTTCGACCTCTCCGGCCCCAACAACCGCCTGATCTCGCCCGAGATCCTAGTGGCGCAGACGCCTTATGGCGAAGTCCGCCGGCTGGGGCCGCAGGTGAAGCTCTCCCGCACGCCGGGCCGCTGGCGCACGCCGCTCGTCGCCGTGCGCGGCGCCGACACCGTCAACTGGGCCTGAGAACGAGATGAAAAAGGCTCTTCTGCTGGCATTCGCCTTCGCCGCCCAGCCGCTGCTGGCGCAGCAGGCCGCTTCGCCGGTCGTCACCGCCACCGAGGACGAGGCGACGCTGCCGGACCTGCTGGACGGCACCCTGTCCGTGCAGGGGGATCTTGAGGAGGATTCCACCCCGCAGACAACGATCACCAATGCCCAGCCCTCGCTGCCGCCCTGGTTCGCTTTCAAGCAGCGCTTCGAACAGCGCACCGGGATCAGCTTCGGCGGTTCCTATGGCATATTGGCGCAAAGCTATTCCGACAGCCTGGTCGGCGACAAATCCGCGGTGGGCCACAAGTTCACCTTCAATGCGTCGGCCGCTCTCCTCAACCGGGGCAAGCCGAACCAGCTGACGTTCGACATCGCCATCGAGGACCGGCGGCCCATCTTCGGGTCCGATCGGGCGCCGCTCGCGGGCGGCGTGCTGGCGGGTTCGGGCCTGCCCACGGCCGCCACATGGGGCGATTTCTCGCTGGGGATCACCCAGGCCTATATCCGGCAGACCGTGGCGGGCGGGCGCTTCCAATATACCATCGGCAAGATCTTCGCGCCGAACTTCGTGAACCCCTATCCCTTCTTCGATGACAACCGGCAGTTCCTCAGCCTCGCCTTTTCCACCAGCCCCACTATCGCCTCGCCGCTGCGCGGCGCCGGTTTCGTGGTCGCGGCCTATCCGGGCGGGGCTGCCGGAAACATGTATGTGAAGGCCGGCATGTTCACCGCCAATTCCGATGACACGGGCTGGACGGTGGACGACTTCTTCAACCGGAACGAGCATTTCTACTTCGTGGAACTGGGCAGCACATCGTTCGCGGCCCGCCCGGTGCCCATCCATGCGCGCGGGCCAATGGACCGCAACAATATCCATGTGACGATGTGGTATCGCGATCCGCTGCGCCCGCGCGGCCCCGGCGACATCACCCGCCCGCAGGACAAGGCCTATGGCATCGCCTTCAACGTCAATCAGATGGCGAACGACAATCTGATGTGGTTCGTGCGCGGCGGCCTCGGCACGGGCGGCTTCGCGGAAATCAACCTGACGGGCGGCTTCGGCTATCGCCCCTCCAGCCGGACGGGCGATCTGTTCGGGCTGGGCGTGGGCTGGTCCAAGCCAGACGACGCGCAGATTCCCGTGCCGCTGCCGTTCGACCTGCGCGATCAGGTGACGGCCGAAGTCTTCTACAGGCTGGCGGTCACCCCGAATTTCGCGGTCACGCCGGTCTATCAGTTCATCGCCAACCCCTCGCTGAATCCCGGAAAGGATACATTGTCGGTGCTCAGCTTCCGGGCTCGTCTCGCCTTCTAGGGTGAACGGGTCGAGAGCCGGTCCGGAAAGCGCGCTGGCGACGGCCGCACGCCGTCCCGTCGGCCTCGTCGCCATCGCCATCGCCGCTCAGCTGCTGGGCTTCGCCGTCACCCTGCTGGCCGCACGCTTGCTGGGGGTAGGAGGCTTCGAAGCCTATGCCGTCGCGTCGGCGCTGTTCGTGGTGCTCGCCACCATGGCGCCGCTTGGCAGCGAGAAACATGCGCTGCGCCACCTGCCGCTGCTGCTGCAAAGCGGGCTTCTCGGCCGGGCGCGAGGGCTGCTCCGTTTCGGCGCCACGCGCACGCTGCGCGTCGCGGCCGCAGCAGCGTTGCTGACTGTAGCCTGGGCGCTGGCCGCGCTTCCCGTCACAGAAATGCGCACGGCCATCCTCGTCACCTGCCTGTCGCTGCCGGCGGGCGCGCTCTGCCATTACGCAGTGGAGGTGCTGACGGCCGCCAACCGGCCTGGGCTCGCCATGCTGCTGTTCCGTCTGCTGGTGCCGGCGGCCGCACTACCATTGCTTGGCGTGGTTCTGCTGTCGGGGCACCAGCTGTCCGGGCCGCTGGTGGTGGGCGCCTGGGGTCTGGGCTGGCTGCTGGCGCTGGCGGCGCTCGCGACCGCCTTCCGCCGCGCCGTTCCGCCCACGCTGTGGCAGGCCCCACCGGAGCAGGACCGGCCCCGCTGGCGGGCAGAGGCTCGGCCTTTTCTAGTTTACCGGCTCTCGATGTCGGTTCTGGCACAGGCGCCGCTGCTGATGCTGGGCCTGCTGGGCGCCCCCGGCGGAAATATCGGCGCCTATGCCGCCGCCGCGAGCACGGCGGCCATGATCACGGTTCTAGCGACTGCCACCAACCGCGCCTATGGCCGCGAACTGGGCTTGCTGATCGGCGCAGGAGACGGGCCCGGCATCGCGCGGATACGGCAGGCGAGGCTGCGCTGGATGCTGCCCGCCGTGCTGGGCCTCGGCGGATTCTTCATGCTGTTCGCCGGCCCGATCCTGTCCCTGTTCCAGCCCGCCTTTGCTACAACCGGCGTATGGCCGCTCAGGTTGCTGGTGATGGCGAATGCCTTGTCCGTGCTGCTGGCACTGGCGCCCACCATCCTGAAGTACCGCGCGCAGACCAGCGCCACCTACGCCATTGTCGCGAGTGCGGCCCTGCTGGAACTGCTGCTGCTGGCGCTTCTGGTACCACTATTCGGTGTGACGGGCGCTACACTGTCCTATCTGCTCGCAGTCGGCGGATTGTACGGCGCTTTCTGGGTGACGGCCGGTGTCCCCGCATGATCTGTGTGGAGGGTGAGTACCCTCCCACCAATAGCAACAACCCTGCGATCCGGATGCTTCAGTTCGGTAGATACACCCCAGTCTCTTGGTGGTGGCCGATGCCCAAGCTGCTGTGAAGGCGGCCGCTGTTGGAATGTCGCCGTTATGGCCTCGATCCTCGCGATTGTGCTTGTTGGGTCGCACCTGCATGCGCCTCCGGGCAGAGCCGGGTTATGGAATCGCTGGCGGATTACTGTGTAGCTGTCAGTAAACCCAAAGGATGCGTACCAGGATGGGATCAGTTCCATCGCGGCTGTCGAAGCAGGCCTGCACCATGCCGAGGGCCGCTCAACAATCAATTGTAGTGCCTCCTTTTAGGATAACTCAGTCTATCCGGTTCCTTCGTCAGGCTGTCACCCTTGCACGTTCGACGAGCCGAGAGTTGGCTGCGGTGTCACTTGTTACTCAGAGTTCATTTTCGAGTAGCTGACCCGGTGCCAAAACACCGCAGTTTTGATGGTGGAAGCCGCTTTGCCTTTTGCAGGTGCGCTGATAGAGATTTCTGATGGCAAGGGCGTCTGCAGCGAAACTGAATCCGGCCGGCGGGAAGTCGCCAGTCCATCCCAAGTCTTCTGGACCTTCCGTGGGAGCGCCTGTATCAACTCGCCCGACGCTCGGGTCGTTACTGCGCGCTCTTCGTGTTCGCAACCAGTGGACGCTGAAGGACATGAGCGAACGGACCGGCATTCCGGTTTCCACGCTCTCCAAGATCGAGCACGATCGGCTGACATTGACGTATGATCGGCTGCTGCAACTGTCCGAGCGGCTGAACATGCGCTTGTCAGATCTGTTTGCAGAGCCGGAGTCGGTCAGCGAGCCTGACCGCGTGACGGCGCGGCGGAGCCTGGGGCTGCTGGATTCGGCGTTGCGGATCAGCACCGCCAACTACGATTATTTCTATCTGTTCCCGGAACTTCGCCAGAAGCGGATGATCCCGATCGTCACCCATGTCCGCGCCCGCACGCTGGACGAGTTCGGTGACCTGGTACGCCACAGTGGCGAGGAGTGGGTCTATGTGGTCAGCGGCCGCATTCGCGTGCACACCGAATTCTATGAGACGATCACGCTGGAGACGGGGCAGTCTGTGTATCTCGACAGCAATATGGGCCATGCCTATGTGCTGGCGGAAGGTTGCGACGAGGCAGCGGTGATCGGTGCCTGCGCCAGTGGCGAGCCCGATCAGATGCAGCATATGCTGGAGCATCACAGCCCGGTGGATCATCCTGCCTGACCATCGACCCTGAGGCTATTTTCACATCCTGATCGGAAAATTGTTCGGCTGCCTCGGCACGGGAATGTGCTGGAGGCACTTCGTAAGCCGTGCAAATTCCTTGGGTGCGCGCTTGACAGCCGAGATGGGACGGGCGATTTCTGATTGGAGAATTTTGAGCCGATCCCGGCTCGCTTGATCCAGCGCAGGGGTATGCATGGTCCGGAAGCCTTATCTTCTTTTCGTCGGCGACGCCTCGCGTTCTGCTGTGACCAAGACGGCGGAAGGCGTGCGCGACTGGGCCCCTGCGGATTGCACTGGGCAGTGGCGTCTGTCTGAGGGCGCAACCGACCTCGGCTTGCCAGATATGACGCCCGCCGAGGCCTATGCCGCCGGGGCGCGCTCGCTGTTGATCGGGATTGCGGCCGTCGGCGGACGCATCCCGGACGAATGGATTCCGTTGCTGGTGAGCGCGCTGGAAGCCGGGCTGGACATCGTCAGCGGGCAGCACAGCCGCCTTTCGGATATTCCGGAAGTTGCCGAAGCGGCGGCCCGGCTGGGCCGCAGCCTGCACGATGTGCGGCACGCAGACCGCAGCTTCCAGGTTGCGTCCGGCAGCAAACGGGTCGGCAAGCGTCTGCTGACGGTCGGCACCGATTGCGCGCTCGGCAAGAAATACACCGCGCTAGCCATCGCCAAGGCGATGAGAGACAGGGGCGTGGATGCCGATTTCCGTGCTACGGGGCAGACGGGGATCATGATTTCGGGTGATGGAGTCGCCATCGATGCAGTCGTGGCGGATTTCATCTCCGGCGCGGCGGAAACCCTGTCTCCGGAAGCGGCGCCCGGGCATTGGGATGTGATCGAAGGGCAGGGCGCGATCTTCCACCCGGCCTATGCCGGCGTCACGCTTGGGCTGTTGCACGGATCTCAGCCGGATGCGCTGGTGCTGTGCCACGATCCGCTGCGCACCGAGATCAGCCTGTTCCCCGGCTTCCCGATCCGCCCGCTGGAAGAAACCATGGCGACCTATGTCAGCCTGGCGCGGGTGACAAACCCCGACGCGCATTTCGTGGGCATCAGCCTCAACACGTCGGGCCTGTCCGATACGGAAGCAAAGGCGCTCGCGGCCAGCCTGGAAGCGCAGCACGGCCTTCCCGTGATGGATCCGCTGCGCTTCGGCGTGGAGCGGGTAGTGGATCAGGCGCTGGCTTGAAAGCGCGGGCGGCGGGCGCTCAGCCCGCCTTCGGCACCCAGGCATCGCCCAGCAGGCGGCGGAAATTGCCGCCCAGCACCAGCCGGACATTGGCGTCGGAATAGCCGCGCTTCAGCAGCTCCTCGGTCAGGTCGAACATCTTCAGCGGATGGTCGAAGCCGTCGGTGTCGATCTTGTCGCGGAAGGCGTAGCTGGATTTATAGGCCGCCTTCAGCATCTTGTACTGATCCGGCTGCATGTCGTCATACCCGTTCAGATCGGCGTCGCTGCCGATGCCGACATTTTCGATGGACGACAGCTTCACCACATGGTCGATATGATCCACCATATGCGCGATGGTCGTCGGCTCCTTGTCTCGTACGAACATGCGCACACCGGTGATGCCCATCACGCCACCCTTCGCGGTCAGCGCCTTGATCGCCTCGTCTGTCTTGGTGCGCGGGTGGTTCACCAGCGCGCGGCAGTTGCTGTGGGTGATCGCAATGGGGCGGGGGGACACCGCAATGGCGTCCAGCGTGGTCTTGTCGCCGCAGTGCGAGACATCCACCAGCATGCCCTGCTTGTTCATGGCGGCGATGATCTCTGCGCCGAAATCGCTGACCCCGCCGTCAACCCGGTCGGTGCCACCTGCGCCGAGAAGATTCTGGCTGTTGTAGGTGAGCTGTGAACAGCGTTGCCCCAACAGCCAGAACTTCTCGACGTCGGCGGTGGTCTGGAAATGATCCGCATTCTGCAGGCCCATGATCACGGCGCATTTGCCGTCCTGCTTGGCGCGGTCGAGATCGGCGGCGGTGTCGACCAGCGTGAACAGGTCGCTGTTGCGGCCGACGAAGCCGGTCCATTGCGCGAACCAGCCGAGCGTGTCCTGCACGGCATCCGGGCCGCCGATGCCTACGGCATTGTGGAAGCCGGTGATCTGGCTGTCGCGGAACTGCTGCGCCAGTTCGGGCGTCAGCCGGTGGGCAGGGAAGGTGGGCCGGAAATCGAGGCTCAGCGGCGCCAGCATGTCGATGATGAGCGAGCTCTTCACCAGATCCACCACACGCCGCGAGTAACGTTTCGCAGAGGCGGCATGGGCCTGGAACATGCCGAAATTCAGCATCGGGGCCGCCACGACGGCGCCCATCATCAAGGTTCTGCGTGAAACGGTCATGCGGCTCTCCCTGCCGGGCATCAGCGTACCGGCCTGATATCCAGATTGTGATAGTCGAAGCTGAAATCGGCGATCGGGGACCAAGCCTTCATCGTCGCCGATTCCACCTTGCCGTCCGTCTGTACGTTGAAACGGATGATGGCTGGTTCGATCGCCGGGTCGGCCCAGCGTGCCACAAAGCTGTCGCCCGTCAGATGTTCCAGCGTTGAGACCATGCCGGCCGTCTTCGGAAACTCCAGCTCGATGGCCTCGCCCCTGGCGCGCACCGTGATGGGGCCATACCAGGAATCCCGATAGGCACCGGCATAGCCGGCGGCGGGCAGCGACTGCGGCGTGGGATTGGCCGGCTTCGAAATGGCGGCCAGTGCGGCTTTCGCGGCTTCCAGCTGTTTCGTCTTCTGGGCGCTCGTCAGTGCGAACCAGTCGGTTTTGGGCTGGCCGGTATAATGATCGAGCAGATTGTAGATCAGGGCCTGAAAGACCTCGCCATCCTCGCTGTTCAGGAAGAAGACAAAGCCGACATTGCGCTCCGGCAGCAGCAGCACATGGGTCAGGAACCCCAACGTGCCGCCGGAATGGGAGATCACCCGTTCGCCGTGCCAGTCCCGTACGCTCCAGCCCAGCGCATAGCCCGAGAATTTGGGGGCAGCCGCTGCCATCGGGCCAGCGGCCGGCGGAGTGGGCGTAGGTGTCGCCACCTGCCACATCTCCCGGGCCTGGGCTTCGGACCAGAGCGGTTTGACGCTGCCGGTCGCCTTGCCTTGCGCCAGCTGCAGCGCGATCCAACGTGCCATGTCGTCCGCGCTGCTGGCGATGCCGCCGGCCGGGCCGGTGTTGGGGCCGAGGCCGCGCTTCTCGTCCAGCACCGAAATCGGTCCGGAGCCCCGCATCGGCGGTCCCAGTCGGGCATGGGGCTGGGCTCGGTTGGCGGTGTTGAAGCGCAGGGATCCGTCGGCGAAGGTGCCGGCCATGCCTGTGGGCTTCAGAATCCGCGCGGTGACGAAGTCCTCCCAGCGCTGGCCGCTGACCTTTTCGATCAGCTGGCCGGCCGCCACATAATTCAGGTTGGAATAGGAAAAGGTCGTGCGGAAACTGGTCTCCGGCTTCAGCCAGCGCAGTGCCCCCATGATCTCGGCGCGGCTGTGGGTGGTGCGCGGCACGAATGTCAGGTCGCCGGCGCCCAGCCCCAGCCCGCTGCGGTGCACCAGCAGATCCTTCACCCGATATTCCCGCGTAACCCAAGGGTCATACATCTGGAATTCGGGCATATGGTCGACGACGCGGTCGTCCCACTTCAGCTTGCCCTCGTCGACCAATATGGCGAGCGCGGCGGCGGTGAACGCCTTGCTCGTGGAACCGATCTCGAACAGCGTCTTGCCGTCCGGCCGCTCGGCGGTGCCCGCCCGACGGGTGCCATAGCCTTTGGAAAAGACAGTCTTGCCGTCCTCCACGATTGCGATGGCGAGGCCAGGCGTGGCGTTGGCGGCCAGCATCGATTCAATGTCTGCGTCCAGCGTGGCCGGCGGCGCGGCTGACGCCACGCCGGGCAGGCCAGCCAGCATCGCTGCCGCCAGCAGGGCAGGGCGAAGCACCGTCAGAGCCCCAGTGCCGCGCGATTGGCTGCAGCGACCAGCGCCTTCTGCGCGGCCATATAGCCTTCGCGTTCCCCGGCATCGCTGTTGGTCAGCACCGAAACCGAGATTTTCTCCGCCGGGAAGCTGCCCAGCGCGGAGATGAAGCCGAAGATGCCGCCGCCATGCTCGACGAACTTGCGGCCTTCCACGTCTCGCGTGAACAGGCCGAGCCCGTAGCTCAGCGGCTTCTTCTCGGTTGGCTTGGTGGGATCGTCCGGGACCTGGGGCAGCTTGCCGCTGTTCAGCAGGCCCGGCTCCAACATCCGCTTCAAGGCGGCTGGTGGCAGCACTTTGCCGCCCAGCAAGGCCGTGTGCCAGCGGCAAAGATCCTCGGTCGTGGAGCGCATGTTTCCCGCGGCCCCAGGAACCGTCATGGAAATGAAGGGCGCATTGGTGAAGGCCTTGGCATCGCCCTTCTTCGCGGAATAGCCGCTGGCGCGATTGGTGACGATATCCTCTTCGTCATCAACCGCAGTCGCGATCAATCCGGCCGGTGCGAACAGCCGTTTGGCGAAGAATTCCGCATAAGGTGCTCCGGTGACCCGCTCGATCACCCGGCCCAGCAGTACATAGGCGGTGTTGGAATAGGCCCAGTCCGTACCCGGAGAGAAGGTGAACATCGGGTTGGTCTTGTCCCGCATCATGTCTTCCAGCGACTGTGGGCTGAAATCCTCACGGGCGAAGCGGTAGAATTCGGCGCGGTCGGGCTGGTTGGTGTAATTGCCGTAGCCAGAGGTGTGATGCAGCATCTGCAGCAGTGTCACTTCCGAGGCGCCCGGGAAGGCCGGCAGATACTTAGCCAGCCTGTCGTTGAGGGAGAGTTTGCCCTCGGCCTCCAGCAGCGCAAGCGCGGCTCCGGTGAACTGCTTGGTGATGGAACCGATGCGGAACACGCTGGCGGGGGATACGCTGGCCCCGGTCTCCAGATTGGCGGCGCCGAAACCCTTGGCATAGATCGACTGGCCGTTGCGGGTCGCAGCGATCGACACGCCCGGGCTGTAACCCTTGGCAATGAACTCCGCCGCCAGCTCTTCCACCTTGGACCAGCCCGCGGATTGTGCGGAAGCCCGTGTGGCGCCCATCAGCACGGCCGCGCCCGCCAGCCCGAGCGCGGTCCGGCGCTGCATGATCAACTGCCCACTCATCGGCCAACTCCCCCTTCGAATCTCGAAAAATGGGCGCTCCCGAAGGAGCGCCCAAGCGGACTGAACTTAGTAGGTAAAGCCGAGCTTGATCCCGGCGGTGCGCGGCTGGATGAATGTCGCCGTGCCGGTCATGTTCGCCCCGCCGCTGAAGGAGGCGTCGGTGATCCCGCGCGCATTGCCGATGTTGCGGACATAGAGCGAGAAGGAATAGCGGCCGAGATCGATTCCGGCCTGAGCGTTCACGGCGTTATAGGGCGGCAGACGGAAGTTGTTGCCGTCGGTCGCCGACGTCGTGAAATTGGCGTAGCGCACCCCGGTGTGGGTCCAGCTGATGCCGGCATAGGCGCGTTCGGTGTCGCTGAATTCAACCTCGTAATCGAGGTTCACCGTATTGCTCCATTTCGGCACCAGAGGCAGCGGATCGCCGTTCGCGGCGCCGAACGTGGGCGCATCCTCGGTGATCTTGGCGTCTGTGTAGGCACCCACGGTTGACAGGCGTAGGCCCGTGATCGGCGACCAGCCGATATTCCATTCCACACCCGTGCTGCGGGCGCTGCCGGCATTGCCCTGAACGGTGAAGACCTGGCCGGTGTTTTGCGACGTATAGTCGGACAGCACCTGCATGTCCGTCCAGTCCAGATAGAAGACGGCCACGTCGATATCGACAGTCTTGTTCAGGAAGGCGCCGCGATAGCCGAGTTCGTAGTTGATGACCGAATCGGACTTGTAGCTCGCCGGGAAATCGTCCGGCGCGCCGGGAATGCGCAGGATGGGGCCACCGGGCCGATAGCCGGTCGCGACCCGGGCATAGATGAGCGAATCGTCAGCCGGGCGCCAGCGCAGGCCCGCCGACCAGGTGAACTTGTTCTCGTGGCTGCGCACCACGGGGTTCACGATATCGACCGGCCCGTTCAGCGCCCCGGCGTAGCTGATCACCTGCGACCTTTGCCGGATATCGGCGTAGCGGCCGCCCAAGGTGACATCCAGAGTATCCGCCAGATAGAGGGTGGTGCTGGCAAATCCCGAAAATTCCTCATAACGTCCGGGCAGTGTCGAGCCGGCCGGGATCATAGGAGAGGTCAGCACCTGTCGCGTCGACGGGTTGATGGCGTCGTAGAACTGATCGAACGTGATGTCTTCAAAGGCGTAGAAGCCGCCGACCTGCCAGTCGAGCTTCAGGCCGCCGATATGGCTGTCCGGCAGCGAGGACATGCGGAACTCCTGGTTCCAGCGCCGGCCGCTGTTCTCCTGATTGCCCCACAGCGCGATGGTGGGCAGCCCGTAGAGGACCATGCCGAAATACTCGCCATAATTCAGGCCCGGCATGACGCTGGCGGAGGAAATATCGGCCCGGAATTGGGTGCTGAGGCGGCCATAGCTGGTCGAGGACAGGAAGGAGGCGAAGCCGGTTTCCAGATCCATCGTCAGGTTGGCATATTCATAGCGGTTCTTGCTGGGGTTGCCCATGAAGCTGCTGTGAAACAGGTTCCCGCCGTTGGCGATTTCGAACACATTGTCAGGTGGGTTGGCCGGATCGAGGCTGGAGCCGACGATTTCAACCATATTGTTGTCGTCGAGCGTCTGGTCCTGGCGGAAGCCGGTGAGGCGGATCGTGAAGGTTTCCGTAGGCTTGGCCAGCAGAGACAGGCGAAGCGCCCAGGTGTCTCCGCTGTTGGCCTTAGAGCCCAGAAGCGGATTGTTGATGTAGCCCGGAATCTCGCGGTAGAGGCCTGTGGCCCGGAACGCGACCTTTCCGTCGACGAGCGGGATATTCACCACCCCGCGTACGACGCCGGCAGCGTTGCCACCGTCGACGATCTCGCCGCCGACTTCGCCACGTGCCTCAAAGGCGTCGGTGTTGGGGGCGTTGGTGACATATTTGATCAGACCGCCCGATGCGCTGGCGCCATAGAGCGTGCCTTGCGGGCCCTTCAGAACTTCGATGCGCGCCATGTCAAACGCGTCGATGTTGGCGGTGTCGGTCGCGCTGTTGGTCAGGCCGGACTGGTAGCTGAACGGCGTCTCGTCAATGTTCACGGCAACAAGTGCGCCGTTGCCGCCGCTGTTCACACCGCGCAAGATCGGCCGCAGAGAGCGGCCGTCGCCCCAGAAGGCGAGACCGGGAACCTGCGCCGCGAAATCCTCGATGCGAACCATGTTGCGCTGTTCCAGCTCGGCCCCGGAAACGGCGGTCAGCGATTGACCCACATCGGCCAGTCGTTCCGACCGCTTGCTTGCGGTCACGATGATGTCGACGCGGGCATCGCTTTCCGTTTCGTTGTCGGCGGCAACGGCTGCCTGCGGCGCAACCATCAGTGCTAGGGCAGACGACAGCAGCGCGCCCTTTCCAAACCCCTTGTGCATCCCCTTCGTCCTTCCGTCCCGAGTGTCAGTCACCGGATCTTGATGCCCGGATTTTCATCCCCGAACCTGTGGCCATTCCCCGCATCCCTTCAGGGTCAGGCCACTTCTTCCTGCTCTGCTTCCGGCCCCCACACCTGTGCGGGGCACCAGACATCACCGTTGGAATAATCGACCGTCGGAGCCGGATCGCGGGCGATGAAGATCGGCCCGTCCAAATCCACCACGTCGCACAGCTGGCCCAGCACGAAGGCGGGTGCCATCGCGAGGCTGGTGCCCACCATGTTTCCGACCATCAGTTTCAGCCCGAGCTCCTGTGCCCGGCGGGCCATCAACAACCCCTCCGTAAGACCGCCGCACTTGTCGAGTTTGATGTTTACCACCTGGAAGCGGCCGGGCAGGCTTTCCAGTTCCTCCAGGTCGAGGCAGCTTTCGTCGGCTGCCACCGGCAGCGGCAGTTTCAGGCCGTCGAGCGCCGCCTCATTTCCCCTGCGGAACGGCTGTTCCAGCAGCTGGACGCCATTATCCACCAGCACCGGCACCAGAGGGGCCAATGCATCCGCGCCCGCGTAGCCCTGGTTGGCATCGACGCCGATCCACACGTCCGGGCGCGCGGCCTTCACGGCCCGGACCCGCTCGATGTCGACGTCCACGTCTCCACTCAGCTTCAGCTTCAGCGCCTTGGCACCCGCATAGCCGATCGCGCCTGCTGCCATGGTCGCGGGATCGTCCGCGCCTAGCGTCATCGTGGTGAGGAGCGGATGCAAGGCGGAGAAGCCGGCGAGCTGCCAGACCGGCAACCCGGCTTCCCGGGCTTCCAGTTCCCACAGCGCACAGTCCAGCGCGTTGCGGGCAGCACCTGCCGGCAGAAGGCCCCGAAGTTCGGTCCGCGTAACGCCCTCGTCCAGTTCCAGCGTGTCGAGCAGTGCCTTCGCCTTCGCCGGGCTGTCCCCGGTATAGTAGATGCCGGAAGCTTCGCCGCGACCTGACAGTCCTCCACGGGAAGCCCGCACTTCCACCACCGGCTGGCTTTCGAAGACATGCCCCGAAATCCGGAAGGGTGCCTTTAGCGGCAGGTCCCGCAGGATCGTTGAAAGTGCCAGCATCAGAAGTTGGTCCCGATCGCGAGCAGCTTGCCGTGCCAGGCGAACCACAGAAGCACCGCGAAGGAGAGGACAAGCACCACGGCCCAGAGCTTGCCGAACCAGCCGGACGGACCTTTCAGGACTGCCGACAGGTTCCATAGCGCCAGACCAAAGCCGCCGACAAAGCCCAGGATGGACAGGATCTGGACGAGGATCAGAAGCCAATCCATGCCCATCATCTTTTCCATGCCGCCGGGGCCGAACATGGTGCTCAGCAGGAAGGTCCAGATCGCGGACGCGGCCAGCAGGATCACGCCGCCGATCCGGACGGCGCGATACGCCTTCAGCCGTTGTCCGGTGAAGCCAAGGGGCTTGCCGAACCGCCGCCGCACGATGGCGGACACCGGCCAGAGCAGGACAGTTGCGATCACAGCGGCCAGTGCGGCACCGGCAGCCGGAAGCAGCCAGCTGGCGTTGATACCTGCCGGGGACGGCTCGAGCACGATGATGGCGGAAACCGCGTCGGCGGAAATGAAGCGCACCTTGCCGTCCACCAGCTTGGCGCCCAGCCTGTCATGCCCGCCGACTTCGCGCCACAGGAACGGGCCGATCGCGGCATAGCGCTTGGGGAAGCCTGCGCCGTCCTTCATCATGTCCAGCGACACCGTGCCGTCGGCGTTCACGCTGATCTTCTGCTGGCCCAGCAGGCCGCCGACGGCGAGCCAGTTGGAGAAGGCGCCGCGTGCCACGACATAGGTGCCCGCGATCTGCTTCGCCTGTTCGGCGGCAAGCTTCGGATCATAGGGCTTGTCGGTGTTGGGGGCAGGGAAATAGCGATCGGCAAAGGCTTCGAACAGCGCCTGGCGGAAGTTGCCGTTCGGCACGCCGGTGGTGTTCACGGACTGGAAGATGCCGACATTCTCATCCAGGAACAGCGTCAGCAGCGAGTGGAACGCCAGCGTGTCGCCGCCATGGGTGATCACCCGATGGCCGTTGATATCCTGCTGATAGAAACCCAGCCGCATATTGTTGAGGGGCTCCATCACGCTGCGCGCCGTCTCGTGCATCTGGATCGCGGTTTCCGGCTTCATGATCTGGCCGTCGCCAAACGCACCATTCTGCAGATGCGCGATCATGAAATTGCCCATGTCGGTGCCCGTGGCAGACAGCGCGCCGGCCGGGGGCATGTTCACAATCTCGAACGGAACCACCGGCTTGACCGGATCCAGATAGCCGGTCGACATCATCGGCTTCAGCCTGTCGGGCAGCGGCTGGCGGAAGGTGGAATTCTGCATCTGCAGCGGCGCCAGAATATGGCGGTCGATATAGTCGTCGAACTTTTCGCCCGACACCCGTTGCACGATATAACCGGCAAGGCCGGTGGCATAGTTGGAGTAGGCAGGGGTGCTGCCGGCATCGAACACCCGTTTCGGGATCCAGCGTTTCAGCGTTGCCTCATTATCTCCCAGCGCGGGATTGGCGGTGATGAGCCCGCGGATCGCTTCCTCGAACCCCGGCGTGTGGGTCATCACGTCGCGCATGGTGATGGGCTTGCCGTTGCGGGGCGGGATGGTGAAATCCAGATACTTGTTCACATCAGCGTCGAGGTCGATCTTGCCGGCCTCGACCTGCTGCATCACCGCAGTCCAGGTGAACAGCTTGGAAACGGAGCCCGGACGGAACAGCGTGCCTTCAGGGTCGACGGGCTTGCGGCTCTTCAGGTCGGAATAGCCATAGCCCTTCTTTACCAGAACCTTGCCGTCTTTCACGACGACGACGACGGTCCCGACGATGCCGCCCTTCGCCATCGCGATGGGCACGAAGCCATCCAGGAAGCTTTCCAGATCTTCGGCGGTCAGCGGGTGCGCGCCGTTGGGAAGTACGGCGGACGTCGTCGCCTGAACCGGAACTGGTGCTACAGCCTTCGCGATGGGCGCTGTCGGCGCCTGTGCCAGCCCTGCCGATGCCATCAGCATCGAAACAGCAACCCCGAACGCAGCCCGCATCCCGACCATCGCCATCTCCCTGAGTCGCGGCAGGCATGATCGACCTACCTTTTCTGTTCGGCACTAATCGTCCTGATCAGAAAATTGTCAAGCGCAGGTACGTCGTTCGTTGCGAATTTATGTCGATCGGATTCAGAGCTGCCCGGCGTCCGGCGCGAGCCCCTCCGGCTGGGAGCGCCACTGCCACAGGCGCCACACTCCCAGCGTCAGCAGAGGCGCCACGAACACGGCCAGAATGGCATAGGAAATATAGCGATAGCCGGATGCGATCAGTGTCACGAGGCCGAAGGATTGGGCCACGAAACCGGTGAACACCAGAACCGCCAGCGCCACCGCCAATCGCGGCCGGACCCCGAACGAACGCCCCCGATGTTCCGCGACATGGCCGATGCGTTCATTGATCGCATGCACGGCGCCGGCCCCGCTTTCGAGCAGCGCGAGAAAGATCATCGCCTGGTAGAAATAGGGGAAGAACGGCACGTTCAGCCGCTCCAGCAGATAGTCCGACGGCAGTTCGGCCTGCATCGCGGCGGGAAGGGCAGCCAGCGCCAGGAAAAACAGCATGGCGGGCAGCATCGCCAGCGGCCCGCACAGCAGGCCACCGGTCACGGCATCCCGCGGCGTGGCGAAGTGGCGGACGATATAGAGGATCACGACTGCGCCGATGGCGTTGTAGCCGGCATAGGAAAGACCGTCTCCAATCCATCCAACCCCTTGAGCAGGAATGGAAAGACTCTCCACGATTTGGTCCCCGAAGCGCCAGATCGAAAGCGCAAGGAAGACGGCATAGGTGCCGTAGAGGACGAAGCTGACCCATTTGAACAGGCGCTCCACAGATTCGCTGCCATAGGCCACGAAACCTGCGATGGAGAGCATCAGCGCCAGTTGCCCAGCCAGCGGCGGGGCCCCGAACAAGGCCGCGCCGATGGCCCCGGCCGCCGCGCTGAACACCGCCAGCATCAGCACAAACAGGGACAGCAGCACGATCTCGAACACGGGCCAGAAGGGGCCCAGCAGGTGACGGAAAAAACTGCGGTAATCGCGGGTTCCGGTGGCACGCGCATACAGGAAGGTGAGGGCGCAGATGACGCTCCACACCGCCATTGCCACCAGCATGCCGTAAAGCCCGCCGCGCGCACCCGAAGGGCCGAAGAATTCGGCCAGTTCGCGGCCCGTGGCATACCCCCCCCCGATGATCACCGCCTTGAAGGCGAAACCGGGAAGAAGCAGTCTTTCGAACCAGCTGGATGTCGGCTGTGCCGACGTTTGCCCTGTTTGCATTCGGGAATTTGAGGCGAGCCTGCCTTTCCCGTCAAGGCAGAATTTTCCAAATGGAAAATTCTGCTGCATTTCGAAGAAAAATCCGCTCGATCTGCCTACTCGTTCAACGCGGCTTTCACGGCCTCCGGCGTGATGGGAATATGCCGCAGGCGGGCGCCCACGGCGCGGAAGATGGCGTTCCCGATGGCGGGGGCGACCACCGTGGTCGCGGGTTCGCCCAGCCCCACCGGAGCTTCGCCGCTGTCGATGAACTGCACATCCAACTCGGGCACGTCGTGGATGCGAACGGGGGTGTAGCTGTCCAGATTGCGGTCGCGTACCTCGCCGTTCACGAATTCGGTGCCTTCGTGCAGAGCCATGCTGAGGCCCCAGAGTGTTGCGCCCTGAGTCTGCGCCAGCGCGCCGTCCGGGTCCACGATGGTGCCGGCATCTGTCACCACGGTCAGCTTTTCCACTTTCACCGCGCCGGTCGCGCGATCCACCTTTACCCGTGCCGCACAGGCAACCCAGGTCGGCATGTCTCGTTCCTGCCCGAAGCTGGTGGCGAGACCGATGCCTGTGTCGGGCGGCAGAGGCGCACCCCATCCGGCGAGTTCCGCGCAGCGCTTCACCACGCCTGCCTGTCGCAGCGCGCCGCCCACGGCGTTGGGGGCTGATCCGGCGTTGCGCCCCTTGCCCGTCAATAGCTTCAGTCGGAAGGCGACCGGGTCCTGCTTTGCGCGGAAGGCGGCTTCGTCGATGAAGCTTTCCAGCGCCCAGTTGGTCCAGCCCGGCCCCACCGAACGCAGCCAGCCCGGCCGGAAGGTCGTGTTGGCAAGATCGTTGGAGATGGCGCGCACCTTCAGCGGGCCGATATCGTACCAATTGTCGGCGCCGGCGATGGCGAAGGGATCATAGGGCTTGCCGCCCCGGCCCTTGGGCATGAAGAAAGCGGCCATGACCTCGGTCGGCCAGCCGGCGCAGGCATCATGCTGCATGGCGCTGGGTTCGCCGCCAGCGGCAAAGGCCATGCGCAACCGCTGCACCGATGGCGAGCGCACGGAATCGAAGCGGGTATCGTCCTCCCGCGTCAGCACCACCTTCACCGGCCGCCCAAGCGCCTTGGCCGCCAGCGCGGCGGGGACGGCATAGTCGCCGTTCAGCCGCCTGCCGAAGCCGCCGCCCAGCATATGGGATTTCAGGATGATGGCGGTTTCCGGCCGCCCCAGCGCTTTGGCGAGCGTTGGAAGGATCAGCGATTGCCACTGATTGCCGGTATGGATTTCCATCACCCCGTCGCGGTCCACGGCGAGCGCATTTACCGGTTCCAGTTGCATGTGCAGCACGGTGGCCGTGGTGTAGGTCGCTTCAACCTTCCCGCCGGGCGGAGCCTCGAAGGCATCGGCCGGCAGCGGGTCGCCGATGTCCAGTTCGGCACCGGCATCGGGCTGGTCGATCAATGCCGTGGCATGATCCTGCAGTTGCCGTTCCGACACGTCGGCGCCCGGCCCGGCCTGCCACGTCACTTTCACCAGCCGGGATGCCTTCAGCGCCGCCCAATAGCTGTCGGCGAGCACCAGCACCCAGCCCGGCACCGTGGCGGAAGGATCGTCGAGCGCGAGGCATTGCACATAGCCCTTCACGGCCTTGGCGGCGCTGTCGTCGATGGACAGCACGCTCGATCCGTTGCGGGTCGGCGGCAGCAGCGGCCGGGCATGGAGCATGCCGGGCAATCTGGCGTCGATCCCGTAAACGGCGGTGCCGTCCGTCTTGGCCGCGATGTCCAGCGCCTGCACCGGCTTTCCGATCAGCCGGCGTTCGGCGACCGGCTTGATGGGGAGCCTGTCCAGCTCCTCCTGCGTGAAGTTGCGCAACGTCCCGCCGCGCCTGGCGATCTCGCCATAGCTGACGGACCGGCCGCCTGCGCGAACGGCGCCGTCCCTTGCGGTGCAGGCGGCAGCTGTTGTGCCCAGCAGTTTGGCCCCGGCTTCGATCAGCGCGATCCGGCCTGCGGCCCCGGCACGGCTGAACAGCGGGAAGGTCTGCCAGACAGACCAGCTGCCCCCGGTGACCATCAGGCCCCATTTCGGGTCGCTGTCCACATGGACGATGCGCACCTTGCCCCAGTCCGCTTCCAGCTCGTCGGCCAGGATACGGGCGAGCGCCGTGCCGACATGCTGGCCCATTTCGGCGCGGATGATGTTCACGGTGACGGTGCCGGCCGCTTCGATCGAGAACCACAGGCTCGGGTCCAGCAGGGGCTGCACGTCCGGTGCGGGCGCGCCGCCCGGAACGGCCGGGTCCATTGCGGCATCGGCCAGCCTTGCGAAGCCGAAGATCAGGCCCGCGCCGCCGGCTCCCACCAGGAAATTGCGCCGCGACAGCGGATGCCGGGGGCGCTCGCCGCCGGGGCGGAAGGGGCGGTTCATGCCTCGACGGCTCCGGCAGGTTCTGCGGCGGTTGCGGCCGCGGCCTCTTTGATCGCGTCGCGGATGCGCACATAGGTCATGCAGCGGCATAGAGAGCCTGCCATCACGGCATCGATATCGGCGTCTGTCGGTGCAGGAAAGTCGCTGAGCAGCGCGACTGCCTGCATGATCTGGCCCGACTGGCAATAGCCGCACTGCGGCACCTGCAGCGCGCGCCAGGCGATCTGCACCGGATGCTCCGCCGTGGGGTGCAACCCCTCGATGGTGGTGATGTCGGCGCCGTCGACAGCGCTGAGCGGCGTGATGCAGGACCGTGTCGCCCGTCCGCCCACATGCACGGTGCAGGCGCCGCACAGGCCGATGCCGCAGCCGAACTTGGTGCCGGTCAGGCCGATTTCGTCGCGGATTACCCATAACAGCGGCGTGTCGGATTCCAGATCGAGGCTGACGGAGCGGCCGTTGATGGTGAAGCTGGTCATCGGCATCTCATCCTATCCGCGCGGTCCGGCGGCGCGGATCTTCGCCACCTGCTTTTCCAGATCCGTCCAGGGCGCCTTGCCCGTGCGTGTCTCGCGCAGCCAGGCGGCCAACCGCGCCACCTCCGCATCGGATAGGTGGGAATAGCCCGGCATCACCACCCCCGGGATTCCATCCGGCACATTCACCCCGTGCAGGATCACCTGGATAAGGTTGGAGGGGTCATCCAGCCAGAGCGTGCTGTTCAGCGCCAGTTCGGGCCTGAGCGCATTCACCTTGTCGGCGCCGCTGTAGTGGCAGGAGGCACAGGCGGCCGCGTAGAGCCGTGCCGTGGGTTCATAGCCGGGGGCGCCGCTGCCGGCTCCCTTCGCCAATGCCTTCGCAACGATTGGCGCCGGGTCGATCACCTTGTCGGCCGAGCCGTTGCCGTCTGCGAAGTAAGCGGCGACCGCCTGCACGTCGGAAAGGGGGAGGGCGGACAGATCGCGCGGAACCGAGCCCATCGGCCCCGCCGCGACTCCATGATCGGCGCTGAACCCCTGCGACAGGTAGGTGGCGAGCGCCTGTTTCGTCCATGGCAGCGGAGATGGATTGGCGGCTGTCAGCGGCGGCGCATACCAATTGTCGATGGAGGCGCCCGCAAAGGCTTCCCCCCGTTTTTCCGCCCCCAGCAGGTTGCGCGGCGTGTGGCAGGCGCCGCAGTGGGCGATGCCTTCCGCCAGATAGGCGCCGCGATTCCATTCGGCGCTTTTCGCCGGGTCGGGCTGAAACCGGCCGGGCTTGAAGAACAGCAGTTTCCAACCGGCCTGCAGCGCCCGGATGTTGAGCGGGAAGGGAATGGTGTTCGCCTTCGCGGGGGCGTTCACCGGCTCCAGCGACATGAAATAGGCGTAGAGCGCTTCCACATCCGCATCGGACAATTTGGTGAAATGATCATAGGGCAGGGCGGGAAACAGGTGCGATCCGTCCCGCGAGACGCCATGGTGCAGCGCGCGACGGAAGGCTTCCGACGACCATGTGCCGATGCCCGTTTCCCTGTCCGGCGTGATGTTGGTGGAGTAGATGGTGCCGAACGCCGTATCCACGGCATAGCCGCCAGCGAACGGTTTTCCGCCGGCGACCGTGTGGCAGGCCACGCAATTGCCCGCAGCCGCCAGCGCCTTGCCCTGCGCGATCTGTTCGGAACTGAAGCTGGCAGCAGCAGGCGCGGCAATTTCAGGCAGTGCGGGTTCGCGTGCAAACAGCCAGAAGCCGATAGTCCCGACGACAACGAGCAGCGCCAAACTGACCAGCGCGCGCTTCAGCATGCGAGTCCCCTGTGCATGGGCGGAGGCTATACCCGTCTCTGCCCGAAATCCATGGGGTGTCGTCAAGCTGCCCCTGCCGCGCGATCCCGCCACTTCTGTCAGCGCGGCAATATGTTGCGGCAGCTTGTGCGTTGCAGCGCCAATCCCGCTCGGTATAGATGGCGTTTCCAGGGGCCAACGGGGATCAGGACGAACATGAACAGCCTTGCACCATTTGCGAGCGCCGCAGCGCTGATCCTGCTGGCAGGTTGCGGATCCGGCAAGGAACAGGCGCCGGCTGCTCCTGCGGTCGAGGCCACGACCGCCCCCGAAGCAACACCAGCCGCGCCGGAGGCCGCGCCTGCGCCGGTCGAAGCGGCAACGCTCGCCGATCTCAGCGGCGACGCGGCCGCTGGAAAAACGGTCTTCATCCAGTGCCAGGCCTGCCATTCGCTGAAGCCCGGCGAAAATCGTGTCGGCCCGTCGCTGCACGGGGTGATCGACGCAACTGCAGGACATGTCGCCGACTTCCGCTATTCCGATGCCAACAAGGGCAGCGGCATCGTGTGGACCGAAGACAAGCTGTTCGATTATCTGAAGAATCCGCGTGCGATGGTGCCGGGCACCACAATGGCCTTCGCGGGCATCCAGGATCCTCAGAAGCGCGCCAATTTGATCGCCTATCTGAAGGCGAATGGCGGCGCGGGCTGATCCGTCGCTGAAACGGAACGGACGTCGGCCGTAAAACAGCCCGGACAACTTCCGGGCTTGGGCTGGCAATGGATCTCAGCGGACATTCTGTATTCCGGCAGGGCGCGACCTCTCAGTCGGCGGGTGCCCGGATCGGCTTGTCCCTGCTGGCGACAGGATGGTCCGCACTCGCCTCCGGCAGGGTTGAAACCATTTCCGTGCAGCTGCGTTCCGGCACCCTGATCGACGGCGTGCTTGCCATCCGCATGGACGGGCTGATCGCGGAAGCCTCGACGCGAGCGGGGCACTATACCCACGCCTTTGCCGTCGATGAGGTGGTGATGGTGAAGCAGGTGCCGCGTGGCGGCTGAATTGATCGCTTAGGCTGCCATCAGCTCATAGCTGTGCACGCGGTCGGCATGGCCGTGCAGGATGTTCACCATCATCATTTCATCTGCGCCATACAGCGCGGCCCGCGCTTCCAGCGCGGATCGGCATTCGGCCGCGGAGCCTATGATGGGGCGACGGTTGGACGGCATCGGGCTTGGATTGTGCGCGAGCCAGTCGGCCGCCTTGTCCGGCGAGGGCACGGCGATCAGCTGGCCCTGATTCAGATGGGCGAACATCATGCGCGACGGGCCCGCGAGCCATTGCGCGTCGGCGCTGCTGTCGGCGGCCACCACCCAGCAGGTGACGATCAACTGCGGAGCGGGCGCCCGGGGGGAGGGGCGGAAGGCCGCGCGATAGCGGTCCGCCAGATGCGGCACTTCCCCCGCAATGAAGTCGGCGATGCAATAGGGAAGACCCAATGCGCCGGCGAGGTCCGCGCTGTCCGGGCTGGAGCCGAGAATCCAGATGTCGGGCTGCGCCTCGCCGCCGGGCAGGCTGTGCGCCAGATGCCGGAACGGATGCTGATCGGGCAGCGCCTTGTCATAGTAGGCGAGCAGTTCCTGCACCTGCTGCGGGAATTCCATCGGCAGCCGCTGCCGCCTGTCCTGCTGCAGGGCATAGGCGGTGAGCTGGTCGGAGCCCGGCGCGCGGCCCAGCCCCAGATCCACCCGGCCGGGAAACAGGCCGGCAAGCATGGAGAAGCTTTCGGCGACCTTGAACGGAGAATAATGCGGCAGCATCACGCCGCCGGTGCCGATGCGGATGCGGCTGGTTTCCCGGCCCACGGCCGACAGCATGATCTCGGGCGAGGCGGAGGCGAGCGACGGTGTGGCATGATGCTCGGCCATCCAGAAGCGGTGATAGCCCAGCCGGTCCGCCAGTGCCGCCAGCTCCAGCGAGTTGCGCAGGGATTGCCCGCCGTCGCCGCCTTCGGGAATGGGCGATTGATCCAGAACCGACAGCCGCATCACCTCATCTCCAGTATCTCGCGCGCCAGTGCCATCACCCGGTTGCGGTCGGCGGGGAAACCGGCGGCGACCCAGCGCGTTTCCACGTCCGCCAGCCGTCGCGACACCACCGGCCCTGGGGGAAGGCCCATCGCAATCAGATCCTTGCCGGAAATCGGCAGCCTCGGGCGGCTGTAGGTTGACAGCGGCCCGGCCCAGTTCCCGGCGCGGGAATCGCCCGTCAGCAGCAGCCGGTCCAATGTGGCGGCCGGGCCGATGGAATAGGCAAGGGCACGCGGATCGGCGGGCACGGGCTGGCGTGAGGCTGCATGGACGAGCCGCCCCTTGTCGAGATTGGAGAGCTTCAGTCGTGCGGCAATTTCAGCTGTGATTTTCGAATCTTCAGGCAGCAGGCTCGCAAGTCGCCTTAGGCCGTCCGGTGCCACTCTGGCTTCGGATTCAGCGGCAATCAGTGAGGTGAGCGCTGGCATCCGCGCGGCCGTGATTTCCGGCAGAACAGGCTTCAGGATGTCATGCGCGAGCATCACGGCCATTGTGTCGGCCGGCGCAGGCAGGGCGAGCAGTTTCAGCAGTTCGTCGCGAATCCGTTCTCGGGAGAGCGCCATCAGGTCGTTGGCGCGTGCGGCACAGGCGGCGAGCCCTGCCGCATCGGCTTCGGGGGAAAACCGCGCGGTGAAGCGGAAGAAGCGCAGGATGCGCAGATGGTCCTCCGCGATGCGCTGCAGCGGCTCCCCGATGAAGCGCACGCGGCGCGCGGCCAGATCGTCGAGCCCGCCGAACCAGTCGAACAGCTCACCCGTCAGCGGATCTGCATAGAGCGCGTTGATGGTGAAATCCCGCCGGGCGGCGTCTTCCTGCCAGTCGGAGGTGAAGGCGACCTCGGCATGGCGGCCGAAGCTGGCGACATCGCGGCGTAACGTTGTCACTTCGTAGGGCAGGCCGCCCACGACAGCGGTGATGGTGCCGTGCGCAAGCCCTGTCGGCACGGCGCGGATTTCGGCGGCGGTCAGCGCTTCCACCACCTGCTGCGGCTCCAGCCGGGTGGCGAGATCGACGTCGGCGACGGCATCGCCCAGCAGCAGGTCCCGCACAGCGCCGCCCACCAGCCTTGTCTCGCCTTCGGCCGTGTTCAATGCCGCCAGCAGCTTCGGGAACCCCGGCCGCCCGGCCCATAGAGACGGATCGAGCCGTTTCATCTGAGCCGCGCCGACAGGTTCACCAGCATGCCGGCAGTCGCGCCCCAGATCGTGCGGTCGCCCCATTCGATCACATAATAGCGCCGCATCCGCCCCTTCCACATCGACTCGCGCAGCAGATGGTTCTTCGGATCCAGCGCATAATCCAGCGGCACTTCGAACAGGTCGGCGACCTCGTCCGGATTGGGCACGAAGGGAAGGTCGGGCTCGATGCTGCCCACCACAGGCTGCACCCGATAGCCGGTGCCGGTAAGATAGGGATCGTCCAGCCCGATCACCTCGACGGCAGCCGGGTCCAGCCCGATCTCTTCCTGCGCTTCACGGAGCGCGGCGGCCACGGGGCCTTCATCGGCCGCATCGATGCGGCCGCCGGGAAAGGCGACCTGGCCGGCATGATTGCGCAGATTGGCGGTGCGTGTCGTCAGCAGCAGCCGGGGTTCAGGCGCACGCACGATGGGCACCAGAACAGCGGCCGGCACCAGCAGGCCCGAAGGCGTAGCACCAAAACTGCCGAAATCCTGATCCCCGGCGAGGACCGGGCTTGTAGATGTCAGAAGGCCGGAGCGGACACGATCAATCAGCGAAGACAAAGAAGGCGCCTCCGCTCCACAACCCCAGCGGTCCGCCGCGCCGTGCCTGTTCCTCCAGTGCCAGATCGGCCAACTGGTAGAAGACCGGCCTGTTCACCAATGCCTCCAGCGGTCGCTCTTTGCTGCCGCGGACGTGCAGATAGGGCCTTGGCGTGCCGTCTGCGGCTGTTTCCACTCTGAGCGGATACGCGGGGCCGGCCACAACGATATCGTCGGTCAGCAGGCGGAAGGCCAGGGTGCGGTCGGGCCCTTCGCCCTCGCTCATCGCCTCCACGGCCAGAAAGGGCGCGTCCTCCACGTCGATGTCGAGCTTCTCGACGGGGGTCACCAGCACGAATCGGCCGTCCGCCTCGCGCCGCAGGATGGTGGAGAACAGCTGCACCAGCGCGGGTCGACCGATCGGCGTGCCGCCATGCAGCCAGCTGCCATCGGCGCGGATCGCCATGTCGCTGTGGCCACAATGGGTGGGGTTCCACTGCTCGACCGGCGGCAGCCGCTTTTCCGCCACTGCCTTCGCGACATCGGCCAGGCTTGCACGGGAAAGATCCAGCGCCTCCGGCCTGATCGGTTCGGCGGTTTGAGCCATGGGGGTGGCATGGCCCCCATGGTCAGCAAGGTCAAGCTGACAGCACAGGCCTGGTTGGCAGATCAGGCGGCAGCGCTGCCGATGCCGGGCGCAGCCAGTTGTGCCGGACCCCGAAGCCGATGGCCGGCCTTGGCGCGCAGCAGCAGCCGGTTGCGATCCACCGGACCGGGCATTGTCCATTCGGCGGTGTGCCGGGCCGAAAAGCCCCAGCGGCCGTAATAGGGTTCGTCGCCGATCAGCATCACAGGCAGATGCATCGCATCGAGTTCAGCGAGCGCAAGATCCATCAGCCGCACGCCGATGCGCTCTCCGCGCCGATCGGGGTGAGACACCAGCGGCCCCAGCAGCGCGATCCTGCGCATGCCCATCGGGTGCCGCCATTCCAGCTCCCAGCACTCCACGCTGCCAACCAGTTCGTCGCCCTCGAGAGCCACAAAGCTTGCCCGTTCGATACGGGGGGCATGGCTGCGCAACAGGCTGGCGGTGCGCTTCTGCCGGGCAGGCCCGAAGCAGAGGTCCAGCAATTCGGCGACCCGTTCGGGCGCCACGCTATCATGAGACAGATAATCCACAGCCACGTCCATGCATCTGAATTGTTTCGACGATATGATGGAAGCTTGAACTTCCCGAGGCTTTGGGCGCCTCTGCTTCTCTGAGGGTTCCACCCCAGATGGGTCTGAGGGTTCCACCCTCGTCGGATGGCCGCCAGCCACCCGCCCGCCGCGCTGCGCCCGCACCGGGGCGCGCGGCGGTCAGCCGCGTCGCATCAATCGTTTTAGAGCGTGGCCTTGCATGATGGCGGTGCATATAACGCGGGTGGAGAGGATTGAAAAGACCCATGAAACTCTACGACATGATGAACGCGCCCAACCCGCGCCGGGTGCGGATGTTCCTGGCTGAGAAGGGTCTGGAGGTGCCGCGGCAGGAAATCGATGTGAAGGCCGGCGAGAATCTGGGTGCCGCCTATCTCGCGATTAATCCGCGTGGGTTGGTGCCAGCCCTGCAACTGGATGACGGGCGCATCCTGGACGAGAGCGTGGCCATCTGCCGCTATTTCGAAGCGCTGCACCCGGAACCCGACCTGTTCGGGCGGACCCCCTTCGAACAGGCTGAGGTGGAGCGGATGCAGCGGCAGATGGAGTTCGAAGGCATGTTCAACATCGCCGCCGTGTTCCGCAACACGGCCGAGGCCTATGCCGACAGGGGGGCGGCCGGAACCGGACCCGCGACGCCGCAGATTCCCGAAATGGCGGAACGGGGCCTCGCGCTGGCGAAGCTGTGGATGGAGCGGCTGGAGGCAAGGCTGGAAGGCCGGGAATGGGTGGCGGTTGACCGTATCTCGATCGCCGATATCACGACCTATGTGAGCCTGGATTTCGCGAAATGGGTGAAGCTGCGCGCCGGCGACGAACATCCCAACATCCAGGCGTTCCACGCGCGGATGAAGGCGCGGCCTTCATCGTCAGCCTGACGCCTCGTCAGCCTGACGCCTCGTCAGTCTGGAGTCTCATCCAAGGGCGGCTCGTCTGGCCGGTTCAGCCAGCGCGCGCCCTGTTCCTCGGCCAGCGCGGCCACGGCCGGCGCATCCGGAATCTGTTCGAACCGCAGCCGGTCCGCGCCTTCGTCCTTCAGACGCCAACTTAGCACCATATGGGCGGCATCGAACCGCACCTCGTTGGCGTCGGCTTCCATGTCTGCCCCAAACAGCCGCGCCTCGGCCGCTATTCCGTTGCCCACCCAGACCAGCGCCCGGCGATTGGTGAGCATGTAGCGCGCCCGTGCCCGCGCACTGGAGCGCAGCCAGACGGGCAGGGCGATGATCATCACCATCCCCGCCACCATGCAGAGGATCAGCGGCAGCGAGGGGTTCTGCGGCTGTCCGGCGAACTGCGATCCGGCCAGATGCGGCCGGATCAGTTCCAGCGCAGCCCATGTCAGCAGGCTGAGCAGCAGCAGGAAGCCGGCCAGTTCCCACAGCTTTCGGGCCAGCATCCGGGGCCGGCCCTGCCACAGGATCGTCTCCCCCTCGCCGGGCGGAGACGGCCTGCGGTTCAGCCGGGCCGGAGCCAGATCCTCTGCGGCAACCTCTCCGCCGACAGCTTCGCCTGACGCCATCAGCGCTCCACGGTCAGCGCGATGCCCATGCCGCCGCCGATGCACAGCGTGGCGAGGCCCTTCTTGGCGTCGCGGCGGCCCATTTCGTGCAGCAGCGTCACCAGGATGCGCGCGCCGGATGCCCCGATCGGGTGGCCGATGGCGATGGCGCCGCCGTTCACGTTCAGCTTGGCGGGGTCGATCCCCAGTTCCTGGCCCACCGCCAGCGCCTGCGCCGCAAAGGCTTCATTGGCTTCGATCAGGTCGAGGTCGGAAACCGACCAGCCCGCCAGTTCCAGCGCCTTCTTCGACGACGGGATAGGGCCCAGACCCATCACCGCCGGATCGACACCAACGGATGCCCAGCTCTTCACCTTAGCCAGCACCGGTGCACCCCGGCGTGCGGCTTCTTCGGCCGACATCAGCACCAGCGCAGCTGCGCCGTCGTTCAGGCCCGACGCATTGGCGGCCGTGACGCTGCCATCCTTCTTGAAGGCGGGCTTCAGAGCGGCCATCGCCTCCACCGTCGCGCCGTCGCGGATATATTCATCGGTATCGACGATCACGTCGCCTTTGCGGCCTTTCAGCGTGACGGGGACGATCTCGTCCTTGAACTTGCCCGCCTTCTTCGCGGCCTCGGCCTTGTTCTGGCTGCCGGTAGCGAACTCGTCCTGCGCGACGCGGCTGATCTGGTAGCGTTCGGCGATATTCTCTGCAGTGACGCCCATGTGATAGCCGTTGAAGGCATCCCACAGCCCGTCCTTGATCATCGTATCCACCAGCTCCAGCGCGCCCATCTTCTGGCCCGCGCGCAGCGCCTGCGCATGGTTGGAGAGCGACATGGATTCCTGACCGCCGGCCACCATCACCTTGTGGTCGCCGTTGCGAATCGCCTGGGCCGCCAGCACCACGGAGCGCAGGCCGGAGCCGCACACTTGGTTCACACCCCACGCCGGCACTTCCTGCGGCACACCGGCCGCCATGGATGCCTGCCGCGCCGGGTTCTGCCCCTGCGCCGCCGTCAGCACCTGTCCCAGAATCACTTCGCCGACATCCGCACCGCCAACACCTGCGTCTGCCAGCGCGGCCTCGATGGCGGCCTTGCCCAGCACATGCGCGGGCGTGGTCGCAAAGCTGCCCAGGAAGCTGCCCACTGCGGTGCGCCGGGCGGCTGCAATCACGACTTCGGTCATGGCGGTACTCCTGTCTCGCGTCTCGGTTGATTTGGCGCTGATCTAGCGATGGTGGAGCCAGTTTGAAAGCGGCACCCAAAGTGTTTCGCGCGCGGCCGAGCCGACCACCATGCCGACATGGCCGGATTGCACATCGCGCCGGTCCACACCCTGCCGGCGGATCCGGGCATCGGGTGGCACGATGCGGTCCTTGGTCGCACCGAAGTCCAGCACGGGGGCGGTGATCCGGTCCGGTAAGATGATCTGTCCGCCCACCCGCCAGCGTCCGGCGCCCGTCAGGTCTGCGCCGAACCCTTTCAGGAACAGGTCCCGGGCGGCGGGGATGGGCAGGGGGGCACCGCTGTTCGCCCAGTCTTCCACGGCAGCGAACCAGCCTACCTGCGGATCATCGGTGGGCCTGCGCGACAGCGCTTCGAATTTCGCCAGCACGGCCTCGTCGTCTAGGCTCCAGAACAGCGGGTTCAACATCGTCACCGGAACCGCACCGAGCTGCATCGACAGTTGGCGGATCGAGCTCCATGTCTCCAGCGCCCCGCGCCGGGCTTCGGCCGAAAAGCCGTTGAAGTGCCAGGGCGCCGCGATCAGCGCCAATCGGTTGAGCCTTGGCCCCAGCAGTTGCGCGGCGGCGACTGCCAATGTGCCGCCCAGGCAATAACCCAGCAGGGACACAGGCCCCGGCAGCTGCGCCAGCAGTGGCATCAGCCGGGCCGACACCAGCCCCGCAAGCCCCAGCCTGCGTTCGCTGCGTCCCATCTCGCCCCAGTCCACTAGCAGCACGCGATGGCCTTCCGCGGCCAGATAACGCACCAGCGACTTGCCCGGCGCCAGATCCAGCACGGCCGGCGCGTTGATCAGGGATGGGATCACCAGCAGCGGCGCTCCGTCTGCAAGTCCACCCACTTCCAGGATGCGCACACCGCCTCGGCGGATCAGAACCGGCATCTCCGGCATCGGCTGCGGCACCGGTGCGCCCTGATAGCGGTTCAGCCCTTCCAGCACCGCCTTCAACCGCTCCGGTTCGTCCGCCAGCTTTCGGCTGGCGAGCGAGAGGAACAGCGGCAAGGGGTGTGGGCCGCGACCGCGGCCTTTTCGGGGCTCAGCCATGCTGCGCAGCAGAAAAGCGCAAAAGCCGTATTTGCGGCGCCATGTTGCACATGCTAAGTCCCGCTCCCTTCATCAGTCCCTGTTCCGGATCGGATCAAATGCCCCAGTCCCCCGAAGGTGAGTCCGCCCCCGTCATTATCAAGAAGTACGCCAATCGTCGGCTGTATGACACTGAAAGCTCCAGCTACATCACGCTGGAACATCTTTCTGCGATGACGCGCCAGGGCCGCGAATTCAAGGTGGTGGATGCCAAGTCGGGTGATGACATCACGCATAATGTGCTCACCCAGATTATCGTCGAGGAAGAGAATCGGGGCACGACGCTGCTGCCAGTGAGCTTCCTGCGCCAGCTGATTGCCATGTACGGGGATCAGATGCAGGCGATGGTGCCGCATTATCTGGAAGCTTCGATGGAGGCGTTCCGCCGCAACCAGGAGCAGGTGCGCAGCACGATGATGGGCATGATGTCCGGCGGCTCCAACCCGTTCGAGGCGCTGGCGCGGCAGAATATGGCGATGATGAAGGCCGCGACCGACATCTGGGGCATGCCCGGCGTCCCCGGAGCGCCCAAGCCGGATGGCGAACCAGCCGCCGCAGAGCCTGCGGAATCCGAAGCGGATGTGAAGGCCCTGAAGGCCGAGCTGAAGGCGCTGCAGGCCAAGATCGAAAAGTTGGCGAAAGACTAAAGGCCCAAACCGTGAGCAGCCTTTCCACCGCCTCCTTGTCGCCAGAGGCGCCGGCCAAGCTGTCGGCGGAGGTGCTTGCCGAGCTTCCACCCGAAATCGTCCGCACGGATGCCGACGATCTCGCCCCGCACTTGACCGATTGGCGCGGCCAGAAGACAGGCTCGGCCGACGTCCTGCTGCTGCCGCGCAGCACACAGGATGTGGTGGAGATCGTGAAATGGGCGGGACGGCACGGCGTCGGGCTGGTGCCGCAGGGTGGTAATACGGGGCTGGTGGGCGGCGGGGTGCCGGAACCAGCGCCGCACGGACCCGTCGCGATCCTGTCGCTCAGGCGCATGAATGCCATCGAATCGATTGACCCTGCCGGGCTGGTGCTGGTGGCTGGGGCAGGCGCCATTCTGGCTAATGTCCATTCCGCTGCCGAGGAAGCCGGCTGCCGCTTCCCGCTGTCGCTGGGCGCCAAGGGCAGTGCAACGATTGGGGGCCTCGTTTCTACGAACGCAGGCGGGGTGCAGGTGCTGCGGCACGGCACGATGCGCGCGCTGGTGCTGGGGCTGGAAGCGGTGCTGCCCGATGGCTCGGTGCTGGATCAGCTGTCGGCGCTGCGGAAGGACAACAGCGGCTATGATCTGAAGCAGCTGCTGATCGGCGCGGAAGGCACTCTTGGCATCGTGACGCGCGTCGCGCTTCGGCTGGCCCCGGCGTTGACCACACGCTGCACGGGCTGGGCCGGGCTGGACAATCCGGGGCAGGCGCTCGCCCTGCTGCAACGGCTTCGCGCGGAGGCCGGGGAAACGGTGGAGAGCTTCGAGCTGATCGCCTCGGATGCGCTGGACCTGACGCTGCATCATATGCCGGCGCTGAAGTCGCCGCTGGAAGGTGCGCACCGCTATCATGTGCTGATTGAACTTGGCGCGCCGGTTTCCATTCTGGAATCCGTGCTAATGGCGGGGATCGAAGCCGGGGAGGTCGAGGACGCCGCCATTGCCTCATCTGACGCACAGGCAGATTCCATGTGGAACATCCGGGAAACCATTCCTGAGGCCGAGAAGCGCGATGGCGGCTCGATCAAGAACGACATCTCCGTCGCCGTGGCAGATGTGCCCGCATTCCATGCGGAAGCAGTGCAGAAGCTGCAGTCTGCCTATCCGGGCACGCGTCCTTTCGTGTTCGGCCATCTGGGCGACGGCAACCTGCACTGGAATATCCTGCCGCCGCCGGGTGCCGCGCCCACATGGCTGAAGCAGGAAGGGGAGCAGGCACGGCGTCTGCTGCACGATCTGATCGCGCAGCACCATGGTTCCATTTCTGCAGAACATGGCATCGGGACGCTGAAAGCGGCGGAGCTGAGGCGGCTGGGCAATCCGGCCAAGCTGGCGGCCATGCGCGCGATCAAGTCCGCGTTGGATCCGCAGGGCATCATGAACCCGGCCAAGCTGTTCGCCTGACGCCCTTGCTTGCGTGCTCCGGCGCCCCGCGCTAGAGCCCCGGCCATCAGCAGCGCCCCCGCAATGCCGGCGGCCGGGCGCTTTCCATCACCAACCGATTTCACGATCAAACAAGCAGGAACTCCAGATGGCCAGCCAACCCGCCCAGCTTCCGCTCTTCTACAACAACCTGATTCCGCTGACGTCTGACCTGCACGCGGACTGGGGCATCGGGTCCCGCACGGAAATGTCGTTCGCGCGCGGCACCCATGCCGTGCCGATTACGGTGGACGAGTTCGTGATGTGCCAGCGCAATTATCCGATCGTCTTTTCCGAAGGTGCGGAAGGCGTGCCGCTGGCGCTGGTCGGCCTGCGGGAAGGCGAGAATCTGTTCGTCGACGCCGACGGCAACTGGACTCGCGATGCCTATATTCCGGCCTATATTCGCCGCCACCCCTTCATGCTGGCTCGCCTGACGCCGGATGCCAATGTGCTGAGCCTGGTGTTCGATGACACCACTGGTCTCGTCGGCCCGGATCTGGAGAGCAAGCTGTTCGATGCGGACAAGCAGCCGACCGAAGCGACGAAGAACATCCTGCAGTTCTGTGAGCAGTTCGAACAGGCCATCGCCCGCACCAAGAGCTTCATGGACGAGCTGAACAAGCTGGGCCTGCTGATGGACGGCCAGGCCCAGATCCAGAATCCGGGGATGGAGCAGCCCGCGACCTTCGCCGGCTTCAAGATGGTCGACGAGCAGAAGCTGCAGAACCTGCGCGGCGATCAGGCCCGCAAGATGGTCCAGAACGGCATGCTGGGCCTCGTCTACGCCCATCTCTTCTCGCTGTCGCAGATGCGCAACCTGTTTGCCATCGCCAACCCGGGCATGGCTGCGGCCTGATCCGAACATGGCGCCATGGTCCCCGACCGCTCTTGCCGGTCGGGGTTCCGGCGTTTACCATCGTGCAACATCGAGGCAGTCCGGGAGCCGATACATGAAGTTGATCCATTCCACGTTGGCAGTTGCAACTTTGGCGGCGATGACGCCAGCGATGCCGCTGATGGCGCAGGCTGCTCCGCTCAATGTGCCGGCCGGTGAATATGAGCTGGAAAAGACACACGCCAGTCTCACGTGGAAAATCAACCACATGGGGCTGTCCTACTACACAGCCCGCTTCACCAGCTTCGATACGTCGATCAACCTTGATCCGAAGACGCCGACTAACTCCACGGTCTCCGTCACCATCGATCCGCGCTCGGTGAAGACGGACTTCCCCTTCCCCGAGAAGGAGGATTTCGACAAGGTGATCGCTGAGAAGGTGCTTCAGGCCGGGCAATTCCCGACCATCACCTTCCAGTCGACCAGCCTGAAAGCCACCGGCGCCACCACCGGCAAGCTGACCGGCAACCTCACGCTGCTGGGCGTTACGAAGCCCGTTACGCTGGATGTCACGCTGAACGGCGCCAAGGACCACCCGATGCGCAAGGTTCCGGCGCTGGGCTTCAGTGCGACCGGCAGCTTCAAGCGCTCCGACTTTGGCTCGACGTTCCTGCAAGGCCCGATCGGTGACGAGATCACCGTTCTGATCGAAGTCGAGTTCCTGAAGAAATGACCGCCACGCGCAGCAGCTACAGTGCAGCGGCGATCACGCTGCACTGGCTGATTGCGCTGATAATCATCGGCAATTTCGCGGGCGGCCTCCTGATGGAGGATCTGCTCGGCCCCGGCTCCTCGCCGGAGCAGAAGCAGCTCGGTTTCACTATCGTGCAGCTGCACAAGAGCTTTGGCCTAACCGTGCTTGTGCTGAGCCTTCTTCGGCTTGCGCTGCGGCTGTCGGTGGGTGCCCCGCCGTTGCCGTCGCACATGACGTCGGTGGAGCGGCTGTTGGCGCGGATCACCCATGTGGGTTTCTATGCCGTGATGATCCTGCTGCCGCTGTCCGGCTGGGTGATGGTGTCGGCAAGCCCCATCGGCATTCCCACCATCTGGTTCGGCCTGTTCGAATGGCCGCACCTGCCGGTCGGCACTAGCCGGGAGATCAGCGGCAGTGCCTCCGAAGCGCATGAACTGCTCGCCTGGTTCGGGGTGCTGCTGTTCTTCCTGCATGTCGGTGGCGCGTTGAAGCATCATTTCCTGGACCGGGACGACGTGTTGGCGCGGATGCTGCCCTTCCTGCGGCGGCCGGTGGCCTGATGCGCGCCGCGCTTGTTTCCATCGCCTTGCTGGCTGCGGCGCCGGTTGCCGCGAATGACTGGGCCGTGGTGCCCGCGCAATCCAGCCTGGGCTTCGGCGCCACCTGGAACGGGCAGGCAGTCGAGGGGAAGTTCCCGAAATTCGCCGCCACGATCCGCTTCGATCCCGCGAAGCTGGCGGAGGCCCGCATCGATGTCGTCATCGACATGACGGCGGCAACCACCACGGACAAGACGGTGAACTCCAGCTTGCCGGGGCCGGACTGGTTCGATGTGAAGAAATATCCCACGGCGCGTTTCACCTCCACCAGCGTGACGCAGGTGAAGCCCGGACAGTATGTCGCCAAGGGCACCTTGAGCCTGAAGGGCATGGCGGCGCCGGTTTCCTTGCCTTTCACGCTCGCTATCAAGGGCAACAGTGCCGTGATGGCGGGGCAGACCACAGTCGATCGCCGGTCGTTCAAGATCGGGATGGAGAGCGATGCCGGCGGGGACTGGGTCGCGTTTCCGGTGCCTATCAAGGTGCGGATCACAGCAACCCGAAAGCCCTGACGCCAGATGCCCAGATATGACCATCCGACGCCGTTCGACACGGTGTTCGAGCCAAGTTGGATGCCCGAGCTCCTGTTCCGCACCGCCGCGCGCGTTCCGCAGGCGCCGGCGATCGATTTCATGGGGCGCGTCACCAGCTATGGCGAACTTGCTACGCAGGTGCGCCGCGCGGCGGCCGGTTTCCGGGCGCTTGGCATCGGGCCGGGTTCAACCGTGGGCCTGTTCCTGCCCAACTGCCCGCACTATGTGATCGCAGCCTATGCGGTGTGGGCGGCAGGCGCCCGGCTCGCGAATTTCTCGCCGCTCTACACGGCTGACGAACTGCGCACGCAGGTGGAGGACAGCGAGGCGGACCTGATGGTAACGCTGGACGTGAAGGCGCTGTTGCCCACCATTGAAACCGTGCTGCAGACCAGCCGGTTGAAGGGCCTTGTGATCGGCAATGTGGCCGAAGCGCTGCCGGTGCCGAAATCCTGGGCCTACCGGCTGCTGAAGGGCAAGGAACGCACGGCCTTCCAGGCGGACGACAGCCATATCCCCTTCGCAAAGCTGCTTGGCCATGCGGAATATCATCCGCAGGGCCAGCCCGTCACGCCGGACGAGGTGGCGCTGCTGCAATATACCGGCGGCACCACGGGCACGCCCAAGGGCGCCATGCTGACCCATGCCAATCTGTCGATCAACGCGCAGCAGGTGAACGGCATCGATGATGATCCGTCCGCGCCGGATCGCATCCTGGCCGCGCTGCCGCTGTTCCATATCTTCGCGCACACCTGCATCATGAACCGCACCATCCTGAAGGGCGCGCAGATGGTGCTGATGCCGAAGTTCGAAGTGAAGGCCGCGCTGGAAACCATACAACGGGCAAAGGTCACCGCGCTTCCGGGTGTGCCGACCATGTACCGCGCGCTGCTGGATCACCCCGATCTGGCGAAATATGATCTCAGTTCGGTGCGCATCTGCATTTCTGGTGGGGCGCCATGCCCCGAACCCCTGCAGGCCGCGTTCGAGGCGGCGACCGGCGCCAAGCTGATCGAGGGTTACGGCCTCACCGAAAGCTCCGGCGTGGTATGCGCCAACCCCTATTCAGGCGGCAAGCCGGGCACCATCGGCCAGCCGATGGCGGGAACGCTGATCCGCCTGCTGGACAAGGATGACCCGACGAAGCTGGCGCCCCCGGGTGCCAATGGCGAGCTGGCTTTCCACGGCCCGCAGATGATGAAGGGCTATTGGAAGCGCGACAATGTCGGCGTGTTCCAGGATGGGTATCTGCGCACAGGCGATGTCGCGGAGGTGGATGAGGACGGCTATTACCGCATCGTCGACCGGTTGAAGGACATGATCATCGTCGGCGGCTTCAAGGTCTTCCCCAGCCAGGTGGAGGATATCCTCTACACCAACGAGGCCGTCCGCGAGGCCATCGTGCTGGGCGTGCCCGACAGTTATCTGGGCGAGCGCCCCAAGGCGTTCGTCACCCTGAACGAGGGTGCCGAGACGACGGGCGATGAACTGCTGAAATGGCTGAACGGCCATCTGGGCAAGCATGAACGAGTTGTCGCCGTGGAAGTCCGCGAAAGCCTGCCCAAGACGATGATCGGAAAGCTGAGCCGCAAGGAACTGGAAGCGGAAGAGCGCGCTAAGTTCAGCGGCTGAACAGCGGCGCGATCGTTGCGATCGCGGTTTCGGCCTCCGTGCGGTCAGGGGTTTCGTCGCTGATGCCGTAACCGAACATCTCGCTCTCACCCACCCGCTGCACCACGGTGCCGTCCGGCCGGGGCAGGATGCTGACATTGCGGTAGAACAGCGAGTATCGGATGTCGGGCTCTGGCGGTAGCCAGGCGATCTGGCCGCGCACCGGCACGATGCTTTCGTCGTTCCACAGGCTGCGCGCACCATAGCCGGTGCAGTTCACCACCACCGGTTGCTTCAGCCGCGCCAGATCGGCCGGGGTGCTGAAGACCATCGGCTCGATGCGTCCGCCTTCCATCAAGAAGTCGCTCAGCAGCCGGCGGGACAATTCCGCGATGTTGAAGGTGAGGGAAGGCGCCATCCGCACCTCGGCCACGGGGAAGGGGTGTTCTTCGGCCGTGAGAGCACGCGAGCGCGGCATGATATCCCGCAGCCTCGAACTGTAATGGGCGAAATGAACTGCGTTCGGCGGCGGCGCGCCGGGCGCGCGATCCGCATCACGCAGAAAATAGGAGTCGGTCCAGAACACCGGGTCTCCGGCGGTGCCGACAAATGTCTGGTGCTTCGCAAATGAGGCCCGCGCCATCCGCTCCCAGAGATCGGGAAAATCCGCAGACACCGCCGCTGCGTCTGCCAGCCGGGAATCCGGCGACCATGTGCCCGTTGCCCGGGCCGAGCGGGTCTCGGAAGGCCGGTCCTTCGCGTAGATGGTGACGCGGGCACCGGCGCGCTGCAGCAGGACCGCCGACGTCAGGCCTATCGCGCCGCAGCCGATGACTGCCACATCGCGGATGCCGCCCTCAAGCGCACTGGCAGCCGCGATCTGCGCTGCCCCCCAGGACAACGACCAGCCGCTGCCGCCATGCCCATAGTTGTGCACCACGCGCTTGTCGCCCACCGTCTCCACATCCATCCGCGGCCCCGCTGCGCGAAACGGGCGCAGGCAAACGGTGATTCGCGTAATGCGCTCCGCCTGCATCGCGATGGGGCGCAAGGACGGAGACGCAAAGCGCGGGGGCGGGACGGTCGCCGGTGTCGCCACCAGCCTGGGCGCACAGGCGGTGACACCGGTAGCGCCGATCCCGGCCAACAGGAGGCGTCGGCTTTGCCCAGCGGCCCTCATATTGGCCTCAGCGCCCGCCAGCTACCGGGGCATCCCGCTTCGGCTGCTGTTCCAGAAAACGGATCGCGCTCAGCACATGGGCCTTCACCCCGGTCTTCAGGGCCTTTTCATTCACGGTGAAATAGGGGCTGTGGTTGGGCGGAGTGTCTTTCGCGGCAACGTCGTCCGGGCTGATACCCAGGAAATAATAGACCCCGCCCACCTTGTTCATGAACAGGCTGACATCCTCCGATACCGTCACCGGCGGCGAATCCGGATGCACCGTTTCGGCAGATCCGGTCGCTTCGGCCAGTGGACCGGCGATCCAGTTCGCAAGCGAAGGCTCATTGTAGGTCAGCGCCCCCGCGCTGGTGACACTGACGGTCGCTTCGGTGCCATAGACTGCGGCGATTCCCTTCACCGTCTTTTCCAACTGCTCTTTCAGCTGGTCGCGCCGGGCGAGATCGAAGCTGCGCATGGTGCCCGTGAGTTCGGCCTTGTCAGGGATGATATTGTGCCTCAGCCCCGCATTGATGGTGGAGATGGTGAGGATGGTGGGCGTCTGTGTCGGATCGACGGTGCGGGTGACCAGGCGGTTCACTTCATGCACGGTGGTGGCCGCCTGCCCGATCAGGTCAGTCCCGCGCCACGGCACGGCCCCATGGGTCTGCACGCCGGTCAGGTTGATGCGGACGGTGTCGGCTTCCGCCATCATCGCGCCCGGCCGCCAGTAAAGATTTCCAGCCACGCCGGGCCACACATGCAGGCCGAACACCGCATCCGGCTTCGGCGCGTTGAACACGCCTTCCTTCAACATCAGCGAAGCGCCGCCCTCTTCGCCCGGGGGCGGCCCCTCTTCGGCGGGCTGGAAGATCAGCATCACGGTGCCCGGAATTCCGGCCTTCAGCTTCGCAAGAACCTCCGCCGCGCCCAGCAGCATCGCCACATGGGAATCATGCCCGCAGGCATGCGCCACCGGCACGGTCGCGCCATTGTAGCTGCCGGTCGCCTGGCTGGCGAAGGGTAGGCCGGTTGCTTCCTTCACGGGCAGCGCGTCCATGTCGGCCCTGAGCGCCACCACGCCGCCGGGCTGGCCGCCCTTTAGGATGCCTACCACGCCGGTCACGCCCACCTTCTCCCGGACCTCATAGCCCAGCGCGCGCAGCTGTTTCGCCACCAGAGCTGCCGTGCGGACCTCGCGGTTGCCCAGTTCCGGATGCTGGTGGATGTCGCGGCGCCAGTTGATCACCTTGGCTTCCACGGCATCCGCCTCCGCCTGGACGGCGGACAATGGCACGGCCGCTGCTGCGGGTGTCGCCAGAAGAAAAGCTGCAAGGGGTAGATGGCGCAATCGGGGCTCCTTTCGATGGGAGGTGTCAGGTTAGGGCTGACGCCGTACCGGCGTCAAAGGCTAGGGCTGGCATCGTGCTGGCGTCAATCGGCTTGACCGCCCAACCGCTGCCGTCCAAAGGCCTTGACCGGAGAGATCATGGCAGCCGCAGACGACATTTCCTCATTGAGTTTCGAAGCGGCGCTGCAGCGCCTGGAGGCGATCGTGCGCCAGCTGGAATCCGGCGACGCTCCGCTGGAGGCAGCCATCGGCCTTTATGAGGAAGCGCAGGCGCTGAAGAGCCATTGCGAGGCGAAGCTGTCCGCTGCTGAAGCCCGCATCGCCCAGCTCCAGCTGGATGCAGAAGGCCGCCCTATGGGCGAAGCGCCCTTTGCCGGCTAGGGTGAGCAGCAGCATGCAAGCCAGCCAGCAACTGAAGCCCGCATTGGAGGCGATCAGCGAAGCGATCGACGCGCGCTTCGAGCGCCTTTTTCCCTTGCCCGAGGATCCCCGCCGCCGACTGTACGAGGCAATGCGCTATGCGGTGATCGGGGGCGGCAAGCGGATGCGGCCGCTGCTGGTGGTGGCCGCCTGCGAACTGTTCAACGTGGATCGGGAGCGCGCGCTGCGCGTGGCGCTCGCCATCGAACTGGTCCATGTCTACAGCCTCGTCCACGACGATCTGCCCTGCATGGACGATGACGACCTGCGCCGGGGCAAGCCCACTGTGCACAAGGTATGGGACGAAGCCATTGCCGTGCTGACAGGCGACAGCCTGTTCGCGGTGGCGTTCGAGGTGCTGGCCGACGAGGCGACGCACGAAGACCCGTTTGTGCGATCCGAACTGGTGCGGGAACTGGCGCGCGCGTCCGGCCCGGCCGGCATGGCGGGCGGGCAGATGATGGATCTGGAGGCGGAGGAAGCGACCTTCGACCTGCCGACCACCACGAGGCTCCAGCAGCTGAAGACCGGTGCGCTGATCGGTTTCGCCGTCGAATCCGGCGCCATAATGGGCAAGGTGGGCCCGCAGACCCGGTTGAAGCTGAAGGGCTATGCCCGTGACCTAGGGCTGGCGTTCCAGATCGCGGACGACCTGCTGGACGTGGAGGGCGATGCCGAGGCCGCCGGCAAGGCGCTCCGCAAGGACGAGGGCCGGGGCAAGTCCACATTCGTTTCGCTGTTGGGCGTGGAGCGCGCGCGCAACCAGGCCGCGATGCTGATCGACCAGTCCATCGACCATCTTCAGGGCTTCGGGCCGGAAGCGGACCTGCTGCGTGCCATCGCCCGCTTCGCCATTGAAAGGGACCGCTGATGCGGATCGGTGTCTATCCCGGAACCTTCGATCCCATCACGCTGGGGCATATGGACATCATCGCGCGGGGCGCGAAGCTGGTGGACAGGCTGATCATCGGCGTGGCCACCAATCCTTCCAAATCGCCGCTGTTCACGCTGGACGAGCGGGTGGGCCATGTGCGCCGCGAAACCGCCTCCATCGGAAATGTGGAAGTGGTGTCGTTCGATGCGTTGCTGATGCACTTTGCGGAAGCGCAGGGCGCTTCCATGATCGTGCGCGGTTTAAGGGCCGTCGCGGATTTCGAATATGAATTCCAGATGGCGGGCATGAACCAGCAACTGAATGCCGAGATCGAGACGGTGTTCCTGATGGCGGATGTGGCGTTGCAGCCCATCGCGTCCCGGCTGGTGAAAGAGATCGCCAGCTATGGCGGTGCCATCGACAAGTTCGTGTCGCCGGCCATCGCCGCCGAGGTCCAGGCGCGTATTGCCGCAAATAAAGGGCGGGGCTGACTCTTGTCGTTCAGCCTGCCGAAATCCTTCGCCCGCGAGAAGCCCCGTCCATGATCCGTCTGTTCCTTGCCGCCGCTGCGCTGGCGTTCTCAGCCCCTGCGCTTGCCGGCCAGCTGCCGCAGGAATCCGCCCCCAAGGCTGATGCGGGCAAAACGCCGCCCACCATCGTCGCTACGTCGCAGCTGCCGCAGATCGATCCGGAGAATATCCTGTATCTGGATCTCTCCACGGGCGGCCGGGTGGGCATCCTGCTGCGTCCGCAGGCGGCCCCCAACCATGTCGAGCGGATCAAGACGCTGGTTCGGCGCGGTTTCTATGACGGCCTCGTCTTTCACCGCGTGATCGATGGCTTCATGGCGCAGACGGGCGACCCGAAGGGCACCGGCGAAGGGGGTTCGGACCTTCCCGACCTGAAGGCCGAGTTCAACGAACTGCCCCATGTGCGTGGCGCCGTCTCCATGGCGCGCACGCAGGATCCGAACAGCGCCAACAGCCAGTTCTTCATCATGTTCCAGCCGCTGCTCAGGCTGGACCGCACCTACACGGTGTTCGGCCGTGTCTTCTCGGGCATGCAATGGGTGGACGCGATCGAGCGCGGTGAGCCGCCTGCCAACCCGACGAAGATCCTGCAGGCCTCCATCGGGGCCGACAACAAGCCGCCGCCGGCATTCCCTGCGCCCAAGTCCACGGCCGATCCGGTTGCCGAGGAAGCAGCGAAGCTGCTGCAACAGGCCCCGCAGCCCAAGAAGTAGGGCGCGCCGGCTGTGCGCGTTTCCGATTTCGGTTTCGAGCTGCCGGAAGACCGGATCGCGTTGCGGCCGGCGAGCCCGCGGGATTCCGCGCGACTGCTGAAGGTCACGCCCGCCGCGCTGGACGATCATGTGGTGCGCGACCTGCCAGCCCTGTTGATGCCGGGCGATGTGCTCGTGACCAACGACACCCGCGTCATTCCGGCCCAGCTGGCGGGTCGCAAGGGGGATGCCGCCATCGACGTGACGCTGCACATGCGGCTGGGGCCGTATGAATGGCTTTCGTTCGTACGCAATTCCCGCCGACTGAAGCCCGCCGACCGCGTGGTTTTCGGCGAGGGCCTCGACGGCGTGGTGGTGGCGAAAGGCGAGGGCGGTGAGGTGCACTGGCGCTTCGAGAGCGACGATCCGCTGGAAGTAGCGCTGGAGCGGGCAGGGCAGATGCCGCTGCCGCCCTACATCGCGCGCAAGCGCGGCATCGACGAGGCCGACAGGCGGGATTACCAGACGATCTTCGCCCGCCACGATGGCGCGGTGGCGGCCCCTACGGCCGCCCTCCATTTCACACCGGACCTGCTGGCAGCGCTGGATGCGCGGGGTGTGAGCCACGAAGCCGTCACCCTCCACGTCGGTGCAGGCACTTTCCTGCCGGTGAAGGTGGACGAAACTCAGGACCATCGCATGCACAGCGAATGGGGCCATGTACCCGCGGATGTATCGGCCCGTCTGAAGGCGGCAAAGGCGGCGGGACGGCGCATCATTCCCGTCGGCACGACGTCCTTGCGGTTACTCGAATCCTCAGGGCTGGAGCCTTTCACCGGCACGACGGACATCTTCATCACCCCAGGCTATCGCTTCCGCGCCATCGACGGGCTGATGACGAATTTCCACCTGCCGAAGAGCACTCTGTTCATGCTGGTGAGCGCGTTGATGGGGTTGGAGCGGATGCAGGCCGCCTATGCCCATGCCATCGATCATGACTATCGCTTCTACAGCTATGGTGACTCCTCGCTGCTGCTGCCCTAGGGCAGCGCGCGATGTTCAATTTCAATATCCATTCCACCGATGGCCGCGCCCGGACGGGTCTGATCGAGACGGATCGTGGAACGATCCGCACGCCCGCGTTCATGCCAGTGGGCACAGCCGCTACTGTGAAAGGCATGCACCCCGAACAGGTGAAGGCGGCCGGTGCCGACATCATCCTGGGCAACACCTATCATCTGATGCTGCGCCCCGGGGCCGAACGCATGGCGCGGCTGGGCGGGCTGCACAGATTCATGAACTGGGAAAAGCCCATTCTCACCGACAGCGGCGGATTCCAGGTGATGAGCCTCGGCGCGCTGGTGAAGATCACGGAGGAGGGGGTTTCCTTCCAGTCCCACGTCGATGGATCGAAACACTTCGTCTCGCCGGAACGTTCCATCGAGATTCAGCGCCTGCTTGGCTCGGATATCGTGATGGCGTTCGATGAATGCACGAAGCATCCGGCCACCCATGAACAGGCCGCGAGCTCCATGCGGCTGTCGATGCGGTGGGCGAAACGCTCCCGCGAGGCGTTCGAGCAGAATCCGGCTCCGGCCCTGTTCGGGATCCAGCAGGGCAGCCTTTATCCGGATCTACGCCGGGAATCGGCCGAAAAGCTAATCGAGATCGGGTTCGAAGGCTATGCCATCGGCGGCCTGGCCGTGGGCGAAGGCCAGCAGGCCATGTTCGAAGCGCTGGATTATGCGCCCGAGCTGCTACCAAACGAAAAGCCGCGTTATCTGATGGGCGTGGGCAAGCCCTCTGACATCATCGGCGCGGTGCTGCGCGGGGTGGACATGTTCGATTGCGTGATGCCCACTCGGTCCGGGCGAACCGCGCAGGCCTTCGTGATGGACGGCACGCTGAACCTGCGCAATGCTCGCCATGCCGAGGATGCGGGCCCGCTGGACCCCGAATGCCCATGCCCTACCTGCGCGTATTACAGTCGGGCCTATCTCCACCATCTGTTCAAGGCGGAGGAGATGCTGGCGCCCATGCTGCTGACCCAGCACAATATCTGGCATTACCAGCAGCTGATGCAGGGCCTGCGCGACGCGATTGCCGAAGGCCGGGTTCAGGCCTTTGCGAAAGCGCGGCTGGACCGGCTCAGCGCGGCAGCATCCTGACGGGCAGGCCATCCTTAGGGCGCGGGATCGGCACCATCCAGAATTCGCTGTGATAGCCTTCCGGCAGGACGATCCGCCGGTCCGACAGCAGCCGGAAGAAAAAGGCCTTCGCCTGCATATAGGCGAAGTGCAGCCCCAGGCACATGTGCGCGCCGCCGCCGAACGGCACCCAGGCATATTTGTGCCGGTTCGCCGACATCTGGGTGGTGAAGCGCAGCGGATCGAAACGCTCCGGCTCCGGCCAATGCTCTTCCATATGGTGGGTGTAGAGCGGATTGATCCCCACACCCGATCCGGCCGGAATCTGATAGCCGGCGAATTCGAAATCCTTGACCGCCCGGCGCGGGATCATGGGCACGGGCGGGATCAGGCGCAGCGCTTCCTTGAACGCCATTTCCACCAGCTCCAGCTCGCCGAGCGCCTCATAGGGCAGCGTGTCGCCATGGCGGGCACGCACGCCGTCCACTTCCTCGCGCAGCTTCTCCTGCCAATCCGGGTTGATGCCAAGATAATAGACCAGCGAGGTGATGGAGGAGGTGAGCGTGTCGTGCGCTGCCATCATCAGGAAGTTCATATGGTCGATGATGTCCTGATCGCCCAGCAGTTCGCCTGCCTCGTTGCGGGCGTTGCAGAACTGGGTGAAGAAATCGTCGCCTTCCTTGCCCCGCCGCCCCGGGATCTCCTTCGCGAAGAAGTCGCACATATAGGCCCGGCCCTGCACGCCGCGCCGCATCTGGGTGAAGGGCAGGGGGCGTCGCACGATGGCGACGGAGGCGCGCACCATATCGGTGAAGGCCTGGTTGATCTTCTCCGCCTCCGGCCCCCAGGGCAGGCCCAGGAAGGAGCCGGCGGCAAGGTCCAGCGTCAGGTCCTTGATCGCCGGATAGAATTTGAAGCTGTCGGCCGTGCTCCATTGCCCGATCCGGCGCTCGATTCCCTCGTTCAGCCCGTTCAGATAGGCCTTCATCGGGGCAGGCTTGAACGCGACCGACAGGGTCTTGCGGTCCTGCCGGTGCGGTTCGAAATCCATCAGCATCAGGCCGTTCGGGAACAGCAGCTCCAGAACAGGGTCCCAACCCAGCTTGTTGGAAAAGATCTTGTCGCGGTTGAACAGGACCAGCTCATTGGCCTCCGGACCGAGCAGGGTGACACCCCAGCCCATGTAATCCTGTCGGCGGAAGATATGGCCGTAATCGTTGGCCAGCCCTTCGATGGTGCCGCGCGGGTCAGCCAGGAACTTGATGGTCTTCCATGTGCGGAACCGCGCAGGCGGCGGGCCAGGCACATGGGACAGTTCCTGAAAGTCGCGAACCTTCAGGTCAGCCGGGTACAGATCCTTCGGATTGACGGGCGCGTTCATAGTCTCTCCCCAAATTTTGCGGAGAGACTATACGCATAACGCGCCCGTTTCAATCAGGCGGCTTTCGGCAGTCCCTTGCGGTTGGCGGCCAGTTCCTCCGCCAGCAGGAAGGCCAGTTCCAGCGACTGCCCGGCGTTCAGGCGCGGGTCGCAATGGGTGTGATAGCGATCCGCCAGCCCCTCGTCCGTCACCGCAATGGCACCGCCGGTGCATTCGGTGACGTTCTGGCCCGTCATCTCGATATGGATGCCGCCCATATAGCTGCCCTCGGCGCGGTGCACGCCGAACACCTGCCGCACTTCGGCCAGGATGCGATCGAACGGCCGCGTCTTGTAGCCGGATGCCGCCTTCACGGTGTTGCCGTGCATCGGGTCGCAGCTCCAGATCACATGCCGGCCTTCGCGCTTCACCGCGCGGATCAGCGCGGGCAGATGCGCTTCGGCCTTGTCTGCCCCGAAGCGCGAGATCAGCGTCAGCCGCCCCGGCTCGTTCGCGGGGTTCAGCGTGTCGATCACGCGGATCAGCTCGTCCGGCTTCATCGACGGGCCCACCTTCAGGCCCAGCGGATTGATCACGCCGCGCAGGAACTCGATATGCGCCGAGCCCTCGAAGCGGGTGCGGTCCCCGATCCACAGCATATGGGCGGAGGTATCGACCCAGTTGCCGGTCAGGCTGTCCTGCCGGGTCATGGCTTCCTCATAGCCCAGCAGCAGCGCTTCATGGCTCGTGTAGAATTCGGTGCCCTTCAGCTGCGGCACGGTGTCAGGCGAGATGCCGCAGGCCTCCATGAAGGCCAGTGCCTCGCCGATCCGGCTTGCGACTTCGGAATAACGCTCCGCCCAGGGCGAGCGCGAGACGAAATCCAGGTTCCATTTGTGCACCTGATGCATGTTGGCATAACCGCCGGTCGCGAAGGCCCGCAGCAGGTTCAGCGTGGAGGCCGCCTGCATATAGGCGCGCTTCTGCCGTTCCGGGTCCGGAACGCGCGAGGTTTCCTCGAACGCGATGTCGTTCACGATATCGCCCCGGTAGGAGGGGAGGGCGACGCCGCCGATCTCTTCCACGTCAGACGAGCGCGGCTTCGCGAACTGGCCTGCCATGCGGCCGACCTTCACCACTGGCATATGGCTGGCGAAGGTGAGCGTGACGGCCATTTGCAGCAGCACCCGGAAGGTGTCGCGGATGTTGTTGGGATGGAATTCGGCAAAGCTCTCGGCGCAATCCCCACCCTGCAGCAGGAAAGCACGGCCGGCCACCACGTCGGCGAGGCGGTCCTTCAGCAGGCGTGTTTCACCGGCAAAGACCAGCGGCGGATAGCTCCGCATTTCCGCTTCGACGGCGTCCGCCTTGGCGGCATCCGGCCACAGCGGCATCTGCCGGCCTTCGGCCTGCCGCCAGCTTTCGGGGGTCCATTTCGCCTTCTTCATCGCATCAACACCAGTTCTTCAGCCATGGAAGGATGCAGCGCGACAGTCTGGTCGAGCTGGGCCTTCGTGAGCCCCGCCTTTACCGCAATGGCCAGCGCCTGCAAAATCTCCGGAGAATCGGGGCCGATCATATGCGCCCCGACCAGCTTGTCCGTGGTGGCATCTACCACCAGCTTGTACAGGCAACGTTCATTTCGGCCGGCAAGAACATTCTTCATCGGCCTGAAATCACTCGTGAAGATTTTCACGGCCCCCAGCTGGTTTCGTGCCTGTCCCTCGGTCAGCCCCACGCTCGCCAGAGGCGGGTGGCTGAACACCGCCGACGGCACGCAATCATGGTCGACCGTCCATTCCTTGCCGCCGAACAGGCCGTCCGCCAATGCATGGCCCTCGCGGATGGCAATCGGCGTCAGCTGCAGCCGGTCCGTCACGTCGCCCACGGCGTGCAGCCAGGGCAGGCTGGTGTGGCTGTTGGCATCCACCGGAATCGCGCCGTTCGGCTTCAATTCGATGCCCAGCTGCTCCAGCCCCAGCCCCTCGCTGTTGGGTTCCCGTCCGATGGCCCAGATCAGCAGGTCGGTTTCCAGTATCCGGCCATTCTCGCACGAGATCGCCAGCGCGCCACTCTCCAGCCTCTCCACTTTCGCGGGCACGGTGTTGAAACGGAACTGGATGCCCTTTTCGGTGGAAATGGTGAGCAGCCGGTCCGACAGGCTATTGTCCCAGCCGCGCAGCAACTGACCCGAGCGGACGACCAGGGTTACATCCACGCCCAGCTCGTGCAGGATTCCGGCGAACTCATTGGCGATGTAGCCGCCGCCCACGATCACCGCGCGCTTCGGCAGGCTTTCCAGATGGAACACTTCGTTGGAGGTGATACCCAGTTTCGCGCCGGGAATGGCTGGCACGAGTGGCCGCGCGCCGGTCGCGACCAGCACATGCTTCGCCGTCACTTCACGGTCGCCCACTGCCACCCGGTTCGGACCGATGAGCGTGGCGCGGTTCAGGAAGGTCTCGACCTTGTGGCTGTTCAGCGTGGACTGATAGGCGCCGTTCAGCCGGTCCACATCGGCCAGCACATTGTCGCGCAGTGTCGGCCAGTCGAAGCGCTTGCCCTCGATTTCCCAGCCATAGCGGCGGGCGTCTTCCAGATCCTCGGCGAAATGGGCGCCGATCACCAGCAGCTTCTTGGGCACGCAGCCGCGGATCACGCAGGTGCCGCCCACGCGATATTCCTCGGCAACGGCCACCTTCGCGCCATGGCCGGCCGCGATGCGGGAAGATCTGACGCCGCCCGAGCCGGCGCCGATCACGAAATAATCATAGTCGAAGCTCATGCCGCCCCCATAGGCGCGTTGCCAGGCCAGCGCCAACAAGCGGAATTGCTCACACTGAAAGAGTTATTCGACCGTGACCGACTTCGCGAGGTTGCGGGGTTGATCCACATCCGTGCCTTTCAGCACTGCCACATGATAGGCGAGCAGCTGGATCGGAATGGCATAGACCAGCGGCGCAATCAGCGGATGCACCACGGGCAGTTCCAGCGTGGCGAGGCAGCCATCCCCGGCAGCGGCCACACCGGCCGCGTCGGAGATCAGGATCACCTTGCCGCCCCGTGCCATCACCTCATGCATGTTGGACACGGTCTTTTCGAAATGCGGACCCGAAGGCGCCAGCACGATCACCGGCACATGCTCATCAATCAGCGCGATCGGGCCATGCTTCATTTCACCCGCCGCATAACCTTCAGCGTGGATATAGCTGATTTCCTTCAGTTTCAGCGCGCCTTCCAGCGCCATCGGGAAATCCGGTCCGCGCCCCAGATAAAGCACGTCCCGCGCCTTCGCGACGAGCGGAGCAATGGCCTGCACGGCCTCGTCATGGTTCAGCGCGGCGTTCATCGCGGCGGGAGCCTCTGCCAGCTGGTTCACCAGCTCGCCCTCCGCCTCGGCCGAGAGCTTGCCACGCACCCGAGCCAGATTGGCTGCCAGCGCCGCCAGAACTGCCAGCTGGCAGGTGAAGGCCTTGGTGGAGGCGACCCCGATCTCGGTGCCGGCATGGGTCGGCAGCAGCAGGTCGGCCTCCCGCGCCATGCTGCTGGTGGGCACATTCACCACCACCGCGATCTTCTGGCCTTCCGTCCGCGCATGGCGCAACGCCGCCAGTGTGTCCGCCGTCTCGCCGGACTGGCTGATGAAGAGCGCCAGCCCGCCCGCTTCCAGCACCGGCTCCCGGTAGCGGAACTCGGAGGCGAAATCGATTTCCACCGGAATCCGCGCGAACTGCTCCAGCCAGTAGCTGGCGACCATCCCGGCATAGTAACTGGTGCCGCAGGCCACGATCTGCACACGGGATACGCCGGAAAAATCGAAATCGGGGATCGGCAGCGCCACCTGGCCCTGCAGCGGTTTCAGATAGGATTGCAGCGTCTGTGCTACCACCAGCGGCTGCTCGTGAATCTCCTTCTGCATGAAGTGGCGGTAATTGCCCTTCTCGGTGATGGTCGCCGAGACGCCGGACTGCACCACCGGGCGACTCACGGAGCGGTTGAGCCGGTCGAAGATCTCGACGGATTCCCGCCGCACCACCACCCAGTCGCCTTCCTCCAGATAGGCGATGCGCTGGGTGAGGCCGGCGAGCGCCAGCGCGTCGGAGCCGAGATAATTCTCGCCCTCGCCATAGCCCACCGTCAGCGGTGCCCCCAGCCGCGCGCCGATCAACAGATCAGGGTCGTGGCGGAACAGCAGCGCCAGTGCGAATGCGCCGTGCAGGCGCGGCAGAACGGCGGCGACGGCCTGCTGCGGTGTCTTGCCCGATTCCAGTTCGCGGGCGACCAGATGGCCGACGACCTCGGTATCGGTTTCGGAGAGGAATTTTCGACCTTCTGCCTGAAGTTCGTCCCGCAACGGTTTGAAATTCTCTATAATTCCGTTGTGAACAACCGCCACGTCGTCCACGATATGCGGGTGCGCATTGTCCTCCGTCGGGGCGCCATGCGTGGCCCAGCGCGTGTGGGCGATACCAGATGTGCCGGGCAGCGGTTCATCCGTCAGCCGGGCCGCCAGGTTCTTGAGCTTGCCTTCGGCGCGACGGCGATGAAACTGACCATCCACGATGGTGCAGATGCCGGCCGAATCATAACCGCGATATTCCAGCCGCTTCAGCCCATCGAGCAATTCGCCTGCCACCGGCCCGGAGCCGAGCACGCCCACAATTCCGCACATGCCTTACTTGCCTTTCCGTGCGAGGGCCGCCGCGCGGAAACGCGCCGCCCATCCCGCCTTCGAAACCTGTGGTGGCCGTACCAGCGCCAGCGCATCCGCTGCCACATCCTGGGTGATGGCGCTGCCCGCCGCCACAATGGCGCCGTCGCCGATCGTCACCGGCGCCACCAGCGCCGAATTGGAGCCGATGAAGGCACCTTCGCCGATCACCGTCTGATACTTGCCGTAGCCGTCATAATTGCAGGTGATCGTGCCTGCGCCGATGTTCGCCTTCGCGCCCACCGTCGCATCACCCAGATAGGTGAGGTGGTTGGCCTTGGCGCCGGGGCCCAGCACAGCCTTCTTGGTTTCCACGAAATTGCCGACCTTGGCGCCCTGTTCCAGCACCGTTCCCGGGCGCAGCCGCGCATAGGGGCCGACTTCGCAGCCGCTGGCCACGCGCGCGCCTTCCAGATGGCTGAAGGCGCGGATCGTGGCGCCATCAGCAATGGTCACGCCGGGGGCGAACACCACATTGGGCTCCACCAGCGTATCCCGGCCGATCATGGTGTCGAAGCTCAGGAACACGGTTTCCGGTGCCGTCAGCGTGACGCCCGCCGCCATCAGCTCGGCGCGGCGCCGTTGCTGGAACAGCGCTTCGGCCTCTGCGAGTTCGCCGCGACTGTTCACGCCGATCACTTCGTCAGGGCCGGCTTCCAGCACCCGACATTCCGCGCCGGCTTCGGTTGCCAGAATCACGATGTCGGGCAGATAATATTCGCCTGCCGCATTGTCGTTGCGCACGCGCTTCAGCAGGGCGAACAGCTGGCTCGCATCCACCGCCATCAGGCCGGCGTTGCACAGCGGAACGGCCAGTTCTTCGGGCGTTGCGTCCTTCGCTTCCACCATCTTCAGGATGTGCCCGCCCGCATCGGCGATCACCCGGCCATAGGCGCCGGGCACGGCAGGGCGGAACCCCAGCACGGCGATCGCAGCGCCGTTCTCCACAGAGGCCACCAGTCGTTGCAGCGTCTCCGGTCGCACCAGAGGTACGTCGCCGAACAGGATCAGTGCCACACCCCCGAACCCGCTAAGCGCCGATTCCGCCTGCAACACCGCGTGACCCGTCCCCAGCTGCGGTTCCTGCACGGCCAGCTGCACATCCGTCCCCGCCAGCGCCGTGCGCAGCTGCTCGGCCTTGTCCCCCACCACAACCACGCGGCGTTCGGGCGCCAACTGATCCAGGCTGGCCAGCAGGTGCATCAGCATCGGCCGTCCACCCAGCGGATGCAGCACCTTGTGGGTATCGGATTTCATGCGCGTGCCCTTGCCGGCGGCAAGGATGATGGCGGCGACAGGCCGTGCGGAGGATGAAGCCATGGCGGCGCAGTGCCACAGCACGTAGTCTAAGAAAAGCTGAGGTTGAGAAAAGCAGCGGGTCGGCTTTGCCTGCGCGCAGCCATGCGGCTAGGGTAGGGCGCATGCAGGCCGATACCATCATCTTCGATCTCGACGGCACCCTTGTGGACAGCGCCGACGACCTGACCGCCAGCCTGAATCACGCGCTTTCTGTGCTGGGGCGCTCGCCCATCGATCCGGCCGGCGTGCGCGCGATGGTGGGGCATGGCGCGCGAAAGCTGCTGGAACGGGGGCTTGCAGCTACCGGGGACGTCTCCCCCGAGCTGGTCGAAGCGGGTGTCGCCCCCTTTCTGGATTATTACGGCGCCAATATCGCGGTGCACAGCCGCCCGTTCGAGGGCGTGGAGGAGGCGCTGACAGCACTGGACGCCCAGGGTCTGCGGCTTGCCGTTTGCACCAACAAACCAGTGGCGCTGGCGCAGCAGCTGGTTGCCGAGTTGGGCTGGCAAGATCGGTTCAGGGCGGTGCTGGGCGCCGATTCGCGCTCCTATCGCAAGCCGGACCCGCGCCATCTGACAGAGACGCTGGCCGAAGCCGGCGGCAACCGGGCCATCTTCGTGGGGGACAGTCGCACCGATGCGGACACCGCCATCGCGGCCCGGGTGCCGCTGGTGCTTGTCTCGTTCGGCTATTCGACGGAGCCGGTCCAGCTGCTGGGCGCGGATCATGTGATCGGGCATTTCGCCGAGCTGCTGCCTGCCATCGGCGAAATTCAACGGCAGTTCAGCGCGCCGCAGGCAGCAGGCGAGGCATGATCATTCGTTCTGCCCTCATTGCTGCAGCCCTTGTTGCAGCCCCGGCCTCTGCGGCCCCTACATTGGCGGATGTGCAGAAAGCGCTGGGCGCCACACAGACACTATCGGCCGATTTCGTGCAGACCGGCGCCGATGGCCGGCAGGCCCGCGGCACCATGCTGATGAAGCGGCCGGGGCGGATCCGCTTCGATTATGGGCCGAAATCCAGCTGGCTGGTGGTGGCCGACGGTTCGCGGCTCAGCTTCGTCGACTACAAGGTCAGTCAGGTCTCGCAGTGGCCGGTGCGGCAGACGCCGCTGGGCGTGTTGCTGGACCCCAACGCCGATCTGGCAAGGGTCGCTCGGATCGTTCCGGAAGCTGACAATCCGCGGCCGGGCACGGTCGCCGTACTGGCTCAGGATGCGAAACGGCCCGACATCGGCAAGATACTGTTCTTCCTCGCCCCTGATTCTGCAGCGCCGGGCGGCCTGCGGCTGACAGGCTGGCGGGTAACGGACGCGCAGGGAAACCTCACCACGGTGGAGCTGTCGGACCTGCGACACAATGCCCCGATCGCTGATTCGAATTTCCGATTCAAGGATCCGCGCCCTGTCACAAAACCGCCGGGACGCGCCGGTTGAGGGGTATTTTGCCGGGAAATTGCCTCCATTCCGGCGAGAAATCATGAATCAGGTTTGACAAAATCCCATGCTGCGCAGAAAAGAGATTTGTTCAGGCTGAGGCAAGAAACCCTCTGCTAGATGCTTGGATGTCAGCGAGACGCGACGTCGGGATTTGCCCCCTGTTACCCGGCCTAGCTTGTCCGCTGATTGCGTGACGAACGCATAAACGGCCCCCGCTCCATGCCCCCGGAGCGGGGGCCAATTTATTGGTGCCCTGAACACGTGTCTCTGAAGGGCGCTCAAGGCGCCGTTCGTCCGCCTGCTGCTTTTCGGGACCTGCTGCTTTTCTGGCGTGACGGCTTGCCCGAGCCTATCTATGTCGCCGCCATGTCTCTTCGCATCGCTTCGTGGAACATCAACAGCATCCGCGCCCGCCCGCACCTGATCCAGCAACTGGTCCAGGATCATGACATCGATATCCTGTGCCTTCAGGAAACCAAGTGCGAGGACAACAGCTTCCCGCGCGCTGCGATGGAGGCGCTGGGCTTCCGCCACTTCAATCTTGCGGGTCAGCGCATGCACCATGGCGTGGCGATCCTCTCCAAACTGCCGCTGGAGCCGGTCTATCGCTATGACTGGCAGGCCAATGGAGAGGCCCGGCACATTGCCGTGCGGCTGCCGTCGGGCATCGTGCTGCACAATGTCTATGTCCCTGCCGGCGGAGACATTCCGGATCGCAGCGTCAATCCGAAGTTCGGCCAGAAGCTGGATTTCCTGTCCCGCATGACGGACTGGTCGGGTGCGCTGGGCGAGCCGTCCATAATCCTGGGCGATTTCAACATCGCACCGCACCCGGAAGACGTGTGGAACCACAGGGCGTTGCTGGATGTCGTCAGCCACACACCTGTCGAGGTGGAGGCGCTGACCAACCTGCGCGAAAGCCACAACTGGGTGGATCTGGGCCGTCGCTTCGTGCCGGTGCCTGAACGGCTCTACACTTGGTGGAGCTATCGCGCCTCGGACTGGCAGGCCTCCAACAGAGGGCGCCGGCTGGACCATGTCTGGGCGTCGCCTTCCATCGCCGACACAGCGACCGCGCTGCACACGCTGGTGCCCGCACGCAGCTGGGAACGGCCCTCTGACCATGTGCCGCTGGTCGCCGAGTTCGACCTTTGATCGATCCCGCCTCTGATCTGGCCCTTGCGCGTGCCGTGGATGATCTGAGGCGCGGCGAGATTATCCGGGTGACAGATGAAGGGCAGGGGCTGGACTTGCTGGCGGCCGAACTGGCGACGCCCGGCCTCCTTCAGGAGCTGGAGAGGGACGACACGGCAGACCTGCTGATCACGCCCGAACGTGCCGCTACGCTGAAGATTCTGAACCAGCGCGCCGCCGCCGGTGCCGCTGTGGTCGCCATCACCCGTCGCCCCTGGCATGATCTGCTTTCCAGCCTTGCGACGGCCGACCCGGTCAACGATCTCGCCACGCCCTTCAAGGGGCCGTTTCCAACCCACGCTCTGGGCAGCTTGCAGCGCGCCGGCGAAGCCGCGGTTGCGCTGGCCAAACGAGCGGCCCTGCTGCCGGCCCTGTTTGCGGTTCCGGTGAAATCCTCCGCTCCTGACCGTGCTGAGGCGGATGCGGCCGCCGTGCTCAGCTGGCGTCGTGCCTCGCGCCTGCAGATCGTCAGCCGCGCCCGTTTGCCGCTTGAGGGCGCCGAAGATACCCAGGTCGTCGCCTTCCGGCCGCGCGACGGCGGACCCGAGCATTTGGCGCTGCTGATTGCGGGACCCGACGGGCAGATGTCGCAAACGCCGCTGGTGCGGCTGCACTCCGCCTGTTTGACGGGCGATGTGCTGGGCAGCCTGAAATGCGATTGCGGTCCGCAGCTTCGCGCGGCGGTATCCCGCATCGCGGAGGTCGGCGGCATCCTGCTCTATCTGCAGCAGGAAGGCCGGGGCATCGGTCTTCTCAACAAGCTGCGAGCCTATCAACTGCAGGATCAGGGCTTCGACACCGTCGATGCCAACCTCCGGCTGGGTTTCGGCGAGGACGAACGCGATTTTGATCTGGCGTCAGCCATGCTGCATATGCTGCACGTGTCGCGCATCCGCTTGCTCTCAAACAACCCGGTAAAGGCTGACGCGATGAGTGCACAGGGCATCGATGTCGAAGCGCTCGTCCCTCATAGCTTCGGCGAGAATCCGCACAACAGTCGCTATCTGGAAACCAAGCGGGACCGGCAAGGGCATCGTCTCTAGGAACGCGCTGTGTTTGGCGGGGCGCGACCAATCCCGCCTTTACTGTCCAGCCACGGTCATCCCGTCGATGCGGATGGTGGGGGCGTCGGTGGCGTGGCGGAATTCCAGATCGTTGGCCGGGATCAGCGCCTTGAACATGTCGCGCAGGTAGCCGGCGATGGTGGCCTCCGTCACCGGTTCCGCCAGCTGGCCGTTGCGGATGCGGAATCCGCCTGCACCTCGGCTGTAATCTCCGGTCAACAGATTGACTCCCATACCAATAAGTTCATTGATATAGAGGCCGTCCTTGATATCGGACATCAGCTTTTCCGGTGTCTGGCTGCCCGGCTCCAGCCAGAGGTTGGAGGTGGAGACGCCCGGTGGGCCGCTGCTGCCGCGACTGGCATGGCCGGTTGGGGCAAGGCCCAGCTGGCGGCCCGAGGCGCTGTCGACCAGCCAGCCGGTCAGCATCCCCTTGTCCACGATGGCGCGGGGACCGGTTGGCAGGCCTTCCGCATCGAATGCGCGCGAACGCAGGCCGCGTTGGCGATGCGGATCGTCCCGCACGACGATGTCGGGGCTGAACAGCGGGTCTCTCTCATGGCCCAGCACGAAGCTGGTCTTGCGGGCAATGGCGCTGCCGGTGATGGCGCCCAGCAGATGGCCGATCAGGCTGGCAGAAACGCGGCGGTCGAAGATCACCGGCATCTGGCCGGTCGGCGCCTTCGCGGGGTTCAGCCGGGCCAGTGTGCGCTCGGCGGCGCGGCGGCCGACGGCGGCGGGCGATTCGAGGTCGGACACATATCGGGCCTGATGCCATTCATAGTCGCGCTGCTTGTCCGCGCCGTCTCCGGCGATCACCACGGCCGAGGTGGAGACGGAGGTGCCGCGCGCCGCGCCCCGGAAGCCGTGCGAGGTGGCGAGCGCGGAGACGCTGAGGCCGGCGCTGGCGGAGCCGCCTTCGCTGTTGGTGATGCCCTTCACCGCGCGCGCCGTGTCTTCGGTCTCCAGTGCCATCGCTTTCAGCTGCGCAGGGCTGAGCGCTTCGGTGGCGGGATCGAACAGGTCGAAATCGGCGAAGGGGCCGCCGGCCAGAAGCTCGGCCGGGGCGAGCCCTGCGAATTTGTCCTCGGTTGCCTCCCGCGCCATGGCGATGGCGCGGTCCACCGCTTCGGAGAGCGCTGCTTTCGAGAGATCCGAGACGGACACCTGCGCCGAGCGGGCGCCCAGGAACAGGCGCAGGCCGATTTCCTCGCCTTCGGAGCGGCCGATGTCCTCCAGCTGGCCCAGCCGCACGCCGATTCCCAGTGAGGATTCGCCGAAATAAACGGCGTCGGCGCAGTCCGCGCCAGCCTTGCGGGCCAGAGAGAGCAGGAGATCAAGGCGCTCGAGCGCGGCATCCGGTGTCAGCATACGCCCGGCTTAGGCCGCGCGGGTGAAGGCGGCAAGCAGGATGGGCAGCAGCAGCAGGATGCCAGTCAGCTGGTTGGCGCGGAAGCGGCGCAGCGCCGAACCGACGTCGGCCGGGTCCAGCGTGAGCACCTGCCAGCCCAGATGCAGGGCGGCGGGGAGCAGCCCGACGAGGGGGACGACACTGCCTGTCCACCGCCACAGCCCGGCGCCAAGCAGGCCGGTGGTGAGGGCGTAGAATAGCGCGACTCCGACTTTCAGATGCGGTCCCAGCGCGCGCGCGGAGGATTTTACCCCGGCCAGCGCGTCATCCTCCACATCCTGCGCCGCGTAGATGCTGTCATAGCCCAGCGTCCAGAAGAAGGCGGCGGCGAAGCAGAGCAGCATGGTCGGCAGATCGGCACGAAGGGCCGGCTCGGCCGCCGCCCAGCCCACCGGCAGGCCCCAGTTGAAGGTCAGGCCCAGCCAGGCCTGCGGCCACCAGGTGATGCGCTTCATGAAGGGATAGGCCGCCACCAGCAGCAAGGAGGCGAGTGCCACCAGCTGGGCCTGAAAGGGTAGGGCCAGCAGTACGCCCAGCCCCACCAGCGACAGGGCGATCAGGAACGTCCATGCGCTGCTGAGCGAAATCGCGCCGCTTGCCACCGGCCGGTTCGCGGTGCGGGCCACCTGCGCATCCAGATCGCGGTCCACGATGTCGTTATAGACGCAACCGGCGGCGCGCATGGCGATGGCGCCAAGCAGGAACAGCGGCCACCAGCGCCACCAGCCGGCGGGCGGCGCAAGGAAGGCGCCGAACAGGCAGGGCCAGAACAGCAGCCAGATGCCGGCCGGCCGGTCGAACCGGGCCAGTCGGGCATAGAGGGCAGCGCGCGGTGGAAGACGATCCACCCAGGTCGGAAGCGCATCGGGCGTCATACGGCCTGCCTTAGGCGATGCATGGCGTTGTTGACAGCGGCGGTTTTGGCGCCGAGCCTGCCGCCATGCCGCTCGCCGATTATCAACAGGCGGATTTTTCCGACGGGCGATGGACGCGGCCGGTGTTCCGGCGCGGCGCGGGCCCCGCGGTGATCGTGATCCACGAAATTCCGGGGCTGCACCCGCAGGTTGTGGAGTTCGCGGACCGGCTGGTCGAGGCCGGGATGAGCGTGTTCATGCCGAGCCTGTTCGGAACGCCGGGCAGGCCGATGAGTTCGCGCTACACGCTGGGCACGGTTGCGCAGTTGATCTGCATCCGGCGGGAATTCGCCATCTGGAACGGCGGGCGCACCAGCCCCTTCGTGGACTGGCTGCGGGCGCTGGCCCGCCATGCCCATGCCGAATGTGGCGGGCCCGGCGTGGGGGCGGTGGGCATGTGCTTCACCGGCGGCTTCGCGCTGGCGATGGCGACGGATCCGTCCGTGGTGGCGCCTGTGTTGTCCCAGCCGTCGCTGCCGATTCGCCGCAGCCAGGCCGGAGAGATCGACATCTCGCCGGCGGATGTCGCCTGTGTCCGCGAACGTTTCGAGCGGGAGGATCTGACCGTGATGGGTCTGCGCTTCCGTGGCGACAGACTGGTGCCGGCCGAGCGATTCGCCCGCTACGCCAAGGAGATGGGCGACCGCTTTGTTCCCATCGAACTGGACGATGCCGATGCGAAGCCCGGCACCGGAATGGCCCCGCATTCGGTGCTGACTGTGCATTTGCCCCAAGGCGGCCCTGTGAAAGAAGCTGAGATCCGGGTCATCGGCTTTTTCAGGCAGCGGCTGGGGCTTTAGGCTTCAGGCAGCGCCGGCGGCGCAGGCCGCCTTATGCGGCAACGTCGAACGGAACGATCTCGCCCGAGAGATAGAGTTGGCGGGCCTTCACCCGGCTGAGCTTGCCGGACGAGGTGCGGGGCAGGGTGCGCGGCGGCACCAGTTCCACCACGCAGTTCATGCCGGTGATGGCACGGACCTTGGTGCGGATCGCATCCTTCAGGCGGGCGCGCTCGTCCGTGTCGGTGGTGCGGCACTGCACCAGCACGGCCGGGGCTTCCTCGCCCTGCGGCGTGGTGATGGAAAAGGCGGCGATGTCGCCGGCCTTGAAGCCTTCAAGCTGCTCGATCGCCCATTCGATATCCTGCGGCCAGTGGTTCTTGCCGTTCAGGATGATCATGTCCTTGGCGCGGCCAACGATGAAGATATGGCCATCCACCAGATAACCCATGTCGCCAGTGTCCAGCCAGCCGTCGGGGGACAGGCAGGCGGCGGTGGCTTCCGGATCGCGGAAATAGCCCTGCATGATGCCTTCGCCCTTCACCAGCACGCGGCCGATCTGGCGATCGGGCAGCACCTTGCCGGCGCTGTCGCGGATTTCGATGGTGAGGCCGTGCACAGCTACGCCGCAATCGACGATGGCGCGGTAACGGACGGGTTTTGCGGGGTCTGAAGAACTGTCTGCAAATCCTTCGCCTGCAAGGCGTTTTTCATCGATCAGGTCGCAGACGATGCCCTGGCCGGCGGGTGCCACGGACACAGCCAGCGTCGCTTCGGCGAGGCCGTAGCTGGGCGTGAAGGCTTCGGCCCGGAAACCGGCGGGGGCGAATGCATCGACGAAAGCCTGGCAGATATCCGGGCGGATCATGTCCGCGCCGTTGCCGGCGATCTTCCAGCGGCTGAGATCGAAGCGGCCTTCCACGTCGGTCTGCGTGGAGACGCGGCGGGCGCAGATGTCATAGCCGAAGGTCGGCGAGTAGGAGAGGCTGTTGCCCGGGTTGCGGCTGATCAGGGTGAGCCAGCTGAGCGGGCGGCGGGCGAAATCGTCGGTGGCAATGAAGTCGACCGACAGCTGCACTGCCATCGGCGACAGGAAGGTGCCGACGAGGCCCATGTCGTGATACCAGGGCAGCCAGCTGATGCCGCGATCGCCGACAGCCAGCTTCATGCTGAGTGCGTGGCCCGTGAGGTTCGCCATTACGGCGCGGTGGGTCACGGCGACCCCGTGCGGGAAGCGCGTGGAACCGCTGCTGTATTGCAGATAGGCGATCGCATCCGGGTTGGCGGCGGGAATCTCTGCGGCGGGGGCGGGGAGCAGCTCGAACTCGGCCCAGCCCAGCGCGGGGGCAAGCCCGTCCGCCGCTTCGGCGAACATCGATTTTAGGCTGTCCGGCCCCAGCACCAGCACGGGGTCGCAGCTGCTGAGCTGCACGCGAATCTGTTCCACATAGGCTTGGCGACCGCCGAAGCTGGTGGGCAGCGGCAGCGGCACCGGCAGAACGCCGGCATAGAGGGCCGCATAAAAGACGGCCGCGAATTCGGCACCGGTTTCGGCGATCAGCGCGACACGGTCGCCCGGCTGCACGCCATGGGCAATCAGGCGCAGGGCATGGGCACGCGCGGTTTCGCGCAGCTCCGCATAGGGCAGCACCCGCACCAGATTGGCCCGGGCGTCATGGAAATTATAGCCGGTCGCCCCCGTGGCAGCGTAGTCCAGCGCTTCGGTGAGCGTCTGGTAACGGCCTGTCACGAAAGGGATTCCGGACAGAAGGGGGGTCGGCGTCAGCTCGGCGGGGGCCGGGGTGTTGGTGGCGTCGTCCACGGTCATTCCAGATCAAGGCCTCTCTTCGGGCAGCAGGCGTGCGACTTGCCGGAACCCGGCCTGGCATCTTCGGCCCATAGCATGGTTAGCGGCAGCCTGCATGCCGCCAATGAACCCGCTAGTGGTTCAAAACAGGCCCGAACTGTGGCAGCAAGGTGGCAAATGGGCCCCGACAGACGCGCCAAAGGGCCACGCAAGCCCCCGCCTCCGCTGGATCAGGCGGCGCTGGAGGCGATTGCGTTGCGCTATCTAGAGCGATTCCAGACCAGCCGTGCCCGGTTGCTGCGCCTGCTGAATCAGAAAATCCGCCAGCGGGGCTGGAAGGAGGGGGCCTCGGCGCCCGATGTCGAAGCCATTGCGGCAAAGATGGTGGGGCTGGGCTATGTGAACGATGCCGCCTTCGCCGAAGCGCGCACGCGCGGGCTGGCTCGGCGCGGCATAGGCGCCGGGCGGGTGCAGGCGAGCCTGAGCGCCTATGGGATCGACGCCGAAACCCGCGCAGCCGTGCTGGAGGGGCATGATCCCTGGGCTGCAGCACTGGATTTCGCCCGCCGCAAGCGGCTGGGGCCGTTCGGTCCGCCGATCAGCGACCCGAAGCAGCGCAACCGGCAGCTGGGGGCATTCGCGCGCGCCGGGCATCCGCATGGGCTGGCGAATCGGATACTGGCGGCGCGCAGCGAGGATGAGTTGCAGGATTAGTGTTTGCGGCCGAAATCCGGGTCGGCCGTGTCCTGCCCCGCATCGATGATGGCGCGGCGGATATCGCGGGACTGGGTGAAGCGCTGGAACAGCGCATCGCCTTCGCCCCAGCGGATCGCGCGTTGCAGCACCGCCAGATCTTCGCTCACGCGGCCCAGCACCTCCAGCACCGCATCCTTGTTGGTGAGGAACACGTCCCGCCACATGGTCGGGTCCGATGCGGCGATGCGGGTGAAATCGCGGAAGCCGCCCGCCGAGTATTTGATGACCTCGCCGCGCGTCACGCCTTCCAGATCGGCGGCGGTGCCCACGATGGAATAGGCGATCAGGTGGGGGATATGGCTGGTGACGGCCAGCACCAGATCATGGTGGCGCGGCTCCATCAGATCGACCTTCGAGCCGAGGCGGCGCCAGAATTCGGAGAGGCGGGCGACCGCGGTTTCATCGGCGCCGGGCGGGGGGGTGATGATGCACCAGCGGCCCTCGAACAGCGTCGGGAAGCCGGCATCCGGGCCGGATCGTTCGGTGCCCGCCACCGGGTGGGCGGGGATCAGATGGATGCTCTCAGGCAGCAGCGGGCCGAGTGCATCGATCACGATCTGCTTGGCGGAGCCGACGTCCGAAATCACGGCGCCGGCCGCGAGCTCGGGCGCGATTTCCGCGCCCACGCTTGCAAAGGCACCCAGCGGGACCGCCAGCACTACCAGATCGGCATCCACCACGGCCGCGCCCGGCGAATCCGCGACATCGTCCACGATGTCCAGCTGGCTTACCCGTTCGCGCACAGCCGGGTCGGCATCGGTGCCCGTAATGTGTACGGTCGGCATGTTCGCCCGGATCGCGCGCGCCAGGCTGGAGCCGATCAGCCCCAGCCCGATGATGGACACGCGCGCGAAGGGCAGCATCAGGCGTCGGCCGCGAGGTCGTTCAGCGCGTCGATCACGCCGCCGGTCTCATCCGCCGTGCCGATGGAGATGCGTACGGCATGTGGCAGGCCCTGGCCCGGCAGCCAGCGCGTCATGAAGCCGCGCTTGGCCAGCCCCTTGTAGACCAGTTCCGCCGTGAGCGGGCCGGTTTCAGGGCAGGTCATCAGGATGAAATTGCCTTCGGACGGAACGGCGGTGAAGCCCTTGTTGCCCAGCCGGCCGATGGCGGCGGCCAGCCGTTCGCGCTGTTCGCGGTTCCAGGCCCGGCAGCGGGCGACGAAATCCTGATCGTCGATGGCGGCTTCGGCGGCCGCCAGTGCGGGCACGGAAATGGGGAAGGGGGCGCGCACGCGGTTGATTTCCGCAATGATCGCAGCCGGGCCGGTCGCCCAGCCCACGCGCAGCCCACCCAGCCCGTAGATCTTGGAGAAGGTTCGGGTGACGAGCACATTGTTGCTGCTCTGCGCCAGCGCGAGCCCGCCGTCCGGGTCGGCCTCGTCCAGATATTCGGCATAGGCCTGATCGACCACCAGCAGGATATCGTGGCGAAGCCCGGCGTGCAGCCGTGCCACTTCGCTGGCCGGGATCATGGTGCCGGTGGGGTTGTTGGGGTTGGCGAGATAGACGATGCGCGTATCAGCCCTGACGGTCGACAGGATCGCGTCGATGTCGGCGGTGTAGGCAACGTCAGGCGCGGCCAGCGGCTCGGCGCCGGCGCGGCGCGCGGCGATCGGATAGACCATGAAGCCGTGGTTCACATAGACCACGCTGTCGCCGGGCTTGCAGTAGATCTGCGGCAGCAGCTGCAGGATCTCGTCCGATCCGGTGCCGCAAACCACGAGATCCGGGTTCAGCCCGTGCAGCGCGGCGATCTTGTGGCGCAGCGTTTCGGCGGTGCCGTCCGGATAGCGGTTGGAACCGTCGGCCGCATTCGCCAGCGCCTGCAGCGCGAGCGGGCTGGCGCCCCAGGGGTTCTCGTTGGAGGAGAGCTTCACCGGTTTCACTTTGCCGCCGCCGGCCGAGCCGGGCTTATAGGCTTCGATCTGGGTGATCCATGGATTGGGGGTCGGTCCGTTCATGGGCGTTGCCGTTAGGGCGCATGAGCTTGCGGAGCAAGAGCAGGGGCTTTGCGGGGCAGCCCCTGCCTGCTAGGCGCTGCCCTTCCATGTCGCCCAAGGTCGCCCATCACAGCCTCCGCCTGCCCGCAGACCTGCCGCTGGACAGCGGGCAGACGCTGCCGCGCCCGGCGATCGCCTTCGAGACGATCGGCGAGCTGAATGCCGACAAGAGCAACGCCATCCTGATCTGCCATGCGCTGACGGGGGACCAGTATGTGGCGAGCCAGCATCCGCTGACGGGGAAGCCCGGCTGGTGGCTGCGCATGGTGGGGCCGGGAAAACCCATTGATCCCGAACGGCATTTCATCATCTGCACCAATGTGATCGGCGGCTGCATGGGCAGCGAGGGCCCGGCGAGCCCGCATCCGGACGACGGCAAGCCCTGGGCGTTGCGCTTCCCGGTGATCACCATCGCCGACATGGTGCGGGCGCAGGCGGGCCTGCTGGACATGCTGGGGGTGGAGACGCTGCTGGCTGTCGTGGGCGGCTCCATGGGCGGGATGCAGGCGATGCAATGGGCGGCCAGCTACCCGGATCGGCTGCGCTCGGTGCTGGTGATCGCCAGCGCGGCGCGGCACAGCGCGCAGAACATCGCCTTCCATGAAGTGGGGCGGCAGGCGATCATGGCCGACCCGAAGTGGAAGGGTGGGGCCTATGGCGCGGGCGAAGGGCCGGCCAAGGGGCTGGCTGTCGCGCGGATGGCGGCGCACATCACCTATCTGTCGGAAGCTGGGCTGACGGAGAAGTTCGGGCGGCATTTGCAGCAGGGCACGGTGAAGAGCTTCGGCTTCGATGCCGATTTCCAGGTGGAGAGCTACCTGCGCCACCAGGGGATGAGCTTTGTCGACCGGTTCGACGCCAACGCCTATCTCTATATCACGCGCGCGCTGGATTATTTCGATTTGGCAGAGGGTTATGGCGGGACGCTCGCACGGGCATTCGAGGCGACCTCCGCCCGTTTCTGCGTGATTTCGTTCGACAGCGACTGGCTTTATCCCACCGCTGAATCGCGGCGGATCGTGCAGGCGCTGGTCGCTGCCGGGCGCCATGCCAGCTTCGTGGAACTGAAAAGCCCCTTCGGCCATGACGCCTTCCTGCTGGATACGCCGGGGCTGACGGATGTGGTGGACGGCTTCCTGAAGGCCGTGGAACAGGAACCGTGAGCGAGCTGACCATCCGGCTGAAGCAGGTGGCGGACCAGATTCCGGCGGGCGCCTCCGTGCTGGACGTGGGTTGTTCGGACGGCCGGCTGCTCGCCTGGCTGCGCGACGTGCGGCAGGTGGACGGCCGCGGCATCGAGATCGACGCCGAGCGGGTAGCGGCTGCGGTCGCCCGCGGACTTTCGGTGGTGCAGGGCGATGCCACCCATGATCTGGCGGCGTTCCCAAGCGCGTCTGTCGATTATGCCGTGTTGTCGGAGACGCTGCAGGCGATGGATGCGCCGCACAAGGTGCTGGCGGAATTGGTGCGAATCGGGCGGCGTGCCGTGGTGGCCTTCCCCAATTTCGGTCACTGGCAGGTGAGGGCGCATCTGGCGCTGAAGGGGCGGATGCCGATGACGCGCACGCTGCCGATCAGCTGGTATGAAAGTGAGAATATCCATTTCTGCACCATCGCCGATTTCAAGGCGCTGGCCGCCGACATGGGGCTGACGATCGAGCGCGAGGCCTATCTGAGCGGCGATGTGCGGATCAGCAGCTGGCCCAATCTGCGCGCCGACCACGCGCTGTTCGTGCTTTCAAAATAACGACCGGACCTGATCGACACAGAGGACGACGAACAGCAGGGCGGCGGCCCCCAGCAAGGCGTTGGATAGCCAGCTGGAGCGCCATTCGATTGGCGTGCGCGCTGAATTCAGCAGCCAGATCAGCGTGATCGCCAGAAATGGCATGAAGAAGGCCCCGAATGCGCCATAGGCGATGATCAGCGCGAAGGGCTGGCCCAGTGCCAGCAGCAGCATCGGCGGAAAGGTGAGCCACAGCACATAGAATTTGAAGGGCGCCGTCCCTTCCAGATCATGCGCGAGGCCTTGATCTGTTCCGCCGCGCAGGTTGCGCACGAAATCGGCGAACAGCAGGGAAACACCGTGCCACACCCCCAGGATCGAGGAGAAGGTGGTGGCGAAAAAGCCGACCAGGAAAAGCGTGGCGACGGGCGACCCGAAGCGTTCGCGCAGGATGTCGGCGAGGTCGACCAGTCCGCGATCCCCCTTCGCCAGCGCGATATTGGCGCTGTGGAGAAGCTCTGCGCCCACGATCAGCATGGCGACCACGAAGATGCCCGTGGCGATATAGGCGACGCGGTTGTCGAGCCGCATCATCGGGATCCATTGCGGGCCCTGCCAGCCCTTGGCGCCCACCCAATAGCCATAGGCCGCCAGCGTGATGGTGCCGCCGACGCCGCCGATCAGGCCAAGCGTGTAGATGGCCGATCCCTCGGGCAGACGGGGCACAAGGCCGGTCAGCGCGGCGCCGACATTGGGCACGACGAGAATGGCGAGCCCGACCACGGTGATGAACATCAGCGCGATGAAGATCTTCATCACCGCCTCGAACATCGCATAGCGGTTGAACAGCACGAAGACGGCGCCTGCGATGCCGGACATGGCGCCCCAGGCCCAGAAGGGCAGCACGTCCGGGAACAGGGTAGCGAGCGGCAAAGCCGTCGCGCTCATCGCGGTGCCGCCGTACACAAAGCCCCACAGCACGATGTAGATACCGAAATACCAGCTGGTCCAGCGGCCCAGCGAGCGCCAGCCCTCCAGCATGGTGGAGCCGGTGGCGAGGTGATAGCGACCGGTGGCTTCGGCCAGCGCGATCTTCAGGATACAGCCGATCACGGCTGCCCAGAGCAGGGCATAGCCATAGCGCGCACCGGCGATCAGCGTGGCGACGAGGTCTCCTGCGCCAACTCCGGTGACGGCCACCACGATCCCGGGCCCCACCATGCGCCAGCGGGCGCTCCCCTTTGGCGGAATGGGTGATTGAGGCTGCTCAAGCGGCATCGGCGGCTTCGGCAAGCAAAAGGTCGCGGACGGCATCCCGCCCGCGACCCGAATTCATGCACCCGGTGTTGATCACGCCTTGGCTTCGGACAGCTTCGCGATCACGGCCTTGTGCAGCCAGATGTTCATTTCAGCGCTGCCGTCCAGCGCGCCGGTATAGCCCAGTTCCTGAGCGAGTTCCTTGCGGTTCGCCAGCGAGGAATCCATGCCGACCAGCTTCATCAGATCGACGATGGAGGTCTTGTAGTTGGAAGGCTGGCCGCGCTTTTCCGCCATATAGGCCAGCGTTTCTTCCAGATCGACCGGCTGGGGCACCGGGGGCGGCGGCGCGACAGCGGCCGGCGGCGGGGGAGGGGCCTTCTTCACGGCCACTTCCTTGGCTTCGGCGCTGCCGAAAATTGCGTCCTTCAGGCTCGAAAACAGCCCCATGTCGTCCTCCTTTGGGTATTGCTCCGCCCGTGACTTTGCCGCGCGCGGAGGCGGTTGCAAGCCTTATCCGCTCAACTGTGAAAATCAGGCGATCGTTCACAACTATTGCATAGATGAAATATTTCGGTTAGCCATCATTCGGCCTTCGGAGAGGGGAGGCCAACGATATGGGTTCAGGGCGCAACGGGCGCCGTTCCCCTGCCGCTTTCGGCCTTGGGGATCTGGCGTCGGAAATCTTCAGCCGCGTGTCAGGCGGCCATCCGCAGCCGGGGGCTCAACTGAGCCTTGCCCGGCTTTCCGATGATCTGAACGCATCCGCAGCCGATATTCTGGCGGCGCTCGCCGAGCTGGAGCGTGCCCATGCCGTTGTGCGGAACGGCGATGGCTGGGTGCTGGCCAGCCAGTATGACCCGCTGCTGGCGCGCCATCGCCCCCAACTGGAACATCTTGCGGCCGATGCGGCACCCCGTATCACGCCCGCGCAGGCAGCCGGGCTGCTGGCCGCCTTCGACAGGCTGGCCGGGCTTGCCGGAGACGGCTCTGCCGAGTCGCGTGCGCAGGCCTATGGCCTCTATCTGCACCGGCTGGCCGATGCGGTGCCAGATCCGGGCCATGCGCAGGCGGTGGCGCAGTATCTGGCGGAAGCGGCCGAGACGGTGAAGGCGCTTGCGCAGGCGTATCTGAACCGTCGCCCGCCTGACCCGGATGCCCCCTTGGCCCGGCTGGCCCGGGCGATGATGGCCGGCAACACAGAGGCAGCCGAGGGCGCGTTTCAGGATCATCTGGCGGAACTGGACGCACTGCGAATCTGACGGCGGGCAGGGCAGGCCGGCGAACGTTTCGGCTGCTCAGTGGCTGCGCGACAGCTCCCGGGTGGCGCGATCCAGCCCGTCCAGCGTCAGCGGGAACATGCGGCCTTCCATCAGAGTCTTGATCATCTGGATGGACTGGCTGTGGCCCCAATGCTGTTCGGGGATCGGGTTCAGCCAGGCGGCAGATTGATAGACGTCTGTCAGCCGCTTCATCCAGGTTTCGCCGGGCTCCTCGTTCCAATGCTCGACAGAGCCGCCTGCATAGTTGATCTCATAGGGGCTCATCGAGGCATCACCGACGAACAGCAGCTTGTAATCATGCGGGAATTTGTGGAGCACGTCGAAGGTGGGGGTCCGCTCCGACCAGCGCCGCTTGTTGTCTTTCCACACCGCCTCGTACGGGCAGTTGTGGAAATAGAAATATTCCAGATGCTTGAACTCGCTGCGCGCGGCCGAGAACAGCTCTTCCATCACCTTGATATGCGGGTCCATCGATCCGCCGACATCCAGGAACAGCAGCAGTTTCACGGCGTTGTGCCGTTCCGGGCGCATCACGATGTCCAGATAGGCCTTGCGCGCGGTGCCCTTGATGGTGGCGTCCAGATCCAGTTCGTCGGCGGCGCCTTCCCGCGCGAACTTGCGCAGTCGGCGCAGCGCCACCTTGATGTTGCGGGTGCCCAGTTCGACGGTGGAATCGAGATTCTTGTAGTCGCGCTTGTCCCAGACCTTCAGCGCCTTGCCGTGCCGGTTCTTGTCCTGGCCGATGCGGACGCCTTCGGGGTTGTAGCCGTTGGCACCGAAAGGGGACTTGCCGGCGGTGCCGATCCACTTGTTGCCGCCCTCATGGCGCTTCTGCTGTTCCTCGAGCCGCTTCTTCAGCGTCTCCATGATCTCGTCCCAGCTGCCGAGCGACTTGATCTCGGCCATCTCCTCGGGCGTGAGGTACAGCTCAGCCAGCTTCTTCAGCCATTCTTCCGGAATTTCCGCCGTCTGTGTTTCAACTTCGGTTTCCAGCCCCTTGAAAACCTTGCCGAACACCTGGTCGAACCGATCCAGAAGGCCTTCGTCCTTCACATAGATCGCGCGGGAGAGATAATAGAAATCCTCCACCCGGTTCTCGATCACGCCCACCTGCATCGCTTCCAGCAGCATCAGATGCTCTTTTAGCGAGGCAGGGATTTTCGCGGCGCGCAGCTCATCCAGGAAGTGCAGGAACATAAGGCGAGACTAGGACGGGACGACCGCCGAGGCCAGCCCGCCAAAAGCGGGGGGCTCCTATTGCAGCCGGATGGGCCGTGCGGCGTCGCGCCAGCCGTCCTTTTGCGTTTCCATCCGCTTGATCTGGGCATCTTCCATGCCGGCAGTGATCACGATGTCGGTGTTGTCGCCTGTTTTCGAGCGCGAGATGGCAACCAGCGCGCCGCCCGCACGGCCGTCCTTGCCCGACTTTCCGGAGAAAATGCGCACTGCACTGTCGGGCTCGTTCACCACCATGGCGGCCTTCATGCCATGCTCTTTGGCGCGGGCATCATAGAAGGCGGCGACCTTCTCGATCGGGTCGGCGGTTTCGAACACCACGAGCCCGCCCTTGCCGCCGTTCTTGCTGTCGTTGTTCCCGTCGGACAGCTGGGTGCGCAGCCGAGCGCCCGGATAGGCCGGGGCGAAGGCCGGCAATTCTGTGGAAAGCTCCAGGCTTTCGCCATCATTTGCGGATTCAACCGTCGCCCCTTCGGTCGATGTCATGACGGTGGTGCTGCCATCGGGCTTCACCACCACTTCGGGCTTGTCCTTGCAGGCCGCCAGCAGAAGAATCGCGGACAAGAAAGCGGTAGGGGCGGCAGCCGATCTGCCCAGCGGCCGGGAAAAAGCGAGCATCCAGATGACTCCATGCTGAGCCGGCCAAGCCGGCTTTCAACCATTCCCCTCGAAGCTGTTCATGGCTGAACTGGCCGGGCACGGCAAGGCTGTTGCAGCGTCATCAGCGTGAAGAACCTGCAAGGCAGCAGCGTCTTCCAGGGAATGCCGACGCCCCCACCCCTTTGATTTGCCTGCCTGTTTTAGCCGCTTGCGTAAGCAGACTCCAGGCGCTTTGGTGCCATTGCATTGACCGGCCGAATGGCCCTGCGAGCGGAGGATGATCGAATGGCAAACCCTTGGCCGGAGTTCAAAGGCAAGCGTGTGCTGGTGACAGGCGGGAGCCAAGGCATCGGGCTGGCCGCCGCCCAGGCCTTTCGCGCCAATGGAGCGGCCGTGCTGATCACCGGAACGCGTGCGTCGGCGACGGACTATGCCGACGATCTTTCCGACTTCACTTACATCGCGGCGGATTTCACACGCCCGGAAGCGGCGACGGAAGTGGCATCCATTGTCGGTAGTCTGGATGTTCTTGTGAACAACGCGGGCACCGGGCGTGCGGATGAGTATAGCGACGAAGGCTTCCGAGCCGTGATTGACGTCAATCTCAATGCAGTTATGGCGTTGAGCATTGCGCTGCATCCCGCACTGACCGACCGTAAGGGCGTGGTTGTGAACATCGGTTCGCTCGCCAGCTTTCTGGCGCTGAGAGAGACGCCGGCTTACACGGCTTCGAAGGCTGGCCTGCTGGGACTGACGCGTGCGCTCGCCGACAAATGGGCACCGGATGGCATCCGGGTGAATATGGTTGCGCCCGGTTTCATTCGAACCCGCATGACGGAGATTCAGCGGACAGACGTGGAGTATGAGAAGCGGTTACTAAAGTCGGTGCCAATGCGACGTTGGGGTGAGCCGGACGAGGTTGCACAAACGATCCTGTTCCTCGCATCACCGCGCGCACCGTACATCACCGGCCAATCGCTGGCGATTGACGGAGGCCTGATGTTGCGCTGAGGCCTGCGCCTGCTCAGCGAGCTAAAGCCGGCACTGCTTCCGCAGGCGTCGGTGCCACGATTGGCGCGATCGGCTCCGCAGGGGAGGGTGCTTCCACGACCGCCGCAGCAGGTTCCGAAACAGCCTTTGCCACAGCCTTTGTCGGTATGGATGTGTCGCGTGGATCTCTTCCGGCTTTTCCCGTCAGTTCGCCGGCTGAGCGATTGATTGTGGCCGGCACTTGTGTGGCGGTCTCCGCTGCACGGATATCCGCATTGGCGCGTTCGACACCATCCACACCGGTGTGATCAGTCGTCTCTCCGGAACGACCACAGGCACCAGTCAGCATCAGCAGCGCGATGAGAATGAGCTTATCGGAAGGCCAAGGGTTATTTGCGGTTATCATTGCGGGTCTGAAGCCGCTTCTTGGGCGTTTTGCGGGTCATCGGGCGGGGGCGGAATATCTTCCTCGTCTTCATCTGGCAGATTGCCATCGAAAATCTGATAACGTCGCAGCTGCAGCCAGGCCGACCGCGTGGTGGCGTAGGGATCGGCAGCGCCGCTGAGCAGTTGTTCACCTTGGTCACGCAGGTTTGAGCGTGTATCCAACACTTGGATTGCCAACTCTGCAAATCGTTCCTGACGAGAGATCAGGCGGTTTTCAATGAGATCCACGGGATCAAAAATAAAGTCGACAAAAAAGCCCACGCTGTCCCGCGCAGTGTTCGGTCCTAGGAACGGCAGCATCACGAACGGGCCGGAGGGCACTCCCCACACTGCCATGGTTTGGCCGAAATCATGCGGTTGTTCCACCAGCCCCATATCGCTGGCGTGATCCGCGACGCCCAAGCCCAGGAAGCTGTTCACCAGTATCCGGTCAAATGCACGGAAGGCACTTTTTACTTTGCCCTGCACTACCGCATTTCCAAGATTGGTAGGCTCCTGCAATACATTATAGGCGTTGGATATTCCTCTGCGCGGTGCTTCTGGAACCACTGTTCGATAGACGTTGGTGGCTGGCTTCAGTGCGTAGCGATCTAGCTTCATCGACACATCGAAGACATGCCGGTTGGTCTTTTCCCAGGGATCGCGCTGAGCGACATCCGTGATGGCGACCCGATCCAGCTTTTCGCCGCCATGGGCGCAGGCGCCGAGCACAGGAAGGCAGAGCAGGGTGAGCAGGGAAGCGCGACGCATGGTGCACGCGGTAAGGGTTGTTTCGCCCTGGCACAAGAGCCGAGCGACCGGCGGCTCCTTGACCAGATATAAAGACATGTTTAAGTCTTTACCCAATGAATCGGATTCAAAATGTCTTTGCGGCCCTGGCCGACCCGACGCGGACGCGAATCCTGCTGCTTGTGCGGGATCTGCAACTGTCGGTGGGCGAACTGGCCGATATATTGGATCAAAGCCAGCCGCGCGTATCCCGCCATGTGCGGATCCTGGCCGAAGCGGGGCTGGTGCGACGGCAGAAGGAAGGCGCCTGGGTGTTCGTGGGCGTTGGCGATGCTGCGCTGTCCGACCGCATCAATGATCTGATTTCCTGCCTGTCCGATTGCGCCGATCCGATTGCGCCGGAACGCTCCAGGCTGGCGCAAGTCCGCGCCGAGCGGCAGCGCCGGATCGACGGGTGGTTCGAGGCGAACGCCGGTGAGTGGGATTTGCTGCGACGGCTGGGCGGGCAGGACGAGGCTGTGGAGGACGCGCTGGTGGAGGCTGCCGCCGAGCCGGGCGTCGGACGGCTGCTGGACATCGGAACCGGCACGGGCCGCGTGCTGGAACTGCTGGCGGGGCAGGCGGACAGTGCCGTGGGGATCGATCGCTCGCCTGAAATGCTGCGGCTGGCACGCGGCAAGCTGGCGGGCAGCGGCAACCAGTCCGCCGAGGTGCGGCAGGCCGACATGGGTGCTTTGCCCTTCGCGGACGGCAGCTTCGACACGGTAACGCTGCACCATGTGCTGCATTTCGCCGACGAGCCCGCAGCCGTGGTGTCGGAGGCGGCGCGCCTGTTGTCCCCCGGGGGCAAGCTGCTGGTGGCGGACTATGCCGCCCACGAGCTGGAGGAGCTTCGCACACGCTTCCACCATAGCCGGCTGGGGTTTGAGGACGAAGCAGTGTTGGGCTTCATGAAGGCGGCCGGCCTGTCGGCAAAGCTGAAATCCAGCCATCCGGGGCCGGAGCTCTGCGTTCAGCTATGGGAAGGGCGGCGATGACGGCCGAGGAATTGGCGGCCGGGGCTCCGCTCTATGCGGATCTGCCCGGCGATATTGAAATCTCGTTTGAATTCTTTCCGCCAAAGACTGAGAAAATGGCGGAAACCCTGTGGAACAGCGTGCAGACTCTGGCACCGCTGAAGCCCCGTTTCGTCTCGGTGACTTATGGCGCCGGCGGCACCACGCGGGAACGGACCCATGCCACTGTGGCACGGATCGTGGCGGAGACGGACATTCCGGCAGCCGCCCACCTGACCTGCGTGGACGCCAGCAAGGACGAGATCGCGGCCGTGGCCGACGCCTATTGGGAAGCTGGCGTGCGCCACATCGTGGCGCTGCGCGGCGACCCGCCGGTGAAGGACGGCAAGTTTCAGCATTTCGTGGCCCATCCGGACGGCTATCGTGATGCCGCCGATCTGGTGGCCGGGCTGGCCGCGCGCCATCCGTTCGAACTGAGCGTGGGCGCCTATCCCGAAACCCACCCGGAAGCGGCCAGCGCCGAGGCCGATCTCGCGCATCTGAAGCGCAAGCTGGATGCCGGTGCCGGGCGCGCCATCAGCCAGTTCTTCTTCGAGCCCGAAGCCTTCTTCCGCTTCCGCGACCGGGCGGCTGCGGCGGGCATCTCCGCCGATCTGGTGCCCGGCATCCTGCCGGTTTCCAGCTTCGCCAATGTGCAGCGCATGGCCGGCCAGTGCGGTACCCGCATCCCCGACTGGATGGGTCGCCTGTTCGAAGGGCTGGACGACAAGCCCGAGGCACGCCAGCTGGTGGCTGCTACCGTCGCCGCCGAAATGGTGCGCCGCCTCTATGCCGGCGGCGTGCGCCACTTCCATTTCTACACGTTGAACCGGGCGGAACTGGCCTATGCCATCTGCCATCTGCTTGGGGTCCGCCCGTCATGATCGCGCCATCCGCGGCCGAAGCCGCCTTCCGTGCTGCCGCCAAAGAGAGAATCCTGGTGAAGGACGGGCCTTACGGCACAGCCATCCAGAAGCTGGGGCTTCAGGAATCGGATTATCGCGGAAAGCTGACGGTCAATCATGACCAGAAGGGCAACAACGATATCCTGAACCTAACCCTGCCGGATGCCATCGCGGGTATCGGGCGCAGCTATATCGACTCCGGCGCAGACTTGCTGGCCACCAACACCTTCAACGCCAACAGCATCAGCCAAGCCGATTATGGCACCGAAGGGCTGGTCCGCGAGATCAATCTGGCGGCGGCACGTATCCTGCGCGCAGAAGCCGACGCCGCCACCGCGCGCGACGGCAAGCCGCGCTTCGTGGCGGGCGCGCTGGGGCCGACCAACAAGACGCTGTCGCTGAGCCCGCGCGTGGAAGATCCCGGCTATCGCGAAGTCGATTTCGACGGCGTGAAGGCCGTGTATCGTGAGCAGATCGAGGCGCTGCTGGACGGCGGCGTGGACTTCATCCTGATCGAGACCGTGTTCGACACGCTGAACGCCAAAGCCGCCGCCTTCGCGGCGATGGAGGCGGAAGAGGCGCGTGGCACCCGCGTGCCGGTGATGATCTCCATGACGCTGACGGACCTAGCCGGGCGCAACCTCTCCGGGCAGACGGTGGAAGCCTTCTGGGTCTCCGTGGCGCATGTGCGGCCGCTGACGATCGGGCTCAACTGCAGCTTCGGCGCGACCGAACTGCGCCCGCATGTGCAGATCCTGGCGCAACAGGCCGATACGCTGCTGATGGTCTATCCCAACGCCGGGCTGCCCAACGCCTTCGGCGGCTACGATGAGCTGCCGGAGACCACCGGGCGTCTGATCCATGATTGGGCGGAAGCCGGCCTCATCAATGTGGTCGGCGGCTGCTGCGGCACCACGCCCGCGCATATCGCGGCGATGGCGGGCGCTGTCTCTGCGTTGCCGCCCCGCAACCTGCCCGCCGTGCAACCGGCGCTTCGTCTGTCTGGCCTGGAGGCTTCCGTTTTCGCATGAGCGCAACCGCATTCATCAATGTTGGTGAGCGTACCAACGTCACTGGCTCTGCGCGCTTCCGCAAGCTGATCGTGGCTGGCGATTACACCGCGGCGCTGGATGTCGCGCGCGAGCAGGTCGTGAACGGCGCGCAGGTAATCGACATTAACATGGACGAAGGGCTGCTGGACAGCGAAGCGGCCATGGTGACCTTCCTGAAGCTGCTGGCAGCAGAGCCCGACATCGCGCGCGTGCCGCTGATGATCGACAGCAGCAAATGGAGTGTAATCGAAGCCGGGCTGAAGTGCGTGGCCGGCAAGGCCATCGTGAACTCGATCAGCCTGAAGGAAGGGGAGGAGCCCTTCCTGCATCATGCCCGTATCCTCAGGCGCTATGGCGCGGCCGCCGTGGTGATGGCGTTTGACGAGACGGGCCAAGCCGACACCGCCGCGCGCAAGCTGGAAATCTGCGCCCGCGCCTATGATCTGCTGACGGCGAACGGCTTTCCGGCCGAGGATATCATCTTCGATCCCAACATTTTCGCGGTGGCGACGGGGATCGAGGAGCATGACCGCTATGCGCTGGATTTCATCGAGGCCTGCACGGCCATCAAGAAGCGTTGCCCCGGCGTGCGCATTTCCGGCGGGCTTTCCAACCTGAGCTTCGCCTTCCGCGGCAATGAGGCGGTGCGGCGCGCGATGCACTCGGTGTTTCTCTATCATGCGATTCCCGCCGGGTTCGACATGGCGATCGTGAATGCCGGCCAGCTGGATGTGTATGAAAGTCTGGACCCTGAACTGCGCGAGGCGTGCGAGGATGTGATCCTGATGCGCCGACCGGATGCGACCGATCGGCTGATCGCGCTGGCGTCACGCTTCAGCAATCAGGTGCAGACCACTGAAAAACTGACTGAAGAGTGGCGAAATCTGCCGGTTGAAAAGCGCCTCGCCCACGCGCTGGTGAACGGGCTGGACGCCCATGTCGTGGCCGACACCGAGGAAGCCCGGCTGAAGGCTGCACGGCCCATCGAGGTGATCGAGGGCCCACTAATGGACGGCATGAATGTGGTGGGCGACCTGTTCGCCACCGGCAAGATGTTCCTGCCGCAGGTGGTGAAATCGGCCCGTGTGATGAAGAAGGCCGTCGCCCACCTGATCCCCTTCATTGAGGACGAGAAGGACGCAGGCGCCGCGCCCAAGGCCAAGATCGTGCTGGCGACCGTGAAGGGCGATGTGCACGATATCGGCAAGAACATCGTGGGCGTCGTGCTCCAGTGCAACAATTATGAGGTGATCGACCTGGGCGTCATGGTGCCCTGGCCGAAGATCCTGGAATCCGCCAAGGCGGAGAAGGCCGACATCATCGGGCTGTCCGGCCTGATCACCCCCTCTCTGGACGAAATGGTGACGGTGGCGACCGAGATGGAGCGCGCCGGGTTCGAGATGCCGCTGCTGATCGGCGGCGCGACCACGTCACGCGTGCATACGGCGCTTAGGATCGCGCCGGCCTATTCCGGGCCGACCATCCATGTGCTGGATGCCAGCCGGGCCGTCGGCGTCGCCTCCAACCTGATGTCGGACACGCTGGCGAAGCCCTATGTCGCGGAAGTCGCGACGGAATATGCCGATATCCGCGCGAAGCGGCAGGGCGGGCAATCCGCGCTTGCCGGCATAGAGGCGGCGCGCGCCAATGCGCTCGCCATTGATTTCGCTGCCGAACCGCCGGTGAAGCCGGCCCATGTGGGGCAGTGGAGCTTCGAGGACTGGCCGCTGGCCGATCTGGTGCCCTTCATTGACTGGACACCTTTCTTCCGCGCCTGGGAACTGCATGGCAATTACCCGCAGATCCTGGAGGACAAGGTGGTGGGCGAGGCCGCCCGCACGCTGTGGCACGATGCGCAGGCGATGCTGGCTGAGATCATCGAGGGCAAATGGCTGCGCGCCAGTGCGACCGCAGCGATCTGGCCCGCCCGTCGCGACGGCGACGATGTGCTTGTGTTCGCGGATGAATCCTGTGCAGAGCCGATCGCCCGGCTCCCCATGCTGCGCCAGCAGGTGGTGAAGCGCGAGGGCAGGGCGAATGAGTGCCTGGCCGATGTCGTCTCTCCGCAGGAAGACTGGATCGGAGGTTTCGCAGTGACGGCGGGCCATGGCATCGAGACGAAGCTGGCGGAATTCAAAGCCGCACACGACGATTTCTCGGACATCCTGCTGAAGGCGCTGGCGGACCGCTTTGCGGAAGCGTTGGCGGAAGCGCTACATTTCAAGCTGCGCACCGAGTTGTGGGGCTATGAAACGAAGGCCGAGCCGGATTATCCCGGCCTCATTCGCGAGCAATATCAGGGCATTCGCCCGGCGCCCGGCTATCCGGCCTGCCCGGATCACAGCCTGAAGCCGTTGCTGTTCGATCTGCTGGATGCGCCCGCGAAAACCGGAGTCACCCTGACGGAGAGCTTCGCCATGCTGCCCACGGCGGCTGTCTCGGGCTTCTATTTCGCGCATCCCAAGAGCCATTATTTCGGCGTTGCGCGCATCGGCGAAGACCAGCTGGCAGATTATGCGGAAAGAAGGGGCGTCAGCCTGGATCAGGCGCGCCAGTGGCTGCGCCCGAACCTGGACTGACGCCCCCAGTCAGTCGCTAGACCTTCGGCTGCGCTGCCTCGGGCTCCGGGGTCCTGGAGTCGCCGGTCAGGGGCTTCTCCGGCACAAGACCGTCGCTGGCGGGTGGTGCTTCGCTGCCCTCGGTCGGGGGCGTGTCGCCGGGTTGCGGGGCTGGTGCGGGTGATGGTTCCGCCGGGGGTGGCGGTGGCGTTGTCTGGGCGAGCGCCGGCGCAGCCAGCAGCAGGCCGGCGCCGGCTATCAGGCCGATCCGGAGACTTTTCATCACAATTCCCAATCTGTTGTCGGCGGTCCCTCAAGTGCCGCTGATGATTAATATCTGTTATTGATTTGGGATTGTCGCGTGGTTGGCGATGATCCGGGCAAAGATGCCGGTGAACGCCGGGCGGTGTCGACGAGCTGATCTGAACTGCCCGGTGAGCCGTTGCGCTGCTGGTCAGATCGCCGATTCGGGGCTCTGCCGTGTCCAGTGCCAGAAGGGGCGCTGGACGCTTCGGCCGTTCAGATGGCCCTCCACCACATCCAGCACCGCGCGCGTCACCAGTGGAAGGTCGAGGTCGCGGCATTCCGCCAGATCGAACCAGGCCACTTCGCCCAGTTCCCGGCTGTCGCTCGGTTCAAGCGATTGCAGGGCTTCGGCATCCGCCATCAGGAAGCGTGCGTCGAAACGCTTGTAGCGGGCAGGCGGCGTGATCGCACGCGCCACATAACTTAGGCCGGAAAGATCCGCCTCCAGTCGGCCTGACAATCGGCCGATCACGAGCCCGGTTTCCTCGAACGTCTCGCGGATGGCGGTTCGTGCCAGCGCACGGGCAAGGCGCGGACCGTCCTGCCGTTTCAGCCGCACCGACGCCGCAAGGTCTGCGGCCACATCCGGGGCCAGATCCTTCAGGATCGGGGCGTGATAATCGGCGCGGTCGATCCGGCCGCCCGGAAACACCCATTTGTCTGGCATGAAGTCATGCCCGCCGGACCGGCGGCCCATCAGAATACGGGGCGACGGGCCGTCGCGGCGGACAAGGATCAGCGTCGCGGCATCTCTGGGGCGGGCAACCGGCATGGGAAGGGCATGGCGCATGGCACCGGATCAGCCAAGCTGCGGGAAGAGGGGGGCAACAATTTGGCCAAGCTGTTGTGATGGCCTCGCAACTGCATGCATTTCGGTTGCCAATTCCTTGATATACTCCACGCACTTCAGTTGCCATATTCAGTTAACTTGACAAGCGGCGCGGCTGAGATACCATTCCACCTTCGCTGGCCTGGGGGAAACCATGGCAATGACGGACGATCAACGCCCGCACGGATCAACCTGGAAAGCCCTGCTTTCCGGTGCTTTGACCGGTTATCTTGTGCTGATGGCTGTCTATCTCGTCTTCCTGCGTTAGGTTGCCCCTGAATAGGTTGGTGCCGACCGCAGCTGATCCATTGCCCGGCCATTGCCGAGCGCCTATGGCAGCAGACCATGGCAATTCACTTTCATGAAGGCGACCTTCCCGGCGACCCGTTCGCGCCCGGCCCGATCGCCGTCGATACCGAGACGATGGGCCTCAATCCCCACCGCGACCGCCTGTGCCTCGTCCAGCTGTCGGACGGGCAGGGCGATGAACATCTGGTGCGGCTGTCGGGCGATTACTCGGCGCCCAATTTGAAGCGGGTTCTGGCTGATCCCGCGCGGCTGAAACTCTATCATTTCGCCCGCTTCGATCTCGCCGTGATCAAGCAGTATCTGGGGGTTGTGGCAGCGCCCGTCTATTGCACCAAGACCGCGAGCCGGCTGATCCGCACCTACACGGACCGCCATGGCCTGAAGGAACTGGTCCGCGAACTGCTGGGGGCCGAAATCTCCAAGCAGCAGCAATCCAGCGATTGGGGTGCCGCTGAGCTGAGCGATGCGCAGAAGGATTATGCCGCATCCGACGTGCGCTTCCTGCACCGGATGAAGCCGATCCTGGACGAAAGGCTGGCGCGCGAGGGCCGCACCGAGCTGGCGCAGGCCTGTTTCGACTTCCTGCCGTACCGCGCAGACCTTGATCTGCAGGGCTGGCCAGAGATCGACATCTTCGCCCATGTCTGAGCTGGCGGATCGCCAGCGGGAGGCGCGGCGGCGTTCCATGATGCCCGGCGGGACGCGGGATGCCGTTGTCGCCGTCGCGAAATGGGCTCTGCCGCTGGCCTCCGTCGCGCTGTTCGCGGTGCTGCTGATCCTGCCCATGACGGCGACGCAGGAGTTCAGCTTCCTGCTGTCGAAAGACAGCGCCGCAAAGGCCGGTGAGCGCATGCGCATGCAGGAGGCCACCTATCGCGGCGAAACCAACCGCGGCGAATCCTTTGAGATCGTCGCCGAATCCGGCGTGCAGAAGACGAGCGCGGTTCCAGTGGTGATACTGTCGGGCCTCTCGGCCCGGCTTGATCAGCAGCAGGGGCCGGCCACGGTCACCGCGCCGTCAGGCGAATTCTTCATCGAGGAAAACAGGCTGGTCGTCGACGGGCCGGTGGTCGCGCGCTCGGCCTCCGGCTTCAGCCTGGACGGCAATGCCATCGAAGTGGACATCAACAAGAATCAGGTTCGCACCAGCGAGCCGGTTTCCGGCACCTTGCCCATGGGGCAGTTCAGTGCCAACGCCTTTGCCGCCGATCTTCAGGGCCGTTCCGTTTCCATGACGGGCGGCGTGAAGCTGCGCATCACCCCCAACCGGACAGTCGGATGACGAAACCCCATTTCCTCCTGATCACCGCAGCCCTGCTCGCGCCGCTCGCGACTCCGGCGCTGTCGCAAGGCATCACCTCGTCGGCGCTGCGCGGGCTGGACAACAAGGCGCCCATCGATGTCGATGCAGACCGCATCGATGTGCTGGATCAGCAGAATCAGGCCATTTTCACTGGCAACGTCCGGGTGCGGCAGGGCAATCTCACGCTGGAGGCGGACCGGATCAAGGTGGCCTACAGCCGCCCGGCCAAGGGCGATCCCGTGATCCAGCGCCTCGATGCCGACGGCAATGTGCGGCTCGCGACCCCGTCAGAACGCGCGACCAGCCGGTTCGGCATCTATGATGTGGACAAGCGCATCCTGACGCTGATCGGCAATGTGGTGCTGACGCAAGGCACCACCAAGGTGCAGGGCAACCGGCTGACCATCGATCTCGCCAGCGGCCGGTCCACGCTGGACGGCAAGACGTCGTCCGGTCAGCCTGGCAGCCGTGTCAGTGGCCGCTTCGCGGTGCCTGACCGGAAATAGCCGCTGCTAGCGCCGGTCGTTGACGCGAGTCGTTGACGCCGGGTTTTTCAACAGCTTGTCTGCCGGGCGGACAGGTCTTGGCGTGAAGCTGCCACCGCAATTGGGGCACCGGCCGCCCAACGTGCCTTCCACGCAATCGATGCAATAGGTGCATTCGAAGCTGCAGATCATCGCCGCTTCGGATGACGGCGGCAGGTCCCGGTCGCAGCAGGCGCAGTTCGGCCGAAGCTCCAGCATGATGCCCTTCAGGCGCTGACGGCGGTGCCGATATAGTTGATCGACAGGTCGTCGGAGAGGTGGAAGCCCTTCATCGGCGACCAGTTGAGCCCCTTGAACCCCTGCACCACCAGGCCTGCCTCGGCCAGATGGCGGGTGAGTTCGTCCGGCGTCAGGAACTGGTGCCAGTCATGCCCGCCGTCCGGGATCATCCGGGTGATCTTTTCCGCGCCCGCGATCAGGACCGCCCAGCTGATGGGCGTGCGGTTCGGGGTTGAGATGATCAGCAGCCCGCCGGGTTTCAGCAGGCTGGACAGGGCGGACAGGAAAGGCGCGATGTCGGCGACATGCTCCACGACCTCCAGACAGGTGACGATGTCGTACCGGGCCTTGTGCCGGGGTGCGAACTCCAGAATGTCGCCAGCGGTGTAGCGGATCGGCAATTGCTGGGTGGCGGCATGGGCGCGCGCAGCATCGATCAGTTCGGCCCCGGCATCCAGACCTTCGACTTCGGCACCCATGCGGGCGAGCGGCTCCGCGACGAGGCCCGCACCGCAGCCGATATCGAGCGCGCGGAGGCCTTCCAGGGCGCGGCGTTTGCGCGGGTCCAACCCGAAGTGGCCGACAATTATCTCGCGGATATAGCCGAGGCGCGTGGGGTTGATCCGGTGCAGCAGGCGGGAGGAGCCTTCGGGATCCCACCATTCGGCGGCGAGCCCCGCGAACAGGGCGATATTCTCAGGATCCCGGGTGGTCTGCGCGCTGTCTGTCATGGGAAGCTGGATAGCCCGGCGCGGAGGTCGCGTCGACTGCCGCTTCGATTGGACGTGCCCGCCTGGCCTGCGCGGTTGCCGCGTCCAGTTTCGGCATCATCCGCCAGCCGTGCGGTGTCAGCATTTCCAGCGGGCTGAAGCGGCGCTTGTAATCCATGCGCGGGCTGCCCTTCACCCAATAGCCCAGATAGACATAGCGCATGCCGACCTGTGCGGCGCGGGTGACATGGTCCAGGATGATATAGGTGCCGAGGCCCGGGCGGGCGTTGGGCCCGGTGTCGTAGAAGCTGTAGACCATCGACAGCCCGTCTGACTGTTTGTCGGTCAGGCAGGCGCCGATCAGCCGGCCCGGCTTTCCGTTCACCGATGGCTCGCGATATTCCACGATCACGGTGTCCACGGGTGACGTCTCGATCATCTCGGCGAAATCATAGCCGTCCATGCTGGCCATGCCGCCCTGCGGGTGACGATCCTTCAGATAGCGGCGCAGCAGGTCATATTGCTCTTCCGTCGCCCACGGGTCGCAGGCAGAAATATCCAGATCGGCATTGCGTTTCAGCAGCTTGCGCTGCGAGGTCGAGGGTTCGAACTGGTTTGCCACGATGCGGACGGAAACGCAGGCGGTGCAGCCGTCGCAGCTGGGGCGATAGACCACATTCTGGCTGCGGCGGAATCCGATGCGGCCCAGCCCCTCGCTCATGCGCTGGGCGTCTGCCCCCCGCAATTCGGCGAACACCTTTCGCTCCGTGCGGCCCGGCAGATAGGGGCAGGGGCTTTCAGCAGTGACGAAGAAGCGGGGGAAGCGGGTTGGCTGTTCTGTCATACCGCGCACCCGGATGTTGCAGGCACTAGAAAGGACGCAGGCATAGTATGGATGGCACAGGCCGCAAGCCTGTCGCGGGTCGCCCGATCCATCAGGGCCATATCTGCGCCGATTCTCACGACTGGACTATTCCCGACTCCATCCGTCCGCTCCCGAACCGGCTGATTGTGCACATTGGGTGGAGTGGAAGCAACGGACAAGCGACAGGAACATGGTTGCCGAAGCCGCCATTAACCCTGCCTTTGGGTGAGCCCGGCCGTTTCCGACGCGACTGGGCCCAGCCTGTTCCGATGCGGCCCCTTCCGCCGCTCGAGCCCTCAGCTAGCCGGGTGCCCGCGCCGTCGGCAAGCCAGGCAGGGGGTAGATGCATCCATTCCGGTTCAGCCCAGCTCCACCTTGGTCACTTCATAGCCGGCGCCGCGCAGCGCCTCGATGAGCCGATCGAGATGGTCTCCGCCGCGTGTCTCGCACTCGATCTCCGTCATCAGGCCCTTGGCAGGCAGGTTGGTGAAGATGCGGTGGTGGGAGACTTCCAGAATGTTCACCTGCTGCTGATCGAAGATGCGCGCCACGCCATAGAGCTGGCCGTGGCGATCCTTCAGGCGGATGCGCAGCCGTGCCAGCCGGCCGTTGCGGGCAAGATCGCGCAGCAGCACGTTCGCCAGCAGGCGGGTGTCGATGTTGCCGCCCGTCATCACCAGCCCGACGGTGCGGCCGCGGAAGCGGCGCGGATGCGCCAGAAGGGCCGCAAGACCGGCTGCGCCTGCGCCTTCCACCACCGTCTTCTCGATGGAGAGCAGCATGGAAACGGCGCGCTCCAGGTCGCGCTCGCCCACCAGCAGCACATCGGAGACCAGCTGGCGCACGACCGGCACGGTGTTCTCGCCGGGGAACTTCACCGCGATGCCTTCGGCCAGCGTGTCGCCGTCCGCCACCACCGGCTCGCCCATCAGCGTGGCCTTCATGGAGGGGTAGAGCTCTGCCTGAACGCCCACGATGTCGCACTTGGGGGCAACCTTGGACGCCGCCACGGAGCAGCCGGAGATCAGCCCGCCGCCGCCCACCGGCACCACCAGCGTGTCGATGTCGGGCGCGTCCTCAAACATCTCCAGCGCGACGGTGCCTTGCCCGGCCATCACCAGCGGGTCGTCGAAGGGGTGCACGAACACCAGCCCGCGCCGCTCCGCGATCATATGGGCGTGGGCGCTGGATTCCTCCAGCTTCTCGCCGTGCAGCACCACTTCGGCGTCATGGCCTTCCGTCTGCTGCACCTTGATCATGGGGGTGAAGCGCGGCATCACGATGGTGGCGGGAATGCCCAGCCGCCGGGCGTGATAGGCCAGCCCCTGCGCATGGTTGCCCGCGCTCATGCCAATCACGCCGCGCTTGCGCTCTTCCGGTGTCAGCGCCAGCAGGCGGTTCAGCGCGCCGCGTTCCTTGTAAGCGGCCGTGAACTGCAGATTCTCGAACTTCAGATACACCTTCGCGCCGGTCAGCTCGCCCAGCGTGCGGCTTTCCAGCGTGGGGGTGCGAACGATCTGGCCTGCAATGCGCGCGGCGGCGGCCTCCACATCCTCGGGCGTGATGGCGAGCGTTTCGGCGAGATTGGTTGCAGGGGAGGCGTTCATGTCTGTTCCTGTTGTTGGACGCTGCGGCATAGACCCGGGTGCCATGGCGAGCAACCATTGGCACCGGGAGATCAGAATAACCCTTCCGGCATGGCGCATGCGGCTCTAATCGAATGGCCATGGCACATATCGCATTTGTGGGGCTGGGGGTGATGGGCTGGCCCATGGCCCGGCACCTGGCCGCCGCCGGGCATGACGTCCGGCTGTTCAACCGCACGGCCGAAAAGGCCGTGCGTTTCGCCGCCGCCTATGGCGGCACGGCCTGCGCCACCGTGGCCGAGGCCGCCGAGGGCGCAGACGCGCTGATCACCTGCGTGGGCAATGACGATGATGTGCGGCAGGTGACGGAAGGCGCGGGCGGCGGCTTCGCGACATTGCCGGATGGGGCGTTGTTCATCGATCACAGCACGGCGTCGGCGGCGTTGGCTAAAGCACTGGCGGATCGCAACCCGCGCCTTCGCTGCATCGATGCGCCGGTTTCGGGCGGGCAGGCTGGGGCGGAATCCGGCCAGCTCGCCATCATGTGCGGCGGGGACGAGCAGGCCGTGGAGGCTGCGCGTCCCATCCTTGATTGCTACGGTCGGCGCGTGGTCCGCATCGGATCGTCGGGTCATGGCCAACTCGCCAAGATGGCGAACCAGATCGCCATCGCCGGCGTGGTGCAGGGGCTGGCGGAATCACTGCACTTCGCGCTGAAGGCGGGGCTGGACACCAATGCGCTGCTGGACGCGATCGGGCAGGGCGCGGCGCAAAGCTGGCAGATGGACAATCGCGCCCGCACCATGGTGGAAGGCCGGTTCGATTTCGGTTTTGCAGTGGATCTGATGCGCAAGGATCTGGGCCTTGTGCTGGACGAAGCCCGCAGCAACGGTGCCAGCCTGCCGGTCGCGGCGCTGGTCGATCAATTCTATGCCGATGTGCAGAAGCTGGGCGGCAACCGAAACGATACCTCGTCGCTGATCCGGAGGCTTGCATGATCCGCCACCTGCTGGCTGCGACCGCTCTGATGCTGGCGGTTCCGGCCGATGCCGCCAAGACGCTGATCGTGAACGCCAACGGCTATACGCTTGATTCGTCAGGCAGTGTCCGGCGCTTTTCCACGCTGTTCGTGGGCGACGACGGTAAGGTGCTGGCCATCCTGCAGAAGGGCGCGGCCGAACCCAAGCTGGCGGCGGGCGATTTCCGGCTGGATGCGAAGGGGCGTGCGCTGATCCCCGGGCTGATCGACGCCCATGGCCATATCATGTCGCTGGGCCTGCAACTGCGGAGCCTTGACCTGTCGGCCACCACCAGTCTCGCTGACGCGCAGACGAAGATCGCGGCCTATGCGGCGAAGGACACATCGGCCGGCTGGATTCGCGGCGGCGGCTGGAATCAGGTGAACTGGGCACTGGGCCGCATGCCGACCGCCGCCGAGCTGGATGCCGCCTATGGCGCGCGGCCGGTGTGGCTGAACCGTGTGGATGGCCATGCCGGATGGGCGAACACGGCAGCGCTGAAGGCGGCCGGGATCACGAAGGCGACGAAGGACCCCGCCGGCGGCCGCATCCTGCGCGATGCCGCCGGCAACCCGACCGGCGTGCTGATCGACGCTGCCATGGATCTGGTGGAGAAGGTGGCGCCGCCCCCATCCGCCGGGGAGCGGGAAAAGGCGCTGGAAGCCGCGCTGGAGCATCTGGCCGCGCTAGGGCTGACGGGCGTGCACGACATGGGCACCAGCGCCGAAGACTGGGCGCTGTTCCGCACCTTCGGCGACGAGGGCCGCCTGACTCTGCGTATTACAGCCTATGCCGCCGGCATGCCCGCGATGGAGGTGATCAGCCCGCTGCGCCCCACGCCATGGCTCTACAATGGGCGGCTGAAACTGCAGGGCATCAAGCTGATGGCCGACGGCGCTTTGGGCAGCCGGGGCGCCTTCCTGCTGCAACCCTACACGGACGAGCCCGGCACGCGCGGCCTGCAGATGCTGGACGACGCCAAGATGAAGAACCTGTTCAGCCGGGCCAATTACCTCGGCTATCAGGTGGCCGTGCACGCCATCGGCGATGCCGCGAACCGGCAGGCGCTGGATGCCTTCACCGAAATCCGCCCGGCCTATGGCGACAAGTTCCGCAACCGCATCGAACATGCGCAGGTGATCGACCCGGCGGATATTCCCCGCATGGCTGAGCTGAAGATCATCGCCTCGGTGCAGCCCACCCACGCCACGTCGGACAAGGCGATGGCTGCGGACCGGCTCGGCGAGGCGCGGCTGGAAGGCGCCTATGCCTGGGCCACGCTGCGCAAGGCGGGGGTGAAGCTGGCGTTCGGCTCGGATTTCCCCGTGGAGCCCGCCAACCCCTTCTATGGCCTGCACGCCGCCGTGACCCGGCAGGACCGGCAGAACCAGCCGCCCGGCGGCTGGCGCCCGCAGGAAGCGCTGACCCTGCAGCAGGCGCTGGCGGGTTTCACAACCGACGCCGCCTGGGCCGGCGGCATGGATGGCAAGGTTGGATCCCTGCAGGAAGGCGCCCACGCCGATTTCCTGCTGCTGGATCGCGATCCGTTCACTATCGCCCCGGCCGAACTGCCGCAGGTGGTGGTGGAGGAAAGCTGGCTGGACGGGCGGCGGGTCTATGTGAAGACGGGCGACTAGCGGGGAGGTTCCGGATGGACGTGCTGCTGATCGATGGTCATCCCGCTGCCGGTCGGCTGGTGGGCCATTTGCTGGACGTCTATGCCGCAGCCCTCCCGCCGGATACCCGCATTACCCGCATCGCTGTGCGCGACCTTCAGTTCGACCCCGTGCTCCGCCACGGCTACGCGCAACGAACGGCGTGGGAGCCGGACCTGCACCGTATCGCCGAGGCGCTGGTGGCGGCCGATCATGTGGTCATTGCCTTCCCGATGTGGTGGGGCGCCGAACCGGCGGAGCTGAACGGCCTGCTCTCCCGCCTGCTGCTGCCGGGTTTTGCTTTCGCCTATCATGATCGCGACCTTTGGTGGGACCGGCTGCTGATCGGCCGCTCCGCGGATCTGATCGTGACGATGGACACCCCGCCACTGTGGCTGTGGCTTGCCTTCGGCAATCCGGTGATCCGGCGCTGGCGGCACCAGATCCTGGGCTTTGTGGGGCTGAAGCCGCTGCGTATGTTCCCGTTCGGTCCGGTTAAACAGGGCGGGGCAGACCGTAATCTGGGGAAGTGGGAGGCGCGGCTGGCGAAAGCGGCGCGCTCGGCCGTCAGGCTCAGGCGGTCAGCGAAAGCGATGCCACCCCTGCCTTGTTGACGCTCAGTCGCGCACATCCCTTGTCCAGCTTCGGCAGCACCTCCGCGATGGCGTCGGCCACCGCTTCCGGCCCCTTCAGCGTCTGCGGGTCTTCGCCGGGAAAGGCCTTGGCGCGCATTTGGGTGCGGGTGCCGCCCGGATCCACGATCAGCGCGTTCACGCCCAGCGCCTGCATTTCGGCGGCATAGACGCCCACCAGATTTTCCAGCGCCGCCTTGCTGGCGGAATAGGGGCCCCAATAGGCCTCTGCCCGTCCCGCGACGGACGAGGTGATGGCCACCACCGTGCCCCGGCCCAGACGAAGCTGGCCATCGAAGGCGCGGATCAGCCGCCATTGCGCCGTCACGTTCAGCGCCATCACCGCTTCGAATTCCTTCGGCGTCGCATGGGCCAGCGGAGACAGGGTGCCCAGCATGGCGGCGTTCAGCACCAGCAGGTCCAGCCCGTTCCAGCGTCCGGCGATGGCGGCCGCAAGCTTGTCGATATCCTCGCCCTTCGTCAGGTCGACCGGCGCGATCGTCGCGCTGCCGCCTTCGGCATGGATTGCGTCCTCGGTCGCGATCAGCCCGGATTCGCTGCGGGCCGTCAGGATCACATGATAGCCTTCGCGCGCCAGCCGGATCGCTGTCGCGGCGCCGATGCCCCGGCTCGCGCCGGTGACCAGCGCGAGCTTCTGCCGATCTTCAGCCATCAGCCGCGCCGTTCTGCCAGCAGGCCCAGCTGGGTCGGCGTTTCCGCCGCCTCATGGTCGGTCAGGCGGGTGGGATAGTCACCGGTGAAGCACGCGTCGCAGAATTGCGGTGCGTTGGCGATGCGCGCCGTTTCGCCCAGCGCCCGATACAGGCCGTCGATGGAGATGAAGGCCAGGCTGTCGCAGCCGATATAGTTGCGCATGGCATCGACATCCATCTGTGCCGCCAGCAGCTTGGATCGTTCCGGCGTGTCCACACCATAGAAGCAGCTGTTGGTGGTGGGCGGGCTGGCGATGCGCAGATGCACCTCGGCAGCGCCGGCGTCGCGCAGCATCTGCACGATCTTCACGCTGGTGGTGCCGCGCACCACCGAATCGTCGATCAGAACCAGCTTCTTGCCCTGGATCATCGCGCGGTTGGCGTTGTGCTTCAGCTTCACGCCCAGGTGGCGGATCTGGTCTCCGGGTTGGATGAAGGTGCGGCCGACATAGTGGCTGCGGATGATGCCCAGCTCGAAGGGGATGCCGGCGGCCTGCGCATAGCCAATGGCAGCCGGCGTTCCCGAATCGGGCACCGGCACGACCATGTCCGCCTCCACGGGGGCTTCGGCGGCCAGTTCGGCCCCGATCGACTTGCGCACCTGATAGACCGACAGCCCATCCGAGAAGCTGTCAGGCCGGGAGAAATAGACCTGCTCGAAGATGCAGGGGCGCGCCTTCACCGGGGGGAAGGGCTTCAGGCTGCGGATGCCGTCGTCGTTGATCACGACCAGCTCGCCCGGTTCGATGGAGCGGATGAAGCTGGCCCCTACGATATCCAGCGCCACGGTTTCAGAGGCGAGGATCCAGGCCTCGCCCAGCTTGCCCAGCACCAGCGGGCGGATGCCCAGCGGGTCGCGGCAGGCGATGATGCCTTCCTTCGTCAGGCAGATCAGCGAATAGCCGCCTTCCACCTGCTTCAGCGCATCGATGAAGCGATCCAGCAGCGTGCGGAAGCTGGAGGTGGCGACCAGATGGATGATCACCTCGGTGTCGGAGGTGGACTGGAAGATGGAGCCGCGCCGGATCAACTCGGCCTTCAGCGTCATCGCATTGGAAAGGTTGCCGTTATGGGCAACGCCAAAGCCGCCGGCGGCAAGGTCGGCATACAGTGGCTGCACGTTCCTCATCGCGGTGTCGCCGCTGGTGGCATAGCGGTTATGCCCGATGGCGGCTTCGCCGGGCAGTGCGTCGATCACATCGTTGCGGTCGAAATTGCCCGCCACATGGCCCATGGCGCGGTGGACATGGAATTCCTCGCCGTCGAAGCTGAGGATGCCGGCGGCCTCCTGCCCGCGATGCTGCAGGGCGTGCAGACCCAGCGCCACCATGGCCGAAGCCTGTGTGCCTCCCCACACCCCGAAGACGCCGCATTCCTCGTGCAGCTTGTCGTCATCAAAGGGGTCGGTCGAAAGCTGGCTTGCCTCGATAACGTCAGCCGCCTCTGCCATGATGATCCTGCCTGTCTTGTGAGCCGCTCGCTGCGGGGCCATGTAGGCGGTTCCGCTGCGTTTGTCGCTATCTGTGTTGTCACCGAAAGGTCATCAAGGTCCGCATGGCTGACATGTTCGAACCCAAACTGGATGCAAACGGCCTGCTGACGGCTGTCGTCACCCATGTGAAGACGGGCGAACTGCTGATGGTTGCGCACATGAATGCGCAGGCGATCGAGAAAACGCGGGAGACGGGCAGGGCGCATTTCTGGTCCCGCAGCCGCAAGTCGCTGTGGCTGAAGGGCGAAACCTCGGGCCATTATTTGAACGTGACGGAGATCCTGGTCGATTGCGATCAGGATTGCCTGTGGCTGAAGGCCTTGCCCGAAGGTCCGGCCTGCCACACGGGTGCGCCGAGTTGCTTTTACCGTCGCCTCACGCCGGACGGGCTGGAGGCGGCATGAAGCTGCTGCTGGCCGGCGTCACGGGGCTGGTCGGCAGTCGCCTGCTGCCGTTGCTGCTGCAGGCCGGCCACGATCTGACCTCGTTGGGGCGTCGGGCGAGCGGAGTCGCCGATCCCGCGCTGCATGAGCTGACGGTCGATTTCGCCCAGTTGCCTGCACTTCCCGCTGCGGATGCGGCGATCTGTGCGCTGGGCACCACCATGGCGGTGGCGGGAAGTGAGGATGCGTTCCGCGCCGTGGACCAGCGGGCTGTGTTGTCCTTCGCCCGCGCAGCGCATGCCGCCGGCTGCCGGCAGTTCCTCACCGTCAGCGCCGTAGGGGCCGATGCCGCCTCGCGTGTCTTTTACTCCCGGGTGAAAGGCGAGGTTGAACAAGAGCTTGCGGCAATCGGTTTCCACAGGATTGACATCGTCCGTCCGGGCCTGATCATAGGGCCGCGCGCAGAGCGCCGCCCGTTCGAGGCGCTGGCGCAGAAGGTGGCGCCGCTGTTCGATCCGCTGCTGATGGGCGGGCTCAGCCGCTACCGTTCGATCCGTGCCGATACCGTTGCGGCTGCGCTCGCCGGGCTGGTGGGGCAGGGCGATCCGGGCGTTCATGTGCATGAATATGAAGCGCTTGTCCGGCAGGCGCGCGGCCAATCCGTTCCGAATCGCGGGGGCTGATCTGCCAGCCCGATCTCGTTCGGATGGGCAGGTCACGATTCCTTACTAAACAAATGGGTCGCTTTGGCGTATCAGGCTTCCAGTGGCAGCGCCTGCCAGTCGCACAGGCTTTTTCACTCTTCAGGGTCGGTCAACCACCGTCCCGCCGCCCATGGCACTTTGCCGGGGCGGCGGGCGGAAGATGATAAATCGGCCTGCCCCTCGGAGCCCGTCTTTCCGATACTTCGAATCCGGCCACTCGAAGCTTCACTTCCTTTGGACCAATTTCCCGATGTAAGATTGACGTGAACGTAAGGGTTAGACTAATCTGCCTTCATGGGAACGGGAGATCTCAGCATTGCGGGCAGCGCGAACGGCGGCATCGACGGCTCGCCCGGATTCGCCGACAGCGAAGCGCGCTTTTCCATCACCGATCTCTCCCGCGAATTCGCCGTCACGCCCCGCACGCTCCGCTTCTATGAGGACGAGGGGCTGATCCACCCAACGCGGCGCGGCACAACCCGTCTTTATTCCCGAGCGGACCGGGTCCGCCTCGCCTGGATCCTTCGCGGTCGCGCGGTGGGCTTCAGCCTGGCCGATATCCGTGAGCTGCTGGACATGTATGCCCCGGGCCCGGCCCGGCTGCCGCAGATCGAAGCCACATTGATGAAAAGCCGCGAGCGCATCGCCGCGCTGCACGAACAGCGCGCGGCCATCGATGCGACTATCGCCGAACTGGAACAATTCTGCACCACAGTCGAGGCGCAGTTGCTGCGCCCGAATCCCTAAGGAGAAATCGAATGCCCGCCAGCTATCGCGCCCCCGTGAAGGACAGCCAATATGTGCTGAAGCATGTGGTGGGGCTTGATCGCTACCAGAACCTGCCCGGCTTCACCGATGCCACGCCGGACATGGTGAACGCCATTCTGGAAGAAGGCGCCAAGTTCGTGGAAGGCGTGATCCATCCGCTGAACCAGAGCGGGGACCTGCAGGGTTGCACCCGCCATCCTGACGGCAGTGTGACTGCCCCCGACGGTTTCAAGGATGCCTACAAGGCGTTCGTGGAAGGCGGCTGGGGCACGCTGATGCAGCCGAAGGAATATGGCGGGCAGGGTCTGCCGCATGTGCTGGGATCGGTGTTCGAGGAATTCCAGTCGTCGGCCAACATGGCCTTTTCCATGTATCCCGGCCTGACGCAGGGCGCCGTCAGCGCCATATTGGTGACCGGGTCCGACGAGCAGAAGGCGAAATATCTGCCCAACATGATCGCCGGCACCTGGACCGGCACGATGAACCTGACGGAGCCGCACGCCGGCACCGACCTCGGCCTCATCAAGACCCGTGCCGAACCGCAGGCCGACGGCAGCTTCAAGATCACCGGCACCAAGATCTTCATCTCGGCCGGCGAACATGATCTGTCCGACAACATCATCCACCTGGTGCTGGCGAAAACGCCGGATGCGCCGGACAGCGTGAAGGGCATCTCGCTCTTCATCGTGCCGAAGTTCCTGGTGAACGAGGACGGCTCGCTGGGCGCGCGCAACAGCCTGTCGTGCGGCTCGATCGAGCACAAGATGGGCATCCACGCCAACGCCACCTGCGTGATGAACTATGACGGCGCGACCGGTTATCTGATCGGCGAGGAGATGAAGGGCCTGCGTGCCATGTTCATCATGATGAACGTGGCGCGTCTGGGTGTGGGCGTGCAGGGCCTCGCCCAGTCCGAGATCGCCTATCAGAACGCGGTCGCCTACGCGAAGGACCGCATTCAGGGCCGCTCGCTGACCGGCCCGAAGAATCCGGACGCCAAGGCCGACCCCATCCTCGTCCATCCGGACGTGCGCCGTATGCTGCTGAACGCCAAGGCTTTCAACGAAGGCGGTCGGGCGCTGGCGCTGTGGGCGGCCCTGCAGGCAGATCTCTCGCACAAGGCGGAAACCGCAGAGGAGCGCGAGCTGGCGGACGATCTGCTCTCGCTGCTGACCCCGGTGATCAAGGGTTATCTCACCGACGAGGGCTATGCCAACGCCACCAACGCCCAGCAGGTGTTCGGCGGCCATGGCTATATCGCCGAATGGGGCATGGAGCAGTTCGTGCGCGATGCGCGCATCTCCATGATCTATGAAGGCGCCAACGGCATCCAGGCGCTGGATCTGGTCGGCCGCAAGCTGGCGCAGAATGGCGGCCGGGGCCTGCGCGCCTTCTTCGCGCTGGTGGACGAGGGCATCGCCGAAGGCCGCGCGATCGAAAGCCTGAAGCCCCTTGCCGACGCGCTCGCCGAAGCCAAGAGTGCGCTGGAAGGCGCCACCTTCTGGCTGATGCAGAACGCCATGAGCAATCCGGACAATGCCGGGGCCGGCTCCACCGCTTATCTGAAGCTGGTGGCGCTGGTGGCGCTGGGCCATTTCTGGCTGCTGATGGCGAAGGCCAGCACGGCGGCTTTGGCTGGCGACCCCGGCGATTTCGGCAAGGAATTCCACGAAGCCAAGCTGATCACCGCCAACCACTTCTTTGCCCGCCAGCTGATCGCGGCCCACACCCATGCCGCCGAAGTGCGGGTGGGCGCCGACACGCTGATGGCGATGCCAGCTGAATCCTTCTGATCAATGCACCAGCTTGCCCCTTCACGGGGCAGGCGTAGGACAACCCCGTTCCGATTAGCCCCTTAGGGAGACAGACGATGGCCGAAGCCTATATCTATGATGCCGTGCGCACCCCGCGCGGCAAGGGCCGCAAAGACGGCAAGCTGCATGAAATCACCCCCATCCAGCTGGCGACGCAGGTGCTGCAGGCCGTTCGCGACCGCACCGGCATCGACACCGCCGACGTGGATGATGTGGTGCTGGGCTGCGTCTCCCCGGTGGGCGAGCAGGGCGCGGACATCGCGCGCGTCGCCGTGCTGAACGCGGATTATGCCGAAACCACGGCCGGCGTGCAGATCAACCGCTTCTGCGCCTCCGGACTGGAAGCCGTGAACATGGCCGCTGCCAAGGTGATCGCGGGCGAAGCCGAATTCGCCATCGGCGGTGGCGTGGAAAGCATGAGCCGCGTGCCGATGGGCTCCGACGGCGGCGCCTGGGCGACCGATCCGGCGGTTGCCATCAAGAATTATTTCGCGCCGCAAGGCATCGGCGCCGACCTGATCGCCACCATCGACGGCTTCTCCCGCGATGATGTGGACGCCTATGCGGTGGAATCCCAGCGCCGGGCAGCCAAGGCCTGGGAAGAAAAGCGCTTTTCCAAATCCATCATCCCGGTGAAGGATGTGATCGGGGAAGTCGTTCTCGGCCACGATGAATATATGCGCCCGCAGACGGACATGCAGTCGCTCGCCAGCCTCGCACCCGCCTTCCAGGCGCTGGGCGAGCAGATGCCGGGCTTCGACGAGATCGCCAAGCTGCGCTACCCCGAAGTGGAGAAGGTGAACCACGTCCACCACGCCGGCAACTCGTCGGGCATCGTTGACGGCGCCTCGGCCGTGCTGGTGGGCAACAAGGAGATCGGCGCGAAGTACGGCCTGAAGCCGCGCGCCCGCATCAAGGGCATGGCCTCCATCGGCTCCGAGCCGCTGATCATGCTGACCGGCCCCACCTATGTGACGCAGAAGCTGCTGAAGCGGCTGGGCATGACGGTGGCCGACATCGACCTGTTCGAGCTGAACGAGGCCTTCGCTTCCGTCGTGCTGCGCATGATGAAGCATCTGGAGATCCCGCACGAGAAGATGAACGTGAACGGCGGCGCCATCGCCATGGGTCACCCGCTGGGCGCCACGGGCGGCATGATCCTGGGCACCGTGCTCGACGAGCTGGAGCGCACCGGCAAGCAGACCGCGCTGGTCACCCTGTGCGTCGGCGCCGGCATGGGCACCGCCACCGTCATCGAACGCATCTGATTTTCCGGAGGAACCCATGACCGAACAAGCCATTCGCCAGGAGCTGGATTCCGACGGCATCCTGCTGCTCACCATCGATTGCCCGGGGCTGTCGATGAATGTCATCAACGAAGCCCTCACGCGCGACCTGACCGCCGCTGTGGAGCGCATCAAGACCGACGACGCCGTGAAAGGCGCCGTCATCACCTCCGGCAAGCCCTCGGGTTTTGTCGCCGGGGCCGACCTGAAGGGCATGAACTTCTCCGGCGGCGGGGAAGGGGCCTCCAGCGGCAAGTCCCGCATGGCACAACTGTTCGATGGCGTGTTCACGCTGAACAAGCTGCTGCGGGATCTGGAAACCACCGGCAAGCCAGTTGCCTCCGCCGTGAACGGCCTGGCGCTGGGCGGCGGGCTGGAGATCGTGCTGGCCACCCACTATCGCGTGATCGCGGACAACCCCAAGATCGTGCTGGGCCTGCCCGAAGTGCTGGTGGGCCTGTTCCCAGGCGCCGGCGGCACGCAGCGCCTGCCGCGCCTGATCGGCGTGCAGCCCGCGCTGATGTTCCTGCTGCAGGGCAAGAACATGAGCCCGCAGGAAGCGCTCGGCCTTGGCGTGGCGCAGGCTGTGGTTCCCGTCGATCAGGTCGTTCAGACCGCGAAGGACTGGGTGAAGGCCAACCCCAAGGGCGGCGTGCAGCCCTGGGACCAGAAGAGCTTCAAATTCCCCGGCGGCGTTGGCGCCACCAACCCCAATTTCGTGCAGACCTTCATCGGCGGCACGGCGATGGCGCAGAAGCAGACGCTGGGCAACATGAACCAGGTCAAGGCGATCCTGTCGGCGGTCTATGAAGGCACGCAGCTGCCGATGGACACCGCGATCCGCATCGAATCCAAATATTTCGCCAAGGTCGTGGCCGATCCGCAGGCGGGCAACATGATCCGCTCGCTGTTCGTCTCCAAGCAGGCGGCCGAAAAGGGCGCGCGCCGCCCGGCCAACGTTCCACCGATGAAGACGAAGAAGGTCGGCATGCTGGGTGCGGGCCTGATGGGCGCCGGCATCGCCATGGTCTCGGCACAGGCCGGGATCGAGGTTGTGCTGCTGGATCGCGATCTGGCCGCCGCCGAGAAGGGCAAGCAATACACCGCTGACCGCCTCGCCAAGAAGCGCACCGCCCCGGAAAAGGCCGCCGAGATCCTCGGCCGCATCCACCCGACGTCGGACTATGCCGATCTGAAGGGTTGCGACCTCATCATCGAGGCCGTGTTCGAAACCCGCGAGATCAAGGCGGAGGTGACCAAGGCCACCGAGGCCGTGGTCGGCGCCGAGACCATCTTCGGCTCCAACACCTCCACGCTGCCGATCACCGGCCTGGCCGAAGCCTGGTCCAAGCCGGAGAATTTCATCGGCATCCACTTCTTCTCGCCGGTCGAGAAGATGCCGCTGGTGGAGATCATCGTCGGCAAGAAGACCGGGCTGGAAGCCATTGCGAAAGCGCTGGATTATGTAGCGCAGATCCGCAAGACCCCGATCGTCGTGAACGACAGCCGCGGCTTCTACACCAGCCGCTGCTTCGGCACCTATGTGCAGGAAGGCCTGACCCTGCTGGGCGAAGGCACCAAGCCGGCCCTCATCGAGAACATCGGCAAGCAACTGGGCATGCCGGTCGGCTCGCTGGCGGTGAACGACGAAGTCGGCCTCGACCTTTCCTACAAGGTCGCGCAGCAGACCAAGAAGGATCTGGGCGACGCCTACAAGCCGGGCGCAGGCGAGGCCGTCATCGAGAAGATGATGGAACTGGGCCGTCACGGCCGCAAGAACGGCAAGGGCTTCTACGTCTATCCGGACGACAAGTCGGCCAAGTATCTCTGGCCCGAGCTCGGCACCTACTTCCGGGTTGCGGCCCAGCAGCCGACACCGGCCGAAGTGAAGGAACGGCTGCTCTATCGCCAGCTGGTGGAAACCGCTCGCTGCTTCGCCGAAGGCGTGCTGGAAACGCCGGAAGACGGCGATCTGGGTGCCATCTTCGGTTGGGGCTTCGCGCCCTTCACGGGCGGCCCCTTCAGCGCGATCGACACCATCGGCCTTGAAACGGTGGTGCAGACGCTGGACCGGCTCACGCAAGCATATGGCGAACGCTTCGCGCCGCCGCAGCTGCTGCGCGACATGGCCACCAAGGGCGAGACCTTCTACGGCAACGCCGCGAAGAAAAAGGCCGCCTGAGCCTCTGGCTTATGCCGAAATGGGGCGGGTGCCTGTTCGCAGGCGCCCGCCCTATTCATATGTGCATCCTCCCAAAAGCTTAGGTTGTTCCCGCGGGCTCCCCATGGCTTCCCTGTCAGTAGCACTGACGAATTCGAGGGAACGGCCCATGATCAAGACTCCACTTTGCGACCTGCTCGGCGTCGAGCATCCCATCATGCTCGCCGGCATGGGCGGCGTATCCTATGCGGAAGTGGTCGCCGCCGTTTCCAACGCGGGCGGCTTCGGCACGCTGGGCATGGCAGGCACCAGCGCCAAATTCATCGAAGCCCAGATGCAGCAGGTACGCGAACTGACTGACAAGCCGTTCGGCGTGGACCTTCTCTCCGCCCAGCCGGAAAGCCTGACCGCCGCCATCGACGTCATCATCGCCAACGGCGCCAAGGCGTTCGTCGCGGGCCTGGGCGTGCCTTACCCCATCGTGAAGCAGTTGAAGGATGCCGGCGTTCTGGTGTTCGCCGTCGTCGGTAAGGTCGATCATGCGGTGAAGGCCCAGCAGGCCGGTTGCGACGGCGTGATCGCCCAGGGCACAGAAGGCGGCGGTCACACCGGGCAGGTCGCCTCCGTCGCGCTGTGGCCGCAAGTGGTGGATGCCGTGAAGATCCCAGTGGTGGCCGCCGGCGGCCTCTATGATGGCCGGGGCCTCGCCGCCGCGCTCGCCATGGGCTGCCAGGGCGTGTGGATGGGCACCCGCTTCATCGCCTCCAGGGAAGCGCACGCCGGCCAGGCCTACAAGAACGCCATCGTGGAAATGTCGGAAGCCGACACCACCATCTCCCGCGGCTTCACCGGCAAGACACTGCGCGCCCTGAAGAACGAGACCACCGACAAGTTCGAAAAGGAACAGGCCAAGCCCTTCCCGGCACAGGTCATGGAATCCGTGCAGCTGAACCGCCTCGGCCCGATCGCAGGCATCACAGAGAATATCGATCGCAACTTCCAGTGCTTCGCCGTGGGGCAGGGCGGCGGCGGCGTTCGCGAAGTGCTGAGCTGCGCCCAGATCGTGCAGAACACGCTGTCCGAGGCGGAAGCCACGCTGAAGCGGATCGGGAAGCTGGCGGGCTGAGGGAGCGGCAGGTTTTATGCCTCCGGCGGGCAGGGAAATGATTTCCCTGCACCCTCAACATTGGCGTTGCGCACCACTCATAAGCGCGGGGGAGACTTGATTTGATTGCCTGCGGCGCGGGAGCTTGCTGGCGCCGCAGGCAGTAAACCCAACCGTCAGCACAACTTCAACGATCACCCTGCTAATGTGGGTGCAGGGAGCACGGCTCCCTGCCGGGTTCCAAGGGCAGAGCCCTTGGTGTCTTTCATGGCCATCACTTTACGGCGATGGCAGCCTATTCAGCGATCTTCATCAACCGCCGCGCGGCGGGCGCCAGCACGGATGACAGGTCGTTGCCGCGTTTCAGCGCCTGCCCGGCTTCGCCGAACAGGCAATATTGCCCCTGCTTCAGCCTCAGCGAGGGGTCTTTCACCAGCCGGAACTCGGGGCGTTCGCTGGCGCGGCGAAAGGCGGAGAAGGTTGCCGTGCGGGCACTGAAATCGATGGCGTAGTCGCGCCATTCGCCGGCCGCGACCATCTGGCCATAGAGTTGCAGGATTCGGTTGATTTCCGTCCTGTCGAAGACGATCTGCCCGCCGCCGGTTGGAAGCGGGATGACGTTCAAGCCGCCTCGCCGCCTGACTTGCGGGTTTCGCGCTCATAGGCATCCAGCCGGGCGCGCATCGATTCGAGCTCGCACTTCAGGATTTCATATTTCTGCGTGACCGGATCGAACTTGTCGGAGCAGGGGGTGCCATAGGGCACGAAGGCCGGCTCTTCTTTCACCAGCATCGGCACCGGCTTGGCCGGGATGCCGATCATGGTCGCGCCTGCCGGCACATCCTTGGTGACGACGGCGTTGGCGCCGATCTTGGAGCCTTGGCCCACCATGATCGGGCCCAGCACGGCCGCGTGCAGCGAGATCACCACATCGTCGCCGATGGTTGGATGGCGCTTGCCGGCAAGACCGTTGGTGGGGTTGGTACCGCCCAGCGTCGCGCCCTGGTAGATGGTGACATTGTCGCCGATCTCGGAGGTCTCGCCGATCACCACGAAGCCATGGTCGATGAACAGATTCTTCCCGATCTTGGCACCGGGGTGAATGTCAATTGCGGTCAGGAAGCGGCTGAAATGATTGACCATCCGTGCCAGCAGGAACAGGTCCGCCCGATACAGCGCGTGCGCAACCCGGTGGAAGCCGACCGCCCAGACTCCGGGGTAGGTCAGGATTTCCCAGCGCGAACGCGGCGCGGGATCCCGCGCACGAATGCTCGACAGATAGGAGGTGAGAGAGTCAAACATTCCGGTGCGCGCCTTGTCTCAATGTGAGCGTGACATAATCCCAAGCGCGGCTCAATTCCAGATGGCTGAAAATATGGGGTGTTTGGCGCATTCGGCATAGCGTGGGTTCTGCCCGTGACAGCCCTGCTATCTTGCCGGATCGCGCCGGGCCTGCCAGTCAGCGCGCGCAATGGAATTCGGACCCGACTTTTTCACCTTCATGGCCGTGGGCTTTCTGGCGCAGCTTGTGGACGGCGCGCTGGGCATGGCGTTTGGCGTGATCTCCACCAGTGCGCTGGTCGCGCTGGGCGTGCCGCCAGCGGCCGCCTCTGCCGGTGTGCACACCGTGGAAACGGTGACAACGGCGGTGTCCGGCACCAGTCATGCGCTCGCCCGTAACGTGGACTGGAAGCTGTTCGCCCGCATCGCCGTTCCCGGCGTGATCGGCGCGGTGGCCGGGGCCTATATCCTCACCAGCATCCCGGCCGACAAGGCGAAGCCGCTGATCCAGGCCTATCTGGGCCTGCTGGGGCTGTGGATCTTCTGGCGGGGCTTCCGCCATATCCATGTGGAACGCGAACCCAAGGTGGTGGAACCGCTGGGTCTGGTGGGCGGCTTCATGGATGCGGCCGGCGGCGGTGGCTGGGGCCCGATCGTGACCTCCAACCTGATCGTGCAGGGCAAGTCCCCCCGCCACACCATCGGAACGGTGAACGCGGCGGAATTCTTCGTCACGACCAGTGCCGCCATCACCTTCATCTACCATCTGGGCTGGGAAGTGGTGACGGTTGCGACGCTCGGCATTCTGGCGGGCGGCGTGATCGCGGCGCCCTTCGGCGCGATTCTCGCGAAGAAGCTGCGCGCCGATACGCTGATGATAATGGTGGGCGCGGTGCTGATGCTGACCAGCGCCTTCGGGATCTGGCGCTACGTTTCGGCCTGATCCGCGCGCCGCACCGGCGGCATCAGGTTGCAGATGTCCGCGCCGCCTGCGGGCCGGATGAAGAAGGTATCGCGCCGGTTGGCGCGCGAATCCGCCCATTTCGCAAGGCTGGCCCCGCCCAGAACTTCGAATCGCGGCTGCTGCGCCACCGGCAGTTCGCTCGCCATCCGCGCGGACACCAACGGCACGCGCTCCGCCGCCGTCTCATACATCCCCAGCCCGCCGGTTCCACGCGGCAGGGCAGACAGCAGTTCCTGCCCCTGAAGCACGCGGCCGACGAGCGCGATATTTCGATCCAGATGGCGCGGGCCATGGCCGATCACGACATACAGCTCTGCGCCCGTCCCGGTGTCCGGCGGCATGTTGCGGCCCACGCCCACCATCGTCGGGCAGTGCGGCAGCCAATGCTGTTTGCCGTCGGTTGCCACAGGCCAGCCGCCCGCGAAGCCGACGGTGGCGCCATAGGCATCGGCATAGGGCAGGGCTGTGAAGCCGGGCGGCGTGCCCGGCCGTTCATAGCCATCTTCCGGCCGCGCCACGATCCCGGCGGGCAGGGCAGCCTTTTCCGTCGGGTCACCCCATTGCACGACGTAATTTTCCTGCACCCGCACGATCTGGGCATGGCGGGGGAACCAGCCGTCTTTTACAAGCGCCCTGATATTGGCGACATGGGTGGGGGCAAAGGCCGGCGCCAGCTGGATCGCCACCTTTCGCCCACCGGCAAATTCCAGCAGCAGCACGTCAGCGGGGGCGATTGCCTGCCAGTCCGAAGCCGGGGCTGCGGCCACGATTTCACCGGGCGAGGGCGGGCTGGCAGGCTGGGCCAGCGCAGATGTGGCAACCAGAAGAGCGGCGAGAGCGAGGTGTTTCATCGCCCCAGCCTGCCATCGCCCGCAAACTTGCGCCAGCGGCCAGTTATCGAAACACTTTGTCGCAGGCGTTGAATTCATCGATTGGGCAACTTAATCAAACAGGAATGATCTACCTGCCCACCATCAAGCAGCTGCAATATCTGGTCGCCCTTCACCGCACCCGTCACTTCGGCAAGGCGGCGGAGGCCTGCTATGTCACGCAATCCACCCTGTCCGCCGGCCTGCGGGAGCTGGAAACACTACTCGGCGTGACACTGGTGGAGCGCAATCGCCGCGTCGTGCGCTTCACACCGCTGGGCGAAGCCGTGGTGCAACGGGCATGGCGCCTGCTGGCAGAGGCCGATTCCATCGCCGAACTGGCGCGCGCCGCCGGGCAGCCGCTGGCCAGCGAACTGCGGCTGGGCGTCATCCCCACCATCGCGCCCTTCCTGCTGCCCGCGCTGCTGCCGCGCCTGCGCGCCGAATGGCCGGACCTGAAGCTGTTCCTGCGCGAGGAACAGTCAGGGCAGGCCTGCGAGGCACTGGCGCGCGGCCAGCTCGATTGCCTGCTGCTGGCCTTGCCCTACAATTGCGGCGACATCGAATTCGAACCGCTGTTCGACGATCCGATCCGCTTCGCCTTCCACCCCGACGACCTGCCCGACCCACCCACGACGGTCGCCCCGGACAGCATCGACGAAGCCCGGCTGCTGCTGCTGGAAGACGGCCACTGCCTGAAGGACCATGCGCTGGCCGCCTGCAGCCGTGCCACCTTCCGCCCCGACCAGTCCGTGCTGGGCACCTCGCTCCACACGCTGGTGCAGATGGTCGACAACCGCATCGGCATGACCCTGCTACCGCAGATGGCCATTGACGCCGGCATCCTCAGCAACACCGCCATCCAGACCCGCCCACTGGCCAGCCCGGACGCCAAACGCACAGTCGCACTGGCCTGGCGTCCCTCCAGCCCGCGCGCGGAGGAATATCGGCTGTTCGCCAAGGCGTTGAAGGAAGCGCGGGCGGGGCGCTGACGAAGTTTTTTGCCTCCGGCGGGCAGGGAAATGGTTTCCCTGCACCCTCGACATTGGCGCCGCGCGCTACTTTGATGTCGTGCGCGTGACGTAGTTTGGTTACCTGCGGCGCTGGAGTTTGCTGGCGCCGCAGGCAGTAAACTGATCCGTCAGCACAACCTCGCCGAAAGACCCTCTAATGTGGGTGCAGGGAGATCATCTCCCTGCCTGGGTGAAGGGGCAGAGCCCCTTCATTCTCCAACTTACCCCCGCTTGGCAGCCTTCAGCTCCGCATAAAGCGCCTTGGCAGGAATCGGCGGGGCGCCCAGTTCGGCTGCCTTCACCAGCTGCACAAGCCGGGCGTTCACCGGGGCGCTCAACCCCAGCCGGGCGGCGAGACGGACCAGTTCGCCCTGCAGATAATCCACTTCGGTCGGGCGCCCGCGCACGAGATCGTCTGCCATGGAGGAGCGCGCATGCGGGTCGACACGCACCTTGTTGCCGCCGCCCGCTGCCATGACATAGCCGTAGATGGCGTCGGGCAGGCTCATGATCTGCGGCATCAGTTTCAGTGGCATGGCGACTGCATCCACCGGCTCGATCCGGGCGGCTTTCAGCAGCGCGAGCCCCTCGCTCATGGCGAGCGCCCAGGATCGGCGATAGTCGCGCTGGCCGAATTCCTCGGCGAGGCTGACGCCGGACACGGCATTGATCGCGTTGTTCAGGTTCACCAGCAGCTTGCCCCACTGGATTCCCACGATGTTGGCGCTCTTCTTCAGCTCGAACGAGCGGCTGAGCAGCGCCTCGAAGGGCGCCAGCGCGGGGCTGTCCTCCACCACCAGCCCGCCTGCGGTGCCGCGATGGAAATGGGCCGGGCCGCGCTGGGCGACATTGAAGGGCACCATGCCGGCCAACACCGTCCGCCCGGGCAGGGCAGCGCGCAGGGCGTCTGCGTTGGAAACGCCATTCTGGAAACTGATGATCAGCGCGCCGGGCGGGGCATGGGCTGCGATGGCCGCCGCCGCATCCTGCGTCTGCATGCTTTTCACGGTAACCAGCACCAGATCCGCACCTGAAAGCGCGGCCGGATCGGTCGTGGGCGTATAGTCCGTGACTGTCTCGTCCAGCCCGTCCACGTCAGTCAGGTGCAGGCCGTCTTTCAGGGCGTCCAGCATGGACGGGCGGCCGATCAGGCTGACATCGGCATCGCGGGCCAGCAGGCCGCCGACATAGATTCCAATCATTCCGGCGCCGAAAACTGCGACTTTTGCGCGTGTGCTCACCATTGCCTCCCGCTCGATGCCATGCCTATCTGCCCGTCATTGAAGCGAGGGAGAAGCTGATGAAAGCGCTGCTGTGTGTGGAACATGGCCCGCCGGAGAAACTGGTGGTTCAGGACGTTCCCGAACCGGAGCCCGGCAAAGGTGAAGTCCGCATCGTGATGAAGGCGGCGGGCGTGAATTTCCCCGACGTGCTGATCATCCAGAATCTCTATCAGTTCAAACCGCCGCTGCCTTTCAGCCCGGGCGGGGAAGCCGCCGGCATCGTCGATGCGGTGGGCGAGGGTGTCACCCGCTTCAAGGCGGGAGATAAGGTGATCGCCATGACCGGCAACGGCGCCTTCCGCGAGAAGTTCCTGGCGCATGAGCGGCAGGTGATCCCGATGGCGGGCGACATGCCGTTCGATGTCGCCGCGGGCTTCACCATGACTTACGGCACCTCTCACCATGCGCTGAAGCAGCGCGCCCGATTGCAGCCGGGCGAAACCCTGCTGGTGCTGGGCGCGGCCGGCGGCGTAGGCCTTGCCGCCGTGGAGCTGGGCAAGCTGATGGGCGCGAAGGTGATCGCGGCCGCCTCGTCCGACGACAAGCTGGCGCTGACGCGCGAATATGGCGCGGACGAGACCATCAACTACACCACCGAGGATTTGAAGGATCGGGTGAAGGAGCTGACGGGCGGCAAGGGCGTGGACGTGATCTATGATCCCGTTGGCGACAAATTTGCCGAGCCCGCCTTCCGCTCCATCGCCTGGAACGGTCGTTATCTGGTGGTGGGCTTCGCGGCCGGGGAGATCCCGAAGCTGCCGCTGAATCTGCCGCTGATCAAGGGCGCCTCCATCGTGGGCGTGTTCTGGGGCGCCTTCACCCAGCACGAACCCAAAGTGCATGAAGCCAATATGGCGGAGCTGCTGACCTGGTTCGCGCAAGGCAAGCTGAAACCCCATGTGTCGGCACACCTGCCGCTGGAGCGGGGGGCGGAAGGCATCCGCCTGCTGATGGACCGCAAGGCCAAGGGCAAGGTGATCCTGACGGCCTGATACGGGAGAAGCATCGGGCCTTTGCTTCCTGCGGAGGGCAGGAAAATAATCTGCCTGCCGCTATCGGAAATGTTCCGCGTCGCCGCCGCCGGTGAAGATATCCGCTTCATCGGCGTCGGCATTCGGCGTGCGGTGCACATAGGCGAGGATGCCGAGCCCGATCAGGGCTGACAGCAGCGAGCCGCCATAGACGCCCATCTTCACGGCCAGTTCCACGCCGTCGCCGTGGAAGGCGAGCTTGCCGATAAACAGGCTCATGGTGAAGCCGATGCCGGCGACGAAGCCCATGCCGATGATGGCGGGAAGCGTGCCGGGGCGCTGCGCTTTCAGCAGAAGGCTGCCGAGCAGGGTGCCCAGCGTGATGCCCAGCGGCTTGCCCAGCAGCAGGCCCAGCCCGATTCCCATGCTGACGGGGTGGGTGACGGCGGCCGCGAAACCGCTGCCGACGGTGGCGCCTGCGCTCGCCAGCGCAAAGGCCGGCATCACGCCGTAATGCACATAGGGGCGCATGCTGTGTTCCAGATTGATCAGCAGGGATTCGCCGTGCGCGTTGCGCATGGGGATGGCGAGCGCCGCCAGCACGCCGGCTATTGTGGGGTTCACGCCCGACATCTGCATGCAGACCCACATCGGCATCGCCAGCAGCATGTAGAGGCCGTGCCAGTTGCGGCGGAAACGGCCGAGCAGCAGCATCGGGATGTAGAAGGCGCCAACGCCCGCCAGCCAGCCGAGGTGCAGGGTGTCGGTGTAGAAGAAGGCGATCACCAGGATGGCGATCAGGTCGTCTACCACGGCGATGGCGAGCAGGAATATCTTCAGCGGTGCGGGCACGCGGCGGCCCAGCAGCGCCACGACGCCGAGCGCAAAGGCGATGTCTGTGGCGGTGGGGATGGCCCAGCCGTGCTGGTAATCGCCGCCATGGTTGATCGCGAGGAAGATGAGGGCAGGGCAGAGCACCCCGCCCAGCGCCGCGATCAAGGGCAGCATGGCGGTGGAGGCGCTGGAGAGCGCGCCCTCAGTGAGTTCGCGTTTCAGTTCCAGCCCGACATAGAAGAAGAACACCGCCATCAGCAGGTTCTTCACCCATTCGGTGAGCGTCATGGAGATTTCGAGCCCGCCGAAGCTGACGCTGCCCACGCTCTGCAGCGCGGCGGACTGCATCGGCGCCCATGGTGAATTCGCCAGCATCATTGCGGTGACGGCGGACAGCAGCAGGACGATGCCCGGCCAGGCTTCGGAGGGGATCTTGCGGAGCATGGTGATGTTCTAGCGGGCGAGGCCGAGATTGAAACCCATCGGCGGACAGGCCACATGCAAAGCCATGCTGATCGATTCCCATTGCCATCTGAACTATCCGGGCCTTGTCGAGGACGAGGCCGGCGTGATCGCGCGGGCGCGGGAGGCCGGGCTGTCGGCGATGATCTCCATCTCTACCCGGGAGCGGGAGTGGGCGGACGTGATCGCGGGCGCGGAGCGCCACGCGGACGTGTTCGCGACCGTTGGCATCCACCCGCATGAGGCGGACCAGCACCCCGATATCGACACCGCGCGGCTGGTGTCGACAGCGGCGCACCCGAAGGTGGTGGGGATCGGGGAGACGGGCCTCGACTATTTCTATGACAAGTCTGATCGGGAGCGGCAGCGGCGGTCGTTCCTGTCGCACATCGCGGCGTCGCGGCAGATGCAGTTGCCGATGGTGGTGCACACCCGCGACGCGGAAGATGATACCATCGAGATGCTGGGGCGGGAGACGGCCGCCGGCGCTTTCCCGATGGTGATCCATTGCTTTACCGGATCGCAGCGGCTGGCGGAGGCCTGCCTGGATCTCGGGGCCTATATCTCTCTGTCGGGCATCGTCACCTTCAAGAATGCGAAGGCGTTGCAGGAGACGGCGAAGACGATTCCTGCCGACCGGCTGCTGATCGAGACGGACTCGCCCTTCCTGGCGCCGGTGCCGATGCGCGGGAAGGTGTGCGAGCCGGCCTATGTAACGCACACGGCGAAATTCCTGGCGGAGCTGCGTGGCGAATCTGTTGAAGACCTGATGGGAACAACGCGCCATAATACGCTGAACCTGTTCACCAAGATGGACGGATAATGAAGCTGGTGATGCTGGGCTCGGGCACGTCCTCAGGCGTGCCGCGCATCGGCAATGACTGGGGGCGTTGTGACCCCGCCAATCCGAAGAACCGGCGGCGGCGGGTGTCCGTTCTGGTAGAATTGGGATCGACGCGCCTCTTGGTGGATACCGGCCCCGACCTTCGAGAACAGCTGCTGGACGCCGACGTCGACTGGCTGACGGCCGTTCTCTACACCCACGACCATGCCGATCATTGCCATGGCATCGACGATCTGCGGCCGCTGTTCCATGCCCGAGGCACCGAGATCGACTGCTATATGGACGAGGCGACGCGGGCCGGCATTCGTTCGCGGTTCCAATATGTGTTCGCCGGGCGTTCGGGCTATCCGCCGACGGCTAAGGCGCATTTGTTGCGGGACGATATGCAGTTCGGGCCGATCCGTGTTCGCCCGTTCCGTCAGGCGCATGGGCCCATCCATTCCATCGGCTATCGCTTTGACGCGGATGGCGTTTCGATCGGCTATTCCACCGATGTCAGCGAAATTCCGGCGGAGAGCTGGCCGCTGCTGGAGGGGCTGGATTTGTGGGTTGTGGATGCCCTGCGCCGGGCGCCTCACCCCACGCACAGCCATCTCGACCAGACGCTGGGCTGGATCGAGCGGGTTTCTCCGGGCGAAGCGTGGTTGACTCATATGGACCAGAGCATGGACCATGCGGAACTGACGGCTGAGCTGCCGCCGGGCGTGAGCCCGGGCTGGGACGGCCGCATCTGGGAGCCAACGCCATGAGTTTCGCCCTAGTCAGCGTGATCGCCAGCCTGGCCCTGATCCTGGCGTTGAACTGGCAGCGGCTGAACGCGCTGGGGGCGCCGACGGTGACGCGATGGCTGGCGATCTGGACCGCGATTATTAGCGGAGTGTTTCTGCTGGTTCGGTGGCTGGGGTATTGAGAGGCTGGGGAGCGACTCCGCGTTGCTCCCCTCTCTCCATCTCTCTCCCCGAACGGGGAGAGAGGGCCTTGGAGACGCCGCAGGCCATCGAATTCTGTCGCGGGCGTGGCTTTGGAGTGTTGGCGCCACGCCAATTTTGAGGGTGCTTGGAAATCATTTCCCTGCCCGCCGGAGGCAAAAAAACTCGCGAGGCGCGCAAAAGAAAAGCTGGGCCCCGGATCAAGTCCGGGGCGACGCGGTGTGGGCGGTTACATGTTGAAGATGGAGGGGTCTCCGCCTGTCGCCGCGATGTTGACGGTGAGCGTGCGTTCCACGGCGTAGCGGATCAGCGCCTGCGGGCCTCCGGCCTTGGGGCCGGTGCCTGAGAGGCCTTCGCCGCCGAAGGGTTGCACGCCGACGACCGCGCCCGTCATGGAGCGGTTGACGTAGCAGTTGCCGGCTGGAACGAGCGCGCGGACGCGTTCCACGAAGCGGTCGGTGCGGCTGTGGATGCCCAGCGTGAGGCCATAGCCGCGCGCGGCGAGGCGCTTGCCGATCTCGTCCAGCTCCCCCGCCTTGTAGCGGTAGATGTGGAGGATGGGGCCGAACACTTCGCGTTCGAGGAAGTCCGGCGTGGGGACTTCGGCGATGACCGGGCCGAAGAAGCTGCCTTGCGTGCCCAGATTGCCCGGATCGAGGCGGCCGAGGATGGTCGCTTCCTTGGTGAGGCGCTTGAAGTGGCTGTCCAGCGCGTCGCGGGCTTCGGCGTCGATCACCGGGCCGACATCGGTGCGGGCGTCTGCCGGATCGCCCAGCACCAGTTCGTCCATGGCGCCCAGCAAGGTTTCGATCAGCATGTCGGCCGATTCTTCAGGCAGGTAGAGCAGGCGGAGCGCCGAGCAGCGCTGGCCTGCCGAGCCGAAGGCGGAAAGCAGCACATCGTCCACCACCTGTTCCTTCAGCGCGGAGGTGTCGACGAACATGGCGTTGAGGCCGCCTGTTTCGGCGATGAAGGGCAGGATGGGCCCCGGTCGCGCGGCGATGGCCCGGTTGATGGACCAGGCGGTTTCAGTGCCGCCGGTGAAGGCCACGCCATCGACCAGCGGATGAGAGACGAGAGCGGCTCCCACGGTGGCGCCGTCTCCGGGAAGCAGCGCCAGCAGGCGCGGATCGAGCCCGGCCTTGTGGAAGGCGCGCACGGCTTCGGCGGCGATCAGCGGGGTCTGCTCCGCGGGTTTCGCGAGCACGGCGTTGCCGGCGGCGAGCGCGGCCGCGATCTGCCCGGTGAAGATCGCCAGCGGGAAGTTCCAGGGCGAGATGCAGGCGAAGGTGCCGCGGCCGGCCAGTGCCAGCGAATTGGTTTCACCGACCGGGCCGGGAAGGGGCTTTGCCTCCGAGAACTGGCGTTCCGCGAGGCGGGCATAATAGCGGCAGAAGTCGGCCGCTTCGCGCACTTCGGCGACGCCGTCGGTCAGCGTCTTGCCGCCTTCGCGGGCGAGCAGGGCGATGAGGCGGTCCATGTCGGCTTCGAGAAGCTCGGCCGTGCGGCGCAGGACTTCGGCGCGGGCGGTGCCGCCCGCTTCATCCCAGGCGGGGAAGGCATCCTTGGCAAGCTGGGCGGCGCGATCGACATCGGCCGGACTGGCCGGATGGACGAGGCCGGCGAGGACGGCATTTTCGGTCGGGCTGGAGACGGGCACGGACGGCGCGGACGTGACGAGCTCGCCGCCGACGATGGGACCGGAGACGATGGGCTTCAGCGCGGCCGAGACGCGATCGGCTTCTTCCCGGGTGGCCCGGATGCTGTAATCGCGGCCGAGCGGGTTCAGCCGATGCGGGCCGTAAAGATTGCGTGGCGCGGGGATCTTGGGGTGGCGATCAGGCGCGGCCTCCACTGCGGTGATCGGGTCGGCGACGACCATGCCGGCGGGCACGCGTTCATCCAGCAGTGCGTGCACGAAGCTGGAGTTGGCGCCGTTTTCCAGCAGCCGCCGCACGAGATAGGGCAGCAGTTCCTCATGGCTGCCGACCGGCGCGTAGGCGCGCACCTTTCGGGCGAGGCCCGTCGCGTCGTAGAGCGCTTCTCCCATGCCGTGCAGGCGCTGATGCTCAATGCGGACGTCGCGGCGTTCCGCCATGTGGCGCACAGCGACGAGCGTATGGGCGTTGTGGGTGGCGAACTGCGGATAAAGGTTGGGCGCGGCCGCGATCAGGGCCTGCGCGGCCACCAGATAGTTGAGATCGGTTGCGGGCTTGGTGGTGAACAGCGGATAGTCCGGCCGGCCGTTCATCTGGGCCAGCTTGATCTCGGTATCCCAATAGGCGCCCTTCACCAGGCGCACCATCAGGCGGCGGCCGCTGGAGACGGAAAGCGCCTTCAGCGCCTCGATCACATCGACGGCGCGCTTCTGATAGGCCTGAACGACCACGCCAAGGCCGGTCCAGCCGCCCAGCGAGGGTTCGCGGGAAAGCCGGTCCACCAGCTTCAGGGAGAGCACGAGGCGGTCGGCTTCCTCGGCATCGATGGTGAGGTTCAGATCATAGCTGGCAGCCGATACCGCCAGTCGCCGGATGCGCGGATAAAGGCTTTCCCATACATATTCTTCCTGCACCGCCTGATAGCGGGGGCAGAGGGCGGAAAGCTTCACCGACACGCCATGGCCGTCTTCCGGGGGCAGGTTTCGCCCGCGGGACTTGCCGACTGCCACGATGGCGTCGGCATAGATATGTTCATAGCGCTCGGCGTCTGCTTCCGTGCGGGCGCCTTCCCCCAGCATGTCGAACGAGCAGAGTGTCCGTTCCTTGTCGGCGCGCTTCAGCGCATCCTCGATGGTGCGGCCCATCACGAACTGCTCGCCCATGATGCGGACGGCGGTGCCGACAGCCTTGCGCACGACCGGCTGGCCCAGTTCGCCGGTGATGCGGCGAATCCAGCCGGCGGGATCCTTCTTGCCCTCGGGATCGACATCCACGAAGCGTTGCGTCAGCATCAGGCCCCAGGTGGAGGCGTTGACGAACAGGCTTTCGGATTGGCCGAGATGTGCTTCCCAGTCTCCGGACGAGATCTTCTCGGATATCAGCAGGCTCTGAGTCTGGGCGTCTGGGATGCGGAGCAGCGCCTCCGCGAGGCACATCAGCGCCAGCCCTTCCTGTGTACCCAACGAGAATTGTTGCAGAAAACTCTCAACAACGCCCTGTTTCTTGTTGGATTTGCGGGCTTCCTCCACCATTTCTGTGGCCCGGGCGACAATCTCTCTCCGTTCGCGGACGGACAGCGGGCCGGCGGTCAGCAGATCGCGGACAACGCGCTGTTCATCGGCATATTTGCCGTTATCGAGGAGATCCCACGACAGGAGGCTTTGGGCAGGCGGCGTTTGCGTGGGGGCAGGGGAGGCAACCATCAGAATCTCCGGTACAGAACATCCTCCATATAATATGCGACCGTGAGAATGTCTTTGTGCATATTGAACAGGAACCGAGAATTCTGTTCGGAATTTTGGCGATATCCCGAACAAAGGTCCGAGATCAGGCGGATGCGCGCCGGCGCCCGAACAACAGGTAGATGGCCAGCCCGATCAGGTTCCACAACAGGAAATAGAGCTGCGTGGTGCCGGGCAGGCTGATGAAGAGATATATGCAGCCGAGGATCGCGATGCCGCCGACCAGCGGAGCCGCCGGCGTGCGGAACAGCCGATGGGCGTCGGGTTCGCGGCGGCGCATGATCAGCATGCAGACTGCCACCGCCACGAAGGCGGCGAGCGTGCCGGCGTTGGCCAGTGCTGCGATCTCCGCGAGCGGGAACGCCCCCGCGATCACCGCCACGAGCACGGCCGTGAACAAGGTGATGCGGACAGGCGTGCCGCGCTTCGACACCTTCGCCATGCCGCGCGGCAGCAGACCGTCGCGCGCCATGACGAAGAAGATGCGGCTTTGACCATAAAAAAAGGCGAGGATCACGGTGGGGAGCGCGATCACCGCCGAGCCGGCGAGATAGGTGGCAGCCCAAGGCTTCTGCAGCTCGCGCAGGATGAGCGCGAGCGGTTCCGGGCTGTTGGCGAATTGCTGGAAGGGAAGGGCGCCGACGGCAACCGCCGCGACTGCCATGTAGATGATGATGCAGGCGATCATGGAGCCGACGATGCCGCGGGGCAGGTTACGGCCCGGATCCTTGGTTTCCTCGGCTGCGGTCGCGATCGCGTCGAAGCCGTAGAAAGCGAAGAAGATGATGGCGGCAGCCGCCATCACGCCGCGCTCCACGCCATCCGAGCCCATCGACTTGCCGAAGCCGAACGGCATGAAGGGGTGGAGGTTCTGCGCGTTGAAGGCGGGGAGGGCGACGGCCACGAACACGATGAGCGCGATGATCTTCACCACGACGAGAATGGCGTTCAGGTTGGCGCTTTCCTTCGTGCCGACCATCAGCAGGCCCGCGACCACCCCGATGATGGCAATGGCGGGCAGGTTGACGATGCCGCCCAGTTCAGGTGCCTGCATCAGGGACATGGGGATTCCGAACGTCGCTTCCAGCAGGGGCGCGGCATAGCCGGACCAGCCGACCGCGACGGCGCTGACGACGAGGCTGTATTCCAGGATCAGGCTCCAGCCGATGATCCAGGCGAACAGTTCGCCGATCACCACATAGCTGTAGGTGTAAGCACTGCCAGAGGCCGGAATCATCACCGCCATTTCGGCGTAGCAGAGCGCGGCGCAGGCGCAGATGAGGCCGGCGATCACGAAGGAGAGGATGACCGACGGGCCGGCCTTGTCTGCCCCGACGCCGATCAGGGTGAGGATGCCGGTGCCCACGATGGCGCCGACGCCAAGCCCGACCAGATGCGGCCAGCTGAGTGTCGGGGTTAGCCGGTGATGTTCATGCATATCGGCGGCGGCGCCGATCTGTTTGCGGCTGTTCCAGCTCATCCCATTCTCCCCTTCGTCATTCCCGCCGCTATTGCGGGCCTTCCCCCGGCAGACATTCGACCATATAGTTCCATCCCGGAGGATCTTCGATGCTTGATACGATTGACCGGAATATTCTTCGCACGCTGCAGGCAGACGGGCGAATCACTTATCAGGAACTCGCGGCCAATTCGGGCATTTCCCCTTCGGCCTGTTTTGACCGGCTGCGCAAGCTGAGGGAGCAGGGATATGTGAAGGGCATCGTGGCCCTGCTGGACCCCAGCCTGCTGAACCGCGCGCTGCTGGTGTTCATCGAAGTTCATCTGGATCGCACCACCAACAATGTGTTCGAGCAATTCGCCCAGGCCATGAAGGGCATGCCGGAAATCATGGAATGTCATATGGTTGCGGGTGGTTTTGATTATCTTCTGAAAGTTCGGGTGGCCGATATGGCCGCCTATCGCCGCTTCCTGGGGGATTCGCTGACCACCATGCCCGGGGTGCGCGAAACCCGGACCTATGCGGTGCTGGAAGAAGTGAAGGCGAGCACGGCCATCCCAATCTGACCGCCACTGGTCGCGCTCATCTGAACGACTCCAGTCCGGGCGGGCGTGCCCGCCGGACTGGAGGCCCATGGCTTTGGGCATCAGGGCGTCGGCGTATTCGGGGCGGTGGCGCCCAGTCGCTGCCGTTCGGCCTTCACCATCGTCTCCACCTGCTTCAGCAGGATAGGTGCATCATAGATGATGCCGTCCTTGATGGTGTAGCGGACGCCGCCGACACGCTCCAGCTTGCCGGTCTTGTCGTCCAGGCGGAGCGCCTTGGTGCCATAGAGCGTCTTCAGGTTCTGCAGCGGGTTTTCGGTGGTGATCACCAGATCGGCCAGCATGCCCGGCCGCACCACGCCGATGGGCGGGTTTCCGCCCATATGCTTGTAGAGATTCTGCGCGCCCCACATGGTGGCCGAGCGGATGATCTCCAGAGGCGAGAAGCCGGCCTCGCGCAGCAGCTCCAGTTCCTCGACATAGGCGAAGCCGTAGGTCTTGAAGATGAAGCCGCTGTCGGTGCCCACCGTCACATGGCCGCCGATGTTCTTGTAATCGTTCACGACCTGGAAGAAACGGCCGTAGAAGCGCTTCCAGGCGAACTCATTCTCCGTCGACCAATCGAAGAAGTAGCTGCCGTGATTGTCCCGGGAGGACTGGAAGTAGCTCCACAACTGCGGCGTGGTGTAGGTGGAATGCCATTCCGCCGTGCGCGCCCGCATCAGGTCGCGGGAGGCCGCATAGATGTTGAAGGTGGGATCGAACACGACCCCGGTCGCCTTCTGGGCCTCCAGATAATCCTTCCACTCCGGCGTGCCGGGTTCATAGACCTGGTTCCAGATCTCCGCGACCTCGCCGAAGCGATGCTGTTCGTTGTTGTAATCATAGTTGGGCGGGAAATCCTGGATCGTGCGATCCTTCAGCAGGGATTCCATATGCCCATAATAATGGGTGATGGTGTCGAGCCCGGCGGCGGCGGCCTGCCGTGCGTTGAAGTTGGCGACCCCCAGTTGCGAAAGGTGGGCGGTGGTGCCCATGCGGTTCTTGTGCGCTTCGTCGATCAGCGTCTTGAACACCTCTGGCGTTTCATTGGGGGCGTTGAAGAACTTGATTCCATCGACGCCGTTCTTGGCGGCCCACTGCACCCAGGCGCGCGCCTTTTCCGGCGTATCCACGGTGCCGCCGGACCAGCCCGAACCCGGGGTCTGGTAGTTGAAGATGCGGGGGGCCGCGATCTCGTTGCGGGCGGAGCGGGCCTTTTCCGACACGGCGTCGGCGTTGGCGGCCAGCGGCACGCCGCGCACCGTGGTCACGCCATGCGCGAGCCACAGCTTGTAGGCATAGGATGCGTCGGGCGCCTTGTCCGGACCGGGGAGGTGAACGTGCATGTCGGTGAAGCCGGGCATCACATACATGCCGGTGCCGTCGATTTCATGATCGGCGTCGGTCGGTTCGCGGCCGGGCTTGGAGGGCAGGCCGGGCCAGCCCGATTGCTTCACCGACGTGATGCGGTTGCCCTCGATCACGATGTCGAAGCGGCTGCGGGGCGGGGCGCCCGTGCCGTCGATCAGGGTCACGTTGCGGATCACCAGCTTGCGGAACGGGCCCGCGCTTTCCTCTGAGGTGCGGGCCGGCGCGCCCTGCAATTTCGGGAACATCTGCGCAGTGGCAGGCCCGTTCACCAGTTGCATCGCCATCATCGCGCCCGCCAGCAAGGCTCCGCGCTTCCAGTTCGTCATCCGCATGCGTTCCCCTTCGTTTATCAACCCGCCTGATATCAACACCTTGCGGCAGGCCGGCCGCCCTTCAGAATGCCGGCGGTTGCCGGCGGCGACCCGACGGATGACCGGCCTGTGGCGGTCAACCTGCGGGCAACCGGCCTGCACCGGCTTTTCCCAAGTCGGCCGGCCTCCGCCGGCTTTCTCAAGTTTGCCGGCCTCCGCCGGCGGGATCAGTTGCGCGGCACGCCTTCTTCGGGCCAGCCCCGCTTGCGCTTTTCAGCCTTCACCTGTTCGGCGACGTCCGCCAGCAGTTTCTTTGCATCATAGACGATGCCGTCTTTCACGGTGTAGGACACACCGCCGACGCGCTCCAGCTTCTGGGTCTTTTCGTTCAGGCGCAGGAAGCCGGTGCCGTAGAGCGTCTTGAAGTTCTGCAGCGGGTTTTCCTTCACGATCACAAGATCCGCCAGCTTGCCGACGCGCACCTGGCCAATCGGCGGATCGACCACGCCCTTGGGTTCATAGAGGGTGAGGGCGCCGTTCAGGGTGGCTGCCTGCACCACCTCATGCGGGTTGAAGCCGGCCTCCTGCAGCAGTTCCAGTTCTTCCGGATAGCCGAAGCCATAGGTCTTGAAGATGAAGCCGCTGTCGGTTCCCACCGTCACCCGGCCGCCCATGTTCTTGTAATCATTGATCAGCTGGAAGAAGCGCTGGTAGAAGTTGCGCCATTGCACCTCGGTACGGGTCGTCCAGTCGAAGAAGTAGCTGCCATGGTTTTCGCGGCTGGACTGGAAGAATTCCCACAGCTGCGGCATGGTGTAATCATCGTGCCAGTCCGCATTGCGAGCGCGCATAAGATCCCGGCTGGCGAGATAGATCGTCATCGTGGGATCGAAGGTGACGTTATGTTCCTTCTGGAACTTCAGATACTCCACCCACTGCTCTGAGCCGGGCTCGTAGATTTCGTTCCAGATGTCCGCCACTTCACCGAAGCGATATTGCTCGTCGTTGAAGTTGTATTGTGCGCTCCAGGGCTGAATTTTGTAGTTCTTCAGCAGGGATTCGAAGTGGCCATAATAGTGGGTAACGGTGCCGAGTCCGGCTTCACCCGACTGGCGGGCGTTCATGCGCGGCACGCCGATCTGGCTGTGGTGGGTGACCGTGCCGATACCCAGCTTCTTCGCTTCATCCAGGGCGGCCTTGTAGGCTTCTGGCCCCTGATCGACGCCGATGCCGAACTTGATGCAATCCATGCCGGCCTTGGCGCCGAACTGCACCCAGGCGCGCATGGCGGCAGGGGTGTCGGTGGGCTTCTTGCCCCAGCCCGCGCCTTCACCGGGGCGGGCGCAGGTGAAGATGCGCGGCGCCACGATCTGGTTGGCGGCCGAGCGACGCTGCTCCGACAGGGAAACATCCATCGGCGCCAGGCCCACGCCGCGAACCGTGGTGACGCCGTGGGCCAGCCACAGCTTGTAGGCGTAGCCCATGTCGGGCGCCTTGTCGTCGCCGGAGGCATGGACGTGCATGTCGATGAAGCCGGGCATCACATACATGCCGGTTGCATCCAGCTCATAATCGAAGTTGCGCGGCTCGCGATCCGGCTTCAGCGGCAGGCCGGGGGTGCCTGCCTGTTTGATTTCCGTGATCTTGTTGCGCTCGATCACGATATCCACCGGACCACGCGGCGGAGCGCCGGAACCGTCGATCAGGATGACCCCGCGGATCACCATGCGGTTGTAGGGGCCAGCGCCTTCGCCGGACTGACGGGGCGGGGCAGGGACGTTGGTAACGGCTGCCAGCGCCGGGGCAATTGCGACGGACGCCAGCAACGAGGCGGCACAAAGGAGTTCTGTCAGACGCATCTTATTCACCTCCCGTTGAAATGTCAGCGAAATTTGGGTGTCAGACCGGCGCTAGAAGCGCCGGCCCAATGTCAGGCCGATGGTGCGGGGTGGGCTGCTCTGCACCGTTGTAAAACCGCCAGTGTTCGCGCTGGAACCGATACTGTTGATCGCAATGACGTCGAACAGGTTGTTCACGAACAGGGCCGCAGTCCATTCGGTATCGACCCCCTGCAACCCAATGCGCGCATTCACCAACTGATAAGCCGGGTTTTCACGCCGATAGACATCGGTTGGCGAGAGTGTGGAGTAGCTGTTCCCGACATGCGTAAAGTCGACACGACCCAGGAATTCCAGAGTCTCACCCAGCGGTTTGATGTACTCAAGCGCTGCGCTCGCCGTCCAGCGCGGCACGGCTACAAGCCGATCACCTTTTCGACCGGACGCAACCACGATTTCGCTAACCTGGTCCTCGGCAAGCTTGGCATCCGTGTAACCAATATTGCCATTGAAGCTGAGCTCCGGCGTGATGCGAACAGACAACTCGGCTTCTGCACCGTAAATTCGGGCGGAACCCACGTTCGAAATCAGGCCAAACACGGATCCGGTTCCCGCAGTGCGGGCCGAAACCTGCATGTCAGTCCAGTCAATGCGATAGCCGGCAAGGTTGAAATAGACGCCTGGTGCCAGTGTCGTCTTGGCGCCCAGTTCATAGTTCCACAGGCTGTCAGAACTGTAGCCAGCCAGTTCGGCCGGAAGCCCGATCACCTGGTTCACACCACCGGGGCGGAAGCCCTGTGCGGCCTGAGCGTAGAACATCAGCCCTTCCTTTGCAGCCCAGGAAAGGTTGAATTTATAGATCAGGCCGTCTTCCTTGCTCGTCGCTTCGGTATAGGGCGTCACGCGTGAGCTGTAGTGAATCTGCCCCACGTCGATACGGCCGCCCACAGTCTTCTTGAAATTATAGTATCGAGTTCCTGCTGTAAGGGTGAGTTGATCAAACAACTCATAACTGATCTCTGCAAAAACAGCCGTCTGCCGCAGATAATCGTTGATCGTGCGATCGTATCGGATGTTGTAGGCATCGTCCGGGCTCAACAGCCAACCAGTGCTGGGATCAGCAAGAAGCAGGGTAGAGCGGACGATTGTATCGCGTTTCTCATGGAAGGCGCCCACCGTCCATTGGAGCGGGCTGTCCGTGGTGGAATTGAAACGCAACTCGCTTACCCAATTCTTCACGGATTGCGGCTGCCACAAGCTCGACGTCTGGATTTCACGCGTCGCAGTCAGATAACTGGCAAGCTCGTTGCTATCGCATGCCCGGGCATTAAGCAGAAGATAACGCTGGCAACCCGCAGCGTTATCACGTCCGTTGAATGTGTCAGACACATCTCCGACGGCTGTGCGATCGCGATCGAACCAGGCCGTCATCGCCGTCATGGAGACAGGGCCAAAATCATATTTCAGCGTACCCGAGTACACACGATTGGTATCATAGTTGCCGGACTCCGCGCGACCGTTTGTCACGAACGGAATGCCCACCTCTTGAATCCAGCGCGGGCTATCCGTTTCCACTTTTTCGTAGAATGCAGCGAGGTCGATGGTCAGATCGTCAATCGGAGTCCAGCGCAGCATTGCGCGGCCGCCATAGCTATGGCCATCGTTTATATTGCTGTAGCCATAATGATTATTATCCACATAGCCAGCGAACTGATTGAAATTGCCTACAACGCGAACCGCAAGCTTGTCCGAAACAATAGGCACGTTCACCATTGAATCGATGGACATGCCGACATTGCCACCCTTCACGCTGGACATGGTGGAGGAGACAGCAGCCGCAAACTGGGTCGCATCCGGTTTCTTGAAGATAATCCGAAGTGTGCCGCCCATTGAGCCCGAGCCGAACAATGTGCCTTGCGGGCCCCGCAACACTTCGGCTCTTTCCACATCAAAGAGACGGAAGTCTGGCGTTGTCCCAGCCGCATCAGAGGAGGTGGACACTGAACCCGAGACCGGCACTTCGTCATAATAGACACCCACCGTGGGTTCGCCCGACGACTGAATGCCGCGGATCAGCACCCTGCGGTTGCCCGGCCCGGAATCGACGATGCGAAGGGAAGGGGCGTTGCGGGTGAGGTCGGTGAAACTGGTGGTTCCGCTGCGTTCCAGCGTTGCGCCGGTGGCGACCGAAATCGCGATCGGCGTGTCCTGAAGATTTGTGTCGCGGCGCAGCGCAGTGACGATGATCTCATCTTCCGGAAGCGACGCCGGCGTGCCGACCTGTGCCCAGGCGGCAGGGGAGGCGACGCATGAAATCAGCGCGGTACCGCCGAGCAGGGCAAGGCTGCGAAACTGGCACAGTTTACGTTGAAATCCCCTTTGCATCGTAGATTCTCCTGACCCTATCATTGAGTTCGGCAGGATGTTCTTTTTTTCCCTGCATCCGGCGCGGTTTCTGCGGATGCTCCAGTCTAGGCATGGAGTCGGCCGGGATTGTTTCGAAAGTTTGCGCCGATATCAGAATTTTTTGGCAGTATCGCGCACTTTGGCGAATATTTATCGGAGGCTGTAAGTCGATTTTCGGGTGGGAGAATGCCGGCGACGCCTAGCCTCACTGGGGTCTGGCGACTGGAGAAAGCTTACAAAAATGTCAGAGTTGTTACGGAATCAGTATGTTGCGCCGCACAATGTCGTTGGGCAATTTCACTGCGACACGCCGCCGCAGGGATACAAACCGAGTTAAAGAGGGGAGATTCGCGAAATGGTTCATCAAGGCGGCTGACTGGGCCATCAAACCCGCAGGGCTATATCGATCAGTAATTAACATAATATAGATTATCAGACTTATGATGTGGGGCTTTTCGGCTTCTTCTCTTCACCCTTCGTGGCTTTGCCGATCCTCAAACCTGCGGGAAAAACTGCTGCGGGCTTCTCATCCCGGGTAGCGCCCGCATGCGTTGCAACCAACCCGTCATTGTGGGTGTCGGCCGCACACCCGCTTCGGCAAGCCACTGCGTGTAGCCCCAGATCGCGCAGTCACCTATGCCGGGGGCTGCCCCGTGGAAAAAGGTAAGCGCTCCAAGCAGTTGCTCGAGTCGCCCGCAATCCGCGCGATAGCGCGCCTCCAGCCATTCCACCGCGCCCGGCGGAAAGCCCTTCCCCTCTACCCGTCGGGCTTCCTTCAACTGCGGCAGGCACATGCCGATGCGATTTGCCTCCCACATCAGCAATTCCCGGCCACGCTGCATGTTGGTTGCGTTTTCGCCACCAAGGCATTGAAATTTCGTAGCGATCTTGAGAAGTATCGCACCTGACTGGACGTGCGGAACACCATCGATCAGCAGCAGCGGAACCTCGGCGAACGGGCTGGCAGCCAGAAACGCCTCGGGGCGGCTTTCAGGTTCTGCCCAAATGTCGACCCAGACTGACTGAAACGGAATATCCGCCAGAGACAGGGCCAGCGCCACCTTACAGGCGTGCCCCGAATCCGGGTGCCCATACAGTGTCAGATCCGTCATATGCGCCCCTGCCCCGTTCAGCTTCCGGGCCACGAGCCCAACTGGCAACCGGCCGGCATGTCAAGCCGAGGCCCTTTTCTTTGCCAGTCTCGCGGGCAGGCATGATCGTCTAGTCTCAATCTCATGGCAGACACTTCCGCAACGCGTGCCGCGCTGGATCGCTGGCATGACTACATCCTGAAATCTCACGACAAGCAGGCGCTTTGGGATTTGCTTCACCCTGATGTCGTGTTCGAAAGCCCGGTGGTTCACTCACCGCAGCGCGGGCGGGACATCACGTTCAAATATCTCGCCAGCGCCGACAAGGTGCTGGGCGGCGAAGGCTTTCGCTATCTGGGCGAGTGGCTGAACGAGACCGGCGCCGTGCTGGAGTTTGCCAACACGCTGGACGGCATCGAGGTGAACGGCGTGGACATGATCACCTTCGATGCGGACGGAAAGATCACGCATTTCAAAGTGATGGTTCGGCCCTTAAAGGCCGTTAACCAGGTGCACCAACTGATGAAAGCCCAGCTGGAGGCGATGATGGCGGCCAAGGGATGAGGCTGGCCTCGACCGCATTCTAACTTGGCTCGACCGGCCAGCGGGTTGCCAGCGCCCTCACCCCGGCCGCGATGATCTCGGCCAGCACATCCGGATCCGCATCTGACAGGCGCTTCAGATAGAGGCAGGATTTCCCCGTTCGATGCTTGCCCAGTCGGCCCAGCATGCCGGTGAAGTCGGCGCTGTCCGACATCACATACAGCACCAGATCAGCCTTCCTCGGTGAGAATCCGGTGGCGCAGATCACCCCGGAATGGCCGCTTTCATAGGTGTAGCTGTAACGGCCATAGCCGATGATCGAAGGGCCCCACATCCGCGGCGTCCACCCGGTTACACGCCGGAACAGGGCATCGAGCGCCATTCCCTCCACGCCCCTCGATGGCGGCTGAACGGACTCCAGAAAGGCATCGACGGAAATTTCCGTTGGTTTCGTTTTCGCTTCTGGCATGACGGCTGCTCCCATACCTCAGCCCGCAGGATGCCATGACGATGACCAACAGGGAACAGGCGCTCGCTGCCATCGGACGTCTTGCCGACATCATGGACCGGCTGCGCGGGCCGGGCGGCTGCGAATGGGATCGCGCCCAGACCTTCGCGACCATTGCCCCCTACACCCTTGAAGAGGCGCATGAAGTCGCCGATGCGATCGACCGGGATGACATGCCAGACCTGTGCGAGGAATTGGGCGATCTGCTGCTTCAGGTCGTGTTCCATGCCCGCATGGCGGACGAGGCCGGCCACTTCACGCTCGCCGATGTCGCCGACGGCATCTGCGCCAAGATGGAGCGTCGCCACCCGCATATCTTCGGCCCGCAAAGCGGCCCCGCCAGCGCAGATGAAGTCCGTGCCACCTGGGAAGATATCAAGGCCGCCGAAAAGCCCCGCGAGTCCATGCTGGACGGTGTGGCGCTCGCCCTCCCCGCCCTCACCCGCGCCGAGAAGCTGGCCAGTCGTGCCGCCCGCAAGGGCTTCGACTGGCCGGACGCCAGCGGACCGCTCGCCAAGATCCATGAGGAGCTGGCCGAAATCGCCTCAGCCAGCACGGACGCTGAACGAGCGGATGAGGCCGGCGACCTGCTGTTCGCCGCCGCCAACTATGCCCGCAAGCTGGGCGTTGACCCGGAAACCGCCCTGCGCGGCGCCAATTCGAAGTTCGAGCGAAGATTCAGGAAAATCGAAAAAGTAGCTGGTTTTGAACAAATGTCTTTAGAAGATCAGGAAGCTCTATGGCAATCGGCGAAGCGATTGCCGTAGGAAAAGGCACTCCTCCTGCAACGCTGGTCACAAAGCCCTGAAGCGCCGCTCCTTTTCGGCATCCAGCCGAACCTGCACACGAATTTCGCCGCCGTCATCGCGCTGGCTGATCACTTCGCCATTGGCGTGCAGCCATGCGAGGCGTTTTCCGTCGGAGGGGTGGAGGCGAATCTCGTGCAACTCGCCCGGACCTTCCAGCCGGCAGGCCAGCAATGCCTTGAGTTCCTCGATGCCCTCCCCTGTCAGCGCGGAGACAAGGATCACGTCCGGATCGCGTGCGGCGCGCTCGATGGCGGCTTCATGCGTCTCGGCGTCCAGCTTATCGGCCTTGTTCAGCGCCTCGATCATGGGGACGCGCCCCTCCCCTTCCAGCACGCCCAGCGAGCCGAGGATCGCGCGAACGTCGGCGGCCTGCGCTTCGGTATCGGGGTGGGAGAGATCGCGCACATGCACCAGCAGGTCGGCCTCGATCACTTCCTCCAGCGTGGCGCGGAAGGCAGCGACCAGTTCGGTGGGCAGGTCCGAGATGAAACCGACGGTGTCTGACAGGATCACCTTGCTGCCCTGAGGGCCAGCGCCCGGCAGATGGATAGCGCGCATCGTGGGGTCCAGTGTGGCGAACAGAAGATCTTTCGCCATCACTTCGGCGCCTGTCAGGCGGTTAAACAGAGTGGATTTGCCGGCGTTCGTATAGCCGACCAGCGCGATCACCGGATTGGGCGCGCGCTGCCGCCGGGCGCGGTGCAGGGTGCGGGTGCGGCGCACCGATTCCAGCTCCTTTTTCAGCCGGGCGATGCGGTCGCGCAGCAGCCGCCTGTCGGTTTCGATCTGGGTTTCGCCGGGGCCGCCCAGAAAGCCGAAGCCGCCGCGCTGCCGCTCCAGGTGGGTCCAGCTGCGCACCAGTCGCCCGGCCTGATATTCCAGATGCGCCAGTTCCACCTGCAGCCGCCCTTCGGCTGTGGCGGCGCGCTCGCCGAAAATCTCCAGAATCAGGCCGGTGCGGTCGATCACCTTGGCCTTCAGCGCGGTTTCCAGATTCTTCTGCTGGATGGGCGTGATGGCGGCATCCATGATCACCACTTCGGCTTCATGGGCCTGCACATCGGCGGCGAGCCGTTCCAGCTGCCCCTTGCCCAGCAGCGTCGCCGGCGACATCGCGCGCAGGCGCACCAGCTCGCGGCCGCGCACATCCAATCGGATGGCGGCTGCTAGTCCTTCGATTTCGTCCAGCTTGGCTTCCGGAGATCGGCTCTCGGCCGACGGCCGGCCGGGCAGCACCGGATGCACCACGATCGCCGGGGAACCGAAACTGGTTCCCAGCGCCTGGTCAAATCCGCGCCGGTCGATCCCCGGCGCGCCTGTTGTTTCCATCAATCCTCGTCGTCCGCCTTCTCGGCTTCGAACAACTGGACGGGGGCTGCCGGCATCACGGTGGAAATCGCATGCTTGTACACAAGCTGCGAATGCCCGTCGCGCCGAAGCAGGACCGAGAAGTTGTCGAACCAGGTGATGACCCCTTGCAGCTTCACGCCGTTCACCAAGAACATCGTGACCGGGATCTTCTGCTTGCGAACCGCATTCAGGAACACGTCCTGCAGGTTGTTCGCCTTGTCGTTCGCCTTCGCCTTCTCGGCCATCGCTGTTTTGCCTTCTTGCAGTCTTGGCGGGCAGTGGCGCCCGCACCCGCTCCGTTGCCCGGGGTCGGCCGGTGGGCGTTGGCTCACCTGTCGTCACATGTATGTCGGCTTTTCGCGCCGCACAACCCGGCGGTTCAGGGAAGTTTGCAAAGTCTCCACAGACTTAAGTCTGTCAGTCAGGCTCCTTCGGGCTCATCCCGATCCGTCTCCGCGATCCCCAGCGCCTTCAACTTGCGGTGAAGCGCCGACCGTTCCATACCTATGAACGCAGCTGTGCGGCTTATGTTCCCGGAAAAGCGCCGGATTTGCACTTTCAGATACTCACGCTCAAACGCCTCGCGCGCTTCCCTCAGCGGCGTGCCCATGATGGATCGCGCGGCCTGATCCGGCAGCAGGCGGGCGGGTTCCGCTGTCAGTTCCGGGGGCAGATGTTCCAGATCGATATCGTCCGTGCTGTTGGCGGGGGCCAGAATCAGCGTGCGTTCCACGATGTTGCGCAACTGGCGGACATTGCCGGGCCAGGCGAAGGCCTGCAGCGCGGCCAGCGCATCGGCTGTGAACATGGGCGTTTTCACCCGCCGTTCGGCCGCAAGCCGGGCAAGGAAATATTCGGCCAGCAGCGGGATATCCTCCCGCCGCTCTGACAGTGCGGGCAAGCGGACGGGCACGACGTTCAGCCGGTAATAGAGGTCTTCCCGGAAGCGTCCGGCCGTGATTTCAGACGACAGGTCGCGCGCGGTGGCGGACACCACACGCACATCCACCTTGATGGCGCGCGTGCCGCCCACACGCTGGAAGCTCTGGTCCGTCAGCACGCGCAGGATTTTCGCCTGTGTTGTCAATGGCATGTCAGAGACTTCGTCGATGAACAATGTGCCGCCATCGGCCACTTCCAGCAGACCCGGCCGGATGAGGTCGCCGCCATGTTCCTCGCCGAACAGCTCTTCTTCAACGCGGTCCGGCTCCATTCTGGCCGCCGCGACCACGACGAAGGGACGATCGGCGCGGGTGGACCAGCGGTGGAGCAACCGGGCTGCCACTTCCTTACCGGAGCCGGCAGGCCCCTGGATCAGCACCCGGCTTCCGGTTGCGCCCACGCGCTTGATGGTGGCGCGCACGGCGTTGATATGCTGGCTGGAGCCTGTCAGCTCATTCTCGATACCTGCGATGCTGCGCAGTTCGTCCACTTCACGCCGCAACCGTTCGGTTTCAGTTGCCCTTGCAACAGCAAGCAGCAACTGGTCTGCCTGAAAGGGTTTTTCGATGAAATCCCAGGCCCCACGCTTGATGGCGGCCACCGCGGTATCCAGATTGCCGTGGCCGGAAATGATCAGCACCGGCAGCCCCGGATCCTTTTCCTTCACCGCGTCCAGCAGTTCCAGCCCGTCCATGCGGGAGCCTTGCAGCCAGATGTCCAGGATCAGCAGCGCAGGCCGTCGCTCGGCCAAGGCGGCCAGTGTGGCGTCGCTGTCCGCCGCCGTGCGCGGGCGATAGCCTTCGTCTTCGAGCACGCCTGCAATCAGGCTGCGGATATCGGCTTCGTCGTCGACGACGAGAATGTCGAGCGGCATCTAGCTGGTCACCTGTTCCGAGTTTGAAGTTTGAGAATCCGGGATTGGAGTAAGGGCATGATTGGTCGTGAGATCAAATTCCATGCGGGCCAAAGCGCCGCCTTCCGGTCGGTTGGTCAGGTCGAGGCGCCCATGATGGTCTTCGATAATACGCTTAACGATGGCCAGGCCGAGGCCGGTCCCGCGTGGCCGTGTCGTAACATAGGGCTCAAACAGCCGTTCGCGCAGTTCAGGGGGCACGCCACAACCATCATCTGCCACATCCACAAGCAACATCTCTCCCCGTCGCGAGAGAGTGATGGAGATCGATCCCGGAGAACCTTCTCCTTTGGAAGCAATGGCCTCAGCAGCATTTTTAATCAAATTGGTGAATGCTTGCCCCAGCTGCCTTCTGTCACATACAAACAGCGGAAGTTCCGGGTCTGCGTGGAAGCTGAAACGCACATGTGGTGTCGCGACTTCTGCCAGGAACATTGACTGGCGAGCGATCTCAGCCAGATTTTCAGGCTGGAAGGTCGGCGCCGGCATTCGGGCAAAAGCAGAGAATTCATCCACCATGCGCCTTAAATCCCCGACCTGACGGATGATGGTATCGGTCAGGTCGTTGAAGGTATCCCGCCCATCACTTACTCCGGGTCCGAACCGGCGCTTCAGCCGCTCGGCCGACAATATGATCGGGGTCAACGGGTTCTTGATCTCATGCGCAATACGGCGTGCCACATCAGACCAGGCTGCCCGCCGTTGATCCGACAACTGCTGGGAAATGTCGTCGAAGGTCAGGATGTAATTGCTGCGGCCCTGCCCGGCATCGGCAGTCAACCGTACGGCCAATGTCTGGGTTTCCGAGCCGGATCGACCATGGGGTCGCTGGCGGTTGATCTCGGCTGATGCAATGCCCTCGGCACGTGCGGTCTGCAACAGTTCGACGAATTCCGGCACGGCATCCGCCAGCGGCCGACCAGCCAGCCCTTGCGGTCCGCAATCCAACAGCGATTCCGCCCTCGCATTGGCCAATCGGATTACGCCTGCGGAATCGATGGAGAGTACGCCGGCCGACACGCCGGACAGCACCGCCTCCATAAAGCGGCGACGCTGTTCAGACTGGCTGTTGGCGCTGATCAGCGCCTGCTGTTGCGCCTTCAATTGCGCCGTCATCCGGTTGAAACTGCGTGCCAGTTCGCCGATCTCATCGCCTGTGCCCTGCGGGTTTACCCTGGCATCCAGATCGCCCTCGCCCACACGCTCTGCCGCTTCCGCCAGTTCTCCGATGGGCGAAACGATGCGGGAAGCGAGCAGGATGGCAAACCACACCGCGGCTGCGACCACCAGCAGAGAGACCACGAGCAGAATGAGGTTAAACCGCCACTGGAGCGCCCGGGAGCGATCAGTCAAAGCCTTGTAGTCCGTCAGCGCCGTCTGGGTGCGTGCCACCTGTTCAAGCACACGCGGCTCTACCTTGCGGCTGGTATAGACGAACAGCGGCTGCGGCGTCGTCAGGCGGACGATAGCCTCCACCTTGTCCCGCGCAGAGGCAACAACAAGTGCATCACCGGGACGGATACCATCCAGGTTGATGGCGGCGGTACGCACGGAAAGCGGTGGCGAATCCAAGCTTTCCGAGGCGACAATCTGCGGGCCTGTGGGCCCGGGTCGGAAAACAGCGGCTTCGGACAAGTTTCGCGCAGCCACCTGAAAGGCAAGACCTTCACGGAACGCAGGCGTAGCTATACCGAAATCGCTCGAATAGTTGGACAAATCTCCGCCCATCGCCACGATGTCGGCCAGAATACGGCTCTTGTTCTCCTCCACATAGGCCTGGGCCACCCGGTCGGCATTGTCGAGCACGGTCTTGGCGCGATCTGAAAACCAGAATTGCACGCCGAACTGGAACAGAAGAGAAGCGAAGATCACCACAAGGATCGTCGGCGCAGCCGCCAAAGCAGCGAACAACGCCACGAGGCGCACATGCAACTGGGCGCCGGCCCGCCCTGCCCTTCGATTGGCGATCAGGATTGCCACGCGGCGCGCGATCAACAGAAGAAGTGCCAGTAAAGGCAAAAGGTTGGCGACAAGAAGTAACGTGACAAGTTGAGGCGAGAAGCCTTCAGCAGGCGCGCGCTGCCCCGTCAGGAAGGCGTAAGAGGCAAGCCCCAACACCACCGCGACACCCGCGAACACAATTTCCAGTATGGGAAACTGATCGGGATTTGCCGCCCAGCGCCCGAACCGCCTGCGCGCGAGGCGGAACCGCACTGCGGCACGCTGGCTGAGGGATCCGCCGGCAGAAGCCATCTGCGTCCGTTAGCAGAGCATCGTGGCATAAGGAACACAGTATTCGCCACACTGCGACGAAATGGCTACTCTTGTCGCTGGAGAGATTCGCGGATCAACCGTTCCGGCGGACCGCCTGGGGTTCCACGCCCCGATCAGTCAGCATTTTGCGCAACGTATTCCTGTTCACGCCCAGCAGTTTGGCGGCCTTCAACTGGTTGCCGCGCGTTAGCAGAAGAGCCGTTTCCAGCAAAGGTCGCTCAAACTCCGCCAACAACCGGTCATAAAGACCATCCTCCGGTGGACGGGCGGACTGCGCGACATGCCGCTGCAACCATTGCCCAACCAGTGCTTCCAGAGAGCCACCGACTGTGGCTGACTGATCCGGCACAAAGACCCGTTCAGCCGGCAGGTCAGCCCGGGCGATCCATAGCTCTGCGATTGCCGCAGTTACCTGCTCATCCCGTGCCAGCGCTGCCAGGCGGCGCATGGCATTTTCCAGTTCACGCACATTGCCCGGCCAACTTTGCTCCATCAGCCAGGCGACTGCGCTGGCATCCAGAGTTTTCCGAGGAAGGCCTTCGGAGGCCGCACGATCCAGAAAATGGCGCGCAAGCTCGGGAATATCTTCGCGCCGGCCGCGCAGCGGCGGCAGCCGGATCGGTACAACGTTCAGCCGATAATACAGATCCTCGCGGAACATGCCTGCGTCGATCAATCGGCGCAGATCCTTGTGGGTGGCCGCCACGATCCGCACATCGGCCTTCAGCGCGCGGGCGCCGCCCACCGTCATGAACTCGCCTGATTGCAGCACGCGCAACAGCCGGGTCTGCGCGTCCATCGGCATGTCGCCGATCTCGTCCAGGAAGAGCGTGCCCCCCTGCGCCTGCTCGAAGCGGCCGGTGGAGCGGGCGGCGGCCCCCGTGAAGGCGCCGCGTTCATGGCCGAACAGCTCGGTTTCGATAAGCTCGCGCGGGATCGCCGCCATGTTGATGGCCACGAACGGCCCGGTGCGGCGCGGGCCCAGGTCATGCAGGGCGCGCGCCACCAGTTCCTTGCCGGTGCCGCTTTCACCCAGCACCATCACCGTCAGATCGGTCGGGATCACCCGCGCCAGCGTGCGATAAACTTCCTGCATCGCCGCCGAGCGGCCGATCATCGGAAGCTGTTCGCCTTCCTCGGCCTTGCTCTGGGAACGGTTCTGGGCGCCCTTGCTTTCAAATGCACTCTGAACAGTTCGTGTCAATTCATTTAGATCAAATGGTTTTGGTAGATAATCGAACGCGCCCTGCTCCGTCGCGCGGACGGCCGTGGACAGCGTGTTCTGCGCACTCATCACGACGACCGGCAGATCGGGCCGGCGGGCCGTCACCAGCGGGATCATATCCAGACCATTGGCATCCGGCAGCAACACGTCGGTGACGAGCACGTCGCCGACGCCTTCCTCGATCAGCTTCCACAGACCCGCAGCGCTGTCCGTCGTGCGCACCAGATGCCCCGCGCGTTGCAGCGCCTGCCGCACCACGGTGCGGATCCCGGCGTCGTCATCGACGACCAAAATGGTGGCGGGTGCGCTCATCTGTCCTCCGGCGCGAGCGGCAGCAACACCCGGAACACGGTGTTGCCCTGTCGGCGATCATATTCAACGATACCGCCATGATCGCCCACGACCTTGGCGACCAGCGCCAGCCCCAGCCCGGTGCCGCCGCGCTTTTCGCTGACGAAGGGTTCGAACAGATGGTCGGCGATGTTGGGCGGCGCGCCTTCCCCCTCGTCGATCACGCACACCTCCAGCGGCAGCGACACCCGTGCGCCGGTGCCATGGGCGCGCATGCGGAAGCCCTGGCGGAAGGCGGTCGTGATGGTGACGGTGCCGCCCGCCGGAGTCGCTTCAACGGCATTTTTCACGAGATTCAGAAAGGCCTGGATCAGCGCGTCGCGATCCCCCAGCACCGGCGGCAGCGACGGATCATAGCGTTCCCGGAACTGCACGCCATGGCCGAACCCGGCCTGTGCCAGCATCCGCACATGGCCCAGCACGGCATGGATATTCTCTTCGGCGAGCGCGGGCGGGCGCGTGTCGGTGAAGCCCTCCATGCGGTCGATCAGCGCCCGCACCCGATCCACTTCGGAGATGATCAAGCCGGTCAGTTCCTGCCCGTCGCGATCCAGCGATTCGCCCAGCAACTGCGCCGCGCCCCGGATACCGGAGAGCGGATTCTTGATCTCGTGCGCGAGCATGGCGGCGACGCCCGTGGCCGAGCGGGCTGCGCCTTGCTGGCCCTTCTGCCGCTCTACCAGCGACGTCACCGCGCGGGGCTGGAAGCTGAGCGCCAGCCAGCCATCCTGATCCGGCAGCCGGCCCACCAGCACGTCGGCGCGCACGCGGCGCCCGCCGACGAACTCGATGGGGAGATCATAGGCGGCGATGTCGGTTCGGATCTCCCGCGCTTCCGCCACCAGCGACCGCACTGGGCTATCGTCTGGAAACAGGTGCGCCCAGCCCTTGCCGATCAGCAGCGCCTGGGAGACGTTGAAGAAGGTTTCCGCCGCCGAATTGGCGATGGCCACCCCATCGTCGGGCCCAAGCAGGAGGATCGGCGCGGGCAGCGCATTCCAGATATCGGTGGGGTTCGGCAGCAGCGCGGCGCGCTGGCGCGACGCGGCCGCCGCTTTCCTCACGCAGCCAGACCCAGCGGCTTTTCGGCGCGATCCAGCTGGGCCTGATAGAAAGCCCGAAGCATGGAAACCACCTGATCCGAATCCGCGATCATGTTGACTTTGTTGCGGAATTCAGCCGACGATGTCAGCCCCTTGGTGTACCAGCCCAGATGCTTGCGCGCGACGCCCACGCCATGTTCGCGGCCGTAAAGCTGCATCATGGCTTCATAATGTTCCAGCACCAGATCACGCTGTTCAGCCAGCGTGGGCGCATCGGGCACGTCCGCGCCATCCAGCGCGGCCATCACCTGCGCCAGCAGCCAGGGCTTGCCATAGGCGCCGCGCCCTACCATCACGCCGTCCGCGCCGGACTGACGCAGGGCCTCCAGCGCATCCTCGGGCGAATTGATGTCACCATTCACGATCACCGGCAGCGACACCGCCTGCTTCACCTTTGCGACAAAGGCCCAGTCCGCCGTGCCGGAATAGAGCTGGTTACGGGTGCGGCCATGCACGGTGATCAGCTTCACGCCCAGATCTTCCGCGATGCGCGCCAGTTCCGGTGCGTTCAGGCTGTCGTGAGACCAGCCCATGCGCATCTTCAGGGTGACGGGAACCGACACAGCCTTCACGGTGGATTCAATGAGTTGCGCGGCGAGGGGAAGATCGCGCATCAGGTGTGAACCGGCGTGGCCGTTCACGATCTTCTTCACCGGGCAGCCCATGTTTATGTCGATGATGGCGGCGCCGCGCTGCTCGTTCAGCTTGGCGGCTTCGGCCATCACGCGCGGCTCGCAGCCCGCCAGTTGCATGGACACCGGCTCTTCGCTCGGGTCCCAGGCGGCTTTCTGCAGCGATTGCCGGGTTTCGCGCACCATCGCTTCGGATGCGATCATCTCCGTCACGGTCAGGCCAGCGCCATAGCGCTTCACCAGCGTGCGGAAGGGCCGGTCTGTCACGCCCGTCATCGGGGCGAGGACAACCGGGCTGTCGATCCGCACCGGACCGATCTGGAGAGGGGCGAGCTTGGTCATGTTCTGCCTAAAAATGAGGCACGCACATAGGCGACCCACCCCTTTTCGGCAAGAGCCGGAACGCCTATGGCGGCGCGATGAGTTCAACAGCCCAACCCCGGCCCGCTGCCGCGCTGATCGTGGCCGCCGGGCGCAGCCTGCGCGCAGGCGGCGAGGTGCCGAAACAATATCGCACGCTGGGCGGCAAGCCCATCCTGCGCTGGTCTGCGGAGGCTTTCGCCCGCCACACCGCTATCGGCCCGATCCATGTTGTGGTGGCCGAAGGTGAGGAAGCGCGCGCGGCGGAACTGCTGGATGGCCTGCCGGCCAGCGTGGGGCGTGGCGGGGCGACCCGGCAGGAGTCCGTGCGGCTGGGGCTGGAGCAGCTAGCGGACACTGCACCGGCGCAGGTGCTGATCCATGATGCCGCCCGGCCGCTGCTAGCGGCGGAGTTGATCGACCGGGTGCTGGACGGGTTGGCTGATGCGCCAGGCAGTTGCCCTGCCCTGCCTCTGGTCGATAGCCTGCGGCGCGGGGGCGACAAGATCGAGGGCGAAGTGCCGCGCGAAGGGCTGTGGCGGGTGCAGACCCCCCAGGGCTTCGATTTCGCCCTGATCCGCGCCGCACATGCGACGGCGAGCGAAGGTGCGACCGATGATGCCGAGGTGCTGCGCGCGGCAGGCCATGAAGTGCGGCTGGTGCCCGGCGACGAGAAAGCGATGAAGGTGACCTTGCCACAGGATTTCGAGACGGCCGAGCGGCTGCTGGACTGGGTGACGCTGAGCGGCTCCGGTTATGACGTGCACAAGTTCGGGCCCGGCGACCATGTCTGGCTGTGCGGCGTGCCCGTGCCGCATTCGCATGGCCTGATCGGGCACAGCGATGCCGATGTGGGGCTGCATGCGCTGACCGATGCCATTCTGGGGGCGCTGGGCGATGGCGACATCGGCACCCACTTCCCGCCATCCGACCCGCAGTGGAAGGGCGCCAGTTCCGATCGTTTCCTGGCCCATGCCGCCAGCCTTGTGGCGGCGGCGGGCGGGCATATCCTGCATGTGGATGTCACGCTGATCTGCGAAGCGCCCAAGGTGGGGCCGCACCGGCCCGCGATGGTGGCGCGGCTGGCGGAGATCTTGCACGATCATGCCCCGCGCATCAGCGTGAAGGCGACAACGACCGAGGGGCTGGGCTTCACCGGCCGGCGCGAGGGACTTGCCGCCCAGGCGCTGGCGACGATCCGTCTGCCCGGCTGGAGCAAAGCATGAGCATCGACCCTGAACTGGTGGCGCTGGCGCAGAAGGTGGTGGAGGCCAATCGCGCGGCCGGGCGCCGGATCGCCACTGCCGAGAGCTGCACCGGTGGGCTGGTCGCCGCGGCGCTGACCGAGATTCCGGGCGCGTCGGACGTGGTGGACCGGGCCTTCGTGACCTATTCGAACGAGGCCAAGACGGAGATGCTGGGCGTTTCCGACGATATCCTGACCACTTTGGGCGCCGTTTCAGAGGCAACCGCCTGGGCCATGGCCCAGGGTGCGCTTTCGAAAAGCCATGCCGATGTGGCGGTCGCCATTTCCGGAATCGCCGGGCCGGGCGGTGGCACCGAGAAGAAGCCGGTGGGCACCGTGGTGTTCGCGCGCGCCATCAAGGACCAGACCGTGGGGCCTGTGGTGGCGGATACCCATCATTTCGGCGATCTGGGGCGAACGGAAATCCGCCGTCAGGCAGCGCTGGTGGCCTTGAGGTTGTTGCTGCCGTAGAGCTTGGCAGCGCGGGTTTCGAAGCTGGCCACCATGCGCTTGAAGGCTTCATGAAAGAAAGCGCCTGCAAGCCGTTCAAAAATCTTCGAACTGAACTCAAAATCGACGTGGAATTCCAGCCGCGTCGCACCGTCGGGCGCGGGGTGGAAGCGCCAATCATTGTGCAGGCGTTTCAGCGGGCCGGAGACATAGTCCACATCGATATGGCCCGGCCTGTCGAGCCTCACCCGACTGGTGAACGTTTCCCGCAGGCTCTTGAAGCCGACGGACATGTCCCAGACCGTCATGTCCTCCGCCTGCTGGCGCGGGCGAACGGCCACCACCCAGGGCAGGAATTCCGGATAGCGCTGCACATCGGCCACCAGATCGAACATCTGCTCCGGCGTCCAGGGCAGCAATCGGGTTTCGCTATGCCGCGGCAATTGCGCCCTCCTTGGGCGCGTGCTTGGCGCGACGGGAGGCCTGCAGCTTCGCGAAATCGTCGCCCGCATGATAGCTGGAACGCGTGAGCGGGCTGGAGGCGACCAGCAGGAAACCCTTGGCACGGCCGATGGCGGCATAGCTGGCGAAGGCCTTGGGCTCCACATAGTCCACCACCTTCGCGTGGCGCGGCGTGGGCTGCAGATACTGGCCGATGGTGAGGAAATCGATGTCGGCGGTGCGCATGTCGTCCATCACCTGATGCAGTTCCATGCGCTCTTCACCCAGGCCTACCATCAGGCCGGACTTGGTGAAGATGGTGGGGTCCAGCCGCTTCACCTGCTCCAGCAGGCGCAGCGAGTGATAGTAACGCGCACCGGGGCGGATCGTGGGATAAAGCCTTGGAACCGTTTCCAGATTGTGATTGTACACATCGGGGCGCGCATCCACGATGCGGGCCACCGCCTCGTTCGCCTTGTTGCGGAAATCCGGGGTCAGGATCTCGATGGTGGTGTTGGGGGCGCGCTTCCTGAGCTCAGTGATCACACGCACGAACTGGGTCGCGCCGCCGTCGGCCAGATCGTCCCGGTCCACCGAGGTGATGACGATGTGGGACAGGCCCATTTCCCCGGCCGCTTCCGCCACATGCACGGGTTCCAACGGGTCCACCTTGTTGGGCATGCCCGTCTTCACATTGCAGAAGGCGCACGCGCGGGTGCAGGTGTCGCCCAGGATCATCACGGTGGCATGCTTCTGCTGCCAGCATTCGCCCAGATTCGGGCAGGCGGCTTCCTCGCACACCGTGTTCAGCTTCAGCCGCCGCATCAGCTGGCGGGTTTCCGCAATCGCGGCGGAGGTGGGCGCGCGCACACGCAGCCAGTCCGGCTTGCGGGCGCGAGGTGTTGCGATCGGCTGTTCGCTCATCCGACCGCACATAGGCGTTTGCCCCGCATGCGGCAACGCGTGCCGCTGCATGGCTGCCTAAAGCGCTTGTTTCCGCAACCTCAGGGCATTGCCCACCACGCTGACGGAGGACAGCGCCATGGCGGCGGCCGCCACCACCGGCGACAGCAGGATGCCGAACTGCGGATAAAGCAGCCCCGCCGCGATCGGCACGCCGGCCGCATTGTAGATGAAGGCGAACAGCAGATTCTGCCGGATGTTGGACATGGTGGCATGGGACAGCCGCCGTGCCCGCACGATGCCGTTCAGATCGCCCTTCAGCAGCGTGATCCCGGCGCTTTCGATGGCGACGTCGGTGCCGGTGCCCATCGCGATACCGACATCGGCGGCCGCCAGCGCGGGGGCATCATTCACCCCGTCGCCGGCCATCGCCACAACCCGGCCCTGCTCTTTCAGCCTGGCGACCACGGCGCTCTTCTCGTCCGGCAGCACCTCTGCCTCGACCTCGTCGATCCCCAGCGTCGCGGCGACGGCCTGCGCGGTGGTGCGGTTGTCGCCCGTCAGCATCACGATGCGGATGCCATCCGCGCGGAGCGCCTTCAGCGCCTCCGGCGTGCTGGCCTTCACCGGATCGGCGATGGCCAACACGGCGGCCGCCTGCGCGTCGATCGCCACATGGATCGCCGTTGCGCCCTGGGCTCGCAGCGCCTCGGCGGCTTCGGCGAGCGTGGAGGTGTCTATACCTTCTCCGGCCAGAAAGCGCGCGTTGCCGAGCCGGACGACATGGCCGTCCACCGTGCCGGTTACGCCCTGCCCCACGGGGGAATCGAAATCGGCGACCGGCGGCAGCGCCAGTCCGCGCGCCTTCGCCGCTTGCACCACTGCCAGCGCCAGCGGATGTTCGGAGGCCGCCTCCACCCCGGCGGCGAGGCGCAGCACTTCGGCCTCGTCGAAGCCGGGCGCGGTCTTCACCGACACCAGCGCCGGGCGGCCTTCCGTCAGCGTGCCGGTCTTGTCCACCACGAGGGTGTCGACCTTTTCCATCCGCTCCAGCGCCTCGGCGTTGCGCACCAGCACGCCCAGCTGCGCGCCGCGCCCGACACCGACCATGATCGACATGGGCGTGGCCAGTCCCAGCGCGCAGGGACAGGCGATGATCAGCACGGCGACGGCCGCCACCAGCCCATGGGCGAAGCGCGGCTCCGGCCCCCAGATGCCCCAGGCCGCGAAGGCGATCAGCGCGATCAGGATCACCACCGGCACGAACCAGCCCGCCACCTGATCGGCGAGCCGCTGGATCGGCGCGCGGGAACGCTGCGCATCCGCCACCATCTGCACGATGCGCGACAGCATGGTGTCAGCGCCGAGGCCCTCGGCGCGGATCACCAGCGCCCCGGTCTGGTTCAGAGTGCCGGCGATCACCTTTTCGCCGACGGCACGGCTGACCGGCATGGATTCGCCTGTGACCAGCGATTCATCGAGCGTGGAGCGGCCTTCCTCCACCACGCCGTCCACGGGGACCTTCTCTCCGGGGCGCACGCGCAGGCGGTCGCCTGCCAGCAGTTCGCCAAGCTCGACATCGGCTTCGCTGCCATCGGCAGCGATGCGGCGCGCCGTCTTCGGCGCCAGATCAAGCAACGCCTTGATCGCGCCCGAGGTCTGGTCGCGCGCGCGCAGTTCCAGCACCTGCCCCAGCAGTACCAGCACCGTGATGACGGCCGCCGCCTCGAAATAGACGGCGACGCTGCCGTCGGCGGCGCGGAAGGTTTCGGGGAAAATGCCCGGCGCGAACAGCGCAACCGTGCTGTAGGCCCAGGCCACGCCTGTACCCATGGCGATCAGGGTGAACATGTTGAGATTGCGCGTGACCAGCGACTGCCAGCCGCGCTGGAAGAAGGGCCAGCCCGCCCACAGCACCACCGGCGTCGCCAGCAGGAACTGCACCCAGCCCGAGATGCGGGGCGGCACCAGATGGTGCAGCGCGGGGATCAGGTGCCCGCCCATTTCCAGCAGGAACACCGGCAGCGCCAGCGCCAGTGCGATCCAGAAGCGCCGGGTCATGTCCGCCAGCTCCGGGTTGGGGCCGCTGTCTGCCGAGACCAGCAGCGGTTCCAGTGCCATGCCGCAGATGGGGCAACTGCCGGGGTGATCCTGCCGGATCTCCGGGTGCATCGGGCAGGTCCAGATCGCGCCCTTCGGCGCCTCCTGCACGGGGGGTGTCTCAGCCAGATATTTGCCGGGATCGGCCATGAACTTCGTGCGGCAACCCGCGCTGCAGAAATGATAATCCTGGCCCGCATGGGTCGCGTGATGCGGCGATTTCGCCGGATCGACCATCATGCCGCAGACCGGATCTTTCACCTGCGCGGCATCCACCGGTGGGGCGTGATGATGCGCATGGTCCTTGCCATGATGCGCGCACTTATGATCCTGCCCGGCCACCCACTGTCTCCTGCCTTAGGCTGGAAAGATAGGCAGCGTGCACCGGCCGGGCAAATGCGCCCGATCAACTATCTCATATGCCGTGGAAGGTCGCGAACGCCTCCAGCGGCGCGCGTTTCGCCTTGAACTGATTGGCCTTGTCCGCCTCGTCCGCGAAGCCGATGGACATGCCGCAGAACAGCATCCGGTCATCCGGCAGGTTCAGGAACTGGCCGATGGTTTCTGGGTAGATCGCCCAGCATTCCTGCGGGCAACTGTCCAGCCCCTCCTCGCGCAGCAGCAGCATCAGCGTTTGCAGATACATGCCTAGGTCGGACCATTGCGGCGGCCCCATGCTGCGCGAAACCGAGCAGAACAGCGCCAGCGGCGCCCCAAAGAACTGGAAGTTGCGGGCAAACCACATCAGCCGCGCCATCTTGTCTTCGCGGGGGATGCCGATGCTGGCGTACATATCCTCGCCCAACTCGAAGCGATAATCGCGATAGGGGCTCGGCAACTCCCTGGGGTAGATGTCATATTCGGTCGGTTCGCCCTTGGGTGTCTGCATCACCCGCTCAGCCATCAGCGTCTTCAGCTCGTCCAGCTTGGTGCCGGCCACCACATCGACATGCCAGGGCTGAAGGTTGCCGCCGGAGGGCGCGCGCGCAGCCTTTTCGACCACGCGGCGGATCACATCGGCGTCGACGGGCGTGGACAGGAAGCCCCGGACGGACCTGCGGCTGGCGACGGCTTCGGACACGCTGGTTGCAGATGTCATGGCATCATCTCCCGACGGTTGTTTGGTCGCCCCGGATTGCCTAAGGGTGAGCCATGCTGTCCAGCCTCCCCAATCTGCTGACCCTCAGCCGGATTTTCGCGGTTCCGCTGTTTGTGATCCTGATGTGGAACGCCAGCTGGATGGGCTATACCGCCGCCTTCCTGCTCTACTGCCTGGCCGGCATCACCGACTATATCGACGGCTATCTGGCCCGCGCCCAGGGCACGGTTTCGAAACTGGGCGTGTTTCTGGATCCGGTGGCGGACAAGATCATGGTCGCAGCCGTGATCGTGATGCTGATCCACAATGACAATATCATCGGCTGGCATGTGATCCCGGCGCTGGTCATCATCCTGCGTGAGATCACCGTTTCGGGCCTGCGCGAATTCCTGGCGACGGCGCGCGTCAGCCTGCCCGTCAGCCAGCTCGCCAAATGGAAGACGACGTTCCAGATGGTGTCGCTGGGCGCCCTGATCCTGGCGCCGGCCAGTGCGCACTGGTGGCCCGCCCTTCCCTCGCAGCCGGTGGGCATCGTCACGCTGTGGCTGGCCGGCGTGCTGACGCTGGTGACCGGCTGGGATTATCTGCGCATCGGACTGAAGCATATGACATCCGAGGCGCCCGGCACCCTGCCATGAACGTGAAGCTGGTCTATTTCGCCTGGGTGCGGGAAAAGATCGGCCTGCAGGGCGAGGAACTGCCGCTGGCGATGACCCTGCCTGTGGGAGAGCTCGTCAAGAAACTGCGGGATCGGTCGAACGGCCATGCGCTGGCCCTTGCGGACCTGTCGCGGTTGCGCGCTGCCGTGAACCAGCAGCATGTCGGCTGGGAGGCGCTAGTCGCCCCCGGGGACGAACTGGCGCTGTTCCCACCGGTCACGGGCGGATGAGCCTGTTCGAGGTTCGGGTGCAGGCCGGGCCGTTCGACATCGGGGCCGAACAGGCGCGGCTGTCGGCACTCGGCCCGGATGTAGGCGCCATCGTCAGCTTCACCGGCCAGGTGCGGGATGCAGCGCTGGAGCTGGAGCATTACCCCGGCATGGCCGAACGTGAGATCGCAGCGCTGCTGGAAGGCGCCCGCAGCCGCTGGCCGCTGCTGGGCGCCATCGTCGTGCATCGCCACGGCCGGCTGGCGGTGGGCGACGCCATCGTCTTGGTGCTGACAGCCAGCAGCCATCGGCAGGCCGCGTTCGAGGCCGCCAGCTATCTGATGGACTGGCTGAAGACCCGCGCGCCCTTCTGGAAGAAGGAGGCGGGCGGCTGGGTGGAGGCGCGCGACAGCGACGAGCAGGCGGCCACGCGCTGGATGTAAGCGGTCGTGGCTCGAACGAAACGACTAAACTATCTCACTCCGACTACTTGCGAGCCAGAGACAGCAATCAATCCTCCACCGGCTCCACCCAGCGTGGGAAAACCCCTTCGGGTGCGGGCAGCGGCGTACCCGATACTAGCGTTGCCTCGAATGAATCGAAGTTACGGGCCTCACCCGCAATCGACAGTTGATCCAGCAATTTGGCGGCACTCTCCGGCATGGCAGGCTGCACCAGCAGCGCAATCCGGCGAATGCATTCAGCTGCATGGTACAGCACCACATCCGCACGCGCCGGGTCCGTCTTGCGCAGCGTCCAGGGCGCCATTTCGTTCAGATAGCCGTTCACGGCCCCCACCCGAGCCCAGATCGCATCCAGTGCCACATCCGGCCGCACATCGGCATGCGCCGCGCGAGCCTCTATCAGCATGCCCGACACCTCCGCCAGCAGCGCGGTATCGGCCTCGGTCGCAGGCCCGTCCGGCGGCACGGCATTGCCGCAGTTCTTGGCGATCATGCTCAGCGTGCGCTGCGCCAGATTGCCCAGGTCATTGGCCAGATCGGCATTGATTCGCCGCCCGATGGCTTCATGGCTCCATTCGCCATCCTGCCCGAACTGGATCGCCCGCAGCAGATAGTAACGCAGCGGATCCACCCCGAAGGTGTCCGCCAGCCCGAACGGTTCCACCACATTGCCCAGAGACTTGGACATCTTCTCGCCCCGGCTCAGCACGAAGCCATGGCCGAACACCTTCTTCGGCAAGGGCAGACCGGCCGACATCAGGAAGGCCGGCCAGTAGATCGCATGGAAACGCACCACATCCTTGCCGATCACATGCAGGTCGGCAGGCCAGCGCTTCTCCCACCCGGCGGCGGGCCAGCCCGAGGGCGTCAGATAATTGGTCAGCGCGTCCAGCCACACATACATCACATGGCCGGGGGAATCGGGTACCGGCACGCCCCAGTCAAAGCTGGTGCGGCTGATCGAAAGATCTTTCAATCCTCTCTCAACAAATGCCCGCATCTCATTCAGACGATTGGATGGCTGTACGAAATCCGGCTGCTCCGCATACAGCTTCAGCAGCGGCTCCTGAAAGCGGGAGAGGCGGAAGAACCAGCTTTCCTCGACCGTCCATGCCACTTCCGTCCCCGTCGGCGCCAGCTTCGTGCCGTCGTCCGCGGTCGAAAGCTCGTCCTCGTCATAATAGGCCTCGTCCCGCACCGAGTACCAACCCTCATAGCGGTCCAGATAGATGTCGCCCGCCTCCACCAGCTTCGCCCACAACGCCTGCACCACGGCCTTGTGGTCCGGATCGGTGGTGCGGATGAAGCGGTCACGGCTGATGTTCAGCCGGTCGCACATCGCCACGAAATGCTGCACCATTCCGTCCACGAAGGCCTTGGGCTCCACGCCTTCCTTGCGCGCGGCCTGGGCGATCTTCAGCCCATGCTCGTCCGTCCCCGTCATGAAATAGGTGTCGCGCCCGTCCAGCCGCGCGAAGCGCGCCAGCCAGTCGGTCGCGATCACCTCATAGGCATGGCCGATGTGCGGCCGCCCATTGGGGTAGGAAATGGCGGTGGTAACGAAATAGCGGCTCATCTCTTGTCCTGAACACGCCCTGCCCGGGCGACAATATCGGCCAGCGCCATTGCCACCTGAGCCCTGTCATAGGCAAGGCGCACGGCATCGCGCGCCAAGCTGTCGGCTTCGGAATAGAGGTCCAACAGGCGCGGATCGGGGTTCGAGCGCGCCGCCAGCGCCAGCCGCTGTGGCACCAGCGCCAGCAAGGCTTGCAGCTTCGGCGCCGCCGCCTGCGGCTGCACACTCCGCGCCAGAGACGTCGCGTCGCCCCCGGCCGCGATCCGGTCCAGAGACTTCGAAAGCCCGGCCACATCGGTCCCTGCCAGCGCCGTCACCGCCCCCGGCGCACCACGCGCCAGCGCCACCATCGAATCCAGCTCGCCCGCGCTAAAGCCGTTCTCGCCCTCGTCCAGCACCCGCCGCACCTCGGAATCACTCAGCGGAAACAGCCGCAGCATCCGGCAGCGCGACCGGATCGTGGGCAGCAGCCGCGCGGGCGCATGGCTCACCAGCAGATAGACCGTCTTCTGCCGTGGTTCCTCAAGTTCCTTCAGGAAGGCATTGGCTGTATTCAGATTCATGTCATCGATGGAATCGACGATCAGCGTCCTCCAGCCTGCGATCGCCGGATAGCTGTGCAGGAAATCCGCCATCTCCCGCACCTGATCCACCACGATGGACTCGGTGGCGGCGCCTTTCCCTTCGGTGGGCGGCGCCAGAATCCGGTGATCGGGGTGCGATCCCGCCGCGACCAGCTGCGCCGCCGGATCGTCGGCCGGGGTCTCGCCCGGCCCGGCGCCACCGCTCAGCAGCTTCAGCGCCGCCCAGTCGGCAAAGGCGCGCTTGCCGATTCCGCGCGGCCCCGCCAGCAGCCAGGCATGGTGCAGCCGCCCGTTGCCCAGGGCTTCCAGGAACATCTCGCGGGGCTGGGTATGGCCGATCAGCATCGCGCCTGCCGTCGCATCCCGCCGCCCGTTTGCCAAGCCGGTGAATGCGGGTTACACCATCAACCATCCCCGGGGGGCCGCTGACGCGCGGCTGAGAGGGAGGCTGCAGCCTCCGACCCGCTGAACCTGATCCGGCTCACACCGGCGGAGGGAGGGAGCGGCTAGAGAGAGTGGCCCGCCTTCCATCCGAATCTCTGGAGGAACGCACATGGCCGACATCCCCTCGCACCTGGAAACCGCAACGGTCACCACCGGCCCGCTGCCCGCTTCGCGCAAGATCCACATCGCCGGCCGCGTGCATCCCGAAATCCGCGTTCCCCTTCGCGAGATCGCGCTGGAAGCCAGCGCCAACGAACCGCCGGTCCGCGTCTATGACACCACCGGGCCCTACACCGACCCGAACGCTCATATCGACATCAACGCCGGCCTCCCCAAGCTCCGTACCAGCTGGATCGAAGCCCGTGGAGACGTGGAGCGCTACGACGGCCGCCAGGTGAAGCCGGAGGACAATGGCCTGCTCCGCGCCGGCCAGCGCGAAGTGAAGCCCTTCCCCGCCCCCAATCTCAACCCCCTGCGCGCCAAATCCGGCAAGGCCGTCAGCCAGATGGCCTATGCGAAGGCGGGCATCATCACGCCCGAGATGGAATTCGTCGCCATCCGCGAAAATCTGGGCCGGGCTGAAGCACTGAAGGCCGCCAGCGGCGGCGAAAGCTTCGGCGCCGAGATCCCCGATTTCGTGACGCCCGAGTTCGTCCGCGACGAGATCGCGCGCGGCCGCGCCATCATTCCGGCCAACATCAACCACCCCGAAGTCGAGCCGATGATCATCGGCCGCAACTTCCTGGTGAAGATCAACGCCAACATCGGCAATTCCGCGGTCGCCTCCTCCGTGTCCGAGGAAGTCGAGAAGATGGTCTGGGCGATCCGCTGGGGCGCCGACACGGTGATGGACCTCTCCACCGGGAAGAACATTCATGACACCCGCGAATGGATCCTCAGGAACTCGCCGGTGCCGATCGGCACGGTGCCTATCTATCAGGCGCTGGAAAAGGTGGGCGGCATCGCGGAAGACCTCACATGGGATATCTTCCGCGACACGCTGATCGAGCAGGCCGAGCAGGGCGTGGACTATTTCACTATCCACGCGGGCGTTCGTCTTCCCTATATTCCGCTGACAGCAAAGCGGGTTACAGGAATTGTTTCACGCGGCGGATCAATCCTCGCCAAATGGTGCCTCGCCCACCACAAGGAAAATTTCCTCTACACCCACTTCGCCGACATCTGCGAGATTATGCGCGCCTATGACATCAGCTTCAGCCTGGGCGACGGTCTGCGCCCCGGCTCCATCGCCGACGCCAACGATGAAGCCCAGTTCGCCGAACTGCACACGCTGGGCGAGCTCACCAAGATCGCGTGGGACATGGATTGTCAGGTGATGATCGAAGGCCCCGGCCATGTGCCGATGCACAAGATCAAGGTGAACATGGACAAGCAGCTGGCCAGCTGCGGAGAGGCCCCCTTCTACACGCTCGGGCCGCTCACCACGGATATCGCGCCGGGTTACGACCATATCACCTCGGGGATCGGCGCCGCGATGATCGGCTGGTTCGGCACCGCGATGCTCTGCTACGTCACGCCCAAGGAACATCTGGGCCTGCCCGACCGCGACGATGTGAAGGTGGGCGTCATCACCTACAAGCTCGCCGCCCACGCCGCCGACCTCGCCAAGGGCCATCCGGCCGCCCAGCTTCGCGACGATGCGCTCTCACGCGCGCGCTTCGAGTTCCGCTGGCGTGACCAGTTCAACCTCAGCCTCGATCCCGAAACGGCGGAGAAGTTCCATGACGCCACGCTGCCGGCCGAAGGCGCGAAGACGGCGCATTTCTGTTCCATGTGCGGCCCCAAATTCTGCAGCATGAAGATCACGCAGGAAGTGCGCGACTTCGCGATGAAGCAGAACCAGCCCGCAGACGGCTTCCTGGCCGCCGAAGATGCGGAACAGGGCATGGCGGACATGAGCGAGACCTTCCGCTCGAAAGGCAGCGAACTCTACCTGCCTGCGGTGGACTGAGCGGACGGCCCGCCGGGAGACCATCCCGGCGGGGCCAGCTCGAACCCCTCGAACCGGAACCCGGGCGCGACCACGCAGGTCACCAGCGCCCAGCCGTCACCTGCCTCTGCAGCCTGCCAGTGCCCGGCGGGCACGACCAACTGCGGTGTCTCGCCCGCCATCACGTTCGGGCCTAACCGCTGCATCAGTACACCGCCCTCCCCTTCGATGTGCAGCGTGAGCCCGTGCCCGGCGCGCCAACACCAGATCTCGTCGGCATCCACGCGGTGCCAGTGCGATCTCTCCCCGGCCTTCAGCAGGAAATGGATCGCCGTGCAGGCGGCGCGCTCACCCGCTGCCGCCGGGCTGCGCCAGGTCTCCCGATACCAGCCGCCTTCCGGGTGCGGCTGCAGCGCAAGGGTCTCGATCAGCGCCTCCGGCGTCATGCTGGCTTGCTCCTCCATCGCCCAGGTCCTAATCTCTGCGGGCTTGGGGGTGGAAGGGGCAAATCAGAATGAAATGGCAGATACTGGCGTGCTGCGGCCTGGCAGCCGTGCTCACAACATCGACCACGGCGCAGCAGGCGCAGAAGGTCATCCCGCCGAAGACGGTCTATTGGATGTCGGCAGCAACGCAGGCCGGGTTCGGTATTCCGGGCGCTGCCGCGCCCTCGGCGTCAGACATGATGCGGATGGCGATGGGCGGCAGCGGCAGCGGCCCCGTCAAGATGCTCCACCTCGATCTCGGCTCGAAACTCCCGCCGAACCCGGCGCCGGGCGCGGCCGATCATGCCGTCCCGCCAGTCATGAACATGGGCACCACGTTGCCGCTTCGCAGCGGCGGAAAGGGTGCGCCCAAGGGGCCGGACGAGGAATTCGAACGCCCCAAGGGCAGACTGCTGCTGTTCTGGGGCTGTGGCGAAAATGCCCGCCCCGGCCAGCCGGTGGTGATCGATTTCGCCAAGGTGGCCGCGGGTGAAATTCCGCCCGGCCTGTTCGGCGGCGAACGCGTGCGCATCGCTCGCCCGCCCAACGCCGGCACCTGGCCCACCTACGTGTACTGGCCCAACGGCGACAAGAGGAACGGCTCCCGCCAGGTACCGACCAACGCCTCGCTGCTGGGCGACCATAAAGTGACGGGCAATTTCGCGCCCGAGATGCAGTTCACGCTGGACAAGGATTTCATGGCCGGCGTCACCGTGCGGCAGGCCAAGCTGCCGTCGGGCGCAGTGAACCTCAACTGGAACGCTGTGCCGGGCGCCACCGCGCATTTCGCCCAGATGGTTGCGGGCAAGGAAGAAGGCGGCGCCGCGACCGTGGTGTTCTGGTCGTCATCCGAAGTTCAGACCTTCCTCTCCGGCCTGTCGGACTATATCGCGCCGGCGGAAGCCGCGCGGCTCGTCGGCAAGAAACAGCTGATGCCACCCACGCAGACCAGCTGCGCCATCCCGAAAGAGGCAATCAAGGCGGCAGCCGAGCAGGGGTTGATCCTGCTCGCCTCCCATGGCCCGGAGCAGAATATCATCTATCCGCCGCGGCCGAAGGATCCGAAGGTGGATTGGGTGCAGGAATGGGCGGTGAAGGCCCGCTTCGTCTCCCGCTCCGGCGCGATCCTGGGCATGGACGAGGCCGCGATGGGGGGCGCCTCTGCCGGAGCCACAGACAGCGGCAAGCCCCGCTGCAAGCCGGACGGTGCCACCGAAGCCGGCAAGGCCGCCGGCGGCGGCGTTGGCGGCAGCCTGGGCCGCGCCATGGGCGGCGCGATCGGCGGCCTGATGGGCGGCAAGAAGAAAAAGGGCGCAGAAGAGGATTGCGAACCTTAAGGTCAATTCCGGCGCAAGGGGGCAGGCCCCGGCCTGCCCCCGGCCCATCCTGATGGCGGGCAGGCGGACAGTTCCGGTTCATGCCACCACATGCTAGGCGACCGGCCATGGCCGACGCTGATCTCACTGCCCCCGCCGAACCGACGGCCTCGCCCGATGCCCGGCCGTCCCGCACGTCGCGCAAGCTGAAGGCCTGGCATCGCCGTTCCATCGTGCGCGATGTCGATCATTCCGGCACCCTCACCCGCGTCCACACCGAATCCGCCTGGTCCGCGCGCTTCGCCTTCATGATCGCAATGTCGGCGGGCATCGCGATCCTCGGCATGCTGCTGCCCTCGCCGGCCATCGTCATCGGCGCCATGCTGATCTCTCCGCTGATGGCGCCCATCGTGGGCCTCGGCTTCGCGCTCGCCACCTTCGACTGGCAGGAAGTCCGCAAGAGCCTCATCGCGCTGGCGGGCGGCGCCATATTGGCGGTGCTGTTCACCGGCGCCGTGGTCCTGATGTCTCCCCTGCAGGACATGACATCGGAAATCCTCTCCCGCACCCGGCCCAATCTGTTCGACCTGCTGGTCGCAGTGTTTTCGGCGCTGGCGGGCGGCTATGCCACCATTAAGGGCCGCGGAGAGACCATCGTGGGCGTAGCGCTGGCTACATCGCTGATGCCGCCGCTGGCAGCCGTCGGCTACGGCCTCGCCACCCTCAACATGCCAGTGGCGGGTGGCGCCTTCGCCCTGTTCCTCACCAACTTCATCGCCATCGCGCTCTGCGTGGCGGCGGTTGCACGCTTCTACGGCTTCGGCTCCTCACTCACGCCGCGACAGACCCGGCGGCAGGCGCTGGCGCTGGTGCTCGTGCTGGTGGCACTCGCGGTGCCGCTCGCCTTCTCGCTGAAACAGATTGCCTGGGAAGCCTGGGCAACGCGCTCCATCCGGGCGCAGATCACGCGCGAGTTCGGCGCGAACAGCCGGATCGTCGCGCTGGACCCAGATTTCAGCGGCGGCCGTCTGGTGATCCGCGTGACGGTGCTGACCGACCGTATCCACGGCAAGGCGGTCTCCGATCTGGAACGGCGGCTGTCCACCCATCTGGATCGCCCCGTGCAGCTTCAGCTCAGCCAGGTGCTCACAAACCAGAGCAACAGCCAGGCCGAACTGAACCGCGCCCGCACCGCCGATGCAGAAGCCCGCGCCGACCAGCTCGCGCGCGCCGACATGGCGGCCCGCATGTCTCTCGTCGCCAATGTGCCGGTCGATGCCGTGCTGGTCGATCCGGTCGCGCGGCTCGCGGCGGTCCAGCTCGTCGCCGCGCGCCCGCTCGTGGAGCTGATGCAGGCCGAACAGCGCCTGTCAGAGGATTCGCCGGGCTGGAACATCCGCATCCTCCCGCCGGCAGGCCCCCTGCCCGACCTGCCCGTCCCGGCCGAGGGCCTGTCCGAAACAGACGCCCCTCAACTGGACGCCTACGCCTGGGCGCTGGCCCGGCGCGGCACCAACAGCACCCGCATCGTTCCCCGCCGCCTGTCCGGCGAACCGGCATCCCGCGCAACCGCGCGGGGGCAAGCCGTGGCTGAGGCGCTGGAAGCGCGCGGACTGGTAGTGGAACTGGGTCAGCCCCTTCCGGCCGATCCTGTGCTGGAGCGGGAACAGGGGTTGTCCGCCGCCCGCTCGGTCCGGGTGGAACCGCAGGCGCCTGCCCCCGCGCCGGATGTCGCCGAAACCGCACCGGCAAAGGAAAAGCCCGTCGCCACAGGCTGACGGGCTTTCCCGGTTTCCAAGTCAGGGTGCCGCCGCGAAAGGCGACCCCTTCTCAGGCGGCTTTGTCGGCCCGCAACAATTGCACGGGCGGCTTCAGCCCCTTCACCACATCGCCGTCGATGGAGACTTCCTCCACCGTGTCCATCCCCGGCAGCTCGAACATGGTGTCCAGCAATATGCCTTCCAGGATGGAGCGCAGGCCCCGCGCCCCGGTGCGCCGCTCGATCGCCCGCTTGGCGATCTCGGACAGTGCATCCTCGGTGAAGGTCAGCTTCACGCCTTCCAGATCGAACAGCCGCGCATATTGCTTCGACAGCGCGTTCTTCGGCTCCGTCAGGATCTTGATGAGGGCAGCCTCGTCCAGATCCTCCAGCGTCGCGATCACCGGCAGGCGGCCGACGAACTCGGGGATCAGCCCGAACTTCAGCAGATCCTCGGGCTCGCACTGGCGCAGCACCTCGCCCGTGCGCCGCTCGTCCGGCGCGGACACATGCGCGCCAAAGCCGATCGACTTGCCCTGCAGCCGGTCGGAAATGATCCGGTCCAGCCCGGCGAAGGCCCCGCCGCAGATGAACAGGATGTTGGTGGTGTCCACCTGCAGGAATTCCTGCTGCGGATGCTTGCGCCCGCCCTGCGGCGGCACGCTCGCGGTGGTGCCTTCCATGATCTTCAGCAGGGCCTGCTGCACGCCCTCCCCGCTCACGTCGCGGGTGATGGAGGGGTTGTCGGCCTTGCGGGAAATCTTGTCGATTTCATCGATATAGACGATGCCCTTCTGCGCGCGCTCGACATTATAGTCGCTCGCCTGCAGCAGCTTCAGGATGATGTTCTCCACATCCTCGCCCACATAACCGGCCTCGGTCAGCGTGGTGGCGTCGGCCATGGTGAAGGGCACGTCCAGAATGCGGGCCAGCGTCTGCGCCAGCAGCGTCTTGCCGCAGCCGGTGGGGCCGACCAGCAGGATGTTGGATTTCGCCAGCTCCACCTCGGCGCCCTTCGCGCCATGGGCCAGCCGCTTGTAATGGTTGTGCACCGCAACCGAGAGAACCCGCTTGGCGTGCAGCTGGCCGATCACATAGCTGTCCAGCACCGCGATGATCTCGCGCGGCGTCGGAACACCGTCACGGGTCTTCACCAGCGCGTTCTTGGTCTCCTCGCGGATGATGTCGTTGCACAGCTCGACACATTCGTCGCAGATGAAGACTGTCGGCCCGGCGATCAGCTTCTTCACCTCATGCTGGCTCTTTCCGCAGAAGGAGCAGTAGAGGATATTCTTCCCGTCGCCGCTGGATACCTTTGTCATATTCTCTCTTTCAGCCGCACGCCGTGGGGGCGACGGCAGAGGTATAAGTTAGCGCAGATTCCCTCTCCCGCAAGTGCGAATGCCGTCAACATGGCTGGCATCGGGTCCGCAAACCCCCGCAATTGCGTCCGAGACCGGCAAATCCGCCGATAGAAACGCACACAGGCGGCACATGGCCGCCCGTGAAACAAAAGCCGCTCTGAAGCGAACCGGCCGGATTTGTCAGGCCGCCTTCAGCTCGCTGTCGGCGGGCGTGGGGCGCTTGTCCATCACTTCGTCCACCAGCCCGAACGCCTTGGCTTCCTCGGCCGACATGAACTTGTCGCGCTCCATCGCGGTCTCGATTTCCTCCAGCGGCTTGCCGGTGAACTTCGCATACAGGCCGTTCATATGCGCGCGGATGCGGATGATCTCGCGGGCCTGAATCTCGATGTCGGTGGCCTGGCCCTGCGCGCCGCCCGAAGGCTGGTGCACCATGATCCGGGCGTTCGCCAGGCTGATTCGCATCCCCGGTTCGCCGGCCGCCAGCAGGAAGCTGCCCATGGAGGCCGCCTGCCCGATGCACACCGTTCCCACCTTGGGGCGGATATATTGCATGGTGTCATAGATCGCCATGCCGCTGGTGATCACGCCGCCCGGCGAGTTGATGTACATGAAGATGTCTTTCTTGGGGTTTTCCGCCTCAAGAAAGAGCAGCTGCGCCACGATCAGCGACGCCATATTGTCCTCGACCGGTCCGTTCACGAACACGATCCGCTCGCGGAGCAGCCGCGAGAAGATGTCGAAGCTGCGTTCCCCACGGCTCGATTGCTCGATCACGATGGGAACCAAACCAGCCTGCGGGCCGGTGCTGGGGATGAGGTTTGCGCGAAGCGCGGCGGCGGGGTCCATCAGGAACTGATCGCGGTCCATATGCGGCATAAGTCGGGCGTCGCCCGCCGCCCGTCAAGCCCCACCCCCACGCTTTTATACGGCCGGCAATACGTCCGTTCCGGTGGCAACTCCCCGCCTCCGCGTCACCATCCTTGCTATTGGGCAAGCATGACCGCCAGCCCCTATTCCGCAGGGACGATATCCGCCTCAGCAGCGCGTTCCTCTGCTGCGAGCGCCGTACTTCCGGCGCTGGCGGAGGCCGCACTGCGGACGGGCGTCGATTTCAATGCCCTGTACAACACGGCCCGGCTCGAATCCGGGTTCAACCCGTCCGCGAAGGCCCGCACCTCCTCCGCGACAGGCCTATTCCAGTTCATCGACAGCAGCTGGCTGAACGTGCTGGCCAAACACGGCGCCCGCCACGGCCTTTCGGCCGGCAACACCGCCGAAGCGCTGGCGCTGCGCAACGATCCCCGCGCCGCTAGCCTGATGGCGGCCGAGCATATGGCGGACAACGCCGAACTGCTGGAATCGAGGCTGGGACGCCAGACCGGCCCGGTCGATCTCTATCTCGCCCACTTCCTGGGCGCGGGCGGCGCAGCCCGCTTCCTGGAGACGCTGGCCAGTTCTCCAGATCAGTCCGCAGCGTCACTTCTCCCGGCGGCGGCAAAGGCCAACCCGTCTATCTTCTTCGAAGGCGGCGAACCCCGGTCGCTGGCGCAGGTCCACGCCCTGTTCAGCCGCCGGCTGGGGGTGGAGACAGTCGACATGCCGGTCGCGCCGGCACAATCGGCCTCACCATCCACTGTGCTCGCGAGCCTGCTGACATCCGACGACGGGGCACAGGCCACAGGCGGGCTCGGTGCGGCGGACGCCGCGCGTCTCGCCTATCTCCTGCTGGCCGATCTCGGCGTCTGAACGAATGACGGCCCTGTTCGCGCGAATCCCCTTCCCCGCCGGCCGTTCGCTGCTGCCGGTCGCCATGCTGGCCATCGTCCTGCTGATGGTGGTGCCGATCTCGCCGCTGCTGCTGGACATCTTCTTCATAGGCAACATCCTGCTCTCGCTGCTGATGCTGATGCTGGTGCTGGAAGCGAAGCGGCCGCTGGATTTCTCCACCTTCCCCACCCTGCTGCTGGTCGCCACCCTGTTCCGGCTCGCGCTGAACGTCGCCTCCACCCGTGTGGTGCTGGTGCATGGCCATGAAGGCCCGGCGGCAGCCGGCCATGTGATCGAGGCGTTCGGCCATGCGCTGATCGGCGGCAATTTCGTCGTCGGCCTGATGGTGTTCGTGATCCTGATGATCGTGAACCTGGCGGTCATCGCAAAGGGTGCCGGCCGGGTTTCCGAAGTCTCCGCCCGCTTCACGCTGGATGCGCTGCCCGGCAAGCAGATGGCAATCGACGCCGATCTCAGCGCGGGCATGCTTACGCCAGAGGAAGCCCGCGTCCGCCGCGCCGACGTGGCGGCCGAGGCCGATTTCTACGGCTCGATGGACGGTGCCTCTAAGTTCGTGAAGGGCGATGCCGTCGCCGGGATCCTGATCCTGCTCGTCAACATCTTCGGCGGCCTCGCCATCGGCATGCTCAGCCACGACCTCTCCTTCGGCGAGGCTGCGGACGCCTATATTATCCTCTCCATCGGCGACGCGCTGGTGGCGCAGGTACCGGCGCTGCTGCTCTCCATCGGCGCGGCAATCCTCGTCACCCGCAGCGCCGACGATTCCGGCCTCTCCAGTCAGCTCGGCCGGCAGGTGGCCTCGGCCAGCGCCTGGTGGCCGACGGCGGGCGTATTGGGCGCGATGGCGCTGGTGCCCGGCCTCCCCACCCTGTTGCTTGCCCCGGCGGCGGGCCTTGCCGGCGCGGTCGCGTGGCGTCTGCGCAAACGGCCGGAACAACCGGCACTGCCGCTCGTCGCCACCAGCACGCCGAGCGCTCATCTCGACTGGTCCGAAGTCACGGACAGCGCGCCGATCCTCGTCGAGATCGGCTATGGCCTGATCCCGCTCGTCGATACCGACGGCCCGCTGATGAACCGGATCACGGGCATCCGCCGCCAGCTTTCGCAGGAATTTGGGTTTGTCCTCCCCATGGCACGCGTTCGGGACAATCTCGGCCTGTCGCCGCAGGCCTATCGCATCAGCGTTGCCGAGGAACTGGCCGGCGAAGGCGAAGCCTGGCCCGCTGATCTGCTGGCGTTGGAAGCCGAGATGGTGACGGCCGAAATCCCCGGCCGAGCGGTGCGCGATCCCGCATTCGGCATGATGGCGCGCTGGATCGACCCCGCGAACGAGGCACAGGCGCTGGATGCCGGCTACACCGTCGTGGACAGCGCCACCGTCATCGGCACGCATATCTATAAACTATTGAAAGAAAACGCACATATTCTATTTACGCAGGATGATATGCAGGGCCTGCTGGATGCGCTGGGCAGCCGCCAGCCCCAGCTCGCCGCCAGCCTGTCGCCCCGCACCGTGCCGCTGGCGCTGACGACACAGGTCGCGCAGTCGCTGCTGGAAGAAGGCGTCTCGCTGAAGGGTTTCCCCCGCATCGCCGCCGCGATGTCGCAATATGTGGCGACCATTCAGGACCCGGCGCAACTGGCCGAAGCCGTGCGCAGCCGGATCGGTGGCCTGATCCTTTCCGGCATCGCTCCGGGCGGCGGCACGCTGAAACTGGTGGCGCTGGCCCCGGAACTGGAATCCCTGCTGGTCGCCGCACAGCGCGCCGCCCCGAACAGCGATTTTCCGTTCGAACCGGCGCTGGGCAAGCGCATCGTCGACGCCATGTTGGCGGCGGCCGGGCCACTGGTCGCGGCGGGCACGCCCGTCATCCTCGTCACCCAGCCGGGCCCCCGCCGGGCGCTGTGGCGTTTGCTGCGTCCGCACCTGTTGATCCCGGTGCTGGGTTTCGCGGAATTGCAGGATTATCGAGCCGTTGAAGTGGTCGCAGTCGTCGGCGGCGAGCTCGCCGCCCCCAATATGGAGTCCGCCTGATGGACGCACGCCTGATGGGCCAGCAATTGATGAACGGGGGAGAAGCTGGGGCGCTCGGCCTTTACACTCCCCTTCCGGCCAGCCCGCTCGACCCTGATCGCCTTGTCCGCATGAACATGGGGCTGGTGCGCAAGATCGCCTGGTACACCCATGCCCGGGTTTCCTCCGCGCTGGATATCGAGGAGCTGGTGCAGACGGGGATGATCGCCCTGATCGAAGCCGCCCGCACCTTCGAGGATCGCGGACAGGCGGCGTTCAGCACCTACGCCAGCGTGCGGGTTCGCGGCGCGATGATCGATCTGCTGCGCAAACAGGCGACGTTGTGCCGTTCCGCGCTGCGCAAGCGGCGCGAATTGGGCGCGGTGCAGGCCCGGCTGCACAATCAACTGGGCCGCGCCCCCAGCCACGCCGAACTGGCGGCTGAAATGGGACTGAACGCGGCGGACCTGCACGACTTGCAGAGCGCCACCCAGGCCGCCCGGCATGAGTCGATGGACGAGGTCTATTCCGATCACAGCATCTGGTTCGCAGCGGAAGAGCCGGATGCGCTGGAGCAGCTGCAATCCAGCCGGATGCGGACAGCGATTGCATCCTCCATCCGCGAACTGCCTGAACGTGAAGCGCAGGTGCTGCAACTCTATTTCGTGGAGGAACTGAACCTGGAGGAGATCGGGCAGGTGCTGGGCGTTGGCGCGGCGCGGGTCTGCCAGATCAAGAAAGTGGCTTTGGACAAGCTGCGTAACCTTCTTTCTGGATGGGAGCGGGATTGAGTTTCAGCTAGGAAGTGTGAAGCGACCCACTGGCTCCGGAACGTCACCCGACGTTCCGGAGTTTTTTTGGGCCGGAGCGCGGCGCGCAGCCAATGCGTAGCGTTGGCCTGCCGCCTCACGCGTAGCGCCCGGCCGGCAGGGCGTGAGGGCGTGGGCGACTGCCCGCGAACCCGTCCGACGAGTGGGCTTTGCCCGCGCTTTTTCTAATAGCGTTTTCAGCGCGAGTCCCCTTTCCTCGGCCCTCCCCCGAGCGGAGGGAGGGAGAGATGAGCGGACTCGGCGGCTTGCCGCCGGCCTCGTGGAACATTGACCTACACTTTGTTCTCAAAGGCTTGGCTGTAGGAGCTGTTGGATTTGTAAGAATTGTTCCACGCTTCGGCGCATTTTCAACGCAAGCGGATGACCGTGAGAGAGAGGCCAACATCCGTGTGATTGCAGCTTTCTCAATTATCACGAACGAGCCGGAACCCGGTGGAATCAACCCCGGTGTCGGCGCGCACCCGAAAACGACCTGTTGTGAGTGATTGTGTTATGGGCAGGTTTGGTGTGGAAGGCCTAGGCGAACGAAGACGGTCACCTCCTCCGCGAGCATATAAGGCATTGCACTTGCCCTCGGGCAGGAGCTTCAAGCAGGCTGGAATAGAGGGGGCCACTTCAGTTGTGAGCTCTACCGCATTGCCGATCATGTCGTACAAACCCCAAGGATTGGCTGCTAACTGTCCGACAGGAAATATGCTTTCGAACTTGACGTCAGATCGAGGATCGTCACGAATGCTGTTCTTTGGGTAGCCAAGTCTCGATCTGAGCCTAGGCTCAGGACCCATTAAATTGCTTGCGCGAGACGTGATCGGTTGATTCAATGGCGGCGCTGAGGAGGCGCTGCCGTTGACTGAAGTCTGGATGTT
>QFPK01000120.1 GCA_003248865.1 Sphingomonas sp.
GCGACCAGAGCCGCTCGCCATAGCGCGAGACGGTGCGCAATATGGCGAGCAGCCGGATCGCCGCGCTGGGCACCAGATAGTTGAACGCCTGCACGGCGACCGTGCCGGCCGCTCCGGCCATGGCGGCGGCGGTCAGGAACCAGCCGGCCAGCGCCAGCAGGGCGATGCCGGCCAGCGCCGCAATGACGGCGCACAGCGTCGCGCGGCGCAACAGCGTGGCGGAGCCTGTCGCCTTGTCGAGCGCGATCCGGATCGGGTTCACAGCATCACCTCCATCCGCGCGGCGGCGGTCAGGCGATGATCGTGGGTGGCGACCAGGATCGCGCGCTCGGTCGACAAGGCGACCAGCAGGGCGATGATGTCGGTGGCGCTCTCCGCATCCAGATCGGCGGTGGGTTCGTCGCAGAGCAGAACGGGCCGTTCGGACAGGATGGCGCGGGCGAGGCCGATGCGCCGCCGTTCGCCGCCCGACAGGCCCGCCCCCTGATGATCGATGGCAAGGTCCAGCCCTTCGGGCCGCGCGGCCAGCATCGGCGTCAAGCCGACACGCGCGGCAACCTGCGCGATCTCGGCTCGGTCGGCATCAGGGCGGGCGAGGGCGATATTGTCGGCCAGGCTGCCGGGCAGCAGCAGCGGCCGCTGGGCCGCCCAGGCGATGCGCGCGGGATCGACCAGAGACAGCTCGCCCGAGGCCGGGTCAATCTGTCCGGCGATCGCGGCGAGCATGCTGGTCTTGCCGCTGCCGGTCGGGCCGGTGAGGGCGATCAGGTCATGCGGCTTGAGCGTCAGGCTGACCGGGCCGATCTCCGAACCCATGCCGATCCGCAAATCCTTGAGATGGAGGCCTTCGAACAGGGGGCTGGCCGGATGCGGCGCGGCCTCCGCTTCCGGCAGGGCGGCGGCGATCGCCTTGTCCGCCGCTTCGCCCATCTGCTTGTCATGATAGGCCGCGGCCAGCCGGCGCATCGGCAGATAGAATTCCGGTGCCAGCGCCAGCGCGAACAGCGCGGCGCGCAGGTCCAGTGCTTCGGGCGCGGGGAAGGGTAGCAGGCCAAGCAGCGCAAAACCGCAATAGACCGCGACCAGCGCCACCGAGAGCGCCGCGAAAAATTCCAGCACGGCGCCCGACAGGAAGGCGACGCGCAGCACCGCGCCGGTGCGGGTCGCCACCTCCTGCGCGGCGCCCGCCACCTGCCGGCTGATCCGCGCCTGCGCGCCATGG
>QFPK01000121.1 GCA_003248865.1 Sphingomonas sp.
ACTACTGCGCCCTGCTTTCTTCCGATGACGCTGGACAGCGCCAATGGGAGTATGCGACCAAAGCGGCCAGCGAAGATCCGCTGTTAACGGAAGTGTGGCAACGCTGGCTTGAATCGGACGCGCCTATTCGCCGTGGCGATGCGGATCTGCTGACGCACACGGCACAAGCCATTCAGGCGGCCAAAAAGTGGCTGATAGAACGCCGGCAATTGGACTTTCCAATCCAGGCCCAAGCTCACCAGCGCCAACAGTCCCTGGAAGCGCTGCAGGCCCGAATCTCCACCCCGCCGGCCCTGCTGGCGCCCTGAGTGCGCCCTTTTACCTGCTTTTTCCTTCCCTGGTAGGCAAAAGCAGGTAGTATGCCCCATGGCATTTCTGGCTTCTCTTTCCACCCTGGACGTTCATGGCCATGCCGATGGCCAACGGGTGCTGCTGGGCCAACTCGCCTACGACGCCCAGCGGTTTTCGTCCTCGTTTCAATGGAGCGAGCAGGCTTTGGCGGAGGGAACCGAGTGGTCTCCGATTCACCTGCCTTTGACGGCCAGTCGCTGGTCTTCTTCGCCCAAGGAATTTCACCTGTCGGGGCTGCCCGGCCTGATCCACGACGCACTCCCCGATGGTTGGGGGATGCTGTTGATGGATCGAACGCTGGCCAATGGTGATCCTCAGGTCCTCGGCCCCCTTCAACGGCTGGCTTTTCTGGCGGATCGCAGCTGGGGTGCCCTGGAGTTCTCTTCCTCGGCAGGCCTTTCGTTGGCAGAGCCCCTCCAGGTGTCCCTGAAGGATTTGGCGATCGAGGCCCGGGCCCTTTCCGCTGGAAGCGCCGTCTCACCATCGCCTGCACTGCTGGTGGGTGGGAGCATTCCTCAGGGAGCACGTCCCAAGGCGATGGTGGGCATCAGCGCTGACTGCTCCGAGGCCTGGGTAGGAAAAGAACAGTTGCCACAGGGCTACCGCCATGCACTGGTCAAGTTCGCCGCGACCTGGGAAGACCCCATGTGGTTGGTGTTGGAATACTGCTACGGGGAAGCAGCCAGGACACTGGGCATCGACACGGCACCCGCCCACCTGGTACAGGCCGGTCCCGAAGTGGGTTTGGTCCTGGACCGTTTTGACCGGGTGAAGGGTGAAAAGCAGCACGTTCATTCGATGGCAGGAATCCTTCATACCACCCATCGCATCGCCAACTCCGACTGGGAGCAGGTGGCCCAGGTGTTGA
>QFPK01000122.1 GCA_003248865.1 Sphingomonas sp.
CGCCGAAGGCCACTCCACGATGAGCTCGCGCCTGCAGGAGGCCCGCTGGTTCGTCAAGAACATCCAGCAGCGCTTCGACACCATCCTGCGTGTGTCGCAGGCCATCGTCGACCGCCAGAAGAACTTCTTCACCCATGGCGAGATCGCGATGAAGCCGCTGGTGCTGCGCGAGATCGCCGATGAACTCGGCCTGCACGAATCGACCATCTCGCGCGTGACCACGGCCAAGTACATGAACACGCCGTTCGGCACCTTCGAGCTCAAGTACTTCTTCGGCTCCTCGCTCAACACCGAAGCCGGCGGCAATGCCTCCAGCACGGCGGTGCGCGCGCTGATCAAGCAGCTCGTCTCGGCCGAAGACGCCAAGAAGCCCTTGTCCGACAGCCAGCTCAGCAGCATGCTAGAAGAGCAGGGCATCCAGGTGGCGCGCCGTACCGTGGCCAAGTACCGCGAAGCCCTCAAGATCGCGCCGGCCAACCTGCGCAAGGCGCTCTGAGCCGCCTGGGCCTCATCAAGGCAGGCCTGCCGTCCGCCCCTTCTTCGCCACGCTTTCATGCCGCAGCTGCCCAATCTGATCACCAACCTCATCGCTGCCTTGCCCTGGCAGGACTGGGCGGCGCTGGCCCTGTTCATCGGCGGCTGGATCGGCTATGCCCTGTTTGCGGACTGGCGCGCCAAGGTCCAGCGCACCCTGCTGGCCAGCACCAACCACTACCGCAAGCTGTGGATGCGCCAGGTCACCTTCCGTGATCAGCGCATCGTCGATGCCGCCGTGGTGCAGAACCTGTCGGCCAGCCCGTCCTTCTGGGCCTCGACCACCATCCTGGTGCTCGGTGGTCTGCTGGCCGTGCTGGGCACCAGCGACAAGGCCAATGTGCTGGTGCAGGATCTGCCCTTCGCCGCGCGCACCTCCATGCTCATCTTCGATCTGAAGATCATCACCATGCTGGTGGTTTTTGTGTACGCCTTCTTCCGCTTCACCTGGTCGATGCGCGTCTACTCCTTCGGCGCCATCGTGGTGGGGGCTGCGCCCAACGTCTCCGTCTTCGACAGCGGCGTGGCCGACCGGGATGAATACGCCGATCGCGCCGGCCGCCTGATGGGCCTGGCCGCCGAAAGCTTTGCCGATGGCCTGCGCGCCTACTACATGTCCTTTGCCGTCATCGGGTGGTTCATTTCGCCGGGTGTCTTCATGCTGCTCACCCTGGCCGTGCTGTGG
>QFPK01000123.1 GCA_003248865.1 Sphingomonas sp.
GAAAACCGCCAAAGCCTCTGGGGTCACATCCGCACCCGCTTGTTCTGCTTCACCGACGGCTCTTTCAACCGTTGTTCCAGTTGTCGCTGAAGGATATGAGACCTCAGCTCCGGCCATGCACCTACACCCTCGGGCGTGCCCAGATCACACAGCCGCTCTGCTTGTTCTAAAGCTTGGTTTGACCAGACCCCTGGCTCGTCCACCTTGGCCTTCACAGGTTCGATCCAATCTGTCTGCCTTCCCTGGAGTTGGATGGGCACCCAACTCAATGCCCATTCCACAGGCGCTTTTGCCACGGTGTCCTTCCACTTCCCATGGAATTCTCCCAAGGTTACCCCCGGCACTTTTTCCACCACGCGCTTGAGTTCACTCCAAAGGGGATCCTCCCACGAAAGCTCAACGCCGCTTTCTTCTTTCAAGTATTGATTCAGCAAAAAATTGAAATTTGCTGCCGCCTCTATTTTTGCAGCGTCAGAAGCAAGCGCGTTCCAAAACGCACACGCTTTGGCAGCTTCAATCAACCCGCTTTTCTTTCCATCGTTTCCCACCCACCCCATCTTCTCCATGCTGTTGGACGGTGTTCTCTTTTTTAGTTTGGCTACCCTGGCGCAAGAAAGAAGCCCGGCACCACGCACGGTCAGGCATTCCCCCTCCAGCACCACGGGCGGCGGACTTTCCAACGAAATGGACGCCAACAGCCGAGCTCCCTGCGTCATCATCGGGTTGGACAGCCCAGCGCTCATGGTTTTTTGAGCCACCGTGAGCCACACGGGAAGCTCCCCTGCGGATTGAAAGCCTGCCGATCGAATCTCCAAGGGAGCCAGCGACAACCAACGTTTTCCCTCGTCGGTCAACTCATAGGTGGTTGCCGCTCCAAAGCCAGGACCCCTCAACGAATTCAACAGCTCCTTCAATTCAACGGCTTGACATCTTGACCAAAGTTCGACGGCCCGAATGGCAACCGTCTTTTTGACAACCTGCTCTTGGCCGGCCTGAGCGGCCAACCAGCCCAAACGAAACGCCAAGCTGCGGCTGGACAGGTGATCTTCTACGGCCCAAGCGCGCCAGCTGTCGGCCACGTTTCCAGGTAGAACCTTGCCAACCAACCAGGGCTCCAAAGCGAGCAAAGCTTCTTGAGTGCGGCAACACACCAACGGGTGGGTGGCTCGCAACGGCGCCAATGGCCATTTTGCTTCCAGCAAAGCTGTGGCCACGTT
>QFPK01000124.1 GCA_003248865.1 Sphingomonas sp.
CGCCTGCGCCAAAGCAGGACCGCCCAGATCGAGCAGGCGCCGCTCGACACAGAAATGGCGCCAGCCATGTTGCTGCGCGACCGGCAAGGCCTGGCCGAAGATCTCGAATGGCCAGTCCCATGCGCTGAAGCGGATGATCATGGCATCAAGGTCGGGCCGTGCATGGACGGAAAAATCCGGCCGATCGCCGAAATGCTCGGTCAGCAAGGCGGCAAAGGCATCGAAATCCCGCACTTCGCAGACGACATCGATGTCGCTGTCGGGCAGGTCGAGGCCAAGCGGCGGCGTGCCCGCAACATGGGGATCATAGGGCGCCAACAACGTCAGGACGCTGGTGCGTTGCAGCGCGACGACATGCGCGACGCGGCTCATGCCTCGCGCATCTCCGCCGCGATCGCCGTGACTAGGTCTGCGGCCGGCAAGGCACGGGCGAGGGGCGCACCCTGGCCCGCCCATTGCGCGCCATAGCCGCCTTCTCCCCGGATCTTGGCAGCCGCGTTGAGCGCCTTCCCGGCGGCATAGGTGCGCGGATAGTCGGGCACGTCGCCACCACTTTCAGTGCCCCATTGGGTGAAATGATTGGCAAGGCAGCGGGCCGGGCGGCCGGAAATGGCGCGGGTCATGACCGTGTGCTGGGCGGCCGGGCTGGCAAGGGCGGCGCGATAGGCGGCGTCGGCGCTGCTTTCCGGGCAGGCGATGAACGCCGTGCCCAGTTGCGCCGCGACAGCGCCCAGGTCGAGTGCTGCGCGCACGCCCCGTCCGTCCATGATGCCGCCAGCCGCGATCACCGGCAGGCCGGCCTTCACCACCAGCAGGCGGGTCAGCGCGAAAGTGCCGAGCATCGCATCGGGCGTATCGGGATCGAACATGCCGCGATGGCCGCCGGCTTCAAATCCCTGCGCCACCAGAACGTCGATGCCAGCGGTGCGGGCGGCGACCGCCTCGTCCAAATTGGTGACGGATGCGAGCAGCAGGCAACCCGCCTGCTTGAGCGCCGCGATTTGGGCCGCGCCAGGCAGCCCGAAATGAAAGCTGATCACGCGCGGGCGCGCTTCGACCAGCAGGTCGAGCATCGCCGGGTCTTCGGCAAAGCTGCGATAGATGGTCTCCAGGCGGGTGGGTGGTGCCGCATCCTGCGCGGCAAAGAGCGGTGCCAGCGCCGCCAGCCACGCTTTTTCCTCAGCCGGACGAACGCGGGGCGGCGCATGGACGAACA
>QFPK01000125.1 GCA_003248865.1 Sphingomonas sp.
CCCTGCTCCAGCGTGAACAGCCGGGTGAAGTCGGCCATGTTCGCGCCGATCACCTCCCCGATCCGGCGGACGGCGGCGCGGCGCGTCTCGATCGGCGTGGCGCGCCAGCCGGGAAAGGCCGCCCGTGCGGCAGCGACGGCCGCATCCAGTTCCGCTTCGCTGCACAGCGGCGCCGACGCCACCACCGTTTCGGTCGCGGGATTGAGTACCGGCATGCGGGCCGCGCCGGCCAAGCCCTGGCCGTCGATCGTCATGGTGAAGTCGCGGTCGAACGCCGTCATATCCTCTCCCTTCCTCTTCCGGCGGCCAGCATAACCCCGCCCGAAGATCGAAGATACTATTTAGTTAGTCAGGTGATTAATGCCTGACCAAACCCTATCATGCCCCGGTTCAGGACCATATTGGAGAGGATCGAAAAGATGGCAGCACCCACCGCCTATATCGTGGAAGCCGTCCGCACCGCAGGTGGGCGGCGTGGCGGCAAGCTGGCAGGCTGGCACCCGGCCGACATGGCGGGCGCCGTGCTGGATGCGATCGCCGCCCGCAGCGATATCGATCCGGCGGCAATCGACGATGTCATCATGGGCTGCGTCGGCCAGGGCGGGGAGCAGAGCTTCCATATCGGCCGCAACGCCGTGCTGGCATCCCGCTTGCCCGAGAGCGTTCCCGCCGTCACCATCGACCGGCAATGCGGCAGCTCGCAACAGGCAATCCAGTTCGCCGCCCAGGCGGTGATGTCGGGCACGCAGGATGTGGTGATCGCCGCCGGGGTCGAATCCATGACCCGCGTGCCGATGGGCATGACCAATTTATTGTTCGCGCAGGCGGGCATGGGCCAGCCCAAATCCCCCCGGCAGGAAGCCCGCTATCCCGGCGTCGAATTCAGCCAGTTCATGGGGGCCGAGATGATGGCGCACAAACATGGCTTCACCCGTGCCGATCTGGACGCCTATGCGCTGGAAAGCCATCGCCGCGCCGCGGCGGCCACGCAGCGCGGCGATTTCGACGCGGAGATCGTGCCCCTGGAGATCGACACGCCGGACGGCCCTGGGCTTCACAGCCAGGATGAAGGCATCCGTTTCGATGCCACGGCGGAAAGCATCGGATCGGTCCGGCTGCTGGCCGAAGGCGGCGTCATCAGCGCGGCCAATGCCAGCCAGATCTGCGATGGGGCGAGCGCCGTGCTGGTGGTGTCGGAAGCTGCGCTCAAGGCC
>QFPK01000126.1 GCA_003248865.1 Sphingomonas sp.
TTGGAAACCAGGCCCGCATCTTCCCTGCGACGATGAACGGGGGCGATTTTTCTGCCAACGTGCCCATCACGTCTTCCTGGGGAGGGGAAGTTTACGTGTGGAATCGACCTGCCATCGTCACCCCCTATGGAAACGTGGCCTCGGGTCGGTCCTTTGGGATTGCTTACTTTAAGGTGCCCACCGACGTGTGCGTGCCCATGGTGACCGCGCTGTCGGAAAGTTTCCTGAGCATTGCAGTGGGCGCCGCTGGCGCCCAAACCGAAGTCCTGGTCGCCAACCAAGGGCTCAACGTGCCACGCCTAACGGCCGCTTGCCAAGCCCAAGACGTGAACATCACGTTCACATCCAACTGAGGAGCGCCGTGAAGCACCTTTCCGTGCGTGGGTTTTCGTTGGTTGAGCTGTTGTTGGTGCTCGGCGTGATCGCCCTTTTGCTGGTTGCAGCCTTTGTGGTGTATCCACAGGTGCGCGATCGCAACCAGGCCAACACCGAGTTGACCAACATCCGGGCCATTCAAACCGGCGTGCGCAGCGTGTTTGCAGGCAAGGGTGGCAATTACGAAGGGCTGGGCCGCGGCCGTTCGGTCAATGACCGGGGCATCGCCAACCAGGCCCGGTTGTTTCCGGTGGGCATGAACGGGGGAGACTACTCTCAGAATGCACCGATCACCTCTTCCTGGGGCGGCCAGGTGTGGGTGTGGCGAAATCCGGTGGTGACCACGCCAAAAGGAACCATTCCCTGGGGTTTCTCCTTTGGTATCCTCTACCAGAACCTTCCGCCCAACGTGTGCGTTCACCTGTTGCCATCGCTGGTGGGGGAATTCCACAGCGTTCGTCTGAACACCTTTGAAGTGGTGAACGAAAAAGGTGAACTGGACGTCATGGCGTTGACGCAGGCCTGCGCGACCGCCGGTGACCTGGTGCTGACCTCCATCTGAACCCAAGGCTTGGGAAGAACGGCCTGGGAGGGTATAGTGAAAAACCTCCTGTTGCGGGCCGTTTTCGATGATTCCAGGTTTTGACCCAAGCCATTCTTTGACCAAAGCGCTCCAGGAGCGCCGGGCCCAGCAGGCCTCCATGACCATCTGATCCCAACCCAACGCCATGCGGGTGCTGAAGCTGGCTTCCCAGGAAATGGACCGCCGGCTGGACGTGGCCTTTGAGCACATCCGCCGGGACCTGGTGGCAGAGGACACCGTTCAAGCCTATGC
>QFPK01000127.1 GCA_003248865.1 Sphingomonas sp.
AGCCTCGGCCCACGACCCCTTGTCCACCGGGCACGAAGCCCACGAACGGATTTCGCGGTGCCGCTGCTCGGCATCGCTGGGGGTTTTTGAGTCAAACCAGGACGGTTGAACCAAAGCGTCCCACGTGGAAACATTCACGGAAGCACTCACAAAAAGAAGTTGCTTCAGGATACCCCATGGGACGCCCAGCTCCCAGCCCCTGGCCGTTGGAAAGCGTTCAGGGTCCCGGGCAGGGAACGCGGTACACTGGGGCCGTAACTTTCCCGGAGCTTGCCATGAACGTGGTTGTTGATGCCCGCCCGTCGGCGGAACTGTGCGACGAAGAAGTTGTGGCCTACCTGTTCAAGGAGGTGCGATCCCGGGAAATGCGCAACACCGATCAGGTGAAGCGCGCCTGCGAACGGATGTTTCCTGACATGCCCGAGGAACGTCGGCGGGCTTGCTATGGCCGGCTGGCCCAAGCGCTGGAAAAGGGCCAGCCCTGATGGCAGGACCTGATCTCCAACTCTGGAAAAGCCCCACCGAATTGGCCCATGCCTTCGGTGTGGATGCTCCAGGCATGATTCGTGCGCTGCAGGAAGCGGGCCTGGCCGCTTCGTCGGGCTCGCCGCAGCCCGTGGCCAAAACCCAGGAGATCGTTCGTTGGATGGTTCACCGTCACCACGGTGCTCAGTTTTGCTGGCATGCCACGCGCGTCAAGACCTTTTTGGACGAACAGGGCGTGGTAGCCCAATCACTGCGGGTGCCGCCAGCACCAGCGGCCTGGAAGAACTCTTCGTGGGTATCCATGGGCAGCGTGGGGGCGGCCCTGGGGTTGTCAGCCAAGCAGACCGCACAGCAACTGAAGGACGCTGGCTTTCGCGATCGCTTTTCCCACCCCACGGCCGCGGCCGTGGAAGCCGGTTTGGTGCGGGTGACCTTGCTGACCAGTTGCAATGGACGCTTGGCGTATTTTTGGCACCAAGAGCACACCTGCCTGGCCCTTCAGGCCCGCCAAATGATCAACATGGATCCTTTCTTGCAACAGGCTTTTGAGCTCGCCCATGCCCTTCGGGAATGCCTGGCCAAAAAGGGGAGACACCTCTACGGCAACCAGTTGCTAGTGGTGGTGGAGAAGCACTTCGTGTGGCCTCAAAATCCGCACCTGATGTCCCTTCCTTTTGTTCAACGCACGCTCATCGTGCGCAGCCTTCTGCAGCTTTTTC
>QFPK01000128.1 GCA_003248865.1 Sphingomonas sp.
CCGATGTCGAGGCCGGCTCCCAGGATGGTCTCGAGCGCCTTGTCCTGCTTGTCGGCCGGCACGGCGGCGAGCAGCTCGGCGTGGCCGACCTTGATGCGGCGCTCGTCGAGCGCGAGCTTCACTGCGTCCGAAAGGTTGGCCAGCGCGAGGCGGCGGTCGAGCTTGGCGCGCGACCAGCCAAGACGCCGGCCGGCCTCGCCGCGGTCGTTCTGGCAGGCGGCGAGGACCCGGACCGCGGCATCGGCCTGTTCGGTTTCGGAGGCGTCATCCCGGATATCGTTTTCGTCGATCGCCGCCTCGAGCGCTTCCTGGTCGGTCATCTCCCGGATGATGACCGGCGCTTCGCCGTCCGCACCGAACGCTTCGAGCGCGGCGCGATACCGCCGCCCGCCGGCGACGATGATGTAGCGATCTTCGCCGTCGTCCGCCGGACGCACCAGAATCGGCTGAAGCATGCCGCGCAGCCTGAGCGACGCGACAAGTTCGTCGTGCTTCTTGCTGTCGAAATAGCGGCGCGGGTTGTAGCCGATGGCTATCCGGGCGAGTGGGACCATGGTGGTTCCGGTGGGCTGGGGTGCGGTCACGGCCGATCTCCTTGCAGGGTAGCGGGGCACCTCCGTCGGGGATGGGCGCCTCACTCTGGCGAGCCTCATGCTCACCCCATTCCTGCCCCCCCTCCCCTCTCATCAGCCGGCGAGCCGTTCGCGGTAGATGTCAGCCGCCCATTGCTCGATCCACGGAGCCGTAATCTCGTCGTGATCGAGATCCCCGCTCTCGATGAGCTCGCGGATCTCGGCTCGGGCCTGCGCGATCGCCGTTTCCCAAGGGGCCGTCGGGACGGGATCGGGTTCCGCAGGCCGATGGTGCGGCAGGCGCAAAGGGTGGCTGGCAAGACGTTCGTGCTGTGCGCCCACCCACCGCGCCATATGGTCGGCCACGAAGCGGTCGCTCTTGGACACACGGGCCTGGCGGGCGGCCTGTCGGGCGCTGATGCCGTATGCCTGGCTGTCGATCGACGCGACCCGGTGCTCGAACGGAAGCAGGTATGGCAGCGCCGAACCCTTCACGCCAAATGCGTGCAGCCGGACCCCCCTGGGCAATATCTGATCCAGATGGTCGATGACGGCGATGACCCCCTCCGGACCATGGACGTCTCTCCGGCACATGCTGCCGACGCCGATCAGCGACCCGGGCTTCAGCGAT
>QFPK01000129.1 GCA_003248865.1 Sphingomonas sp.
CCCGAGGAATTCAAAGGCTCCGATCCCAACGCCTGTTCGCAATGGCTCACAGAAAAACTGGAGCACACCCGCAAAGCCCTGGCGTTGGAGCTCGGCCTGTCGCCGCGGTTGGGCAAAACCATCCTGGCCGCCGCCGAGACGGCGGCTTGGGCTCGGTTGTCCCGCGGGGAGCGGGACAACCTCCGCTCGGCTTTACTGGAGCAAGGCTTGGATCCGTTGTGGGTCATGCTGCCGCGAACGGTCTTGGATCAAACGATCCAAGACCTGGCCAAAACCACGGCCAAGGCGATCGAGGATCGGGCCGAGAACAAGCGTCGAAAAGCCGCTGGTCTCAAGCCAATGAAAGCCGCGGGGTTTCCACGGTTCCAGAAATTCTCGTTTGCCAACTCCATTCGCTTCCAGGTGGTGGCAACAAAGAACAAGGACGTTCGAGAGGCCTGGTCGCGGAAGGAATTGGTGATTCCCGGCCTAGGCCGGTTGAAAACCCGGGAGGGCGGATATGCGTGGCCGAACACTCCGCCCAAGTTGGTGACGGTGGCGCGCAGCGCCAACGGCACCTGGCATGCCTCCTTTGTGTGCGGACCGGGCCAAGTCCGCTCCGCACGCCAGCGGCGCTTGGACAGACTGGGGGTGACTTGGGAGCCCTTGCCCCTCTGCCCTTCGACAGGCCTGCCGGCGATCGAAGGCCTGGACATGAGCTTGACGGAAAAGGCTGTGTCCAACGTCCATGGCAACCTGGGGCGCACGCGCTACCTCAAGCGCTGCGCCCAGGCGTTGCGCTTTCGCAGCAAAGCCCTGTCCCGCGCTCAAAAGGGCAGCCGACGGTACCAACGGGTTCAACTGGCGCTGGGCCGGCTCCACGTTCGGGTGGCCAACCACCGGCAGCACGAGAATCGCACCGCCGCCCAACGGGTAGCGGATCGGTCGGCCATTGTCTGCGTGGAAACGCTCAAGTTGGCCTTCCTGCAGAAAAACCGGCGCCTGGCCCAGAGCACCGCGGACCTGGGTTGGGGCCAATTTCTGAAAGAGCTCGAGCAAGCGATGGCCGCACGCGGCCACCTGTTGCTCTATGCAGGCCAGTTCGACCCCACCACGCAAACCTGCCCGGGGTGCGGTACCCTAAACCGGGCGTTGAAAAACAACCTGTCCACCCGCGCTTGGCAGTGCCAGGCGTGTGGTGCTGACCACGGCCGCGACCACG
>QFPK01000130.1 GCA_003248865.1 Sphingomonas sp.
GCAACGAACGATCAGCAAGGATTTGAGGACAATGGCCGACGAAGCCGACACCATCCAGACCAACGTGACCGGCAATGGCGCCGACACCGCGCCGCAGATTGCGCTGATCAGCCAATATGTGAAGGATCTGTCGTTCGAAAATCCGAACGCCCCGTCCGTTTACCAGTGGCAGGACCAGCCCCAGATCGACGTCCAGTTCAACATCGGTGCCGACCGCGTCGGTGACGAAGTGCTGGAAATCGCGCTGAAGATCGAAGTGAAGGCCGTCGCGCCGCAGGGCACCGCCTTTGCCGTCGAACTCGTCTATGCCGCGCTGTTCGGCATGCGCAACGTGCCCGAGGACCAGATCCAGCCCTTCATGCTGGCCGAAGCGCCGCGCCTCGTCTTCCCCTTCGCCCGCCGTGTGCTGGCCGACGCGATCCGCGACGGCGGCTTCCCGCCGCTGCTGCTCGATCCGATCGATTTCGGTGCGCTCTACCTGCAGCAGGCCGAACAGATGCAGCAGACCGCAGGCGAACCCGCCGGCCACGCCTGATTGCATCATGAATACCCATCCGTTCGCCCTGAGCCTGTCGAAGGGCGCGGCTGAGCGTAGCGAAGCCCCTTCGCTACGCTCAGGGCAGGGCTTCGACTTCGCTCAGCCCGAACGGAGATTGCCATGAAACTGGTGAAGGCCCTTGGCTCGGTCGGCGGGCTGACGCTCGCCAGCCGGGTGCTGGCGCTGGTGCGCGATTCGCTCGCGGCTCGTTATGTCGGCGCCGGCTTCGCGTCGGACGCCTTCAACGGCGTCGCCTTCCGCCTGCCCAACATGTTTCGCGCGCTCTTTGCCGAGGGCGCCTTCTCCGCCGCCTTCATCCCGTTGTTCAACAAGAAGGCAGCCGGACCGGGCGGCATGGCCGATGGCTATCATTTCGCCGAGCGGGCGCTGGCCGTGCTGCTGCCGGTCCTCATTCTCTTTACGATTGTCCTGCTGGCGGCCGCCTGGCCGATCACCTGGGCGCTGTCGGGCGGCTTCTCGCGCCAGAATCCGACGCCGGACCAGTTCGCCTTCGCCGTCACTCTGTCGCGCATCACCATTCCCTATCTTGCGTTGATCAGTCTGGCTTCTTTGCTGGGCGGTATATTGAACTCGCTCGACAAATTCTGGGTCAATGCGGCCGCGCCGATCCTGCTCAACGTCGCGATGATCGCGGGTCTG
>QFPK01000131.1 GCA_003248865.1 Sphingomonas sp.
ATTGGCCTTCAGCCAAGGCTTCTGCCTGCTCGCGCAAGCCGACCACGGCTTCCAAAAGTCCTTCTTCTCGACCCTCGAAGGGGCTTTCCAAACGCCCTTCGGCCCAATGCTCCACAACCTTGGCCAGCGTCCGCCCTTCGGCTTCGATGCGGAACAAGCCGGCCAAGGTATGAGCCGACCAATGAAGGCGCTCCCAGTCCCACCTTCCATTGAGCTCGAAGTCCAGGACGGTTTCTCCCAATTGCTGGGCATGTTTGGAAGCATCCTCCCGAACGAATCGCTGGAGCTCTTCGTGTTGGTCTTCCGTCTCATCCTGAGCAAGATCTTGGATTTCTTCCCCTGGGGTTTCAACCAGGGCACTCCCTTCCTCAATGACCTCTGCCTGAGCAGAAGGCCACACGTTGTCGTGGTTCAACCCCTCGGCCGACAGATCCTCTTCGTCCCCAGTTTCACGGCCGTCAGCAAAATAGGGGGTGGCCTTATCCAAAGCTTCACGGATGGCACTGGCTTGAACCACCACCTCAGTGCCTTGGGTCAGTTGTTGGTACCAACCAGCCAAGGCTTGAGTAGCCAAGCCCAAGGCTTCGTCCAACGCAGAGCTGTAATCTTCCTGCACCGCCAGGGCTTCGTTGAGCCTGTCTTCGACCCACCAGGCCACTTCTCCCAGTCCAGCCAACCCGCAAATTCTGCCACTCCCCTTGAGAGTGTGGAATTGACGGCGAAGCCCAAGCCATGCTTCTTCATCCGTCGAACCTGCCCGCAATTGTTTGCGCAAGCCTTCAACTTCTTTCAGCGCAGCATCGGCTTCCTCCAAGAAGATCACCAAGATGTCTGGTGCTGTTGGTTCATCCCTGTAGCCCTCTCCCAACAATTCGGAACGAAGATTGCGAACCGGTCGCTCCGTTACAACCACGCTTTCGCTCAAAGGCAAGGTTTCCTCGGCTGGCAGCTCCTGCGGAGCCGGAACCACGGCTTCCACGGACATTTCTGACAACCTCTCAAGGGCAGCCACAGGAGGAGACAATGCCTGGTCATGGTGGAGTGCCCTCAACTCCCTTTCATAGCTTCCAGCCCCAAAAAGAGCATCCAAGCCTGGCGCCAGTACAGCAATGGCCTCCGAGTCGCCGTTTTTGCGCGACTGAACGAACCGCTGCAAAGAAGCCAGTGCCAAGGCAAGGGTTTGAATGGCGGCAGGATC
>QFPK01000132.1 GCA_003248865.1 Sphingomonas sp.
AACAGATATAACATGTAAAAAAATTTATTCGTCATGTGTTTGTAAAAATGTATCATAGCCTTATCCCAACTCCTATTTCCATGGCTTCTGCTTTTGCAGCATGTGTTTTTAGCGTTAGTGCTGCAAAAATAGTGTCACTAAAATAATATTTCAAACCAATTCTTTGATAAAATGGTCCTAAATAACCAAATGGTGCATAAACATAATATCCTGCCTGTGCTTCAATTGAGAGCCTATTGATAAAAAGTTCATGTCCTACAAAAACTCCTACCCTTCGATAATCTGTATCCGGGTCAAGATGGTAATCAGGATAGGCAGCAGATTTATATCTGATGTATTCTTCCAGATATTTCATCATAAAAAAATCAGCTCCAAACTGGATAGCGCTTTTTCTGGAAAGGCGTTTGTCTGCATAGGCAGACAATACGTAAAAAGGAAATTTTCCACTACCAATAATATCACTTTCATTCCTTCCGGAACGGAATGAAATATTGAATCGAACCGGTTCTTTAAAGTTTTGTATTGTATCATACATTATAGTCGTCCGTTTCAGATTCTCACTTTTTTCAAAGGAATAATTAACCCCAAGATTTACAGCCAATGTGTTGGTACTTGTATTAGGCGAAGCCATATTCGAATTAGAATGGTGAAAAAAGCTAATACCCGCCTGCAAGCCTATGTTTTTATAAAGATTCTCTTTGTGGTAATTCAGCATCATATAGGTTGATGTCATCCACCGTGTTCCATAAGCCATATTCCTGAAATTGGTATCTTTATCGTAGGGATTAGTATTATACGAAATTCCTTCCCCAACACGAAACATCAGGCTCCTGTTCAAAAAATAAAAATTGTAGTGTGCATAAAGCCCGTACAAATCACCTAAAACGGGATTTTTGGTATTTTCATAATGAAAAGACGCCCCATAATCCGGGAAATTATATTCAGATTCCCATTCCTTATTGCCAAATGTTTTTCTGTTAAAACTTATCAGGACTCCTTCCGGATGCTCCGTAATAAGGTGCTTGATAGTACTATTGTGCGGTAAAATGTTTCCATAAAAATAATTGACATCAACTGTATATTTCCCATTTATTTCCTGGGAAAAAGCAGCTAATGGAATCAAAAAAATAAAAATATATAATTTCTTAAGCACTTATTTTGTCCTTTTAATTACGGCTTCCAATTCTTTTTCT
>QFPK01000133.1 GCA_003248865.1 Sphingomonas sp.
CCGAAAAATTATACCGCTGGAGCATGGTTCCCATTGCTCCGTCAAGGATGAGAATTCTTTCTTTGATAGCTTTTTGTATGCCTGACATTTTTTACTATTATTAGATTATTCAAGATTCTGATGAATCCAAAAGTCCTAATGTATTTTTCAAAAATCGATGGCATAGAAAAAACAATCCCAGGCCATGAATGGTTGAAAAAAGTATCGATATGTTGTCAGGAAAAGGGAGAAAAAAAGTAGATTTTTCGTGTGTTATCTATCCAATAATATGGTAGAATGTAGCACCTTCTTTAAAGCTTAAAGGGTTGCTAAGGCTTCATCGGGTCTAATCCCTCCGCCTTTCGTGATAACAATCAATATTTTTAAGAACACTGCAAAGTAATGCAATATGTTTGGTTTTTGCAATAGTTTGCAGAAATTATACCGCTATCCTAAAATTTTGTTTGGCTGCAATTTTTAGAATTTGTTCAAGCAGTTTTGGGGAAAGATACTTCTCATTTGGGTTTACGAAGACAAAATCTTTTTCCGTTTTTTTGATACTGTTGTTTAATGCCATTTTGAAATCTGCCGAAAATGCCTGAACCAATGGATTAGCACTAATGATATCAAAATCATTCTGAAGCAGGTCGAAATAATCAGGAAGGATGTCTTCTGTATTTGAGGTATCGACAGCAATAAGATTTTCGAGTTCGTTTTCCTGAACGAAATTAATTATATCTGCTATTTTGAAAGGAACGGCAAATTGGATAAAATTGGCTTCCCAGGAATTCCTTACTGTTGGTTTTTCAAAGAAGGCTACGGTGGAATTGGTTATTACCGGCAATCTCAAATCAAGATTGTTATTTTCAAGGAGTGATTCCTGATTGGAAAGCACCTCAGTTATGAGAGAACTCCCTGTCTCTTCTATTCCGAAGAGAATGATATTTATTTTTTTAACTGACATGGTTCTGAAGATTTTTGATTAAAAGAACTGCTTTTGACTGGCAATCAAAAGCAGTCTTTCAACAAACAAACAAATAAAACAAACTAAACAAATGCGATTTATGCTTTATGCTGCATAATTATATTCTTTGTATAAAATCAGCTCGACCGGTGTTGAATTGACCAGGTTGTCATAAACCGGACTTTTTTGCTGTACTAATTTTAACCACTTCTGGAGTACCTGAAGCGAAGTATCTGTTGTTGGCTTTAG
>QFPK01000134.1 GCA_003248865.1 Sphingomonas sp.
GTAGCCATTAAGGCGGCTGTCTTTTTTGGAAGCATTAAACGAAAACGGACTCATCCAATAAAAGGCATCAATTCCAATACCCAAAGAAAACCTGGATTGGAATAGTTCCTTTCGGATCCAAAAGCCCAAACCCAATCCTATAGGACTGGGAGCATTAACTTCCTTGAACAGGCTGTTGCTGGCCAAACCGAGATGTAATCGGCCTCCAAAAAACCAACTTTTTTCGTTTTTTGCAACCCTTTTTTTGCTCTTAATGATAAGCGTATCAACGGTGATTTTCTTTCCGTTTTGGGTCAGTTCCAACAGGTCTTTTTTATCGGTTTCTGTAAAAATGGCCTTGTCTATTTTTAAAGGTTTTTCGATAAAAACAGTATCATGAATAATAATCTCCTCATAAACATAAATAGTATCTACTTTCTTCTCTTGTGAAAAAGTATAGGTCGTAAAGGCTAAAAAAAAGAGTAGAATTTTATTCTGAAACATAAACGGTATCTTTTTTTACAATTTGTCTTTTGATGATAACCACTTTCTGAGGCTCATTTTTTACAGAATCCTTAGTAACAATACTATTTACTTCTTCTGTTGTTTTTTGAGAATTTTTATTGGTAACGGTTGCTTTTTCCTGGCTAAAATGAGTTTTGATACTCTTTGGTTCTGCGGTTGGTTCTTCACTTTTTGCAGTATCTTCAACAGCTACGGGCAATTGGTTTTCAGGAATAATATCAACAGACTCCAAATCAGGCTTAGGATGTTTTTGAGGAATATCTTTTACCTCAAAAAAACAGGCATAAAAAGCAACTCCCAATACACCTAAGAAACAAATGGCTATTGTCATAAATTTTGGTACAGGATTTATTTTAGCCAGACCAATAAACTGGCTTGGAAAAGCTCCCTTATTTGTAACCGATTCAAAAGTTTCCATTGGCTCTATTTCAAAATCCTGGAATTGTTTTTTGCAGAAATTAGCGAACATCTGATTTCCAAAACCTAAAAAAATCAGGAAAGCAATACGGCGTTTCTTCTTTTCATCAACAGGTTTTTCTTTTATTCTTTCCAATAGAAAAAGCTGGATTGCTTTTCGGGCCCTTGACAAATGCGATTTTGAAGTACCTGTTGAAATATGGAGTATTTTGCCAATTTCGCTGTGAGAAAACCGGTCAATAACATACATATTAAAAACAGATTTATGATG
>QFPK01000135.1 GCA_003248865.1 Sphingomonas sp.
ACCGAATGCGTTACGAATTATCACAAAAGATTTTGACAACAGTCGCTTTTTAGCAGGAACCCTTCGTGACAAACATTGGCTTGAAATGATGACCGTTTTAAGAAATAAAAAAATTAAAGTCAGGAACGAATCTATCTAATACTTCGTAGCTTTGAAACACATATAACTAAAACCGAAAAGAAGCGCTCCCCAGAATATATCTTTCCAATAAATTATGTGAAGCTATGGTTTTTGAATAGTCGGAAATTGAAACAGTTTCAAATTTCTTATTATTGGTCAGGTTTCTCATAATTAAGGCGTATTGAAATCTTTTATTTAGAGGCGTATATCGCAGTTCAGAATCTAAAAACAGATAATTGTTGTTTTTTGACAAATCCGGAGAAACAAAATTAGAGGCGACATTTGCCTTAAAATCAGGCCTTATTTTATAAGTCATTTTAAAAGTATCATTAAAACTGCTAAATCGGTTTTGAATCACATTATCCAGTAAAAAGTCAATAGTAGAATAACTGAAATTGTTTTCAATATAAAATTTTGATTTGAAAGCGGCTCGTAAAACACAGTTTATAAACAATAGCCTGGATTCAACATCTCTTAGATTGGAATCATTTACAATGTTTTTGTCAAATGATAAGGCGTAACTTCCATTAATCTGCAGGGTAGTCCTCATAAAATGCATATAACGTTCAAAATCCAAATTCAAACTGTAATCTCTATTGCCTGCTTCCAATAAAAATGAATTTGTAAAAGTATTATCGAGATTAATCGTATTTCTTGAAAAATAATTATTACTCCTTTTATTATGATTGCCGGATACAGAAAAACGGGTTACCTTAAAAGTATCATTATAAATATAATTCAGATTATAGGTATGTGTGTTTAAAAATGAAATATTGGGGCTATTATTCCTGAAACTTCTAAAACCTGTAAGCACAAAACCTTCAAAAAGATGCTCTTCAGAAGGAACTATTTCATTATAACTATAGGTAGCAACCAGATTAGATTTGGTATTCAAAACATACTGGAACTTCATTATTGGTGAAAAGACAAATTTTTCCTCTTTCCTGTTCAGGTTTCTGATTTCGTCATTCAGGGCAATATCATAATACTGATTATTAAATAAAATTGCGAAACCATATTTTTGTTTTTTTATATAACTCAAACTTAAAGCTACATTAGGAAGTT
>QFPK01000136.1 GCA_003248865.1 Sphingomonas sp.
ATTCGCCCCTAAGTTTTTGTTTTTGCTGAAAAATAAAAAATAAATATGTCTGCAAAAAAAATCTTTTTACTGTTCTTACCACTATTTTTATTGGTATCGACCTCAGGCCACTCGCAAATTATTACCACTAAAAAAGAAGCTCTTAAAAAAGGAGTTTACGAAAAACCTGTAGAAAAGAAAACTACTGTTGCTGCAGATAAACCTGCTCCGGCTTCCGTTGCTGTTGCAGACAAAACAAAAGCTACAAAAAATACCAAAACGGTTAAAAATAAAAAAAATGTAATTGTAGAACAGGAAGACCCGGAACTTATCGCATCTGTGGCTCCAACTGAAAGTTACATTTCTCTTCAATTAATCAATAACGCAATGAATTTCCTGGGTGTAAGATACCGTGGAGGCGGAACTACTACTGCTGGTATGGATTGTTCAGGAATGGTTACTGCTGTTTTTAATCTTTTTGATATCAAATTGCCTAGAAGTTCACATGACATGGCTTTGATTGGTGAAAAAGTTGACACAAACGATATTAAAAAAGGAGACCTGATTTTCTTCAGAACCAATGGAAGAAGAGTCATCAACCACGTAGGTGTTGTTATCGAAAAAATTGGTGATGAAATAAAATTCATCCACTCTTCAACAAGCAAAGGTGTCGTGGTTTCATCCACAAGTGAGCCTTACTACAAAAGAACATTTGCTCAGGTAAACAGAATCATCCAGCAATAATTTCACTTTTTGTTATATTTTCGGTATTTTCGGTTTATGAAAATATTGAAATTCCCGTTAGCTAGAATTACCATCTGGTTTGTTCTAGGAGTACTCGCCGCATTTTATTTTGAACCGATTCCACTACTCTCCTTAATTATTTGCGGAGTTAGTATTCTTCTTTTTGGAACGGCCTTTTATTTTTCCGGAAAAGACTTTATTCAGAAGTCCTATTTTGGCTATGCAACCTATTTCGTTTTTTTCTGTATTGGAATTACTACCCATGCTGTACATAATGAAAGGCTTTCCAAATATCATTATGGGCATAAATTAGACGGACATACACATTCCGTAGAGGTAGTCCTTCTTGAAAAACTCAGGAGCAATCCCTACAACCACCGTTACATTGCTAAAGTTACCGCAATCGATTCGGCAATAGCCGAAGGCAAAATTGTGCTACAGGTCAAAAAGGAAAATCCTA
>QFPK01000137.1 GCA_003248865.1 Sphingomonas sp.
CCCCATCTGCCATGTTTGATTGGTTCAAGCCGTCCGTTCGTCACCAGCGTCAAAACCGCCAACGGGCCGAGCGTGCGCTCCAGAAAGCCCAAGCCAACGAACACCGCGGCGACGAGGATTTGCGCCAAGCCTACCAAGCACTCAAATCCAAGGCCGGCGTTGACCTAGTTCAAGCTCAAGCCTTGCTGGAGATGGTGGCCATCGCGGGCCGCCGGCACCTGGGTTTCTGGGCCCACGTGGAACAATTGGAAGGCGCATTGGCGCTGATCGAAGGCAACGTGGTGGAGATGCGCACCGGTGAGGGCAAAACCTTCGTGGCGGTCTTTGCCGCCGCATGGCATGCCTTGAGCAAGAGCGGGGTCCACGTGGTCACCGCCAATGCATACTTGGTCGAGCGCGACGCCCACGAGATGGCACCGGTCTACCAGGCCTTGGGGTTGTCGGTGGGCTGCGTGTTGCCGGAACAAACCGCCGCGGCCAAGCAAGCCGCCTACGCTTGCGATGTCACCTACGGCACCAGCACCGAGTTCGGCTTTGACCGGTTGCGCGATCAGCTGGTGGACCGTCCGGAAGAGCAGGTCCAACGCGGTCAGTTCGCAGCAGTGGTCGACGAGGTGGACGGCCTGCTCATCGACGAAGCGCGAACGCCCTTGGTGGTGTCCGGGTCCGCCCAGCCGGCCAAAAACACCTACGCCCGCTTCCACGCCTTGGCTCAGCGTTTTGACCACACCGGCCCGACCCCGCATTTTGAGGTCGATGAAAAATCCCGGCGCGTGGAGTTGACCGAGGCGGGATTGGAGCTGGCCGAACAGGCCTTTGCCGAGTGGGGAAGCGAGGCCAATGGCAGCGTGTATGACCCCCAGAACCTGGACTGGTTCCATCACTTGGATTTGGCTCTAAAGGCCAAGGCCCTGCTCAAGCGCGACGTGGATTACGTGGTGCTCGATGGCAAGGTTCAACTGGTGGACGTTCACACCGGCCGCATCCAGGCTGATCGCCGTTGGGATCACGGGCTCTACCAGGCCGTGGAAACGGCCGAAGGGCTCGAGCCCAGCGAGGAAACCACGCTCCAGGCCTCCATTTCCGTCCAGCAATACTTCGCCGGCTACCAACACCTGTGTGGCATGACGGGCACCGCGGCCACCGAACGTGAAGAGTTTGGGGACATTTACGGTTTGAATGT
>QFPK01000138.1 GCA_003248865.1 Sphingomonas sp.
GCCCGTTTGCTGGAAGATTTCCCAGATCCAGTGGAGCGTGAAAAAGTGCGCCCGGAATACCAGGCGCGGTTGGACATGGAGTTGGGAATCATCAACCGCATGGAATTCCCCGGTTACTTCTTGATCGTGGCCGATTTCATTGGGTGGGCCAAAGAAAATGACATCCCCATCGGCCCTGGCCGCGGTTCGGGTGCCGGCTCCCTGGTGGCCCATGCCTTGCACATCACCAACTTGGACCCCATTCAACACGGATTGCTGTTTGAGCGGTTCTTGAACCCCGACCGCGTGTCCATGCCCGACTTCGACATCGACATGGACATCTTCCGCCGTGGCGAGATCATCGAATACGTGCGCAACAAGTATGGGCACGAGGCTGTGGCCCAGATTGCCACCACCGGTACTTCCGCTGCCAAAGCCTCGATCCGAAACGTGGTTCGGACCATGGGCATGCCCTTCAAGATGGGCGACGTGCTGGCCAAGCTGATTCCAAACGAACTGGACATCACCTTGGACAAGGCGTTGGAAAAGGAGCCCAAGCTCAAGGATAAGTACGAAAATGAACCCTTGGTGCGAAAGGTCATCGACGTGGCCCGCCTGTTGGAAGGTTCTGCGGCCAGCGTAGGAAAGCACGCCGCCGGCGTGCTCATTGCTCCCGGCCGTATCACCGATTTCTCCCCCTTGCATTTGGGCAAGGATGGGGTTGTCAGCCAATACGACAAGGACGATGTGGAGGCTGCTGGCCTGGTCAAGTTCGACTTCTTGGGCCTGGCCAACCTGTCCATCGTTCAAGAAGCCCAGTCGATGATCAACCGTCGTCCGGAATTCAAAGACAAGCCGTTCGATATCGACAAGATTCCCATGGACGATGCGGAGGTCTACAAGCTCTTTTCGTCGGGTGCCACCGTGGGCGTGTTTCAGTTTGAATCGGGCGGCATGCAGAGCACGTTGCGCACGGCCTTGCCAGAGCGCTTTGAAGACTTGGTGGCCCTGAACGCTCTTTACCGTCCTGGTCCCATGGACCTCATTCCGACCTACTGCGAGCGAAAGCACGGGAAAACACCAGTGGTGTATCCGGATCCACGCGTAGAAGGCGTCCTCAAGGAGACCTACGGCATCATGGTCTACCAGGAGCAAGTCATGCAGGTGGCTCAGATCCTGGGTGGCTACAGCCTGGGTGGC
>QFPK01000139.1 GCA_003248865.1 Sphingomonas sp.
AAAAGCAGTGTTTTATATTACAAAATAGTAACAAGGGAAAGTAAGATTTTAATTATTTTTTACTTACATTTACTAAGAGAAAATCAAACGATTCGAGGCGGGGACTGGCTTTGTGAACAAAATAAGAGCGATTAATCTCAATTTGTGAGTTTCGTTTTGGTTACCCTAAATTTTACAAATCGTAAATAGACAGAACATTATGAAAGTTACTATAAGAAATGACAAATACTAGCGGTTTTTAAAAAAGACATCAGGAATATTATAACATAAAATGGTGTAATCTAACTTAAATTGTAAATTTGTTATTGAGATTTGTAATGTAAATAAATACTATGGACACACTTTTTATTAAAAATATGGTTTGCAACCGCTGTATTATGGTAGTGCAAAATGAATTGGATAAATTGGGCTTAGACGTAAAAAGTATTAAGCTGGGTGAAGTAGTATTGGGGAAGGAACTATCGGCTGAACAAAGAATGAAACTGCAAGAGGCTTTTTCACCGTTGGGTTTTGAAGTGATTGACGATAAAAAGAGCAGAATTATTGAAAAAATAAAAAACACAATCATCGAACTTGTCCACCATCAGGAAAACGAGGCTAAAACAAACCTTTCCGATGTGCTAAGCAGTAAGCTGAACCACGATTATAATTACCTGTCCAATCTGTTTTCCGAAGTTGAAGGTACCACAATTGAAAAATATTTTATCGCCCAGAAGATAGAAAAGGTAAAAGAACTGTTGGTATATGATGAATTGTCTTTAAGCGAAATTGCGTTTCGGATGAATTATTCAAGTGTTGCCTATCTAAGCAACCAATTCAAAAAAGTAACCGGACTCACGCCAAGCCATTTCAAGCAAATCCGGGAAGAGAAAAGAAAACCTTTGGATAAAGTCTAAAAATAGATGCTTTGCGACCCTGTGTCTTTGCAAGCAATATTTTCATGCAAAGTCGCAGGGCCGCAAAGATTTTAAAGAAAAAGCAAGAATAACTATAAAAAACTTCTTCCCTAAATCTTACAAATCAATTCCAAAATTCCACAATAGCCCCCATTGAAATTATACCCAATTTTGTATGTAAATTAAAGCAAACGAAATATGGCAACAAATAGCAATAAAGAAATCATCTATCTTCCTTTAGAAGATGTTGAAAGCGAACATTGTGCATTAATAGTTGAAA
>QFPK01000140.1 GCA_003248865.1 Sphingomonas sp.
ATCGCCCTCTATGCCGAGCAGGGGCGCCGCTTCGCCATCGGCGCCAACTTCAAGTTCTGAGGACGGGATGACTATGCTGATCGCGGGCGATTGGGGATCGAGCAACATGCGCCTTCACCTGTGCCGGGTGGAGGAGGGGCGGCTGATCCCGGTCGAGACGGTGCGTGGCGAGGGCGCCAAGGATGTGGCCGATCATGAAACCGCCTTCCGCGCGGCGGCAGGGGACTGGATCGATCGTCATGGTTCGATGCCGGTGCTGCTGTCGGGCATGATCGGGTCGACCATCGGTTGGCGCGAGGCGGCCTATCTGCCTTGCCCGGCCGGGCCAGCGGCGATGGCCGGGGCTCTGCTGCGGTTCGAGGCGGCGGGATGCCCGGTTGCGATCGTGCCGGGCCTGTCCTGTCGCAACATCTTCGGCCAGCCCGATGTGATGCGCGGCGAGGAAGTGCAACTGTTCGGCTGGCTTTCGGGCGTGGCAGATGATGATAGCGAACGGCTGATCTGCCTGCCGGGCACGCACGCCAAATGGGTGCGAACGCGGGGGCGGACGGTGCTGGATTTCGTTACCTCTATGCAGGGCGAAATGCGCGAGTTGCTGCTCGCCCATGGCCTGCTGGGTCGATCGCTGGAAAAGCCCTATGATCCGGCCGCGCCGACCGACATCGCCGCGTTCGATGTCGGAGCCGGGCTGGTGATCGATGATCCGACGTTGGCGATCGAACATGGACTGTTCGCGCTGCGCAGTCGCATCCTGATGGGGGAACTGACCAGCGCCGCCGCGCCTTCCTTCCTGTCCGGATTGATGATCGGTGCGGAGGTGCGCGACGCGGTCGCCGCCCATCGCGCGCGCGGCATGGCGGTGGAGACGATCGTCCTGGTCGGCGCGGAACTGCTGGTCGATCTCTATGGCCGGGTCTGCGATCGGCTGGGGATCGCGACCGAGAAGGCGGCGGGCGACGGCACCGCGCTTGCCGGCCTGTCGGCGATCGCCACGCGCATAGAGGCCGCCGCCGCATGATCGAGGGGAAGGCCCGCAAGATCAGATGGGCGATCCTGGCGATGCTGTTCACCTCGACCGTGATCAACTATCTCGACCGGCAGGCGCTTTCGATCCTGGCGACGACGGTGCAGCAAGACCTGCATATGGATGATATCGCCTATGCGCGCG
>QFPK01000141.1 GCA_003248865.1 Sphingomonas sp.
AATGGAAAGACCGAGGATCATGATGCTTCTCCCTGGAAAATTCCCGTCACCCCCGCGAAAGCGGGGGTCCATCTCCCAACGATGCATCCAGACGCAAGGTCAGGAGATGGATTCCCGCCTTCGCGGGAATGACGAAAGAGGTCAGGCGGTCACTCGATAACGGGGCGCCGCATCCTTGAGCGACAGGTTGGGCCGAAGCGCGGCCCGCGCGGCGAGATAGGCGTCGAGATCGGCATTGTCCGGCAGGGCCGGGATGGTGATCGCCTCGCCCATGTCGAGCCCGGCCAGTGCCGCGTCGACCATCACCTCGACATCCATCACCATGTGTGGCGGCAGGCCGGCAATCTGTTCCGCCGTCCAGATGGCGGTGCGGGTGATGCCGGGCAGCACCGCCTGCACCTTCACGCCCTTGCCGCCCAGTTCGACCTGCAGCGCTTCGGTAAAGGCCAGCACATAGGCCTTGGTCGCGGGATAGACGGCAGTGAAGCCGTCCGGCATCAGCGCGGTCACCGACGTGATGTTGATCAGCGTGCCTGCGCCCCTGGCCGCCAGCCGCGGCGCAATGGCGCGGGACAGCCGCGTCACCGCCAATATGTTGAGGTCTATGAGGCCGGTGAGATAGGCCGGGTCGGTCTCGACAAAAGCCTGTTCCCCGGCAATGCCGGCATTGTTGACGAGGCCGGTGATCGCGTCATCGTCGCGCAGCCGCGCCTCGACCCGCGCCAGATCGTCAGCTTGTGACAAGTCGGCGGCGATCACTTCCACGCTCACGCCGGCATCGGCGCGCAGGCGAGCGGCCAGCGCTTCCAGTTTCTCGGCGCGGCGGGCGACCAGGATCAGATTGGCGCCGCGCCTGGCAAAGCGATCGGCATAGACGGCGCCGATACCGTCCGACGCGCCGGTGATGAGGATGGTGTCTTGGGTCATGGGATGTCTCCTTTGAAAGACTATTTTCCCGTTCGGGCTGAGCGAAGTCGGAGCCCTTGCCTGAGCGAAGCGAAGGCACCTCGCTCCGCTCGGTGGAACCCTTCGACTTCGCTCAGGGCGAACGGTATTTGTGTCAGCCGTTGATGAAATCGAGCAGGTCGGCGTTGAACCGGTCCTGGTGAGTCTGCGTCAGCCCATGGTCGGCGCCTTCATACACGATCAGCACCGCA
>QFPK01000142.1 GCA_003248865.1 Sphingomonas sp.
GAGCCCCCACCAAGATCTCACCGTTCTTGGCATAGGCCACCACGGATGGGGTTGTTCGATCCCCTTCGGCGTTTTCCACCACCCGTGGCTTGCCGCCCTCCAGCAAGGCCAAGCAAGAGTTGGTGGTCCCCAAGTCAATACCAATGATACGTCCAGACATACAAAAGCCTCCAAAGAGAGAAGGAAAAGAAAGACCCTTCTCAAATGGGAGGCCGTGTTGGAGGTTTCAACCCCTCCGAAGGCTTAGACTTCGATTTGTTCCACTTTGGTGGCCAAGGTACCCTTTCGAATCATGGCCACCATTCCGGTGAGCTTGTTGCGCGTGACAGTGCGGTCGATGTGGGGCCCTACAGCCGTGGCAATTTGTGCCCAACGCCAGCCATCCTCGTTCCACTTCTCCAAATAGGACAAGTGACTCTTGACCCAGTGGGAAACACACTCACCCTGGTTCAGCTTGCGAAGGCTTTCCACAGGGGGCAGCCCCTCTTTTGCCGGGGGGCGATGGCGACGTGTGGATTCCGAGGTAGGGAGGGTCATGGAGGCAAGGCCTGTAATATTCCCCCTTAGGTAATCGACTTTTGGATGTTGCGCAAGCCCTTGCGTGTGTTATGTTTGCATCACAAGCCAAGGAGCCATGCCCTACTTGCCTCGCTACCCACTGCCGACGGCATTTTTCAAAGGTCCTTTTTTCGGGACACGGGCACCCTTCACTTCTCATTTTTCTTTTAACGGGCCCTTCACAGGGCCCGTTGGCGTGTTTGCATCCACCCCCTGGAGGAATGGCTGAACTATGCGTTTGCGCTACTCGTATCCCCGGCACCGCTGCCCCGCCCTGGCTCCTTCTGTCGAGTTTCCCGCTCCCATGGCTCCCCCCAAGGCGGAACCTCTGGTTTTGACACCAGCTCATCAAAAGGTTTTAGATTCCCTGCGCCGCGGCGCGCGCGTGTTGCTGGACCTGTCCAAAGGGCGGGCCATGGTTTATCGGATGCAGCAAGGCATGGAGCAGGTGATGGGGCTCACCGTTCGCACCCTGTCCTGGTTGGTCCAACAAGGACTCTTGGTCATTTCCCAGCGCCACGGGCAGTGGGTTCACTACACCTACGTTAACGGTTGAACCTTTAAGCTGCTCGCAGGTGAGAGCGCTTCATCAGCACCT
>QFPK01000143.1 GCA_003248865.1 Sphingomonas sp.
GGCGTATTCCGCGGTATAGCCGTTGGCGAGCATGCGCGAGGTGAGCTGCTCCCGGTGCGGCTCAAGGCCCCCGTGTCGCTTCCAGGCCGCCATGCTGCGGCGCAGCTGATCGGCTTCGCCCGGGGTGTAGTCGGCGGCAAGGATGGCGAGCTCCATCACCTGCTCCTGGAACAATGGGACACCCAGCGTTCGGCCGAAGACGCGCTCGAGTTCCGGCGGGTAGCTGATCTCCTCCTGGCCGGTCCGCCGGCGCAGGTACGGGTGGACCATGCCACCCTGGATGGGGCCTGGGCGGACGATGGCCACCTCGATCACCAGGTCGTAAAAGGTCTGCGGCTTCAGCCGCGGCAGCATGGCCATCTGCGCGCGTGACTCGATCTGGAACACCCCGAGCGTATCGGCGCGGCTGATCATGGCGTAGGTCGGCTTGTCCTCTTGGGGAACGGTGGCCAGGGTCAGTTCTTCACCCCGATAGCTTTTGACCAGGTCGAAGCACCGGCGCAGGGCGCTGAGCATGCCCAGGGCGAGGATGTCGACCTTGAGCAGGCCCATCGCATCGAGATCGTCCTTGTCCCACTGGATGACGGTGCGTCCTTCCATGGCCGCGTTCTCGACCGGCACCAGGGTATCCAGCGTCTGGTCGGCGATGACGAAACCGCCCGGGTGCTGAGACAGGTGCCGCGGGAAACCGATTAGCTCGCCGGTGAGCACCAGGATCCGGTGAAGGAGGGGGCTATCAGGATCGAAGCCAGACTCGCGGAGGCGCTCCGGCGGCGGCAGATTGTCGGTCCAACGGCCGCAGCAGTCCGCCAGCGCGGTGATCTGGTCTGGGGGTAGGCCGAGGGCCTTGGCCACGTCGCGGACGGCACCCGCAGCGTGGTAGGTGGATACCACCGCGGTGAGGGCGGCGCGCTGGCGCCCATAGCGGCGGAAGATGTACTGGATGACCTCTTCCCGGCGGTCATGCTCGAAGTCGACGTCGATGTCTGGTGGCTCATCGCGCTCGTGGCTGATGAAGCGCTCGAACAGTAGGTTGATCCGGGTCGGATCCAGCTCGGTGATGCCCAGGGCGAAACAGACTGCAGAGTTGGCGGCCGAGCCGCGCCCCTGGCAAAGGATCCCCTGCTGCCGGGCGAAGCGGACGATGTCGTGCAC
>QFPK01000144.1 GCA_003248865.1 Sphingomonas sp.
AGCCCACTTCCCATCGCGGCTTGAGCCTTTGAGGCCGGCTTCCCAACTGGTCACGGTTTCGGGTTCAAACCCAAACTCCGTGGAGGCTTGCCCCACGTTGAGGAAATCCACGTTCCAGCCGCCGCTTTTGAAACCCGTGGCGTAGGTCAGGTACAGGTTGGTGCGCTCGGTGGCCTTGAAGATCAAACTGGCGCGCGGCGAGAAATCCTCATCGCGGCGCTTGTCGGTGGTGGCCAGCGTGGCGATGGCCAAAGCCCCACTGCCCGATCCGTTGAGATTCATGTCCAGCCGTTTTTCCTCTTGGGTATAACGCCCGCCCAAGCTCACGTTCCAACGATCGCTCAGATCCACGTCGACGTTGCCAAACACGGCCCAGCTGTCGGTGGCCACGTGGGACAGGGACGAAGCGCCGAACCCCGGACGCAAACGGAAGGCGGCGCCGAAGGGCAAGCGAATGGGCAGGCCGGGCACTGGCACCAAGGTGTTCACGTCCTGGCCAATAGTCACTCCGCGCTGTGTTCGCGCCCGTTCCTGGGCCCCGTAAACCCCGATCACTCCATGAACCCGGCCTTCGGTGGACGAGGCCCATCGCAGTTCCTGGGAGCGTTGGCGGTAGGTGTCGTCGTAGTTGACCTTCAGCAAATCTGCGGGGCTGTAATCGGTGTCGTTTTGGCGCAGCTGACGGGTGTCGCGCACCGAAGCCAAGGCCGTCAAGGTCCCCCCATTGCTCAAGGTTCGGCGGCCGGTCAACGCCGTACCCCACGTGCGCAGATCCACAAAGGGGGTGTCGTTGAAGGACACGGTTCTCTTGGGCAAGGGGCCGTTCTTCAAAGGGGTGTCAAAGAAGTCGGTGATGGGTTGCCCGTAGGGGATGTTTTGCCGGGAATGGGAGCCGTCAGCGTTCCAATCCACCTGCCACTGGTCATTGGGAGTCCAGCGCACCTGCGCCCTTCCCCCGCTTCGATCCAGGCCGCCCCACCGTTGGCCACCGGTCAGGTTGCGGATGGTCCCATCGGTGTGCTCGTTGGACACGGCCACCCGGCCGGCCCAAGCGTCCGACCAAGCCCCACCCCACGAGGCCTTGGCGTCCCGGCGTCCCTGATTGCCCACGGTGGTCTGAACCGTTGCCTGGGTGGGCTCTTGGGCCGGCTC
>QFPK01000145.1 GCA_003248865.1 Sphingomonas sp.
CTATCAACAAGGGAACATCTGCAGCTTCTGCCAGTTGGCAAGCCTGAGCCAATGAGACGAAGGAATGGCCTTGCCCCCAAACCACCAAATCGGCAGCATGCGCGGCGATATAAGAGCTGGCCTCGGATTCATTTTTTCCGATATGAACCCGAGAGGGAATCCCCGCACCCCGTAACGCTGATATCAGCCACTCCGTGTTCTCTGGTCGCTCTTCAAAGACGACCAAGCGAACAGGAGGATGATTCAACGCTGGAGTGATTTCAGGCATTCACCTTACCCTGGAAGAAAACGCCCACGGCCAGCCGTGGGCGTTGGGAAGTGTGCCAGTTTTCAGCGAACCTGCAACCGAGGTCTCACTTCAAGTGAGCAGGAGCAGTAGCTCTTGCACCGGCGCCATACACGTCCGGAAAACGAGCGGGGCGCCCTGAGGTCACATCCACCAAGGAGTAAGTCATGATCACCTGTACCGGCTCGACCTTGTCAAACACGGTTTTCTTGGTGGCCACGCGGGAGTGGACGTGCTCAAGGTCGGATTGGTCCAGCAAAGCAGCCAAATCATCCCAACGCTCTACGCTAACGCAACCCGAAGACAGGGCCCTGGAAGAGCGATTGAACAAGTCCGGCTCGTTGGTATGGTGGAGGTAAATGTTCTGGTTGTTGTCGGTGGAGAAACGCACCCGGCCGAGCGGGTTGTTGGGGCCCGCCGGAACGTAACGCTTGCCTTGTTTTGCCAAGGACGGAGGTGGGGTCCAGTCCGGGTTGTATTTCAAATTGACCACGTTGGTTTTGAACAACGGAGTGCGACGTGAAGCCTTGCCCACAATCACACGTGTTTCGAGCAGGGTTTCTCCAGTTTCCAGGTCCACTGCCTTGAGGGTGTAAGAAGGGATGTTGACAATGATCATCTTTCGGAAGCCCGCCAAACGGGCCTGTTCTGCGTGCCAACGCAGTTCCGAACCCCACTGCTGAAGATCCGAGGCCAAAGCAGCATCGGTTCCACTCAGATTCAAATAAACCTGCTGGCCGGCCTTTCCGTCCTCAGCAATCCCGTAAGATCGCTGTGCCGCCCGCACAGCATCTTCCACTCCCTGATCATAGAGAGTCAAATCTGGAACACTTCCATCGGGAGCAAGGGCGGCTGGACGC
>QFPK01000048.1 GCA_003248865.1 Sphingomonas sp.
CGGGCTGCACGCGTGCAGCCCGTTGCTTCAGCAGCGCACATGCGCAACAACCACAACCAGACTCTAACCCAAACCGGATGACATCAGGGGGTCAGGTCAGGGCGAGCCGACATCACGCTAGGATCGGTGGAAGCCGATGGCTGTTGGGTGCCATCCCGTTTCATGGGCGAGGTGGAAGCTGTGGCCTCAGGCATGGGTTGCCGAGTGATAGTCATCGATAATGCGAGCTGTGTGTTCGCGGGTAATGAGGTCGCCCGGATTGACGTGACGGGCTTCTGCCGGGCGCTGGACGGGATGGCCCTCCGCCTCGGGGCTTCGATCCTGCTGCTTCACCATCCAGCAAAGGCGCAGGGGTCCGAATGGTCGGGTTCGACTGCATGGGAGGCGGCAGTGCGGTCTCGCTGGTTGCTCGATCGGCCCGGCAAGAATGGGGATGATGATGGGCCGGAGCGCATCTTGCGCCTGGGCAAATCGAATTATGGTGCGCGCGGAACGGAGGTGCGCCTGAGCTGGCATGCCGGCACCTTCTGGCCAACCGATGAGCTTCCTGCTGGGGCAGTCGCCGGTCAGAAGGGTGGACGTCAAGCCGCTGATGATCGGACCTTCCTTGAACTGCTGGCTGGCTTCGCGATGCGAGGCCAGCCACTATCGGCAGCCCGGACGGCGGGTAACTACGCCCCACGGTTGATGGCACGCCTTCCCGATGCGGGCGGCGTGACTGTCGAGCGGCTGACGGACGCGCTTGAGCGATTGCTTGCTCGTGGCGAGATCGAGGCCAGGGCGGACCTTGGAAGGGGTCCGGATCGCAAGCCTATCTATGGCATCCGGGCTGTGAACCCTGCGCAGGCCGACGCCGGGCAGCTGTGGGGCGACGCGTGATGGCGTGCGGGACGGCTGCGGGACGGTTCTATCCATCCAGCCCGTGTTTTTGTCTAAGCGACTGTAATCATTGCAGGCCGGTTATTTCTGTTGCTTGCGGTCTGGTTGCGGGAAGGTGCGGGAAGGCCAGCCATAACCCGCTGAAATACTTGCGGGACAGTTGCGGTCTGGTGCGGGGCGGCTGCGGGCGGGATGGCCCCCCTAAAGGGGGGGCCATCCCGCCACGCCTCCGCAGCTGGGCGCACGGGGAGTGGGGGAGGGGTGTTCGGGTCCTCCCCGGCTCAAATGGGTATACGGGGTGCTGAGGCTCGGCTCGTGCAATTCGGCGCATTTTTTCAGACATGTTGTTGTTTTTGTTTCTTTTGTCTGGGTTTGGGGGAGCTGCTGGCATGGGGGTGTGCGGATAATCTAGGGCAAATGCTCCAAGATTTTGTGTCTGGCATCCCGACAAGACGGTGTCGCGTTCTATGCGCAAGTAGTTGGAGGTAAGTATGTCTGAAGTTCATGCCGCTCAGAGCCTAGAGCGGATGCCTGAGATTGCGGCGCTGCTTATGACCTGTGCGCTGGGATCAGGGCTGAGCCGGCCCGACGCGGCGCAGGCTCTGTTGGTTGCCTGCAGCGCCATCCTGTCCACCGATCTGGGTGAGGAGGCTGCGGCGGCACTGATGACAGCCGCGATTGATGAAGCTGCGGCATTTACCCGGGCGCGGAGGCATTGACGGTGACGGCTACAGAGCCGTTTGAGCTGCTGTCCGAGAAGGCCGCCGCGCGGATCCTCCAGCTGCATCCGGACACGCTCAGGCGATGGCGTAAGGCTGGGAGAGTTCGATACTGTACCACGGCGACGGGTGGGGTTCGCTACCGGCTTCAGGATCTGGTGCAAGTTGCGTCCCCCCAATGGGTGGAGCCAGCCCAGCGCTGAAGGCGCCCGCAATTGCGGGGCAAAGCCCGCATATGCCCGGCTTTGCCCGCGCGTGTCGGGTGTCCGCAGCGCGGACGTCAGAATAGCATTGTCTCGGTTCAAGACTGGAGCTGAACATGGCACGTTCGAATAGGGCCGCCCCTCTTCCCGGTGTTTTTTCCCGGTCAGCAGAGGTTCGCGCCGCAGAATTCAATGAAGCTGACAACAGCTTCGAAGTCATTTTCACAACGGGCGCGACGGTGCGCCGCACCGATTATTTCGAGGGCGAATTCGATGAAACGCTATCGGTTGAGCCCAGCGCCGTTCGCTTGGAGCGGTTGAACGCCGGTGCGCCCGTTCTGGCCTCGCATAATCAGCGCGACCTGGGCGCAGTGGTGGGCAGCGTCGTTCCCGGGAGCGCCCGCATCGCCAATGGCATGGGGATTGCGCGTATCAGCCTAGCTGCCACCGCCGACGTCGCCGACATTGTCGCGAAGGTGCAAGCCGGCCATATTCGCAATGTATCCGTCGGCTACATCATCCATGCGTTCGAAAGTCGCGATCCGGCGCCTGGCGCGCGGCGCCAGCTGCTCGCCACAGATTGGGAGCCGCTGGAAATCAGTCTGGTTGCAGTCGCTGCAGACCCCGGCGCCCAGCTGCGGGAGTTCGCAGAGAGAAACACTGGTGGGCGCCCAATCTCAGTGGGAACTCTTATGCAGAATCTGAGGTCCTCGGGCTGCTTCACCCCGGAAGAGACTCTGTCCGTGCTGGAGATCCACGAAACCACCCCTTTTACGTTGAGGAGCTATCAGGAAATGATGGGCCACCGAATGAGCGAACGGGTTGCCGAAGGGCCCCGCACCATTAATCGTGTGAAGGTTGGCGTTGATGCTGGTGACTTTGTGCGCGCCGGCATCGAGGACGCGTTTTACGCCCGAATTTCGGGCCAGATGCCCAGCGAGCCTGCGCGCCAGTACATGGGCCTTACGCTGTCTCAAATGGCGCGCGAGTGGCTCGGACAGCGGGGCGCGATTGATCGCTTGTCGTCCGATCATGAGGTGGTCGAACGCGCGATGCATACCAGCAGCGACTTCCCGCTGATCGCGGCGGCTGTCGGCAATCGCTACCTTCAAGATCAGTATGAGGCGGCGGAATCGGCCCTGAAGCGGGCGGCAAATCCTCGCAGCGTTCGGGACTTCAACCAGATCAATGCGCTTGGTCTTGCCACGGCAAAGCCCATCGAAGAGGTCGCTGAAGGCGGCGAAGTTCATTACGGCTCAGCCGTTGAGCGGCGCGAGGCTTATGTGCTGCGCACCTTCGGCCAGATCATCGGCATTACGCGGCAGGTTTTGATCAATGATGACCTGGGCGCGTTTTCCAGCCCCATAGGGCTGTTCGGGCGTGCTTGTGCAGAGGTGGAGGCGCGTGAGCTGGCAGCCCTGCTGAACGCCAACGCCGGTGCGGGTGTCAACCTTCGCGACGGCAACCCCCTCTATCATGCCTCGCGCGTAAATCGCGCGGCCGCGGGCACCGCGCTGGATCTTCCGAACCTGTCGCTGGGCCGAAAAGCAATGCGCGACATGAAGGATGTCGATGCTGCCACGCCGGTCAACGCAGTGCCCAAAATCCTGTTGGTGGGATCGGCGCTCGAAACGTCGGCCGAACAGATACTGACGGCCATTCAGGCGAATGCGATTGCATCAGTGAACCCGTTCGGGGGCAAGCTGGAGCTTGGGGTTGACCCCCGTCTCACTGGAAACGGCTGGCGCCTCTTCGCAGATCCCCGGCAATTCCCGGTCCTGGAGTACGCCTATCTCGAGGGCGCCCAAGGGCCCCAACTGGCGGTCCGCGAAGGCTGGAACGTGCTTGGGATGGAATTCCGGGTCCATCTGGATTTCGGCGCCGGTGTCGTCGGCTCCCTGGGCACATACTGGAACCCGGGCACCTAATTCTAGCGGGGACTTGGCTGGGCGACGGCCGCCCTGAAGCCGGAGAGGACCCCGCTAGGCTGCTGAGGCTCCAGGCAGGCCGAGCAGCAACGTCACCCTCTCTGGCAGCCGTTGCATTGCCAATTTTGCGCGTTAATTCTCGCTCCAGTTTTTCGGGCAGAGGATTTACCCTCTGTAGGGATGAATGCCAGTGCCAGCTATTGGCTCACTGTTAGCGTTGTCCATGGCATCCCAGATTTTCTTTTTGGCATCTTCCGTAAGTAATTTCGATCTGACCAACTCGTTGACAAGTGCGATCACTGCTACTTCGGCTCTCAGAGCGGAGATCCGCGCATCCTTGATCCGCTGGTTTGTCGTAGCGTCCATGGCTTTTCCTCTTCGCTGATTCGGGCCCTCCGGCCAGAATAGTATAGGAATGACTGTGCTACTTCCCTCTCCAGCTTTGCGCAAACTGGATGATTTGGCGCGCTGGTTGGGCCTTTACGTAGTAATCTCTCTGTGCGAATCTGAGGCGGACTGACGAAGAGTTAGCCGCTCCTCGCCAGTCCTAACGCAACGATGGAGATAAGCCATGCGTCACGCTGTCAACGGGGATAGTGCGCCTGAATTCCGGAGTCATCGGTCAAGTTTTGAAGCGTTTTCCTGCCGGCCGGCCCTCTCTCTGCCTTTAGCCGAGCTGGCCGGGCAGGCGCACCGCATGGAAATCGCCTTAGGACATGCGGAGGCGGCGCTTAGCGCAGTTATCGTGGGCGAATTCCTGGCTAAGCTGCCCGAAGGTGAAACCGAAGCGCAGTTGCACGAGATCGGGATGCGGCTGTTGTCGGGAGTTTTTGACATCATCAAATCGGTCCGCGCGGGCGAGGGGGAGGCGCTTAGCACGCGGCTTTCTCCCGCATCGGCAGCCTCGTTGCTGCCCTATGATGTGGGTCGGCGGCATGTTGCCAGTAGCGCGCAAAGTGCGCCTAAAGCCTCGGCGCGGCCTGAAGATCTGGAGGCTGCCGCTTTTGGAGATGCGGTGGCCCGTCACCCTTGGTCGAGTAAGTGGGAGCGACGCCACGCCGAGTATCTGAAGCTTTACGCCGAATGGGATCGTCTGCATGAAGATCATCCGACATTTAACATAGCTCTCGAAGCCTATTGGGATGCCAGGGAAGAGTTAGTGGAAGAAACGTTGGCCGGATCCGAGGCGCAGTATGCGCAGAAACTGGAGCTGGTTCGCGAGCATTATGCAGACGATAAAATGGTGGAAACGGGAATATTTGATCGGCTGATCGAGGAGGCCCGCGCGCGGGGGCAAGCGCAATGAGCGACGCGTTCATGGCCGCCTTGTTGGAGCCGCTTCCTGAGCGAGAGGAGGCGGTTGATAGCCAAAAGTACATCAGAAGCCTTGCGCGGGATGAGGGGCGAGCTTGGCGGCGCCAGTGGGAGCACGCCAAGGGCGAGGTGAAGGCATGGAGCGATATTCTGTCATCGGTGCGGGTGCTCCGTCGCGGCGCGTCGGGCGATATGTTCCGCGGGCGCGAGGGTGTTGTGCAAATGATGCTCATGCATGCCATAGCTGAAATGATGCTTGTGCCGGCGCCGACGTTGGCGGATTTGAGGTTCAAGCGGCGATGGTTGCGTCCTTTCCTCTTTGGAAAGGTCAAAACCTACCTGAGGGCAATCGAGGCTGACGCGGAGAGGCTCGGAGAATGCCGCGATGGCGAGGCCGGTAGTGTCGAGCTGCCGACAAACTAACTCTCCCGCAAAGCCCGGCAGGGTCGAATTGTTGTGTATTTCGATCCAACATTACGGGGGCTGGTCGACGGCGTCCGGCCCCCTTTCTATGCTCCGCGAATCCGGGCATCGCTACACTGATTTCGGAGTGTGGGAATAGTTGTGGGAATTATCTAATATCTGCAAAAAAATCAATTACAGTTCAATTAGTTATTTTTGTTGCAGAGTTACTGCCCGGGGAGCCAGCGACTGGTATCCAGAAACGGCAGCGAAATCGTTGTGCGATTTCAGCGCCGTTTCTGCGATCCGCACCGATCTGAAACGCCTCGCTACCCTTGATCAGCGTAGTACATCGGGGCAGATCATGTTTTAGCGCACCTCAATCTTCGCACCTTCCTTTGTCCACACTGGAATCGTACGCGTCTTTCGCAGGCCGCCATCTGTGGTATCGGCGTCACCTACAGGTGTTCTCAGCATACATTCCCCAAGTGGCATGCCGTCTGACGTGAGTTTCGCCTGAATCCGACCGCAGGACAATCATTTTCCGTCCCGAGCGGCGTCGTCGGGCG
>QFPK01000146.1 GCA_003248865.1 Sphingomonas sp.
CGTGTTTGCCAACCAAGAGCACCGTCTCAACCGGTTGGAAAACAAGGTGGACGTGGCTATCACGGATTCCCCCTTGCTGCTGTCTGCTTTCTACGCACCAGAAAGCTACCCCCTTTCTTTCAAACAGTCGGTGTTCGACTTTTTCCAGTTGTATCGGAACATCAACATTTTCGTTGAGCGTTCGCATCAATACGCCGAAGAAGGCCGGCTTCAAAACCAAGAAGAGGCCGATGCCTTGTCCGACTCGATGAAGCGGTTTTTGCTGGACAACGGGATCCCCTTCTACATCGTCACCGCCAACGATGCCAACCCCTCTTTCTTGTGCCATTGGCTTCACGAAAGCAAGCTGATTCGTTTTCCAGCCCACTTCCGTCCTTTCAGCGATTCCGAAGTGCCCCCCCCGGGTTGGATTCAGCCGGCCTTGGAACAAGGCTTCGATGGCGAGGGTTTACCCATTGCTCACGCTGCCGCGGTGGGCCGTCGGTATGTGCCCGATGGCGTTCGCACCAAGGGGGAGTCATCCAGTGAGAAAAAAAGCTTGCAAGACGCTTCTGAGTAGTGCACACTGGCTCCATGATGATTCGCATCCTCCCCTTCTGCTAGGTTAAAGCGCGCAACCTTCAAGGTCAGCGCGCCTTCGCCCTCCCCTCGCAATCCCCACACGGGCGTTTGCAGGGCTCTGCGCCGTCAGGGCGCCCCCAGCTTCATAAAACTTCAGGAAGTCCTCGAGGCCCGCCCGAGGAGAGCGCAACGTTTCCCTCACGTTTTGCCCTTTCTTTTTTCCTGGAGTTACCATGAACGCTCAAATTGAAACCTTCGTTGCCGCCCCCCGTGTTTCGGAAGAAACCATTGCTTTGAGCCGTGCCATCAAAAAGGCATGGAAGGCTTACATCGAAAACAACCACGCTTCGGCCGCCCAGCATGCTGTGTATGCTTTGTTGCGCGGGAAGTCCTTGGAAAAAACGTTCTCGCCGCTTAAAAACCCTTGCAAGATCGCCAGCCAGGGCGGGGTGGCTGATCGCAGCCGAAAAGCGGCTGAAAACGAAGCGCGTCGCCTGGCCGTGTCGGCCTGGGCGCCGTTTGCCTCCTTGCTGGAAGGCGTTGCCACCAAGTATGACCGTTATGAAAGGATTCCCCATGCTCTG
>QFPK01000147.1 GCA_003248865.1 Sphingomonas sp.
ATTCAGGAAGCGCCGGTCATAGCGCATCATCGCGCCCAGATCCGACACGCCGGCATAGGAGACGGCGCAGCGATATTTGCCGCCATCGCGCTGGGCCGCGCGCATCGCGGCATAGCCGCCATAGGAGGCGCCGACGACGCAGACCCGCTTGCTGTCGGCAATGCCCTGCTTCACCGCCCAGTCGACCGCGTCATTGAGGTCATCCTGCATGGCACGGCCCCATTGGCCCTCGCCCTTGGCCGCGAATTCGGTACCATAGCCCGACGAGCCACGATAATTGGGCTGGATCACCGCATAGCCACGATTGGCCAGGAACTGCACCCACCAATCCCAGGTCTCCGCGTCGCGGGCGAAGGGGCCGCCATGGGGCATCAGGATCAAGGGAAGGTTCTTCGCCTCCTTGCCATAAGGCAGGGTCAGCACCGCCGCGATCTCCAGGCCATCACGCGCCTTGTAGCGGATCGTCTTGACCGGGGAGAGTTGGGGCCGGACACCCAGCGTCTCGCTGACCTTCGACAGCAGCGACATGGCGCCATAATCGGTGTCGTAATAATAATAGGCGCCCGGCTGGCTGGCGGCGCCGACATGGACGATCAGTTTCTTCAAATCCTGGCTGGTCGAGATGATGCGCGCGCGGCGATCACCCACGGCCTTGTCGATATCGGCCTGAATCTTCGCTAGGGTCGGGTCGAACCAGTGTACGGCTGGCGCATCGGCGGTGTAGCGCACGCCTGCCATGCCGGTGCCGGCGGCGTCGACCTCCAACCCGCCAAGGTCGAAACCGGGCGCTTCGTAGAGCTTCTTGCCCAGTTCCAGCGTGCCGAGGTCCAGTTCGTAAAAGGCGTCGGTGCCGTCGCGATCGTCACTGGCGATCGCCTTGCCCGGATCGGCCGTGAACAGCATCGGCACGATCAGCGATTCATGGCGACGCCGATTAGCCTTGTCGACCACGCGGAAGCTGCCGCGACCATCGGGGCGGTAGAGCAGTTTCGAGGAACGGGCCGTGTCATTATAGCCCACCCCCATGCGCACCGCGCCAGTCGCATCGGCATACCAGCTGCGCACATATTGGCGCGACGCAACGACGGTGCGCATCTTGCCGGTGCTGACGTCCACCTCGCTGACCTGCGGCCAGAAA
>QFPK01000148.1 GCA_003248865.1 Sphingomonas sp.
TTATCATTTACCACAAACACAAATACAGTTTCCGGGAAGCATAATTCCGGAAGGTCCGAATGATATGTTTATGGCGCTGGGTAAAAATGACCAGAAAATTTATGTAATTCCCAGCCGAAAGATGGTAATTGTACGAATGGGCGAAGCAGCAGACAATGTCAATTTAGCTTTATCTGATTTTGATGAAGTTTTATGGGAAAAAATAAATGCGCTGATTAATTAGCGCATTTATTTTTATTTCTTTTTGGCAGTGACTTTTCTTGCCTTACCTTTTCTTTGCTTTATAAAATTTCGAGCAGCCATAAAAAATGAAGCCCAACCTAAAATGACAAATACATAATATACTATTTGTACTCTACCTTCAAAAAAAGTTGAAATGAAAATCAGCAGTACAAATAAAATATACAGATGAAGCGGTTTTACATTATGTATCGAAAAGGCCATTAAAATTATTAGTTAAATGTGTATTTAAGATTTAAACCCATTCTGGAAAACTTAGTGGTATCATCCGTCAATAGATTTCTGTTAGTATCAGTTCTCAAAGTAGCACTGATTTTGTTGTCATACGTATATCCAATACCAAAATTAAAATAGGCATTGGTTTTGGCAGAATATTTATATTTTAGTTCTATCTCTGAAGCACCTCCACTAGCCTCAGGATAAGTGACAGTATAAATAATATCATCAAAAGGCATATTTATACCTACTGCTCCTTCAATAAAAATTTTGTTCTTATTATTTAAAATAAAATTATACCGGGCACCTGCATTTATGTTAATAAAACTGGATTCCAGTAAAAAGTTATTTTCTTGTCTGGCTGTACCTGTCAAATGATTGCTATATCTTGACCTTCCTGAATAGCTCTCATACTCTGCACGAATAAAAACTTCTGTTTTTTCAGAAGGAAAAACGAATGCAGCTTCACCTCCAAAACCAATAGTAGTTTTTGTTTCTTTCTCAGATTCTCCACCGGAAAATTCCACAGCAAAATTAGATTGATAAAGACCAACTAATGCGCTATACTTTATTTTCGGTTTCTTTCCCGATTTATTTCCAAATACCTGAGTATCTTGTTTTTTACATTGATTGTATTTCTCAAATATTTTTAGAAAATCTTCTTTTTTATATTTCAG
>QFPK01000149.1 GCA_003248865.1 Sphingomonas sp.
CTGCTGCTCGACGCTACCCGCGTGAACGGCCTTGTCAGCTTCACCTTCCTGCTGCTCCTGCCGGCCGCGCTCACCGCTTTCGTTGCCTATGTCGGCGATCCCTGGGCGGAGCGGTCGCGCCGCTATTATATGACGATGCCGCTCTGGCTGCTGGGCGCGACCATCCTCCTGTCCGTCCCGGTGCTGAAAGAAGGGGTGATCTGCATCGTCATGCTCGCCCCGCTCTGGATCGCCAGCGGCCTGGCTGGCGCCTATGCCACCTATCGGCTGCGCGGCCGGGCCGGCGATCGCGGCACCAGCTATTGCATGGCGGTGCTCGCCATGCCGCTGATCGCGATGCAGGTCGAACCGATGATCCCCCTGCCCGACGCCACCGCCACGGTCAGCCGCTCGATCATCGTCGAGGCCAGCCCGGACAGGATCTGGCCGCTGCTGCGCGGCATTCCCGATGTCCGACCGGGCGACGGCACATAGACCTTCACCCAAGATGTGCTGGGCGTGCCCCGACCGCTCGGCGCCCATATGCTGGGCGACGGGATCGGCGCGGTCCGCATGGCCGACTGGGGCCGGCAGGTGCGGTTTCGCGAGCATATCATCGACTGGCAACCGGGCCGCAGCATCGGCTGGCGCTTCGATTTTCGCGGGCTCGACGCCTGGCAATTCACCGACCGGCACCTGATGCCCGACAGCGCCTATTTCAAGGTGACGACCGGCGGCTATCGCATGGAACCGGCCGGACCCGGCCGTACCCGCGTCATCATCGACACCCGCTATTGGATGCAGACCCCGGTCAATGGCTATTCCCGGCTGTGGGGCGAAATCTTCCTGGGCGACATCGAGAAGAACCTGCTCGCCCTCATCAAGCAGCGCGCCGAACGGCCGGCCACGCCCGCCACCCTCTGACTGTCAAAAGGAGATGAACCATGGTTGAAACCGCCTATGCCCTCTATCTGGTCATCACGCTCGCCATCACCATCTGGGTCGCGCGCACCCTGTCTAAAAATGGCGAGGTCTTCCTGACCCAATGTTTCGGCCATGATGCGCAACTGGCCCGGTCGACCAACCATCTGCTCGTCGTCGGCTTCTACCTCGTCAACATCGGCTTCATCACCCTGACGCTCAGCCTGGGGAAG
>QFPK01000150.1 GCA_003248865.1 Sphingomonas sp.
CGACTTCACCGAGGAAGACTGGGACGCGGTGATCGACACCAATTTGAAGTCGACCTTCTTCCTGGCCCAGGCGGCCGGGCGGCACATGCTGGCGCAAGGTAGCGGCAAGATCGTCAACATCGCCTCGCTGCTGTCCTTCCAGGGCGGCATTCGCGTGCCGAGCTATACTGCGTCGAAGAGCGGCGTTGCCGGCCTCACCAAGCTGCTGGCGAACGAGTGGGCGGCCAGGGGCGTCAACGTCAACGCGATCGCGCCGGGCTATATCGCCACCAACAACACCGCCGCGCTGCAGGCCGACGAAACCCGCAACCGCCAGATCCAGGAACGCATCCCGGCCGGCCGCTGGGGCGACCCCGGCGACATTGGCGGCGCGGCCGTGTTCCTGGCTTCGCCGGCGGCCAACTATATCCATGGCCATGTCCTGGCCGTCGATGGCGGCTGGCTGGCTCGCTGATATCCCGTCCTGCGCCTGCCAGCGGGCGGGCGCAGGACAACCCCGATCCAAGAGGAGGGCTCAGCCTCCCGTTTCATCACAGGAGAACGGATGCCCGATATCGACCGACGGAGCGCGTTGACCGGGGCCGCCGCCCTGCTGGGCGCCAGTCTCGCTCGCCCGGCCCATGCCGCCACCGCCAGCATCGTGACCACCCGCAAGGGCCGGGTCGCCGGCACCCGTGAGGGCGGCCTCCATGTCTTTCGCGGCCTGCGCTATGGTCGGGATACCGCGCCCCGCCGCTTCCAGGCGCCGCTTGCGCCGGAAGCGTGGACCGGCACCGCCGATGCCAGCGCCTTCGCGCCCTCCTGCCCGCAACAGGGCAAGCAGGAGCCGGAGAGCGAAGATTGCCTGTTCCTCAATATCTGGACCCCCGGTCCCGACCCGCGCGCCAAACGGCCGGTGATGCTCTACATCCATGGCGGCGCTTATTCCAACGGCTCTGTGGTGGATCCGCTGACCTATGGCGACCGGCTTGCGGTGCAGGGCGATGTCGTGGTGGTGACGGTCAACCACCGCCTCAACATCTTCGGCTATCTTTATCTCGCCCGGCTCGATCCGCGCTTCGCCGACAGCGGCAATGCGGGCCAGCTCGACCTCATCCTCGCGCTGCAATGGGTGCGCGACAATATCGCGGCC
>QFPK01000151.1 GCA_003248865.1 Sphingomonas sp.
GCGGCCGGTCTCGCTGCCTTCGTAGAAGAAGCGGATTTCCAGGCGCAAAGCCGACACAGCCCCTTGGGAAGTGGGCAAGGTTTCTCGGAAGACCCTCAGCGCATCGGCATTGTTGGCGTAGGGGGCGGGGATCAGGCGAACCGTCAAGGGCTGCCCATTGCGCTCCAGGCGAAGTTCAAACGTGGCAGCCGGTTGGCGGAAGAAAGCCAGGGTGTCCAACACGTTGCTGGTGGGCACCCATTCCCCCCGATCGGCGCGCGCAGCCAGCAGCACATCGCCCGTGCGAACCAAGCCCGACAAGCTGGCCGGCCCGCCGCTGATGAGGTCTTGAACCACCAGGTGCTGGTCCTTTGCCAACAAGCTCAGGCCCACCCCTTCTGCGATGCCGGTGGCCGCCTCGATATAGGTTTGAGAAACTTCTGGGGGAACCAGCGCGGTGTGGGCATCGAACCGTTCGGCCCAAACGCTCAGCAGCGTTTGAACGGTCTGGTCCATCGTCAACACCACCAAGGCCGCCCCCGTTTCTGGCTGCCACGTTCCAAACGCCTCTTTCCAGTGGTTGGCCTGGGGAAGCGTCATGCCCACCGAGGGGCCCGCAGCATTGGGCCCATGGATTTGCCGCCACAATTGTTGGCGCTGACGCACCAATGCGCCGGTTTCTTCCAGCAAGGTCAGGTCCGTCCCCATCAAGACCTGGCGCCATTGCTCCAGACGCTCCGGAGTGGTCAAGGTGGCCAGGTCCTCCCCGTTCAACCACCGGCCCTTGCCCAAGGCGGCCAAGAAAGCATCGCGGATGGCTTCCACCTCGCGGTCATCCAGTGCCCGCGGGTGTAGAACCGGGCCTTGGGTGAACAGGTCGTGGGCACGGATGATCGCATCCACCTGGTAGGCCTGGGGCTGATACACCGCCCGCTGTTCGACCAGGGCCGTGGTGCCTTCCCAGGCGGTGGGCGCAGAAACAGAGCAGCCCCCCACAAGAAGTCCAAGGGCAAGGGCCAGCGCGCAAGGCGTCAATCGTTTCATGAAAAAGGGGAAGTCCAGAGGTTCCCCATCATACGCAGCCCCTTCGGGGGCGCAACACGTGAAACGGGTCAGGAGCGCGAAACACGCAAGGACGCT
>QFPK01000152.1 GCA_003248865.1 Sphingomonas sp.
GAAAAGCCCTGCAGCCAATAGCGGCCGTTCTCGCCACCGATATCCGGCGTGCGCGCACGGGTGATATCGATATGCCCGCCCCATGCAAAGTCGATGGCCACGCCTGACAACTGCGGGAATACACGCTCGAGGAATGGCCGCGTGGCAGCAGCGATGTCCTTTGGCAAACCGCCGAGGTATGTGCAGCCCCCGCCGAACAGCAGACGGTGATCCGGCGTACGGCGGAAGTAATCGAGGACGAACTGGTTGTCGGTGACGCAGGCATTGCGCGGCAGCAAGGCCTCGGCGCGCTCCGCACCTAGCGGCGCGGTGGCGATCTGGTAGGTGCCGACCGGCAGGATGCGCCGGGCCAGGCGCGGCTCCAGATCGTCGATATAGGTGTTGCAGGCCAGAACCAGTTGATCGGCCTGCACGCTGCCCTGCTCGGTACGCACGCGGTAGCCGTCACCATGCATCTCCTGGCTCAGCGCACGGCTCTGCTCGAAGATCTGCCCGCCGGCGCGAACGAAGGCCTCGGCAAGACCCAGTGCCAGCTTGAGCGGGTTGAGGTGGCCGGCTTCTGGGTCATACAGACCTGCCTGATAACGCTCACTGGCGACCCATTGCGGCATCTGCTCACGAGAGACGAACTGCAGCGCGCGGTGCCCCCACTTATAGGCGGCCTCTTCCTGCCATTCATGCAACAGCGCCACGCGGCGCGGCAGCACCGCCGTCCACAGATGGCCACGTCGGTAATCGCAGTCGAAGCCATGGCGCTGGGGCAGTTCACGCAGCTCACGGGCGGCCCAGCTCATGCCATCCCAAAGACGTCGCGCACGCTCGATACCAAGCGCATTTTCCAGCGGCGGCATATCGCAGGACCAGCCGAGAATCGCCTGTCCACCGTTACGCCCGGAGGCGGCCCAGGCCACGCGACTGGCCTCGAGCAGAATGACCTTGCGTCCCGCTTCGGTCAGGCACAAGGCGGTGTGCAAGCCACTGAAGCCGGCGCCGACTACCAGCACATCACACTGCAAGTCACCCTGCAGGGTCGGATAGCGCTTCAGCCGATCCTGACAGCTCTGCGCGTAGTAGCTGTCGACGTGCTCACTGGCGTGGCGAAACATAAATGGCTCA
>QFPK01000153.1 GCA_003248865.1 Sphingomonas sp.
CCTTGGGCCTGCTGTTGCGCCCCACCTTGGTGGCCTTTGAAACCCAACGGCTTTCCGCGGAGGTGTTGGAAACACTCCAGGGGTGGATGACCCATTACCCCCAAGTCGCTTCATCCGTGGCGCAGTGGATCACCCCAACCACGGTGCTTCGTTGGGGCGATTACAAGGCGATCCGCCGTGCCGTGCGTGCCCAAGTCGAAGCAGCCGGCCAGGGATGGGGAGAACCCGGTTTTTTGGCCGCCGGCATGATTCACTCCTGGTTGAAAACCCTTCAGGGCTGGATCAACCCCAGCGCTCGCCACCTCGCCGCTTCGGCTTCCAGCCGTCCTGCGTTGACCAATGAACAAGTGAACTTGGAATGGAGCCGTAACCAAGCCGCCGGCCGCTACTGGCTCAACCAGAAACAGGTGCTGCAGTCAGGCATTGCTGCATGGCCCGCCGAACTCACCACGCGCGAGGTCAATGCCCTGCAAAAACTACAGCGGTGGCGTGCTGGACTACCGCCCGGCCTCGCTCCAGCCTTGAGTGAGAAACGCTTGTGGGTTAAGCACTTGGAGCGCCAAGCGTCCCACACCAACCGCGAAGGAACCACGTGGTGGCATGCATGGTTCAAAGAAGCCTGTTTTCATGGCGTGCGCGCGTTTTTGATGCTGGGGTTGTTGCTGTGGGGCGGGGCAAAAATGCTGGTGTTTCAGTTCGCTTATTTTGGAATTTCAAGCCCCGAGCCGCGGGATGAAATACCCGGGTGGTACCTCTGGTTGGGTGAAAAAATGATCTGGCTGGGTCACCATTGGTGGGCCGTGGGCGCTTGCATGGGCGCCTTGATGGCGGTGTCGGCACTGCAGGAGGGGGCGCCCTTGAGAAAGCTGCGCCACCTTTGGTGGGGATTGCCCCTGAGCACCAACGGCCGCAACCAGCTGGAGCGCTTGTTCATTTATTGCCCCACCTTGGTCGGTCCTGTCCTTGCCCACATGCAAGTCGAACCCACCCAGGCTGATCTGGCCTTTGCGCGCCAGGCCGCTGCCCGGCTGCGGCGCTTCCAGTTGGAAGTGGTGGAGCTCCAGCAAATTCAAGAGCAGGCCAAGGCCATCGAAGATTTGCCAGCGATAGC
>QFPK01000154.1 GCA_003248865.1 Sphingomonas sp.
ATCCGTGAAACTAAAAACGAAGATGTGAATAATCAGATTTAATTGACCACATTACCCCCCCAAGAAGATTTCTCTTTTTGGGGATGTAATAGACTAATTTTAGATTAAAATCTGTTGATTATTAATCAAATCATTCAAATTGGTATTCATACTGTTTAAGGTCAGCAATAAGCTGCTATTGTAAGTTGATCCATCACCATCGCGATCAATATAAAGCTGCGTATTTGAGCCACTTACTGACGTCTTAATAAATGGACTCAAGCTAGCAAGATTATAATTACCACTGTAACCAATCAATAGATCACCAATATCAATTTTATATGCATTGACATTGGTCGTTACATTACCAAGAGTAAAATCAGACTAGCTATCTGAATAGCCCCCAAAGATATTGGCTAACTATCTGTTGAATACTTGGAATACTACTCATTTTTCAATCTCCATTTTTAGATATTTAGAACTTTCATTAATAGTTAATTGTTTCTATAGGAATAGAAACATTTGGATGAACTCGACCACATTCATCGATACGATGGGCTTTTGATTCAAAATAAATTGTTTTGATAGGCTGATACCTCATATCAGGTATGCTCAAATTAATTTCATAACGATAATCTGAAACCAATAAAAAATATTCTGTTTGAGGAACGTCAAATACATAACGATCAAGCTTTCGCTGTTCATCTTGTTTCTTCAGTACATCAGCACGAGGAATTATCTTACAACAATCAGTTGGATAAAATTTTTGTCTGGCTCCATATCCACTATGATCTATAGTGAATAAAAAACTATATTTATTATTGGATTGCTGATAAAAGTTGGTATTCTCAACATCGATATTATCCTGCACTTTGAAGAATTTAGTCAGTATAACAACACTTCCATAAGACATATTTTTATAAATAGAATCAACTTCGAGTATCTTTTCTGCTCCTTTTCTATTTGGAGCATATGTATTATCAGGATTTTCTATTTGTACTTTAAAATTATTCTGTAAGTCATCAAAATTTCGAATATTATCTTTTAACACAAATAAATTATCACTTTGATTATATTCACCAAGAATATGTTTATTAGATTTTAGTAAAATGATATCGTCTTTTATACC
>QFPK01000155.1 GCA_003248865.1 Sphingomonas sp.
GGCTGCCCGATGAATGGCTTGGTGAATGGATTCAAACTCGTCGTGGACCACCACGGCTTCGTCTTCCAGGTAACGCGGCGCTGCCTTGCCTGCCTCTCGGAGCATCGTTTCCGAGGGCATGACGGCCAAGGAAGAGAAGGCATCGTAAAAACGCAAAGCTTGGGCGGTGGGATCTTTCTCAAGCACCGAAAGGCCCATGGCCACTCGCATCCAGGCCCACTGTGGCAATTCGTGAGCCAAGGGGTCTGGTGTAATTCCCGGCAAAGCCGACCACGGTTCAAAAGAAAGCGTCCATAGGCTTTCGCTTAAAGAAAGCCACTGGAGGCCTCGCCAGTCAATGAGGCGGTCACGCTGCGGTTCCATGCGCTGGGCCAGCGCTTCCAGGTCAAAGAGTTCCAACAGGCGATTGTCGCCATCCAGACCCCGCGCCAGGCGGTGAAGGTGTTCTTTCCAAAGCCGCCGATACCACTGGGCTCCTTCTTTTTCTTGCGAAAGAAGACCGCCATGCTCGGTCGTTCCGGCCAGACCAGAGGTTGCCAGCCAGGACCCGCCCACAACCCTGGCTCGTTCGCGCAGTTCATGAAGAACCCGCAACAGCCCCACTGCCCTGGGATCGGTCCGCATGGCTTGGTCCAGTTGCTCCTGCCAAAACGCCCACCACCCGGCCTCTGTCATGGACCGCAGATCGGGCGGCAACTTGAGCAGCTGGGTTTCAAAAGCTTCAAAGTCAAAGGCGTGGGTAACTTGCCGTGCCAAACGTCGGAACCATTCCAGCCAATCCGAACGCCGGGCCGCATCGGTTTTTTGTTCTGCGGCCTTGGTTTTCCCTTTCGGTCGAGCTTTCGCTGCTACCCCCAAAGATTCCAGCGGGCCAGCGTTGTGTGACTCTTGAGTCAGAAGCTTGGGATTGCCAGAAACGATACTCCACACCGGATTGACGCGATCCGGGTTGGATTCTGGCATGGCTTCAAAGCGGTTCCAGTTCTCCGCTGCCGGCGCTTTTTCCCGCTTGGATCGACTTTGCTCTTCCAGGAAGTGTTCATGAACTTCCATGGGAGCATTTTTGCGAAGCTCTGCCTCGATGGCTTGTTGAATGGCGGCCCG
>QFPK01000156.1 GCA_003248865.1 Sphingomonas sp.
GATCATGATGGGCGACAAGGCGATGATCGCGCGCGCCAATGGCGTCGGCCCCAAGCTGGCCCAGCGCATCGTCAATGAGCTGAAGGACAAGATCGGCGCGGCACCGGCCGGGGCGCCGGGCATGCCGGGCGTGGTTGCGCTGCCGACCGGCAGCTTTGCCGCCGACGCGCTGTCGGCGCTGCAGAATCTGGGCTTCAAGCCTGCCGAGGCAAGCGGCGCGGTGGCCGCCGCCGAAGAGGAACTGGGCGACGGCGCCAGCCTTGACGCGCTGGTCCGCCTGGCACTGCGGAAGGCGGCGAAGTGAGCGAAGACGATCGCCTGATCACCCCGGCCCGCCGGGCCGAGGACGTCGATGCGGCGCTGCGGCCCAAGTCGCTCGACGAATTTGTCGGGCAGCAGGCGGCGCGCGAGAATTTGCGCATCTTCATCCAGGCGGCGCGCACCCGTGGCGAGGCGCTGGACCATGTGCTGTTCTTTGGCCCGCCGGGTCTTGGCAAGACGACGCTGGCGCAGATCGTCGCCAAGGAAATGGGCGTGGGGTTCCGCGCGACGTCCGGCCCGGTGATCGCCAAGTCGGGCGACCTAGCCGCCCTGCTCACCAATCTGGACGAAGGCGATGTCCTGTTCGTCGACGAGATTCACCGGCTCAATCCGGCGGTCGAGGAAGTACTCTATCCCGCGATGGAGGACCGGGCGCTCGACCTGATGATCGGCGAGGGACCGTCGGCCCGGTCGGTGCGCATCGACCTGCCGCGCTTCACCCTGGTCGGCGCGACCACGCGCCAGGGGCTGCTGACGACGCCGCTGCGCGATCGGTTCGGCATTCCGGTGCGATTGCAATTCTACACAGTGGACGAACTGGAACTGGTGGTCCGGCGCGCGGCGCGGCTGCTGGACCTGGCGATCACGTCGGATGGCGCGATCGAGATCGCCCGCCGGTCGCGCGGGACGCCGCGCATCGCCGGGCGGCTGCTGCGCCGGGTGCGCGACTTTGCAAACGTCGCCGGCGCCCCGACCGTCGATGCCAAGGTGGCGGACGCGGCGCTGCAACGGCTGGAGGTCGATCATCTCGGCCTCGACCTGATGGACCGGCGCTAT
>QFPK01000157.1 GCA_003248865.1 Sphingomonas sp.
GCCCTTTTTGCTTTCTTCTTCCTCACGCACTTGCTCTTTGAGCGTGCGCTCGTAAGCGTAGAGCCCGTCGTCGTCGTGCCGCGTGTTCACCGCCAACCCCAGGCGACGGCGCTCGTCGTCCCGGCGGGCCAGTTCGGCCTTGCGCTGGTCAATGCTGGCCCGGCGCTCGGCTTCGTTGAGCGACACCACCTTGCGACCACGCTCCTGACGGAACTGACGCACGTCGTCCATCCACCAGCGCAGCTGCGGATCGGTGGCCATGCGCTTGTCGTGAGCGGCCTGCAGGGGGGCCTTGAGGGCGGCCAAGTTGGCCAAGCGGTTGTAACGGGCCGGGTCGATGGTGGAAGGGGCCAGGGCATTCTTCAACGAGGATTCGCCGGCCTCATCGCCGTCCACCGTGAGCGGGAAGAACACGTCCGGCTTGACCCCATCGCGCTGGGTGGTGTGCCCATCGATGCGGAAGAACTGGGCCACGGTGAGCTTGACCTGGCCCAGCTGGGCGCCCTGAACCCGGGCAAAGTCGTCCAGATTGACCAGGGTTTGCACGGTACCCTTGCCAAAGGTGTTCTCACCGACCACCAACCCACGTCCGTGGTCCTGGATGGCCGCAGCGAAGATCTCCGATGCCGAGGCGGAGTTGCGATCCACCAGCACGGCCATCGGGCCTTCCCAGGCCACGCCGCGGTTGAGATCGCCCTCCACTTCCACCTTGCCACCGCTTGAGCGCACCTGCACCACCGGACCGGAATCGATGAACAGGCCTGTCAGCTCCACCGCTTCGGTGAGCGAGCCGCCCCCGTTGCCGCGCAGGTCCACCAGCACGGACTGGACGCCTTCGGCCTTGAGCTCCTTGAGCAGGCGCTCCACGTCGTGGGTGGCCGACTTGGCGTTGGCATCGCCGGCACGGCGGGCCTCAAAATCGAGGTAGAAGGTCGGCAGCTGAATCACGCCCACCTTTTGGCCGTTGAGAGTCACCACCTTCTTGGTGGCCGACTGGTCTTCCAGCTTGATCTTCTCCCGAACAAAGGTGAAGGTCTGCGGCTGAGCCGGCCCTTCGGCGGACAACACGCCCAGGCGAACGGTCGAGCCGCCCTTGCC
>QFPK01000158.1 GCA_003248865.1 Sphingomonas sp.
CGAGGAGCAACTGGCGATCTTCGAGCGCGAACTGGCGCCGATCTTCGACAAGGGCTTTGTCCGCTGGCTGACCAGCCAGCCCGCCTCACTGTTCGGCCTCGGCATCCCGCCCGCGCAGTTCGAGGCGCTGGCCGGCGACGACCGGATGGACAATGTGCTGAAAGCGCGCCTGAAGAAACTGGCCTGCGACTTCGACCTTCAGGACAATTATTTCGCCGTGCAGGCTTTTGGGCGGGGCTATGCAGGTGGTGAGGGGCCGTTGCCGCCCTATCTGCAGGCGGCCAATCATCGTGCGGTGCGCGACAGGGCCGAGCGGGTCGATGTCCGGCATATCAACTTCACCGACTTCCTCGCCAGCCAGCCGGCGGCATCGTGCGACCGCTATATCCTGCTCGATGCGCAGGACTGGATGGATGACGAGCAGTTGAACGCGCTCTGGGCGCAGATCACGCGGACGGCCAAGCCGGGCGCCCGCGTGCTGTTCCGCACCGCCGGCGAACCGAGCATCCTGCCCGGCCGGGTCGCTGACGATGTGCTGGCCCATTGGGACTATCGGGCGGACGCCTCGTGCGACTATACCGCGCGCGACCGCTCGGCCATCTATGGCGGCGTGCATCTCTATGTGCTGAAGGGCGTCGACGCATGAGTGGTCATGGGCAGCTGATGGACGGGGTCTATCGCTACCAGCGGCACATTTATGACCTGACCCGCAAATATTATCTGCTCGGCCGCGACGGGCTGATCGCCGATCTCGATCCGCCGGCCGGCGGCGCTGTGCTGGAGATTGGCTGCGGCACCGGCCGCAACCTGATCGCGGTGGGCAAGGCCTGGCCCAAGGCGCGGCTCTATGGCGTCGATATCAGCGAAGCGATGCTGGATACGGCGCGCGCTTCGGTCGCGAAGGCGGGCATGGCGGACCGGGTGACGCTGGCGCAGGGCGATGCCTGCGGCTTTGATCCGCAGGCGCTGTTCGGCCGGGCGAGCTTCGAGCGGGTGTTCATCAGCTATGCGCTGTCGATGATCCCCGAATGGGAAATGGCGCTGGTCCAGGCGGCGCGCTGCGTGGCGCCGGGCGGCAAGCTGGAG
>QFPK01000159.1 GCA_003248865.1 Sphingomonas sp.
TGCGAGGCTTGGAAGGCATGTTTCGTCCCAAGCGTGGGGAGTAAGCCCTTCGGATTCCAAACGTTCTTGCCATGCCTTCAGGTCTTTTTCCAAAACCACCTTCCACACCTGCCAACGCACCCGTGGGGGCCAAGGCGAATTTCTTGTGCTGCGCCAAATGGCCAAGGCCACGTTTTTGGGGATGGAATCAAACGTTTTCCCGCCCTTCTTCGACCTGGTCAGCTTATCTGCCGTATGGATTAGGCACATTTCCAGGGGAGTCAGCTGTTGGCCTTCGGTGAGGTGAGGGTCGGCGCCTTTTTCCAGCAACGCTTCGGCCAGGTCCAAAACTGCTGGCGGCCACGCTTCATCGACAGCCTGGCTTACCACCAGCAACTGAAGCGGGTAAAGTGCCAACGGCAGGACTGAACGGCCATTGGGGTTTGCCCCCAATTCCAAGAGCACCTTGGCCAAGGCCCAGCGCCTGTGCGCAATCGCCCAACACAGGGGGGCATCGGAAGGGAAACTTGGGTCGGTCCAGCAAGGTGCTCGGCCCAATCCTTCGGGGTCTTGGCAAACCAGCTGGGCCAGCCGCGTTCGGTCACCCGACTGCAGGGCATTGGCCCAAGGATCCAAAGAAGGCTGTTGGACGGTCATGGGCCATCATAGGCCGTTTGCCAGGCACCAAGCAAGGTCACAAACGAGGACCGGCGCGGCGACCCGGTTCAGGCTTTTCCCATTGGTTGGCCAACCGCTCTGCGTGGTGAGCGGTCAACTGGGCCCACCCCTGGTCATCCCCTTTGAAACGGCTGTGCTTTGGCAACCTGTCGCGCAAGCCCACCATCACATCCCACCAAGCACTCCTGTCGGACTCGGAGACGCCTTCGTTGGACAGGCGATAACTCAGCCATCCCACCAACCCTATGTCCATGGAAGCGGTGTCTTCCAACGGCAGGCCTGCTGAGACAAACCGCTCAAAGATTTCAGGCGATAGGCGGTTGACCAAGATGGTGGACACGCGCTCCGTTGCATACACCGGCCACTGGCGGGGCCGCAAACGGCTCAGCGTTTCCCACACCGCCTGGTCCACGTGAGGGTTTCCC
>QFPK01000160.1 GCA_003248865.1 Sphingomonas sp.
CGGAAATATTGGTGCCCGACCAGCCCGCCGGCGATCCGCTCAGGCGCTCGCGGCCGACGTCTCGCACAGCGCCTTGAACTGGGCCATCATTTCGTCCCAGCCGGGGTGGAAGCCCATTTCCTCATGCCGCGCCTTCGCCTCCGCGTCCCAGTGGCGCGCTGTCGCGGTGAAGCGGGTGCCATCGCCCTCCGATGCAAAATCCCAGATCGCGGTCATGAACGGGCTCTGCGGTATCCAGCCGGCGGCATAGGCATCGGTCGTCACCACCCGCGCACCCGGCACCACCTCCAGGAAAATACCCTCCATCGGCCCGGTCTCCTCGCCATTCGGCCCGAACATCTGCACCGCGCTGCGGCCACCGGGGCGCATATCCTCCTCGATCACCTCGGCGCGCCAGGGCTTGGGACAGAACCATTCGTCCTTGAGGTCGGTCCACACCTTCCAGCAAATCTCGCGCGGCGCCTCGATCAGGCAGGTGACCGACAGTTCATGCTCCGCCCCGCTCATGCCGCCTCTCCCAGGAACGCCGCGTGCATCGCGCCGCTGTCCAGCTTCTGCATCGTCATCATCGCCTGCATCATCCGGGCAATGCCGGCGCGGTCGCCGGTATGATAATTGTCCATGATCTGGCGCGTCACCAACTGCCAGGAGAGGCCATATTTGTCGGTCACCCAGCCGCACGGGCCGGCCGTGCCGCCATCACCAGTCAGCCGATCGAAATAGCCGTCCAGCTCGCCCTGATCCGCACACGCCACCGACAGCGATATCGCCTCGTCAAAGCTGAATTGTGGCCCGCCGTTCAACGCCTGATAGCTTTGCCCGAACAGGCTGAACTCGACCAGCAGCACGCTCCCGCCCGGCAGCGGCGAAGGCGAGGGATTGACCTCGGGATAATAGCTCACATGGTCGACCGACCCGCCGAACACCGACGCATAATAATGCGCCGCCTCCTCGGCCTGGCCGTCGAACCACAGGCAAGGGGAAATCTTGTCCATCACCCCTCTCCCTTGCTGCCGACCAGCGCGAACATCGCGCCCTGCGGATCGGTCGCCTGGATGATCCAGGCGCCACCCGGCACCT
>QFPK01000161.1 GCA_003248865.1 Sphingomonas sp.
CTGATCCTGCCCCTGCTTCTCGGACACCCGGATAAGCGATTCAATATCGCAATCCGGAGTGAGACAGATGAGCAGGAAGAAATCAGAAGGCAAGACGGAACGCAAGCGCTTCAGCGCGGAGTTCAAGCATCAAGCGCTGTTGCGTGCAGTGAGAGACGGGGTTCCGGCTGTCGCGCGCGATCTGGGTTTGGAGCCTGCGCAGTTGTACGCATGGCGAGCCAAGGCGCAGCAGCAGGGAGAGGACGCGGAAACGCAGCGGTTACAGCAGTCGGAGACCGCTCGGCTCAAGCGTGAGGTGGCGCGCCTGGAGGAGGAAGTTGCCTTCCTAAAAAAGGCGGCGGCGTACTTCGCGAAGCAGCCGAAGTGAAGTACGCGACGATGCACGCACACGAGGGAGAATTCGCGGTCCGGCTAATGTGTCGGGTGCTGAAGGTATCGCCGAGTGGCTACTATGCTTGGCGAAGCCGGGCGCCGTCCCATCAGGAGCAAGCCCGAGCAGCGCTGGATGCGCGAGTGCGAGCGGAGTTCGATGCGAGGAAGGGCCGCGCAGGCGCGCCACGTCTGGCACGCCATCTGAGCGTTGGTCGGCGGCAAGTCGCGGAGAGTCTGCGCAGACAAGGCTTGCGGGCCAAGGCCGCCAGGAAGTTCAAGGCGACGACGAACTCCAACCACTCACTGCCGGTGGCAGAGAATCTGCTGCAGCAGGACTTCACCGCCGATGCGCCGAATCAGGTCTGGGTCGGCGATATCACCTACATCGGAACGGATGAAGGTTGGCTCTATCTGGCCGTCGTACTGGATCTGTTCTCGCGCAAGGTCGTGGGCTGGTCGATGTCAGACCGGATGACGGCCACGCTGGTCTGTGACGCGCTGAAAATGGCTCTGTTCCGTCGCAAACGGCCACGTGGCGTGATCATGCATACCGACCGCGGCAGCCAGTACTGCTCGCGTGAGCATCGCGACCTGCTGGATGCGAACGGACTGGTCGCCAGCATGAGCGCCAAGGGCAATTGTTACGACAACGCAGCAATGGAGAGCTGGAATCACAGCCTCAAGGTTGAGGCGATCCACGGCGA
>QFPK01000162.1 GCA_003248865.1 Sphingomonas sp.
CCGCTGAAACGGCCCCCAAAAAGCCAAGCGAATACTTGAGGTGGGACAGCCAGTATTGCCTTTTTTTGATGTCCAAGGCTTGAATGAGCTCTTCATCGGTTTTCAACCGGTGCTTTTTTGCTTTTTCCATCGCTTTTTCCAACCGCGTGTCTGGGTTTTGTTCGGTTTTTGGTTTGGAAAAGAGGTTCATGGGATACAAGGTCGGTTGAAGATAGGCAAGGGTAGCAAAGCTTGGTGAGGCATTTCAATCAGAAAATCCCACAGGGCTTGCCTTTGGACTAGGGTTTGCCACAGTGAGCCATGATTTCCCCGCCTCGCCCTGTCCTCTCCACATGGAAACGTGTTGCCACCTGGCTGGTGCGGGGGATGCTGGGGCTGTTTGCATGGGCCACCTTGGTGGAGCCAGAGCTTTTGTTGCGCCACAACCATCGGTTTGAGCCCACCGTTCAGGCCCAAGCCTGGCCTCGAGGATGCCAGGGCCTAAGGGTAGCGGTGGTGAGCGATTTGCACGTGGGTGACCTTCACATGCATCCGGCCCGAATGGCTTTTTTGCGTTCCCAGGTGGCCCAGGCCAAACCGGACCTGATTCTTATCCCTGGGGACTTTGCCGCGCACGTGATGGGAGGGCGAACCCTGCCCATGGCTGAGATTGCTGAGCGGCTCAAAGAGTGGCCTGGTATTGCTCCTGTAGTAGCAGTGTTGGGAAACCACGATTACTCCAACGCACCCAAACATACAGCCATTGAAGGCCTGGAAAGCCATGGGATCAACGTGCTGGACAACGAAGCCATTCAGTTGTCACTGAAGAAGGGGTCCTGCTCCTTTTGGGTCGCCGGCGTAGGGGATGGGTTTTCTGGGCTGGACAGCTTGCCTGCAGCCCTGGAGGCCATTCCTCAAGGTGCCCCCGTTGTAGCCTTGACCCATGACCCGCGTGTGGCCACGAAATTAAAGGACCCCCAACGGGTTTCCCTGTTCATCGCCGGTCACACCCATGGGGGTGTGGCGTGCGTTCCGGGCACGTTGTGGTGCATCTCTCGCATCCATCCTTGGACAGGTGGGTGGGTGAGGGGGTGGT
>QFPK01000163.1 GCA_003248865.1 Sphingomonas sp.
GCTCTCCAACAGCGACAGCGATTACAATGATCGTTCCAATGCATTCCGCGAGAACATCCAAAGCAACCTCAAGGCTGTCTTGAGTGATCCTGCTCAGCGCCACGAGCTGGCTCACACCATCTTTGAAAACCTGCCCATCGTGTATGGCTCCACTTACCCCCACCTGTTTGGGCTTTACGGGGTTCTCAAAGACGCTGACCCCACGGCCATCCACTGGGACATCTCACGCCTTTCCGCTTGCCATGCGGGGTTCTTGAACGCCGCCAGGCACACTGGCATGGGCATGCCACAGGGCCGCGAATACCAGACGGCGGTGGAATGGGCCGACCGGTGGAGCGAGTTGGCCGAAGGCGACGTGGAACAACAGCGCGTGTGGCTTCCCTCGCTGTTGGCGATGGCCTCGTTGGCGGCCGATCAACCGATCAAAGACAGGATGTGTGAGCGGGCCGCGGCTTGGATGACCAACGGCATCGAACCGTTGTGGCCCGACGCCAACCTCCAAGCCCAACTGGAAAAGCGTTTTGAGGTCCACCTGAAAATGCTCTTTGTGAGGGTGCGCGCCAACCAGATGGAGCAAACCTTCCAACAGGTGGAGCCGGTCAAGCGTTCTGGGCCTCGGCTGTAAAGTCCCACCCCTCCAAACGTTTTCGGCCCCCAATTGGGGGCCGAATGTTTCACATCGCCAGAGACCGGCGCCTGCAGGGGACGGGTTCTTCGCCCACGTCCACGGCCAGGCAGCGCTGGACAAAGGCCGAAGGGGCCACGTCGGCCGAGCGGCTGATGGTCATGAACACCCGCGGGTGCTGGTGACGGGCGATGACGGCGCTGAGCTTGGCTTTGGCCGCCGAGGACCACTCGTCAAAGCCCTCCAGGGTCAACGCCCCGATGGCGCTGGTGCGCTCGATGGCCTTGAGCTGGTTGGTGAGGCGGTTTTCCACGCCCTTGAGGTTGGCCTCCACGTCCGGCTTGCGCAAGGTGATGAGCACCAGGTCGCCGTTTTGAGTGGCCGTGGCCGGCGGGTTCTCCTTGAACTCATGCTCCCGGTGCTGGGCGATGGTCTCCAAGGCTTCT
>QFPK01000164.1 GCA_003248865.1 Sphingomonas sp.
GAGGCCGAGCGGGACCGGCGTCGAGAATTGCTGAAGCGCCTGGGCTTCCTCGGAGCGACGGGTGTGCGTCGGCAGAAGGCCGGTGATTTTCGACAGGGCGGAAAGCCGTGCAACCGGAGTGCCGGCTTTACGGAAAAGCGCACGTCCGTATTTGCGCAGGAACAGGACAGTCGCGCCTTCACAGGCTTCGTAGGCCGTCTTCCAGTCCCAGGAGCCGCTCGTGTCGGAAGCCTCGAAGGCCGTTTGCATGGCGATGCGGAGATTGGCGTTGTCGATCCGCTGGCCGCATTCGAGCAGGGTGAGAAGCTGATGGGCGGCGGCGATGATGGCGGACGCGCGGGCAACGTGCGCAGCCGGACCGGCTACGGGGGACATGATGTTCATGGATCGGAACCTCGGGAGAGCGGAACGGGAAGCCCGGACGGCGCTCTCTCTCGACCGCACGGACTCAAACCCGTCCCGGCTGCCCTCTCACTCTCGAACACGTCGCTGCCGACATGAAAAAAGCGCCTCGACCGAGCGGCAGAGGCGCTTTGAGAGGTCAGGCCCAGTGTCCGTCGGTGATCTCGCGGGCGACGAGCCTGCGCGCCTTGCGGATCAGGTCATCGCCGCTGGTGTCGATGTGCCCGAAGAACCGGGCGCGCGCGCCGTTCACGGTCCAATCGGCATAGGCGCAATATTCGCGAGCCTCGGCCCGGAAGGCCCGCATGTCGCCGGCCCAATGGGGCTTGGGTTCCACGACGACGGTGATGCCGTCTCTGGTTTCCAGCCAGGGAAGCGAGCGCTCTGCGGGCGGTCGCTCACGATCGGCGGCGAAGATGGCGTCGATGTCCATCATGACGCTTCTCCGGGCGTGCCCGGATGCATGAAGCCGCCAGGATCGCCGGGGTCGGGCGGCAGGTAGGCGTCATAGGGATTGCCGTCGGCGAGGTGGCCGAAGGGCGTGAAGACGAAATCACCATGATCTCGCCCCACCGCGCAGATGACGTAACGCGGAGCGCCGGTCACGGCATCGAGGCATTCCATGAGCGCAAGGTTGCCGTCACCGGCAGCGCGCAGCAGCGTCTGA
>QFPK01000165.1 GCA_003248865.1 Sphingomonas sp.
GGTTGGGGATAACGAGATTTTGAAAAACTTTTTTAAAAACAGTAACTTGAAAAGAAGTTTTTCCCATCCAGGGCGTGCAATCCTCCCCCGCCTGGGGTATAGTACAACCTCTCCCGCCGCCCCTTGGAGCACCCATGGATCACCCCAGCCTCTTCCGTCAGTTACGCCAGGATTCTTCCCTGTGGAAGTCCTTGAGCGCGGCCAAGCAGTGCGAGGAAGTGGGCAAGTGGTTCGCCGGCCGGGGGTGGAAAACGATCGGCACCGGGGCCTTTGCGTGCGTCTACCGCCGCGCTGGCGAAGACCAGGTCATCAAGGTGTTCCCGTTGGGCGTGGGGGCCGGGGAATCCACCTTGGCTTACCTGCGCTCTTGCCGCCGAGGAACCAATCCCATGATGCCAAGGGTGGACGGGCTGACCACGGTAGGGCGCGTGGGTGTGGCGGTCATGGAGCGCCTGGAGAGCACAGGGGGTTTGCTCACCGTTCACGCGGTGGCCGAAGACGTGGGCCGTTATTTCCGTGCCCGCAGCCGGAATCGCCGTTTGAACCGTGACGATCTTTCCGAGCAGGCCGTGCGTGGAGAGGGCCGTCATTTCCAGGTCAAGGATCTTTCTAGACTGGTGTCCACCTTGCGAACCATCCGTTCCCAAACCCCCGGGTCCCGGTTGGATCTGAACCAAAGCAACTTCATGCTGCGCAAGACCCCCCAGGGAAAAGCACTGGTGGTCACAGACCCCTTGGCATGAGGAGCGAGAAATGCCCCGCGTAGGCGTTGGCGCGTCCAGCCGCCACTACGAACAGGCCTTCCCTGATCTGGAGGGCTTGCGCGCCAGGGCGCGTCAGTGGAAAAAACCGACCCCCAACCAAGCAATGGGCCGAACCCGTCGATGGATTGAAAGGCATGGGTTTGAGTTGATTGGACGTGGGATTCATGCCCACGTGTTTGCCCACCCCAAAGACCGTCGTTACGTGCTCAAGGTGTTCCGTCACACGCCCCCGGCCGGCCAAGCCACCCTGGCTTACCTCAAAGCTTGCATGGAGAACGTCAACCCCGTGATGCCCCTGGTCAGT
>QFPK01000166.1 GCA_003248865.1 Sphingomonas sp.
ACACCTTGTTGGCGCTGGCCCGGCATCACCCCGAGTGGGTTCAACGGGAAGTGGTGTTGTTTGACGATGCCTTTGATGACATGGCCCTGGAGATCCCCGGACGCGGCACCAAAGCGCGCATCGTCAATGTGAAACAGCCGCGGCCATCGTTGGGCGTGACCAAACCGCGTGTGGGGTGAATCACATCCGCACCTTGGACTTTCGGATCTCCGGTTCGGAGGGTTCTTCCAGGCGATGTTCCAACCTCGATGAGAGCTTTTCCGCCCTTCGGCGGCCATGGAGTTCGATCACCGCGGCCGGCGCGTCTCTGGATTGGATGGACCACTCCAGTTGTTCATCCCACCCCTCCCAGTGCGGGCAGTGCTCATACAACCCTGGCAGCCCATGGGATACCCCGCACCGGTTGGCAGAGACGTCTTTTCTTCGGAGATAATCGATCTCTTCCACCGCACGGTCCAACGCTTGGCATTGAAGACCATGTGACAAATTCCCGAACCAATCGACCAAGCGGGGCGCCAGGCCATTGACGAAACTTACCCTGGACTTGAAATCGATCCACGCTTGGTCTTCCCCAAACAGCCCGCGCCACCAACAGCACGTGGCCAGGTGGATATCTCGCATGTCTTGGGGCCGAGACGTTTGCAAAGAAGAAGGAAAACGCTCCCATGCCCCCTCTTTTTCAGCCTCCCTGACTTCGGCCGGCACGGCGCGGGCCAGTGCCCATAGCACCTCGGCCTGATGATTTCCATCGCCCTGCCAATCCCGTCCAAAACGACGATTGGGTGGATCAAAGACGCAAACGTCTCGATGCAACCAAGCCTCCGCGCATCGCCTCCATGCCGCCACTTCCGCCGGACCCCACGTTGTTTGGGTCAGGGCATCGTGGAAAGGCTTCAGATCATCCAACATCGCCAACTCCTCAAACGGAGCGCAGCGACGATCCAACAGACCATCCAACCTTCCTGTTCTTACCAGGTGATCGCGAGCCACTTGGGTGGATTGGACGTCCACGCCTGACATTTCTGTGGGAACCTTCAACCACTCACAGGTTTGTTCGTTGAAATCGAG
>QFPK01000167.1 GCA_003248865.1 Sphingomonas sp.
TGCCGCGCAGCAGCGCGAAATCGCGCGCCTTGCGGAAGCCCTCGATCGTCAGCGGCCCCTGCCCGGTGTAGATCGCCCAAAAGCCGCCATCCAGGCCGCCCTTCTTCATCCGCGGCAGGTCGACCTGGGTATAGTCGCTATGGACGCCATGCTCCTCGTCGATCGACCAGTCCGGCAGGTCGAGCGAGGCCGGCGTATCGAGATGGCTGTCGAGCGTGATCAGCTTCTGGTGTAGCTTATAGACCTGTTTCGACACGGTTTTTGGCTGGGCCTGCGCCGCAATCGGGAGCAGCGCGACCAGCGCTGCCCCTATCAGATAAGCATTCCGCATCAGATTTCGCCCGAAATGGTGAACTGGAAGGTGCGTGGGGACAACGGCCGGAAGGACCCGTCACCCGTCACCGAGGAGGAGATGTAGGACAGCGTGTCCTTGTCGAAGATATTGTCGACGTTGAAGCGTGCCTTGATGCTCTTCACCGGGCCGAAGCTCCAGCCGTCGCCAATATCCACATAGCCACTGAACACGGTGTAGGCCGGTACGCTGGAGCCTGCCGTGTTGGTGAAGGTCGACCAGCGCTTCGACGTATATTTGCCGCTGATGTTGGCAACCAGCCAGCTTGCCGGCTCGATCGTGACGCTGATGTTCGCGACCAGCCAGCTTGCCGGCTCGATCGTGACGCCACCGCTGACGATCCACTTGGCGCTGTCCGGGATATATTTGCCGGAGGTCGCATAGGTGACCGACGCGACGATATCGTCCTGGAACTTGGCGTTGTTGTAGGTGACGTTGGCGTTGGCATAGGCAAGGGCATAGGCAAGGCCGTTGAGGAAGGAAGGCTTGTAGGTGCCGCTGGCTTCCACGCCATAGGATTCGACCCGGCCGACATTCTGGTAGAAGGTTTCGGTGGTGCTGCCGCCGCCTTCCTGGAAAGTGGTGATCGACTGGATGCGGTTCTTGAACTTGTGATCGACTGGATGCGGTTCTTGAACTTGGTGTAATAGCCCGCGACCGAGGCGTAGAGCTGCCCCTGGTTGGTGCGGAAGCCGATTTCCATATTCTGCGAGCGTTCTGCCTTGGGCTGGGGCACCAGCGCCGACGTGCCGGTGCGCGTCACGGCATAGATATCGTCCATGCCCTTGGGCAGCGCCATCGTCTCGGCATAGGAGGCGAAGACCTGGCTGCGTTCGTTGATCTTGAACAGCAGGCCGGCCATCGGCAGGAACATGTCGCGATAATGGGCCGTGTTATACTGCGGCCCCCAGCCTGCGACCGCCGTGCCACCCACGACGCGATAATAGTCGTCGAAATCGCGATAGCCGCCGAGGCTGTAGTCCAGCATCAGCCCCTTGAAGCCGGCATCCAGAACCAGCCGGTCATCCATCAGCTTGAGCGTGTCCTTCAGGAAGATCTGCAGCGTGTCGCGCTTGGACCGATAGTCGCGGCGCAGATAGACCAGCTCGTCCAGATTGGGCTCGCCATCAGGCGCGCCATCCATCGTGTTGTAGCGCGCCTGGGTGCGGTGATATTTGTCGACTTCGGCCCAGATGCCGCCTTCCACGACATTGTTGCCGCTTTCCCAATGCAGCTTGGTGGTCACGCCATAGCGATCGCCGCCGACGCCCGATCGGCCATATTGCACGCCCTTGGGCGCGGTCACGTCCAGACCCGCGGCCGCCTGCGCCGTGTAGCGGCTCAGCGAGTTGGAATAGCTGTCGGGCGAGACGCCATAGCCATTCTTGTCCTCATAATAGAGGGTCGATTCCGCCCACACGCCGTCAGCGATACCCAGGTGGAAGGTGCCGCCATAGAGCTTGTCCTTCCGCACGTTGATCGCGAGGTTGTAGACATTGGTGTAGTTGGAATTGGAATAATAGACGCCCGCCGCCGTCGGCGCGAAGCCGGTCGTG
>QFPK01000008.1 GCA_003248865.1 Sphingomonas sp.
ACGCTGCGCACCAGCGGAAGCAGCACGAAGGAAGAGACGTCGCGGCCGTTCTTGAAGCCGCCGCCTTCGCTGCCTTCCACCACCAGCCCGTCCACGCCCGCTTCCAGCGCCTTCAATGCACCGGCCAGATTGGGCACGACGTGGAAGACGGTGAGTCCGGCCGCCTTCAGTTCCCCGCAGAAGCGGTTGGGGTCTCCAGCGGAGGTCGTCACGAAGCGCACGCCCTGATCAATGATGAACTTCACGATGTCGGGGTCGCGCACGAAGGCTTGCGCCACGTTCACGCCGAAAGGCTTGTCCGTCAGTTCGCGCATCTTCGCGATTTCGCCCCGGATGGCGTCCAGCTCGCCGGAACTGGTCTCGATGATGCCGAGGCCTCCGGCGTTGGAGACGGCGGAAGCCAGCTGGCTGCGCGCGATCCACCCCATGGGCGCCTGGATGATCGGCCGTTCGATGCCCAGCATCGCGCAGATACGGTTGTGTTGCATCGCCTCTCTCCCCACCTTTGCCCTTGGTCAAAGCCAAGCATCGAGGCCGGTGCGAAACCAGCTGTCGATTCTTTTGGTTGGGCTGTTGTGTGGCAGAAATGCAACACTACATGGGCCGGGAAAAGGAGTTTCACAGCGGGCATGAATATCGAGAAATTCACCGACCGGGCCAAGGGCTTCCTGCAGGCCGCGCAGACCATCGCCATGCGGGAAGAGCATCAGCGCGTGACCACGGGGCATCTGTTGAAGGCCCTGCTGGATGACGATCAGGGCATGGCGACCGGGCTGATCCAGGCGGCGGGCGGCAATGCCCAGCGCGCGCGGGTCGCCGTGGACACGGCTGTCGGCAAGCTGCCGAAGGTGTCGGGCAGCGGCGCCCAGCTGCAATGGGATCAGGATGTCGCGCGCCTGCTGGATCAGGCCGAACAGATCGCGACCAAATCGGGCGACAGCTATGTCACCGTGGAACGGCTGTTGCTTGCGCTGGCGCTGGCCCCTGAAACAGAGGCCGGCAAGGCGCTGAAAGAGGCAGGCGTGACGGCGCAGGGCCTGAATGCCGCCATCGAGCAGCTGCGCAAGGGCCGCGCCGCCCATTCGGCGTCGGCCGAGGAAAGCTATGACGCGCTGAAGAAATATGGCCGCGATCTCACCCAGGTGGCGCGCGACGGCAAGCTGGACCCGGTGATAGGCCGCGACGAGGAAATCCGCCGCACGATCCAGGTTCTGGCGCGCCGTTCCAAGAACAACCCGGTCCTCATCGGCGAACCCGGCGTCGGCAAGACGGCGATCGCCGAGGGCCTCGCGCTGCGCATCGCCAAGGGCGACGTGCCCGACGGCCTGAAAGACAAGACTTTGTTCGCGCTCGACATGGGCGCGCTGATCGCGGGCGCGAAATATCGCGGTGAGTTCGAGGAACGGCTGAAGGCCGTGATCGACGAGGTGAAGGCCGCCGAAGGCCAGGTCATCCTCTTCATCGACGAGATGCACACGCTGGTCGGCGCGGGCAAGTCGGAAGGCGCGATGGATGCCTCCAACCTGCTGAAGCCCGCGCTCAGCCGGGGCGAAGTGCATGTGATCGGCGCCACCACGCTGGACGAGTATCGCAAGCATGTGGAGAAGGACGCAGCGCTCGAGCGCCGCTTCCAGCCCGTGTTCGTGGGCGAGCCGACGGTGGAAGACACCATCTCCATCCTGCGCGGCCTGAAGGAAAAATACGAGCTCCACCATGGGGTTCGCATCACCGACAGCGCGCTGGTCTCGGCCGCCACGCTGTCCAACCGCTACATCTCCGACCGCTTCCTGCCGGACAAGGCCATCGACCTGATGGACGAGGCCGCCTCGCGGCTGCGCATGGAGGTGGAATCCAAGCCCGAGGAGATCGAGGCGCTGGACCGCCGCATCATCCAGCTGAAGATCGAGCGCGAGGCGCTGGCGAAGGAGAAGGACGACGCTTCCAAGGGCCGCCTCGCCACGCTGGAAGCCGAACTGGCCGATCTGGAGCTTGAGGCCGGCAACCTGACCGCGCGCTGGGAAGGCGAGAAGGAAAAGCTCGCCGGTGCCACGCGCATCAAGGAAGCGCTGGATCAGGCCCGCTTCGAGGTCGAGCAGGCCCAGCGGCAGGGCAATTTCGCTCGCGCCGGAGAACTGACCTATGGCGTCATCCCGGATCTCGAAGCCAAATTGGCAGAGGCCGAAAAGGCTTCCGGCGAAGCCATGGTGCGCGAGGAAGTCACCTCCGAGGATATCGCCGCCGTCGTCTCGCGCTGGACGGGCATTCCCGTCACGCGGATGATGGAAGGCGAGCGCGAGAAGCTGCTGAACATGGAAGCCGAGCTCGGCAGGCGGGTGATCGGGCAGGACGATGCGGTGAAGGCCGTGTCCAAGGCCGTCCGCCGGGCGCGTGCGGGCCTGCAGGATCCCAACCGGCCGCTCGGCAGCTTCCTGTTCCTCGGCCCCACGGGCGTCGGCAAGACTGAACTGACCAAGGCGCTGGCTGATTTCCTGTTCGACTCGTCAGACGCGATGGTCCGCATCGACATGTCGGAGTTCATGGAAAAGCATTCGGTCGCCCGCCTGATCGGCGCGCCTCCAGGCTATGTCGGCTATGATGAAGGCGGAGTTCTCACCGAAGCCGTCCGCCGCCGCCCCTATCAGGTCGTGCTGTTCGACGAGGTGGAGAAAGCCCATTCGGACGTATTCAACATCCTGCTGCAGGTGCTGGACGACGGACGGCTGACGGACGGCCAGGGCCGGACGGTGGACTTCTCTAATACCCTCATCATCCTCACATCGAACCTGGGCAGCGAGTTCATTGCGGCCCTGCCGGACGGCGCGGATGCGAAGCAGGCCGAGCCGCAGGTGATGGAAAAGGTGCGTGGGCATTTCCGCCCCGAATTCCTGAACCGGCTGGACGAAATCATCCTGTTCCACCGCCTCGCCCTCCGGCACATGGGCGCGATTGTGGACATTCAGGTGAATCATGTGCGCAAGCTGCTGAAGGACCGGAAGATTTCTCTCGTTCTCAGCGAAGGCGCGCAAGCCTGGCTGGCGCGCGTGGGCTATGATCCGGTCTATGGCGCCCGGCCGTTGAAGCGGGCGATCCAGAAACATCTGGTCGATCCGCTGGCAGACCTGCTGCTGGCCGGCACCGTGCCGGACGGCGCCACGGTCACGGTGACAGATGGCGACGGCCAGCTTCAGCTGGCCGTCTCGCCCGAGGGCGATGACCGACAACCTGACAATGGTTGAAAGCCCGCATAGGGAATCGCATAGATGCACCGTGGCAGCGAGCAAGACATGGAAATCAGACTTTTCGACCTTAATCCTGAAATAGACACGGCAGCTTATGCGGACCGGTTCGCGCGCGACGGACGTGTTCAGATCAGGGATATTCTCACATCAGAGTCTGCGACCAACTTGCGCACCATTCTTCAGCGCGGAACGCCATGGGGTATAGCCTATCAGGCAGGTGAAACGGGGCCCAAGCTGCTGAAGCAACAAGAGTTGCAACAGATGGGCGCGCAGCAGCAGCAGAGTCTTGCCCAGTCCATCAATCGCGCTGCAAGTGAAGGCGAATATGCAGTTCGATACACTCAATATCCGATCCTGAACGCGTATCTCGAGGGATGGGCACCCAACGGTCCTCACGACCTGCTGATGGAGCACATCAACGATCAGCCGATTATGGATTTGGTAAGAGCTGTGACCGGCATATCGGAGTTGAAGAAGGCAGACGCGCAGGCGACGCTTTACGGCCCCGGAGACTTTCTCTCGGTCCACAATGACAGCCATGTGGCAGAAGGCTGGCGCGTGGCCTACGTTCTGAATCTGACAATTGACGACTGGAAGCAGGACTGGGGGGGGTATCTCAACTTTCTGAATGAAGACGGAGACATTGTGGAAGGTTTTAGACCCAGGTTCAACGCGTTGAACCTGCTGCGTGTTCCCCAACTACATCAGGTCACATATGTACCTCCCTTTGCGCCCAGGGGCCGTTATGCGATCACGGGCTGGTTCCGCGACCGCTGATGGAAACGGCTTTCGCGCTTCGAAACAAAGCAAATGCGGCCGCCGCAGCTGGAGACATCGTAGGCGCAGCAACTATCTATGCGCAGGCCATCCGATCCCATCCGCACAACGCGGATCTTCTGAACAGCGCTGGCAGTTTCCATACCAGATTTCAGCAGAATGCTGAGGCCCTACGCTGCTTTGAGCGGGCACTGGCTGTTGACCCGGCACATGTCGATGCAAGGCTGAACAGAGCAATTGTGTTGTCGCAGCTCGGCCGGCGCAGCGAGGCGATACAGAGCCTGCAGCCGCACGAGGAGCGGTTGGGGCCTGACCCACGCTACTGGACAATACGCGCCGCAATAGAGCGCGAACTCTGTGATTTTGATGCGGCTGCGGCAAGCTATGATGTTGTTTTGGCACGAGAACCCAACAATCTGAAAGCGCTGAACGGCCGCGCACGCGTCGCGCTTGAGCGTGGTGAGTCCATGATGTGCCATCGCTACGAGCAGGCACTTCGAGTGAGTCAGGCCGCACCTGACTCATGGCTTGGATACGCTCAGGCGCTCGATTACTCGGGGCGCCATTCCGAGGCTCGGCAAATTGCTGAGCAACTCGCCAACCAAGCCCCCGGCTGGTCAGACGCACAGGAGTTTCTGGCGACACTCCGCTGGGCGGCCGGCGAGCGTGATAAATTCTGCGATCATTTCGAGGCGGCCGCCGCAAAGGACCCTCGCAATCTTGCGCTATACATTTCCTGGAGCCGCACGCTTTCCGGGGTCGACAGGGCAGCGGAAGCTGCATCGGTGGTGAGGCACGCGACAGCTCTACTACCATATGAGCCGATGATCGCGCTCGCAGATGCAACTTATAGTAGCGAGGCGGGCGATCTCGCGCGCGCAGATGGTATTTTTGCCGCCGCCCATGGCGACGACCCTGCATGGCAGCTTCAGGAGGCACGCCATAGGTTGCGCAAGCAGCAGCCCGAACGCGCATTGGCGTTACTGGAACGAGTTATAGCTGCGGCGCCTGACACGATTGCTGCTTGGTCTCTGATGGATTTTGCTTGGCGCATTCTTGGCGACGCACGGGCGACATGGCTCCACGGACAGGAAGGCTTGGTCCGTAAGATGTCGCTCAACCTCCAATCGGAGGCGCTAGGCGCGCTTATTGCTTTATTGGATCGCCTTCATGATGAAACGGGCCTTCCCATCGGACATGGGCAGACAGTGCGGGGGGGCAGCCAGACGCGCGGCGGATTGTTCCAGCGGATGGAACCTGAGATCAGACAGGTAGATGGCGCAATCGATCGCATGATCGATGACTACAGGACAGGTCTTCCTCCATCGGACGCAAACCACCCACTCTTGCGACATCGTGAAAGCAAGTGGATGATTAAAGGAAGTTGGTCGGTCCGGATGCTCGGACATGGCAGGCACGTCGAGCATATTCATCCTCAAGGTATTCTTTCCTCTGCTGCATATCTTGTTCTGCCGGATGATCTCGGCGGCAGTTGCAATGCTGGGCATCTAGAGCTGGGCCGTTCACCGCCCGATCTATTGATCGACCTGCCGCCAGTGCATACGATTGCGCCAGAAGAAGGCTATTGTGCCTTGTTTCCAAGTACGTTGTTCCACGGAACGCGCCCGTTCGAGGCCGGAAAGCGGATGACAATTGCGTTCGACGTTTCGCTCGCAGGTTAAGGTTAGCTGGAGAAAGGCTGCCCGGCCCTCTCGAACACCAATACCCACATGAAGTATGATCTGCGGCGGCAAGGCCGAGCCATGGACAGGCTTTCGTATCACCGCAAAAGCTGAGTTTATGGTCGCTTAGCGGACAAGATGCCCTGTCTGCTCCGTCGTTTCACTCGCTGCAATTGCATGCTAGCCGGCCGTGAGAGAGATCTAGACCCCAGCCGAGACAGCCAAGAAAAAGGGCAGCAGGCCTTCGCCTGCTGCCCCTTCCTGTAGTTTCGTTCGCTTAGAAGCTGAAGCGGGCAGCGATAAAGAAGTCCCGACCGAGAACGTCGAAGGTACCCGGATAGGTGTTTGCCTGCTCCTGATTGTTCCCGATGATCGGCGGCTGCTTGTTGAACAGGTTGTTGATACCGAAGCTCAGGTTCAGGTTCTTGCCGACATCTCCGGAGAAAGAGACATCGAACAAGTTATAGGCACCCAGACGCTCAACCACGAAGTTGGTGGCATCATTGTCGTCCCGCGTCGGGCCGACATAGCGCCAGCGCAGGCTGGTCGTCATACCGCCATCGATCCACGACAGACGGCTTGCCCACTTCCATTTCGGGGTGGGGTTGCCACAGTTGAGACCAAACCGGCCGGCGCACTCCACGACATCGTCGGGCAGATCGACGAGCGGCGTGAAGTTGTTCTTGATGGTGTAAGTGCCCAAGAACGAGAAGTTCAGGTTCGAGCTCTCACCGAACAGACCGAAGCTCAGCGGAACACCGTAATCGACCTGAATGTCGATACCCTTGGTGGCCAGTTGAGCAAGGTTAGCGTTGGTCGCTGTCACAACATAGGGCGGCCCGGAGATGATCCCCTGGCTGTCCCGAGAGATAAGCCCGCAGAGCGCGCTATTCGCGTTCTGGATCACATTGTAGCAGAGATTCAGGATGTTGTTGACACCCCCACCCGCAGTCGAGATCGAGCTATTGATCTTGATGTTGTAGTAATCAACCTGGACCGTCAGGTTCGGGATGAAGCGCGGACGAACAACGCCGCCGAAGGTCCAAGTATCAGCCGTTTCTTCCGACAGATTGGGGTTGCCACCAAAAGCACCCTGGATCTGTGCGTTCGGTTGCAGGAAGGCCTGACCGACATTGGCGGCAGGAACACCCGTCGCGATACAGAGATTGCGAATGGTAGCGTCCGTCGCAGCCGACGCCAGTGAGCAGGGATCGGTTGCCGGCGGGAAGCCGACAGACTGACCGCCGAACAGTTCGCCAACGTTAGGTGCGCGGATGGCCCGCTGGAACTGACCACGGAAGGTGACATCCTGGATCGGCGCCAGACGTCCGCCGGCAGAGAAGGCCCACACGCCGCCAACGGCCGGCAGCGAGTAGTCAGAGTAACGAACCGCACCTTCCAGCTCCAGTCGATGAATGAAGCTGTCTTCGATGATCGGCACACTGAGTTCGCCGAACACTTCCTTGGCCGTGTAGCTGCCCGCCGTCGACTGGCCAGCGTTGAAGCCCACCACGTCCCCGGATTGCAGCGCCGTATCGGGCACAAAGTTGCTGCCCATATAGCGCCACTCAACGCCGGCCGCGAACTGGACAGGGCTTGTTGCCCAGTTGAACTTGAACAGATCACCCGTGACGCTGCCTTGGGCAACCTGCAGTTCCGAGATCACAGTGTTCTGCGCCAGAATGGAGATCGCGCTCAAGCAGGCCGGGCTCATCTGGCCTTCGCCGAACACGTTGCAGGTGCCGTTGCCAGCCAGACGAGTGAACGCGCTGCGCGAAACGTTCCCGTACTGAATCTGGGAATTCCGCGTGCGCGAGTACATGTAGTAGGCATCGTAGGACAGATTGTCCGTGATGTTCCCGCGAACACCGAAAAGGGCCCGCCAAGCATTGCGCTCGTCCGACGCATTGCGCGACTGGATGCCGGTCGTTCGGGTGTTGACCTGAAGCCGGACAGAACCAGGTTGCAGTGCACCGAAGCTGCCGGTCCCGGCGGTGAAAGCACCAAAGGGATTTGCGACGCCGGCAGCGGCTGCAGCCGCACTCGCAGCCAGCTGATTGGCAGAAATCTGCTGGAGCTGCGCAAAGTCAGCCGCGGACACCTGATTCTGGATAGCCGAGAGCTGGAAATCAACGTTCTGCGTGATCGGCGTAGCCGCCAGCTCATTCTCAACGCGGTTGTTCACAAAGGTCACCTCGGCGTAAGCCGTGTGCCCATCGACGACCTCATATTCGCCATAACCGCCAAGCAGCCAACGCTCTTGCGGAACCATCAGATAGTTCACGGGAGCATAGTTGTAGCTGTCCGCGCCCGTGTAGGGCCGGCTCACACCAGGCTGACCGAAGAAAGCGCCGTTGCCGACATAATTGGTCCCGGCAGCGATCGTGTAAGGCGTACCGGCGACCGTCACGGAACCCGAAGCGACCATCCGCCCTTGCGGAACGCCAGCCGATCCCAGCGGGACCAGACCGTTGGCGGAATCACCCAGCGCCCGATTGGAGAAAGAGCGCTCGGATTGGAAGACGCTGCTGCGCTTGTTGTAGTCGGCAAAAACCGTCACCGAGCCGCGCCCGTCAGCAAACTGCGTGCCAAAGGCAGCGTTTGCGTTCAGACGGAAGCCATCACCTTCCCCAGTGACACCGATCTGCGAACCGACGACGAGACCTTCAAGGTCATTGCGAAGACGGAAGTTAACCACGCCCGCCAGCGCATCCGAACCGTAGACGGCAGAACCGCCGCCGGTCACAACGTCCACGCCTTGCAGGAGGAAGCTCGGGATGGTGTTAAGGTCGACCACCTGATTGGTGCTGTAGAACATCCAACGGCGACCGTTCACGAGAACCATCGTCCGCGACGCACCAAGACCACGCAGGTTCAGGGTAGCGACACCGCCACCAGGGTTGTTCGAAAAGGCGGTCGTGCCGGGGATCACCTGCGGCAGCGAGTTGATCACCTGCTCAACGTTGACCGCACCAGACAACTTGAACTCTTCACTGCCAACGATCGTAACCGGTGCAACGCTTTCAATGTCGCGGCGGGCAATGCGCGAGCCGGTGACGACGATCATTTCCGAGGCCTCTTCCTCGGCCGTGGTCTGCGCCATGGCAGGCACAGAAGTCGCCCCAACACCCATAATGAGCGTCGACGCAAGCAGATGCGCTCTTGTCATCTTCATCAAAAAACCCCTTTCAACACTTTCGTGCTTGTTTTGCGGTGATGCCCGCTGATGAACATATGTCCACACAGCGAAAGCCGCCGGGAGCAGGCCAGATAACCTGTTCAGTCCACCCAAGCTGACTACCGGTATTGTGCAGGGGCAACACGAATGCTGCAATGGCAAACACCCGACGGCTGGAATCGGTGAGGCTTTTCGCAACCCTGTCGTGACAATTCTGTCACACATAAATCGGGCAGCTTTCACCCGTGCGTGCGCAACCACCCCGTAACAGAGTAGCGCCGATAAGGTGCGGCACGCGTCACCTCAGAGACGCTGTGTTGCTGCGGAACAGCAAAAATATTCAGCGTGTTAAGCTCCGGAACAACGCCTTCGACACGGCCCGGCCCATCGTGAAACAACAACAGCCCGCCCCATTCGGGTCGCCATCCGGGCGTAAGGCCCAACACATAAGCCGCCAGTCGATTTTTGCCTGCGACATCATCATCATGACCTGTCAGGAAATCTCCAGGCGCATAAGCAGTCGCCTGCGCATCGGCAAAGCTGATCCGCTCAATGCCGGTAACTTCCCTCACAAGCGCACGTCCTTCGCCCTCCGTCATCCATTCGGCAAACCGGGCCAGTACATCGGGGCTTTGCGCTCGGGACAATCGGTCGTCGGAAACCCGTATGGACTCATAGCGATACTGGAAACCATTGCGCGCCCCTGCATAGACGGCGCCGTCAAGTGCACTCTTCTGACTGTCTGTCATCGTCTGCTGGGCAGAACGATTCAATTCGAACAGCTTATCTCCGCTGTTGAGAACGCGAACCCAATCCTGCCGCTGCGCCATATGGTGATAGAACTGGGCGGCTGAATCACCAGCCAGAACATTGGCTATTCGCACCCGTCCACTGCTCCTGAATTCCGACTGCAAGGCAGACAGATCCAGCTGCGGATTTATCTTCAGTTTCAGCGTTTCCATTCTTCCTGTTCGGCCACCCGCGTCACAACGCATCAATGAAAGATCCCATTTGGCTCCGCCCGATGCCGCAGCCCCATAGCATCTGCTCGCGCTTAACGGCGAGCTTGATCAAGCACAACTTGCGACCGAATTTGTACAGAACGGCCGAATCCAGCTTCGCAATGTCTTGCAGCGGAACGCCGAGGGAATTGGTATGGGGCGGCAGGCGAAACTGCTCTAGATTACTTCGAGCAGAAGAGTTCGCCAAGCTGCCAAATGCCGAACGGCAACGCATGGGCCAATCCGTCGCAGTCGAAGCCGCGCTTGGAAACTACGCCTCACTTTTGCCCGCCACCCGATTCCGGGCGCTTATCTCGGGCACTGGCGCCCCGGCTCAGCACACGGCAGGTGCTTGAGCACATCAACGATCAGCTGTTCCTGAACCTTGTGCGCAGCATCGCCGGATTCGCAGATCTTGTGAAGGTACATGTTCAAGCGACCGTGTTCGTGCCAACTCACTCCCTCGGGTTACATAGTGTCAGCTATGTAATCGAGGGCTGGAAGGTCGCCTATGTTTTCAATCTGGCGTCCGACCAATGGAAGCCAGATGGCGGTATCTCAACTTTTTCGACGATGGCGAGGACATCATCCAAGAGCGGAAGCCGCGATTCAACAGCCTGAATCTATTTGCCGTGCCGAACCGCACAACGTCAGCTATGTGCCCCTTTACCCCGTTAGGACGCTTCGCGATAACCGGCTGGTTCCGAGCCTTATGACCATATCGAAACAACAGCCCGGTCCATTCTGGCACCCAGCCAGTGGCAACCAACAGCCTGCAATTATTCGCAGACAAAGCGAGAACTCGAGCAACAGAACGCTGAGAATGCAACACAACAAATGTATTTGATCAAAATATTGCAAAAAAGACGTAATGCAACGAGTGTGAAAATAATTATTTTGTCTCTGTTAGTGACATAATGTGAATGAATTCAATGTGTTGCAATTTAACGACACTGCGGCGCGCCATTACCAATTCTACCCCAAATATTATGGCATCAGCCTTGATTTGGCCCCGCCAGCGGGATTAGCCGATCCAGTCTCTGCAGGCGAGTTGGGCCCAGGCACCGGTGTCTGACGTTGCCGCCTCCCCCTTGGCTTTGCCGGCAGGTCACTGAACAAGGATTAGCAAATGGTTCATACCAAAACGCATTTTCTGGCGAGCCTCCTGCTCGCCACTGCGCTGTCAACCGCAGCTCATGCGCAGCAGTCTGCCGCCGCAGACGAAAACGCAGACACCATAGTCGTTACCGGTTCGCGCATCGCGCGCCCTGATATCGAGGGAACGGTTCCGGTTGCCGTGGTGACAGCCGAAGCCATCCAGCAATCTGGCGCCGGCAACATTCAGGATGTGCTGGCTGACATGCCGGCTGTCGGTCAGAACATCAGCCGCACCTCCACCAACTTCTCCACCACCGGCAACGGTGTTGCAACGGTGAACCTGCGCAACCTCGGCTCGTCGCGCACACTTGTACTCGTCAACGGTCGCCGGTTCGTGGCCGGTCTTCCGGGTTCGTCAATCGTTGACCTGAACACCATTCCCACCGACCTCATTGAGCGGATCGATGTAGTTACGGGCGGCGCATCCGCCGTTTATGGTTCAGAAGCCATCGCGGGCGTCGTCAACTTCATCATGAACGAGAATCTGGAAGGTCTTCAGGCAAATGCCCGGGGCACCCTGTCGGACAAGGGCGATGCAGGCCGCCAGTATCTTTCGCTTGGTGCCGGAACCTACTTCGCCGGTGGTGCCGGCCATGTTCAGGTCTATGGTCAGTACGAGAATGACGCAGGCCTTCGGTCCGCCAATCGCCGTTACTCGGAACGCGACCTTCCAAATCGCAGTGCCTATGCCGCTCAAGGTCTGTTCAGCCCTTCCGGCAGCTTTGCCGGCGCCGGCATCGGCAACGGAGGCATCACTTCCAGCACGCAGACTTTCACATTCGACGGCGCAAACAACCTGAAGGCCTACGAAGCCGCCAATGTCGACGGCTACAACCGCAACGCTGATCGCTACCTCAGCGTCCCGGTCAGGCGCTACCTGGGCTCTGCCAGCGCCCGTTATGAAGTCAGCGACGCGCTGACACTTTACACTGAAGGTCAATATGCGCGCACGGAATCGCGCTCGCGTCTTGAACCGCAGGCAGTCCATTACATGGACGTCTCCAGTGCGGACGAACTTTACGAAGGCATCCCGATCACGAATCCGTTCATCCCGACGGCCATTCGCGATGCGATGATTGCCGAAGGCGTGACGGCGCTGCCGTTCTTCCGCCGGTCGAACGACATCTTCGACCGTTCGAACGTCGCCGAGCGCGACACCTGGCGCATTGTCGCCGGCGCTCGCGGGGAGTTCGGCCGGGGCTTCCGCTACGACATTTACTACACCCACGGTGAAACCAGGGACAAAACATCGTCCGGCACGATCCTGGCTCCGAACTATCGCAATGCCCTGAACGCTGTCGCAGGACCCAACGGCCCGGTCTGCTCGATCAACGTCGATGCGGATCCCACCAACAATGATCCGAACTGCGTCCCGATCAATATTTTCGGCTACAACACGGTCAGCGCCGAAGCCGCCAACTACGTCACCAATGGCGGTCAGCGTTCCACCTACGACGCACGCGTCAAACAGGACGTTGTGTCGGGCTCTGTCTCGGGCGACCTGTTCCAGCTTCCCGGCGGGGCGCTCGCCCTCGCTGTTGGCGCCGAGTATAGAAAGGAGCGTTCGAGCGAGGACTTCGACGAAGCAACCAATCTTGGCCTGACGCTCGGCAACATGCTGTCCGACACTTACGGCAGCTATGACGTCAAGGAACTGTTCGCCGAAGTGAATGCGCCAATCCTGTCCGGCGTGCCGTTCGCCGACTATCTCGGGCTGGAAGCTGCGGCACGCTACGCTGACTATTCAACAGTCGGTGGCGTGTGGAGCTGGAAGGTCGGCGGCAGCTATGCCCCTGTCCCCGACATCCGGTTCCGGGCAGTCTACTCCGAGGCCACCCGGGCTCCGAGCATCGGCGAATTGTTCTCAGCCCAGTCCGAAACTTTCCCCGCCGTGATCGACCCCTGCGACCAACGCGAAGGTGAAGGCGACAACGCGCCCATCACCAAGACGACGCTGTCGGCAGCCTGCATGGCCGTTCCGGCTATCGCGTCTGCCGTCAACAACGGCGGGTTCGTTTACACCACGGGCCAGATCCAGTCGATCAACGGCTTCGTGGGCGGCAACCCCGACCTGAGGGAAGAAACTGCGAAGACGCTGACGATCGGCGGCGTATTCCAGCCGACCTTCCTGCCGCGCTTTGCGCTGACGGTCGATTACTACCGGATCAAGGTGGAAAACGCGATCGGCATCATCGGCCAGCAAACCTCGCTGGACGAATGCTATGAAGGCGATGGCGGAGCCGTGTTCTGCGACAACGTCGTTCGCGACAACAACGGCCGCGTCGTCACGGTGAACGCGCTGAATCTCAACACCGGCTCGTTCGAAGTCGAGGGGATCGATGTCGGTGGTCGTTACAGCTATCCCTTCGGCGTGGCCAACTCGGTCGACGTGACCGCGATGTGGAACCACCGGTTGAAGCAACAGCAAACCAGCTATCCGGGCGGCCCCGTTCAGGATGAGCTTGGTCAGCTGGATTGCTACAGCTGCGGTCGTCTGGGAACGGGCTTCAAGGATCGGGTGAATGTTTCCACCACCCTGAAGCTCTCGCATTTCTCGTTCAACTGGCGCGTGAACTACATGGGTCCGGTTGTGGACAACCTGACATCGTCGAACCCGATCCGGGTGGGCGCCTACACCTACCACGACCTGCAACTGCGGTTCGACCTGGACGAAGCCAAGAGCTTTGGCTTCTACATCGGTGTGGACAATGTGGGCGACAAGAAGCCGCCGATCTTCGGCGACACCAACCTTGTCACCTTCCCCGGCACGCAAACGTCGGCGAACACCTACGACCTGTACGGCCGCATGCTGTACGTGGGCGCCTCGTTCAAATTCTGATCAGGATACCATCCAAAGAGAAGGGCGGCCCGGCAACGGGCCGCCCTTTTTGTTTCCCGACCCACTTACGCCCGGCGCCGAATGGCCTCCGGGCCCGCAGGGTCGGCGACGCACAGGCATCCTAAACGATCAACTACACGCCGGGATGAGAAGACCCGGACATCGTCGATCAGATCAGCCCCCTCTCCCGAGCCTCGGCATAGCGCGCGGCCGCTAGCTCAGCAGAGGCATAAGCCTCCTGCAATTCATGGCTCCAATAGCGCAGCTGAGAGAGCGGGATCTTCTGCCCGGAAACCGCGCAAAGCACATGATCACCATCCGAGATGATCTTGAAACTTCCTGAAAGATAACGGACTTTTGCCAGCCGCCCGGCGGAAAAATTCAACATGGAAGAATATCCTTCGGAAATTGGGGCTCAAAACAGCCTGCCCTGCGGGCCGGCGGACGATGATGCGGATGGCGGCGCCCCGCCCGATGCGCGCTTCGCGGGTGGCGCCAGGTCCGTGCCGCCCTGTGGCTTCACCGCCACTTCGCCGTCTGCGAACAGGATCCGCAGCTGCGGCGCATCTGCTGCAACCGCAGCATGGCGCGCCAGCGAACCGTCCGGCAACCGCACCAGCGTGAAGCCCCGCGCCAGCACCGCTTGCGGCGAAAGGCTCTCCGCCAACCGGAATCCGGAGGCCAGCGCCGCCCGCGCCGACGCCAGCCGCGCCTTCAGCAGCGCCGGGTTCGGCGTCACGCGCGGAGAGCCCAGCCGGGCCCGCTCCCGCGCCACTTCCTGAACCAGCAGCCGTACGGACAATCTGCCCCCGACCGACTGGAACCCGGATCGCAGCAGCCGCACCCTGCCCTTCAACGCGCGCGGCAACCGCTCGCCGGCCTCATCCAGCCGCTGCCGCGCCATCCCCGCGATCGCCTGCGGTCGCGGCAGCCGCGCCGACAGCGCCGCCAGCCGCTCGCCCCGCAACAGCCGCGCCCGGCGCTCCCCGCGCTGCGCCCGCAGCCCCAGTTCGGCCAGCGTCTCCAGCAGATCGGCGCGCACCGGCACCGCCAGCTCGGCGGCCGCAGTCGGCGTCGGCGCCCGCAACGCAGAGGCATAATCGATCAGCGTGGTGTCCGTCTCATGCCCCACGGCCGAGATCAGCGGGATCGCGCTCGCAGCCGCCGCCCGCACCACCACCTCTTCGTTGAAGGCCATCAGATCCTCGATGGAGCCGCCCCCGCGCGCCACGATCAGCAGGTCCGGCCGGGCGCCCGCAGGCATGGCGTTGAAGCCGTTGATCGCAGCCGCAATCCGGGCGGCCGCCCCATCGCCCTGCACCGGTACCGGCCACAGCGTCACCCGCCGCGGAAAGCGATCGTGCAGGCGATGCAGGATATCCCGGATCACCGCGCCCTGCGGCGACGTCACCACCCCGATATGGGCGGGCAGGAACGGCCGCCCAGGCTTGGCGGCCCGGTCGAACAGCCCCTCCGCCTCCAGCCGCCGCCGACGCTCCTCGATCTGCTTCAGCAGCGCGCCGACGCCCGCCACCTCCATCCGCTCCACGATCAGCTGATAGCGAGAGGATTTGGGATAGCCCGAAAGCTTCCCCGTCGCGATCACCTCCAGCCCGTCCTCGCCGCGGAAGCCCAGCCGCTGGTAATTGCCCTTCCACATCACACCGGCCAACACGGCATCGGCGTCCTTCAGGTCGAAATAGGCATGGCCCGATCCATAGACCTTGAACCCTGACAGTTCGCCCCGCACCCGGACCAGCCCGAAACGGTCCTCCAGCGTGCGGCGCACGCTCTGCGCCAGTTCGGATACGGAGAATTCCGGGATGTTGGGCGCCTGCGTTGCCATCCGCCAGACATAACGCCCCCGCTCCCTCACTTCAAACCCGCCACACTCTTTGCTAGCGTCCGGCCATCAACTCAAAGGGGCCGGAACAGGGCGGCATGGCAGAAGGCTCAGGAACAACGGGTATCATCGTGGCAGCGCTGATCACCGCCACCGGCGGCGTCGCAGCCGCATGGATCCAGAACAACCGCACTGACGACAAGGCAGCTACGGCGGCAGCTGCCACCGAACCCGCCACGGAAGCACCCTGGCCGGCGTCGGCGCCGGCCGCAGAGCCCGCCCAGCCCACCGAAACCGGCGGCCCCGGCACCAGCAACGACGGCCGCAACCGCACGCTCAACATCGTCAACGATGGTGAGCGCCCGATCTGGCGCATCAAGGCCACCCGCAAGGGCGTGCAGAATTTCGGCAGGCATGACTGGCTGGGAACGGCGGCAATTCCGCCGGGCCAGTCGGCCAGCGTCAATTTCGATGACGGCTCCTCGGCCTGCCTGTTCGACATGCGCTTCGAATTCGCCAGCGGCGAACCCGCCAACCGCATGGGCGTGGATGTCTGCAAGGTCAGCGAACTGCGCATCGCCGACGAGTGAATAGCACACCAACAGATCGAACGATGCGCCGGCTTCCATCGGCGCCCCGCAACGCCTAAGCCGCAGCGCATGCCCACCACAGCCTTTCCCATCCTCCTCCTCGGCAGCGGCGGTCGCGAACATGCGCTGGCCTTGAAACTCGCCGCTTCCCCGCTCTGCGCCCGCCTGCTCGCCGCACCGGGCAACCCCGGCATGGCGGGCGTCGCAACGCTGCTCCCCGGCCTCGACATCCTGGACCCGGCCGCCGTCGCCGCCTTCGCACAGGCGGAGGGCATCGGCCTCGTCGTGGTCGGGCCAGAGGCGCCGCTGGCAGCCGGCGTCGCCGATGCGCTACGCGCGGCCGCCATTCCCGTGTTCGGCCCCAGCGCCGCCGCCGCCCGGCTCGAAGCCTCCAAGGCCTTCACCAAGGAGCTGTGCGACGAAGCCCATATCCCCACGGCAACCTACCGCCGCTTCGACGCGCTGGAACCGGCGCTAGCCTACAGCGCCGCGCATCCGCTTCCCGTCGTGGTCAAGGCAGACGGCCTCGCCGCCGGCAAGGGCGTCACCGTCGCTGCCACCCATGCCGAGGCCGCAGCCGCGCTGCGCGACCTGTTCACCTCTCCCGGCGCCGAAGTGGTGATCGAACAATGCCTCGTCGGAGAGGAAGTCAGCTTCTTCGTCCTCGCGGACGGCGCCACCGCCCTCCCCCTGCTTGCCGCGCAGGACCACAAGCGGGTGGGCGACGGAGACACCGGCCCCAACACCGGCGGCATGGGCGCCTATGCCCCGGCCCGCGTCTTCACCCTCGAACTCCAGGCCCGCACCATGGTCGAGATCATTGAGCCGACACTCAGGGCCATGGCCGCGCGCGGCACCCCCTTCACCGGCGTGCTGTTTGCCGGGCTGATGCTCACCGAAAGCGGCCCCAGCCTCATCGAATACAACGTCCGCTTCGGCGATCCGGAATGCCAGGTGCTGATGGCGCTGCTCGAAAGCGACCTCGCCGAAATCCTTCTGGCCGCCGCCAAGGGTGAACTCGCAGGCCACAGCGCGACATGGAAGCCCGGCGCCGCCGCCGTCATCGTGGTTGCTGCCAAGGGCTATCCCGGCACGCCGGCAAAGGGCGGCCTCATCTCCAACCTCGAAGAAGCCGAACAAACCGGCGCCGCCGTGCTGCACGCTGGCACCTCGCTCAACCCGCAAGGCCACCTCATCAGCACCGGCGGGCGCGTGCTCGGAGTCACCGCAGCCGGCCCTTCCGTCGCCGAAGCGGTCGCCACCGCTTACGCTGCCGTCGAAAAGATCAGCTTTGCCGATGGGTTCTTCCGCCGCGATATCGGCTGGCGAGAAATCGCCCGCGAGCGGGCAGACGGCTGAGCCCCGCGCCAGCCGCCAAGGGAAGGACGAACAGGATGGCGAGCCGCCAGGAACAATTCTCGGGCACCACCGAGGTGCGCGAAGCCCATCGCTTCGACGAAGCCGCGCTGGAAGCCTGGATGCGCACCAACGTGCGCGATTATGAGGGCCCGCTGGAGGTCCGCCAGTTCAAGGGCGGCCAGTCCAACCCCACCTACAAGCTGGTCACGCCGAAGCGCGCCTATGTGCTGCGCCGCAAGCCGCCCGGCACGCTGCTGAAATCGGCCCATGCGGTCGATCGCGAATATCGCGTCATCACGGCCCTCTTCGCCCAGGGCTTCCCCGTCGCGGAAACCTTCGGCCTGTGCACCGACGAATCCGTGATCGGCACCTGGTTCTACATCATGGATTGCGTGGAGGGCCGCGTGATCTGGGACGGCACCTTCCCCGACGTCCCCACCGCAGACCGCCGCCGCTATTTCGAGGCGATGAACGACACCATCGCCCATCTGCACTCGATCGATCCGGTCGCCGCGGGCCTCGGCGATTTCGGCAAGCCCGGCAATTATTTCGCGCGCCAGATCGGCCGATGGTCGCAACAATATCTGGACGACGAAGCCGCCGGCCGCGTGCCGGAAATGGACAAGCTCGTCGAATGGCTGCCCGCCAACATCCCGCCCGGAGATGAAGTCGCCATCGTTCACGGCGACTATCGCTGCGACAACATGATCTTCCACCCGACCGAGCCGAAAGTGCTCGCCGTGCTCGATTGGGAACTCAGCACGCTCGGCCACCCGCTCGCGGACTTCTCCTACCATCTGATGATGTACCGCATGCCGCCCACCGGCACCGTCGGCCTCACCGACGTGAACCTCGCCGAGATGAACATCCCCACTGAACAGGAGTATATCGCACGCTACTGCGCCACCGTGGGCCGCAATGTTGCCGACGTCACCGCCAACATGGATTTCTACATCTCCTACAACATGTTCCGCCTCGCCGCGATCGTGCACGGAATCCGCGGCCGCGTCGTGCGCGGCACCGCCGCCAACGCCCACGCCAAGGCGATGTCCGCCACGGTGGAACCACTGGCCAGGCTGGCCTGGGAACAGGCACAAAAGGCCGGCGCGAAGGGCTGAGCAGGCGGAAGAAGAAGGGGCTCTGCCCCTTCACCCCGGCAGGGAGATGATCTCCCTGCACCCACATTAGTAGGATAGTCGTTCAGGTTGCGCTGACGAACGAGTTGATTGCCTGCGGCGCCAGCAATCTCCAGCGCCGCAGGCAATCAAGCCCATTCACGCGCGCGAACTGTAGATTGGCGCACAATGCAAATATCGAGGGTGCAGGGAAATCATTTCCCTGCCCGCCGGAGGCAAAAAACCGCTTCCGTCCGCTAAGGCTCCAGCCGCCGCACCGGCTGCACCCGTTCCTCCACCACTTCGCCGTCCAGCACGGTGCCGGTGCCGCGCACGGCGGGGTCACGTTGCAGTTCCTCGCCCAGCATCTCTGCGCCGGCGGCCGCCTGGCTGCCCATCCAGGCGAACATCAGGATCAGGGCCATCCCCATCAGCCACACGATGATCACCAGCACCTGCGCCATGCCCCCGGCCAGCGCCAGCCCGTCGGCCAGCCACTGGGTGGTGGCCAGGTCGATCTCCAGCCAGCGCGTGACATGGGTGACGACGGCGCCGCCCGCCCCGGCGAGGGCATACAGCAGCCAGGCAAATCCCGACCAGAGCAGGGCCAGAAACCCGAACAGTCCCCAGACAAGTCCCTTCATGATCCCCCCTAACGCTCCACCACACGGGATACGATCAGCTTGTCGATCTTGCGCCCGTCCATGTCCACCACTTCGAAATTCCAGCCGTGGCTGTGCACGGCTTCGCCGGTGGTGGGGATATGCCGCATCTCGGCCAGCACCAGCCCGGCGACGGTCTGGTAATCCCGCTCCTCGTCCAGCCGGAAGTCCAGCCGCTCGGCCAGTTCGTCGGCGGCGAGGCTGCCGGAAACCAGCCAGCTGCCGTCCTCCCGCTCCACCAGCGCCGGGTCGGTCTCGTCGTCCATGTCGGATCGGAACTCGCCGGCGATGGCCGCCAGCAGGTCGGCGGGCGTCACCACGCCTTCGAAATGGCCATATTCGTCGATCACGACCGCCATCGGCACGTCGGCATCGCGCAGCGCCGTCAGCGCGGCGGTGGCTTCGGCCACGTCGGGCACGATGGGCGCCTTGCGCACCAGCCCGGCCAGATCCAGCGACTTGCCGTCCAGCAGCGCGGCCAGCGCATCGCGGGCCTGCACCACGCCGATGATGCGGTCGATGGAGCCGTCGCCCACCAGCAGGCGGCTGTGCGGAGTCGCGATCAGCCGGGCGCGCACCTCGGCTTCGGGCGCCTTCACGTCCAGCCAGTCCACTTCGGGCCGGGGCGTCATCACCCCGCGCACCGGCCGGTCGGCCAGCCGCATGATGCCCGAGATCAGCTCACGCTCCTTGCCCTCGATCACCCCGGCCACTTCGGCCTCCTGCACCACATGGCGCAATTCCTCTTCGGTCACGCCGTTGTCGGCGTCGCGGTTCACCCGCAGCAGGCGGAAGATCAGCCCGGTGGAGGCGTCCAGAAAGGTCACGAACGGGCTGGTCAGCCGGGTCATGAACGCCATCGCGGGCGCGACGCTGCAGGCGATCCGCTCCGGCGCGCGCAGGGCCAGCTGCTTCGGCACCAGTTCGCCCACGATCAGCGAGAGATAGGTGACGATCACGATCACCAGCGCGAAGCCGGCATTGTCGGACCATTTCTCCGGCACGCCCAGCGATTCCAGCCACAGCGCGGCAGGCCCGGCCAGGCTGGCGCCGGAATAGGCCCCGTTGGCCACGCCCACCAGCGTGATCCCGATCTGCACGGCAGACAGGAAGCGCCCCGGATTTTCCTGCAGTTTCAAGGCCGTGCGCGCGCCTCGCACATTGGCCCGCTCCATGACGGACAATCTTGGCTTGCGGGCGGAGACGATTGCCAGCTCGGCGCCGGCAAAGAAGCCATTCAACGCAATCAACGCGAGGATGATCGCGACATCGGACCAGGGAAAGTTCATGATTGCAGCCGTTATGCCGGTTACGGCCGATTTTCTCAAGCATCCCCATTTCTCTGGCATCCGCCGAACGGAACACGGGTTGCCGGGTAATAGTTCAGGATAGTCATCGGAACTTTGCCGGTTTATTCAGGTTCAGTTCCGGTCAAGGCATGGGCTGCTTGTCACGGCACATGTTTCAACGGGCGCAGAAGCCAGCGCAACAGGAGGAAGCCACATGGCCGTCTCGGCAAGAAAGCAGAAATCGCATCTGATGATCGGCGGGGCCATGGCCGCGCTCCTCCTCGTGTCGGGCTGCACCACCGATCCCGTTACCGGCGAGCGGGCGCTGAACCGCGGCGGCAAGGGCGCCATCGTCGGCGGCCTCGGCGGGGCCCTGCTGGGCGGCCTGATCGGCGGCAACACCGGCGCGCTGATCGGCGCCGGCGTCGGCTCCATCGCGGGCGGCGGTGTCGGTTCCTACATGGACCGGCAGGAACGCGAACTGCGCCAGGCGACGGCCGGCACCGAGATTCAGGTGGAACGGCAGGGCGACGAGATCAAGCTGACTTTCCCTGACACCATCACCTTCGATTTCAACTCCTATGTGGTCCGCCCGGAAATGCGCGGCCAGCTTCAAGAGGTGGCGAAGGTGCTGAACGCCTATCCGTCCACCGTGATCGGCGTGTTCGGCCACACCGACAATGTCGGCTCGGCTGCGGCCAATCAGCGCCTGTCGGAGCAGCGGGCGGAATCGGTGACCGGCGCGCTGGAAAGCTTCGGCGTGGCGCGCGCCCGCATGCAGCCGCGAGGCTTCGGCTTCACCCAGCCGGTGGCTTCGAACGACACGCCCGAAGGCCGGGCGCAGAACCGCCGGGTGGAAATCCGGATCATTCCGGTGAGCCAGGAGCAAATCCAGCAGCATCAGTAGGCTGAAGGCGGCTGCGATTAGCGCGAAAGCGCTAACTCGCAGACTCGCCGCAAGCCCGGCCGGCACGAAAAAGGGCGGGGTCTCTCCCCCGCCCTTTTTACGTGTCCGACGAGTCCGGCTTCGCCGGACCCCTCACCTTCTTCTCTTTACTTCCTTCAAACCCAGCCGGACTCGGCGGCTTTGCCGCCGGCCGGCCTACCCCCGCAGCACAGCCCCAGCCTTGGCGGCAGCCGCCACCACAGCCTTGCTGACGCCCTCGATCTCGGCATCGGTCAGCGTCTTCTCCACCGGCTGCAACGTCACCGCCACAGCCAGGCTCACCTGCCCCTCCGGCACGCCCGCGCCCACAAAGCGGTCGAACAACCGCACATCCACGATCAGCGCCTTGTCCGCGCCCTTCACCGCACGCACCAGCGCATCGGCCTGCGCCGTCTCCGGCAACAGGAACGCGAAGTCCCGCTTCACCGGCTGCAACGCCGGCGGGCTGAAGGCCGGCCGCGCCCGCTTCGCGCGCCGCTCAGGCACGGCATCCAGATAAATCTCCGCCGCCGCCGCACCGGGCAGATCGCCCAGCACATCAGGGTGAAGCTCACCGAACTCCGCCAGCACCGCCTTGCCAAGCACCAGCTTGGCCGAGCGCCCGGGGTGATAATGCCCGCTCGCCGGCTGCACCGTCTGCAACCGCTCCACCGGCGCCCCGGCAGCGGTCAGCACCGCCACAACCTCGGCCTTCACATCGAAGGCATCGAAGCTCACCGCCTTGCCCGTCTGCCAGCCCTTGGGGCGCGCTTCGCCCGCCAGCAGCACTGCCAGCGTCGGCCGTTCGCCGTCCGCCAGATAGCGGCGGCCATATTGGAAGAAGCGCACGCCATCCGCGCCGCGCGCCAGATTGCGCTCGGCAGCCGCAACCAGCCCCGGCAACAGCGATACCCGCATCACCGCCAGCTCGGCGGACAGCGGATTGTCCAGCTTCCAGTGGAAACCGCCGAACTTCGCGGCCTCGCCCTCGGCGATGAAGCTCCAGGTGATGGCCTCGTCCAGCCCGCGCGCGGCCATAAGCCGCTTCACACGCCGTTCCAGCTTCTGCCCCGGCGTGGCGGTGGGCAGGGCCACCCCTTCCACGCGCGGCAGCGGCACCGACTGCACCTTGTCCAGCCCGTGCAGCCGCACGACTTCCTCGACCAGATCGGCCGCGCCATCCACATCGCGCCGCCAGCTCGGCACCGCCACGGCCCAGGGCACCTCGCCCGAAACACCGAAGCCCAGCCGCTCCAGAATCGCCTTCTGCTCGGCGGCAGGCACATCCAGCCCGCCCAGCGCCAGCGTCAGCGCCGGATCGAAGGCCACCGTCTTTGCGACGACCGGCGCTTCGCCCGCCCTGGCAATCGCGGAAACCGCGCCGCCGCACAGCTCCAGCACCATCGCCGCCGCCAGATCCAGCCCCGGCTCCACGAACGCAGGGTCCACCCCGCGCTCGAACCGCGCCCGCGCGTCAGACGTCAGCCCCAGCGCGCGCCCCGTTTCCCCGATCCGCGCCGGATCGAAATATGCCGCCTCGATCAGCACGTCGGTCGTACCTTCCGACACACCAGATTCCATGCCGCCCATGATCCCGCCGATGTCATGCACATGCCCGCCTTCCGGGGCATCGTCCGCGATCACCGTCATGCTGTCGGCCAGCGTGTAGGTCTTGCCGTTCAGCGCCACCAGCTCCTCGCCGGACCGCGCCCGACGCGCCACCAGCCCGCCCTGCAGCTTCGCCACATCATAGACATGCAGCGGACGGCCATGGCCGATGGCGAAATAGTTGGTCACGTCCACCAGCGCCGAAATCGGCCGCAGCCCGGCCTTGGTCAGCAGATCCTGCAACCATTGCGGCGAAGGCCCGTTCGCCACGCCGGAAACAGAGCGCGCATAGAAAGCCGGGCAGCCTTCCACATCGTCGGTCCGCACCGACACCAGCGCCGGGCCGCTCTCCGCCAGCACCGGCGCTGCCGGCGCCTTCAGCACGCCCAGCCCGGCCGCCGCCAGATCGCGCGCAATGCCATAGACGCCCATGCAATCCTGTCGGTTCGGCGTGATCGCCACATCGAACACCGGATCGTCCAGCCCGGCCCAGGCCGCGAAGCCCTGCCCCACCGGCGCATCGCCCGGCAACTCGATGATGCCATCATGGTCGTCGCCCAGCTGCAACTCGCGGGTCGAGCACATCATGCCGTTGGATTCGACGCCGCGGATCGCGGCCACCTTCAGCACCACGTCCAGCCCGGGCACATGCGCGCCGGGGGGGCCGAACACCCCCACGAGGCCCGCGCGCGCGTTGGGCGCACCGCACACCACCTGCAGGCCGTCGCCCGATCCGGTGTCGACGCTCAGCACCTGCAACTTGTCGGCCTGCGGATGGCGCTCGGCGCTCAGCACCTTCGCGATCACGAAGGGCTTCAGCGCATCGGCCGGGTTGGAGACATCCTCCACCTCCAGCCCTGCCCTCGTCATCGCGGCCGCCAGTTCATCGGCCGTGGCGGTCGTGTCGAGGTAGCGCTTCAGCCAGCTCAGGGGGAACTTCATGCGCCCACTCCTGCCGAAAGGGTGGGCACGTCCAGAGACGCGAAGCCGAAATGCTTCAGCCACCTGAGGTCGGCGTCGAAGAAGGCGCGCAAGTCCGTCATCCCATATTTCAGCATTGCGAGGCGATCGATGCCGCAGCCGAAGGCAAAGCCCTGCCACTCATTCGGGTCCAGCCCGCAATTGGCGATCACACGCGGATGCACCATCCCGGACCCCAGAATCTCCAGCCAGCTGGAGGTGCCGCCCACCTTCAGCGTGCCGCCTTCCCAGGAACAGCCCACATCCACCTCCACGCTGGGCTCGGTGAAGGGGAAGAAGCTGGGCCGCAGCCGCAGCGTCACGTCATCCACTTCGAAGAAGGCCTTCACGAAGGTCTCCAGCGTCCATTTCAGATGGCCCATATGGATGCCCCGATCGATCACCAGCCCCTCCACCTGATGGAACATCGGCGTGTGGGTGGCATCCGAGTCAGAGCGATAGACCCGCCCCGGCGCGATGATGCGGATGGGCGGCTTCTGCTCCAGCATCGTGCGGATCTGCACCGGCGAGGTGTGCGTGCGCAGCACCATCCGCTCCCCGCCCTCGGCAGGCGTGGCATAGAAGGTGTCGTGCATCGCCCGCGCCGGATGCTCCGGCGGAATGTTGAGCGCCGTGAAATTGTGCCAGTCGGTCTCGATCTCCGGCCCTTCGGCCACCGCGAATCCAAGGTCCGCGAAAATCTCCGACAGCTCGTCCATCACCTGGCTGATGGGGTGCACGCTGCCGGTCAGCACCGGGGCGGCGGGCAGCGACATGTCGATCCGCTCGGCCGCCAGCCGCGCCGTCAGCTCGGCGCGGGCGAGACCAGCCTTCTTCGCCTCCAGCGCAGCCGAAACCGCCTCGCGCAGTGCCTGATAGGTGGGCGCAACTGCCAGCCGCTCCTCCGGCGGCAAGCCGCCCAGGCTCTTCATCAGCTGGGTGATCTGCCCGGCCTTGCCAAGGGCGGCCAGACGCACGGCTTCCAGCGCATCCAGCGTGTCGGCAGCCTCGATCCGGGCGAGAAGTTCGCTTTGCAGCGCATCGGTGCTCAACGGTCGTTCCTATGCTCTTCGAATTCGGCGGCGGGTTAGCCGCTGGGGCGACAAAACGAAAGGGGCGCGGGAAGGCCAAAGCCTTCCCGCGCCCCTCAATGCGTTATCGCAAGGTCGCGAGATCAGGCCGTGGCGCCCGCCATCACCTGGTCAAACACGGCCTTGAACGCCGCCGGCTCGTTCATGGCGAGGTCAGCCAGAACCTTGCGGTCCAGCTCCAGGCCAGAGTTCGACAGCGCGTGCATGAACGCCGAATAGGTCACGCCTTGCTCGCGGGTCGCGGCATTGATGCGCTGGATCCACAGGGCGCGGAAGCTCCGCTTCTTAACCTTGCGGTCGCGATAGGCGTATTGGCCGGCCTTCTCGACGGCCTGCCGCGCGATGCGGATGGTGTTCTTGCGGCGGCCATAATAGCCCTTCGCCTGATCAAGAACGCGCTTGTGACGCGCACGGGCGGTAACGCCCCTCTTCACACGTGCCATAGCTTAGCGCTCCTTACTTCAGGCCATAGGGGGCCCAGGCCACCACCCGAGCCGTATCGGCTTCGGACAGCACGCTGGTGCCACGGTTCTGGCGAATATATTTGCCGTTGTGGCTGATCAGGCGGTGGCGCTTGCCGGCCACACCATGCTTGATCTTGCCGGTCGCGGTGAACTTGAAGCGCTTCTTCACACCGCTCTTGGTCTTCAGCTTGGGCATTTCGGCTCCTTTCGTTCCTCTTGCGAGGATTGGGGCGAGTTCAAGACCAGCCACGGCAGCCCATGTTCGCCGGGCAGGTCGGCATTAGATCTCGCGATTGAAGCGGGGGGCGTTATAGATATTCGCGCGCTTTGGCAAGCGCGTCCCTCAGACGCCGGGCGCTCCGCTTGGCTTCCTCCGCTTCGCTCCGGGCGGCCGGGGGCGGATCAGGCCAGGCCTTCAGGCAGTCAGCCCCGGTGGCGAAGCCACCGCAAGCGCGACCGCGCGCCCGAGCCAATGCGAGGAAGCAAGCCGCCCGGACGGGCGGCGCCCGCAGGGGCCAAACAAAGACTCAGCATCCCCGAAGCCCGGCCTCAGGCTTTCTCCAACGTGCATTGAAGGGGATGCTGATGCTGCTTGGCGAAGTCCATCACCTGCGAAACCTTGGTCTCGGCCACTTCATAGGTGAAGATGCCGCACACCCCCACGCCGCGCTGATGCACATGCAGCATCACCCGCGTCGCATCCTCGATGCTCATCTTGAAGAAGCGCTGAAGCACATGCACCACGAATTCCATGGGCGTGTAATCGTCATTCAGCATCAACACCTTGTACAAGGACGGCTTCTGCGTTTCCGTGCGCGTCCGGGTGACGACACCGGTTCCGGTCCCCGGCCCGTCGTCGCCAGCACCGCCCTCATCGGCACAAAAAGGGCCGTCGCCCGTAAAGCTGTCGCTGCTGAACCTGCTCATGCCCAGATCGAATGTCCTGCCCAGATAGTATGACGGCGAACGCTGCCGATTCTTGCTCCGCACCGGCCCGGCACTGATCTTGCTCCGCACCGGCCCGGCGCAAGGCTTCACGGCACCGCTGCCGCAGCCTATATGGGGTCAGAAATAATGGATGCGACCCCGTCGGTCAAAGGTCGAGGTTTCATTCGCCACTCTGCCGCATATTTTCCGGGATGCGGCGCATGGCAACGGAATTCTTTTCGGTCGCTCCATAATTTATTGCAACGCGTTCATCCTGCATCCATCTGCAACCGCGATTGAGCATTCCACCGCATACCGCCCCAGTTCCCAGGAGCCTCGCGCCTTGATCCGCAATGCCCCGCTTACGCTGCTGTCCGTTGCGGCCTTTCTGCTGTCAGGCTGCTCGCTCGTCGATTCCATCACCGGGAAAGACAATGCGAAAGGCGAAAAAGCAGGCGCCCCTACGGGGCCGGGCCCCGGTGGCCCTCCGTCCGTCATTGTCGAATCCGTAGCCGTCACGCCGATTGTCGACTCGATCGAGGCGGTCGGCACTGCGCTCGCCAACGAACAGGCCGACCTCAACTCCACCGTGACCGAGCGGATCGAACGGATCAACTATGCCGACGGCCAGTTCGTGCCCCGTGGCGCGGTCATTGCCGAGCTGGTCCGCTCCCAGCAGGGCGCCAACCTCAACGAAAGCCAGGCCCGCCAACGCGAGGCGGAACTGCAGCTGGCCCGGCTGAAGCAGCTGCAGGGCCAGGGCTTTGCCACCAAGGCCCGCATCGACGAGCAGCAGGCGGCTGTGGACATCGCCCGCGCGCAGTCGCAGAACGCCACCTCGCAGATATCCGACAGGGTGATCCGCGCGCCGTTCCCTGGCTATCTGTCGCTGCGCCGCATTTCGGCCGGCACTGTTGTCAGCGCCGGCACCACGGTTGCCACCATCGTGGATCACAGCCGCATCAAGCTTGATTTCACCGTGCCGGAAACCTTCCTGCCGGCGCTGAAGCCTGGGCTGGAAATCTCCGCCCGCGCGGCCGCCTTCCCGGGCGAGGAATTCCATGGCCGCATCGCGTCCATCGACCCTGTCGTCGATCCCGTCACCCGCGCCGCCACGGCGCGCGCCATCCTGCCCAACCCGGATCTCCGGCTGCGCCCCGGCATGCTGATGACGGTGGATATCAAATCCGCTCCCCGCAACGCGCTGACAGTGCCCGAACTGGGAATCATCGGCGAAGGCAGCACCGTCTATGTCTGGCAGGTCGATGAAAAGAACAATGCCGCCCGCGTCCAGGTGAAGGCCGGCACCCGCCGCGACGGCCGTGTGGAGATTCTCTCGGGCCTCAGCGAGGGCGACCGAATCGTATCGGAAGGCACGGTGAAGCTGCGCGGCCCCGGGCCGATCTCCCCGGTCGAGCGCAGCGCGGACGCTCGGCCGGCGCAACAACCTGCCGCCGGGCAATCCGGGCCCGCTCAATCCGCACCTGCGAAGGCAACACCGGCATGATCCTCTCCGACATCTCCGTCCGCAGGCCGGTGTTCGCGGCGGTGCTGTCGATGCTTCTCATCCTGATCGGCATCGTCTCGTTCAACCGGCTGTCGGTGCGCGACCTTCCGGCGATCGAGCCGCCCATCGTCTCCATCGACACCGTCTATCGCGGCGCCAATGCACAGGTGATCGAAAACCGCATCACCCAGATCATCGAAGACCGCATCTCGGGCATCGAGGGAATCGACAGCATCACCTCCCGCTCACGCGACGGCCGCTCCGACATCACCATCGAATTCTCCGCCTCGCGCAATATCGACGATGCCGCCAATGACGTGCGCGACCGGGTGTCGGGTGTCGCCAACCTGCTGCCTGACGAAGCCGATCCGCCGCAGATCAGCAAGGTCGATGTCGATGCCCAGCCCATCCTCTGGCTGAACGTGATCCAGCCCAACTGGACGCCGATGCAACTCACCGACTATGCGGATCGGGTCCTGGTGGACCGTTTTGCCTCGGTCAACGGCGTCAGCCGCGTTCAGATCGGCGGCGAAGCCCGGCAGGCGATGCGGATCTGGCTCTCACGCTCGCAGCTCGTCGCCTATGGCCTCACCACCTCGGATATCGAAGCCGCGCTGCGCCGACAGAATGTGGAACTGCCCGCCGGCCGGATCGAGGGGCCCAACGCTAACCTCACCGTCCGCGTCACGCGGCAATTCTCCTCCGCGGCAGAGTTCGAACGGCTGATCGTGGGGCGCGGCCCGGACGGCTATCTGGTCCGGCTGGGCGATGTCGCCCGTGTCGTGCTGGAACCCGAGAACCGCTACAATTTCTTCCGCTCCAACGGCGAGCAGGCCATCGGCCTCGGCATCGTCCGACAGTCCGGCGCGAACACCCTGCAGGTGGCAGAGGATGTGAAAGCCCAGCTGGAAGAGGTGCGCAAGACGCTCCCCGAAGGCATGGAACTCGCCGTCAGCTTCGACAGTTCACTGTTTATCGAACGCGCCATCGGCAATGTCTGGATGACGCTGCTCGAAGCCGCGGTGCTCGTGATCGTCGTGATTTTCATCTTCCTGGGTTCGCTCAGGGCCACGCTGATTCCGGCTGTTACGGTGCCGATCTGCCTCATCGCCACCTTCGCGGTGCTCTATGTGCTGGATTACTCGCTCAACCTCCTCACCCTGCTCGCCTTCGTGCTGGCGATCGGCATCGTCGTCGACGACGCCATCGTGGTGCTGGAGAATATCTATTACCGCATCGAGAAGGGCGAACCCCCGCTGGTCGCGGCCTATCAGGGCGCGCGGCAGGTGGGCTTCGCGGTCGTCGCGACCACCGTGGTTGTCTGCGCCGTGTTCGTGCCGCTCTACTTCATCGCAGGCAACACCGGCCTGCTGTTCCGCGAACTCGCCGGTGCGATGATCGGCGCCATCGCCTTCTCCGGCTTCGTCGCGCTCTCGCTCACGCCGATGCTCTGCTCAAAGCTGCTCAAGAAAGAGCATGAGCCGAGCCGCTTCACGAAATGGTTCGATCACCAGTTCGAACGACTGCAAGGCGCCTATGTCCGTGTGCTCGACCGGATTCTGGAACGCATCTGGCTGGTGGGTGGCATTTCCGCCGGGTTCGTGGCGATCTGCCTCGCGCTGGGCTCGACACTGCCGTCAGAGCTCGCACCGGAAGAAGATACCGGCAACTTCCAGGTCTCGGTGCAGGCCGCCGAGGGCACCGGCTACGACCGCATGGTGACCTATATGGAACGGCTGCAGACGGAACTGCTGCCGATGGTCGGCAACGGCCAGCCCGTGCGACGCATGCTGGTCCGCGCGCCCGGCAGCTTCGGCGCGACCGAGAGCTTTTCCAACGGCGGCATGACAGTCTTCCTTGTGCCCTGGGAAGAGCGGACTGAGAGCACCCGCGACGTGATGGAGCAGGTTCAGGCGGTCATCGGGCAGGATCCGCAGGTGCGCGGCAACACATCCACCGGCAACAGCCTCAGCCGGGGCCGGGGCCGTCCAATCCAGCTCGTGATCGCCGGCAACACCTTCGAGGATCTTGCCAAGGCTCGCGATGCCATCATTCTGGCGGCAGCCACCAACCCCGGCATCGTCGATCTCGACAGCGACTATCGGGAAACGGTGCCGCAGCTGATCGTCGACATCGATACCACCCGCGCGGGGGATCTGGGCGTGCAGATCGCCGACATCGGCGCCACGCTGGAAACGATGATGGGCAGCCGCCGCGTCACGACCTTCATCGACCGGGGCGAAGAGTATTTCGTGGTGCTGCAGGCCGAGGATGCCGACCGCGCCACGCCCGACAATCTCACCAACATCTATGTCCGCTCCACGACGACGGGCGATCTGATCCCGCTGTCCAGCGTGGTAAAGCTTCGCGAAGCGGCGCAGGCAGGCGAACTCGGGCGCTTCAACAAGCAGCGCGCCATCACAATCCAGGGCAGCCTCGCGCCCGGCACCACGCTGGGCCAGGCGCTCGACTTCCTGGAGCCGATCGCGCTGGAGCAACCTCAGGTCACCAGCATCGGCCACCGCGGCGAAAGCCAGCAGCTCCGTCAGACCGGCTCGTCGCTGTGGATCGTGCTTGGGCTGACCGTGGTACTGATCTTCCTGATCCTGGCAGCACAGTTCGAAAGCTTCATCCACCCGGCCGTCATCATCCTGACGGTGCCGCTGGCCGTGGGCGGCGGGCTGTTCGGCCTGTGGGTCATGGGCGGTACCATCAACCTCTATTCCCAGGTCGGGATCGTCATGCTGGTGGGGCTCGCCGCCAAGAACGGCATCCTCATCGTGGAATTCGCCAACCAGCTCCGCGATGACGGGGTCGCCTTCCGGGATGCGATCATCCAGGCCTCCGGCCGCCGGCTGCGCCCGGTTCTGATGACCTCCATCGCAACGGTCGCCGGCGCTGTGCCGCTGATGATCGCCAGCGGCGCGGGGGCAGGATCGCGGCAGGCCATCGGCATCGTCATCGTATGGGGCGTCAGCCTCGCCACTCTGCTGACGCTGTTTGTGATTCCGGTCATCTATGCTGCCATCGCACGCCGCACCAAATCGCCCGAAACTATCAGCCGGGAACTGGAAAAGGGCCTGAAGGAAAGCGCCGCCCAACCTGCCGAGTGACGGCAGCGGCGCAGCGACATCTGGCGCGAAAGCCGCCAAGCCCTTATGTTGCAGTGAACAATGAAGCCCCGCCATTGGCGGGCAGGACTTGGATTTCCGCCATCCGGCGGATGGAGACAACGCCATGCAGAACCAGAACCCCTTCTTCGAGGATTTGTCCCGGCTGATGTCGTCGATGGCCGGCACCATGGCGGGTGCCAGCCGCGAGGCTGAAACCCGCATGCGCGAGAAGTTCCGCGAAATGGTGGGCGGCATCGACATGGTCAGCCGCGAGGAGTTCGAAGCGGTGAAGACACTGGCAGCCGAAGCCCGTGCCGAGATCGAGGCGCTGAAGGCAGAGATCGAATCGCTCCGCTCCTCCGCGCCCACAGCCGCCCAGCCCGCCAAGACCCCGCGCGCCAAGCCGCAGAAGATCGACATCAGCTGAAAAGCCGGGAAACAACCCCACTCTATCCACATCATTTGCCGGCCTGCCGGGGCAAGCCCGCTTGCCAAGCCGGGGCCGCGGCGCAATATCTGGTGGTGCGGATGAGGGGGCGGCCATATATCCGGGGCCGGAATGATTGAGGATGATGCCATGACCAGCCTGCAATTCGACATGGGCGCCGATCCGCAGCCCCCGATCGACACGCTGGAACATTATTTCTCCAGCCACAACTGGGCCTTCGAACGTGACGGCGACGAAGAGATCGTCACCACGGTCAAGGGCAGCTGGTCGGATTACGAGCTCCGCGCGCTCTGGCGCGAGGAAGATCGGGTTCTCCAGTTCATCGCCCTCACCGGAATCAACGCCGGCACATCCCGCACCGATGCCGAAACCCGCGCCAATCTGTTCGAGACGCTGGCACTGGTGAACGAGCAGCTGTGGATCGGCCATTTCGAGCAATGGTCGGCCGACGGCGCCCTGCTGTTCCGCCATGCCGTCCTTCTGGACGGCCCGGACGACGCTGCGCTCAGCATGCCCCAGGCCCATGCGCTGGTGGATGCCGCCATCGACGAATGCGAACGCTATTATCCAGTGTTCCAGTTCGTGCTGTGGGGCGGAAAAGGCCCGCGCGAAGCGCTCGCCGCCGCCATGGTCGAAACCGAAGGCGAAGCCTGAGGCAAGCCCTCACCGGCGCCCCGACGGCGCCGACACCCGTTTTCGAGTCGTGCTCACATCCCGTCGCCGTCACCCCGGATTTCCGGCCGCAGAGCCATGCGCGCAGCGCGGGGCAGCGCTCATCATCGCTGCATGGCAAAAATGATAGGCCGTCATAAACGCCTTGATTCGTTGTAATATTAACCATCGGATGAAAATTTCATGTTGCAGTGCAACAAAAATTGCTGCAATAAACTGCGTGCCGCTCAATTTTGGGATTGACGCAAACTGAGTGAAACTTTAATTCCCAATTCATTGAATTGAGTGCCGCTCGGTTCAACTCCGGATGATCCGGGGCAACCAGTCGGCACCGGCAGGGGGCACTTTCGCCCGGAACTGCCGCAAGCTGTGGAAGGATCTAGCCATGCGTGCCATCAAGCTGACCGTCGCTGCTGCCGTTTCCGCTGCCAGCCTCTCCATCTTCGCCGTTCCGGCCTTCGCTGCCGACGCCGAAACCTGCGCCGTCGCCCCGGTGAAGCTCCGCACGCTCGCCGCTTCGGCAGAGCCGGAAGCCGCCCGCAAGGCCGAACGCAACATCGCGCTCGGTGAAGCCCTGTGCGACGCCCGCAACCGGTCGGAAGCTTCCAAGAAGTTCAACCTGGCCGCCAAGTCGCTCGGCACCGAACTGGCCGTCGTGATGACGAACCAGGCCAGCGCGACCGTCCAGTAACAAGCTCCCAACGACGGGCCGCCTCCCTCCCCCCTCCCTGCGGCCCGTCATCCAGAAGGCGGCGATTCCCCCCGGTGTTCTCCCGGCGGAATCGCCGCCTTTTCTGTTCCCGCCCCACACCGCCGGCTCTTGAGGCCGCCCCCGCCTGCTGCCAAAAGGGTGCCGGCATGACGCACCCGCTGTCCCCCCATATCCAGCTCCACATCGATGGCCCGGTCGCCCGGCTCCGCCTGAACCGCGCAGACAAGCGCAACGCCATGGATCAGGCCATGTGGGAAACCCTCCCCCGCCTCGTCGAGCAGGCCGTCGCCACCCCCGCCGTCCGCCTGATCCTGCTCGGCTCCGCCACCCCCGGCATCTTCTGCGCCGGCGCCGACATCGGCGAATTCGCCCGCGAAACGGCCAGCCCCGAATGGCGCGCCCGCAATCAGGCCGGCATCCGCGCCACCCAGCTCGCACTCGCCCGCGCCCCCCTCCCCGTCATCGCGCTGGTCGATGGAGACTGCGTCGGCGGCGGCTGCGGCCTTGCGCTGGCGGCAGACATCCGCATCGCCTCCCCCCGCGCCCGCTTCGGCATCACGCCCTCGAAGCTCGGCCTCGTCTATCCGCTGCACGACACCCGCCTGCTGGTCGATCTCGTCGGCCCCGGCCACGCCAAGCGCCTGCTCTACACCGGCCGCCTGATCCCGGCCGAAGAAGCCCGGCGCATCGGCCTCGTCGAGGAACTGGCAGACGATGTGGAAGCCGCAGGCGCGGCCTTCGCCGCCGAACTGCTCGCCGGCTCCCCCTTCACCCAGAAATCCACCCGAGCCGTCGTCCAGCGCATCCTCGAAGGCACCGCAGACGACGATGCCGCCAGCATGGCGCTGTTCGATCAGGCCTTCACCGGCCCCGATTTCGCCGAGGGCGTCTCCGCTTTCCTCGCCAAGCGCAAGCCCGCCTTCGGCCAATGACAGACAGTTTCACCGCCCCCCTGTTCGCCCCCCGCCTCATCGAAGGCGATGACGCCAACGTCATCCTCGTCTGCGATCACGCCTCCAACGCCGTCCCCCCCGGCCTCGATCTCGGCGTCCCCGCGGAAGCCCTCACCCAGCATGTCGCCTGGGATATCGGCGCCGAAGCCATCACCCGCACGGTCGCCGCCGCCCTCTCCTGCCGCGCCTGGCTCGCCTCCGCCTCCCGCCTCGTCGTCGATTGCAACCGGGATCCGGAACACGCCATCCCCGAAACAAGCGACGGCATCCCCATCCCCGCCAACATCGGCCTCTCCCCCACAGACCGCGCCGCCCGCCTCGCCCTCCACACCGCCTTCCACGACGGCCTTGCCCACCAGATCGAACAGCGCCCGCCCACGCTGCTCGTCTCCATCCACAGCTTCACGCCCGCGCTCGTCTCGGCCCCCGCGCCGCGCCCCTGGCCCATCGCCCTGCTCTGGAATCAGGATTATCGCGCCACCGAACATGGCCTCGCCGCACTCCGCGCCGAACCCGATCTCGGCGGCCCCGTCGGCGCCAACGAACCCTATTCCGGGCAAGTGCTCAACTACACCGTCGATCGCCACGCCGAAGCCATCGGGCTGCCCGCACTGGGCTTCGAAATCCGGCAGGATCTCATCTCGGATGCCGCAGGCGTCGCCCGCTGGGCCGCCATCGTCGCCCGCACCATCATTGCCACGCAGAAGGGTCTGTGCCCCGAATGCTGATCTCCGTCCTGAAGTTCATCCTCAAGCTGTTCGTCTGGGCCGTCACCCTCAGCCTGGTCTGGGTCGTCGCCTATCGCTGGATCGACCCGCCCACCACCAGCCTGATGATCCGCGATCACTTCAACGACGTGAAGGTCTACCGCGAATGGGTCGGCCTGAACGAGATGTCGCGCCACATCCCCCGCGCCGTCATCGCCGCCGAGGATTCCCGCTTCTGCGAACACAACGGCTTCGACATCGAAGCCATCGAAAAGGCCATGGAGCGCAACAAGCAGGGCAAGAAACTGCGCGGCGGCTCCACCATCAGCCAGCAGACGGCGAAGAACGCCTTCCTCTGGTCAGGCCGCACCTGGGTCCGCAAGGGGCTGGAGGCCTGGTTCACCGTCCTCATCGAATTCATCTGGGGCAAGCCCCGGATCATGGAGGTCTATCTCAACATCGCCGAATACGGCCGCGGCGTGTACGGTGTGCAGGCCGCCTCCATCCATTATTTCAACAAGCCCGCCAGCAAGCTCAGCCGCGTCGAAGCCGCCCGCCTCGCGGCAATCCTCCCCCAACCCATCAAGCGCGACGCCGCCTCCCCGGGCCGCTACACCAAACGCTACGCCAACCGCATAGCCGGCCGTACCCGCGTCGTCGCCAACGAGGGCCTCGACGCCTGCGTGTGGAATTAGGCTCCGAAGAGTAGAAGAGAGCCTCCGGCAGGCAGGGCCCTGCCCTGCACCCGGCAGGGACATGATGTCCCTGCACCCACGACATTCCACTCCCAGCCACGCGGGCCCGACAGAAGATCCGGCCTTTTTGGCAGCTTTCGGGCTAGGCATGGGCGGGAAGATGCTAACCAGCTCTTGCGTCAAGCGTCGAGGCACTGCCGAACTATCTGTTCGCCATTTGCGAACTAGACCTTGCATCTGGCGAACTTCTGCCCTACATGCATTTTCAGCGTTTGGGTAATGGAGATGCACTAGAAGCATGGCGGTTCGCCGCCAGTGAAGGCTCAAAGAGCCTTTATCACTTTGCCAGATCTCTTTCCGTCGTCCTGCTGACGTCGGAGAGGCGATGTTGGCTCCGGTATACGGTTATTCGACTATTCGAATTTTCTGTGTGCAGTGTGCGTCTAGGAGTTGAACCGCAACCCTGATCCGCTCTCGGACTTGGTGCAGATCGCTCGGCAATCCGGCTGGGCGATGGTCTGGGAGCACTATGATGGCTCATTTGCCGAAAAAGAGCCCAGACGCCGGGTTGTGGAAGTACGGACGGCAGGCGATCCGACGCATTGCGGAAGCAGTGCGGTGGAGCCTTAAGAAGGTTCTGCGGAACCGCCTTGCCCTGATGTCGTTGATTATGATGGCGCAGGCTATCGTGAAACTGATCAGCGCCGTCCTCGAGTTGTTCCGTCACTTCTAGGCGTCATTCACAGAAAGGACGCACAATGCTCAACGAGGCGCTGCGACTAGTTCGGGTTTTCCATGATCTGAATAAGACGCAGACCGCAGATCGCGTCGGGCTCTCGAAATCGTACATCACCGAGCTCGAACGCGGCGACAAGAAGGTGACAATGGAGGTGCTGGAGAAGTACGCGGATGCATTCTCCATCCCGTTGTCATCGCTTATGTTTTTTGCAGAGCAGGCGGCCAATCCGTCCCCTGCTGAAAAGACCCGAACCTTCGTTGCAGGCAAGACGCTTAAGATGCTGGACTGGATTGCGACCGTGACGGCCGAGCGGGATGAGCATGAGCAAGCATAAGCGCATTGCCCTTAAGGGCAGCGCGTTGTTTCGGCTAACATCTCCCCGGCGCCTTGCCGAAGTACTTCTATTATCACGTTCTGCGCTTGAGCGTTTAATAGTTGCCGGAGACACTAACTATATTGTCCGTTTCGATCAAAAATCAGGACGCATCATAGAGGAGCCGAAACCACAGCTTAAGCTCATCCAGAAGCGCTTTGCGCGCCTTCTCTCTCAAATCGAAACACCCAATTACCTGCATTCAGGGGTGAAAGGCCGCTCCTACATTACAAATGCCGACGCTCACGAAGCGAACCAATCCTGTGTTAAGCTCGATATAAAGAAGTTCTTTCCTTCTTCGAATTCTCATCACGTTCAGAGATTCTTTGAGGATGTGCTTGAATATCCGCCGGATGTCGCCGCTCGAGCAAAGCAACTCCTCACTTATGGCGGCCACCTTCCAACTGGTGGGAATGCCAGCACTATCCTGTCATTTTGGGTCTACAAGCCTATGTTTGACGAGATCGAAGCGCTTTCACGGCAGCATAACTGTAAATTCACCCTTTATGTAGATGATATTTCTATCACAGGACTGTTCGCTAATCGACGTTGCCAGCAAGCTGTACGAAAGATTGTTTCTCGCTACGGTCTACGTACGCATAAGACAAAGGCATTTTCCGCTGGCCAGCCGCGAGTTCTGACTGGCGTTGCCAAGACCCGACGCGGACGAGAACTCCCCCACCGCCGCGCCAAAGGAATTGCGGAGCTCGAGCAACTGGAAACCGCCACAGATTCCACCGCTAAAAAAATGAAATTGCTGTCCACTCTGATTGGAAAGCTTAGCGAAGCGACGATTATTGACCCCTTATGGGCTGGAAGAAAGGAAGCTGCGGTAAAGCGAAGGCGTAAGCTGAAACAGGAGGACCGAATTAAGAGATGACCACTATTGGCCATCATATGTCGAACACAGACTGACAAAAAAATCGCGTAAGCCATCGAAAATCTGTGGGACACTTCCTACAAATCCTACACGTCCTACATCCAACCTCTTGATTTCAAAGTGTAGGGCAATGTTCCACGTGGAACAACCAATCTGGTAAATTGGGACGCAGGGGCGTCACGCCTCTGCAGGGGTGAAGGGGCAGCGCCCCTTCGAAACCCTCACCCCCACCCCAAAACTCAGGCCGTCCACCCCCCGTCGATCACCAGTTCCGATCCGGTGATGAACGCCGAGTCATCAGAGGCGAGGAACACGATGCCCGCCGCAATCTCCTCCGGCTGCCCGGCCCGTTGCAGGGGGGTGTTGATCAGCGCGATGGCGTCCACCGGCGGGCTGTTGGCGCCCGGCGCCGCGCCCAGCGCGTCCATCGTTTCGGAAAGCCCGCCTTCGTCGATCTTGCTCCAGATCGGCGTGTCGATGATGCCAGGATGCACGCTGTTGCTGCGGATACGGTCGGCTGCGAACTCCTTGGCTGCCGCCTTGGAAAACAGCCGCACGCCGCCCTTGGTCGCGCAATAGCCGGCCAGCCCCGCCGATCCCTCCAGCCCCGCGACGGACGAGATATGGATCAGCGACCCGCCCTTCCCATGCGCCCGGATTGCGGGCACCGTATGCTTCACCCCCAGGAACACCCCGGTCAGGTTGATGGCGACCTGCCGGTTCCACGCCTCCAGGCTCATCTCCAGTATCATCTGCCCCGTGCCGATCCCGGCATTGTTCACCAGCGTGTCCAGATGCCCGTGCAGCCGCACGGCCTCAGCCACCGCCTGCTCCCACTCGGCTTCCTGAGACACATCCTGCCGCAGGAAGGCGGCCTTGCCCCCATCCTTGTCGATCCACGCCAGCGTTTCCTGCCCGCCGACTTCATCGATGTCCGTCAGCAGCACCGCCGCGCCTTCGCGCGCCAGCGCAATGGCCGTCGCCCGCCCGATTCCGCTTCCCGCGCCGGTCACCAGCGCGGATTTCCCCGTCAACCGCATGTGCAATCCTCCCCGGGCCTTTGCGGCCTCGGGCAGATCATGCGGCGCGGGGCGCTATTTCAACACTCCCTTTCTTGCCATGGCATTCGAATACCAGGCGAAGAACAGGCACCCCACCAGCACCACGAGCTGCATATAGGCCCCGCTGCCCATCACCTCTCGTCCGTTGGAGAGGAAATAGGTGTAGACAAGGCTGATCAGGAACGCCCCCAGAGAGATCAGGAATACCGGCGCCGCTGCCCGCCGGCGCAGCAACAGCAGCACCGCCCCCAGCAGCCCGCCCCACACGCCCACCGCCCACACAAGGTTCATCCACATCGGATAGCTTTGCGCATAGGCGATCTGCGCGTCGGTCATCCCCATTTCCCGGAAATACTCGGCGCCCCGCAGCTTCGACATCGTATAATCGAACGCGCCGAACCCGTTCCACACCAGCGCAAGCACAGACACGATCCACAGGTGAAGCGGCACACGGCCCGCAGGCGAAGTGACAGTCATATTTGGTCCCTCCCTCGGCTCAGGATAGCGCATTTTACCGCAGAGCGGAAATGCAGATCGGTGGGGACGCTTGCCTGACGGCGAAGGGTCAGGCAGCCAAAGATGTCACTCGATCACGGCGACCACGTCGCCGCGGTTCACCACGCTTTCGGGTTCCACCCGAATTCTGAGCGTGCCGGAGGACGGGGCTTCCAGCTCCAGCGTCACTTTTTCCACCAGCACCTCCGCGATCACCTGCCCGGCCACCACCTGCGTGCCATTGTCGTACAGCCACAACAGGGTGGACCCGGTTTCGCTATCCTCTTCCCACAGATCGTCCGGGATGATCACGTCGGTTGCCATCGTGTCTTGGCTTTCTCAGGTGTCAGACGCTGAAATTAGCGCAGTGTGCGGCGCCCTAGCGCCTCCCGCTTGTGGCAGCGACTCAAATCTCCATCTGGACGCGCTCAAAACTCACAAGAAGCGTTTCCGTCAGCACATCGTCTGCCAAGGCATCGAGCGGGGAAATCTGAAGGGAAACCGGCCTTGCCCCCTCAAATCGATAAACCGCGACGGTCTGTCCGCCACCATCGGCAACCGAAAGACGCAGCGTGCGGGGGGCTTTGCCATCCGCCAGCCACTCCATCAGGTCTCGCCGGCCATCCACCGCGCGGGTCAGCCGCAGTTCACCCGCACCACCTGTCAGCGGCCCCGGCTCCACGCGCAGGAAGCCGGTTGAGCCGTCAGGGCCGCCCCAATCCAGCGCGAAGCAGGACGCGAGCGCCGGGCTGCGCCCGCTACTCGAATTCGATCGTCTCGACGGCAAGCACCATCTCCTCGATGGCGACGATGTCGCCTGCTGCAGAGAGCGGCCCATGGGTCAGCTTGCACGGCCAGGCATTCTGCAGCTGCCAGCGCATGACCGGCTGCCCCATCTCGTCCATCAGGATTACCGCAACCTGTCGCCGTTCCACTTGGCCGTCGCGAACCGCCTTCAGCCACCGGAACATGGACAGGCTGCCGGCCAGCCCGCGTTTCAGCGTCAGGTCGCTCACCTTGTGCAGCCCCGGCAGCTTGCGCGCGGCATTGCGTCTGTCGCTGCCCTCGCGATATTCGATCACCGCAATCTCGTGGCCAAGGCCCGAAATCTCGCTGAATCCGGCATCGACGAGACCATCGATCTCCACCAGAAAATTGAAACCCGAATAGGGATCGTTCCGCGCCACAGCCATTGTGCCTTTCCCCCCTGTGGCCATGCTGCGCCAATTCCGCCGCCGCTGTCCACCATGCTCTTCCCGAATCTATCCCCGCTCCGCTACGCAGATCGCACAATGGCCGACAGTGACATCCTGGACCTTCTGATCATCGGTGGCGGCATCAACGGCGCGGGGCTTGCCCGCGATGCCGCCGGACGCGGGCTGTCCGTCGCGCTGCTGGAAGCGAATGACCTGGGCGGCGCCACTTCATCCGCCTCCTCCAAGCTGATCCACGGAGGCCTGCGCTATCTGGAATTTTACGAGTTCGGCCTCGTCCGCAAGGCGCTGGCCGAGCGCGAGGTGATCCTGCGCAACGCCCCGCACATCAGCCGCCCCATGCCCTTCCTGCTGCCGCAGGAGCCACATCTGAGGCCGGGCTGGATGATCCGCGCCGGACTGTTCCTCTATGATCACCTCGCCCGCCGCCGCGAGGTACCGGGCTCCTCGTCAGTCGAGTTGCGCAACGATGCCGCGGGGCCCGCGTTCGACCGCCATCTGAAGCGCGCCTTCCGATACTGGGACGGCTGGGTCGACGACAGTCGACTGGTGATCTTGAACGCGCGCGACGCCGCCAATCGGGGTGCAGGCATTTTCCCCCGCGATGCGGCCGTCGCCGCCCGCCGCACCGATTTCGGCTGGGAGGTGACGACCGCCTCGGGCCGCCGCCATGCCACACGGCAGCTGGTGAACTGCGCCGGGCCTTGGGCAGGCCGTGTGGCTAACGATCTGATGGGCCTGCCCGATGCACCCATGCTGTCTCTGGTGCAGGGCAGCCATATCGTCACCCGGAAGGTGAACCGCACCGCAGACGCCTGGATGCTGCAGCAGCCGGACGGACGCATCATTTTCGTGATTCCGTGGGAAGGCGAGTACAGCCTGATCGGCACCACAGAGACCCCTGTCGACAGCCCGGATGGCCCGCGCATCACCGCTGACGAAGAAGCCTATCTGCTGGGCGCAGTGAACCGAAGCCTCGCCAAGCCACTGGCCGAAAGCGATATTATTTACCGCTTCTCAGGTATCCGCCCGCTGGTGCTGGAAGATGGGAAGTCGGCCCGCGAAACCACGCGCGACTGGAAGCTGTTGCCGCACGCAGACGCCGCCGCGATGACGGTGATCGGCGGCAAGATCACCACCTATCGCCTGCTCGCTGAAGCGGTGCTGAAGCATTTGTTCCCGCAAACCAAGCGCTGGACCCATGATGCCCCGCTTCCCGGCGGCGATGTTCCGCGCCAGGGCGGCACCGCCCGCGCCGACTTCGACCTGTGGCTCGCCCGGCTGAAGATGCGGCATAACCTTTACGACCCCGCCATCGTCACCCGCATGGCCCATCTGTGGGGCACCGACACGGACACCATGCTTGAAGCCGGGCTCGGCGAAAATCTGGGCGGTCTGTTCGAAGCGGAACTGGCCCAGTTGCGCGATCGCGAATGGGCCACGACGGCCGAAGATGCGCTATGGCGCAGGACCAAGATGGGGCTGCGTATGGACGTGGCCGCCCAGGCGCGGGTGCGGGCGTTTTTCGGCAAGTAAGGTTGTCTCCGGCGAGCCGGAATGAAAGGGGTAACGCCCCTTCGAAAAGTCACGCTAGAACCGCAGCTGTCCTTGCACCTGAATCTGCCGGGGCTCATTGGGATAGCCGATGCTGCCCACGCTGCCGCTGTTGTGGCGCATATCGAACAGGTTGGTGGCGGACAGGGTGAAAGCCCATGCGGAGATTTCGTAGCGCAACTGCGCATTGGCGATCCCGGAATCGGGCACGAAATGCTGTGGCTCGTTGCACAGCGCAATATTGTAGGCCGAGGCCGCGCTGTAATCCCCGCCGATGCGCAGCCGCCCCGGGCCAATGCCGCGTTCATAGCTGGCGCGCGCCTGATAGCTGAACGAGGGCGTGAAGCGCAGATCGAGATCGCGTTCGTCGGCCACATAGGCAGTGCAGCCGGGGCTGGATTTCAGCCGGGTGAAACGGTCGCTGAGGGTTGCGATCCAGCCGCCGATGTTCAGATCCGGCAGCGGCTCCGCGTTCAGTTCGGCTTCAAGCCCCTGGATGCGGGCGTCGCCGACATTCTGCCGGAAGATATCCGGCGGCCCGACCCCCACGCGGGAGGCGGAGAAAGCAATATTATTGTAATTGTTGATGAAATAGTTGATGTTTAGTTGTAGGCGCTTGTCCAGCCAATCCGATTTGACCCCGGCTTCATAGGACCAGAGCGTTTCCGGCGCGATCGGCTGCTGGCGGTGCAGCACGAAATCGATGTTGCGGGCGCGGCCATCGAAGCTGCCGCTGCGGAAGCCCTTGGAGGCCGATACATAGCCCATCGCCGACCAGTCATCCCCCCCCACACTATAGTCGGCGGCAAAGCGGGGCGAGAGATCGGTCCAGCGGTCGGAGATACGGCGCTCGGCCCGGCTGCCGTCCGGCAGGATCAGAATTGTGTCAGGCGCGGAGAGGAAGCTGACATCATAGCGCTTGCGCTCGCTGGTATAGCGCAGGCCCGAGGTCAGCGTGGCACGCGGCCCCGCCTGCACCGTCAGGGAGGCATAGCCGGAGAGGCTGTCAGTCGCGAGACGGGGCCGATAGGGGGACCAGTTGCCGCTGGTTCCGCTGCCGCGCGACGGCGCATTGAAGAAATCATCGTTGCGGAACCGTGCGTCGGGCGTGCCGGTTGGGGTGGCGAAACTTACCGCCGTCAGCTGGTCATTGCGCTCGTTGAGATAATAGAGACCTGAGACAAGGTTCACGCGGCCATCGAACAGGCTGCCCGTCAGTTGCAGTTCCTGACTGAAGCTGTGCTGATCCTGATCCTGCAGCAGGATTACATTGGCACCGACGCCCGGTGGGTTCGCGGTCTGATCAAAGCCGATGCGCGACGTGAGCGCGCGATAGCCGCTGATGGACGAGAGGGTGATATCCCCCAGCCGGTAATCCAGCCGCAGAGAGGCACCGCCGCTGTCCGTCCGGTTCAGCGGATCGGTATCCGCCGAGAGGAAATTGTGGATGCTGCCGTTTCGGCGGGTGAAGCGATTGGTATAGCGGCCGGGCGCCTCAGGATCGGTGACGAAGGATTGCGGAAAACGGGGCCCCGAGCGGTCAATCATGATGTCTGCCGTAGCGAACAGGGTCAGGCGCGAATCTGGTTCCCACAACAGGGAAATGCGCCCGCCCTTCACATTCTGCGTGTTCACCCGATCCCCGTTGGTCAGGTTCACGCCCCATCCGCGCTGATTGCGGGTGATGGCGGAGGTTCGCAGGGCCAGGTTGGACGCCAGCGGCAGATTCAGGCTGGCCCGGGCATCGATGCGGCCATGGCTGCCCAGCGTTACATCCGCGATTCCGCCCACAGCACCGAAATCCGGGCGCTTCGTGACCAGCCGGACCGCGCCGCCGCTGGTGTTGCGGCCATAGAGCGTGCCCTGCGGCCCGCGCAGCACCTCGATCCGCTCGATGTCGATAAGGTCAAACAGCGATCCCGTGGCGCGCGGGAAAATCACGTCATCCACATAGATTCCGACCGGCGGATCATTGGTGAAGATGGAATCGCCCTCCCCCACCCCGCGCATGAACAGCAATGCGCCGGAGGAGGTGCCGAAATTCCGCGACAGATGCAGGTTGGGCACATTGGCCCCCAGCCGGTCCAGATTCAGCATGGCCTGATCCGCGAGCCGCCCGCTGTCCAGTGCCGTCATGGAAATCGGCACATCCTGGATGTCCTGCTCCCGGCGCTGGGCAGTGACCAGAATATCGGCTTCGGCAGGCGCAGTTTCGCCTGCAAGCACAGGGTTGGCGCAAACCGCAACGGCCATGGAGACCACCACGCGCCTCGTCCGCCTGATCATGTCGCGGGAAGGCAAGGCGTGGGTCCGCTCCGTTGGTAATTGGGGCTAACCCCGGAAAAGGCAGTGGCGCCGGTTGGCCGATGCGCTGGAATCACAGCGCATGGCCGGGATCAAGCGGTTTCTCATCGCAGTCATGGCGAAGGGCGCTGTCAGTTGCCCGTTATCGGGTCTAAACCTCGGCCCAGCGCCGCAGCAGATTGTGGTAGATTCCTGTCAACGCAACGACCTCTGAATCTCCCAGACCAAGGCGCCCGGCCAGCTTCTGAATCGAGACATCCAGTTCATAGAGCGAGCGACGCGCGGCGTCGTCGCGGACCATGGACTGGATCCAGAAGAAGGATGCGATGCGCTCCCCGCGCGTGACGGGCGTGACACGGTGCAGGCTGGACGAGGGGTAGAGCACCATATGCCCGGCCGGCAGCTTCACCTTCTGCTCGCCGAACTGGCCTTCGATGGTGAGTTCGCCGCCGTCATATTCGTCCGGACCAGCCAGGAACAGCGTGGCGGAGAGATCGGTCCGGATGCGGAAATCCGTTCCGGGTTTGGCGCGCACGGCGTTGTCGACATGGGTGCCGAAGGTCTCTCCGGTGCGATAGCGGTTGAACAGCGGCGGATAGACCTTGGCGGGAAGCGCCGCCGCGATGAAGGCGGGGCTGCGGCCCAGCGCCGCCAGCACACGCTGCGACAACTCCCGGGCGGCATCGCCCTCTTCCGGCAGTTGCAGGTTCACCTTCGCGATAGAGGCTTGCGCGCCGGAGGTAACACTGCCGTCCACCCATTCGGCAGCCGCCATCACGGCCCGGAAGTGGGCGACTTCGTCGGCCGACAGCACGTCGGGAATGGCGATCAGCATCTGGCGCCTCAGTGCGTGAGGGTGAAGGGGATTTCCACCAGACCACGTACGGGAACAGGCTGTCCCTCGCGGATCGTGGGAGACCAGCGCCAGCGCCGGACAGCCTCCAGAGCGGCCTTGTCCAGCCGGTGGTGGCCGCTGGAGGTGCGGATGCCGATGCTGCTGACCCGGCCGTCCGTGCCCAGCAGCACATCCAGCACGACAGTGCCCTGCTCTTTCAGGCGGCGCGATTCATAGGGATATCGCGGCGGGATCGCCTCGATCATGCTGGCGGACAGATCACCGCCGGAAATGGCCGCAGGCGCGCGCGCCGGAACCGGTGCCGGCGGACCTTCGGCCACGACGGCGGGGGTCTGCACGGGTGGCGGGGGGGGCGGGTTCTCCATCACCACGGCGGTGATGGTCGGCGGCCGGTTCTCGATCTGGATCAGCGGCGGCGGAATGACGACGGGCGGGGTTTCCACCACCACTTCCGGCATGTCGGCGGGCGGCGGCGGCGCGGGCGGGATGGAGAGCAATTCCATCGCCACGGGCGGCTGCGGCTTGTTGAAGACATGGCGCTGCAGAAGGAACAGCGCGAACACCGCGACGTGCAGCGCAACAACCGTCAGCGCGACCCAGCCGTTGAAGCTGAGACGGGGTTCAGCCTGAATGGAGGGCTTGGCGGCGGCTTCCGGCTCTCGCGCGGGCGGCGCATCCTGCACAGGCGCAAGCATCCGGCGCTGGGCCACAGCTTCTGCCCCATGGGCTGAAAGAGCGTTGGTCGCCATCGTTTCGTGCTGCAACCCTACCAACGGTGGGATTGAGAGGCAATTGCAGGGCTCCCAGGCAGCCTATGCCGCGCGGGAGCCCCGCCATGCCCCTCAATAGGTGAGAGAGAGGGTTCCGATCACCGTGCGGCCGGCCGCCTGGTTCACGAAGTGGGTGGTGTAGGTGCGGTCATAATAGCGCTTGTTCAGCAGGTTGAGCGCGTTGACGCGGACTTCGATATTGTCGGTGATCTTCGCCGACGCATTGGCATCCACCCGCCAGTAAGGATCGATGGAGCGGCTGACGTCGTTGGCGCCGAAGCTGCCATATTGCCGGCTGTTGTGGATCACGCCGCCGCCCAGCGTGTAGCGCTCGGCGAAGGTGAAGTCCGTCTGCGCGGTGAAGCTGTTACGCGGGGTGTTGGTGAAGGGCTTGCCCACGCTGACCAGCGTGGCGGCCGTGGCGTTGTCGCCCGCACTCACCAGTTCGGAATCCATCAGCGTATAGCCCGCGAACAGGTTCCAGAACGGGAAGGGGCGGCCGGTGGCCGACAGTTCCACACCCTGCACCCGACGATGGCCGACATATTCCAGCAGGCCGTTGGCGTTGGTGGTGCGGGCATTGCGGGTTTCCGTGCGGAACACGGCAGCCGCCAGAGACAGCGCGCCGTCCATCAGGTCCCATTTGGTGCCCACTTCATAGGATTTGGTCTTTTCGGGCTTCAGGTCGTCCAGCGTGATAAGCGCCGACGTGCCGATGGTGTTGCCTTCCGAACCTTCACCCACGAAGCTGCCCGGCGGCGTCACCGAGGTGCCGTGCGAGATGTAGATGCTGCCGTTGGGCAGCGGCTTGTAGACGAGACCCACCTGATAGCTGAAGAAGCTGTCCTTCAGGAACAGGTCGGCGGTGGGCACACCCGTCACGGACGACGCCGTGATCGCCCGCTGGCGGTAATTGTCGTAGCGGCCGCCCAGGTTCAGCTGCAGCTTGTCGTTAAAGTGAACCGTATCGAACGCGAACAGCGACCAGGTGGTGGCGGTGTTCTTGCCCGAAATGGGGCTGCGCACGATATCGCTCGGCACATTGTTGATCAGGTTCACCCAGGGGTCGGACGGGTTCGGGTTGAACAGGCTGGTACAGTTGTACAGGGCGATCCCGGCCGCCGTGCAGCGCGGTGAGGTGTTCAGCGCCACATTGCCGGCCGCGCTGACATAGCTGCCCCGGTTGGAGTTTTCCCAGCTGTAGTCGCCGCCCACAGAGAAATTGTGGGTGATGGAGCCGGTTTCGAAGCTGCCGGACAGGTCCGGCTGGATCACGAAGCTGTCGACATCCGACCAGCGGCTGTTGTGCCGGCGCCAGACCAGCCCGTTGGCGACATTGCCCTGGCTGTCGTCCGGCTGGCTGATGATATAGGCCTGCTGGACATTGGCATATTTGGCGTTGAACGTCGCCGTGATCGCATCGGTGATCTCGTGGGCGAAGCGCAGGTGCAGCTCATCCACATTGGTCTTGCGGAAATCGCGGTCGATCAAGCCGTAGAAGGCGCCGCGCGGCACGCGCTGGCCGTTCACCTCGATGGCCGGGCCGATGCTGAGATTGCCGGTGGCAACCGCCTGCGCCTGGGTGCGCTCGAACGGGATGCCGGCGTCGGGCAGGTCGTCGCTCTGCAGGTGATACCAGGAGAGCGAGGCCTGCGTGGGCGTGCCAAGACCCAGCGCGATCGAGGGCGAGACACCCCAGCGGCTGTTGTTGATCGCATCGCGCCCCGCGACATCCTGATCGTGCCACATGGCGTTCAGGCGCACCGCTGCGATGTCATTGATCTGGTAGTTCACGTCGGCGGTGATGCGCTTGTAGTCGGCGCTGCCATAGCTGCCTTCAACCCGCGCGTCGGTGCCCAGATGCGGGCGCTTGGACACAAGATTGATGCTGCCGCCGGCGCCGCCGCGCCCGCCGATCGCGGAATCGCTGCCCTTCACGACTTCCACCGACTCGATCGCGAAGATCTCGCGCGACTGGCCACCGACGCTGCGGATGCCGTCGATATAGGTGGAGCCCTGCGCATCGAAGCCGCGGATGAAGGGGCGGTCGCCCTGCGGGTTGCCGCCTTCGCCGGCGCCCAGCGTGATGCCTGGCACCAGACGCAGCGCGTCGGCGAGGCTGGTGGTCGCCGTCTGCCGCAGCAGCGATTCCGGCAGCACGGTGACGGAACGCGGCGTATCCAGCAGCGGTTCGGTGAAGCGCGGGTTGGACAACGCCTCCACGCGGAAACTGTCGTCCGGCACTTCGGTGTCGGTCACGGTCACCCGGCCAAGCGTGCCCGAGGACTGGGCCTCAGGTTTCGCGGCATCCTGGGCGAGCGCGGGGGTGGCGGAGGCGATGAAGCCGACGCAGCCCAGCGCAAGGAAGGCGGGCGTGGTGGCTTGGCGTTCAGTAGCGGACATTTGTCATTCCCCTTTCGAGGCGACGGCGGCTATTGAAAGTCATTCTCAGTGTCAACGACGGAATGACAACATTACATTGTCGTCGCCAACAAGTGGAAATTATTACGAAAATGCCATAGTTTTGGCGGATTCGTGACAAGTATGACGCAATCTGAAATGGCGTCTTTCAACCCAGCATTGCAGTCAACGCAGGGGTCAGACGCTCACGGAAACTGCCGCCCTCGCGCAGCAGAATCTGCACTGCGAGCCCGCGTGACACAGCCCATTCATACCCGCGATCCGCGCCCAGCACGGTGATTGCAGTGGCCTCGGCATCAGCGATCATGCAGTGTCGACCGAGCACGGCAACGGACGCCACGCCCTCGGCTATCGGCTGGCCGGTCGCGGGATCGAGGCTGTGAGAGAAACGGCGGCCGCCGCGCAGGATCGCGCGGCGATAATCGCCGGAGGTGGCGATGCTGAGGCCCGCCAGCGCGATGCGCAGCGGCGGCAGGGCCGCACCGGGGGGCTGTTCGATCTCAACCCACCAGGGCTGTCCGTCGAGCCGCACCCCCTCACCGCGATACTCGCCGCCTATCCCGATCAGGAAATGCGTACAGCCCGCCGCCAGCAGCGCAGTCGCCACCCGGTCCACGGCCTGCCCCTTGGCGATCGCGTTCAGGTCCAGGGCGACCGTGCCGGGCTGGATCAGTCGATCGCCGTCCAGCCGAAGGCTGCGCCACGCCCCGGCGCGCGCGCCATCGGGTGCACCGCCCGGCCCGAAACCCCATCGGTCGGAGAAGGCGGCAAGGCCCGGATCGAAGGCGCCATCGCTCGCCTCGCCGATGGCGAGCGCGGCCTCGACCACCTGTCGGAACCCTGCGGACAAAAGCACGGCCGTCCCTGCAGACGCGTGGTTGAAGCGGGAGATCTCGGAATTTTCCACCCACAGGCTGGATTCCGCGACCACCTCCGCCAGCACGGCTTCCACCCGTGCCCGCGCATCCCGTGGCCCGCCGGCGATGGCCAGAGACCAGCCGGTGCCCATGGTTTCGCCCGCAAAACGGCGCACGGGGGCGGACGCATCCCGCCCCCGGAACAGGGCCGCAGACAGATCGCCGGGTATGGCGACCCGGGGTTCGAACCGAAGCGTCAGGGGGCGAGCACTTCCAGCGTGGTGATATAGCCCAGCCGACGCTGGGTTGCGCCCGGGACGCTCGCATTGTTGTCCTGAAGCTGCGCTTCCAGCCACACCATACCGGCTGCGGGGAAATCGAGCGTCAGCACGCCGTTGGCGTCGGTCTTCAGCGTGCGGTCATTCAACTTGTCGCGATAACGCACGCCGCCCGGCACCACTTCCACGTCAATGCCTGCGGCCGGCTTCCCATCCGCCAGGAAGCGCAGCTTTGCGGTTTCGCCCACCACAAGGTCATTCGGATGGGTCAGCCATTCCACTTCCAGACCCTTGCCGGTCGGCTTCAACACGGTGGTGGTTGGGGCACCGACAGTCACGAAAGTCTCGTTGCGGTTGCTGACCTCGCTGATCCGCACGTCCGTGGCATCGGCCGGAACCAGCTTGGCGAGATCGGCGGCCGAAGCTCCGCGAGGCAGGCGCTTTTCCTCACCATTCTGCTTGTAGCTGCCCATGATGCCGGCCATCGAGCTGCCGATCTTCCACGTCCCCTGGCTGTTCAGCTCAACATCGAACACACTGCGATAACGGCCGGTGGAGCCGTTCTGGATTTTCCCTTCGCTGCCGTCAGGCTGCCAGACCTTGATGCTGTCGAGACGCATCGGCATGTGCTCGAAATAGAAAAGGTCATTGGAAACAGCAGCATCCACCGTCACCCAGGCCTTATCGCCCGACAACACGGTGGCAGACGGGTGCAGCCATTGGCGATGGGCGGAAGCGGGGGTGGCGAGCAGGCCGGCCAGAAGCACGGCGACAGCGGCAGTCTTGCGAAACATAGTCTTCTCCCTGTGCAAATCAGGTCCCTGTGTGATCAGGATCGTGTTGAATCAGCGCTTCAGCGTGGCGGTCACGGCACCAAGTTCGTGGGCACCGGCAGCCTTCACCACTTCACCGCCTTTGGGCGGCCATTGGAAGGGCAGGCGCAGCAGTTCCTTGTCGCCCACCTCGCGGGAGGCTTCCACAACGAGTTCATACTTGCCCGGCGCTAGCTTCCCCAGCGGACCCTTGCCTTCGGTGAAGCTGATCTTGTGCGTGCCGGGCGCACGCGTGGCACCCGACACGCCGTCGACCGGGAAGGTCAGCGTGCGGCCGGATTTCCGCCACCAGGTGCGGATGTCGCGCAGCCACTTCTCGCCTTCCTTGTCCTTCAGCTTGGTGTCGTACCAGACCGCCAGCGTCTTCGCCTCGCCGCCCTCGGGCTCGATCCAGATCGCGATATAGGGGCGGTGATATTCCGCCACCTTCAGCGTGGGGATGGTGAGCGAAAGATCGATCCCGGCGGCAAAGGCCGGCGATGTCGCCAGCAGCAGCACGGGGGCGGAAAGAAGATCGGTGCGCATGAAATCCCCTAGTTGATGAGAGATCAGTGAATGAAGAACATCGCCAGCAGCAGCGGAATCAACAGGCCCAACCCGACCAGTGGCCAGGTGGTCGGACGGCGGTGGGCGTGCAGCCAGAGCAGAACAAGGCCCGTCAGCGCGAACACCAGCGAGGCGACCGCGAAGATATCGATGAACCAGCTCCAGGCCGCCCCGGTGTTGCGGCCCTTGTGCAGGTCGTTGAGATAGGAAACGGCCCCACGCGAGCTTTTCTCGCTGAGGACCTCGCCGCTCTCGCGGTCGATGGAGACCCAGCCGTCGCCGCCCGGGCGTGGCAGCGAGAGATAGATTTCGTCGGCCGACCATTCGGCTGTTTCACGCGGCTTCACGGACAGTTCTGAACGCAGCCAGCTGTCCAGTTCAGGCGGAAGCGGCCTGTCCTCCTTCTCCGCGCTTTCCCCGTCCTTCGGAGCGATCAGCGGCAGCAGTGCGGGCGGCAGCTGCGCCTCTGCCTCGGTCGTGACGGGCTTGCCCTCGATCTGCCCGGCGTGGTTCAGCGTGATGCCGGTGACGGTGAACAGCAGCAGCCCCACCAGGCTGACGGCCGAGCTGATCCAGTGCCAGGTGTGCAGCTGTTTCAACCAGAAAGCGCGCTTTGCCTTGGCTGTCTGCGGCACGGGCGCGGGCTTCTTCCTGGCCGGTGGCGCAGACGGGGTAGGGGTGGATGTGCCGTGCATAGAGGCCTGCTATCGCCGAGCCGGATCAAATGCAACTCATTCGCAACAACATGGCAACCATGTGATCGACATCACCTTGGATTTCAGCCGGTGGCTGTGGCGGCAAAGCCTTCCGGCAAACGCGGCATCACATCCACCGCGACGTCCATCGATTGCCCGCCACCGCCGTGGAACACGCCGTCCAGCGGGGCCACATCGGCATAATCCCGACCCATCGCCGTGAAGATATGGCTGGAATCGGCAAGGATGTTGTTGGTGGGATCGAAGCCCACCCAGCCCAGCTGGTCTCCGCACCACAGATTGACCCAGGCGTGCATCGCATCCGCGCCCACCAGCCGCGGCTTGCCCGGCGGCGGCAGGGTGCGCAGATAGCCGCTGACATAGGCCGCCGGAATGCCCCACGCCCGCGCCGCCACGATCATCACATGGGAAAAATCCTGGCACACGCCCCGCCGCTTCAGGAAGGCTTCCTCCGGCGGGGTGTCGGTGCGGGTGGCCTTCGAATCATAGCGGAACAGCGAATGGATCGCCGACATCAGCGCGCGGCCGGCTTCCACCACGCTGATGTCGCCCGTCAGGAACGGCCGCGCCCATTCGGTGATGGCGGCCGATGGGCGGGCGATGGTGGAGGCGTAGAGATAGGCCGACGGGCCGAATGCCGAGAGGTCGTGATGCGCCAGCGCATCGGCGCGCACCTGCCACAGCGCAGGCGAGGCGATGCTGTCGAGCAGGAAGGACGGCTCCTCCACCTCCACCGTGAAGCGGCTTTCCACGATCAGGCTTTCGGTGGGCTCGCGCAGCGTCAGCCGGCTGCGGTTGACGAGATAGGGGCCATATTCGCTGGTGATGAAGGCCGGGCGCGGCGTGACGATCAGCTCGTGGCTGTGCAGCAGCTGCCCGCGCCAGGGGGCCGGCACCAGCCTGACATTGAATCGCGCCAGCCGGACCGGGCTGGAATAGTCGACCGTCGTCAGATGGCGGACATCATAGATCATGCCAGAAACTGCCCGCCCACAGGCTTCGCCCGGTCGAACTGCAGGAAATAGCGCAGCGACACCGCTTCGGAGAGCGCGAGCAGCCGCTCCTCCGTGTCGAGCAGCAGCGCGTCGTCCAGCGTCTCTGCCGACATGCCGGCGAAATTGGCGAGGATCGCGCGCGAGGCCAGCTGCGGCGCTTCGGGCAGGCCATTGTCCGCCAGCGTCGGCAGCGCCTCGATATGGTCGTTCAGCGCCTGCAGCTGGAAGATCAGCGAGCGCGGGTTTTCCGGATCCAGCAGCAGCAGATCCAGCACCGGCGCGCGGGCCGGGCTGGAGAGATAGCGCGAGCGATAGCTGATCTGGCTGTCGCACAGGTCCAGCATGGCCGACAGCGCATCGGCCTCGTCATCCGCGCGGTCCATCTGGCGCAGCATGCGGCAGATCGCCAGCGCGCGCTCGATGCGGCGCCCCATGTCCAGGAAGCGCCAGGCCGGGCTGCGCACCATGTCTTCCGCGATCAGGCCGGAGAGCGCGCTGAAGCGTTCCAGCAGTTCCCACACGCCGCGCTGCATCACCGCCCCGCGCGAGCTGGGGATTTCCGGCGGCTGACGGCTGGCGATGCGCCAGAAATCGGGGGCGAAGCGGTCGCGCAGCGTCAGGCCGATGTCGCGGATGGCGCCCAGCAGCGCCGAAACCCCGCCCGAGCGTCCGGTGCCCAGCAGGGCAAGCCGGCAGACCTGCGCCATCGGCAGCTCCAGCTCCTCCTCGTCCACCGCGTTCCACAGATAGAGCAGCTCGGCCAGCAGGCGCCGCACCTCCTGATCGCGCAGCGCCAGCGAATCGACGTCGATGGAGCTGCCCAGGATCGAGCGCACCACCCGGACCGTCGCTTCGGCCCGCTCCAGATAGCGGCCGAACCAGTAGAGATTGTCCGCCGCCTGGCTGGCGAGAATGCCGCCGCCCCGCCGGATCGGCGGGCTGACATGGAACAGGGTGGGCACCTGATCGCGACCGGGCCCGTCGTCGACGATGCAGACATCGGCCGACAGGTCGCCCTCCCCCATCAGCGAATTGCGCAATTCGCCCGAAGAGGAGAGGCGGGCGAAGCCGCCGGGCATCACCGTCCACTGCCCGTTGCCGTCGCGCGTGACGAAGGCGCGAACCGTGAAGGGGCGCGGCTCGAACCCGTCCCCCACCAGCGCGGGGGTGGTGGACAGCTGCACGATCTCCTGCCCGCAATAGTCCATCGGGCGGCGCGCCATGGCCTCCAGCAGCCGCTCGCGCGCGGCCTCATCCAGCCCGGCGCCGGGCAGCGGCTGGTCGCCGGAGATGCCCTCCACCGCGTCGCCGAAAGCGGGCACGATCTGCAGCTCGCCCAGCCGCTCGCGAACCAGCGCGGCTTCGGCCGGCTGCCCGCACCACCAGGTGGCGATGGTGGGCAGGATCGGCGTTTCGCCCAGCAGCCGCTCGCACAGCGCCGGCATGAAGGCGGCGAAGGCCTGCGATTCCAGCAGCTCCACGCCCGGCCAGTTGGCCAGTTCCAGCCGCCCGCGCGCCCAGGCCTCGAACAGGTCCGGCACGCCCAGCTGGGAGCGGCTATCGAACCTCAGCGGATCCAGCGCGTTGGTGTCCAGCCAGCGCCACAAGGCGTCAATGCGCTTGGGGCCGGCGATGGTGCGCACATAGAGATTGTCGTCGGACACGGTGAGATCGCGGCCTTCCACCAGCGGGAAGCCCAGATAGCGCGCCAGATGCGCCTGTTCGGGGTAGCTCTGGTTGAAGCGGCCGGGCGTCAGCAGCGCGATGCGCGGCGATTCCCGCCCGCAATCCCGCGCGATCCCGGCCCGCAGATCGGCGAAGAAGCCCGCCAGCCGCCGCACGTGAATACCCGACAGCAGCGCCCCCGTGCTGCGGGAGAGCGCCAGCCGGTTCTCCAGCGCATAGCCGGCCCCGGTCGCCAGCTTCAGCCTGTCGGACAGGATGCGCCATTGCCCGCGCGGCCCCCGCGCCAGATCGGCGGCATAGACATGCAGATAATGGTCGCCCCGGGGCTTCAGCCCGATCATGTCGCGCGCGAAGTAACGGCTGCCGGTGACCACGGCTGCAGGCAGATGGCCGTCCCGAACCAGCTGCTGCGGGCCGTAGATGTCGGCCGCGACGCGCTCCATCAGTTCGGCGCGCTGCACCAGCCCGCGCTCCACGCCCGCCCATTCCTCCGCCCCGATGATCAGCGGCATCGGCGTCAGCGGCCAGCTGCGCTCCTCCGCGTCCCCGGCGATGCGGAAGCTGAACCCCAGTTCCTGAACCTGCCGCGCCACCAGCTCCTGTGCGCTGGACCCGGCCTCCGCCGCCTGCGCCATCAGCCCGTTGGCAACCGTCGCCCACTTCTCCGCCACATGCGGCGGGGCGTGGCGATACAGATCACCTGCCCCGACATCGGCCGGATAATGGCGCAACCGGTTTTCGGCCGGGGCCAGCGGGATCACGGAGGTGTTCAGTTGCCAGGCCCCCGCGCGGCCGGGCGCCTCAGATCAAGTGACATCGGAAATTCCCCCGGCAATTCCTCCCCCGGCATGTCCAGCCGGCCCGGTGAATGGCCATGGGGCTGGAAGCGCGATTTCCGCCGCGCCTCCGCCTCATAACCGTTCACCGGCACATCGTCATAGGAGCGTCCGCCCGGATGCGCCACATGATAGACACAGCCGCCAAGCGAGCGGCCGTTCCAGCTGTCGAGAATGTCGAAGGTCAGCGGGGCATGGGCCGGCATCAGCGGATGCAGGCAGTTCGCGGGCGCCCAGGCCTTGTAGCGCACGCCGCCCACCGCCTCGCCCGACGAGCCGCTGGGATGCATCGGCACCCGCCGCCCGTTGCAGCTGATGATGTGGCGGCCGGGCACCAGCCCCGTGGCGCGCAGTTGCAGCCGTTCGGTGGAGCTGTCAACATAGCGCACGGTACCGCCGATGGCGCCGGTCTCGCCCAGCACGTTCCAGGGCTCCAGCGCATGCGCCACTTCCAGCGTGACGCCGCCGCCCTCCACATCGCCGTGCACCGGGAAGCGGAACTGGCGCTGCGCCTCGAACCAGACGGGGTCAAAATCGAACCCGGCCTGCCGCAACTCGTCCAGCACCTCCAGGAAATCCGCCCACACGAAATGCCCCAGCATGAAGCGGTCGTGCAGCGCGGTGCCCCAGCGCACCAGAGAGCCTTCGCGCGGCTGCTTCCAGAACATCGCTGTCAGCGCGCGCAGCAACAATTGCTGGGCAAGGCTCATCTTGGCGTCCGGCGGCATCTCGAAGCCGCGGAACTCCACCAGCCCCAGCCGCCCGGTGGGGCCGTCGGGGGAGAACAGCTTGTCGATGCAGATCTCGGTGCGGTGGGTGTTGCCGGTCACGTCCACCAGCAGGTTTCGGAACAGCCGGTCCACCACCCAGGGCAGCGGCTGCTGAACCTCCGGCCCCGGCACCTGCGCCAGCGCGATCTCCAGCTCGTACAGGCTGTCGTGCCGGGCCTCGTCGATGCGCGGCGCCTGGCTGGTCGGCCCGATGAACAGGCCCGAGAACAAATAGGAGAGCGAGGGGTGGCGCTGCCAGTAGAGCACGAAGCTCTTCAGCAGGTCGGGGCGGCGGATGAAGGGGCTGTCGCCCAGGCTGGCGCCGCCCAGCACGATATGGTTGCCGCCGCCGGTGCCGATGGAGCGGCCGTCCACCATGAACTTGTCGGCTGTCAGCGCGCATTCCCGCGCGCAATCGTACAGCGTCTCCGTCACCTCCACCAGCTCGCGCCAGCTGCCGGTGGGGTGGATGTTCACTTCGATCACGCCGGGATCGGGCGTGACTTTCAGCACGATCAGGCGCGGGTCCGGCGGGGGCGGATAGCCTTCGATACGGACCGGCAGGCCCGTTTCCTCGGCCACCTTCTCGATTGCCGCGACCAGATCGAGATAATCGTCCAGCGCTTCGACCGGCGGGACGAACACAGAGAGATAGTCGCCGCGCGGCTCCACGGTGACGGCCGTGCGCACCGCGCCTTCGATCGCCACCTGCTCCACCCGCTGCTGGGCGGCAGTGGCCGGGCCTTCGACCGCGATGGACGCCTGATCGTCAGCCCGGACCTCGCGCACCTCGGCCCCGCGTTCCACCTGCTGGGCGCGGAAATCCGCCAGCGGCTGGCGCGGCTCCGCCGTGTCGCGCGGATGGATATAGGGATAGTCGGAGGCGGGCACATGCGGCAGCGAGCCCAGCGGCAGGCGATAGCCCAGCGAACTGTCGCCCGGCACGGCATAGAGAACCCCGCGCCGCACCGTCCATTGCTCGCTCTTCCAGCGCGGCATGCGCGACGCGGCTGCCTGCCAGCGTTGCACCGGCAACACATAGCCGACCGGTTTGGACAGCCCGCGCTGGAAGGTGCGCATGAAGCGCTCCCGCACCTCGGGATCGTCCAGCGCCGGATCGGAGGCGCTGGTGTTGGCGGGCAGTTCCGCCTCCTTCACGATCCACTCCACCGCATCTTCATAGACCGGCTGCACGAAGGATTGTTCCACCCCCAGATTGGCGGCGGCGGCCTTCAGGAAGCGCTCGGCGGCACCGGACTCCACCCCCGCATCCGCAGCCGGTTCAGACGGCAGCCGCTCGCCCGCAACCAGCTTTTCGTCGCGCCAGATCGGAACGCCGTCTTTCCGCCAGTAGATGGAATACCCCCAGCGCGGCAGGCTTTCGCCGGGATACCATTTGCCCTGCCCGTGATGCAGCAGCGATCCCGGCGCGAACTTCGCACGCAGCATACGGATCAGCCTGTCGGCATAGGCGGCCTTGGTGGGGCCGACGGCGGCGCTGTTCCATTCCGGCGCCTGAAAGTCGCTGTCGGCGATGAAGGTGGGCTCCCCGCCCATGGTCAGCCGCACGTCCAGCGCCTGCAGTTCGGCATCCACCTTGTCGCCCAGCGCCAGCAAGGCGGCCCAGCGGCCGTCGGTGAAGGGCTTGGTGATGCGCACGGCTTCCGCGATGCGCGACACGTTCATCTCGAAGTGGAATTCCACCTCCGCCGGTTCGGCGAGGCCGGTGATCGGCGCGGCGGAGCGGTAATGCGGGGTCGCTGCCAGCGGGATATGGCCTTCGCCCGCGAACAGGCCCGAGGTCGGGTCCAGCCCCACCCAGCCCGCGCCGGGGATATAGGCCTCCGCCCAGGCGTGGAGGTCGGTGAAATCCGCCTCCGGCCCCTTGGGGCCCACCTTGGGCTCCACGTCGGCCTTCATCTGGATCAGGTACCCTGAGACGAAGCGCGCCGCGAAGCCCAGCCGCCGCAGCAGCTGCACCAGCAGCCACGAACTGTCCCGGCAGGATCCCGTCGCCAGCGTCAGCGTGTCTTCCGGCGTCTGCACGCCGGGTTCCATCCGCACCACATAGCCGATGCGGGTCTGCAGCGCCTGATTCACCTCGACGAGGAAATCGATGGTGCGGCCCTCATGGCCCGCGAAACGGCTGACCAGCGCTTCGAACTCGGGGCCCTGATCCTCCGTCTCGAAATAGGCGGCCAGATCCTCCTTCAGCGCCGGATCATAGCTGAAGGGCATCTCCTCCGCGTCCGGGTCCAGGAAGAAGTCGAACGGGTTGATGACGGCCAGCTCCGCCAGCAGGTCCACCTCGATGGAGAAATGATCGACCTTGTCCGGGAAGACGATTCGCGCCTGCCAGTTGCCGTGCGGATCCTGCTGCCAGTTCAGGAAGTGATTCGAAGGGCTGATCTTCAGCGAATAATTGGGCACCGCCGTGCGGCTGTGCGGCGCCGGGCGCAGCCGGACGATCTGCGGCCCCAGCGCAACCGGGCGGCTGTAGCGATAGCGGGTGAGGTGATGGAGGCCAGCCTTGATCATGGCGCCGATACTGCGACGCAGGCTGTTGCGCCGCAACATGAATATGCAACAAAAGCAGTGTCCGGGATCAGACCCTGACGGGCTGCGTCTCGGCGCCCTCCTGCCCGAACAACCGGCGATAGCGTTCGATCTCGGCCGGCTCCCCCGTGGCCTTGGCGGGATTGTCCGACAGCTTCACCGCCGGGCGGCCGTTCGCGCTCGTCACCTTGCACACCAGAGAGATGGGATCGAGCGCGCTGCCGCCATCAGGATCGCAACCGCGGAAATCATTGGTGAGGTTGGTGCCCCAGCCGAAACTCATCCGCACCCGGCCCCGGAAGTGGGTCAGCGTCTCCTCGATGCTGTCCACATCCATCCCGTCGGAAAACACCAGCAGCTTGGCGGCCGGATCCTCGCCCTTCGCCTCCCACCAGCGGATGATCTGCTCGCCGGCCTCGATGGGCGGCAGGCTGTCGGGGCGGAATCCGGTCCAGCCCGCAACCCAGTCGGGCGCATGGGCCAGGAAATGCGCGGTGCCGAAGGCATCGGGCAGCACGATCAGCAGGTTGCCGTCATATTGCCGCCGCCACTCTTCCAGCACGCGATAGGGGGCGGCCAGCAGGTCCGCATCGCTGGTCGCCAGCGCGGCCGCCACCATGGGCAGCTCATGGGCGTTGGTGCCCACCGCCTCCAGGTCATTGTCCATCGCCAGCAGCACGTTGGAGGTGCCGATGAAGCGCTCGCCCAGCCCTTCCTTCAGCGCCTCCACGCACCAGCGCTGCCACAGATGGCCGTGCCGCCGGCGGGTGCCGAAATCGGAAACGGCAAGGTCGGGCAGCTGCCGCAGCCGCTCCACCTTCTCCCACAGGCGCGCCTTGGCCCGAGCATAGAGGATATCCAGTTCGAACCGCCCCTTGCCCTTCAGCACGGCGCGCGACTTCAGCTCGTTCACGATGGCGAGCGCCGGGATTTCCCACAGGCTGCTTTCGGCCCAGGGCGCGTCGAACGTCAGCTCATACTGGCCGTCCGCCTTGCGCAGCTCGTAATCCGGCAGCTGGAAGTCCTTCAGCCAGGCGATGAACTCCGGGCTGAACATGCGCGCCCGGCCATAGAAGCTGTTGCCGGCCAGCCAGATCAGCTCCTTCGGCGCGAACCGCAGGGATCGCGCATGATCCAGCTGCGCGCGCAACTCGGCTTCGTCGATGATGTCCGCCAGCCGCACCGAGCGGGTGCGGTTGATGAGCGAGAAGGTGGCGCGCACATCCGGATGCAGCCCATGGATCTGCTGCACCATCAGCAGCTTGTAAAAATCGGTATCCAGCAGGCTGCGGATGATCGGGTCCAGCCGGAAACCGTGATTCCAGCTGCGGGTGGCAATGTCGGTCACTGTCATGCGGGCGTGTCTGGCCTCAATCCTAGAACGCCAGATTGTCCAGCGCCGATGGGGGAAGCCCTGCATCGCACAGGTCGCACAAGGCTTCCATCACCGCGCGCACCCGTGCATCCACCAGCCGGTAGCGCACCTGCTGGCCCTGCCGGTCCGGCGCGACCACGCCTGCCTCGCGCAGCAGCGCCAGATGCTGGGATACGCGGGATTGCGACAGCCCTGTCAGCGCGACCATCTCGCTGACGGTCGGCTGCGTGCCGCCGTCCATATCGCCCATGCCCATCCGGCACAGCATGCGCAGCCGTTCCGGGTTGGCCAGCAGTTTCAGCACGCGCGCCATGGCATCGGCATCGCGGCCCAGCGACATCAGCTCCTCGCCCTCGGGAAGCCTGTGTGCGCCCATTCCGGCGTCAGCCCCGCCGTGCGGAGAGCATCCAGACGGCGGCGGGCATCGCCACGCCCTCGCTCGTCGCCAGCCCGGCATAAAGTTGTTCCAGCTCGGCGATCACGGCCTGATGCACCACCGGCCCGGCCGCTTCGGCCAGTTCGCCCACCGAAAAGGCGCCAAGCGCAAAAGCCGCCGCCGTCGCAGGAGACGCTCCGCGCCCGCCGATCCACATCGGCAGTTCCAGCAGCTCCCGCTCCAGGCCGACGAACCCGGCCTGCTCCAGCAGCTGGCCGTGGAAGGCCGGGCCCGCCAGCTGGAACGGCCCCGGCGCCAGCGGGTCCACCGTCGGCAACTCCACATGCCGCCCCACGATGCGGCGCATCTCCGTCATCCAGGGGTTGCGCGCGGGTTCTGCCCACACCGCCAGATTCAGCTGCCCCTCGGGCTTCAACAGCGAGGCCAAGTGGCGGAACGCCGCCGGCGGATCGCCGAAGAACATAACCCCGAAGCGCGACATCAGCCGGTCGAACGGCCCGCCTTCGGGCTGCACCTGCCCGGCGTCGCCCAGCTGGAAGCGCAGTTGCGGCAGCCCCGCGCCCCGGCGGGACGCCTCGCCCAGCAGCGGTTCGGAGATATCCAGCCCCAGCGCCAGCCCGTCGGGCCCCACGGCCTCCGCGATGCGCCGCGTGGTCCAGCCAGCGCCGCATCCCACGTCCAGCACGCGTTCGCCGGGGGCGGGCGCCGCGCGTTGCAGCAGCGCCTCGCCCACCGGCGCCAGCTGCTCTTCCATCACGTCCACATCGCGCAGCCAGCGGCGGCCGCGATGGCCGGCCCAGTCGTCAGCGACGGTGGCGTTCACTCCCACCAAGGCTCGCCGTCGTCGTCGGCATGGAATTCATGCCACATACCGTTCAGGATGCCGAAGCCGACGGCAAGGCCAAGGCCCAGAACCCAGGTAAAATACCACATGTCAGGCCCTTTCAGTAAAAGTCAGCGGAGGAACGGACCTCGTCCGTGGTCACCCGCCCGAACAACACCTTGTACACCCATGCCGTGTACAACAACACAAGCGGCAGGAAGATCAATGTCGCCAGCAGCATGATCCACAGCGTGAGGTGGCTGGAAGAGGCATTCCACACCGTCAGGCTGGAGGCCGCATCCACCGTGCTCGGCAGGATCACCGGGAACATCGACAGCCCCACGGTGGAGATGATCCCCACCACGCCCAGCGAGGAGCCGAGGAACACGCCCACGTCCCAGCGCCGGTTGATCCCCAGCATCGCCAGCACCGGCCCCACGAAGCCCAGCAGCGGCGCGATCAGCATCCAGGGGTGCTTGCCGTAATTGGCCAGCCAGGCGCCCGGGGCGGCCACCGCCCCGTGCAGCAGGGGGTTGGACGGCCCGTTGGGATCGACGCCGTCCGCAATCGTCACGCCCATGTCGCCCATCGCCACGAACAAACCTCCGCCCGCGAACAGCAGGATGGAGAGCAGGCCCGCGCCCAGCCCGATGGTGCGGGCGCGCGCCAGCACCGGCCCATGCTCGATCTTCAGGCTCAGCCAGCCGGCGCCGTGCAGCACCAGCATCGCAACGGACAACAGGCCCGACAGCAGCGTGAAGGGGGTGAACAGGTCCAGCAGGCTGCCGTCCCAGAAGGCGCGCAGGTCGCTGTCCAGATGGAAGGGCACGCCCTTCAGCACATTGCCCACCGCCACGCCGAACACCAGCGCAGGCACGAAGCCGCCCACGAACAGCGCCCAGTCCCAGCGGGCGCGCCACTTAGGGTCCGCCTTTTTCGACCGGTATTTGAAGCCGACAGGCCTCAGGATCAGCGCCATCAGCACCAGGAACATCGCCAGATAGAAGCCGGAGAAGCTGATGGCATAGACGAAGGGCCAGGCTGCGAAGATCGCGCCGCCGCCCAGGATGAACCACACCTGGTTGCCTTCCCAGGTGGCGCCGATGGAGTTGATCACCAGCCGCCGCTCTTCATCGGTTTTCGCCACGAAGGGCAGCACGGCGGCCACGCCAAGGTCGAAGCCGTCGGTCAGGGCGAAGCCAATCAGCAGCACACCCAGCAGCAGCCACCAGATCAGGCGAAGCGTTTCATAATCGAAGGGAATGGGCATCGCCTCTACTCCTTATTCGGCCGGCAGCGGAACAAAGGCCCCGCGCGCGCGATCTTCGCCAGCTGCGGGTCCACGCTCGGTGCCCCTGTCAGGCCCGTGCCGGATCGCCGCCAGCATCAGCCGCACCATGATCACCGCCAGGATGCCATAGGCCAGCGTGAAGCCGGCAATCGTCGTCCAGATCTGCGGCAGCGTCAGGCTGGACGAGGCGAGGAAGGTCGGCAGCGCGCCCTCCACTGCCCAGGGCTGGCGGCCATATTCCGCCAGCGCCCAGCCCATTTCAGCGGCCAGCCAGGGCAGCGGCATCGAGAACAGCGCCAGCTTCTGCAGCCAGCGCACATCGAAGCGGCGCTTGCTGGCATACCAGAAGGCGGCACCGAACAGGGCGATGAAATAGAAGCCCAGCCCCGCCATGCCCCGGAACAGCCAGAAGATGACGGGCACGTTCGGAACCGTGCTCCACGCCGCCTGCTCGATGTCGGTCTTGGTCGCCGCGCGGGGATCTTCCACGAAGCGCTTCAGCAGCATCGCATAGCCAAGATCCGCCTTGTGCAGTTCGAACTGCTCGCGCGCGGCGATGTTGGCGCGATCCACCTTCAGCGTTTCCACCGCATCATAGGCGAGGATACCGCGCTGGATGCGCACCTCAGCGGTCTCCACCAGTTCGCGGATGCCCGTCACCTCGCCCATGATCGAGCGGGTGGCGATCAGGCCCAGCACCGCCGGCACCTTCACTTCGAAGTGCGTGGTCTGGTTCGCCTTGTCGGGGATGCCGAAGATGGTCAGGCCGGCCGGCGCGGGTTCGGTTTCCCACATCGCCTCGATGGCGGCGAGCTTCATCTTCTGGTTGTCCGTCAGCGCGTAACCCGATTCATCGCCCAGCACCACGGCCGAGAGCGAGCCCGCCAGCCCGAAGGCCGCCGCCACCACGAAGCTGCGCCGCGCGATGGGCAGGAAGCGCCCCTTCAGCAGATACCAGCTGGCAACGCCCAGCACGAACAGCGAGCCGGTGACATAACCGGCAGACACGGTGTGCACGAACTTCGCCTGCGCCACCGGGTTCATCAGCACCGCCATGAAATCGGCGACTTCCATCCGCATCGTGTCGGGATTGAAGCGCGAGCCGACCGGGTTCTGCATCCAGCCGTTGGCGACCAGAATCCACAGCGCCGACAGGTTGGTGCCCAGCGCCACCATGAAGGTGACGAACAGATGCCCCACCCGCGACAGCTTGTCCCACCCGAAGAACATCAGGCCCACGAAAGTCGCCTCAAGGAAGAAGGCCATCAGCCCTTCGATGGCGAGCGGCGCCCCGAAGATATCCCCCACATAATGGCTGTAGTAGGACCAGTTGGTGCCGAACTGGAATTCCATCGTGATGCCGGTGGCAACCCCCAGCACGAAGTTGATTCCGAACAGTTTTCCCCAGAAACGGGTGGCATCGCGCCACACCGCCTTGCCCGTCATCACATAAACGCTCTCGAAGATGACGAGGAGGAACGACAAGCCCAGCGTAAGCGGGACGAACAGGAAATGGTACATCGCCGTCAGCGCGAACTGCAGACGGGACATCTCGACAACGGCCAGATCGACCATGGCGCACCCCTAAATGATGACCTAACAGACGGGCGCCGAGTCGATTGCCCGCCTATCAAGTCAATGTATATGCGGATTTCCTAATCCCAAAACCGAAGCGATGACAGCGACAGAACCGCGCACCCCCCGCCATGGCAGCCATGCAGCAAGCGTCCATAAAGCCAGCGCCGCCTGGATGGCGGATGCGCTGGGCGCGGCGCTTGGCGCGGGCGGGCTGGCGGCGGGGGTTTCCATCCTGGCCGGGCTGCTGGCGCAGCCGATCTGGCTTGCGGCCGCGCTGCTGGCAGCGGGCGGTCTTGTGCGCGCGGGCGCCCAATGGCTGGCGGCCGATCTGGGGATGCAGGCGGCCATCGCCCGCAAGTCGGCCGAACGGGCGCGGCACTGGCCCGCGCTGCTGGCCGCGCGCGATGCCCGCAGCCTGACCGGCACGGACCTGACCCGGGCCGTCGACTCCATCGAGATGCTGGAAGGCCATGAGGCCCGCTTCCGCCCCCTGCGCATGGCGGCGGTCGCGGCGCCGTTGCTGGTCGCGCTGATCGTCGCCCTCGCCAGCCCGGTTTCGGCCGCCATCCTGCTGTTCACCCTGCCCCCTTTCGCCTTCGGCCTCGCACTGGCGGGCACCGCCGCCCGCGCCACGGCCGAGCGGCAGCTGAGCGCATTGGGCGACCTCAACGCCCTGTTCGTGGACCGGCTGCGCGCCCTGCGGGAAATCCGCCACTTCGGTGCCGAGGACCGCATCCTGCGCCAGATGGGGCAAGCCAGCCGCGATCTGGCGCTGCGCACCATCGCCACGCTGAAGATCGCCTTCCTGTCGGGCGGGGTGATCGAATTCTTCGCGGCCATCGCGGTGGCGCTGGTCGCGCTCTATGCCGGATTCAGCCTGCTGGGCATCCTGCCGTTCCGGGTGCCGGAAACGCTGTCGCTACTGTCCGCCTTCTTCGTGCTGGCGATGGCGCCCGAATTCTACATCCCGTTCCGCCGCCTCGCGGCCGCCTACCACGACAAGCAGCTGGGCGAAGCAGCCAAAGCCGCGCTGTCCGAACCGGCCGCGATGCCTGTCGTCGGCACCGCCCCTTTCACCACCCTCTCCGTCACGGCGCTGACGGTGCAATATGCGCAAGGACAGGAGATCGGGCCCGTCAGCTTCAACCTCGACGGCAGCGGCCTGATCGCACTGGTCGGCCCCACCGGATCGGGCAAATCTTCGATCCTCGCGGCCCTCGCGGGCTATGCGCCCATCCGCAGTGGCAGGCTGGACTGGGGCGCGGGCGCACCGCCGCCCATGGGCTGGGCGCGGCAGTCGCCTCTCATCATGGCGGGCACGCTGGCCTCGAACCTGCGCCTCGCCAGCGCCGATGCCACAGACGCGCAACTCGCCGCCATGGCAGACAGCCTCGGCCTGTCTGCCCTGCTCACCGCGCGCGGGCTCGATGGCGAGATCGACTGGTTCGGCTCCGGCCTCTCCGGCGGGGAGCGCCGCCGCATCGGCGTCGGCCGCGCCCTGCTCTCCGCCCGCCCCCTGCTGTTGCTGGACGAACCCACCGCCGATCTGGATGCCGCAACCGCCGCCGAGGTGCGCGCCGTGCTGGCGGACGCCGCCCGCACCCGCGCGCTGGTCATCGCCACCCATGATGAAGCGCTGGCCGCGCTCGCAACTCAGGTGGTGCGGCTCGCATGAGTGCGACCAGCCGCATCGAAGCCATGGTGCAGGCGCGCGCCGCCGCCCGCTCCCGCACCATGCGCGCCGCCATCCTCTGCGCCATCGCCGCCGCGCTCGCGGGCTCCGCGCTGCTGGGGCTCTCCGGTTGGTTCCTCACCGGGGCGGGTCTGGCCGGCCTCGCGGGCACGGCCGCCGCCTTCAACTATCTGGTTCCCTCCGCCTTCATCCGCCTTTCCGCCATTGTCCGCACCGCCGCCCGCTATGGGGAACGGCTGCTGTCCCACAAGGCCGCCATCCTCTCCCTCGCAGACGTCCGCACGGACCTGCTCGCCCACCTCGCAGTCATCGACCCCCGGCTGACCGGCAGCTTCTCAACCGGCCAGTCCATCGCCCGCCTCACCAGCGGAGTCGACGCACTCGAGGCCCGGCTGGTGCAGGCCCCCGCCCGGCCTGCGGCACTCGCGGCAACCCTGTTTGCCCTCGCCCTCACCGCCTGGGCCAGCCCGCTGGCGCTGCTGCCGGTCGCGCTCGCGCTGCTGGCGCTGCCCGCCGCGCTCGGCCAACTCGCCGCCCGCAGCGTCGATCCCCATGTCGCCGCCGCCGAACAGCAACAGCGCCGGCTCAAATCCGAAATGACGGAGCTCCTCGCGGCCGGCCCCGAACTGGCGATCTACGGCCTCGTTCCCGCCGCGACAGACCAACTGCAGCAGACCGCCGCACAGATGGACGGAGCCCGCCGCGCCGCCGCACGGGGCGGCGCATTCGCCGCGGGGCTGCTCGCCCTCTCCGGCACGCTGCTCGTCGCGCTCGTCCTCGCCCTCTCGCGCGGCGACGCCCCCGTCACCGCCGCTGCCGCGCTCGCCCTGCTCGCCGCAGTCGAAGTGCTCGGCGGCCCCTTACGCTTCCGGCTGGAACAGGCCCGCGCTACCACCGGCCTTGCCGAACTGGACGAACTCACCCGTGATACCGGCACGCCAGAAACCGGCACACGGCGCGAACCGCTGCCGCCCGGCATCCCCGCCCTCACCATCGGCGGAATCCCCCTCCAGCCCAGCGAACGGCTCCTCGTCACCGGCCGCTCCGGCTCGGGCAAAACCTCGCTTCTGGAAACCCTCGCGGGCTTGCGCGCCAACCCGGATGTGCCCGCCCGCATCGACGGCCGCAGCCCCCACGAGATCGACTTCGCCAGCCTCTCCGCCCTGTTTGCGCTCACCCCCCAACACCCCGCCCTGCTGGCCGGCAGCGTCGAGGACAATCTCCGCCTCGCCCGCCCCGGCCTCAGCGAAGAGCAGATCTGGGCCGCCCTCGAAACCGCCTGCCTCGCCGCCGATGTCCGCGCCCTGCCCCAGGGCCTCGCAACTTTCCTAGGCGAACAGGGTGCCCGGCTCTCCGGCGGACAGGCCAAACGCCTGGCACTGGCCCGCGCCCTCCTCGCCGGCCGCCCCTGGCTGCTGCTCGACGAACCCAGCGAAGGGCTGGACGCCGCCACCGAAGCCGAACTCACCCGCCGCCTGGGCGTCTGGCTGGCCGACACCGGCACCGGCGCACTGATCGCCACCCACCGGCCTGCGTTGCGCGCGCTGGCGTCGCACGAGTTGAGGCTGCGCGGGGAGGCCTGATTATTCTCCGGCGGCCCTATGCCCGCAGAAGCCGGCCGGGTAGTTCGCCAGTCGACTCGCCATATTCGAACGTCACCACCCCGGCGCAGAGTGTCAGCAGGATGCCGCGCGGGCGTTGCAGCAGGCGGCCGCCGCCTGCGGGCAAATCGTGCACCATGTGCGGCGGCGGCACGGCCAGTTCGTCCAGGTCGATCAGGTTCAGGTCTGCGCGATAACCCGGCGCGATCAGGCCGCGGTCGTGCCAGCCGACATGCTGGGCGTTGCGGTGTGTGAGGCCGTGGACCAGCTGCTCCAGCGGGATGCTGTGCCCGGCCTTGTTGCCCTTGCGCCAGATGGCGATCGTGCTGGTGGGGAAGCTGGCATCGCAGATGGTGCCGCAATGCGCGCCGCCGTCTGACAGACCGTAGAGCGTGTTGGGCGCAGTGAGCATGGCGAAGACGTCCCGCAGGTCCCCGCGCGCATAGTTGATCAGCGGCATGTAGAGCAGACGGTGCCCGGCATCCTCCCGCAGCAGGTCCAGCATATATTCGGCGGGCGAGACCTCGGCGCGCGCGGCTTCGGCCGCGACGGAGCGGTCGGCCGAGGGTTCGTAATCGACCGGGTCTGAGACGCGGAACATGCGGCTGAAGCCGTGCGCGATCAACGATCCGAAGCCTTCGGGAAAGGTTTCGGCATGTTGCGCCAGCAGGGTGGCGCGCACGTCGGGCTTGCCCAGTTCCTCGATCTTTTCCGCAAGCGGCAGGGTGCCGATGCGGCGCCATTCGGGGCAGAACAGGAAGGGGTTCAGCGTGGCTTCCAGCCCCTGCACCACGCCGATGGGGCGGGGTGCGACCTGGCATTTCACGTCCAGGCCGTTTGCAACCATCTGTTCCACGCGATCGAAGATGTGGTGGAAACGGTCCGGCGCGTCGTCCGTCTGCTGGACCGTGAAGGACAGCGGACGGCCGCTGGTGCGGGCCATCGCCTCGATCAGATCGAGTTCCCGGGCGGCGAATGCATCGTCCGGGGAGAGATAGGCATCCGAAATCAGCTGGATCACGCCCTTCCCGGCGCGGCGCATGGCGGCCGCGATCCCCAGCAATTCTGCTTCACCGGCTTCCAGCGTGCCGATATTCTCGCCCGAGCGGCTACGGTGGATGAAGGTGCGGCTGGTGGAAAAGCCCAGCGCGCCGGCCGCCAGCGCCTGTTCGGTCAGGCGGGCCATTTCGGCGATTTCGGCCTCGGTCGGATGCTCGCGGTGATCCGCGCCGCGATCCCCCATCACATAGGTGCGCAGCGCCGCGTGCGGCAGATGGGCGGCCACATCCAGCGCGAAGCGGCGGCGGCCCAGCGCGTCCAGATAATCCGGGAAACTCTCCCAGTCCCAGCTCAGCCCCTCGGCGAGCGCGGTGCCGGGGATGTCCTCCACCCCTTCCAGCAGCGCGATCAGCCAGTCGTGCCGATCAGGCCGGGCGGGTGCGAAGCCGACCCCGCAATTGCCCATCGCAAGCGAGGTGACGCCGTTGAGGCTGGTGGGGGCCAGCAGCGGATCCCAGCTGGCCTGGCCGTCATAATGGGTGTGGATGTCCACGAAGCCGGGCGTCACCGTCAGCCCCTCAGCATCGATGGTGCGGGCAGCGGGGGCGTCGATGGTGCCTACCTCCGCGATCAGCCCGTCCTTCACGCCGATGTCGGCCTGTCGCGGCGGCGCGCCGGAGCCATCGACGAGCGTCGCATTGCGGATCAATATGTCGAACATGTCTGTCTCTCCCCGCCTACATCGTCGCCCTTTGGGCGCCCCCGTCAAGCTGGCGAACCGGTGAGCCCCGTATCCCGGCGGGAAGCGATGGTGCTGGCGGCACTGCTGGGCGCGGGTGGCGCAGGGCTGCTGGCGCTGCGCGCGGCGCGGCCGGTGGGACAGGAGCTGGAGATGTCCCCCACGCTGGCGGCCGTGCTGGCGGAGGTGCGGCCGGGATGGGGGCCACCCGGCGCCGATCTGGCGCTGCTGCTGTTCACCGATTTCAACTGCGGCGCCTGCCGGCGCGCCCATCCGGCTATGATGGCGGCCGCTGCGGCGGACGGTGGCGTGGCGATCCATGGCTTTGACTGGCCGATCTTCGGGGATGACAGCCGGGCGGCGGCGCGCGGGGCGTTGGCGGCCGATGCGCAGGGGCTCTATCGCCCGGTACACGAGGCGCTGATGCGTGGTGGGCGCGCCGACGGGGCGGCGGCGGAGACGGCGCTGGTTGCGGCCGGGGGATCGGCGGAACGCCTGCGGGAGACGCTGGCATCTGACGGGGCGCGCATCGACGGTGTGCTGGCGCGCAATGCCTTCCACGCCTTTTCACTGGGGCTGGGGGGCACGCCGGGGCATGTGATCGGCCGCCTGCTGTTGCGCGGCGCGGCTTCCGAACGGGAGTTCCGCCGCGCCTTCGATCGGGCCCGTGCGCTCAAAGGATAGGTGGCGCGGTCTGCGGGTGCCGCTATCGCGGCAGCTGCACATCAAGGGAGACGGGCATGGGCATTGGGGTGATCGCAACCATCCGTGTAAAACCGGGAACGGCCGCAGAGTTTGAGGCGACCTTCACTGCGCTGGCAAAGGCCGTGCGCGCCAACGAGCCGGGCAACCTCGCCTATCAGCTGACGCGGAGCCGCACGGAAGCCGACACATACAAGGTGCTGGAAATCTATGCGGACGAGGCCGCGATCGCGGCGCATCGCGATTCCGCGCATTTCCGGGGCGCCGGCCCGGCGCTGGGCGCCGTGCTGGCAGGCGCGCCCGAGCTGGAGATACTCGATACCGTCGATTGAGCGGCTTGCCTCAGCAGCTGGCCTGTCGGCTCGGTTCCGGTCTGGACCGCGCGGTTTCCCACGCGGGCGTGGGCACGCTCTCGACGCCGAAGGTTTCGCCCTCGATCCGGTTCCGGCCGCCGCTCTTGCTGCGATAGAGCTGGCGGTCGGCGTGGCGGACCCATTGGTCCGCCGCCATGCCGGGGTGGCAGCGCGCCGTCGCCACCCCGATGCTGAGCGTGACATGGGGCGCAGTCGCCGACCGTTCGTGCGGAATGGCCAGCGCCCGGACCTGGGCCTGGATATCCCGCGCCACCGCCATCGCGGCCTCCGGGTCGGTCGCGGGCAGCGCGCAGGCGAATTCCTCCCCGCCATAGCGGGCGATCAGGTCGGAGGAGCGGCGCACGGCGCGGTTGAGCGCGGCGGCGACCATGGCGATGCAGCGGTCTCCGGCGGGGTGGCCATAGCTGTCGTTGAAGGCCTTGAAATGATCGATGTCGATCATGATCACCGAGAACCAGTCGCCGCTGCGGGCCAGCCGCGCGGTCTCCACCTCCAGCACCTGTTCCAGCCGCCGCCGGTTGCCCAGCCCGGTCAGCGCATCTGTGACGGCCAGTTCCGCCAGCTGGTCGCGCAGCCGCTTCAGTTCGATATGGTTGCGGATGCGGGCGCGCAGGATGGTGGGATTGATCGGCTTCGTCACATAATCGATCGCGCCCAGCGCCAGCCCCCGGCTTTCCGCGTCCTCATCGTCTAGACCGGTGGTGAAGATCACCGGCACATCGGCCAGCAGCGCATCCTGTTTCAGCTTCCGGCAGGCTTCGTAGCCGTCCATGCCGGGCATCATCACGTCCAGCAGGATCAGGTCGGGCAGCCGCTGCCGGGCCACCTCCAGCGCCTCCTCGCCCGATGCCGCGAAGCAGAGGTCATAGAGATCGTCGAGCGCGGCCTCGATGATCGCGAGGTTCATCGGCTCATCGTCGACGATGAGGATCAGCGGCCGGTCATTCATGCCGCTTCGCCGACCAGTTCGGCCGTGAGGGCTGCAACTGCGCCAATCGCCGGGTCGAGCGCATCCGACAGCGCCACAAGTGCGGGCTCCACACCTGAGGTATCGCCGTCCAGCAACCCCTCCACGGCGCCTGCCGCCGTCGCGACCTCGCCGGCACCCAGCGTCGCGGCCACGCCCTTCAGCGTATGGGCGAGGCGGCGGGCGCCATCCCAGTCTCCGGCGGCGATCTGCCCGCGCAACTGCGAAACGGCATCGGCATAGCGCGCGGCGAAATCGAGCAGCAGCTTGCGAAGCAGGGGCCTGCGGCCGTTCACGCGCCGCAACGCGGCGTCGATGTCGAACGGAGGGCCGGCCTCCGGCGCCGGCTTCAGCCAGCGCGCCAGCGTCTGCATCAGCACGGCGGGCTCCACCGGCTTCGCGACATGATCGTCCATCCCTGCCTCCAGGCAGCGCCGGCGCTCGGCATCATAGGCGTGGGCCGTCATCGCGATGATGGGCAGCCGGCTGTGCGGCCAGTCGCGACGGATGTGGCGGGTGGCCTCGATCCCGTCCATCTCGGGCATCTGCACGTCCATCAGCACGGCGGCGTAACGTGCGCCATCTGCCGCCATCCGCTCGCAGGCGATGCGGCCGTTTGCGGCGACATCCACCCGCAGCCCGGCGCTTTCCAGCAATTCGGTCGCGATCTCCCGGTTGATGTCATTGTCCTCCACCAGCAGCACCTGAAGCCCCTGAAGCGCGGCGGGCAGCCCTGCCGTTTCCAGCGACGCGTCGCCGGGCTCGCTGTTGCTGAACAGGGCTCTGATCGTCTCCAGCAGCCGGGATGGATCGACCGGCTTTTCCAGAAAGGCGGAAATGTCGGTCGCCTTCGCTTCGGCCCGGCATTCGTCCTGGCCATAGGCCGTCACCAGCACCATCTGCGGGATATGCGCCAGTTGGGCTGTCTCGCGAACCGCCCGCGCGGTCTCGATGCCATCGAGGCCGGGCATCTTCCAGTCCAGCAGCACAAGGTCATAGGGCTGGCCCTGCCCGCTCGCCATCTCCAGCGCGCCCAGCACTTCCGCGCCCGAGGCGACCAGATCGGCCGCCATGGACCAGCGGGTGAAGATGTCGCGCAGGATCTCGCGGGAGGCCGGATTGTCGTCTGCGATCAGCACACGCAGGTGCTGAAGCTCGGCGCCGGGCTGCGCGGCAATGGCGCCGGCGCCGACATCCGCGACCCCCATCAGGATGGAGAAGCTGAAGCAACTGCCTTCGCCCGGCACGCTTTCCACCCCGATGCTGCCGGCCATCTGCTCCACGATCTGGCGGCAGATCGCCAGCCCCAGCCCGGTGCCGCCGAAGCGGCGGGTGGTGGAACTGTCCGCCTGGGAGAAGGAGCGGAACAGCCGGGCCTGCTGCTCCTCGCTCATGCCGATGCCGTTGTCGCGCACCTGCACATGCAGGAGGACAGCGCTGTCTGCGGCCGGTTCGCAGCGCAGCGCCACATCCACCCTGCCGTCCTCGGTGAACTTCACCGCGTTCGAGACGAGGTTCATGATCACCTGATTGAAGCGAAGCTCGTCGCCCAGCAACCGGTCCGGCACTGCCGGATCGACCGTGGCACCCACGTGCACCCGCCGCGCTTCCGCGCCATGGGCCGCCAGCTGAAGCTGATTCGCAAGGGATTCGCGAATCCGGAACGGCCGGACTTCCAGCACCAGCTTGCCCGCCTCGTTCCTTGAGAAATCCAGCAGGTCGTTGATGAGACGCAGCAGCGCCTCGCCCGCGCTGCCGATCTTCTCCACATAATCGCGCGGACGGCCCTCGATATCGGTGCGCAGCGCCAGATGGCAGAAGCCCAGGATGGCGTTCATCGGCGTGCGGATCTCGTGGCTGATATTGGCCAGGAACATGCTCTTCGCGCGGCTCGCCTCCTCGGCTTCATGGGTGCGCTCTTCCAGCGCTTCATTCTTGGCGAGGATCTCCGCGCTCATGCTGCCGATGCGGCCGAAGCTCTCCACCAGCCGGTCGCTCAGCCACACCAGCACGGCTGTCTGGAAGGCGACGATGGTGGCGTGGAACAGCACGCGGGAAAAATCCCCGCCGCCTGGGAACACGGCGGCCGGCAGCAGCGCATCCAGCAGCAGATGGTGCAGCGCCACGGCCGCCGCCGCCATCAGCAGCGGCCGCCGGTCGCACCAGGCCATGGTGAGCGCCAGCACGGCGAAGAAATACATGTGCATGTCCATCTGCCAGGCCCGGCCTTCCAGCAGCCAGACGAGGATCGCGGGCTGTGCCATCAGCGCCACGGCGGAGAGATAGCGCGTGGCGGGCGCGCTGCCGTTCCGCCACCATGTCAGATGATAGAAGCCCGCAATCGCCACGCCTGCCAGCGCCGCGACCGCCACGGCACGGCCCGTCAGCCAGGCCGTCAGCGCCAGCAGCGGCACATGCAGCCAGAGCAGGATCAGCAGGAAGCGGCCGAAGCGGTCGCGCAGGCGGGTCAGCTCGTCCATCAGCGCCGCCCCATCGCCAGACAACCGCGCAGCGAGACCGGATCGACCACCAGCCAGGCCCCGGCGCGATAGAGCGACGCGATGAAATCCGGATCGGCGGACTGGGCGATCACAATGTTGGATGGGCCGCCCGCGTCGGCGATCCGGCCGCCTGCCGCAGCCACGAGGGAGAAAGTCTGCCCCGCGCCGAACCAGGGCGGGGCGATCACCGCATATTGCCCGCCGCGCCCGCTGGGGGATAGCGTGGCAAGCGCCAGCCCCGCCAGCAGAAGGGCCAGCAACAGCAGGGCCGGCGCCAGTTCGCCCGTTCGCAGTTTACCCGCTCTACACGCCCGCGCGGGCCCTGTGGCCTTCAGTTCCATGCCGTCATCCCCGATGCACGGAGATGATTACGGCCGGATCGCCTCAGGCTTGCGGGAGAAAACCCGCCAACAACTATTCGGTGGGACTACTCAATCGTGCGGGCGAGGTTCCGGTTCAGCCAGATCGCGACGAGGGTGCCGACCGCGCCCGACAGCAGATAGGCGCCCGACGAGATCAGTCCGAACTCGGTGGAGAGCAGCAGCGCCGCCAGCGGCGCGAAGCCCGCACCGAACATCCAGGCCAGATCAGAGGTCAGCGCCGAGCCGGTGTAGCGATAGCGGATCGGGAAGCTGGACGAGATCGCACCGGAAGATTGCCCGAACGACAGCCCCAGCAGCACGAAGCCCGTCAGCATGAAGGCGATTTCCCCGCCGGCGCCCGCGCCCAGCAGCTGCGGCGCGAAGCCGGAGAAGGCGGCGATGGCGGCAGCGGACAGCCCCAGCACGGTGCGGCGGCCGAAGCGGTCCGCGAGCAGGCCGGAAGCGATGATCGCCGCGATTCCGAACAGGGCGGCGATCGCCTCGATCAGCAGGAAACGCACCGGCGGCTCGGTCGTGAACAGGAATACCCACGACAGCGGGAACACCGTGACCATATGGAACATGGCGAAGCTGGCGAGCGGCGCGAAGGCGCCCGCCGCGATCACCCGCCATTGCGAGCGCACGGTGTCGATCACCGGCGAGGGCTCCAGCTCGCGGCCTTCGAACAGATGGGTATATTCCGGCGTCACCACGATGCGCAGGCGGGCGAACAGCGCCACCACATTGATCGCGAAGGCGACGAAGAAGGGATAGCGCCAGCCCCAATCAAGGAAATCCTCCGCCGGCAGCGAGAAGATCAGGAAGGCGAACAGCAGGCTGGCGATGATGAGCCCGATGGGAGCCCCCAGCTGCGGCAGCATGGCATACCAGCCGCGCTTGCCCTCGGGCGCGTTCAGCGCCAGCAGCGAGGCGAGGCCGTCCCACGATCCGCCCAGCGCCACGCCCTGCCCGGCGCGGAACAGCACCAGCAGGATCGCGGATGCGATCCCGATCCGCTCGTACCCGGGAAGGAAGGCGATGGCCGCCGTGGCGCCGCCCAGCAGGAACAGCGCGGCCGTCAGCTTGGTGCCCCGGCCATAGCGGCGGTCAACCGCGGTGAAGAAGAAGGTGCCCACGGGCCGCGCCACGAAGGCGACGGCGAACACGGCGAACGACACCAGCGTGCCCGACAGCGGATCCAGGAAAGGAAACACGACCTTGGGGAACACCAGCACCGAGGCGATGGCATAGACGAAGAAATCAAAGAATTCCGACGCGCGGCCGATCACCACGCCCACGGCGATCTCGCCCGGTTCCACCCGGTGGCCGCCGCCATGGGCGGCATCGTTGATTTCGCGCGCGTCGCGCTCCGCTGTCGTCGCCGTAGCCGTCATGAAAATACCCTGCAGGCCGCCCGGTCAGCACAGCCGGGCCCTATTCTGCGCCCCCTTTGTCTTTGCCGCGCGACAAGGGGATTGGGCAAAATGTCCTATGTGCTGCATTGCAGCACAGGGTTAGGCGCCCGGCCCATGAGTCACTCATCCCGTCTTTTCGGGCGCGCCGCGCCTGTGCTGCTGCTGGCGCCATTGCTGTCGGCCTGCGACATGATCGTGCTGAACCCGGCGGGCGACGTCGCGCAGCAGCAGGGCAATCTGGTGGTGATCTCCACCATCCTGATGCTGCTGATCATCGTGCCGGTGATGCTGCTGACCGTCTTCTTCGCCTGGAAGTATCGCGAGGCGAACAAGGAAGCCACTTACGAGCCGGAATGGAGCCACTCCACCCAGCTGGAACTGGCGATCTGGGGCGCGCCGCTGCTGATCATCATCTGCCTGGGCGCGCTGACCTGGGTGGGCACCCACCTGCTGGACCCCTATCGTCCGCTGGCCCGCACCGCGCCGGGCCAGCCCGTCGCTGCCGACACAAGGCCGCTGGACGTGCAGGTCGTTGCGCTCGACTGGAAGTGGCTGTTCATCTACCCCGAATATGGCATCGCCACCGTGAACGAGCTGGCGGCTCCGGTGGACCGGCCGATCCGCTTCCGCATCTCTTCCTCCTCGGTGATGAACAGCTTCTACGTGCCCGCGCTGGCGGGGCAGATCTATGCCATGCCCGCCATGGAGACGAAGCTGCATGCCGTGTTCAACCGGCCGGGCGACTATCGCGGCTTTTCCGCCAACTACAGCGGCGCGGGCTTTTCCGGCATGCGCTTCGATGCGCGCGGCATGACCGCGGCCGACTTCGACCAGTGGGTCGGACAGGTGCGCGGCGATGCCCGCACGCTGGACCGCACCGCCTATCTGGAACTTGCGAAACCCAGCGAGAATGTCGCCAAGACCCATTTCGGCCAGGTCGAGCGCGGGCTGTTTGATGCCGTCGTCAACCTTTGTGTCGAGCCCGGCAAGATGTGCCAGCACGACATGATGGCGATCGACGCCAAAGGCGGGCTTGGGCTGGGCGGCGTCTATAATGTGGCGCAGCTGTCCTACGACAAATTCGGTCAGCGCGGCGGTGCCGCGCCTGCCCGCATGATGGTCGCGGCCATGTGCGACACCCGGCCGGTGCCGTCGGACGAGTTCGAACTGCCGACGCCGGTCGACCTTGCGCCGCTGATCGGTGCCGGGCTGGCGCTGCGCCCCAAATCGGTGTCGGGCGCGGTCACCGCCGCGCTCTCCCCCATTCCCTCCCGCTTCTAAAAGGCAGTGACCGCAATGTCCGCCCCGACCCCCACTGCCATCAGCCCGATCTTCGGGCGGCTCTCGCTCGACGTGCTGCCGCTGCACGAACCCATCGTCGTCGCCACCTTCATCGCCGTGGTGCTGGGCGGACTCGCGGTGGTGGCGCTGATCACGCGCTACAAGCTGTGGGGCATGCTGTGGCATGACTGGTTCACCAGCGTCGACCACAAGAAGATCGGCATCATGTATATGGTGCTGGGGCTGGTGATGTTCCTGCGCGGCTTTGCCGACGCCATCATGATGCGGCTGCAGCAGGCGATGGCCTTCAACGGCAACGAAGGCTATCTGAACGCCCACCATTATGATCAGATCTTCACCGCCCACGGCGTGATCATGATCTTCTTCGTGGCGATGCCCTTCGTGACGGGGCTGATGAACTATCTGGTGCCGCTGCAGATTGGCGCGCGCGACGTGTCGTTCCCGTTCCTCAACAATTTCAGCTTCTGGATGACGACGGCCGGCGCTGTGCTGGTGATGATGTCGCTGTTCGTAGGCGAGTTCGCCCAGACCGGCTGGCTCGCCTATCCGCCGCTGTCGGGCATCGCCTACAGCCCGGCGTCGGGGGTCGATTATTATATCTGGGCGCTGCAGATCGCGGGGGTCGGCACGACCCTTTCGGGCATCAACCTGATCGTGACGATCATCAAGCTGCGCGCGCCGGGCATGAGCCTGATGCGCATGCCGGTGTTCACCTGGACGTCGCTGTGCACCAACGTGCTGATCGTCGCGTCGTTCCCGGTGCTGACGGGCGTGCTGCTGCTGCTGAGCCTGGATCGTTATGTGGGGACGAACTTCTTCACCAACGACTTCGGCGGCAGCCCGATGATGTATGTGAACCTGATCTGGATCTGGGGCCACCCGGAAGTCTACATCCTGATCCTGCCGCTGTTCGGGGTGTTTTCGGAAGTCACCTCCACCTTCTCGGGCAAGCGGCTGTTCGGCTATACCTCGATGGTCTACGCCACCGTCGTCATCACCATCCTGTCCTATGTGGTGTGGCTGCACCACTTCTTCACCATGGGCTCGGGCGCGAGCGTGAACAGCTTCTTCGGGATCACCACCATGGTGATTTCAATTCCAACGGGCGCGAAGCTCTTCAACTGGCTGTTCACCATGTATCGCGGCCGCATCCGCTTCGACCTGCCGATGATGTGGACGGTCGCCTTCATGCTGACCTTCGTGGTCGGCGGGATGACGGGCGTGCTGCTGGCGGTGCCGCCGGCGGACTTCGTGCTGCACAACTCGCTGTTCCTGATCGCCCACTTCCACAATGTGATCATCGGCGGCGTGCTGTTCGGCCTGTTCGCGGCGATCAACTTCTGGTGGCCGAAGGCCTTCGGCTTCAAGCTGAACGTGTTCTGGGGCAAGGTCAGCTTCTGGTGCTGGGTGGTCGGCTTCTGGTTCGCCTTCATGCCGCTCTATGTGCTGGGCCTGATGGGCGTCACACGGCGGATGCGCGTGTTTGACGACCCCAGCCTGCAGATCTGGTTCCTGATCGCCGGCCTTGGCGCCGTGATCATCGCGGCCGGGATCGGTGCCATGCTGGTGCAGTTCGCGGTCTCCATCTGGAAGCGCGACGAGCTGCGCGACGAGACGGGCGACCCTTGGAACGGCCGCACGCTGGAATGGGCGACCTCCTCGCCGCCGCCGGACTATAACTTCGCCTTCACGCCGGTCGTGCATGGGCTGGATGCTTGGCACGAGATGAAGCAGGCTGGCGTGCAGCGTCCGCTCTCCGGCTTCCGCGCGATCCACATGCCCAGCAACACCGGCACCGGCGTGGTGCTGGCGGGCCTCAGCCTGGTCTGCGGCTTCGCCCTCATCTGGTACATGTGGTGGCTGGCGATCCTGAGCTTCGTCGGGCTGGTGGGCTACGCCATCTATCACACGTTCAACTACAAGCGGGACTTCCACATTCCTGTGGAAACCGTGATCGAGACCGAAGCTGCACGCACCCGGCAACTCGAAGCTGCGGGGGCCTGAGATATGACGAGCCAAAGCACGCCCGCCGATCTGACGGCGCACTATTACGACCTGCACGAGCACGACCATCCCGAAGGCGGCAGCACCATGCTGGGCTTCTGGATCTACCTGATGAGCGACTGCCTGATCTTCGCCATCCTGTTCGCGGCCTATGCCGTGCTGGGCGGCAATCTGGCGGCCGGGCCGGGGCCGAAGGACCTGTTCGACCTGAACCTGATCGCGCTGAACACCGCGATGCTGTTGTTCTCCTCCATCACCTATGGCTTCGCGATGCTGGCCATGGTGCGGGGCGACAAGCAGAAGGTGCTGCTGTGGCTGGCCGTCACCGGCCTGTTCGGCCTCGCCTTCCTGTCCATCGAGCTTTATGAGTTCCACCACCTGATCCATGTGGGCGCGACGCCGCAACGCTCGGCCTTCCTCTCCTCCTTCTTCACGCTGGTGGCCACGCACGGGCTGCACGTGACCTTAGGCCTGATCTGGCTGGTCACGCTGATGGTGCAGGTGAGCCGCTTCGGCCTGAAGCCCGCCAATCAACGGCGGCTGATGTGCCTCAGCCTGTTCTGGCACTTCCTGGACGTCATCTGGATCGGCGTCTTCACGTTCGTCTATCTGATGGGGATGCTGCGGTGAGCGACAATCATGACCATGGCGCCCATGATGCGCATGAAGGCACCGCACATGGAACCTTGCGCGACTATGTGATCGGCTTCGTCCTCTCGGTGATCCTCACCGCGATTCCCTTCTGGCTGGTGATGGCCCGCCCGCTGGCCAATGATGTGACGGCCATGCTGGTGATGGCGTTCGCGGCCGTGCAGATCGTGGTTCACATGATCTACTTCCTGCATATGAACGGGAAATCCGAAGGCGGCTGGACTTTGACGGCGCTTGTCTTCACCATCATCGTCGTCGTCATCATGCTGAGCGGTTCGCTGTGGGTCATGTACCATCTGAACACGAACATGATGCCTTCCATGGAAGAGATGCGGCAGATTCCGTGACATCCGCCCGCCCGGCCGGGCGGCTCTGGCTGACCGCCGCGCTGCTGTTGCTGGCGGGCCTGTTCGTCGGGCTGGGCATCTGGCAGCTGGAGCGCCGCCAGTGGAAGCATGAGCTGATCGCCGCGGTGGATGCCCGCGCGCATGCCGCGCCGGTCGCCGCACCAGGCCCGGCCAAATGGCCGAAGATCAGCCGTGACAGCCATGCCTATCTGAAGGTGCGCGCGACCGGGCAGTATCTGCCCGGGCACGACAGTTTCGTGCAGGCCGTGACCGATCTGGGCAGCGGCTTCTGGGTGCTGAGCCCGCTCGACACCGGCGACGGCATTATCCTGATCAACCGCGGCTTCGTGCCGAAGCGCGAAGCCAACCCGGCTCCTCCCGCCGGCGAAGTGGCGGTTCAGGGGCTGCTGCGCATCACCGAGCCGGACGGCGGCTTCCTGCGCAGCAATGATCCCGGCGCGGCACGCTGGTATTCCCGCGATGTTCCGGCCATCGCCGCTGCCAACGGGCTCTCCGGCGTCGCGCCCTATTTCATTGATGCAGCCCGCGATCCCGCCACCCGGCCCGGAGATCCTGTCGGTGGTCTCACAGTGATCCGCTTTTCCGACAGCCATATGTCCTATGCGCTCACCTGGTTCGCCATGGCGCTGATGTCGCTGGGCGGCATCTGGCTGATCTGGCGCCAGCGGGGATGATGCGCTGGCCCAACAGGCGCTGGCCCGTCCGCGACATCACGTCGGGTGATGCCGACGCCGGGCGCCGCAACATGCGGCTGCTGATCCAGTTGCGCTGGATCGCGGTGGCCGGGCAGCTGCTGACCATCCTGATCGTGGATAAGGCGATGGGGATCGACCTGCCGCTGGGCGCGCTGTTGCTGGCGCCCATCGGGCTCGCGGCGATCAACATCGGCACATGGCCGGTGCTTTACCGCCGGCACGATGTCTCCAACGCCGAGTTGACAGTAGCGCTGCTGATCGATGTCGCGGCGCTGGCCTGGCAGCTGCATCTGACGGGCGGGATGACCAACCCCTTCGTCTATCTGTTCCTGCTGCAGGTGGTGCTGGGGGCCGTGCTGCTGAAGCCCGCCACGGCCTGGGGCATCGCCGCCGCGACCCTGTTCGCGCTGCTGCTGCTGACGTTGACGCCCCGCCCCCTGCTGCTGCCGGCCCGCTGGGCAGGCGACCCGATGCGGCTCTATCTGCTGGGCAGCCTCGTCTGCTTCCTGCTGGTTGCGCTGCTGCTGGTGGCGTTCATCACCCGGGTCAGCCGCAACCTCTCAGACAGGGATGCCGCGCTTGCCGCCAGCCGCCAGCGCGCGGCGGAAGAGGATCATATCGTGCGCATGGCGCTGCTCGCCTCCGGCGCGGCACACGAACTGGGCACGCCGCTCTCCTCCATGGCGGTGCTGGTGGGGGACTGGAAGAAGCTCCCCCAGCTCGCCGGCAACCATGAGATGCAGGAGGATCTGGCCGACATGACGGCGGCCATCCAGCGCTGCAAGACCATCGTCAGCGGCATCCTGGCGTCGGCCGGCGAAGCGCGCGGAATCGCGCCGCAGCAGACCAGCGCGCGGCAGTTCATGGCGGCCATCGTGAACGAATGGCGGGCCGACCGCCGCTACAGCTCCATCGCCTGGAGCGACCGGCTGGGCGACGACGCGCCCATGGTGGCCGACCCGGCGTTGCGGCAGGTGATCGGCAATGCCATCGACAATGCGCTGGACGTCTCCCCGGACTGGGTGGGCATCCACGCCATGATCGAAGGGGAAATGCTGGTGCTGGAGATATCGGATCGCGGCCCGGGCTTCACGCCCGAGATGCTGGACGCCTTCGGCCGCCCCTATCACTCCACCAAGGGCAAGCCCGGCGGCGGGCTGGGGCTGTTCCTGCTGGTGAATGTGATCCGCAAGCTGGGCGGCGCCGTCACCGCCGCCAACCGACCGGAAGGCGGCGCGCAAGTCCGCATCAGCCTGCCGCTGGCGGGGCTGGCCGGGCGGGGGATCACCGCATGACACAGCCGCTGCTGCTGATCGTGGAGGATGACGACGCCTTCGCCCGCACCCTGCAACGCTCGTTCGAACGGCGCGGCTATCGCGTACTCCACGCCTCGACCCTGTCCGATGTCGAGCTGCTGCTGCGCACGCACCGGCCCGGCTTCGCCGTGGTGGACCTGAAGCTGGGCGTCGGCTCCGGCCTCGTCTGCGTGCAGCAACTGCGCACGCACGATGCCGCCATGAAGATCGTGGTGCTCACCGGCTTCGCCAGCATCGCCACCGCCGTGGAAGCGATCAAGCTGGGCGCGGACCATTATCTGGCCAAACCCTCCAACAGCGACGACATCGAAGCCGCCTTCGCCCGCGAAGGCGGCGACGCCCACGCCCCCGTCGACGGGCGGCAATCCTCCATCAAGACGCTGGAATGGGAACATATCCACCAGACGCTGGTGGAAACCGACTTCAACATCTCCGAAGCGGCGCGCCGGCTGGGCATGCACCGGCGGACGTTGGCGCGGAAGCTGGAGAAACGGCAGGTGCGGTAGGGGCGTTTTGCCTCCGGCGGGCCGGGCCCTGCCCGGCACCCGGCAGGGGCGTGACGCCCGTGCACCCCCATTTTTTGGTCGTACGCTCAGGTTGCGGTGACGGCTGAGTTTATTGCCTGCGGCGCCATTAAACTCCAGCGCCGCAGGCAATCAAACATCGTCGCGCGCGACTTCGGAGTGGGAGCGCGGCGCCAATTTCGAGGGTGCAGGGAAATCATTTCCCTGCCCGCCGGAGGCAAAACCCTGCCTCCCCTCACCCCGCCGTCCGATCCTTCCATCCCAGCAGCCTGAGTGCGTTCAGCACCACCAGCAGGGTGGAGCCTTCGTGCAGCGCGACCGCCGGGCCGATGCCGAGGCCCAGGATGGTAGCGGGCACCAGCAGCGCGACCACGCCCAGGCTGACGAACAGGTTCTGCCGGATGATGCTGCGGGTGCGGCGGCTGAGGCCGACGGCGAACGGCAGGTGGGAGAGATCGTCTGCCATCAGGGCGACGTCGGCGGTTTCCAGTGCCACGTCGGATCCGGCGGCGCCCATGGCGATGCCGACGCTGGCGTTGGCCATGGCGGGGGCGTCGTTCACGCCGTCGCCCACCATCGCCACCAGCCCCTGATCGCTTAGCTTGCGGATGGCGTCCACCTTGTCTTCGGGCATCAGGTCGCCCCAGGCTTCGTCCAGCCCGACATCCTTCGCGATGCTTTCGGCGACTTTCTGATGGTCGCCCGAGATCATGATCATGCGGCGGATGCCGATGGTGCGCAGCCGCTCCAGCGCGGCGCGGGCTTCGGGGCGCGGAGTGTCCATCAGGCCGATCGCGCCGAGGTCGCGGTTGCCATGGCGCACCACCATGCTGGTCTGCCCGGCTTCCCGCAGGTCCGCGATGGCTTTCTGCATCTCGGCCGAGAGCGCGGGGGTGTCGCCCGCGCCGAACATCTCGGCTTTTCCGATCAGCACCTCTTCGCCGTCGAGGGTGGCGGAAACGCCCTGCCCGGTGTGGCTTCTGAGGCCGGTGGCGACCGGGACGGTCGTGCCCGCCAGTCGTTCCTGCCCGTCCTTCGCAATGGCGCGGGCCAGCGGGTGATCCGACAGTTGCTCGACGGCGACGGCGACGGCGAGGAGCTGCTGCTCCGTGACGCCGGGTGCGGGCACCACGCTGCGGATGCGCGGTTCGCCCACGGTCAGCGTGCCGGTCTTGTCGAAGGCGATGGCGTCCAGTGCGCCCAGCAGTTCCAGCGGCGCCCCGCCCTTCACCAGCACGCCGCCGCGCGCCGCGCGCGCCACGCCGGAGAGCACGGCGCTGGGGGTGGCGATGGCGAGCGCGCAGGGGCTGGCGGCCACCAGCACCGCCATGGCGCGGTAGAAGCTGTCGCGGAAGGGCTCGTCCACCACCACCCAGGCGAACAGCAGCAGCGTGGCGAGCGCGAGGACGAGGGGTACGAAGACCCGCTCGAAGCGGTCGGTGAAGCGCTGCGTGGGGGAGCGGCGGGTTTCCGCCTCGCTCACGAGGCGGACGACGCGGGCGAGGGTCGATTCCGAGGCCTTGCGACTCACCTCGATCTCCAGCGCGCCGCTGCCGTTGATGGTGCCGGCGAACACGCGCGCCGAGGCGGAGACGAGGTCGGGCTTGGCGCGGGCGAGCGCCACATCCTCCACCGGCTTCTTGTCGACGGGGATGCTTTCGCCGGTGACGGGGGCCTGATTGATGCTGGACTGGCCGGAAACGACGAAGCCGTCGGCTGCCAGCCGCTCGTCCGGCCGCACCACCACGATGTCGCCGACGGCGAGTTCCGCGACGGGCAGCTCGACCAGCTGGCCGTCGCGCTTCACCGTCGCGGTGTCGGGCGCCAGCTTGCCAAGCGCCTCGATGGCGGCGCGGGCCTTGCCCATGGCATAATGTTCCAGTGCATGGCCTAGGCTGAACAGGAACAGCAGCAGCGCCCCTTCGGCCCATGCGCCGAGTGCGGCGGCACCGGCGGCGGCCACCAGCATCAGGGTGTCGATCTCGAAGCGCTTCAGCTTCAGGTTGTCGATCGCCTCGCGCAGGGTGAAGAAGCCGCCGAAGATGTAGGCGCCGACGTAGCAGGCGACCGGCAGCCAGCCGGGGGCGGCGGGCAGCAGCTTCTCGACAAGGAAGCCGATAATCAGCACCGCCCCGCAGGCGAGCGCGAAGATCAGCTCGCTGTTGGGGCCCAGGATACCGCCATGGTCATGGCTGTGCCCATGCTCGCCGGGGCCGTGATCGTGCCCCGCATGCTCGTCCTCGATGGGGGCGACGTTGCGGATGTCGAGCCGGGCCAGTTCGTCGCGGATCACAGGCTCTGACGTGATCGAACGATCATATTCCACGCTGAGGGCGCCCGCGCCATTGGCGTTGGCTTCCAGGATGCCGGGGCGCTGACGCAGGCTGTCTGCGATGGTGCGGGCCCGGCGCGGGTGCACCGAGCCTTCCATCTGCCAGAGGAGGTGACCCACACGCTGGGTCACCTCCGCCCCGGCCGATTGCGCCAGCTCGCGGATGCGCGACAGCGCGATCCTGTCGGGATCATAATGGATGCACAGCAGTGCCCGCCCGTCGGCAGCGGCGGAGACATGCACGGTCTCCACCCCGCGATGGCCCTTCAGCTCGGTGATGAGGCGGCCGACGCAGGCGTCGGCTGCATCCGACACCTCCGGCAGCAGAACGGGAATGTCGATCTTCAGTCTGTCTGTCATGATCTGGTCCTCATGCCACAGTCGGTGGCGCAATGGGGAGTGCCGCGGCTTCGTCCGCCGGCTGCCGCGCGAACCGCGCATAGAGCGTGGGCAGTACGAACAGGGTGAGGAGCGTGGCCGAGATCAGCCCGCCGATCACCACCGTTGCCAGCGGCCGCTGCACTTCGGCGCCTGCGCTGGTGGCAAGCGCCATCGGCACGAAGCCCAGGCTGGCGACGAGCGCCGTCATCACCACCGGCCGCAGGCGAAGGCGCGCGCCTTCATAGGCCGCCTCCGCGCGCGACAGGCCGCGCCGCATCAGGTCCTGGATCGAGGTGACCATCACCAGCCCGTTCAGCACCGCGATGCCCGACAGCGCGATGAAGCCCACCGCCGCCGAGATGGAGAAAGGCATCCCCCTGAGCGCCAGCGCCGCCACGCCGCCCACCAGTGCCAGCGGCACGCCGGTGAACACGATGGCCGCATCCCGCACGCTGCCCAGCGCCGAATAGAGCAGCAGCAGGATCAGCAGGAAGCAGGCGGGCACCACGAGCGAGAGACGCTTTCCGGCCGATTGCAGATTCTCATACTGGCCACCCCAGTCGAGATACTGCCCAGCCGGCAGGCGAACCTCTTGCGTGATGCGCGCCCGAGCCTCCTCCACCACGCCCGCCACGTCGCGGCCGCGCACATTGGCCTGCACCACCACGCGGCGCTTGCCGTTTTCGCGGCTGATCTGGTTTGGGCCGTCGGTGACGGCGATGTCGGCGACGCTTTCCAGCGGCACGAAGCCGCCGCCCGGAATGGGCACCGGCAGCTGGCGCAACCGCTGCACATCCGAACGCGCCTCGTCATCGAGCCTGAGCGTGACGGCAAAGCGCCGGTCGCCCTCGAAGATCTGGCCTGCGTCGCGCCCGCCAATGGCGGCCGCCACAACCGCCTGCACATCGGCGGCCGTGACGCCCAGCTGCGCCATGGCGGCGCGTTTCGGCCGGATATCCAGCATGGGCAGGCCTTCGGTCTGCTCCACCCGCACATCGACCGCACCCGGCGTCTCGCGCAGGATGGCAGCGATGCGGTTGGCCGTCAGGTTCATGGCATCGGGATCGTCCCCGAACAGCTTCACCGCCACATCGCCGCGCACGCCGGCGATCAGCTCGTTGAAGCGCATCTGGATGGGCTGGCTGATCTCGTAGGCGCCGCCGGGGATTTCCTCCAGCTTCGCCTCCACCTTTGCCACGAGGTCCGCCTTGGGCAGGCGCTGGTCCGGCCATTCCTTGCGGGGCTTCATGATGATGAAGGTGTCGGAGATGTTGGGCGGCATCGGGTCCGACGCGAGCTCGGCCGTGCCCGTCTTGGAAAAGACGAACTTCACTTCCGGCACGGTCGCGATGGCCTTTTCGATCCGGCTCTGCATCGCCTGCGACTGATCGACCGAGGTGCCGGGAATGCGCAGCACCTGCACCGTCATATCCCCTTCATCCAGTTGCGGCAGGAATTCCTGCCCCAGCATCAGGAACAGGGCGCAGGCCGCGGCGAAGCTGCCCAGCCCTGCCCCCACCGTCAGCCGGGGGCGCGCCATCGCCTTTTGCAGCCCCGGCTCATAACGGGCGGACAGCCAGTGCATGATGCGCCCTTCCTTTTCGGCAACCGGCTTCGACAGCCAGATGGCGAGCATGGCGGGCACAAACGTCAGCGAGAGGATGAAGGCCGCCACCAGCGCGATGATCACCGTCAGCGCCATGGGGGTGAAGGTCTTGCCTTCCACGCCCGACAGCGTGAGCAGCGGCACATAGACGAGAATGATGATCGCCTGCCCGAACACCGACGGCCGGATCATCTCGCGCGAGGCTGCCGCGATCACCGGCAATCGTTCGTCCAGCGTCAGCAGCCGGCCCAGCTTGTGCTGCCGCTCGCTCATGCGGCGCAGGCTGTTTTCCACGATGATCACGGCGCCGTCCACGATCAGGCCGAAGTCCAGTGCGCCGAGGCTCATCAGGTTCGCCGACACGCCCGCCTTCAGCATGCCGAAGCTCGTCATCAGCATGGTGATGGGGATCACCAGCGCGGCGATCAGCGCCGCGCGGAAATTGCCCAGCAGCGCGAACAGCACCACGATCACCAGCAGTGCGCCTTCCGTCAGATTCTTCGCGACCGTGCGGATCGTGGAGTTCACCAGTGCGGTGCGGTCCAGCACGGGCTGGATGGTCACATCGGTCGGCAGGGAGGCGTTGATCTCGCCGATGCGGGTTGAGACCGCCGAGGCGACGTCCCGGCTGTTCTCGCCGATGCGCATGATGGCGGTTCCCACCACCACCTCGCGTCCGTTCTCGGAGGCCGAGCCATAGCGGATCGCCTGCCCCATCCGAACCTCTGCCACCTGATCGAGCCGGATCGGCGTGCCGCCGCGCGTCGCGATCACGGTTTCGGCCAGTTCGCGGGCATTGCGGATGCGCGCGTCGGAGCGCACGGCGAGGCCTTCCCCGCCGCGATCCACCACGCCTGCGCCAATGCCCTTGTTGTTCGCCTCCAGCGTGGTCGCCAGATCGTTCAGCGTCAGGCCCAGCGCGGCCATCTTCTGCAGATCGGGCACCACCTGGAACTGCTTCACATGGCCGCCGATGGAATCCACCCCGGCAAGGCCGGGCGTGCCGCGCAGCAGCGGTGCCACGATCCAGTCCTGCACGGTGCGCAGATAGGTGGCCTTGTCCGCGTCCGTCAGCAGCACATCGCCTTCGGGCGTAATGTAGCTGCCGTCGGGCTGCAGCCCCGGTTCGCCCGGCTTGTGGGTGTCCTCGTCGCGGTGCTGAAGATGCACCGTCCACATGAACACTTCGCCGAGGCCCGTGGCGATCGGCCCCATTTCGGGGTTCGCGCCCTCGGGCAGGCTTTCCTCCGCCACGCGCAGGCGTTCGGCCACCTGCTGGCGGGCGAAATAGATGTCGGTGTCGTCGGTGAACACCGCCGTCACCTGCGCGAAGCCGTTGCGGCTGAGTGAGCGGGTGTATTCAAGGCCCGGGATCCCCGCGAGCGCGGTTTCGATGGGGAAGGCCACCTGCTTCTCCACCAGTTCGGGCGAGAGGGCGGGGGCGGAGATGTTCACCTGCACCTGATTGTTGGTGATGTCCGGCACGGCGTCGATGGGCAACCGGGCGATGGCCCAGCCGCCGATCAGCACGGCCAGGAAGGTCAGCATCAGGATGAACCAGCGGCGCTCGACCGAGAAGGTCACGATGCGGGCGATGAGTCCGGTGTCGGTCATGGCTCAGTGCCCTCCATGCTCGGCTTCGCCCTTGCCGAGCTCGGCCTTCAGGGTGAAGCTGTTGGCGACGGCGATGCGTTCATCGCCGCTGAGCCCCGAGGTGATGACGACCCTGTCGCCGCTCGGCTGGCCCAGCGTGACGGGGACGGCGCGGAAGCCGTCGTCTGTGCGCACGAACAGGCTGGGGCGACCTTCCACCGTCTGCACGGCGGCCGCGGGCACCAGAATGGCAGGTGTGCCGCCGGCGCCTTCCAATTGGATCGCGGCGGTCACGGGCTCGCCCACGCGCCAGTCTCCGGCGCGATTGTCGAGCCGGGCGATCACGGTGACGAGCCGGGTGCCGGTGTCCAGCACGGGGGACACATAGCTCACCCGGGCCAGCGCGCGGCGGTCGGCCGAACTGACCTCCACCGATGCGCCGGGGCGCACCTGCCCGGCATCCGCCAGAGTCAGCGCCATGGTGACGGAAAGCTGGGACAGGTCCGCCACGCGGAACAGCTCAGCATCGGGCGCGACGGTTTCGCCCAGCGCTGCGGCCCGCGCGATGACATGGCCGGAGATGGGCGCGCGAATGGCGACACGGTTGAGCGCACCGGCTGATCCACCGGTGGCGGAGAGCTTCTGGCGCGCGAGGCGCACGGCGATGCGCGCTTCCTCGGCCGCCGTGCGCGCGGCGATCAGATCCTGCTCGGGCGTCACCCGCTCCGCGAACAATTTCTGTTCCCGTCTGAGGTTGGAGTCCGCCAGTGCAAGGCGGGCCCCTGCCGCTTCCACCTCGGCGTTGAGCGAGGCCGCCTCGCTGCTTTCCAGCACGGCGAGCGTCTCCCCCTGCCGCACCGGCTGGCCGAGGTTGCGCGTGAGCGAGACGACGCGCCCGCCCATCGCGGCCGACACCAGCTGCGTGCGCTCGGGGTCGCCCTCGATCGTGGCCGGCAGGGTCAGGCTGCCGCCGCCGGACTTCAGCGGTGTGACGAGGGTGATCCCGGCTGCCGCGATCTGCGCGGGCGTGAGGGCCACATGGCCCTCTTCTTCGGCGGGCGCCTCTCGCGCAGCCGGTTCTTCGGGGGTCTGGCTGCCGGAACAACCGGTTGCCAGCAGGGCGACAAGGGAGAGCGGCAGCGCGCTCCGGGCGAATGATCTCATGGCATGATGTCCTGTTGGCCGGGCGCGCGGGCGGTGAGCCGCTCGAGCTGCGCCGAGGCGAGATGGGTGGCGAGCAGCGCGTCGGTCGCGCGGGCTCGGGTTTCGGAAAGGCTGCGTTCGGCTTCCAGCAGGTCGAGCTGGCTGAACTTGCCGTTGGCATAGCCGATGCGGGCGATGCGGGCGGCTTCCTCCGCTGCGGCAAGGGCCGGACCGGATGCCGTTGCAGCTGCGGCTACCGCGTCAGCCAGTGCAGCGTCGGCGGCTATAATCTGCTGTTGCAGCCGGATTTCGGTCAGTCGTCGCCGGGCGTCCGCCGCCTGCCGTTCGGCACGGGCACCCGCGAGCGCGGCGCGCCCGTTCTGGAACAACGGCATCGGCACCGACAGGCTGACAAGCGCGGCATTGCTGTCGCTCTCCACCAGCCGGCGCGCGCCCGCGCCCAGCGTGAGGTCCGGCACACGCTGGGATTGCGCCAGCCGCACGCCCGCGTCTGCGGCGGCCACGTCGGCGTCGGCCGCCGCCAGCAGCAGCGAGCCCTGCGCCTGCGCGGCGGTGCGGGCCGGAATGTGCCGGAACCAGCCCGTGTCCAGCTGAGCACCCGAAACCGGCCCGATCAGCCGTTCCAGCGCACCGCGTGCCACCGATGCCGCGCGTTCGGCCTGGCCGACAGCGGCATCGGCGTTGATCCGCGCCAGATCGGCCCGCTGCGCCTCGATGGGCGACGCGCGCCCCGCCTCCACGCGGAGGCGCGCGGCGCGGGCGCCATCGGCGGCGATGCGCGCCTCGTCACGCGCGGTGGCCAGCCGCTGCGTCGTTGCGACGGCGACAGCATAGGCTTCGGTGACATTCAGCTTCAGATCGGCACCGGCCGCCACCGAGCCCAGCGACGCACGCGTGATCTGCACGTCCGCCAGCGCAAGCCGGGCGGCGCGCTTGCCGCCCAGTTCGATCGGAAAGCCGAGCGACGCCGTGGCTTCGGCGCTGCGGGTGCCGCGATAGGCGCCGCTTCCGGCAAAATTCTCCAGCTCCGTGGTGAGGGTGGGGTTGGGCCGCAGCCCGGCGACGGTGCGCGCCGCATCGGCGGCGCGGCTGTCAGCCTCGGCGGCTTCCAGCAGCGGAGACTGCGTGCCCGCCAGTTCGAGCGCGCGGGACAGGGTGAGGACCGCATCGGCGTTCCCCGATGTCGGTGGGTTCGCCTGCGCCCCGGAGGCGCAGACGAGTGCGGTCATCGCGACCGCAAACAGGCGATTCATGGATACTTCTCCTGACGGCAAAGGGCAGCCGACGCGCGAAGGCGTCGGCGGCGTGCAGTGCGTCAGGCGATGGGAGGCCTCAGCAGATGATCCGGGGGCGACTGGGACCGATGGATCTCACCCGCCGGAACCTCCGGCGAGCGTCCGTAGACAAGGAAGCCGGCGCTGGCGCGCGGCGCGGGTGAGGCCAGATGATGGCCATGGCAACCGCCATGCTGGTGGATTACGCCGGAATCACCGGCATGGTCGCTGCCGCCGGAGTCCCCGGTGGAGGCTGCTGTGACGGGCGGGCAGATCTGCTCGGCGGCGTGCACGATGTTGCTGAACAGCATGGCCAGCACCAGCGTCAGCGCGACGGCAAGCGCCGTCCGCCGTCCGCTGATGCGAACCAGCGCCAGACTCATCAGGCTTGCGCCCCGTTGCTGCGAAACTCCGTCGGCATATCCGCCAGAAACCTCAAACGACTCGATGTGGCCGTTTCTATGCACCCTGTAGCAACTACAGGGTCAAGCCTGTACATATCCGCTTGGACAATATGGGACAGGCCATGAAGATCGGCGAACTCGCAACCATCACCGGCACGAAGGCCGAAACCATCCGCTTCTATGAGAAGATCGGACTTCTGGCGGAGCCGGCTCGCACCGGGGGCAATTACCGCGCCTATGGGCCCGCCCATCTCAGCCGGCTGTCGTTCATCCGCCGCTCGCGCGATCTCGGCTTCTCGCTGGAGCAGGTGCGGGCCCTGCTGTCGCTGTCGGACGATCGCAGCCAGCCGTGCGAGGCCATCGATTCCATGGCGCGCGAACATCTGCGCGCGGTGGACGCGAAGATCGCCGACCTGATGGCGCTGAAACGGGAACTGGAAGCGCTGGTGGGCCAGTGCGGCAGCGGCTCCGTGTCCGATTGTCGCATCGTGGAGGCGCTGGAACCCTCGTGAAGCTGAGGGGCTGGATTTTCGGCCGGGACGCTATATATACCGCTCGTTATGGAAACTGATGTGGCACCTGTGGCGAAAGGACGTCCGCGCGAATTCTGCACGGATGCGGCGCTTGCGGCTGCGCTCCGGGTTTTCTGGAGCAAGGGCTATGAGGGCGCTTCGCTCACCGAACTGACTGCGGCCATGGGGATCACCCGGCCCAGCCTCTATGCGGCATTCGGCAACAAGGAAGAGCTGTTCCGCAAGGCGCTCGACCTCTACGAGGCCGAGAAGCTGGATTATGTCGGCAATGCGCTGGCGGAACCCACCGCGCGCGCCGTCGCCGAACATTTCATGCGCGGCGCGCTGGAGAACCAGACGCGCAAGAGCGAGCCGCACGGCTGCCTGGGCGTGATCGGCTCCATGGCCTGCGGGGCCGAGGCCGAGTCGATCCGTGACGAGGTGCTGGCGCGTGGGGCGTTTGCCAAACGCAAGCTGGTGGAGCGCATGCAGCAGGCGCGGACCGAAGGTGACCTGCCCGCCCATATCGATCCCGAGGCGATCACCTCCTACCTGTTCGCGGTGCTGCAAGGCATGGCCGTGCAGGCCGGTGCGGGCGCCACGCGCGAGGAATTGGAGCAGCTGGTGGAAACGGCGCTTCTGGTCTGGCCATCGCGCTAAGCCCGGCCGACCGAAAAATATCGGTCGGTATAAAAATCCCTTGACGCAGCGCAGCACGATATCTATACCATTCAGTATTGAATGATCAAAGGCTCCGTCGACCGAGGTCAGGGGTCGGCGATCCGCGCAGGGGAACAGCCGTGCCGAAACTGACCGAGAAGCCCATCCGATAACCGTGCCTGCCTGACGGCGAACTCCGCACAGCAGGAACCAACCAGATAACAGCCTGATCACGCCGCACGGGATGCCGTGTGCGTTGGGCCTTCCGCTTGTCGGCATCCGGGCAGCATCGAGGCCCGGAGACAGCGGAGCCATGCCCGAGACCGGCGCGATCCAGGCAGACCCCCAGACAGGGAGATGTCCCATGGCCTACAGGAATTTTTCAGAGCTCGCAGAAGTGGATCTGTCCTTCGGCGATCTGATCGTCGGCACACGCGCCGCCGCTGCGCCCGATACGCCCGCCTTCACCGACCTCGAATGGTCTGTGGTGGAGATCGCCCGGCGCGATCCGCTCTCCAGCATCGAGGCGCCCGGGCGCTTTGCCGGCAAGCTGGCATCGCTGCTGGGCACCCCGCGCAGCCTACCGCTCGCCGACCCCCGGCTGGAAGCGCTGCGTCGCTTTGTGGTGGCAGACCATCATCTGCGCGACCGGCTGCCGGACAGCCAGGTCGCCCAGTTCATCTCCGCCGGCTTCACGCGCGATCATGTGCGCCTGCTCCGATCCTCTCCCCTCCTCCGCTGACGGAATTCCCGCATGAACCACCAGCCCAAGCGATTTGATGCCGCCGACGAAATCGGCATGCCCGAACTGGACCGCCCGCGCGGCCTGCCCTCCCTTCGCGGCCTGCCGCGCCGGGCCCAGCTGGGCATTGTCGCCCTCCTGCTGCTCGCCACTGCGGGTGCCGGAAGCTATCTGGCCGCCGACGATGCCCAGGCGGTTGCGCCCCCGCCGCCGCCCGACGTGACGGTCAGCCAGCCGCTCAAGCGCGCCATCACTGAATGGGACGACTACACCGGCCGCTTCGAGGCTAGCCAGGCGGTGGACATCCGCCCACGCGTCTCGGGCCAGCTGGTTTCCGTGCATTACCGCGACGGCGATATCGTGCGCAAAGGCCAGCTGCTGTTCACCATCGACCAGCGACCGTTCCAGGCGGCGCTGGCGGAAGCCCGCGCGCGGGCGGCTTCGGCCGAAACCCAGCTGGCGCTGGCACGCAGCGAATATGCCCGCGCCGCCCGGCTGGTGGACGACGAGGCGATCAGCCGCGAGGAAGTGGACACACTGCGGGCCGCCGCGAAATCGGCCGAAGCCTCGGTCGCGGCCGCTGAGGCGGCCGTGCGCTCGCGCCAGCTCGATCTGGATTTCACCCAGATCCGCGCCCCCGCCACCGGCCGCATTTCCGATAGGCGGGTCGATGTCGGCAATCTGGTGGGCGCCAACGACACGCTGCTGACCACGCTGCTGGCGCTGGACCCGATCTATTTCCGCTTCGATGGTTCGGAGGCGCTCTATCTGAAGGGCCTGCGCGAACGGGGCGCGGGCGCCGCGCAGCAGGTGGAAATCCGTCTGCAGGATGAGGCCAACTACAACTGGCGCGGCAAGGTGGACTTCACCGACAATGCCATTGATCCGGGATCCGGCACGATGCGCGGCCGGGCCGTAATCGCCAACCCGGATTACTTCCTGGCGCCCGGCATGTTCGGCAACATGCGGCTGACGAGCGGCGGTTCGGTGGAGGCGCTGCTGGTGCCCGATGCCGCCGTCCGCACCGATCAGGCGCGCAAGGTGGTGTTCGTGGTGGCGGCCGACGGCACCGTCGCGGCCCGCCCCGTGGTGCCCGGCCCGATGGTGGGCGGCTTGCGCAGCATCCGCGAAGGGCTGAAGCTCGACGACCGGGTGGTGATCAAGGGCGTTCAGTTCGCGATGCCCGGCGCCAAGGTGAATACCCGCCCCGGCCGCATCGATCCCCCTGCCCAGCTGGCCGCCGCACCGGCCCTGCCGGCGCCCGCCTCGCAGGCGACGCTCGCCCTCAACTAGGAAATCTCCATGGCCATCAGCCATTTCTTCATCCGCCGGCCGATCTTCGCCGGCGTAATCGCCATCATCATCACCATTGTCGGGCTGGCGGCCTATTTCGGCCTGTCGGTCGCGCAATATCCCGATGTGGTTCCGCCCACCGTCACCGTCTCCGCCAATTATCCGGGCGCCTCGGCTGAAACGGTGGCAGACACCGTCGCTGCCCCCATCGAGCAGCAGATCAACGGCGTCGACAACATGCTCTACCAGTCGTCGCAATCGACAGGCGACGGGCGGCTGACCATCACCGTCACCTTCCGCATCGGCACCGATCTCGATACCGCGCAGGTGCTGGTGCAGAACCGTGTCGCGCTGGCCGAACCCAGCCTGCCCGACGACGTGCGGCGGCAGGGCGTGGTGGTGCGCAAGACCTCGCCGTCCTTCCTGATGGCGGTGAACATCCTCTCCCCGGGCAATGTGCTCGATCGCGGTTATGTCTCCAACTACGCCCTCACCCGGCTGAAGGATCGCATGCAGCGCATCGACGGCGTGGGCGACGTGCAGATGTTCGGCGCGCGCGACTATGCGATGCGGGTGTGGATCGATCCCGGCCGCGCCGCCGCGCTGGGGCTGACGGCGGGCGACATCGTGACGGCGCTGCGCGCGCAGAATGTGCAGGTCGCCGCCGGCACCGTGGGCCAGCCGCCGTTCGACCGGGGCGTGTCCCAGCAGCTGTCGGTGGAAACGCAGGGGCGCTTCAAGAGCGTCGCCGAATTCGAATCCATCATCGTGCGCACCGACCCCTCCGGCGCACTCACCCGGCTGCGCGACGTGGCGCGGGTGGAGCTGGGCGCCGAGGATTATGGCGTGAACGGCTATCTCTCGGGCCAGGATTCGCTGATCATGGCCTTCACCCAGCGCCCGGGCAGCAATGCGCTGTCCACCGCGGAGGCCATCAAGGCCGAGCTGGAGGAGGCGTCCAAGAGCTTCCCCGAGGGGCTGGAATACAAGATCATCTGGAACCCCACCGAGTTCATCAGCGAATCCATGGCCGCCGTGCAGGATACGCTGCTGGAAGCCGTGGTGCTGGTCGTTCTCGTCATCCTGGTGTTCCTGCAGAGCTGGCGCGCGGCGCTGATCCCGGTGATCGCGATTCCAGTCTCTCTCATCGGCACTTTCGCCATGCTCTCCGCGCTCGGCTATTCGCTGAACAGCCTCTCCATGTTCGGGCTGGTGCTGGCGATCGGCATCGTCGTCGATGACGCCATCGTCGTGGTGGAAAATGTGGAGCGCAACATCGAGCATGGCCTGCCCCCGCGCGAGGCCGCCCACCGCTCCATGGACGAGGTGGCGGGCGCGCTGGTCGCCATCGTGCTGGTGCTGTGCGCGGTGTTCGTGCCCACCACCTTCCTTACCGGCATCTCCGGCGAATTCTATCGCCAGTTCGCCGTCACCATCGCGACCGCGACCGTGATCTCGCTGCTGCTGTCGCTCACCCTGTCGCCCGCGCTTGCGGCCCGGCTGCTGAAGCCGCGCCCCGAACATGCGCCGGCAAGCGGCTGGCGTCGCATTGCCTTCAACGCGGGCGCGGCCTTCAACAACCGCTTCGATCAGCTGTCGCACTGGTATGGCGATTTCACCCGCCGCGTGGCCGGTGCGCCGAAGCGGATGCTGGGCATCTATGCCGCGCTGGTCGTCGCCACGGGCGTGTTGTTCTGGGCGACGCCCACCGGCTTCATCCCGGCGCAGGATCAGGGCTATTCGCTGGCCGTGCTGCAACTGCCGCCCGGCAGCTCCATCTCTGAAACGGACCGGGTGCTGAAGCAGTCCGTGAAGAAGCTGCTGGCCGTGCCCGGCACCGAGGCAGCCGTGATGTTCTCCGGCTTCGACGGCGCCTCCAACACCCAGGCCCCCAACACCGCGGCTGCCTTCATCACCTTCAAGCCATTCGACGAGCGCAAGGGCACCGACCGCACCGCCGCCAACATCGAGAACGACATGCGCGCGGCGCTGGCCGGCACCGATGAAGCCATGGTGTTCGTGGTGGCGCCGCCCGTGATTCAGGGCATCGGCAACGGCGGCGGCTGGCGCATGATTGTGCAGGACCTGACCGGCGCCGGGCCGCAGGCGCTGGAGCAGGCTGCCATGGGCGTGATCAACGACGCCCATGCAGACAGCAGCCTCGCCAATGTCTTCACGCTCTACAACACGGCGTCTCCGCGCATCTATGCCGATATCGACCGCGCCAAGGCCGATATGCTGGGCGTGCCCCCGGCGCGGGTGTTCGAGGCGCTGCAGGTCTATCTGGGGTCGGCCTATGCCAATGACTTCAACCTGCTGGGCCGCACCTTCCGGGTGACTGCACAGGCCGACGCGCCGTTCCGCGACGATCCGGCCGACATCCCGCAACTGAAGACCCGTTCCTCTTCGGGCGCGATGGTGCCGATCGGCGCGGTCGCCACCTTCGAGGACCGCACCGGGCCGTATCGCGTCACGCGCTACAATCTGTTCCCGGCAGTCGAGGTCGATGGGGAAAGCGCGAAGGGCTATTCCTCAGGCCAGTCCATCGCCACGATGGATGGGCTGGTGGCGAAGCTGCCCGCCGGCTTCAAGGGCGAATGGACAGGCATCGCCTATGAACAGAAGCAGGCCGGCAATGTGGCGGCCATCGTGTTCGCCATGTCGGTGCTGTTCGTGTTCCTGGTGCTGGCGGCGCAGTTCGAAAGCCTGATCCTGCCGCTTGCCATCATCCTGATCGTGCCGATGACGCTGCTGGCCGCGATGGCAGGCGTGAACATCCGGGGGATGGACAACAACATCCTCACCCAGATCGGCCTGATCGTGCTGGTGGCGCTGGCTGCCAAGAACGCCATCCTGATCGTGGAGTTCGCCAAGCAGGCCGAGGAGCGCGGCGCGACCGCCATCGAGGCGGCGGTGGAAGCCGCCCGCGCCCGGCTTCGCCCCATCCTGATGACGAGCTTCGCCTTCATCCTGGGCGTGTTGCCGATGGCCACCGCCTCCGGCCCCGGCTGGGAGCTGCGGCAGGCGCTGGGCACGGCGGTGTTCTTCGGGATGATCGGCGTGACCTTCTTCGGGCTGGTGTTCACCCCCGTCTTCTATGTCGCGCTCCGTTCGCTGGGCGGGCGGCGCGATCCCGGCACGGCCGATGCCCCGATGCCGGCGGAATAAGGACCATACTCATGCGTTTTCCCAAAGCAGCCCGCCTCGCGCTATCGGCCGCCAGCCTGCTGGTACTGGCCGCCTGCGCCGTGCCCCGCGATTATGTGATGGCCCTGCCCCCGCAGAGCCCGTCCGACAGCTTCGTCGCCGCGAACAACCCCGCCTTCACGACGGAGCAGCCCGGCGGCCAGTGGTGGCGGCTCTATCAGGATCCGGTGCTCGACGCGCTGGTGGCCGACGCGCTTATCCACAACACAGACCTGCGCATCGCCGGCGCCAACCTCGCCCGCGCCCGCGCCCTGCTCAGCGAAAGCCGCAGCGCGCGGCTGCCGCAGACTCGGATCGCAGCCGGGGCCGGCTATCAGCGGCTGGCCGAAGCCCAGTTGCCGCCGGGCGCGGGGCGAACCGGGGAAAGCTATGACGTGGGGCTGGAGGTCGCCTACGAGCTGGACCTGTTCGGCCGCGTCAGCCGCTCCATCGATGCCGCCCGGCAGGACGCCGCCGCAGCCGAGGCAGCGCGCGATGCCACCCGGGTGGCCGTCGCCGCCGAGACCGCGCGCGCCTATGCCGACGCCAGCGCCGCCGCCGAGCGGCTCGCCGTCGCCGAACACAGCGTGGCCCTGATCGACCGCACCCTGAATGTCACCACCAAGCGCTTCGAAGCCGGGCGCGGCACAAGGCTGGATGTCGCCCGCGTCGCGGCGCTCAGGGATCAGCAGCGCTCCGCCGTGCCCGCGATCCGGGCGGAACGCGAATCCGCGCTGTTCCGCCTCGCCCTCCTCACCGGCCGCGCACCCTCCCAGCTGCCTGCCGAAGCCGCTGCCCGCCAGACCGTGCTGCGGCTGGATCAGGCCATTCCGGTGGGCGACGGCCGCGCGCTCATCGCCCGCCGCCCCGACGTGCGCGAAGCCGAACGTCGCCTCGCCGCCGCCACCGCACGCGTCGGTGTCGCCACCGCCGATCTCTACCCCCGCATCAGTCTGGGCGGATCGATCGGCGCCACCGGCCCGTCGCTGGGCGACCTCTTCACCGGCGGCCCGTTCCGCTGGCTTCTCGGCTCGCTGATCGACTGGTCCTTCCCCAACCAGCAGGCCACCCGCGCCCGCATCGTGCAGGCCGAAGCCGGCTCTTCCGCCGCCCTCGCCAATTTCGATGGCGTGATGCTGAACGCCCTGCGCGAAACCGAAACCGCGCTGTCCGCCTACGCCCATGAACTGGACCGCCGCATCGCCCTGAACGACGCGCGCACCCAGGCCGAAACCGCCGCCCGCATCGCCCGGATCCAGCTGCGCGAAGGCAAGATCGATTCCATCGAACTGCTCGACGCCGAACGCTCGCTGGCCCAGACTGAAGCCGACCTCGCACTGTCGGACTCGCGGGTGGCCACAGCGCAGGTCGACCTGTTTCGCGCACTGGGCGGCGGGTGGCAGGAAGTGCCTGCTGAAGGGGTATAGCCAAGGGCTCTGCCCTTGGAACCCGGCAGGGAGCCGTACTCCCTGCACCCCCTTTACGAAGATGATCGTGTAGGTTGCGCCAATGGTTGAGTTCAATGCCTGCGGCACGAGCGAGTTCCAGCGCCGCAGGCAATCAAGCCACATTGCGCGCGCGGCTCTGGAGCAGCGCACAACGCCCACATCGAGGGTGCAGGGAAATCATTTCCCTGCCCGCCGGAGGCACATCACACGCAGCCCAAATCCAGCAACGTCGCGCGAACAGCCTGGTCCAGCGGTGTCCTCGGTTCTTCGCCCAGATGCGCCAACAGCCGCGCATTGGTCAGGCGCACGGGCCGTTCCCACAGATATTTCATTTCCAGCAGCTCGCGCGGCGTGGTGGCAAAGGGCGCGGCGAGCCGCAGCGCCCACCATGGCAGGCGCCCTTCCCGCACCGCCGGATCGCCCAGAACCCGCTGGATCGCGGCGGACATCTGCCGGCCGTCGGCATCCCAATGGCCGTCCATATGGAATCGCTCGAACGGCCCGAGCCGGCCCTGTTCGATCAACTGCACCATGGTTTCGGCGACATCGGGCAGATAGGCCCATTGATGGCCGACACCCGGGCGACCGGGGTTGCGGATCAGCGAGGGGTGACGGCCGGGCGTGACCAAGGCCTGGGAGAACCAGTTGTTGCCGGCGCGGGGGCCGAAGAAATCGCCCGCGCGCACGATCAGTGCGCTGGCCCGGCCGCCTTCCGCCATGGTGTGCAACCGCTGTTCCATCTGAACCCGGATCGCACCCTTGCGCGTAAGCGGCCGCTGCGGCTCGTCCTCTGCGATCAGCGGAAAGGCATCGGGGCCGTAATTATAGACGGTGCCGGGCAGCAGGATGCGTGCGCCTGTCGAGGTGGCGGCTGCGATGCTGTTTTCCAGCATGGGCAGCACCAGCCGCGCCCAGTCCCGATAGCCCGGCGGATTGACGGCGTGAACGATCAGGCCGGCGCCATCCGCTGCAGCCGCGACATCCCGACCCGAAAGCGCATCGCCGGGAATTACCTCCATGCCATTCAGATCTGGGCGGGGCCGTGTGCCGCGCACGAGTGCCCTGACCTGCCAGCCGCCTGCCAGCAACCTGCGTGCAACCGAACCGCCGATCCCGCCGGTCGCTCCCAGCACCAATGCAGTCTTCCGTTCCATAGCCGTCTCCACAGATGACGGCAGCACCCTGATCCAAAGTCATCCAAACTAAAATTGACGATCTTAATGGATCAACTATACGAAAACAGATGAAGTCCGAACCCGACTGGGATCTTTATCGCAGCTTTGCAGCCGTGCTGAGCGAAGGCTCTCTGTCGGCAGCGGCCCGCAGGTTGGGCATGACCCAGCCCAGCCTGTCCCGCCATATTGACTCACTGGAGCAGGCGATGGGCGGGAAGCTGTTCCTCCGTTCGCAGCGCGGCCTGTCCCCCACGGATCGGGCGCTGGCGCTGAAGCCCCATGTCGACACCATGCTGGCAGCGTCGGCCGCTCTCATGCGCACGGCCTCCGGTGCGGAGGGCGAGGTCTCCGGCACGGTGCGTATCACGGCCCCAGAGGTGATCGGGATCGGGCATCTGCCTCCGATCCTTGCCGGGCTTCGCAGGACCCATCCCGATCTCGCGATCGAACTGGCGCTGTCGAACGAGGTGGACGATCTGCTGCAACGCCGGGCCGATATTGCGGTGCGCATGGTGGCGCCGGTGCAGCAGGCACTTGTCGCCCGCCGGGTGGGTGGCGTGACGCTGGGGCTTCATGCCCGCGAGGATTATCTGGCGCGCAGAGGCATGCCTGACGACCTCGCCGCGCTTGCGGGGCACGACCTGATCGGAATGGATGTGGAAACGCCCGCCGTGCGCGAGGTGCTGCGGCAACTGCCCGGGCTCAAGCGCCACTCCTTTGCCTTCCGCACGGACAGCGATGTGGCGCAGCTGGCCGCTATCCGCGCCGGTCTGGGGATCGGCGTGTGCCAGGTGGAGCTCGCCCGGCGGCCCCCCGGGCTCGTTCGCGTGCTGCCCGACCGGTTCGGGATGGAATTACCGATGTGGGTCGTGATGCACGAGGATCTGCGGACGACCGCCCGGCATCGCGTAGTGTTCGACGGCCTGGCGGATGGCCTTGGCCGGATCGGCACAAGATCCGATCCGGCCAGTTAGGCCCTTATCCCGCCTTGCGAAAATTCAGGTTGACGCGGCCCCCCTGCAGGGCAAATCCGGCACCGTCGGCATCCGGCACCAGCTTGACGCCCGGGCCGGAAAACCCATCGGCGGTCGGTTTGAAGGTCAGTGTCGAAAGTGTCCGGCCGCTGCCGTCGGCCGGCGAGATCGTCACGGTCAACGCCTCGTCCTTACGCGACAAGGTGTAGATCACCGGCAGATCGGGGGAGCGGTAGACGCCATCGGCCAGTGCGCCGCCCGGTGGCGGCACCAGTTCCGGCAGCCCCTCGCCGAGCGCAGCGACAACCGTGTTCAGATGCTGGGCCGGGTTGATGTCTCCATTGTTGCACAAGAGGCCCATGCCGACGCGCTTGTCGGGCAGGCGGGCGTAGATCGTCTTGAAACCGCGCGCGCCACCGGTGTGCCAGAACCAGTCCGGCCCCACGATCACGCCCGAGGCATAGGCCTGATAGGAGCGTTCGGCCGGGCGGACGGGGCTGCCGTCGTTCAGATGGCCCGGTTCCAGCATCAGCTTGCGGATGGCCGGAGTCCAGACCTTGTGGCCGCTGTCGATGTCGCGATCATATCTGGCAAGATCGCCGATGGTGGTGATCAGGCCGCCGGACCCGCCGAACAGCGGATAGCTGTCTGCCAATGCCATCTTGCCGTCGATGGTGGCATAACCGCGCGCGATGTTCGGATCCTTGCTGCGCGCACCGTCCATCACGAAGCTGCGCGTCATCCCCATCGGCTTCAGCACAGCGCGGTTCACATAGGCCGCGAAGGGCTCGCCCGACACCCGCTCGATGATTTCCGAGAGCAGCAGATAGCCGCCGTTGGAATAATCATAGCGCGTGCCCGGTTCGAACTTGGTGCCTGTCTGCGCCAGCGTCAGCACCAGCGCTTCCTTGCGGCTGGCGGCCGCCACATCGGCATGGCCTGCGAACGCCAGCAGCTCCAGCGAATCCCGGATGCCGGCGGTGTGGTTCATCAGCATATGCACGCTGACCTTGCGGCCGTAATCCGGCAGCTCGGGCAGATAGATGCGGATATCGTCGTCGAGCCTGATCTTCCCTTTCTCCACCAGCTGCATCGCCGCCAGCGTGGTGAACTGCTTGGACACTGACGCGGCATAGAATTGCGTATCGGCGTTCATCGGCCGGCCGGCGGCCACTTCGGCGGCCCCGGAACTGGCGAAACGGCTGAGCTTACCGTCGCGGAAGATGCCCAACGCGCAGCCGGGCGCGGACACATCGCCGGCGGCGCCGAGCACGGCCTGCACCGGATCAGGCTGGGCTGCGACCGACTGCATCGGAACCGCAGCGAGCAACAACAGTGCAAGGCCGTGCTTCATCGCGTTTTCCTTCCCTTAGGCGCCGGTCAGAACTTGAACCGTGCGCCCAGCGTGAACTGCCGCCCGATCACGTCGTACAGCGCGCGGGTCGTGCCGTAGCCGCCCACGCCCGTGATCGGCGGGTCCGTGTCGAGCAGGTTCTGCACGGCGCCGAAGATCGTCAGCGCCTGGCCGTCGCCATTGTCGATCAGAGTGTATTCGCCTGACAGGTCGAAATAGAGCCGGCCGTTGACCTTGTTGTCCAGCAGATCCTTGTCGGTGTAGTTCTTGTTGATCGCGCCTCCACCCATGTAGCGACCGGTCAGGCTGAGGCGGAACTTCTCCGCGATGTAGCTGGCCGAAGTGTTGAAACGCCAGTTCGGCGACCCGCCAAGCGCGGCGATGGTCGGCTGGTCCACGCTCCCGGCGAGCGTCGTGGTGGTGATACCGTCGGAGATCTCGGCCTTGCTGATGTAGTTCACAAGCGCCCGGAGCGCGATCTGGTCCGAGCCGACCGGGATTGCATAGCTGGCCTCGATGTCGACGCCGGCGAGCTTCACCGACTGCATATTCACCGGCCCGTTGCGCACCCGCGTGATCATGCCGGTGCCTGGATCGCGGGTAATCAGCGAGCAGGCAGACGGTGCGGTGCCATAGCATTGCGTGACGATGGCGGCCGGCGTCAGCGAGATGATCGCGTCATTGAGCCTGATGTCATAGTAATCGACCGTGAAGCTCAGCCCAGGCACAGCCGTTGGCGTCAGCACGATCCCGCCGGTGAAGGTATCGGCCTTTTCAGGTGTCAGATCCGGGTTGCCGCTGTTGGCAGCGGTGACCAGATAGTCCATCCCCAGCTGCGGGTCGGACACGCTGAGCTGGGAGGTGGAGCCCTTGGCGAAGAGTTCTTCGAGGCTGGGCGCCCGGATGTCACGCGAACGGGTGGCGCGGAAGCGGAGAGAGTCGTTCACGGCATAATTCACGCCGATCTTCCAAGTCGTCACCGTACCCGACGTGCTGTAGTCCGTCACCCGGCCCGCGAGGTTCAGGCTGAGGTCCTTCGCCCAGCTTTCATCAACCGCGAGCGGCACCAGCGCTTCGGCGAAGGCTTCCTTCACATTGACGTTACCGGAGTAAGGCACCGTGCCGCCACCGCGATAGCCCTGCACGGCCGAGATCGGATCGGAGGTGGTGTCAAGCGACTGCGAGCGATACTCCGCACCGACCGCGACGCCGACCGGCCCCGCCCAGGTGGAGAACAACTCGCCGCGCAGCGAGGCCGCCACGATGTGCTGGTCGATGTCCCACTGCCGGAAGCCGGTGCCGTTGGTCCAGGCGATCGCATCCGGCGAAGCGCGACCTTCGCCGATCAGGTTGATCGGCACGCAGCCGTTGGTGGGATTGGTGAGCGTGGAACGACACACGATCGCGCCGTTCAGGGGGTTCACCACGGCATCGAGAGCCTGGTTGAAACGCGCGGTGATGCGGGAATTGGGCTGTTCCACCCGGTTCTTGGTTGAACCATAGCTATAATAGGCGTCCCACTTCCACGTTGAGAAGACCTCGCCCTTGAAGCCCGCGACCGCCTGCAGCGTGTTCACGCTGATGTCGACGCCGTTACGCGCGTTGTCGAGCACGCTGCGACCCATCACGAAGCTCGCGATGTTGTTCGCGGCCATGGTGTCGCGGATCGATTGCGGCAGGAACGCATTGTCGGCGCGAATGGTGAGCTGCTCGGTGGAAGCGAGGCCCATGTAATGGGAGTTCACATGGGTATAGTTGAACTCCGCGAAAGCTTCCACGGAATCGGTCAGCTCATAGCGGATGCGCCCGAAACCGGCATAACGGTTGACCGGAACGGTGCCGACGCTGTCGGCCACATTGGCCGTGCCGCTGCCGCCCTGCATCTGGGTGGCAGTGACGTTTTCGCCATAGATGAAGGGAATGGGCGTACCGTCGGGCGCGAACTGGATCCCACGCAGCAGGCCCGGCGAATTGATGACGCCGCCATAGGACGCGTTGGACGCGCGCGCGCCTTCGTGCACGAGCAGATAGCGCGGCTCGCTGTTGGTGGCGGTGTAGGCCGGGTTCGCGATGATGCCGGGGTTACGGGCCGCCCAGTCGCGATCACCGATGAACTCGATGCCGGTGTTCTGCGAAGCTTCGCCCGACACCACGATATGGCCGCGCCCGCCGGCGAAGCTGGTGCCATAGGCGCCCGAGATGAGGAAGTTCTTGAAATCGTTGTGGCCGCTGATGCCGCCTTGCATGTTGGCCTTCAGGCCTTCGAGCTTGTCGTCGATCAGGATGTTGACCACCCCGGCGACGGCGTCGGAACCGTAGGCGGCCGAGGCGCCGCCGGTCACGATCTCGACGCCGCGCACCAGCGCCTGCGGGATCGCGGAGATGTTCACCCCGCCAGAGGCTGTGGTGGGCGTGTAGCGGCGGCCATCCACCAGCACCTGCGTGCGCTGATAGCCCAGGCCGCGAAGGTCGATGAAATTGCTGGCAGCAAGGCTGAACAGGTTGCCGGAGCTGCTGGGAGTGAGCGAGGGGCGGGCCGCCGGCATCTGGTTGATGACATTGGCGATGTCGGGCGCGGCAACACGGTTGAAATCGTCCATGCCGATCACCGTCACCGGGGTCGGCGTGTCGGCGCCGCTGCGCGCAACGCGCGAGCCGGTCACGATGATGTCCTCTTCGGGCGCAGCGGCCGTCTGAGCAAAGGACGGGGCTGCCAGCACGAGCGAGGCCGCACCGGCAAACAGCGTTGAACGGCGACGAGACACACGACGCGACACTTGGACACATTGGCTCTGGATGAAATGCTGGCGCATGTTAGCGTCCCCCTTATTGTTGCACCGCAGCAGCTTCTTCGCGCAATAAGCTGTTCACCAGACTGAAATCGATCATTCATCCATAACCTGGGGTTATTGAGCCAGGCTGCGGGGCAGGACTTTAATATGACAGAGATCGCCAATCGGTTGAAAACAGCCGGAATTCAGCTGCCCGCGCCGCGCAGGGCACAGGGCACCTATGCACCATTCCTGATCGATGGGCCTTATCTGTGGATATCCGGCCAGGTTTCGAACTTCGATGGCGAAGCGATCACGGGAACGCTGGGCGCCGATCTCGATCTCGCGGCCGGCGCGGCGGCCGCCCGGTTGTCGGGGCTCAACATCCTTGCCCAGATTTCAGCGGCGCTTGATGGGGATATGGAGCGCGTGCGCCAATTGGTGCGTCTTGGGGGCCATGTTCAGGTCGCCGCCGGATTCACGGCCGTCCCGCAGGTGATGAACGGTTGTTCGGACCTGATGCTGCAGATCTTTGGGGAGCGGGGGCGCCACACGCGAACCAGCGTCGGCGCACACACCCTGCCCGGGGGTCACGCAGTCGAGGTGGATGCCGTGGTGCGGATCGGCTGACCCCAGAATCCGGGCGCGGGCGGGAACATCAGCCCGTCGCGAACCGTCACGCCGCCGGGCCGGTCCTGTGCCAGCCACACCGGCCCGTCCAGATCGGCATAGTCAGCCCGCGCCGCCACATGCAGCGCGGGTGCAATGGAGAGCGAACTGCTGACCATGCAGCCCACCATCACGCCCAGATCGAGCGCACGGGCAGCCGACAACAGGTCGATGGCGCCGGTAAGGCCGCCGGTCTTGTCCAGCTTGATGTTCACCATCCCATAGCGGCCGGCGAGTACCTCCAGATCATCCACGGTGTGACAGGATTCGTCGGCGCAGACAGGAATGCGGGGACGGAACCCGTCCAGACAGGAATCCTCACCCGCAGGCAGCGGCTGCTCGACGAACGAGACCCGCATTTCCTCCAGCAGCGGCTGCAGCTGTTCCAGCAGGGCCATGTCCCAGCTTTCATTGGGATCCACGATCAGCCGCGCGGCGGGCGCGGCCTCCCGCACGGCGCGGATGGCGGCTGCGGGATCATCGCCATCCACCTTGACCTTGATCAGCGGCACATCGGCGATTTCGGCTGCGGCCGCCGCCATTTTCTCCGGCGTGTCCAGGCTGACGGTGAGCGCGGTGATGACCGGGCCGGGTTCGCCCCAGCCGGCTATCTCGCCGACGCTCCGTCCGCCGAGCGCGGATTCGAGATCCCAGAGCGCGCAGTCGACAGCGTTGCGGGCGGCACCGGGCGGGAGGAGCGATGCCAGTTCGGCGCGGGAAACCGGCGCGGACAGTGCGGGCGTCGCCGCGATGATCTGCGCCAGCACACTCTCCGGCGTCTCGCCATAGCGCGCATAGGGCACCGCCTCACCCCGGCCGACGGTGTCGCCCCGTCGCACCTCCACCGTCACCACCTCGGCCATGGTTTTCACCCCGCGCGAGATGCGAAAGGGGCGTTCGAGCGGAAGCTGCTCGATGCGGGAGGTCAGCAGTTGCGTCATGCGCGGGCCGTATCCGGGAAGGCAGCAAGCAGCTTGTCCACGATGCGCTCCACGCCCATCGCAACCGGGTCCTGGCAGGGCAACCCCAGTTCATCCTCCACCGCCCGGCAGGCATCCTGCGCGGCCTCTTTCGACAGCGACGATGTGTTCAGCGCCACACCCACCGCCACCACGTCGGGCGAGGTGACCTTGGCGGCCTCCAGATTGGCAGCAAGGCAGGCCTTCAGCCCCGGCACCGGTCGTCCGGCGAGGCCCCGCATATGGGGACGTCCACTTTCATGGCACAGCACCAGCGCGGCAGGCTGGGCGCCATGCAACAACCCCAGTGAGACCCCCGCGAAAGACGGGTGGAACAGAGAGCCCTGCCCTTCCACAAGATCCCAACCGCCATCGCTTCGCGCAGGCGAAATCCATTCCGCTCCGCCCGAGATGAAATCGGCGACCACCGCATCGATGGGGACACCGCTCTGCGCGATGAAGATGCCGGTCTGGCCCGTGGCGCGAAAATCGGCGGGAACGCCGCGCGTGCGCAGCTCCCGCTCCAGCGCGAGAGTCGTGTACATCTTGCCCACCGAGCAGTCCGTGCCAACGGTGAGCAGGCGATTGCCGGCACGGGGGCGGCCATTGCCTACATCCAGATGGGCCGGCGGCTCACGCACATCGAACAGCTGGAGCCCCTTCTCCTCCGCCGCTGCGACGATGGCCGGGTTGGATGTCAGCCGCTGGTGCAGGCCGGACGCCACGTTCAGCCCTGCCTCCAGCGCGGCCAGGATATGCTCCACCATTTCGTCACTGATCACGCCGCCAGCATTGGCGACGCCGACGATCATGGTGCGGGCCCCGGCGGCTGCGGCTTCCGCAAAGCCAAGTTGCGGCAACCCCAGCGTGATCGTGCCGGTCGGAGAGCGATACTCGCCCAGGCACAGTTCAGGCCGCCACACGGCAACGCCGCGCGATGTCTTCACAGACAACTCGTCCTTCGGATTGCCGAGATAGAGCAGATAGGGAAATGGGATCATTTTGGCCTCGCCGCCGGACAGATTACGGTCTCCATCGCCCAATCCGGGCAAAGCGGATCAGCGTCCAGAAGCAAGGCGTCCGCCATCCATAGCTGGAAGCTATGCCCTTTTTCCTTCGATCGATTGCTGCATTGCCCGAATGAATTCCTGCGCCACCCGCGACAACGGCCGGTCGACCAGATGGATGCAATAGACATCGAACCGGGACTTTCGTGCCAGCGGCCGATAATCCAGATCGTCCCCCACCGTCGCCCGCGCCGTGAATTCATCGACCACCGCGATGCCGGCGCCCTCGCGAACGAGAGCAGCGGCGACATAATAGGTTTCAACGGAAATGCCCGCCCGGTTCGCCCAGTTGGAATCGATCTCGCTGGCGACCAGCGTGTCGATGGAGCCGGTGCCCGCCAGCCGCATCAGATCGAACTGGCGCAGCGTATCGACCGAGATGCGGGCAGGCGGATCGGGAATATCCGATTTGCGGAACAGCAGCACCAGTTCGCCCGAGCCGATCTTCACATCCGCCAGCCGGGGATGGCGGGGGGAATCGTAGGCGACCGCGATGTCGCTGTTGCGCTCATACAGCGAGCGCAGGATGTCAGCCTTGTGCACCGTCTTGATATCGAACGAGACATCGGGATGCGACTTGCGGAACAGTGCGATGGCAGCCGGCGTGACTTGTAGACCAAGCGACGGCAGCACCGCCAGCCGCAGGTGGCCGCCTCCCCCCTGCCGCAGGTTCTTGGTGGTTTCCTGCAACGATTCGATCCGCCCCTGAAGCTCCCGCACCTCCTGGAACAGCACATGAGCTTCCTCCGTCGGTGCCAGCCGCCCCTTCACCACACGGAACAGTGTGAAGCCGATCTGCGCCTCGGCATGGCGCAGCACCTTGCTGATTGAAGGCTGTGAGACATGGAGTGCGCGGGCCGCCCCGCTGACCGATCCGGTCTGGTAGACTGCATGGAACACTTCGATATGGCGCAATTTCATCATGTTGACGCCAGCATACACGGCCCGCGCACCATCGCCAGATGCAGATAACCTCCAGCTATGGATGATGCGCAAAGATGTCGGTTTCCTTGCGCGATTTTGCCCCGATACTGCGCCCTTCGGACCAAGCCTTTCGGAGTTGCCGCCTTGCCCCCAGCCCGCCGCATCGCCCCACTTTCCCTGCTGGTGCTCGCCGTCTTTGTTTCCGCACCTGCACAAGCCCAGAAGAAGCCGGCCGATCTCGTGATCAGCGGCGGCAGCATCTATGACGGCAGCTCTGCCAGGCCGGTCAAAGGGGATGTGGCAATCCTGGGAGACCGCATCGTCTATGTCGGCCCGTCGGCCCGCAATCCTTACAAGGGCACACGCACAATTGATGCCAAGGGCCAGATCGTGGCCCCCGGTTTCATCGACCCGCATACCCATGCCGATGCGTTCCTGATGGGAAAGTCGGCTGAAGAGCGACTGATCCTGCCCTGGATGATGCAGGGCGCGACCACAATCTTCACGGGCGTGGACGGCTATGGCCAGCCGGGCGGGAAGGTTGCCGTCAGCAAGCTGTTCGAACATGTGGAGGGGCAGAAGACAGGCCTCAACATCGCCACCTATGTCGGTTTCGGAGCCGTGCGCGGCAGCGTGATCGGCGCACAGGACCGGCCGCCCACCGCGGACGAGCTGGAAAAGATGAAGGGACTGGTGGCGACCGGCATGTGCGAGGGCGCGCTGGGTCTTTCGGCCGGGCTGTTCTATGCCCCGCAAAGCTTCGCCAAGACGGACGAGGTTGTGGCGGTGGCGCGGGAAGCCGGCAAGCGCGGCGGCGTCTATGATACCCACCAGCGCGATGAATCCTCTTATACGATAGGCGTCATGAACTCCACGCGGGAGGCGATTTCCATCGGTCGCGACGCGGGAATGCCCGTGCACTTCGCCCACCTGAAAGTGCTGGGCATCGATGTGCATGGCAAGGCGGCGGAACTGGTCTCCATCATCGAGGAGGCCCGTTCGAAGGGGCAGGACGTAACTGCGGACCAATATCCCTGGGAAGCCTCCGGTTCGGGGCTGGAGCCCGCACTGTTGCCACGCTGGGCGCTGGATGGCGGGCGCGAGGCAATGCTGGCTCGCTTCGCCAATCCCGCCGATCTTGCGCGCATCCGCACGGAAATGGTGGAAAATCTTCGCCGTCGCGGCGGCGCGCAATCATTGCTGCTGACCGCACCTGGCCATGAATGGACGGGCAAGCGGCTCTCGGAAATCGCAGCCGTCTGGAATGTCGACCCGATAGACGCCGCGCTGCGGATCATTCGGGAGAGTGCCACCGGATCCTCTGTCGTCTCCTTCAACATGGCCGAAGACGATATCAAACTGCTGATGCGCCAGCCCTGGGTGACGACCAGTTCTGACGGGTCTGCCGGGCACCCGCGCATGTACGCAACCTTCCCGCAGAAATATGCGAAGTATGTGCTGCAGGAACGTGCGATCAGCCTGGCCGATTTCATCAATTCCAGCACCGGCCGCACGGCCGACACCTTCAAGCTTGAAGGGCGGGGCCATCTGCGCCCCGGCTACTTCGCCGACGTGGTGGTATTCGACCCGGACGGCTATCGGCCAAAGGCGGATTATCTGAATCCCACCGAACTGGCGACCGGCGTGACCACCCTGCTGGTGAACGGTACGCTGGCCATCGATGGCGGCAAGCCGACCGGCTCGGCCGCCGGCCGAGCGATCCGCCACATCCCGACACCGGGCAGCTGCCCTGCCCCAGCCGCATCCTGAAAAAGCGAGCCGCAATGACTTCAGCGACCGGGCTTCCGGGCTTTGCCGACATCCTGACCGCCGCCGAACGCATCGACGGCGTCGCCAACCGCACACCGGTGTTCACATCCCGCCGGACAGACGCCGCCCTGGGCGCGAGCCTGTTCTACAAGATGGAGAACTTCCAGCGCGGCGGCGCCTTCAAGTTCCGCGGCGCCTATAATGCGCTGAGCGTGCTGGGGCCGGAAGGTCGTGCGGCGGGTGTCGTCGCCTTTTCGTCGGGCAATCATGCGCAGGCCGTGGCGTTGGCCGCCAGCCTTCTGGACTGCGCCGCGACGATCGTGATGCCCGCCGACGCCCCGGCCAGCAAGCGCGCCGCCACCGCCGGCTATGGTGCGAAGGTGGTGCTGTTCGACCGCCGGACGGAAGACCGCGAGGCCATCGCCCGCGCCATCTGCGCCGAAACGGGCGCCGTGTTGCTGCCGCCGTTCGATCATCGCGACATCATTGCCGGCCAGGGCACGGCCACGCTGGAGCTGCTCCGTGAAACCGGCCCGCTGGATTATCTGTATGTCCCAGTGGGCGGAGGCGGTCTGCTGGCCGGATGCGCGCTGGCGGCAGCCGAGCTGTCCCCAGGCTGCAAGGTGATTGGGGTTGAGCCCGAAGCAGGTGACGACGTGCGCCGCTCCTTCGAAAGCGGCACCATCGTAAGCATCGACACCCCGGACACCATTGCCGACGGCGCACAGACGCGGCGGATGGGCGAGTTGCCCTTCGCCATCATGCAACGTCATGTGCATTCGATCATGACCGTCAGCGACGATCAGCTGCGTGCCCAGATGCGCCAGTCTCTGGAGCGGATGAAGCTTGTGGTGGAGCCCACCGCCTGCCTCGGCATGGCGGCCGCGCTGATCGCCACCCCGCCGGGCGCGCGTGCCGGAATTATCGTGAGCGGCGGAAATGTCGATACATCGGCACTGTGCGGGCTCGCGTTAGCGGCCTGATCAAAAACCAATGGGGCAACAAAGGGGACAGGGCATGAGAGCAGGCTGGCACAATCTGGGGGCATTGATGCTGTGCAGTTCGCTGACCGTTCCGGCGCTTGCATCGCCGCAGCAGGATGCCCTGCAGGCAATCATCGGCGACCCGAAGGCGGTGAATGCGCCCGGCTGCGCTGCCGGCATGTTCCGCAACGGGAAGACCGTCTTTCTCGGCACCTCGGGCAGCGGAGATATCGCGCAAGCGACACCGCTGACCGCCGACACACCCTTCTATGCCGCGTCCGTTGCCAAGCAGTTCACCGTGCTTGCCGCCGCGCGGCTGGTTGAAGCGGGCCAGCTGAGGCTGGACGACGATGTCCGCAAATATCTGCCTGAGCTACCGCAATATGCTGCGCCCGTTACCGTGGAGATGCTGATCAACCACAGCTCGGGAATCCGGGATTCGCTGGTGCTGCTGAACTTTGCCGGGGTTGAGGACGCCAGCCAGAGCAGCCTGGAGCAGGCCCTGCAGCTGATGTTCCGACAGAAGGAAACCAACTTCGTGCCGGGCACGGCCTATTCCTATTCCAACGGCGGCTATCTGTTGTTGGGTGAAGTGATCGCGCGCGCTGCCGGGATGCCGTTCCATATCTATGCCCAGCGGGCGATCTTCGATCCGCTGGGCATGAAGGGCAGCGTGTTCATTGCCGGCAAGCCCGCGCCGGGCACCGTCACCAACGGCTATGTGCCGGAAGATCTGGGCTGGAAGGCCAGCAATGCCTTCCCGTCATTCAGCGGCTCAGGCGGGATGATCACCACCGTCAACGACATGGCGCGCTACGATCATGATATCGCGGTGGGCCACAAGGTGTGGACGCCCGCCGTCACCCGCACCATGCTGACGGCTGGCAACTTCACAACGGGCGGCCCGGTGATCTCCCCGCATTTCGATTCCATGCCCTATGCAGGCGGCCTGGTCGTCGGAACCCGGCGCGGCAAGCCCTTCATCTATCATCTGGGCTCGTTCGAATCCTTCCGCACCGGCTATGCGCGTCTGCCCGAGCGCAATCTGGGCGTCGCCATCCTCTGCAACCGGTCCGACGCACTGCCGCTGCGCCGGATCGATGCCATGCTGGACGTGGTGGAACCCGGTTACCTGGAACCTTACGCAAATTACCGTCCCACGGCGACCAAGCCACTGGTCATTCCACCCAGCCCCGTGCTGCCGCAGCCGGGCACATACGCCTCGGAAGAGCTGAACGCGACCTATGAGGTGGCCGTGAGTGGAGATTCCGTAACAGCGGTCATCACCTCGCCCTGGCAGGGCAATGTGCGCCGAATGCTCATCTACACGCGCGACGCCGCCGGCGTGCTGCGCGGTGAAGACAGCAGCATGTCGGTATCCGCGGACGGGCGCGGGATCACGCTGCACAACGGGCGGGTGTTCGCGCTGCAGCTGAAAAAGGTGAGCTAGGGGGTCTGGCGCCGGTTGCGGCCAGAAGGCTACCTTCGGGAGTCGGTGCGCCGAAATCTGGATTGGCCGTGTAGTGCCTGGCGAACGCCAGCATGTGAGTGGGGAGGCAGCGCGCAAGCACTGCCTCCCCCTCTCTTCCCGGCGGCTCAAAAGCTGACGCGTGCGCCGATGGTGAAGTAGCGGCCAATCAGATCGTAATAGGGAGAGCTGACGGCTGCGACCGGGGGATCACGGTCGAACAGGTTCTGAACCATGCCATAAAGCGTGAAGCGCTTGCCATCTCCGAAGGGGACATAAGCGCGCAGGCCCAGATCGACATAGACCCGGCTGGAGATGCCGACATCGTCGCCTTGATTGGCGAGCACTGTGGACGGCGCATAGCCGCCACCATCCACATAACGAGCGCGCACATCAGCACCGAACGCTTCGCTTTCGTAGGTCGTCGTCAGCGTTCCGCGCCATTTCGGCACCAGGAACACTGCCTGGCTCCCCATGTAGCCGGCGCCGTTCAGCGCCCCCGACATCAGCTTGTCGACATAGTTGGCGATCCCGCGCACCTGCAGCTGGCTGCCGTTGCCCAGCCGGGTGCGATAGGCTGCCTCGATATCCACACCCTTTGTAGAGAAGCTGGCGACGTTGATGTAGGTGGCGTTGATCTCGCTGATGTTGCCGGCGCCGTTGCGCGTGATCTGGTTGCAGGCGCCGTTGTTGCCGTCAGCGTAGCAGCTGTTCACGATCTGCTGCGCCGACAGGGTGGTGATCACATCCTTGATGCGGATGTTGTAGTAATCGACCGACAGGTTGAGGCCCGGCGCGAATGTGGGGGTCAGCACGACACCGGCCGTGAAGGTATCGGCGATTTCCGGATCCAGATCCGGGTTGCCGCCGGTGTAGAGGATGATGCTGGTGGTGGGCCTTGTCGGCAGCCCGCTGTCGACGACAGTGGTGTAAAGCGTGGAGCGCAGGCTGAACATTTCCGTCAGGTTGGCGGCCCGGATGTCGCGCGAGCTTGTGGCGCGGAAGGTCAGGCTGTCGTTGACGTTCCACACCCCGCCCAGCTTCCACGACCAGATCGAGCCGCGGGTGCTGTAATCGGAAATGCGCGCGGCGCCGTTGAACATCAGCTTCTGCACGAACGGCAGGTCGGCCAGCACTGGCACGGCGATTTCGGCAAAGGCCTCCTTCACATTGTTGCCGGTCTTTTCGATGTTCTGGCCGTTGATGGTGCCAAAGCGGCTGGCCAGCGAGTTCGCATCATACAGGGTGCGGAAGGATTCCCTGCGATACTCCACGCCCGCCGCAACCGAGACGGGCAGATTCCACAGCTCGAACGGCTCGCCGCTGATGCTGGCGCCCATGTTGTCGAGCCAGGTGGTGGTGGTGGCGTTCCAGTCCGCCAGCACATAATCGATTCCGGCCTGATCCGCATTGCCCGATCCGAACAGGTTCAGCGGACGGCAGGCCGTCGTGGGGTCGGTCAGCGCGATGCGGCACACCGGCGTGCCGCCCGGGCCGGTGACGGCGTCGACGGCATAGAGGAAGTTCTGCGCCAGCGTGAGGTTCTGCAGTGTCTGGTCCTGCTTCTGCTGACCATGGCTGTAATAGGCACCATAGCGCCAGCGACCATCGCCGAAGCTGCCGTCAAACCCGACGGAGACCTGGAAGGTATCTCGGGTGTAATCATATTCGGCGAGTGCGATATCGGTAACGGCCCGGCCCATTGTGAAGCTGGTCTGCCCTGCGGCGGCCAGCTGATCGCGGATTGTCTGACTGAGATAGGCGTTGTCAGCCCGGATGGTGACCTGGTTGATCCAGAGGTCAGGGAAAAAGGGGCGCTTGTCGGCCACCCGGTTGTAGTTGCCTTCCACCCACAGGTTCAACGTGTCGGCCACATCATAGCTCGCGCGGGCAAACAGGTTGGTGCGCTCGATCGGCGCCGACAGGGATCGGTAATTGTCGATATGATAGCCTTCGCCGCCGATCATCAGCGTCGGTGCGCCGGGATAGCGGGTGCCATACTGGAACGGCCGCAGCGTGCCGTCAGCATTGAACACCTGCCCCGCCAGCACGCCGGACGTGATCACGCCATCCTCGTGCCGATTGGATTCCCGAAGGTTGGCGGTCGGGTAGAGCTTGCCGTCGGCACCGGGAAAGAAGCCGCTGGCGCCGATCAGCGGGCGGGAGGTGCCCGGGATCACGCCCTTGTCGTTCAGATAGTCGAAGCCGACCAGAATATGGCCGCGGCCATCCGCGAAGCGGAAACCACCCGAACCCTCGATCAGATATTTGGCGCCGTCCCCCTGAGAGGAAATGCCGGACTGCACGCCGAGATCGATGCCCTCCTTGCTGGTGTCGAGCAGGATGTTCACCACCCCCGCAACAGCGCCGGAGCCATAGGCGGCCGAAGCGCCGCCAGTGACGACATCGATCTGCTTCACCACCGAATAGGGGATGGTCTGCAGATCGTTGGAACTGACATGGCGGCGATTGTTGATCAGCACCAGCGTGCGCGGCGCACCGAGCCCGCGCAGGTCGGCGGGGGACTGGCCCGACGAGGTGACGGTGTTGGTGGAAGTCGCGCTCTGCGTCATGCGGAACTGCGGCAGATCCGACAGCGTCGCCTGGATGTCGGTGCGCCCACCCAACTGGAGATCGGCTGCGCCAATCACAGTCGTCGGGGTAGGCGCACTGAAGCCCGCGGTGCTGATCCGGGAGCCGGTCACGACGATGGCTTCCACGTCCGTGGAAGTGGTGGGCGTATTGGCCGTCTGCGCAAGAGCGGCCGGCGCGAAGGCGAGTGACAGGCCAAGCGCAAACACGCTGCACGCTGTGGCGCGAAGGCACGCCTTCTGTTCAACCGGATATGTCATCAGTATCCCCTTTGATCGGCAAATATCTGCAAGGATGCGCTGCCGATGTGATCCCGGCCGGAACGCCCGCCGGCCATGGCCGAACCGGGCGGATCCTCATTCTGTGCGCTGCCCGATGCGGGCACTCCCTTTCCCCGAGGCATCACCGGACAAGCCGGTAAAGAACGTGCGGCTGAGACGAGAAGGACATGCGGCGGTCCTCCTCCGAGCCATGAAACTCAACGATCTCGAATGGTCCGCCGGCTCGCATCCCAGTCACTTTTTCATATTGGTTCGGCCCGATCTGTTCCCAGAAAGTCGGGCCGCCAGGCCCTGTCATGACCAGGCTGTTCGGCCCGAAGGCACTGACCTTGATGTCATTCTCGGGTTTCGGGGTTTCGCTGTAGTTGCGGCGATTGATGCGATAGGCGCCAACCGGCGCTACAGAAGCGCCGTTCCAGCGCGGAGCCGAAGCGGTCGGGAAAAGCCGGCCGACAATGGCATTCTGCAACTCGGTACGGGCGGCATAGCTGCCGGGACCGCCAGTGGTGGAAATGAAGAACCCGAAATCAGCCTCCGGCGCCAGTAGCAGGATGGAATGGAAATCGGCGGTGTTTCCACCATGACCGATCATTCGCGGCCCATCCTCGCGGATAACCATATAGCCGTGGGCGTAACCAGGCAGCGAAGGCGAGTTGCGATTCAGGGTTTCCCGCATCTGTCGCATCGTAGCCGGCTTCAGGATACGCGCGCCGCCTAGTTCGCCGTCGCGCAGGTGCATCAACATGAAGCGCGCCATGTCCGGCCCGGTGGCGGAAGCCGATCCGGCTGGCATGATGTTGGTGTAAAGCTCGAACGGCCGCGCCACAAAGCGTCCATCCTTCAGCTCATAGCCAAGCGCCATGTTCGCGGCGCGCGCGCCTGTCAACGGCTCGCGAAACGTCGCGGTCTCCATGCGCAGCGGCTTGAAGATATGGCGCTCGACATAGTCCGGGAACGGCTCGCCCGAGACACGCTCCACGATGTAACCGGCCAGCGCCGAGCCATAGTTGGAATAGGATATCTCCGTCCCCGGCTCGCGCACCCGGGTAGGGATATTGTTCTTCAGGAATAGACCCAGCGGCACAAAATCCGCAGGGGTGCGTGCCATGATGCCGTCCGAGCGATCTTCGAAGCCCGGTGTATGATCCAGCAGATGGCGCACCAGGATCGGGCGTGACTGCGTATCCGGAATGCGGAAATCCAGATACTTGTTCACCTCGTCGTCGAGGCTGACCTTGCCGTCCTCCACCAGTTGCATCAGCGCCGTCCAGGTGAACAGCTTGGAGACCGAACCCGGGCGGAACAACGTATGCTCACCGTCAACAGGCACACGGCGATCGATATCGGCGAAGCCATACCCCTTGTTGAAGATCACTTTCCCGCCGGAGACGACCGTTACAACAGCGCCCGCCACGTCCCGACTGGCGATCTGCTGCGCCATCACGCCGTCAATGAATGTCGGCAAACCTTTCAGCTGTGCAGGATCAATACGCGAGGTGGCAGCAACCGCGGACGGTGCAGCAACCAGCGCAGACGGTGCGGCCACCGGAAGCATCACTGCCGCCACAAGCAGTGCCCGGTGCGTCAATCGCCATGCCCGTCCGCAATGCCAGCGCTTGCCCATTGGCGTTCGCCTTCCATCGATTCTCCGTATGTCGATTTTGTGGCATATTGGAAAATGATTTTCAAATCAGGATTGAAGGGATTGCGAAAAATGAGCGCAATTAAAATAATATTCCGAAAAATTCGGAGTTTTACATAATTAGTTACAAACGCTAAGCATTGCGTGCGGGAAATCCCATCCCAAACGGAAAAATGGGGGGAAGCCCTGAAAGCCGGTTTAGCCGCCACCGCATTCCACTCTCACTCGTTGCGTGACTGTTTCGGGCAACTGAGACATCGGTCGACGGCCGTCGCATTGGAATCGTGGTGTATCGGAGAGCAGAAACACGGTGGCGGGCAGAGAAGGCCCTGCAATCAGGGCAGAACTAAACCAAAAACCCTTCGGCAATTTTTTCATTCGAAAGTGGCGCACCTACGATGACGAAGATGAGAACTGGTTCATCGTAATCTAACGGCGTGCAAATGGAGTGATAACCGTTTGGCTGGTATGGTCACTACCCGGGGAATGAAGGGCATTGCCTGGACCCTGCCATTCGTTCAGGCGCCAGGAACCAACTGAAGACGACAGGAACAACGTAGTGAACTCGCCTGAATTTGCCATTCGTTCGCGACGAGCTGCCTTCAATCGTGCGCTTTCAGATGGCGATCTCGGAGCCATTGGCCCCCTGCTGGTCGAAAACGCGGTGCTTGTCACCGGGACCGACAGCGCAGTTATTCCAAGCCGGAAGGCGCAGTTGTACGCATGGAAGCAGGAATTCGCCGCGCCGCGCCACTACGCGGCAAAGTGGCGCAAAGTCCGTGACGAATGGGTCATCGAAGCCGAAATCTATCTTACACTAGCCTGAACCCCGATTCCGCCTCGAAAGCTGGTGTTGCGGCGGTCAGATCGGCTTTCTGCACCGGAAGATCGCTTCGATCCCGGGAGCTGTTACAGAGCCACTTCAACTGCCACGATCTCGATAGTATCTGCCTTTCCGCCATATGGCACGAGATCACCCGGCTCGGCATTCATCACCGCACGGGCCAGAGGCGCGGAGAACGAGATCAGGCCTTCTGACGGGTTTGCCTCATCATCGCCAACGAGGGTCAGGACGCGCTCCCTGCCGTTCAGCCGAAAAGTCACGGTACAACCGAATTCAACCGTCGTACCGCTGGGGCTGGGGGCAAGCTGTGCCGTTGCCTGCCGTGTGCGCCAATAACGCAGATCGCGTTTCGCCGTGTCGAGAGCGGCTTCGTCTGTCAGTGTCCGAACCAGCAGCTCCAGCGCGGCGACCTTCTCCCTGACAAGGGCGAGGCCCCGGGCCGTGACGAGATTGGGTCCAGCCGGAATGGGAATATCAAACTTTGGCTCGAGGTGCTCCTCGTCGCTCTCTCGCCGGAAGGCGACACTCATGTGCATATCCCATTCTGATGGCCGCCATCTATATCGGACTCAGGGTCCAGCGGTGCAAGTTCCGCCTGAAAAGCGGTCGTTCGCGCAGCCGATCCGTATCCTAAAAGCCCGCTGTTGGTTCGCTGAGAGCTGAGTACAGTGTTTGCTGCCAAAATTCCGGACGATCCCCTTTGGGCTGATAGCGGCAGACTGCGTTTTACCCAAGAGCGGCATAATGTGCCAAAGAAGCTAAAAAAATGTCTTTCTGCTGGAAATTGCCATCGAGGTTTTCCGAAACTGGGAAGCCCTGCAATCTGCGATTTTCCTGTTACCGCACTGCGAAGTCCGAGGCTGGTTAGCTGGTATAGACTGTGGAAGAGTGGTTCCATTTCAAGTAATTGATGTGATCACCGCATCCGGAACAGGGGGCGTGAGCATTGACTGGAACCCATGTCATCGTGAGCGTTTCCCTCGCTGCGACTGGAGCTGCGCCTTTGCTGGCGCAAACAGCTCATGATGGGGTGGGGTTACCGGACATCGTCGTGACGGCACGCAAGCGCGAAGAACGCTTGCAGGACGTCCCGATCAGTGTCTCTGTCTTCGAACGATCGGCGATCGAACGCGACGGGATCTTCGGGGTGGACTCCCTGCTGCAGCGCGTGCCCGGCGCGACCTTTGCCATCACCGGGCCGGCCTTCTCCCGTGAAGTGATGATGCGGGGAGTTGGTAGCGGCCGCGGTATCAATGCAGAGCCTGCGGTCGGCTATTATCGCGATGGCTTCTACAGTGTGGGCGGCAATCTGGGCGGCCGCGCGTTGAACCGCATGGACCTTTTCGATGTGGAGCGGATCGAGGTGTTGCGCGGGCCGCAGGGTGGCCTGTTGGGGCGTAACGCGCTTGGAGGGGCCATCAATGTGATTGGCATGGCGCCTCAGCGCGAGACGGGCGGCACGGCAGTGCTGATGCTCGCCGACAATCGCCGGAGGGAAGCGGAAGCGGTGGCGAATCTGGCGCCATCGGATGCTGTGGCGCTTCGGCTGGGGTTGCTGGCGGTTCGGCAGGGCGGCGGGATTTTCCGCAATGCCGACGACAGCGTTCTGGATGACGAAAGCTTCACCGGAGCACGCGCGGCGATCCGTCTCCAACCACAGCATACGCTGTTGCTGACGGCCACTGTGGAGCATTTCGAGGAAGATGGGCCGAGCTTCGCGGTTTTCGCCTACAACCAGCTTCTGCCGGGCTCGGCACGATTCCGTCGCAACATGAATACGCCCTCGCGCTTTCACCGGCGGGTGAGCAGTGCGACCTTGCACGTCGAGGCCGATCTGGGTGCGGCAAGGCTGGTTTCCGGCACGATGCTGCGACACCGCCGGGCCGACACGGATGATGATTTCGATGCCTGGAACGCGGTGACGAACCCGCTTCTTATCAACTGGCGGCGGCAATCCCACGACCGCTTCCGGCGTTTCGGCCAGGACCTGCGGTTTGTGGGCAACAGGAACAGCCGCTTCACATGGATGCTGGGCGGCGAGTTCCTGACGCTGGACGGCAGTTTCGACATGCCGATCACCGGCGCGGAAGGGGCTGCGCAATCGCAGAACAGCCGCAGCTATACCCGATCCAGGGACAGCTCCGTCGCGATCTATGCGACTGCGGATATCGAATTGGGCGAAGGCCTGCGGCTGTCTGGCGAGGCGCGGTCGACCTGGGATCGCAAGCGCTTCGATGGCGAGGCCACCAGCACCTCCTCAGCGGGCATGCCCATGATCCGCAGCTTCGGCTTCGAGCGGACGTTCCGCAAATTCTCGCCCGGTGTCACACTCGGCTATTCGCCGAGCGACAACGCCAGCGTCTATCTGCGCTATGCCACCGGGTTTCGCGCCGGGGGCTTCAACAGCGAGCCTGACCCCTTGATTCCCGAGCGCTTCCCGATCGCCTATCAACCGGAAACAGCGTCCAGTCTGGAAGCCGGCGGGCGGATGCTGGCGCTGGACAATCGCCTTCGGTTCGCGGTGTCTGCCTATCGCATGGAAACCGACGATCTGCTGGTTCCGATTTCCTATCCGGTCTCGGGCGGCGGTGCGGTCCGCAACATCTCCGCGCTTCGCAATATCGGACATAGCCGACAGTCCGGCCTCGAGCTGGAGGTGGATGCGGGCCTGGTGCGTGGGCGCAGGGGTGGGACGTTCGATGTTCGGCTGGCACTGGGCCATGGCTGGGGCCACATCCAGGAGGGGCCGTTCGCCGGACAGCCTGTTCCGCGCCTGCGCGAACTGACCGTGGCGGGTGAAGCCAACTGGCGCCAGCCGCTGGGCCACGGGCTGGCGCTGTCTGCGGGTGCCAGCCTTCGAAGCGAATATGGCGGGTGGCAGGGAACGACTGATGTGCCGCTGGACGACATCCGTCAGCTGGACCTGCGCCTGGGGCTGGAAGGGCAGAGCTGGCAGGTGACCGCCATGATAGACAATGCCGCCGACCGCCTGTTCGACGGCGACCGCAATCTGCGCGACCCTGCAACGGGGCTGTTCCGGCAGGTGTACACCACCGGCCCCCGCCGTTTTTCCGTGCGGGCGCGCATGCAGTTCTGAAGCGTCGGCCTATTTCAGTTCCTCATAGTCGAGGTCCGCGGCGACGGCTCCGATGATCCTGTCCCCGTTTGGATAGACAAGCTCGAAGACCAACCCCACGCTGACCAAATTGCCATAAATCTCGCCCGTGATGGTGCCGGTTGCGCCATCCGGGCCGCTCAGCGGTGAAACGGAAAACTGCGGGCCTGCGTAAGTGAGTTGCGCCGTCGCTTCGCCGAGGCTTGCCGGCGCTGAATCGAGGAACTCGCCAAACGGCGCCTCTCGGCCCGACAGACGGAGGGTGACCTGCACGGTTCGCCGGTTCGCGTCCATCTGCACGATGGCTGTGCTGCCGAACAGCCTACTCGTCCCGCCGCTGCCGGTGAGGATGCCGTCGACCAGTCCTGCGAACTCGTACACACCATCCACGAGGAAGCTGTTGGCGGGCGCTCCTGCAGCGAAGAAGCAGATGCCGGAATGGTCGCTCCACCGCCCGAACGTGGCATAGATGATGGGGCGTTCGGCATTGCGGTACAGCTCGAATTCCTCCGCTGAGATCCGAAAATAGTCATGCGCCCGCGATGGTTTCGGCAGCATGTCCTGCGCGGAGAAGCGCGATCCGCCGAACCCGTTGACGTCCGTCTGGTACATATTTTCCTGCAGGTAGGAGATGGTCAGGCGGTTGTTCGTCAGCCTGCCGCCCGTCAGCGCCGATATCGAGACCAGCCGCTCTCCGCCGTCTGCCTGGGGTGCGAATGTCGCCTGACCCGTGGCGCAAACCTGCTGGCCGGAGAGGCGACCGCCCGGGGAGACATTGGCTACGAGCAGGCCGGGTGGAGCGGGCGGCGGTGGAGGTGACGGCGGTGGAATTGTGCTCGGCGGGCTCGGGGCGGGCGGCGGCGCCACAACAACATCAGGAACCGGTGCCCCATCCCCCTGGCTACCGCATCCGCACAGCAGGATTGCCAGCAGAACCAGCGCCAGTCCCGCCTCAGGCGTTGACATGAGTCCGCCCTTTGCGGAGCCGCATGCCGACAAAGCCGAAGCCCAGAATCATCATCGCCCAACTGGCCGGCTCCGGAACGGCCGGCAGATCGAGCCAGCCCTCGAAGGAGCCCTCGAAGAAACCGGCTGGAACGCCTTCGTACAGGCCGACGCTGAGCGTTCCGGCATGCGACAAGGCCCCGCTGGCATTGAAGAAGCGCCCGGTGCCGCCGGTTACCACCCAGTCCTGCACGACATTGAAGATGCCGGGCGTACCGCTCGGTTCCTGCTCGCCCGTGTAGGTTGCGAACAGACTGTCTCCGGCGGCGAAATCCAGCTGCGCGATGCCGTCGACAAATGCGGTCGGGGCCGGGCCGAGATTGCAGTGGCTCATCGAGGCTGTGAAGGCGCCGAAATTGGAGGTGCCGGTGGAGAGGAAATTGTCCGGCGTGATGACCGACGTGCTGAAATAGGCCGGCACGCAGCGACCGAGACCCGGCACCGTGCCCGGGTTTATGTTCTGCCGCGTACCGGACATGATGTGGACCGCTGCCGAAGCCGGTGTGGCGAAGGCCAGGCAGATTGCGAGCAAGAGTTTTCCAGACATCATCTTTCCCCTGTGGCAATTGTCGCTGCCATTCTTCGGCGAGACGGGCAGGGCTTTCTCCGGGTGCTTTCGGTTGACTGCCGGGAATGCTATCCTTTGCCCCTCACGCCTTGTCTGGCGGCGCGTCCGAATTTGCCCCGGCGGCCGGCGCCCGGGAATGATGGAGGGCTGATCCTTGGCCGATGTTTCCCCGATGCCATTGGCTGGCGGCCATCACCCCGACGACAGGGACATGCCGCGCCTGCCGCTGGCCCGCCGGGCCGATTTCGACCTCGGCGGCATTTCGGTTCGGCCCTCGCGACTGCTGCTGCAGGGAGCGGCAGCCGCCGTTCCGCTTGAACGGCGGATGATGGAGGTCTTGCTGGCGCTGGCCGATGCCGAAGGCGGGGTGCTTGACCGCGAGCAGCTGTTGCAGAGTTGCTGGCCGGGCGTGGTGGTGGGCGAGGATGCGCTGCACAGGGCGATCAGCGGCTTGCGAAAGGCGGCGGCGGCGGCCGGGGATGGCTTTGCGATCGAGACGGTTCCGCGCATCGGCTATCGGTTGCAGGTGAAGCCCGGCGCGGAAACGGAGGCCGCCCGGGCAGCCACCGGTGCGGACGTGGTGGAATCGTCGCCCGCTTTGCCCTCTCGTCGGGCGTTGTTGTCCGGTGCGGTTGCACTGGCTTCCGTGTCCGCCGGCGCTTTCTGGGTGAAGCGCCGCCCTGGGGCAAACCCCGAAGCGGTTCGCCTGATGGAGGAGGCGCGCGTTGCGCAGCAAGAAGGCACGCCTGATGCCTATGTTCAGGCGATCCGCCAGCTCGAGCATGTGGTGGAGATTGCGCCCGACGATGCGTCCGGATGGGGTCAACTGGCGCTTACCCGGGCGCTGGCGGATGAGCATTCCAGCCCGGAAACCGGCGCTGCCGTCATCCCGCAGATCGGGAAGGCCGCCCGGCGGGCGTTGCAACTGGAGGCTGACAATGCCGATGCCCGGGCTGCGCTGGCGATCGCACTGCCTTATTATGGGGATTGGCTGGCGGCCGAACAGAGGCTGGATGCGGTTCTTCACGATCACCCGGCCCACATCGAGTCGCAGGATTCGCGCGCATTCCTGCTGACTGCGACGGGCCGCGTGCGGGAGGGCTCGGAGGCCCGGCTCGCCTTTGCCGAACAGGCTGCTTCCAACGCCAACATGCAGTTCCGCCTGACCTATTGCCTCTGGTTTCTGAACCGTGTGGACGAGGCGGATCGCGTTGCCGCCCGTGCGTTGCAGATGTGGCCGGGACACCCCGGCGTGTGGTTCAGCCGGCTGTGGCTGCTGGCCGGAACGGGGCGGCATGATCGGGCGCTTGCCCATATCGCCGATGATACAGGGCGCCCGCCGTTACCTGCGCCGATGGTGGAAACCCTGCGCGCGGCCACTGCCGCCGCCACCACCCGCGACAGGCAACAGACTGCGGCAGCCGCCGCAATGGTGATGAAGGGGGCGGAGCGCAGCGTGGCGGGCGTCGTCAATGCGATGATGTTGCTGAACCTGATGGAGGAAACCGATCGGGCGTTCGATCTGGCGACCGCCTATTATTTGGAACGCGGGCCGCTGATCGCCGCCATGCATTGGCGGCCGGGACAGCCGATGGTGCAGGACCAGCGCCGGCGCAAGACGAACATGCTGTTCACGCCCATCGCCGAAACGATGCAACGGGATCCACGTTTCCTGCCGCTGATGCAGGGCATGGGCCTTGCCGATTACTGGGCACGTCGCGGTATTCAACCCGACTTTCTCAAGACGGGGCCCGACGTTTCTGGCCAGCTAAGCCGGTAAGCCGAAGTGTGTGAGAGGTGGGCTTGAGGCGGTCGCAGCATCCGCCATTCTCTTTTTGTGCGCCCGATCTCCCCGCAACTGCTGGTTCTTAGCCACAATTCGTCAATTGCCGGACAACTCGATCCGCAGGCATCTCCTTCTCCGAGAGGTTGAGCAGCGACCGTTGCGATGAGAGCGCTGAAGACGGGAGACGGGTTTTGCAGGCGTTGATCTATCGCGACGGACGGATGCGCGTCTGCGAGGCGCAGGAGCCGCGCCCTGCCGAAGGGCAGGTGCTGGTGAAGACTCTGGCGTGCGGCATCTGCGGGTCAGATCTGCACTTCGTCCATCACGCCCATCATGTCGTGGAAACCAGCAGCCGGATCGGTGGAGGCTTTCCGATCGATCTGGGGCGCGACATTGTGCTTGGCCATGAATTCTGCGGGGAGGTCGTGGAACGCGGGCGTGGGCCGGGCGCGCTTCCCGCCGGTACCCGCGTCTGCTCCGTGCCGTTCACCCATGCCGCAGGCGCTGGCCAGTCGTTGGGCTTTTCCGCCGAACGGCCGGGCGGATACGGACAATATATGGTGCTGAACGAGTGCAATCTCGTTCCTGTTCCCAACGGCCTGTCGGCAGAGCATGCCGCCTTGACCGAACCGATGGCTGTTGGCCTGCACGCGGTGAACCGCGCCCGGATCGCACCCGACGACGTCGCTCTGGTGATCGGCTGCGGCCCGATCGGGCTGGCCGTGATCGCGGCGCTGAGAATCCAGGGTGTCCGCGACATCATCGCAGCCGATTTCAGCGCCAGCCGCCGCCGGGTCGCGGAAGCCATCGGAGCCACTGTGGTCGTCGATCCAGCCACCGCATCCCCATATGCCTCATGGGCGTCCATAGCCTGTCCGCAGGGCTATCAGCCCGGCAGTCTGGATGCCTTTCTGAAGATCGGGCGGCAGCCGCGCCCCAGCGTGATCTTCGAATGTGTCGGCGTGCCGGGGATGTTGCAGCGGGTGTTCGAAGGCGCGCTGGCCGGCACCCGGATCGTCGTCGTCGGCGTCTGCATGGAACCCGACCGCTTCGAGCCCTTGTTCCCGCTGAACAAGGAAAATGATGTCATTTTCTGCTTCTATTACAGTGGCGAGGAATATGCCCGCTCGCTGCATCATATCGGGGAGGGGCTGATCGACGTCACCCCGCTGCTCAGCCGCACCGTGGGCCTGGGCGAGGCCGCAGGCGCATTCGCCGCGCTGGAATCCGGCGCCGAGGACATCAAGATCATCGTGGATCCATGGAAATGACCTTTCAGGACAATCTGCTGCGCGGGCAACGCGCGATGGTGACGGGCGGCACGTCCGGCATCGGCCTGGCGACGGCGCGCCGCCTCGCCTCGCTGGGGGCTGCGGTCCTGGCCGTGGGGGTCAGCATCGACCCCGGGCTTGCGGTCGACGGTGTCGAGTTCGAGGAGCTGGATGTCACGGACGCGGCTGCGACGGCCGCGCTGGTGGCCCGTTTCGAGCGGCTGGACATACTGGTCAACGCGGCCGGGATCGGCGTGCGCTTCGACGAGCACCGGGCCGAGGTGTTCGAGCGGACAGTTGCCGTCAACCTGACCGCGCCGCTGCGGCTCTCGACTCTCGCGCGGCCGCTGATGGCGAAGGGCGGCGGCGGATCCGTCGTGAACCTGTCGTCCATGTATGCCACCTTCGGCAACGCGGAGGCGCCCGGCTATTCCAGCAGCAAGGGCGGCATCGACCAGCTGACGCGATCGCTGGCGATTGCCTATGCCGGCGACGGAATCCGCGTGAATGCGGTGGCTCCCGGCTGGATCGATACCGCGATGCTCGCGCCGCTGAAGGCGGAGGATGATATCGCCGCCGCAATCCTGTCGCGGACGCCCATGGGCCGGTACGGCGATCCTGACGAGGTCGCCGACGTCATCGCCTTCCTCTGTTCGCCCGCAGCCCGGTTCGTAAGCGGCGTGACCCTGCCTGTCGATGGCGGATATCTGTGCGTATGAACGAAGCCCACCCCAGCTTTCATGCCCGGAGATCGCCCGACAAACCGGCCCTCATCATGGCCGGAAGCGGCGAAACCATCACCTATGGGCAGTTGGACACGCGATCCAACCAGGGCGCACACCTGCTTCGCAAAATAGGGCTGCAGCGCGGCGACATGCTGGCGATCTGCATGGACAATGATCCGCGCATCATAGAGGTGATCTGGGCGGCCCAGCGCGCCGGGCTTTACTATGTCGGCATCTCGACCCGGCTGGCCAGCGCGGAAATCGCCCATATCCTGGAGGACAGCGGCGCGAAGGCGGTGATCTATTCGCCGCGCCTGTGCGAACAGATCGATGCCGCGTGCGCGATGGTGGGAACCCGCCCTATCGCAATGGCGTGCGGCATCGAACAACCGGCATTCGAAGCTTCGCGCAAGATGTTGCCGGAAACCCCAATCGCGGACGAGGCGCCGGGGCGCGACATGCTCTATTCCTCGGGCACGACGGGGCGGCCCAAGGGCATAAAGCCGCCGCTGGGCACGGGCGCCATCGGTGAGGAACTGGTGGTGACCACGCTGGCGCGAACCCTGTTCGGCATGGGCGAGGACAGCGTATTCCTGTCGCCCGCGCCGCTCTATCATGCCGCGCCGCTCAGGTTCGTGATTGCGGCGCAGCAACTGGGCGGCACGGTGGTGGTGATGGAGAAATTCGATCCGCTGGCTGCCCTCGCCATGATCGAACGCCATCGCGTGACCCATGCGCAATGGGTGCCGACCCATTTCGTGCGCATGCTGAAGCTGTCTGATGCCGACCGCAACCGCCACGATCTGTCTTCGCTGGCCTGCGTCTTTCATGCCGCAGCGCCTTGCCCGGTCGAGATCAAGCAGCGCATGCTGGCGTGGTGGGGGCCGATCATCCATGAATATTACGCCTCCACCGAGACCATCGGCATGACATCGGTGACGCCGGCGGAATGGCTGGAGCGCCCCGGAACCGTCGGCCGCGCCAGTCTTGGCCAGCTTCACATCTGCGACGATGAGGGGGAGGAATTGCCGGCGGGCCGGGAAGGCGCCGTCTATTTTTCAGACGGGCCACCGCTCGCCTACCACAACGATCCCGACAAGACGCGCGAGGCGCACAATGACAAGGGCTGGGCCACGGTGGGTGACGTGGGCTGGGTGGATGACGAAGGCTATCTCTATCTCACCGATCGCAAGAGCTTCCTGATCATCTCGGGCGGGGTCAACATCTTCCCGCAGGAGGTGGAGAATCTGCTGATCGAGCACCCGGCCGTCGCGGACGCAGCCGTCGTCGGCGCGCCGGACGCGGATATGGGGGAACGGGTCGTTGCGGTCATCCAGCCTGCCGACTGGCCAAAGGCCGGGCCTGCGCTGGAAGCCGAACTGATCGCTTACCTCGCCGGGCGTATCGCGAAGATCAAACTTCCGAAGGAAATCCGGTTTCGCCAGGAATTACCACGCGAACCAACCGGCAAGCTGATGAAGCGCAGAATTCGGGACGAACTGGCGCAGGCCGGCGCTGCCAGCTGACCGTGCAGTCCGTCAGTGGATCAGCCGGGACAATTCCGTGCGATTGTGAATGCCGAGCTTGCTGTAGATGCGCCGCAGATGATTATCGACGGTGAACTTCGACAAATTCATGCGATGCGCGACCTCCTTGGTCTGACAACCCATTACCACATGGCGCGCCAACTCGACTTCCCTCGCCGATAGCAGATCGAGCGCACAGGGCAGCTCCTCCGGCTCCAGCGCCCCACGAAGGCCGAGCAGCCCCGCATTGCTTTTGACGGCGCCGGTGAGCAGATGCGTGCACATCATGTTATGCATATGATAGGCAGTGTTCTGGAGAAGCTGGCGGGGCGGCGGCGCATCATAGATGCGGTCGGAATCGCGCAGAAACGCCGCAACCAGATAAATGCCCTTGCGCAAACGCCGGACTGAAACCCCTTCCACCTTCAGTGAGAAGCGTTCGATATGATAGCGCCACATCGGCGCGTTGGCGGCCCTGGCCCAGATCCGGGGATCGTCCAGGCCCAATAGGGTTTCATCGTCGAGAAGTTCAGGCACCTCCTTCACCTCGATCGAGGTGAAGGGATCCTCCAGATGGACCCCATCTTCACGGTAGGACCAGTTCGCTTCCGCCGGGATGCTGAACTCCACGATCTGCATCATTTTCTGGTCGGAACGGCTGCGGTCCACAACCTGCAGGGTTACGGCCTTGAGGTCGTGCTGATGTGCGACGGCCTCAGTGTAATCTTTCAGATCAGCGATCAGATCGGCCATTATTTGGCTCCAATCCTCTGTGTTTCCTCACCCATTATTATCCTGTGAAGCTAGCTTTTTTGCCTTCGCCTGTCCATGCGGAAGCATGTGCGGGCCCGCATGGTGGCTTCCGGCGGGAGATGGGGCGCACGGGAAAGACAAACCCGCCGGAGCTTCACCCCTCTGGGGGCGCTACATCTTGTAGCCGATGGTAATGCCCCAGGTGAGAGGCCGCCCCGCATAGCGCGAGGAGGTGTTCGATCCCGGAATCACGGTAGTGACGTAATATTTATTGAAGGCGTTCTTCACGAACCCCATGATCCGGAAGCCGCTGTCGGCATCATAGCCGGCCCGGAAATCGACGGTTGCGTATCCCGGCACATAGAAGGGGTGCCGGATATCGTCGACCACCCGGTTCGCCGGATCGCCCGACAGCGTGATGTTGTCGCCATCGAACACCGCAGACTGTCCGGACCGGCCCGACACTGTGGCGCCGATGTAAGGCGTGCCGCCCGATACCATGTTTTTGAAGCTGTATTCAGCGGTGGCCGAATAGGTCCATTTGGGCGTGAAGGGCAGCACCGTGCCCTGAAAATCCTGAACCTGACCCAGCACATTGTATCCGACATAGTCATCGACCTGCGAGTCCAGGTAGGTCATCCCTCCTGAAACGGTCAGATTGTTCACCGGGCGCAACGTCACGTCCAGTTCGGCGCCCTTCACTGTGGATTTGGGGACGTTGACGAGCACATCGAGCAGATTGAAGATCGGATCGAGCAGCTTGCCGCGCACCTGCTTGTCCCGATAGTCGTAGTAAAAGACGGCCCCGTTCAGCTGGACCGCGCGATCCGCCAGCGTGGCCTTGAAGCCGGCCTCGTAGGCGGTCAGTTTTTCCTGCACCGCAGGCGCCAGCTGCCCGAATGTAGCGGCAGCAACTGTCGGGTAGCTGCCGCCCTTGTAGCCGCGCGATACGTTGGCATAGAGCAGGATATCCTCGCTCGCCTTATAGTCCACGCCGACACGCCAGGAGACATTGTCCTCCTTGAGTGTGTCGATGAACGGCGCGCCGGGAATGAAATCGGGATCGAGTGAATAGCAGTCGCCATCGACCAGCGGCGGCACCGTCTGCCCGCTCAGCAGATTGCCGAGCAGCGTGAACAGCTCGTTGATCCGTCCGTCGCCGGCATCATAGCCGCAGATCTCCGCGTCGCGGCGGGAGTCCGTGTAGCGCACGCCCCCCTTCAGCGTCAGCGCATCGTTCAGCGCGAACTCGACGTTACCGAACACCGCGAGGTCCCGCATGTCCTGCTTGGTATAGATACCTGACTGAAAGATGTTGTTATTGGCCGGATTGTTGACCGCACTGACAGGATAATAGAGAATCTGGTTCTCGGTTACGCTGCTCTTGCCGAAGTTTCCGCCCAACACCCATGTGAAGCGCGAATTGCCCGAATTGCCGATGCGCAGTTCCTGGTTGAAGGCCCAGATATGGCCGTCATTTGGACTGAGATCGTAGCTTGAGAGTGCCAGCCCGTCGCCATCGGTCACCTGCGTCTGGTTGAATTCGGCATAGGATGTGAGCGAAGTGACGGTGATGTCCTGCGCGACTTCGACATCCGCGCGGAAGGCTGCCTGCCAGAAGTCGCGGTCAGAGCGCGGGCGGTATTTGCCGGTGCTCCAGTCCGCAAGGCGCGCGTCGCCCGTGGGGACGAACGGATAGTCGATCAGGATCTGCTGCGTCTCCGGTGGTTGCGGCTGGAAGATCGCATATTGCTGCGCCTGGGGATCGGACCTGTCCAGCCAGCCGTTGACGTTGAGCGACAATGTCACCCCCGGTGCGGCATCCCAGTCGAGCAGCAGGCGGCCGGCAGTGTATTTCTGTTCGCCGATGCTGTCGTTGCGGACATGGCTTTTCTGCCAGTCGCCGGCATAGAGGTTGGTCACGGCGACCCGGGCGCGCAGCGTGTCGGTGAGCGGACCGCTGACGAAGCCATTGGCTTCTATCAGGTTGAAGCGACCATAGGTGAGGTCGATCCCGGCCGAGAGCTCTTTCGTCGGCTTGGCAACGATGTAGTTGACCGCGCCGCCGGTGGAATTCTGCCCGAACAATGTGCCCTGAGGCCCTTTCAGCACTTCGATCCGTTCCAGATCATAGGCCGCGTGGGTGGCCAGCACGGGAAACGGCAACGGAACCTGATCGGTATACACGCTGACGGCAGGATAGACCGCCAACGCGGCTTCATTGAAGCCGATGCCGCGCAGCGTGAAGATCGGCGTATTTGCGGTGCTGGGGGAAAAGACGAGGCCCGGCACGGCCGCGGCGACATCCTCGAGCGAACTGATCCTGGACCGGGCGATTTCGGTTGCGCCGATCGCCGTCACCGTGAGGCCGACGTCGTTCAGATTCTCCTCGCGCTTGTTCGCGGTGACAACGATGTCCTCAATGCCGCCGTCGCTGGGGCGCGCAGTGTCGTCGGCGGCCGGCGCGGTCTGGGCGAATGCAGCCTGCGGGGCCAGCGCTGCGACCTGCGTCACGCCCGCCAGCAGGATGAAATATTTTCTCACGATGGTCCTCCTCCCTCACGAGGCTCGCGGGCGCTCATGCTGCGCCCTGCGACCGCTCGCATTCTTATTGTTCTTGCATTTTGATGATTCAGGCCGACCGGCGGCCCCCTCCCAGAGGCGCAGTCCGGTCGGATCCGGTCAGTAGAAAAGCTTGTCGTTGATCGTCAGGCCATGCTTGCGGCAGTGCTTCACATATTCGTCGATATTCCAGAACATGGACTGCGATCCGGCATAGCCGCCGTCCTCTCCGAAAAACTCCATCACGCCTTCAGTGATGAACAGGCTTTTCATTCCGGTGGGATGGTCCGTCACCAGCGTGTGGATACCGCCGGGGGCCTCGCTGATCATGCTGCCGGGCGTCGCGACCCAGTCATATTCCTTGTAGTACCAGCTGCCTTCCACGACGAAGCCGACAACCGACCCGTGATGCTGGTGACGGCCGATGATTCCCGGTCCTTGAATCCACAGCATGGCCCAGACACGGCCGCTGGCAAGATCGAACCGCAAGGGTTTCCAGAAAGCACCTTCCGCGACATAGGGAATCCACGGAATCTCATCGTCACCGACATGGCGATCCTTGGTGCCGAATTCGCGGATGACGTCATAATGTTCGGGAATGAACTGGCTGGCGAGCGCTATCTCGTTCATGAACCTCTCCACATTGATCTGGGCGAGGCGGGTCATGCCTGCTGAGCGACATCTTCTCTCCCTCCGCCTGGCCCGATGGCCGACTTCCAGCCGAATGTTGGATCACACGTACTGAAAACCTCCGCTTGTTCTCGGGGGGAGGGCGCTTTTTGGCAATTGACAGATAATGACTATGTCCGGGGCACGCCTTCGGTTGCCAGCGGCTGCTTCCGCAATGTTGCCCGTGCAGCGAGCAGGGCCAGTATCGCCAGCCCGAACAGGGTAATCGACACCTTGATCGCGCCCGTGGCATTGTCCCCCGTCAGGGTAAATGACGCAAGCAGCGGGCCGCCCGCGATCCCCAGCAATTGCGCGCTCGTCAGGAGCATCAGCGAGCCGCGGCTCTCGTCCAGTTCAATCAGTGTCGGCACATGATAGGGGAGGACGAAGACCCAGGCGAAGCTGAAAAGGGCCAGCGCGGCCATGAACTCTTCCGACTGCCCAGCGTTGAGAAGCATGAAGGCCGCCACAATACTGACCGAGGCGCAGCCCAGAACCGTTGGAACGGGCTTCAGCCGCGCCAGCATGATCGCCGCGATTCCGGCCAGGATCTGCACGCCGATGGCAGACGACACCGCCATATTCACCGTGTCGGCGTTTAGCCCAAGCGTCCGGCCCACGGGGACGGCATAGACCCAGAGGGCCATGATCCCGGCCAGATGCAGCCCGGCCGACAGCAGGCCGATGCCGCCGGGCACATTGGGCAGAACCAGGCGCGTCGCGTTCGGCAGCGGGGCATAGGTGGGCGGGACGAAGCGGATCGTCAGCAACAGGAGCAGTGCGATCCCGCCTAATGTCAGATAGGCGCCCGCGGCGCCTGTTGCCGGCAGCACAACCGAGGCGAATAGCGACGCAAGGCCCAACGCCCCGACACCTTGCAGAATCACATAGTAGCCAGTGACACGCGTCGGCAACGCCACGCGGGCCAGAAGGCCGATCAGCAGCCAGAGCATGAGTCCTGTCCCGATGCCGCTGCCAGCGCGGAGCACGGTGAGCAGCGCGCCGGAAGCCTGACCCGTCAAGGCATTGCAAGCCGCCACGAGCAGGAAGGCGCCGCCGGCAATCCAGCGCAGATGCGTCCCTTTGAGAAGGATGCCCGCGGCGCCTACCGCGAGCGCCATCCCAAGCGCCTCCGCCATGGCTAGCCGGCCGATTGCTGCGCTTTGGATTATCCCATCCATGGCAAGCCGCCCCAGCAGCAGCGGCTGCAGAGACGGCATGATCCCGCCGACGGCGCCGATCAGCACGATGGAAAGCGTTGCCGTGAGATCAATGGTCGGCGGTGGACTGTTATCACTACTATTCAGCATTGTGCTGGCTCATCGGGAAATGGACTGCGACTGTCATGAACACCCTCCGCTGGCTGCAGAGTTTCCGGTACAATTCGCACCGGAGATAGGGGCGGATTTTTGTCAATGATCTGCAGAGATATTAGGTCGGCGCCATCAATTGAAGAACTGTTTCTGCGTTGATAACGGCCGTTAGATCCGTTCCCAGCCTTCCCTATATCTGCCCTTAATTCAGGCTGCCTGACGTTGTCATCTTCACATTCCTCGCAGTTACTTGCGGCGCTACAAACGGCGGGCGGGTCAGAGTGCGCAACGTGCGATCTTGTCCAGATAATCTGATGCAGCACTCGTCGTTGTGGGGTCAGCGCCCAGGCTTCGTTGACAACGGTTGTCGCAAAATATAATCACTGATCACATAAACTGATATTTGCCCAGCTCCTTGGGCGGCATGCTGGCGAAGATGAATATGGTCATTCATTATCAAGCGATAACGTCACCAGACGCGTTGATTGATCTTTTCTGGGAGCGCTTGTCGTGACGAGGCCGTATGCGTTGACGCGCAATGGCGATTATAAGGCACCCGCTTTTCAAATCGAATCCATCGACCTGGCGTTCGACCTCTCGCCCTTGCAGACCATTGTCAGCAGCCGGATGGATATCCGCCTTCTGAGTGCCGACACATCGGTTCGGCTCGATTGTGAAGAGCTGGAACTGCTGTCCATCGCGGTGGACGGGCAGGTGCTGGCCGAAGGCCGTTACGAGCTTGATGCGTTTCACCTCACGCTTCGGGGCCTGCCGCGCGAGTTTCGGTTGGAGATCCGGAATGCCATTGCGCCGGCCAGGAACAAGTCGGGTAGCGGGCTGTTCCTGGCGGGCGAGACGCTCGCCACCCAGTGCGAAGCCGAGGGTTTCCGACGGATCACCTTCTTCCCGGACCGGCCCGACATCCTGACCCGCTTCCGGGTGACGCTGACCGCCGACAGGCAGCAGTATCCGACGCTGCTGTCGAACGGCGAGCAGGTCGCGTCCGGCGATTTTGCAGACGGTCGGCACTGGGTGACATGGGAGGATCCCTTCCCGAAGCCCTGCTATATCTTTGCGCTTGTGGCCGGGAGGTTCGCCCTTCTGTCTGACAGCCATGTCACGCCGTCAGGACGGCGCGTGGCCATCAATATCCATGCCGCACCGGCGGATATCGGCCGGTGCGGCTTCGCCATGGCGGCGCTGAAGCGGTCTCTGGAATGGGACGAGGCCGTGTTCGGCCTGGAATATGATCTTGGCACCTACAATGTCGTCGCCCTGGCCGACTGGGTGGGCGCGATGGAAAACAAGGGCTTGAACCTGCACGGGATTCAGGGCGTGGCCGCCGACATGGCCACCTCCACCGACGGCGATTTCGTGATCATCGAACGCATCCTGGGCCATGAGCAGTTCCACAATTGGACAGGAAACCGGGTGACCTGCCGGGACTGGTTCCAGTTGAGCCTGAAGGAAGGTCTGACCCGCCTGCGTGATCAGATGTTCATCGCGGACAAGATGGGGAAGGGTGCGTGGCGGATCGACAATGTGCAGACGCTGCGGCGCAACCAGTTTGCGGAGGATGATGGCCCGGCCGCGCATCCGATCAAGCCGGACAGCTATGCCGAGATCCGCAACTTCTACACGCCCACCGTCTATGACAAGGGCGCCGAAGTGGTGCGCATGGTGCTGGTGCTGCTGGGGTGGGAGGCGTTCCGGCGAGGTTTCGATCTTTACATCGCCCGGCACGATGGCTCGGCCGTCACCACAGAGGATTTCATTCGCGCGATGGAGGACGCCTCTGGCCGCGACCTTTCGCAGTTCCGGCGCTGGTATTCGCAGGCCGGCCGGCCGCGCGTGGTCGCCGAAGGGCGCTATGATGCCGAGGCCCGGACCTATCGGCTGACGCTGCGGCAATCCTGTCGAACGGTCGAGGGGCTGCCTGCGCCGCAGCCTTTCCACATCCCGATCCTGACGGGCCTGATCGGCGCCGATGGCACATCGCTCCGTTTCCGCCATCGCGGTGCTGCGGGTGAAGAGCTGCTGATGGAGATGACCGAGACGGAGCAGGATTTTCTGCTGGAAGATGTCGCGGTGCCGCCGGTGCCGTCGCTGCTGCGCGGTTTCTCCGCTCCGGTGACGCTGGAGGCAGGCCTGGAATCCGGCTCGCTTGCGCTGCTGACGGCACACGATCCCGATCCGTTTTCGCGCTGGGATGCGTCCCAGCAACTGGGCGTTCGGCTGATCCGCGAGATGTCCCGAGGGAATCCGCGCGCGGCGGTGCCGGACGAATTCGTTGCAGCGTTCGCGACAACACTGGCTGATCCCGGGATCAGCGACCTGCTGAAGTCGCAGATCATCAGCCTGCCGGACCTGCCGGTTCTGGACGAGGGACTGGACCGGATCGACCTGGACGCGCTGATGTCCGCGCGCGGCTCTGTGCGGCGGCAACTGGCCGTTCGTCTGCGGCAGTCGCTCCTCGATATCTATCACGATCGTGCCCGCCACCTGTCGGCCGAACCCGATTTCGCCGGAATCAGTGCGCGCGCGCTGAAGAACAACTGCCTCGATCTGCTGATGGCGTTGGGAGACGATTTCGTTCGGGATATGGCGCTGACGCAGGTTCGATCCGCCACCAACATGACAGACCAGTTTGCGGCGCTCTCCAGCTTGATTCATGTGGATGACGCGTATCGCGAGGCTGCGCTCGATCACTTCGCCCGGCAGTGGCGGGATCATCCGACCGTCATCGACAAATGGTTTCAGGTGCAGGCGATGGATCGTGGCCCTGGCGGCGCGGCGAGGATTGTCGAACTCAGCCGCAATCCGGGGATCACAGCCGACAATGTGCCGCGCGCGATCGCCTTCTACGGCACATTCTTCCGACAGAATCGGGTCTCGTTCCATGATCCGGACGGCATCGGCTATGCCTTGCTGGCGGACCAGTTGCTGAAGATGGATGCCATGGGCCGCGCCTTCAGCCGATATCTGATGCCGCAGATCAACCAGTGGCGCCGCCATGACCTGAAGCGGCAAAAGCTGATGCAGGCGCAGCTTGAACGCATTCTGGCGACCAACGGCATCTCAAAAGGCTTGCGGGAGAGTGTTTTGCTGGCTCTGGCGGCCGCGTAGCATCTGCTTTCGATCACGACCGATTGTGTCGACAATCCCCCGAGATTTTTTCGCCCCGACCTTTTCAATATATGCACTGTTGACATTTGATTTCGCGATAGGCAGCTTTGCAAATATAAGCGATGATCACATGTGGCTTCGGCACAGGGATGTCACGTCAACAGGCGGGCAGCCGATCAAAAAGGGGTTTGAAATGAAGACTTCGATTATTCGTGCTTGCCTGTTTGCAACAACCGGCGCGGTGCTGGTTTCCGGTACCGGATTTACCGCTGCGGCCCAGGCTCAGGACAGCCGGGCCGCCGCATCCGCCGAGGATGCGGAGACCCTGGTCGTCACCGCTCGCCGCCGTTCGGAATCGGTATTGGAAGCGCCCATCAGCGTAACCGCGATCAGCGGAGACTTGCTGCGGAACTCCGGCATTTCCGAGTTGCGCGACGTGCTGGCGCTGGTGCCGAACGCCGTTATTCAGGACAGTTCGGAAAGCCTGAACACGCATGTCAACATCCGGGGCATGCTGATGGTGGATATTCAGGCATGTCCGTCGTCAGAACATTTGGCACAACTCGCGGCGTAAGTTAGCGGAGTGCGGACCTCGTCTGGGGGTTGATGTTAGGCGGCGAGCTTGCGGTGT
>QFPK01000168.1 GCA_003248865.1 Sphingomonas sp.
GCCGCCAGCTTCAGGCATTGCACCTCGCGCCGGGTCAAACGATGCTGCACGATCTGCGTCACCTGGCTCTCGCCCGCGTTGCAGGCAGCGATGAAGCGCAATGCCAGCGGATGCAGCACGGCCGCCTCCCGATCAAAGATGGCGGCGACATCGACACCGGGCGCCGATGTCGCCCATACCACCGCGCCGATCACGCCGGCCGGCAGATGCACCGGTGCAACGATCGCGCTTTCGACCGCATAGCTGCGCCTCTGCGCCTCGCGCTCGATCTCCGGATCGACGCGCAGCGGGCGCCAACTGCAGATCTTGCCGCGATCGAAATAAAAGGGTTCGGCCAGCCCGCGCGCGACGGTGACGATGGCATTATGCAGTGCCAGATCCCCCTGTCGCCAATAGGCCCCCGCATCCTGCGAAAACGGGAACAGGCTGGCGACGGGCGTGCCGTCGGCCAACTGGGCCGGGCGCGCGCTGCTGATATCGGCGCAGGTGGCGATCAGCGGGAGGCCCAGACGGTGGCCATGATCCAGTATCTGGTCGACCAGTTCAATCGGCAGCATGGCATTCATGGGTCACCCCTATCACATGCGACAAGATGCAATGCTTGTCTTTCTATGGCTAATTATTCAAACAAACAACATCCAATTAGCCGCCCTCCAAGCAGGGGGCGGCAGCGATATGGAGGGGAAATATGGCGAAGCGGGCACATATTCTGCTGACGGGGACGGCTCTGGGCATTTCATCGCTATTGAGCGCCCTGCCGGGCAGCGCGATGGCGCAAGCCGCCCCCGAACCCGCGCCGCAGACGATATCGGACGCCGACATCGTCGTCACCGCGCAGCGCCGATCGGAATCGATCAATCGCGTGCCGCTGGCGGTGCAGGCGCTGTCCGCCGATGCGCTCGACAAGCTGCAGATCACTGATGTCGAATCGCTCGCCACCTCGGTTCCGGGGCTGCAGGTCTCGCCCGCCTATTCCGGCGTGCCGATCTTCACCCTGCGCGGCATTGGCTTCAACACGACCAACATCACCGCCACCTCGACGGTCGGCATCTATCAGGACGAA
>QFPK01000169.1 GCA_003248865.1 Sphingomonas sp.
GCCACTGAGGTAATGGTTTTGCAATTGTTGAGCGTAAAACTTATTGATGGATTGGCAGGAATCTGGTTGTCCTTTTTCCCCCAATATTTTACCAGAGCGATATTGCTTGGTGCGCTCCATTTGAAATTTCCTTTTTCTATTGAACGGGTATATTCTGACGGAATAAAATCCTTTTCCGAAATCATAATTTATGAATTTGTGCAAAGATACTTTTTTTGCCCAAATCGCAGTCTGCATTAGGGCTAATCTGTGAAAATAACTAAATTTGTTAAAAAAGCAAAAATGAACAGATACACGCGAATTTTAGTTTTGACAGTAACCTGTCTCGCAGTAGGTTATTTTTCAAGTCTGGTAACAAGACCGGCAGTAGAAAGCTGGTATCCTTTGATCGAAAAACCAGTTTTTAATCCGCCCAATTGGATTTTTGCTCCTGTCTGGACTATTCTTTACGTTATGATGGGAATTGCAGGCGGACTGGTTTGGCATGAAATTGATACTCCCCGGAAAGAAGAAGTCAAAAAGGCGATGCTGTTTTTTTTTATTTAATTAGCATTAAATGCCTTGTGGTCGTATTTATTCTTTGGACTCAAAAATCCATTGCTTGCGTTGTTTGAAATTGTGCTGCTTTGGCTGATGATTTATGAAAGCTATGCAAAATTCGCCAAAATCAACCGGTTTGCAGGCTATCTGTTTATCCCGTATTTGTCTTGGGTAGGTTTTGCCATGGTGTTGAATGCCAGTATCTGGTGGCTGAACCAATAAAGGTTGTTTTACACTGCTATTGGCTAATAGAGTTTGCTACAATAAATCCGCTGGTCCAGGCATTTTGAAAATTAAATCCACCGGTGATTGCATCAATATTGGTGATTTCTCCCGCAAAGAATAAATTGGGATGGATTTTGCTTTCCATTGTTTTGAAATAGATCTCTTTAAGGTCAATTCCTCCGGCTGTAACAAATTCTTCTTTAAAAGTACTTTTTCCATTGACCTGGAATTGTGCTTTTGTCAATTGATTGGCCAGATTCTGTAATTGGTTTTTGGATAAATCAGCCCATTTT
>QFPK01000170.1 GCA_003248865.1 Sphingomonas sp.
CTGCCGGACCGGCGCGTCAAACGGTTCCCCAACTTCTGGCACGATCTGGAGGCCCGCACTGTCGCGGTCGCGGCCCATCGGCAGATGACGCTGGAGCAGGCGCTGGGGCTGATGCGGCGCGTGACCGCCCCTGAAAATGTGCCCTCGCGCACGGCGCTCGGCCGCTTTTGGCAAACTCTGGACAAAGTGAGGCGTGGATGACCCTGCAAGGTGGGGAGATCGTCGGAAATGTGGTGGCTATCCCGCTGCCTGACATCGAAGTCGGCGAGCGGATGCGTGCGGTGGACGCTGAGTGGGCCGAGGGCCTCGCACAGATCATGGCGCGCGATGGGCAGCTGACACCTATCGAAGTCTGCCGATTGGACCAGGGCGGGTTTGCGCTCGTTACCGGCGGGCACCGCCTGGCGGCGGCCTCGCTGAACGGGTGGACGGCGATCGATGCCATCATCGTCTCCAGCAGCTGGGCGGAGCGGCGACTTCGCGAAGTTTCGGAGAACCTCTTTCGCCGCGATCTCGATCCGGCGGACCGGGCTGCATTCATGGCCGAGCTCGTTGAGCTGGCGCGGGCAAAGACTGGCGTCACCTCGACGGGGAGAACTGCCTCCATTGAAGCGCGATGGCAGAAGAAAGCCCTTAAATCAGAGGCTCTTGATACAACCGTCATCGTGACGGATGTATATCAGTGGTCCAAGCAGGTCGCTGATCGGCTTGGCTTCTCGCTTTCTACCGTCGAGCGCGACTTGATGCTTCATCGCCGCCTTTCACCTCGGGTGAAGGCCATGCTCGCGGGGCATCCGGTCTATCGGAATGCTTCGGCGCTGCGGTCTCTGGCGAAGCTGGAGCCTGAGCAGCAGCTGCAGGTCGCGGAAATGCTCGCCTCTGGCGCGATCAAGGGTGTGGGCGAAGGGCTGGCGACGTTGTCGCAGGAGCCAAAACCCTCGAAGCAAGCCAAGCGAATTAGGCTCAGGACTCATTGCGGCAGCCAGAAGATGACGATTGCGGCGATGCAGATGGCGGACATGAAGGTATGGGCGCATCGATCGTAGCGGGTGTGGAT
>QFPK01000171.1 GCA_003248865.1 Sphingomonas sp.
GAAGCCGAAGGGGCCACCACCAACCCAGCCCAAAGAACCAGCGAGGCCAGCAGCCCCAACCACGTGCGATGCATGAATGAACGTCTCCTGTCGGACCGCGACAGTGTAGGGGACGTGAAGCCAAAAACTCAAGCGCCCCTTTGTGCCGGATGTTGGTTTTTGCATACTCCTTCAAACTTTTGACGACTAAAAGAAAGCACGTTGAGCGGCAATGCCGACGTTTTGGGTTCTCTTGATTCCCCTCTGCCCATTCCTTGCCGCCAAGATGCCGTTCTTTCGGGCAGTCACAGCAGCTGACCGGCAGCATGGTTTTTGTTAACCTTGGGAATGATCCTTTCCCAAGAACAACTGGCGTACATCGCCGACCCCCAGACCCTCTCCGAACTGCTGTCGTTTTGGCCGTGGGACAACCAAGCCCCGGCGCCGGTGTGGGATGAGGCCACGGTGGCCTTGTTCTGGGCTGCAGCCCAGGCACGCCAGTTCAAGGCCCAAGGGTGGTTGATCCAGCGCGATTACGACGCGTTCACCCGGGTGGTCGAGCAAGGACACGTCCCACCCGTGGCCGTTCAGGCTTGGGCCTTGGCCACCGGCAAAGAAGAACCGCTGGAAGCCTGGCGCGCGCTGATGGGCGATCGCCTGATGCCGTGGGGGCAACTGGCCGGCCAACCCACGGTAGAAAAAGTGGACGGATCGGTCACCGAAACCCCGCTCCACATGCTGGTGCGAGACAACCAAGAGCACGGCAGCCACGAGGACTTGATCGAAAAACTGCTGGCCCAAGGCGCTGACCCCAACCTGCACAACAGCAAGGGCGAACCCCCTCTGGCGTTGGCCATTCGCCTGAACTTGATCGAAACGCTGGTCAACGCCGGCGCCGATCCATGGGACACCGTGGGTTCCCACAGCGTGATGAGCACCGCGTGGGCGGGGCGAAACTACGGCAGCGCCTGTTTTGGCCGATGGGTGGCCATGATGGGCCACGGTGGAACCCCCGAGCAGCGCACCGGGGTGCTATTCGATTTGGCCCGGTGCGGCCAGGAGGCCTTGCTCGAGG
>QFPK01000172.1 GCA_003248865.1 Sphingomonas sp.
CGCCTATGTGAACATCGTCATGCGCAACTACTGGATGTACCAGATCCAGGCGAAGGGCGAGGCGGATTGCCTGACCGGCATGGCGCAGGGCATGTGGCCAACCTTCCCCAATGCCAAAGGTGTCAAGCTGGTGCGTCTCAGCAAGGCCGATGGCCGGGCGATGATCGCCGGCGGATCGGACTGATGCCGATCGACGAGGGCCGGACCTTCCTGCCCATCCGCATTGCCGTCCTGACCGTTTCCGACACCCGCACCCTGGCCGATGACAGGTCCGGCGACACGCTGGTCGAGCGCCTGACCGGCGCAGGCCATGTCCTGGCCGACCGACTGATCGTCACCGATGATCGCAGCGCCATCGTCGCGCGCCTTCACGCCTGGATCGATGATCCGCAGGTCGATGTGATCCTGACCACCGGTGGCACCGGCGTCACCGGCCGGGACGTCACGCCCGAAGCCCTCGCTCAGGTGCAGGACAAGGAAATTCCCGGTTTCGGCGAGCTGTTCCGGTGGCTCAGCTATCAGTCGATCGGCACCTCGACCATCCAGTCGCGCGCCACCGCCTGCGTCGCGCGCGGCACCTATATCTTCGCGCTGCCCGGTTCGACTGGCGCGGTGCGTGATGCCTGGGACGGCATTCTTGCCAGCCAGCTCGACAGCCGGTTCCGCCCCTGCAATTTCGTCGAGCTGATGCCGCGCCTCACCGAGCGCTGAGCGGCTGTTTGGAAAATCGCAAAAGGGCGATTTTTCGTTACGGTTCCGGCCCCCGCGCCCTCACTTCTTGAGCGTGGGCGCCGGGTTCTCCTTGAAGAATTTGCTGAGTTCGCCGAGCATTACCGACCACCAGTCGACCACGTCGGCGAAATTTTCCTGATTGAGACCGCCGATCGTGCTGACGTCATAGGACACGTCCAGCGTCTTGTCGTCGGCCAGCGACATCTGGATGAAGCGCTTGGACTGGTTCCACTTGTTCGCCAGCTCGACCGTGTTGCCGCCATCATCCGCGAAATTGATACCGAACTGCAACGAGTTGCAGTCCTTCAT
>QFPK01000173.1 GCA_003248865.1 Sphingomonas sp.
CTGCACCAGGGGCTGAAGGCGTTGCAGCAGCCTGCTCGACGATTGCTTGCTGCCGGCCAGCACGCGCTGCAGGCTGTCCTTGCGGCGCGCTGCCGTCCATTGCTTGTTGCTGCGCTCCAGGCCGCGGGCGATGCGCCCGATCAGTTCAGCCCATTCGGGACCGTCTCCGGTGTCCAGCGCCGCTGGCGCCGTGGGCAGGGCAGGGGGCGTTGCGGGCGGGGCCGCATCGGCCATGGGCCAGCCCAGTGCCGCCGATTCGGCCGCGTAGGCGGTGCGGAAGTTCTCGGGCGTGGGCTCCTGGCGCTCCGTGGCCAAGCGTTTGAACGCCGCCTTGGCCAGCAGGGCCGGGGTGGGTGGCGTGGCGGAGTCAGGTGGCGTGGTGCTCATGGATGAATCGGTGCCGAGCGCGTCGCTGAGCGCACCGTCGGGTCAGCGGGGGCTGCGCTCAGTTCGCCACCCGGTCAGCTGGGGTCAACTGGGTTTGCCACCCACCACCGAACCCAGGGCACCGAAATCCGTTTCGATGCGTGGCAGCGGGCGCTTGTGCAGATCCTGCAGCCATTCGTCGATGTCCTTCGGGGGCATGGGGCGGGCGAACAGGAAGCCCTGGCAGATCTGGCAGCCCAGGTTGTAGAGCACTTCCATCTGCGAGACCTGTTCGACCCCTTCGGCGATGACGCGCAACCCCAGGGCGCGCGCCAGCGCGATGATGGCAGAAACCACCGCCGAGCTCTGTGGCGTAGTACCGAGATCGCGCACGAACGAGCGGTCGATCTTGAGCTCGCTGATGGGCAGCGAGGTCAGGTAGGCCAGTGAGGAGTAGCCGGTGCCGAAGTCGTCGATGGAGATCTCGATGCCCAGCTGGTTGAGCTTGTGCAGCGAGGGCACGACACCCTGCAGATCCTTCATCAGGCCGGTTTCGGTGATCTCCAGCTCGATGGCGCGGGGGGCCACGCCTTCGGCCTTGAGGATCTGCTCGATGGTATCGACCAGGTCGGGGCGTTCGAACAGGCGGCTGGGCAGGTTCACGGCAATCGAT
>QFPK01000174.1 GCA_003248865.1 Sphingomonas sp.
ACAGCTTGGCGTTGCTGGTGATCTGGGCGTGCACTTCCAGCCCAAGGATCACTTCCCATTCGCCGGTTTTGCCTTTGATACGGTACGGGGTGCTCATGTTAGTAACCCTCCGGGGCAAAGAACCCCACTTCGCGTTCGATCACGTCGGCCACCTTGAACACGGTTTCCTCGTCGAAGCTGCGACCAATGATCTGCAGGCCAAGCGGCAGGCCGTTGCTGCTCAGGCCGATGGGCAGCGCAAGGCCGGGCAGGCCCGCCAGCGATGCCGGAATGGTGAACACGTCGTTCAGATACATGGCGACGGGGTCTTGGCTGTTATCGCCAATGGCGAACGCATCGCTCGGCGCGGTCGGCGTCAGCAGTACGTCGCACTGCGTGAACGCGTCTTTGAAGTCCTGCGCGATGAGCTGGCGCACGCGCTGCGCTTTTTTGTAATACGCATCGTAATAGCCCGCGCTCAGCACATAGGTGCCGATCAGGATGCGGCGCTTCACCTCGGCGCCGAAACCGGCGGCGCGGGTTTTCTCGTACAGGTCGTCGAGGGTGTCGCCCTCGTCGCTCACGCGCAGGCCGAAACGCACGCCGTCATAGCGTGCGAGGTTGCTGGAGGCTTCCGCCGGCGCGATGATGTAATAGGTCGGCAGCGCGTATTTCGTGTGCGGCAGCGACACATCCACGATCTCGGCACCCGCCGCTTTCAGAATGTCTACGCCCTTGTCCCACGCGGCCAAAATCTCCGGTGCAGTGCCTTCCATGCGGTATTCCTTCGGAATGCCGATGCGCAAACCCTTCACGCCCTGGCCCAGCACGGCTTCGAAATCCGGCACGGCAAGCTTGGCGCTGGTGGAATCTTTCGCATCATGCCCGCTCATGGCGGCCAGCGAAATGGCCGCATCGCGCACGGTGCGCGTCATGGGCCCGGCTTGGTCCAGCGAGCTGGCGAACGCAATGATGCCCCAGCGCGACACGCGGCCATAGGTCGGCTTGATGCCGACGATGCCCGTGAACGACGCCGGCTGGCGAATGGAGCCGCCTGTAT
>QFPK01000025.1 GCA_003248865.1 Sphingomonas sp.
GGGCTGCACGCGTGCAGCCCGTTGCTTCAGCAGCGCACATGCGCAACAACCACAACCAGACTCTAACCCAAACCGGATGACATCAGGGGGTCAGGTCACCACCGGCCAAAGTCCTTTGGATTTCGCTGTTTCGCTGGTCGCTAGCGAGCGTGGAATCTATGTAAAAAGGCCTTGCTCTTGTGCCGAAACGCCAATGAATTCTGGCTCTTACCCAGATTCTGTTGTGATGGGCTGGTTCAAGCTCAACGGTTGTTCAGACACTGTCTACTATCGTGTTTCGGTAGTCTCGCATCTTAGCTCGCGGTCGAACTCTAGCCCCGGGTCCGAATGGTCTGGCGTTTATACGCAGACCGTTTCTGCTGGCCAGTATCGTCATTTTTATACGCGGTCGGTTCACCTGGATCCCGTCGATTGTCAGACGACCGGTCTGCACTTGCCATCGTCCGTCGAGTATTCGCGAACGCTCAGCGCATCTGACAAATTGAAAGCTGTTTCCAGCGCGCTGATGGCAGCCCTCGGTCTTTCCGTCTGGAAGTGGACATCGGCCCCGATCGCTGCTGGTGGCGGAGATTACGGCGGCGCAGGTGCAGCTTCAGGTTGGATCGATCCGCCACACGCATTGATCGACCAAGTCACGCAAGCGCCGTTGGCGGAAGCTTCGCCAGTCCCGCGACTTCCACAGAATGGCAGCGCTCCTGAACCGAGCTCGATTACAGTCGGTGACCTCTTCGCGGCTTGGCCGACGGGTCAAGCTGATCCCGGCGCGTTTGAATTCTCTAATGAAGTCAAATTTCCCGGAGAAACCGGTTACACGCCACCCGCAGGTCCAGACCCTGAAGAACCTGAAGAACCGGAAGAACCAGTCGAGCCGGGCCAGGGCGAGTGGGACTGGACCAAGTTCCTGCCATCGTCTCCCAATTTGAATTTGCCAACTCTGCCAGAACTCAGCTTTCCCACGATGACAGATTTTATGCCACCTGTGCTGGCCGGCGCTACTGTCACCGCTGTTTGTGTTGACCCTGTGCTCGCATTTAACATGCCGACTGGGGCCGCTGCACAAACTCCTATCTCCTTGGCGCTACCATTCTGTGCTCCGATCGACGCGCTGTCTCCTATCGTATCGTCTACAACGGTAGCGGGAGCCAGCATCACGGCAATTAAGAAGTTCTTGGAAATCTGATGCCAGCTCTTCTTGCAGCACTAGGGGCGGGGTTCGCGTGGATTGCGAAGTACATAGTTATTCTTCTAGCCGGAGAGACGTTCCGAAAGGCAATATTGTTTGTTTCTTTTAACGTCGTATTTGCCATACTGATGGATTGGATACTTAACAAACTTGGTTTTGATGTTACAAATTTGGATTCAACACTTAATAATTTACTTGGAGGTCTTCCCCAGTTTTTGCTTTATGTTCTTCGCGAGTGGGGAATTCTCGCAGCTCTGTGGATTGTTTTGCAGGCGCAAGTTTCGGTTATGTTCGTCCGGCTGGCGATGCGCGCCCTTGGCGCTGGGGGCCGCTAACTATGCCAATTCATTTGTATTTTGGCCCTCCCGGTTCGGGCAAAACCTATGAGTTGGTCAACCGTGTCATGGTTGAAGCAGTCAAGGCGGGCAGGATTGTCTACCACAATATTCCTGGCATCGATCCCATACGTTGGGCCGAGGAATTCGGGTGCGCAGAAGATGCGCTTCGGTTCGTCGACGACGATTGGTTCGTCAACGATCAGAATTTTCCTGAGTCAGATGAAGAGTTCGTGCAAGAATTTGGCGTCATTCGTGGCGGCGAACTGATCGTTTGCGATGAAGCGTCGACTATCGTTCCAAGGGGTACAGGAAGAAATTCGAGAGTCACTGCACGGTTGGATGCCTTCTTCCGAAAACATCGTCATTTCACAGGCGATGTAATCGACCTCGAAGGTGTTCGATCCCGCATCGCCGTCGACATCTATTTCGCGTCGCAGGACGCGGCAAGTTTGCATTCAACTGTCCGTGAACTGGCGGCGTTGCGTATCGATTTTCAGCCTCTCCGTAATATTTTTGGAAAGGGCTGTTACAAGGCCACGGTATATCAAAGTCACCGTGCCACGAAGGCGAACCGTATAAAGGATCCAATTGTTCGTCGAACAAATCCAAAAGGATATGCTAGATATCATAGTTTTGCCGGCGGAATTGCCGGAGATACGGCAGTTACAGAGTCTAGTGGAAACTATTGGACTCCAAAAATGTTGATTGGATTGTCAATTATCCCAATCACGCTTTGTGTTGGAATTTATCTACTTGTTTCGTCAGCCCCTTCGATTTCCAAGAGATTTATTTCACCTCAATCGAAGCGTTCAGAAAATACCCAAGTCGCGTCGGCTGCGACTGACTCCGGCGCATGTAAGACCCATCTTCTCGATCTCGAACAGAAAAGGTATTGGAGCGGTGCGGAATGGAAGCCGGCCCAGGTGGTGGGCGATCGTTGGTATCTCGGTTCTTGCTATCTCGAGCGCCCACGTGGCGGCACGTGAGTTCGAGGCCATGCGGATCCCGGCCGACGTAGCGGCGGGCGCTATTGGTCAACTCGTTTCGTTTCCTGTTCGAGCGTGCACGAGTGCTATTGTGTCCAGCAAGGCCGATATTTCGACCCCTGCGGGCGTGGCGGAGCTTTTTTCGTCTTCAGGCTTGCGGACGCATATCACCGCTCAGGGCGGCGTCGAGGTAGAGTGTGATCAGGCAGATGTGTCGATCGATACTTCTATCGCAGAATTTGGAGCCCCGTTGGCCGATGCGGGTCGTTTGGTGCAGCGCGCGTTCACCCCGCCTCCCCCGTTCGGCTCGGTACCTGGTCAATCGCAACAAGCGGTCAAGCAGGCCGTGAAAACGGTCGATGCCAAATGGGTTTCGCGCTCGCTTCTGGACAAGCTCAGCGGGGCGCTGGGGCTTCGGATTGTTTTCGATGATGTGAACGATCGCCCCGTGTTGCTCGCCGGGCCGGCCGATGCGGTCGGCTACGCTGAAAGCTATATCAAGAGCCTCAACCGTTGCCCGGTTCAGCTGAAATTCGAGGGCTCAGTCATCCAGTCGGCTGACAGCACGGTTCGCGATGTGGATGCGGGCTTGCGCGTTGGCGGCTATCAGGCCAGGTTTGGCACCTCCGGTGTCACGTCTGGCACCGGCTTCAATTTCGATCTGACGTTGCTGGCAGTCGATGGCCAGGACGCGCTGCTCGCGCTTTTTCAGGACTTCAGCGCTGTCGGTGTCGTCACCGATCTCGGCCCGACCTTTTCGGCTCGTTCGGTTAGGGGTGTTTATCGCGTTCGCCTGGATGAGCCTCAGCTTCTTGCCGTGTCCGGTTCTGACTCTATTTCGCAATCCAATCGGCGGGGCATTCTGTCGAAGCGCGATTTTAGCAATGCTCGAAAAGACGGTAGCTTTCTTGTGTTCCAGCTCCGCCGTACCGCCTGCGCGCAGGAGGAGCTTGCGACGACGAGCACAGCCGGAGCGGCGGAGCTGGACCGATGAGGCGTCCATCCTTTCGGTCCACTGATCTTCGAAAGGCGCTGACGACAGCGCGCGAATCTGGCGTTCAGCAGGTTCAGGCAGTCATCGAACCGACCGGACAGATCCGACTTCAATTTTCGTTTTCTTCGGCGCCTGCTACCATGGCAAACGAATGGGACGACGTTCTAAAATGACGCGCAGTGCTAGCAGCCGCCGCTATCCAAAATGGGTGAGCTGCTACATCGACAATCGTGGCCAGGAGCGGTTGCGGTTCAGGCGTACCGGCTCGCCCACGCACCATTTCAAAGCGGCGTTCGGGACGCCGGCCTTTGAAACTGAATATAGAGTCTGCCTTGAAGAGCTGCCCCTTTCCGCGCCTTCTCCTTTCCCGCCTGGTTCGATTGGCGAGCTGTTTCAATCTTATCAGCAGTCCACGAGGTTCGGTCAGTTAGGGCTGACGACACAGCGAAAATATGCTCGGATTTTGGCAGAGTTTTCAGACCGTTGGGCGTTCCGCTTGGCGAAGACGATCACCTCAAAACACATGGACGCGATTATCGCTGAGAAGATCGATAGGCCGGCCGCAGCCGCCGAGCTGCGCAAGTGCCTAAAAGGGGTTTGGAAGTGGGGCCGTAAATTTTCCGGCCTAGACCCGGCGGTAGTGACGGACACGGATTCGCCCCGACTGCGCAAAGGCGGCTTTTACACCTGGAAGCCCTCGGACATTCAGAAATTCCGAGATCGTTGGCCTCTCGGCTCACAACCTCGTCTGATGCTCGAGCTCGCTTTGCATAGCGGCCTTCGGCGCTCCGATCTCCACGATCTTGGATGGCAGAACTTGGGGCCTGACGGGTGGCTCGATTTTGACATGCAGAAGGGGGACCGACCTCATAGCGTCCCTGTTCACCGAGATCTTATGTCTGCTCTCGATCTGGTAAGCCGTGATCAGCGATACTTTGTCGAATCAGCGCGGGGGACCCATTACACTGCCGAGGCCTACTCCAACGCGTTCCGCAAGTTTCGAAAAGAAGCCGGTCTCGAGCGGGGTTCTCTTCACGGTCTTCGCAAATCGCTTGCTGTTAGCCTCGCACACGGCGGCGCGACCGATCCGGAAGGCATGACGGTGCTCGGTCACCAGAACGCTCGCACTTTTGGAGAATATCGGCGCGAAGCTGAGCGCGAAAAGCTCGCGTCTGCAGCCATGGACAAGTTGGAGATTGGCGAGCAACTTGGCGATGCTCGCCAAACGAGCCGCCCAAACCGTTGGAAAGGAAAAGAAAAATGGGGGAAAATGGTGCCCAGGAAAGGAACCGAATACTGCCGTTAAGACATTGTTGAGCGGAGACTTTTTCCTGACATCGAAGGTGGATACCATAGCCCATACCATTAGGTAAATCGCCGGCAATGGTTTGGGTCCCCAAATCGCCGGGGCGATAGCTCCACTCCTGATTCGGACGCAGTTAGCCTTGATCGGATCGCCGTTTTTGTGGCGCCCAGTGCCATCAATCTCCAGTTCCCGCAGTTGAGCGAGCAACGAAAGGGCGTGCAGGGCCAGAGGCACACCTGCTGTCTTTGGGCTGATGTGGTCCCAACTTAGAAGGTGTGGAGCTAATCGCCACCTCAGCATTCACATTTGATGAGGACGACCAGAAAGCAGGACTCTGGCGAGGTCAGGGCCTAGATGAGCCGGGCTAGCAGCGCTGGCGTCATCTTTGCGTCGCTCCAATACCGAGCGTTCCGGTCAGCGGAGCCGGAGCGTGCCCCAGAGGCCTATGGCATAGGCCCAGCCCAGTGCAAAAATAAACAGTGAGCTGGCAACCACGAACAGGTCGAACGGCGAACTCCAGTTCACACGGCCGAGGAAGGGCAGGATGAGTGCGCCGCGGACCAGAAAGATGAGGGCAATCAGGCCAAGCACCGGCTTCAGCAGCGGGAGCGGGCGAACCCAGCCCGCTGCTGAAAAGGCGTAAAGGCCCCAGACGGCCAGCAAGGCGGCGATCGACAACGCGCCGACAGGCGCCAGCCATGTCCCTTCGCGCGCCGAGCGGACCACCGACTCCGGTGCACCGACGAATCGGATCCACTCAGGACCGCCGATCAACACCACGACGTGGAGCAGCGCGCCGAGCATCGTGCCAATGCCCCCGAACGCCAGGCAGGCGACGACAAACGAATTCATGCTCACATCGGTCCTCAAATCCGTTGCCTCGCTCATACTCGCCGGCGGGCACGCCGCTGCAAGCGGAAGCCTGCTTGTTGAGTTTGTTCGGGACAGACCTATAGCTTTGCGCGTCCGGAGTATCCAGAGATGCCGGCGGCGGCGCGTGTCCCGAGCACGTCGGCGATGGTCAACGAGCCCACCGGGCGACTTTGGAGACGCAGACATGAACAATCTGATGTCGCGCCTTTTGCTGGGCGGTTTTTGGATGGGCGCGTCCATGATCGCGTGGTCCGCATCCGTCGTCGCGGCGGGCCTCGCCGGCGCCGGACATTTTTCGGCGCCGACCGATTCGCGCGCCTTCATGACACAGGCGCAACGGCGAGCAGCCGACCACAAAGGCAATCTGGCATTGATCCTGATTGAGAATGGCGAAGTTGCGGACCGGCATTTCCAGTCCCGCGGTCGAGCCGTCGACGAACACACGCTGTTCCAGCTCGCGTCGCTGAGCAAGTGGACCACGGCCTGGGGCGTGATGGCGCTCGTCGAAGACGGCAAGATCGATCTAGACGCCCCGGTTGAGACCTATCTGTCCCGCTGGCAGCTGCCGCCGGGGGCCTACGACAGCAAGGGGGTGACCGTCCGGCGGCTGCTCAGCCACATGGCAGGGTTGACTGACGGCCTCAGCTATTGCGGTTTTTTGCCAGGCGTTGCAGTCCAGCCGATCGAGCAGTCTCTGACCCATGCGGCCGATGCCTGCCCCGGTGTGGACGGGCGCGCACAAGTGGGTGCGGCACCGGGCGAGCGCTGGCGCTACTCGGGCGCAGGCTATACGCTGCTGCAGTTGCTGATTGAAGAGGCCGCTCAGGAGCCTTTCGCAGCCTATATGCAGCGGCGGGTTCTGTTGCCGCTCGGCATGGCGCGTTCGACCTATCGGTCGGACGAGGCTGCGGCGGATCTTGCAGAATTCTTTGATGCCGACGGACGGCTGACCGCGCACCGGCGCTACACCGCCGTGGCAGCGGCGTCGCTGTACAGTTCCGCCGGCGATGTCGCACGCTTTTTGCAGGCCCATGGACCCGGGCCGGGCGGCGAGCCGCCGGGTCGCGGCGTGCTGTCGCCGCAGTCGCTCGCAGCAATGCGCCGGGTGGAGGCGCGGATGCTCGGCAGTCCGTTTTGGGGTCTCGGGACCCGGATCTATGTTGGGGAGGGTGAGTCAGGGCAGGTGATCGGGCATGACGGTGGCAATGCCCCCGCGGTCAATACGACGGCGCGGATCGATCTCGGCTCCGGAGATGGCATCGTTGTCCTCGCGACCGGCAGCCTGGAAATTGCCAGCCGGCTCGCTTCCGAATGGACCATCCCGAGGCGGCAGGGAGTCAATGGCCTTGCCATCCTGGGTGAAGCCAGCCGGCTGGCCGGCTGGATCGGCTCCGGCGTACTCCTCATTGCGGTCATCGGCAGCTGGGCCACCTGGCGCGCTGCAACGCGGCAGCGGGACAAAATCTGACCTGATCTGACACTATTCGCGCCGAAATTCTTGGGCAGGACACAGGTATTGGCACAGTATCCGGTAAGCTTTTGGAGAAAATCAAGCTTGCCATTGCCAAAGGGCGGCGCCATCAATCGCACGCGAGAACGGCTATCGGGACAGTATCGCGAGGCGAGCGGATGATCCAGGGAGGCGCATGTTAGACCAAGGCACGTCGGTGCCAGTTCATGGCGCTCACGCGCCAGAGGACGCACGGACAGCCCTGCTCGATCAATTGCGCATTGATCGGGGCGCGTCTCGGCCTCCAGCGCCGCGGCGCCGAGGGCTGATGATGGTCGTTGCCGGCGGGCTCATCGTCGTCGTGGCCGTGGCGGGGATTGCCGCCTGGACGATGCTGGGTTCGGAAGACGCTTTTGTGGTCGAGACGGCACTGGTTCGTGCGGACACGGACGCCCCGAGCGCAACCGGTTCGCTTCTCGACGCGACCGGTTACGTCGTCGCCCGACGGCAAGCGACAGTATCAAGCCGCATTACTGGCAGGGTCACGGAAGTGCTGATCGAAGAAGGGCAGACCGTTCGCCCCGGCCAGATTCTTGCCCGGCTCGACGACGACGAGCTTGCCGCAAGGTTGGGCGAAGCACGTGCCGCCGTCGAGACGGCGCGCGCCCGTTTGGAGACAGCGCGCGTCCAGGCGGCTGTTGAAGGCGCGCGCGACGACCGCCGCCAGCAGCTGCTGAGCAGGGGGGTGGTGAGCCTGCAGTCGGCCGAGGATGCACGTGCAGCCGCGGCAACTGCGCGCGCGAACCTTCGCACTGCAGAGGCCGAACTGACCGCCGCTGGAGCCGCTCTGGTGACTGCCCGCCGCGCGCTGGACGACACCGTTGTCCGCGCACCGTTCGGCGGGATCGTCACGGTCAAGGCGGCACAGCCGGGCGAGATCGTCTCACCCATTTCCGCAGGCGGCGGCTTCACCCGCACCGGCATCGGAACCGTTGTCGACATGAGCTCGCTCGAGGTAGAGGTCGATGTCGCCGAAGGCGTGATCGGCCGGGTCAGCGCAGGCATGCCGGCCGAGGTGGTGCTGAACGCTTATCCAGACTTCGATTTCGCGGCGCGCGTAATCGCGGTTATTCCCAAAGCCGATCGATCCAAGGCAACGGTGGCAGTCCGGGTTGGCTTCCTGAACCCGGACCGGCGCATTGTGCCGGAAATGCAGGCGCGTGTGTCGTTCCTTCGGGGCCTTGAACCGCCGCGCACGGCCGCGCGTGCGCCTGCCATCCTTGCGCCTGCTGCCGCGATCGTTCACGCTGAGAAGGGCGCAGGCCATGTTTATGTGGTGCAGGATGGACGTGCCGCGCTGCGCCCCGTCCGGCTCGGCAGGGCAGAGGGAGACGGTGTGGTAATCGCCGCAGGGCTCGCCCCCGGCGAGCGCGTCGTTCTCAATCCTAAAGATAGTCTGACCGACGGGTCCAAAGTCCGAACCGAAGCCGAGTAACAACCGGCGACAGCCAGAGGTGACAAATGAGCAATCTGATATCGCTGCGAGGTGTGGTCAAGCGCTACCGGCAGGGGCGACAGGTAACCGAAGTCCTTCACCGCGTCGATCTGGATGTTTCGTCCGGGGATTTCCTTGCGCTGATGGGTCCATCCGGGTCAGGCAAATCGACGCTGCTCAATTTGATCGCCGGCCTTGACAGCCCCACCGAAGGGGAAATTTCAGTTGCCGATGAGCGGATCGATCGTTTGTCTTCTGCTGCACTGTCGCGTTGGAGGGCGCGGCATGTCGGCTTCGTCTTTCAGTTCTACAACCTCATGCCGACTCTTTCTGCGGAACGGAATGTCGAGCTTCCTCTGCTGCTGACCTCGCTCAGTCGCAGCGAGCGCAAGACCCGCGTTACCGCTGCTCTGGAACTTGTCGGGCTCTCGGACCGGCGCAGGCACAAGCCGTCGGAATTGTCGGGCGGTCAGCAGCAAAGGGTGGCAATTGCCCGTGCCCTCGTGTCAGATCCCACCATCCTTGTCTGCGACGAGCCGACCGGCGACCTCGACCGGGAAAGCGCCAGCGAGATCCTTGATATCCTCGGCCTGCTCAACCAGCGCCAGGGCAAGACGATTGTGATGGTCACGCACGACCCCCGCGCCGCCGAGTCCGCGCGGCGCGTGCTGCATCTCGACAAGGGAGCACTGGTCGATGTGCAGGAGGCGGTCGCGGCATGAAGTATCTCGGACTGGTTTGGGCCGGAATCTGGCGCAAGCGCATCAGGGCCGTGCTGACCTTGCTGACGATTGTCAGCGCCTTTCTGTTGTTCGGGCTGCTTCACGGTTTCAATGCCGGGCTTACGCGCACTGCGGCAGACACGCGCGCCGACATTCTGATCAGCTACAGCCGCGTCAGTCAGTATGAACCGCTGCCGCTGCGCTATGCAGAGCAGATTCAGCAGATTTCGGGTGTAACCGCAGTGACCCCTGCGGTCGTTTTTGAAAGCACCTACCGGACCCCTAACCAGAGCGTCGCCGCCTTTGCGGTCGATGCCGACAAGTTTCTCGCCGTCTATCCGCGCATGGGCGTCACTGACGCGCAGATCGAAGCGCTCACGGCAAAGCGGACTGGCGCATTGGTGTCGGAGGCAGTCGCGCGCACGTTCGGCTGGAAAGTGGGCGATCGTATCCCCTTGCGCTCACGCTTGTGGCTGAATCGCGACGGCACACCTGTTTGGCAGGTCGACATTGTCGGCATCTATACGCCGATCGGGGCAGGGGCCGGCGGGAATCCCATGTTGCTCAATTACGACTATGTCGACGAGGGACGACCCGTTGCCAAGGGGACGACTAACTATCTGTTCATGAAACTCGCAAGCTCGAGCGATGCGGCCAGGGTGAGCCGGGAGATCGACCAGCGCTTCGCCAATTCAGACCATGGGACGAAGACCGTCACCGAGAGCCAGCTCGCGCTGGAATCAATGCAGCAGATCGGAGACGTTGGCCTGGTTGTAAATGCGATCGTCAGTGCGATCTTCTTCGCTTTGCTCTTCTCGGTCGGCGCCGCCATGTCACAATCAGTTCGCGATCGGACGCACGAGTTTGCCATTCTGAAGACACTTGGTTTCACCGATACCAGCGTACTTTCACTCGTGCTGACCGAGGCAGTGCTCTTCTGCACGGTCGCCGCGGCAATCGGCCTTGGCTTCGCGGCGCTTATCTTCCCGATGATCGAGCGGCAATTCGGCTTCGATATTCAGGCCGGATCCGTATTTGCGGTCGGCCTTTTGCTGTCTGCAGGGCTCGCATTGCTGGCAGGGCTTCCGCCCGCGTTGCGTGCGCGGCGCTTGCAGGTTGTCGATGCCTTGGCAGGACGGTGACCCTATGAACTTTATCGAGCAAACGTGGGCCGTGACCCGTATGTATCTTGGCGACCTTGCCAATCGGCTCGGCCGGACGCTCGTCGCCGGACTCGGCGTGGCGATCACGGTCGGGGTACTTGTTTCGCTGCTTGCAATCGGCGCCGGCATTCGTGCGATGACCGGCAGCAGCCATGCGCCCGATCTGGCAGTTGTGCTGCCTGCGAACTCGGCGTCGGACAATGTGGGTATTCTGCCGCTGACGGTGCCCGGCATTGTGTCCGAGGCGCCGGGCGTCAAGAAGGACGCCAGCGGCGCGCCGCTCGTCCAGCCTATTTCCTCGGTTCTGGTCGAGGCACGCAAAGTTGAAGGCGGCACAGTCAACATTAGACTGCGCGCTACGGGCGGACAGGGCCGCCAGATGAACCCGCGCCTGCAAATCGTCGAGGGCCGTGATCTGCGGTCCGGCACCTATGAACTGATCGTCGGTCGACTCGCCCGCGATGCCTATCAGGGCATGGGTGTCGGCGATAAGCTGATGCTCCGTGGCGCGCGCTGGACGGTGGTCGGCGTTTTCTCCGACAGCGGGGCGATGAGCGAAGGCGGCCTGATCGGCGACGTCGACAGCATATTGTCAGGCTTCGATCGCAAGGCATATCAGATGGTCGAGGTTCAGCTCGACTCGCCTGCAGCGTTTCCGGCCTTCAAGCAGGCTGTTGAAGCGGACTCGCGTGTGCCGCTCAAGGCGCAGCTCAAGAGCGAGTATGTCACCAGCGGGACTGCGCCGTTTCTGAACATGGTGAACTTGCTCGGGATCTTCATCGGCGGTGTCATGGCGCTCGGCGCGACGGCTGGCGTTCTGACTGCGATGTATGCCAATGTCGACGGCCGCACCCGTGAAATGGCAACGCTGCGCGCGATGGGCTATGGCCGGGCGGCGATCTTGACCGCCATCGTCTTGGAATCGTTGACCATTGCCATTCCATCGGCGCTGCTTGGCGCGGCTGGGGCGTGGCTGATCTTCAATGGCAGTGCGGTCACGACCCTGGGTCTGTCCTTCCCGCTCGTGGTCGATGCGGGGCTGACCTGGACCGGCGTGATCCTTGCCGTGATCATCGGGCTGATCGGTGGATTCGCCCCGGCGATCCGCGCGCTGAGGCTGCCGGTCTCCCAGGCGCTGCGGGCCGCCTAGGCTACGATCGACCATCCACTGGGGAAGGCTACGATCGTCGAACTGGCCGCATTTGGCCAAGGCCGCGTGGCGCTGCAGCCCGGGGACCTTCTGTTTGCCGCTGCGCGTGTGCCCGACGAAAGCCCGTTCGGGCGGTGCGCGACAATCCTCTCCGATCAGGAGCAGGCGCGCGCAGCACGCTTTCGCCGGACGCACGATCGCGACGCCTTTGTCGCAGCCCACGTGCTGACCCGCGTAGTGCTGGCAAGGCTCAGCAACCGCAAGCCGGCCGATCTGCACTTTGATGTCCACCCGGGTGGCAAGCCGCGTATCGCCGGGCTGGGTCTGGGCTTCAACCTGTCCCACACCCGTGGGGCAGTCGCGCTGGCCGTGGGCTGCGGCGAGGTCGGCGTCGACATCGAAGCGGGAGGCGACCTTGACCCCAACGCGCTCGCTGCGCACGCGCTGACGCCCCACGAGATCGAGGCGTTGCGCACGGCAGCCTGTCCGCGCGCCTTCTTCCTTTCCAGATGGGTTTCCAAGGAGGCTGTGGCCAAGGCGTGGGGCTTGGGGTTGGAGATCCCCTTCAAGCGGCTTCAGGGTCGACCGACCGCAGGTGGCAACTGGATTGCGTTTGAACACGAGGGCAAGGTCGGCCATGCAGCTTGCTGGGGCACGGCAGAGCTGCAAATGGCGATCGCGCGAACGGGCGAAGCCCCGAGCCGGCTCTTCCGTCTGACCGTCGATCTTGCCGAGTATCCCTTCCCGGACGGGATGTCCGCCTAAGCAGGATCGATGCGGATGAGGCGCAGTGCGCCGGCGGGGCCCACATAGCAGAACAGCATCGATGCGCCGCTATTCCCTACTGCCTTCACCGTATCGAGCAGCGCCATCACCGGCTCCAAAGTCGCGTGAACGGCTGGCACCGTCCGGGCGTCCACCGAAGCGATGGCCAAGCCTGCTGCCGCGAGCATGTTCGTGACTTGCGAAGGCGGACGGGCGGGGTCTGCAAACAGCATAAGCGGTATTGCCTGTGCTCCTAGCTGGCCTGTTGCCGCGAGCATGGCTGCAAAGTGCGAGCGCCATTGGATGGTCGGCAACGCAGCCTCGGGCAAGCGGGCCTCGCCGAAACCGGACAGACGCGCTTCGATGCCGGCTGCTTCGTCGCCTGTCAGCAGCAAAGCGACCGCGCCCTCGCGATGCCTCGGGGCGACAGGGATCGCCTCTTCAGCCGCGCCGGCCAGTACGGATTTGCAGCGGCCTGCGGCCAGTTCACGCGCAGCGATGGCGATCGCATCGAGGCCGGCGGTCGCCGGAGTGGTGATGGTGAGGTTGAAGCGGCGCGCACCATATCGAATCGCGGCCTGGCCGGCGATCAAATTGACACAAAAATTGGGCGCAAAGGACGGGCTGAGCGCCAGCGGGCCGGATTGCAACACCACGTCGTGCATCTCGCGAAGCGTTTGGTGGGCGCCGAAATTGGTGCCGACGGCGATGCCGGTCAGATCGCCGTCGGCACCTTCGCCTGCATCGAGTCCGTCAAGGCCCGCGCAGGCGGCCAGCCATAGCTTCGTTCCTCTGCTGAAATACTTGTGCCCGCGTTTGCCCAAATAGGCCTCGACATCGAACCAGTCGTCATCCGACAACATGCTGTGTTCGACGACGGCGCTCCAGCTGGCGACGCCGATCGGTGCCAGCGCTGTCACGCCGAGCCGAGGATCAAAGAGGCGTTATTGCCGCCAAAGGCATAGGCATTAACGAGGACATGCCCGATTTTTCCCTCGCCAGCCGCCTGGCCACCAAAGTTCAGCGGATACTCCGGACGGGCGCAGTTGGCAGAGGGCACCCATTGGTGGCGGCAGATCAAGGCCGCCGCAATGCATCCGAACACGCCGGCGGCGCCAGCCCCGTGGCCAATGAAGGCCTTCAAAGGCAGCACCGGCACGCTCGGTCGCTCCCCTGCGATCAGATCGCGCAGCAAATGCGCTTCTGCTTCGTCGTTCAGGCGAGTTCCGGTTCCATGCGGAATGACGCAGTCGATATGGGCCGAGGTCAGCCCGGCCCGCGCCAGCGCGTCGCAAGCCGCCAAGCGCAGCGCCCTGCCAGACGGTTCCGGGGCGGTTGCATGATGGGCGTCGCAACTCCATCCAAAACCTTCAATCGTGCAATAGGGCGGGCGCGGCGCCCGGCGGGCAAGGGCATGCTCTTCTGTCTCGAGGATCAGGAACGCAGCGCCTTCGCCGAACACGGCGCCCTGCCGCTCCTGGTGAAAGGGCCTGCAACGCTCGGGGTCCAGGCCCCCCAACCGAGTGAAGCTTGCCATGGCAACATCGCTGAAGATTTCGGCGCCGCCGACGATCATCACTTCCGCGCGGCCGTCACGCAGCACCTCGGCGGCCATGCCGATGGCAGTCAGGCTCGCCGAGCAGGCGGTGCTGTAGAGCTGGATAGGACCATAACAGCCATGGAGCCGCGCCAGAGCCTCGCCGATACTGTAGAGAGGCTCCGCGCGGGCCTGTTCGTCCGCAGAGCTTTCGAACAGGTCGATGCGACCGTGAGTGGTACCGAAGGATATGCCAGCGAATGTAAGGGCTTCCGCGGTCAGCCCAGCGTCGGCGCTTGCATCGTCGAAGGCGGCCAGCGCCAGCCGCTCAAGACGGCTGTCGGATGGTCCCGGCACGTCGTCGACTGCGTATCCAAGCACATCGCCCGATTGCGGATAGCTGCGAACCCGGGCAGGCGGGGGCGGGACCGGGTTTTGCAGCAGTGCCCACAATTCATCCGGTGAGGCGACGCCGGGGCCGCGCAGGCCTAGCCCCGTCACCACCACGCGCGGTGTCGGGTGCGTCAAAGCCGCACCTTTTCGCTCCACGCGACCAGAATGCCGCCGAAGCGCGCCACCGGCTCGCCGGCCTGCCGCGTTTCGCCGCCGACCAGGACCGCGTTCGAATAACTGGCGAGCAAGCGCGGATGGTGGGTAATTACCTGGCCCGGAAAGACCGGTCGGAGAAAAACAATGTCGCTCATTGAAGCAATAACCATGACCTGATCGTGCGCCTGATCGAGTGTCACCGCTCCTTGCGACAGGCAGAGCGGGCCAGCGGACTGGCAAAAGGACTCAGCGATCAACGGCGAGGGATAGGCGAGCCCCGCCTGGTCCATATCGTCGCTCACGAACCGATAGCATGGCTCGGTGGCAGTAATCGCCTTGATGCCGACCAGTTCACCGTCCGCCTGCTGCTCGATCCTGTCGAGCAAGGCGAGCGGATAGCGTTGCGGATTGAGGCGTTTGATTGCCTGATGGTCAATCCATGATGCCACAGCGTTGCCGTCCATTCGCCTACAGCCCGCCGTCGATGGCAACAACTTGCCCGGTTATGTAACGGGCTTGATCCGAGGCGAGAAATGCGACGAGCGCAGCTACCTCATCCGGCGAGCCTGCCCTCCGCAGCGCCGTCTCATTGATCATCTCCGTCCGCCGCGCCGCTGGCACACCGGTCGTCATGTCGGTGTCGATCAGCCCGGGTGCGACCACATTCACCCGGATATTGAAGCGGCCCAGTTCGCGCGACAATGCCTTGGCGAGGCCAATCAGTCCTGCTTTCGACGCCGAGTAATTGGCCTGGCCGGCCAGCCCGTACAGACCCGATACAGAGGACAGGTTGATGACCGACCCCTGTTTGCGTTTCATCATGCCCAGAGCCGTCGCACGGCAGAAGTTGAAGGCGCCTGTCAGGTTGATACTGATTACCTCGGACCATGCCTCCTCGGTCATCTGGACGAGCGATCCGTCGCGGGTAATGCCGGCATTGTTAACCAGCACCTGGATCGGGCCGAGTTCACGCTCCAGTTCGTCGACGAAGAGCCTGACCTGGCCAAGATCGGCAACCTCGCAAGCCCGGTTGTAGCAGGCCCGGCCCAGCATTTCGATCTCGCGTGCCAGACTCTCCGCTTCGGCATGGGCGGCGCGGTAGCAAAAGCCGACATCGTATCCGTCGTGTGCCAGCCGCAGCGCAATCGCACGACCGATGCCACGCGAGGCCCCCGTTACCAGTGCCACGCCTTTGCCTTCGCTCATTTGCTCCCCTTCTCGGTCTGCAGGCCGGCAGCCTCAAACACTGCCTCTTCGGGCTCTGCCGGCTCGGCCGGTGTATCCTCGCCCAGTCGCCTTAGATCGCGACTGAGCAGAAAAAGAAGCGGCAGCACGATCATGATCGTGCCGACAATTTCAAACATGGTTTTCGCCGAAAGTTTGTCGACGATCAGCCCGGCCACCGGGGCGGACAGTGGGGCGACGCCAAGCATCGCCAGCATCATGAAGGCCATGACCCGCCCGAGATAGGCAGGATCGACGCGCTTCTGTACTCGCGTCATCATTGTTACCTGAACATAGGCCATCGCCATACCGACGACGAACAGGATGGCGTAGGACGTCCAGCTCTGCAGATTGTTGACAAACACGATCATCAGCGCGCCGATCACAACATCGACAAGCAGCACAATCGGAATGAGAAGCGAGCCCCTGGGCGGCTTTAACATCATCGCGGCGCCGGCCGCGATCATTGCTCCCAGGTTCAACGCGAAGAAGAAGGCGCCGTAGCTCACCGCCGATCCGCCCAGCTCATCCTTCACCAGGAACGGGATTCCGACGACCATAGGCCCCGAGACGAACAGGGTCATGATCGCCAGATAGACAAGAAAGAAAGCGAGCGGACGATCCGCGCCGACATAACGAAAGCCATCACCGAGACGGGCGAATATGCCTCCGGCCGGCTTGTTTCCTGCCGGCGGTGCTCCCAGCCGGATCACCGACAGCAACGCGAAGCTTAGCAGGAAGGATGCACTGTCGATAGCGAAGATGACCGCAAAGGACGAAAGGTCGGTTGGCGCGTCCTGGCTTTGCGCAATCAGCAGTCCAGCGGTCATCGGGCCGACCAGCATTGCGATCTGCGCGGCCATCATCAGAAGCGCGTTGCCAGAGCCAAGCTGCGCGTTCGGCAGCAAACGCGGCGCGAGCGTAGCGCTCGCCGGCAGAGCGACGGCTGTGGAAATGCCGATCGCGAACGCGAAGGGATACAAATGCCAGGATTGCAGCGTGCCCGACGCCGCCAGAGCCGCCAGTCCGCCGAGTAGCGCGAAGCTGCTCAGCCGCATGGCGATGAGCAGGCGCACCGGATCGAACCTGTCCGCCAGGACGCCGCCGAACAGCACCAGCACCGCGCGCGGCAGGGACAAAAGAGCCATCATTGCGCTCACCGCGACCGGATCGGACGTCAGCGTCATCATCAGCCACGGCAGAGCGATCAGCGTCATCTGATCGCCGATCAGGGAGATCAGCGCTGATACCGTCAGCAACAGGAATGATCCGTTGGAAAAGATCGTGGCGCCTCGTTCGCCCGCCATATGCTGCTCCTCCGCGTCAGTGCGCCAAAAGGGGATCAAGTGGGCGTCCGCCGAAGTGCGGAGCGGGGCGACCACGGAAGTCGGAAACGTGGCAGCTCACCGAACATGCCTCATCAGCAGCCGGGCTGACACAGCCTTGTCGTCCCCGCGCCACGCGACTGCGCGGACAGCCACCTCCTGTTCGCTGACCGGATCCTCGATCCTGATTTCGATTCGGACGTTGTCGCCCGGTCCGATCGCACGCGTGTAACGTATGGACCTGACGACAGCGAGCGTCAGCCGCTCGCCCTTGGCGAGCGCCCAATGCTCGACGCACTGGCACATCAGATCCAGGGTGTAGACACCCGGAAAAATCGGATTGTTCGGATAATGGCCGGCAAAAACCGGTTCATCATCCGGGATCCGGAGAGCCCAGGTCGCCTCTCCCTGGCTGATGGCAAGGGTGCCCTGACCGGCCATTGGCGTTGCGCGCCCGCAGGCGAGGGTCTCGATCTCGATCATGCGGTTCCGCTCGCTTCCAGAAAGGCGTCGAGCCGGTCGGCACCCCAAAATCGCTCCCGGCCAGCCACAAAAAAGGGCACGCCGAACACATCGTCACGATAGGCCTGAACCAGCGCGCTGACTGCACGCTCCGCGACTTCCACGCCCTGCGCTGCAGCCACCACGCGCTGCGCGGCATCCGCTCCGGCGAGGGAGTCGAGCCGCTCTCTCGCCCACTCCCATCGCCAGATGTCGGCCCCGGCCAGCCACCGCGCCTCCATGGCTGCGAAAATGAAGTTACGGGCGAGTTGGGGCGTCGGACAGGCGAGGTATATCAAATGCGGGATGCTCCAATCCGGAGAATCGTCAATCGGCCAGACGGGCTCGATCCCCTTCCGCTTCATAATCCGCTTAACGTCGCCGAGGATATAGCGATGCTTTTCGCGACTCATCGGCACGTACAGGATCCTGCCCCCCACCTCGATGAGCCTGTCCTTCAAAGGACCGGCCGGCTCGAAATAGGGAACATAGTCCAGCTGGGTGCCGACGTGCAGTCCCCGGCGGTCAAGGTCCCGTAACGCAAGCCAGGAATAGGGACTCCTCAACGAGAAATAGCAGCGGAGCGCCTTTGGCCTCTTAGCGGGCAAGGGCATTGAGCACCCGCTCGTCGAAGCTGACCATCTCCCAATCGGACCGGCTGGTAATTTCGGCATAGCCGTGAACGATCTCACCGGTCGCCACCCGAACCTTGCGACCGGCGCGCTCGACGGACACGTCCATTGCGCAGGTATAGAGCAGTGCGCGGGTGACGCTCGTGACCCGGTAAGTGATTACCAGTTCCTCGTCGAGGTGCGCGTCAGCGAGGATTTCCATCCGCGCGCTCGGCACGGCAGGGATCCAGCGCGACTCCCGCAACAGCGTGCCGACACCGATTCCCTGTTGCGCGCAGAAGCGGCTGTCTGCCTCTTCCAAAAGGCGCAGATAGCCAGAGAGCTTCAGGCGGTCGTTGCCGTGGCAGTAGAAGTAGGGGACGGGCGTCCGCCAGGTCAGGCAAGGGGTGCCGGCAGTCGGCTCCGGCGCCGACATCAGTCCCTCGAGGGTATCGACGACATGGTTGTCCATGCCTGCTGGCGTTGCCTGCGAAGGCGGCAGCCCGAGTGAACGGTCGCGCCGGAAGGCAAAGCCAAGCTTGCCTGTATAGGCTTTCACAGCCTTCCCGCCACGCTCCACCCACAGCACGACGTTGAAGCGCAGAAGGGGTGGCGTCTGGTCCGCGAGCGTGACGACGGCCCGCACTTCGTCGTCCAGCTTGACCGCAGTCAGGATGCGCCCCTGCTCGGCCACAAATTCCGGCACCATGCCAAATGTCTCAAGGCAGGCGCGAAATCCGAGCCGGGCGCTGCGAAGCCGTTCCAGCACCGCTTCTTCCGCAAGGTACATGACATGCTTGAAACCGATCCAACTCATCACGTTGTTGCCTTCGTGGTGCGGACGCTGGACGACTTCGAAGGGCGTGGAAATCAGGTCAAGCAGATTTGTCACGATTGAATTGCCCGTTCAGTGGTTGCGGCAAAACGGCGAATGGCTGCCGCCAGTTCGCTGCTATGGGTTTCTTGCAGGAAGTGATTGGCGTCGAGAACCACATGGTCAGCATGGGGCAGAGCCGCTGCCAAGCGATCGCAGGCATCGCTCGGGCTATAGCGGTCGTCGCGGCCCGACACGATCAAGGTCGGGCAGCGGAGCCGCTCCAACGGCAGATCGGGCGAGGCAAGATAAAGGCTCAGAAACTCAAACCAGCCATAGACGCCAAGCCGGTCACGTATCTTGGCCGTGATGTCCTTCAGCAGCTCGCCTCTGTAACGGCCAGCCGGGTCCTGCACCTTTATGGACTCGGCGATCAGCTGTTCCAGTCCGTCGGCAAGATCCATCAGCTTGGACCAGCGAATCTCGTCGCGGCATGCAGCGTAGAAGGGGGCGACCAGGACAAGCACGTCGGGTTGATGCTCCTGATGCCAGACGAGATGATCCAGCACAGCGTTGCAGCCATAGGAATGGCAGACAACAATGTCGGGCCGTGCCGGCTGAGCAGCAACGAAGCGTCCGATCCACTCCGACCCGCTCGCCTCCCGACCCCAGGTCTGCCCGTTGCGTGAGGACCAGGGGAAATGTGGGCGGAGCGACACGGCGGCATCGACCTGCGATTCGAGGCGAAGCCAGGTGCGCTCATCCTCCAGCATGCCGTGGATGAACCAAGCCTCGCCAAAGCCCGCTGAGCCGCCATGCTCCTGTCGGGTCCAGCTGACCGAGAATTCGGACTCAGCCGCGGCAGGAACACGATGCGCCAGCGTCATGGCAGCACTCCGGCAAGACCGCGCGCAGAGGCGCTCGTTTCAAGGTCGCAGCGGGTCCTGGCGATCGCCTCCAGCACACCGGAGGCTCCGTGCGCACCATGATAGGGCCCCGGCGCGTCCGACTGCCCGAGCATTAGGGGCGGCTGTCCTGAGCCTGGACGAACCACGGCCGGGGCGGACGGGGCCCGACCGTCCCGCGCCCGCGCGAGCGCCCAGCCGGCGCCGGGTACGTCTGCCGCTCGCTCGAGAACAAGGGCGGCAGACACGTCGACCGGCGCCGTCTCGCCGGCGGCCGCGGACAGAAACAGTGGCTCCAGCTCCGGCTGGCCGGCCTCCACGCCGCAGACGAGCACGCGATCGGCCTGATGGGAATCCAGCAGCACCAACGAGGTCTTCAGCGCCTGAAGCCCGCAGTCCCGGCCACCGGCGACGAGCAGGTTCGGACCTCGCAAACCAAACCAGATCGCCAACGTCGACGGAATAACATTCGCCGATGCGTTGGGGAGGTCCATCGGGCTGAGGCTCGCGGCACCGCCGGCGCGCAGCTGGGCGGCGCAACGCAGCACGGTGTCCACATTGCCGAAGCGGCTGGCGACGACAATCGCGCAGCGCCGATCGTCCAGATCCGAATAGCCCGACGCGACGAGGCCGGCGGCCTCCATCGCGCGCCGCGCTGAGACCAGGGCCAATCTGGTGGCCCGATCCTTGAAGCGGATGCCGCGCCGGCCGATGTTTGCGGCAAGGCCGGCATCGTCCGAATGACGCGCGACGAGTTGTTCCGGGATTGCAGGGAGTGCCATGTCCAAGGGGGCCGAGACGCCCGCTCCAATCAGCCAGTTGTGCTCAATCGCCATTGGCACGCTCGACAATAGCGACCGCATTTACGCCGCCGAACCCGAAAGCGTTGACCTGGAAACGGTCGATTCGCGCATCCCGCCTGCCTTTCGTTACAAGATCAAAGCAGGCAGCGTTGGGAAGCGGACGGTGCAAGCCCGGAGCCGGTGGCACCATCCCGCTGTTCATGATGTCCAGGCCGGTAATCAGGTTGATCAGACCGGACGGGCCTGCCGTGTGACCGGTCATCCCCTTGGTGCCGCTGAGCAGGACGCGGCCGGACGCGGCGCCAAACACTTGCTTCAGCGCTTCGGATTCGGCCTCGTCGTTGAGGCGGGTGCCGGTACCGTGCGCAAGGACGAGATCGATCTTGTCAGGCGCCACGCCCGCGGTCCGGTGCGCCGATTCGATCAGTTCGGCAATGCTGTCGGGGGCGGGCGCCGTCTCGTGCCGACCGTCGCAATTCTGCACAGCGGCGGCCAGCCGGGCGACGCCAGGTCCATCGTCGGCGCGGCGCAGCACGACCGCCGCCGCGCCTTCGCCCATCAGCACGCCTCTGCGGTCAAGGTCGAACGGCTGGATGCGTTCCGGCGCGTCGCCGCCGGACACGCGATCGAGCAGGCCATACATGCTGGATGTCAGGCTGTCAGTTCCAGCGACCACGACTGCATCCGCATCATCCAACTCGAGCAGCGACTTGGCGACTGTCAGGCAGCAAAGAGTCGCGGCGCAGGCGTTGACAAACGTCTGCACCTCGACTTCAGCGCCGAAGCGCTGCCGGACAGCTTCAGCATAGTCCCAGTCTCGGAGCGAAAAGGACGCGCCATCAACATGCCAGTTCTCCAAGGAGCCCTGCTCACGCAGGCCCGTTCCGATCAGAATTGTCAGTCGCTCCGTCGCAAGGTCGACCTTCGCATCGCGCATCGCTGATGCGATTACGCGGAGAAGCCAGTCCGTGCTTCTGCCCTGCGCCGGCACTCCCGCGGGGGTGTCGGCGATCTCATAGGCATGACGGAATCGATAGCGTTCCGGATACGGTCGGCGCACAGGGCCGTTGGCGACGACGCCGTCTAGCATCTGGCCGAACACCGTCGCTCGATTGCCGCCATGAGCGGTAATCATCTCGGCCCCGCAGATTACCACAGTCACGTCCGCCCTCCCTTGCGCAGCAGGAGGACGGAATAGGACCGATTGCCGGACGCGCTCACTGCCAGGCCATGTTCGCCGGGCCGCAACAGGCCGAGCAGCAGCACCAGCTGCATCGCGCCGCTGGCGCTGTAGGTGTTGCCAAACACCTCTCCGGCGCTAGCCATGCTGCGGCCGAAAGCTTCGCTGACTGCGAGCTCGGCTGCGTGGCCCGCAGCGCCACGCCTCGATTTGGCAGATACCCGGGCGACCTCACTCTCTTTGACACCGCATTTCATCAGCAGCTGTCGCGCGGAGTCGAGGACAGATCGGCCGGAGAGGTCGGGCGCGGTGCCGGCCTCGGCCGCGAGGACCAGATCCTCATCGGGCGAAGCGGAGGCCGGGTCGACTGCCTCGAGCACGAAGGCGGCTGCGGCTTCGGCGAGCGGTTCTGCCTGCGGGTAGCGCCGCGCATAGACCTCGCGCAATGCCTGCACTGCCGGAGCGACCTCCTCGACTGCGCCGACGACGAATCGCGACGCATAGCCCAGCGTCGCCCAGCGTCGCGCAAGGCGGACAGACGCAGCAAAGCTTTGCGCGCCAGCCGAAACCGTCGCGTTTGGCCCCTTGATGCCGTGCCAAATTGCACATTGGCCCGCCGCGCAGTTGATAACGGTGTTCGGCATATGGGCCGGGTTGACGAAGTAGGGCTTTTCCAGCCGCCAGGTGTCGAGCAGGAAGTCTTGAATGCTGGACAGGCTTCCAGTCGCGGTGCCGTTGATGATGCCGGCCGTCATCCGGTCGTCCGGCTGGAGCGCCGCTTCGGCAAGAGCGTCGCCTACGCTCGCCACAAACAAGCCCGTATGCCGGTCAAAGCTGCGGGTCCCCTTTTTTCCCAACGCTTCGCGTACGTCGAAATCAGGGACGACAAGGGGTCGGTTGCCCAGGGGGAGGTGCGCGTTCGCGTTGTCGGCTGCCGCCCATGCCGACGCGAGACCTCTCTTGTCGCCATAAACACTGAGCGCCTGCCAACCCCGGATGCTAAACGCGAGCGCAGGATCGGCCACGTAAATTCAGGCGCATGCGGGCTGCGCGTCAACGCGGCCGAACAGCGTGATCGCATTGTTGCCGCCAAAGGCGAAAGCGTCGTTCTGCACCACGCGCGGCCATGCCGTTCGCGCTGTGTTGGCGACGACGTCCACTTCGCAGTCCGGGTCCTGCCGCTCGAGGTTGATGGTCGGCGGCAGAAACCCCCGGTCAATGGCAAGGCAGCAGGCCGCGGCGCCGAACGTGCTCGCCGCGCCCATGCCGTGGCCGAGTGAAGATTTAATCGAGCTCACCGGCGGATTGTGGTCGCCGAAAACCATCCTTACCGCCTGACTCTCGGTGATATCGTTGGCCCGAGTGCCTGTCCCGTGCATGCAGACGAAGTCCACATCTGCTGCAGCAATGCCGGCGCGATCATGAGCGAGGCGCATGCAGGCTGCGATGCTGTCCCGATTGGGCGCGACCATATGATCGGCATCGCAGTTAATGGCATAGCCCAGCACTTCCGCATATATCCGCGCTCCGCGGCGGCGAGCGCCCTCCAGCGTTTCAAGGATAAGAACAGCGCTGCCCTCGCCGGTCAGAATGCCGTGACGGTCGATGTCGAATGGCCGGCAGTTATCCGGTGACATCGTGCCCAGGCGGTAGAAGCCGGCGAATGTCTTGCGACAGATTGAATCGCTGCCGCCGCAGATCGCGATCTCAGTCTCGCCAGCACTCACCATGTCGTAACCGATTCCGACCGCATAGCTGCCGGCAGCACAAGCGGTGGACAAGACCAGCGCCTCACCGACGAGATCAAACTCGCGGGCCACAGCAAGCGCGATCTCCTGCGCAGGCACCAGCCGGAGCAAATCGGGCTCGAATTCGGTCATGCCGGAGAGATGATATTGCCGCGTCAGCTCTTCGAACGGCGCCGACTCCCCGTCCGTTGTCCCGAACAAACTCGGGATCGGAGCCCCTCGAACCGCATCAGCGTCGATCCCCGCATCGGCGAGGGCCATGCGTGCCCCTGCGATCGCAAATTGGGCGCTCCGACCCAGGCGGTCAGGGCTTTGGGACCGGACGTGGGAGGCCGGATCGAAATTCTTGACCTCGCAAACGTAATTCTGTTCAAAACCGGCAGGATCGAATGCCGTTACGCGGGCTTTGCCATTTACACCGTTGCGCAGGCTTTCGCAAAATGCCTCGACTCCAAGCCCTACGCAACTGACCACACCAATACCAGTGACGACCACGCGTCGCTTCACAGTGTCAGGCTTTCCAGCCGTACTGGCTCAGAACATGCTTAACTTGACCCGCCGTATTCATGTTTGGCAGTTCTTTCTCCGAAATGGCGACTCCAAACTCCTTTTCGAGCGCCGCCAAGATTTCGACAGAGCGCAGAGAATCGGCGTCATAGTCGTCGATGAAGGATCCATCATCGGTGAGATCTCCGGGCTCTATTTCCAGAATATCGCACAGAATTTCACGGAGTTTCGACTCGTTGGGTGTCACGCACTTGTTTCCTGTCTGGCTCGAGCGACGGTCTCTGCAAGATAAGCCATAACGCTGTCGAGACTTGTGAGCTTCACGAGATCGGATTCGGGAATGGACAAGTTAAACTCGCGCTCGAGACGAACAAGGACCTCGAGTGAACTAAGGGAATCAAGTCCCAGATCATGCAGAAAATGCGCCCCAGGGACTATAACGTCCTCATCGACGTCGATCGCGTCAGCGATGAGCGCCCGGACGCGCTCCAAGCCGATCGTCATCAAGGACCCCTCTCGCTCGCCGGAGCCGTCGCCCTCCCAGCATCCACAGAAAACTGCAGACCATGCACACAGGCAACTTTTCACTGGCAGTAATACTTTCACTATTCGCGCGGCCATCGCATTGTCAAGCGACGCCTCGGGTTCAAAATATGCAGCTGGCAATAGCAGTCCGGCATGAGGATTATGAACGGCTGCAGGCCCGGGCCGCGTTGAAGCGATGCGGCCACAACGCAGCATCTGGTCATATCCGGCATGGCAGATGCCGCCTGATTCCAGGAATAGTGCCCAGACTTCCGCAGCTTACTGCCGGAAAGGTGTCGGCGCTCCGGGAGGTGGTCAGGGGTAGTTTGCTGGCGAACCTTGCCGCAAACATGCGCCGCCCCGCGGTCGCGTCGACATCTGACAATTCATTTGGCACAGCAAGTTACATTAGTCGGTCTCTAGCGACCCCCTTCGTTGTAAGCTGGTTTTCCTTAGGCAAAATAGAGCCATGACAGACGGTTGGCGATCCTGGAGTATAGATTCCCGCCTATGTATTGACTACTATAGTGACAAAAGGACATCGGATCGCTTTTTTCTTCCGCAGGCTGAGCAATGAGAAATCCGCACGGTACGGCCGGGTAGACATTCGCACAATTTGAACCTCGCAGGGCATGGACAAGCTTTGCGGTTTGCGGCTGAATCAGCCTGTGCCAAGTCCTGATGCCGGGATGAGTGAAGGTTAGCGGTCGTGGCAATGCGATCCCGACATCCTTCAATAGCGACCGGGCCGAAAAGACAGGCCTCGAACCTGTCTGCTTCGAATACATGCGGTCCGGCTTGACAGCAGAAAAACACGGCGGGCATATACCTCGAGGTTCAACGTTGATAGCATTCCGATAGCATACTGTGGCGCCGTTCGACGCGTTCGGGCTGGGTGCCACGGCTCTTGATAGGGCGGGCTCAAAGGCACCGGGGGCATGGCCTCTGCGGTTCGGAGGCAGTGTGGGCGCAAGCGTGGGTTCCGATTGGCTGCCATTGCATCCCTTTCAAGAGGGCATTCTGCTCGATCAGGCGCGAGACTTCCTTGATCCGCGGTACAATACCGGCGGCTGTTTTCGCATGCCTGCTGGCACGGATGCGGCACGACTGATCGAGGCGTTGATGTGCTGCAGCGAACTGAACGAGTCGCTGCGTATCCGGGTGGGTTTTCACGGAGAGACACCTGCACTTCGGTTCGCAACTGATCTGCCGCCCGTCCACAGGCTTTTGCTGCCCGACGAGGACGCCGCCTTGGCCTATATGCAGGCCCGGATGGTGCAGCCGTTCGACCTGCGCCGAGATGGTCCTGTGGCCGATTTTTCACTTGTCGAACTTGCCGATGGCGGGTTGCTGCTGTTCATTCGCGCGCACCATATCGCGATTGACCAGGGCGGCTTCCGGGCGCTGATGGCTTCGCTCGACGAATGTTATCGCGGAGCGCCGGCCGCGACCCCCAGCTATGCTGACCGGATCGTCAGTGCGCAGGCCTATCTGCGCTCTGCCGAGTACGCAAAGGACCAGTGCCGCTGGCAGACATGGCTGGCAGAGCATGCCGATCGGCTGGGCGGTGCCTTTCCCGCTATCGCTGCGACCGAAACCGGTCGTGGACGGTCGGTAGCCAATCTGTCGCAGGATCACCGGGTTGGCCTCGAGCGGCTTTCCGGGAGTCTCGGCGTCAGCCGGGTGCATGTCAGCCTGGCGGCTCTGTCGGTCTGCCTCGCAGGATTCTTCCGCCAACTTCACTTCATCGCCGGAATGCCTGTCCACGGTCGCGTCAGCCAGCGTGATCGCCGGCTGGTGGGGCCCCTTGTCAACGTTGTGCCGAGCATGATTCGCTATGATCCGGCCATCACAGTCGCGGAATTTCTGAGCGGCATTCGCAATGAGGTCATGCGCGATCTGCGCCTGCGCGCTTTTCCCATGCACCGGCTGCAGCGTCTGTTCCGTGCAGCCGGCCGCAGGGAGCGCTATGCCTTTTGTGTAGCTGTGACGGATTTTCCTGCGGATACCGCGGTGCCGTTTGCGGACGGGATTGCGATGGGGACGCCGCTCGATGCGCAGCATGAATTGCTGCCTCTGCATCTGATCTGGCGCGCCAACCCTGGTGGCGGGCCTTCGAGCCTGGAGGCGGAATACAGCCGGAGTGCGTTCACGCCGGAACTGATCGATCGCCTGCTGCAGGCATTTGCAGACCTGATTCTGCAGTTTTCCGAGAAGCTGTCCGATCCCGTGTCATCCCTGCAACTCGTCGCAGCGGAAACCCGGCGGCATCTGCTGTCGGATTTGGGCGATGCGCCGCCGACGCCACCGCGCGCCACGCTGGTGCATTCGGGGTTTGAGGCCTGGGCACAGCGCGAACCCGATCGCCTTGCGCTGGTGCAAGGCGATTGCCGCATCAGTTACGGTGCGCTCAATGCCCGCGCCAACCGGATCGCCCATCTGCTGATCCGGTCCGGTGTTGGCCTGGAGGATCGGGTTGCGGTGTGTGTCAACCGTGGGCCGGAGATGATTGCCGCGGTGCTTGGCGTACTGAAAGCAGGTGCGGCCTATGTGCCGCTCGACCCCGCCTATCCGGCGCAGCGCCTGGCGCAGATGCTGGACGACAGCGCACCGGCCCTTCTGATTACACAAGAGGCGTTGCAGGATCGGTTCTCCTCCCACGCCGTTCGGCGGCTGAGCCTCGACGCGGCGACGGAACTGCTGGCGGGCGTGCCCTGCGACAATCCGATCCCTGTCGCTGTCCATCCGGCCAATCTCGCCTATGTGATCCATACCTCCGGGAGCACCGGCCGCCCCAAGGGCGTTGCAATGTCCCATGGCGCGGTCTGCAATCTGCTTGCCTGGCATCAGACGGAGCTGCCGGCGACCGCCGAGGTTGCGCTGCAATTTGCAGCGCTTGGATTTGATGTCGCCTTTCAGGAAATCCTGACGACGCTGGTCGATGGCGGGTCGCTGGTGCTGCTCGACGAGTCCGACAGGCGCGATCCCGTGCGGCTGCTGCGGCTGCTCGGCGACGAAGGCGTTACGCGGGCTTTCCTTCCACCCAGTGCGATGTCAACGCTCGCTCAGGCTGCACGCCGAGGCGACATGTCCGCCCTGGTGCTCCGCGACGTGATCTGCGCGGGCGAACCTCTGAAGATAGACGACGAGATCAGGGCCCTGTGCGCGGGTCCGCCGACAATTGGCGTTCACAACCATTACGGTCCGACCGAGAGCCATGTCGTCGCAGCCGACCGGCTTGCGGGGCTGCCGCCAAGCTGGCCGGCGTTGCCCCGGCTGGGCGTTCCGGTCGCCAATTCCCGAATATATCTCCTCGATCCAGATCTGCGGCTGTCGCCCCTCGGCCAGATCGGCGAAATCTATATCGGCGGTCCCGGGTTGGCCCGCGGCTATCTCGGCAGGCCAGCAGCAACGGCGGAACGGTTCCTCGCCGATCCCTATGCCGGCGGTCCGGGGGCGCGCATGTATCGGACCGGCGATCTTGGCCGGTGGGATGCGGCCGGACGGCTCGAGTTCTTGGGGCGTTGCGACAATCAGGTAAAGCTGCGTGGCCATCGCGTCGAACTGCAGGACGTCGAAGCCGCACTTGAACAACTGCCCGCGGTCGCAGAGGCAGTGGTCTCGGTCCAGGCCGACCCGGGCGGCGAGGCGCGGCTGATCGCCCATATCCGTCCGGCGGAGGGCGTCACGTTCAACGCAGCGGCAATCCGTGAAGCTGCCGCAGCGTCCTTGCCGCCGCATATGGTGGCGGCCGCCTTCGTCAGGGTGGATGCCTGGCCCCTGTCGGTGAACGGCAAGATCGATCGATTGCGGCTGCCGGCACCGGATCGGGATGACACAGGGGCAAGGGACTATGCCCCGCCCGTTGGCGAAACCGAGACTGTCATTGCCGGAATCTGGTGCGACGTAATCGGACTTGACCGGGTTGGTCGGCATGACGAATTCTTCGAACTGGGGGGTCACTCGCTGCACGCTGTCCGGATCGCGATGCGGATGAGCGACCTGTTTGGCACCGATCTCGAAATGTCGCTGTTCAGCCGCGAACCGACTGTCGCCTTGCTGGCGGAGGCAGTCGTCGAAAGGACGCTGGAGCGGTTCGACGCCGCTGAGGTGGCGCGCCTGCAGGCCCAGATCGAAGCAATGTCTCCCGACGAACTCGAAAGCTTGCTGGCCAAATGACGCAAAGCGGAGCGCAAGCCTTGGGCAATCTGACCATCCTGCAAAAGGAACTGCTGCTCAAGCGGCTTCGCGCCGAAGCGGCGGCAGGTCCGACGCCGCCGGCCGAGGTGCCAATTCGGGTTCGGGATCGCAGCGAGCTATGTCCGTTGTCGCCGATGCAGGAGCGGCTGTGGTTTCTGGATCAACTGAACCCTGCGGCCGGACGGGCCTACAACATGGCTGGCGCCCTGCGGCTGGAGGGCGACCTCGATCGCGCCGCTCTTGCGCGCGCGCTCGATGCCCTTGTCGCCCGACATGAATCGCTGCGCACAACCTTCCCGATGGCCGGCGGAGTTCCCACGCAGCACGTCGGCCCGGACACCCAGGGCTGCGAGCTGGCCTATTGCGATTTGTCCCTGTTGGGCGAAGAGTCGCGGGGGGAGGCGCTCGCAGAACTGTCCGCGGTCGAAGCTGCGTGGACCTTCGATCTGGCGTCCGGTCCGCTGTTGCGCACGACGCTGGTGCGGCTGGAACCGCGAGATCATGTCCTGCTGATCAGCCAGCATCACATTATCTCGGATGGTGTTTCGATCGGAATTTTCCTGCGGGAACTCCGGCTGCTCTTCGACGACTTCGCGCTCGGGCGGCCGGCGTCCCTGCCACGGCTGGCCCTGCAATATGTGGATTACGCGGCCTGGTGTCGCGAGCACGCTGACGCTTCAGCACAGGCGCGTCGAGCCGATTTCTGGCGGACCTATCTGGAAGGCGCGCCGAGCCTGGTCGAACTGCCTTTCGACCGTCTGCGGCCGCCCGTGCCGAGCTACGAGGTTGACCGAGTGCCGCTGGAGCTGCCCGCCGATCTGGTCGCGCAGCTCGGCGCGCTGGCGCGTCGGAACGGCGTCACGCCGTTCATGACGCTTCTGGCCGGCTGGTCGCTGCTCCTGTCACGGTTGAGCGGGCAGAAGGACCTGGTAATCGGGACGCCCGTAGCCAATCGCGGTCGGCGCGAGATCCAGGGGGTGATGGGCTTTTTCGTGAACACGCTGCCCGTGCGCGTGCGGCTCGGCAAGAATGCGAGCGTCCGCTCGCTGCTGGCCGAGGTGAAGGCGCAAACCCTGGCGGCCTACGACAATCAGGAATTGCCGTTCGAGCAGATTGTCGAGACGGTGCAGCCGACCCGCAGCCTTTCGCACTCACCGCTGTTTCAGGTCATGCTCGCCTACAACGAGGCGCCCGGCCTGCCGCAGTCGGAGACCGGCCTGAGATTTGAACGCGTCGATGTGCCCGCCGCGGCTGCCAAGTTCGATCTGGTATTGTTGCTGGAGGCGGATGGGAACGCGATCAGGGGAAAGCTGGAATATGCGGCCGACCTGTTTGATCCGGAGACGGTTCGTCAGATCGTCGAGCGCTTCTCGCTGGTGCTGTCGGCGATGGCCAAGGATGAGGATCAGCTCGCCGATGGGGTGCCGATCCTCTTGCCGGGCGAAAGCAAGCGCCTTGTTGTCGATTGGAACGCCACCGCATCCGACTATCCCCGCGAAGAGCGGCTGGACACCTTGTTTGAGGCGCAGGTCCGGCGGACGCCCGATGCGATTGCATTGACCGCGGACGACGGGACGCTGAGCTATCGCGAACTCGACCGGCGTGCCAACGCCCTGGCAAATCGGCTGCGTGCGCTCGGCGTCGGGCCGGACACGCTCGTCGGCGTCTGTCTGCCTCGCAAGGCCGATCTCCTTGTCGGGTTGCTCGGAATCCTGAAGAGCGGTGGCGCCTATCTGCCTCTGGACCCCGGTTATCCGCGCGAGCGTCTGGCGACAATTCTGGAAGAGGCATCACAACCCGCCATCGTCACAACCCCCGCTCTGGCCGCTCAGCTTCCCGGAGGCAGCGCGCACATCTTTCTCGACCATGGCAGCGACGCACGGGTCGACGATCCACCTTCACGAGCGGCCGCCTCCAGCGACGCGCTCGCCTATGTGCTGTTCACCTCGGGTTCGACCGGGCGGCCTAAGGGTGTGGCCCTCAGCCACAGCGCGGTGCCACTTTGGGCCTGGTGGCGTGACGCGTTTGGCGATCAAACGCTGGGCAAAGTCTTCGCGACCACCTCGATCAGCTTCGATCTGTCGGTGTTCGAATTGTTGCTGCCGCTGTGTTCTGGGGGGGAAGTGGTCCTTGCCGAAGGTCCGCTGACGCCGCCGCCCGACGGCGTGATGCTGATCAACACCGTTCCTTCGGCGGCCGGGGAACTGCTTCGCAGCGGAGCGATCCCGGACAGCGTCCGGATCATCAACGTTGCCGGAGAGCCGCTGCAGCGCGAGCTGGTGCAAGCGCTGTATGATGGAACCCGTGCAGATCGGGTCGTGAATCTTTACGGTCCGACGGAAGGCACCACTTACTCGACCTTCGCTTGCGTCGATCGCCGAGGGGCGAGTGTTCCGATTGGTCGTCCGATTGCGAACACGCGGGTTTATGTTCTGGACGCGGGTCTTGAGCCGGTTCCTGTTGGGGTGGCCGGGGAGCTTTA
>QFPK01000175.1 GCA_003248865.1 Sphingomonas sp.
AGCACTGACCATCCATGTAGATATCAAAGGCAAAACAATTATCGACCAGACAGAAGATGCCGTTTGGGTAGAAGCCAAAGCCGGTGAAAATTGGCATGAATTTGTTCTGTGGACGATCGACCAGGATTTTGGCGGATTGGAAAACATGTCTTTAATTCCCGGAAATGTAGGAACTACGCCCATACAAAACATTGGCGCCTACGGTACCGAAATCAAAAACACCTTTGTGTATTGCGATGCCGTAAACATCCAAACTTTAGAAATCAGACGATTCAATAAAGAAGAATGCAAATTTGGCTATCGTGAGAGTATTTTTAAAAATGAGGTAAAAGACCAGTACATCATCGTTTCTGTAGTTTTTAAATTGACCAGAAAAAATCACAAAATCAATATTTCATACGGAGATATTGCTGCCGAACTCGCCAAAAAAGACATTTCGGCACCTACATTAAAAGAAGTCAGCAACGCCATCATAACCATAAGACAAAGCAAACTTCCGGACCCTAAAGAACTGGGCAATAGCGGAAGCTTTTTTAAAAACCCGATCATTCCAAGAAGCGATTTCGAAAGAATCCACCTGTTGCACCCCGAAATGCCAAGCTATACTGTTTCTGAAACCGAGGTAAAAGTTCCGGCCGGATGGCTCATTGAAAAAGCCGGATTTAAAGGAAAACGTTTTGGCGATGCCGGAATCCATAAAAATCAGGCACTGGTTTTGGTTAATTACGGCAACGCAACCGGACAGGAAATCCTGAATGTTTCTAAAGAAATCCAAAAAACGGTTAAAGAGCTTTTTGATATTGAAATTGAAGCTGAAGTTAATGTGATTTAACGGTTTTTTCAGGTAACAGAAAGCTAAAATAATTGCAATAATTTTTGTTTCTGGCTATTCAAAAAATATAAAAACTGTAATGGATAATTTTCTTAATTTTAATTGCGATTCACAATTGAAATTCCGCTTATCAATTGTACCTTTGCACACATTTTTTAAAGACACCAAGCTTATATGTTGACTATTACTTTTTATGCGTTT
>QFPK01000176.1 GCA_003248865.1 Sphingomonas sp.
CCCTGCTGGCGGCGGCAAGCAGCGGCCGCATGCATCATGGCTGGATATTGAGCGGTCCGCGCGGCATCGGCAAGGCCAGCTTCGCCCGCGCCATGGCGATGCGCCTGCTGGCGGATGCGGCCGGCCCGAAGATCGAGGGCGAGGGGCTTGCCGTTCCCGAAAGCCACCCGATCCGGCGCCTGATCGAGGCGAGCGCGCATCCCGACTATGCTGAACTGGCGCCGCTGGAGAAAGATGGCGTTACCGCGCGCAACATCAGCGTCGATCAGGTGCGCGGCCTGCAGCGGCTGATCCAGTCGGCGCCGTCGCTCTCTTCCCGTCGCATCGTCGTGATCGACAGCGCCGATGATCTGGAGCGCGGCGCCGCCAACGCCCTGCTCAAGACGTTGGAAGAGCCGCCGGCGGACATGATCTTCCTGCTGGTCAGCCATGCGCCCGGCCGGCTGCTGCCCACCATCCGCTCGCGCTGCCGCACGATGCGCTTCGATCCGCTGTCGGACGGGGCCATGGCGACGGTGCTCCGGCGCGAGGATGAAAGCCTGTCCGGGCCGGAACTTGACGCCCTGCTGCGCGCCGGGGAGGGCTCGCCCGGTCGCGCGCTGCGCTATGCGGGCCTCGACCTTGCGGGCCTTGAAAAATCGCTGCTGGCGATCGCGGCCGACGGTGATCCCGGCAATCGGGAGCGCTTGCGCCTGGCCAAGACATTGGCGGGCAAGGCGGCCAAGCCGCGTTACGAAGCCTTTCTGGAGCGCGCGCCAGCATTCATCGCCCAAGCGGCCCGGACCCGCCATGGCCCGGCACTGGGCAGCGCGCTCGATCATTGGGAAGCCGCCCGGCATCTGGCGGGCGGCGCGGTGATCCTGTCGCTTGACCCGGCCTCGGTCGTTTTCGAGCTGGGCGGCCATGTCGCGGCACTGGCTGAGGCCAGACCCTGAAAAGCGGCTTTGCGGCGACGCGAACAGCCGCTAGGGAGGCTGCATGTCGCAGCCTTACACCATCACCACCGCCATCTCCTATCCCAACGGCCGT
>QFPK01000177.1 GCA_003248865.1 Sphingomonas sp.
GAATCAGGATTCCTAATTTGTGTGTATGGTTTCTGTACATGGCCTTTTTTAAAATTATGTAACAAACAATTGATTTTATTGGCAAATTTAGAAGAGGAAATGAAGGTGGTTTTAGCACAATTACAGCTAAGAATTGCGAAATTTACATGGGAGTATTGTTGATAGGTAATAGGATAACTCCTTGAAATAGAGTTGCTAATTTTAGAGGAAAGGAAACTAGTTTTTACTTGCCTGTTTCTGAATGATAATTTTATCTTGTCTGATTTGTTTGTAATAGGAAGAAGTAAAACCGGTATATTTTTTTAGTTGGTTGGAAAGATGGGAGGGACTGCTATATCCAAGAGTGAAGGCAATATCGGATAACGATTGGTCTGTATAAACCAATAATTCCTTAACTTTTTCAATCTTCTGAAGAATGATATGTTTCTCAAGCGTATTTCCTTCTATTGAGGAAAATATAGCACTTAAGGTATCGTAATTTTTATTCAGTTTATCGCTGATGTATGTTGAAAACTTTAGAGCAGTATTGGTTGTAAGCTGTATGTTGATTCCGTTTTCAACCAGTACTTTTATTTTTTCGACTATTATCTGATTTCTACTGTATAAAAGGTCAAAACCATTTTTTATCAGCATTGACCGAATAATGGTTAAGTCTGATGTTTGGATGCCGCTGGTTTTAAGAACTACACGCCCTAGTTGAATATCCGGCTCCATGAAACCAAGGTTGTTGAACTCCTGTTCCAGTACATAGACGCATCTATTACAAACCATTCCTTTGATTAATAGTAACATAGATAAACATTTTATTGTCAAAATTCAGAATTTGGAGTTGGTGTGTTGTTGTACTATTCCTTATTTGATTTGTGAAATTTTATGAATTTGATGTATTTGGAGTGATGTAAGTTGTTGATTGTTATTGGTTTTTGGGAGGTTTCAACGTCACGCTGTTTGGAAAGCCTGACGGTTCATCATAAAAAAACAACAGTTCAGCAATTAAAAATTGAGTGTTGATTTTCTCACAGATACTT
>QFPK01000178.1 GCA_003248865.1 Sphingomonas sp.
CTATGAGCCGCGAGATTTGGAGAAACCTCTTTGGCTATTTTTTGCATTTCCTCGTTTGTATTGGCTCCGTTCAGGTTAGAGAATACGATGTTCACATTCGCTAATAGTTCTCCTGCATTTTCCATAGCCAATATGGTATTTTCAAAAGTGGGAGCAGCCGTATTGTTTGCAATAGCATTAATTTCGGCTTCGTGCCTTTTTATTCCTTCTAAAATAGCCGGTTTGAAATGTTCATTTTTAATCTTATCAAAAGGAGGTACTTCGTATGGTGTACTATACGGCTGAAAAAACGGATTCATATTTTGCTTGTTTTCTTGTGCTTCAATTGTTAGCATATTTCCAATAGCCAACAAAATGAAAAAGGATTTTTTTCTCATCTAAAAAATTTATTGAAGCGTAAATTTAGCACAAAATGGCTTTTTAAGCAGGCTTGAGAATGTTAATTAAACCCAAAAAATACCTTTTTATCTTATAGAGAGACAACCTTCAAAAAGAATTTGAGACTCCAGTTTAAAACAAACAAAAAAGCCTGTCTACTTGACGTAAACAGGCTAACCTTTTGTGCGGGTAATAGGACTCGAACCTACACACCTTGCGGCACCAGATCCTAAGTCTGGCGTGTCTACCAATTTCACCATACCCGCAGTAGACATTTGATCTTGACTATTGTCTCAATCGAGGTGCAAATATAGTCATAGTTTTGAACTTTCAAATAAAAAATTAAAAAAAATTAAAAATTCTTTTTTTGTATTTTTGGCAGACAACATATCAATTTTACCTTTCATGGATACTTTAAAAGATTACGTTCAGAAAAACAAAGAACGTTTCCTCAACGAACTTATTGATTTACTGAAGATTCCATCTGTCAGTGCAGATTCTGCCTACTCACAAGATGTTATCGATACCGCTAACGCTGTCAAAGCAAGCCTCGAAAAAGCAGGCTGTGATTTTGTTGAAATTTGCGACACCCCAGGATACCCTATCGTTTACGGAGAAAAAATAATTGACAAAAACCTGCCAACAGTAT
>QFPK01000179.1 GCA_003248865.1 Sphingomonas sp.
CCAGCATGGGGCGCGAGCGGTTGGGGTCAGAACCACCCGCCCTTGGGCCTTCTTCGGACAGCAGCAACGCTGCGCGCACCTGCCCGATGCGCGAATGGGCCGTGCCTCCTGCCACCGTCGCACTGGCCAGTGCCGCTCCCGTTCCTTCACGGTCAATGGCCCCATCGGGCATGGGCTCATTGCTGTCCCAACCGTAAAGCACTTGGAAAGACAACACCCCTGGCACCAGAACTTCGGTGGGGGCCGCCCCACCCCGTGTCATCACGTGCCGAAAAAGACCCAGCCGCCCGTTGGTTTCAGCGCCCACGTAGTAGGCCACGGTGGTGGTTTCATACAGGTAAGCCGTCGAGGGCGAGTAATACTCCGCTCCGCCCACGTCGGTGGCCACCAAGGTGGTGCCACCGCCGCCCACGCTGGCCGCAGTGAAGAAACTCACCTGGTTGCAATCGGCCAAGGCGTAGGTTTTTCCAGCCTGGATAGGACCGGTCACCGTGGTGTCCACGGTCACGCGAGCGCCCGAGGCGTTGGGGGTAAACGCTGTCACGCGCGCCCGGGTGGGGCCCAGGTAGCGCACCACCAACACGTCCGAACCTTGTGCAACCCTGCCCTGCAGCGCGGTCGGAAGGGCCGGTGTCCAGCCCCCGCCCAGTGCGCCGGTCAAGCTCAACGAAGCGCCAGGTGCCGAGCCATTGGCTTCAAAACCTTCCACGGCCCGAGCAAACTGGTCGGAAAAATCGGCCCCTGCGAAGCTGCGAACGTTGCTCGTACCAGGCAAGTGAACAAACCACTCGTTGTTTCGCATGCGCGCGCCATCGTTCACGCAGCCCATGTGGCCGGCCATGCGCACGTCGCGTTGAATGGACTCAACGGCCAGGCGGGCGTTTTCTTGCATCCGGGATTTGGCTTCGGACAGCCCATACCCCACCCGGGCTGCAACAAACACCCGGCTGATGCCCAGCAGCACCAACAACCCAAGCGCGGCGGCCACCATGAATTCGATGAGCGAAAAACCGCGCCGATGTTTG
>QFPK01000180.1 GCA_003248865.1 Sphingomonas sp.
GCGGTGGGATCGGAACCTCGGAATTCCTCGGGAATCCACCCCCGGGCCAGGGCTGGGTGGCGCGCCACCCAGCGGGCCCTCGCCAAGCGTCGGGTTTCCAGGAACGCCACTGCAGCGTTGCGAAACGCGTGGGCGGCGTAGATCCACGCCCCGGCTTTGCGCGATTGGTCCGAGGACAACATCACCCGCAACCGCATCGCCGCCACGGCGGCGGTCGGCGAAGAAACGCTTTTCTTGGAACGGGAGCGCTGGGATTTCACCCCGCAAACGTCTCACAGCGCCCGAAGAAAAACAAGCCTTTTCCGATCCAAGGGACCTAAACCGCTGCCCATGAAACGTGAATCACCCCCAACGGGAAGAGCGCGCGACGGTTCACCTTGCACGGCGCCAGGATCAAGCCCTCTCTGCCGTGAGGGGTCGTCGGCCCCCATGCCTCTTTCGAGGACATCCGGGAGTTCAGCGAGGAAGGCAACCAAGCCTGTGTGCGACTGGCTTACGATGCCACGGTCACCATTGGTAATCTCCTGGCGGCCGCAGACGAACCACGCAAGCCGGCGCCTACCACCCCTTGATGCCTGACAAAGCGTCAAATTTGACGCTTTCTCGTGTTTAATGCTTCCTAAAGTATCAAAATTGACGCTTTACAAACGGGGGGCGGTGCGTTTGGCCACCGGTGCCTGATTCCACCGCTCTTCCATGCGCACTTGCTCAATCCGCGCTTGAAAAGGTTCAGCCCAAACCAAGGCTTCGGCCTTTATGCCGCCCTTTTGCCGAAGCCCCTCTTGAAATCTTTCCAAAGCTCCTTCCGAAGGGCAAGCCTTGCTGTCAAACAGGTGGGGCAACATGACCAACGCGTTGAGCTGGGGAAGATCGCCTTCGGAGATTTCCAGGAACTGCGTGAGCAGTCCATCGAGCGCCTGATTCAGGGAAGCACTGGGCTCCCAAAACCTCACCGGCTCGGTGAACCAGGGGTTCTTTTCCAAGATCTTCCGGCGAACCTGGGCCACGGGCGTGCCTTT
>QFPK01000181.1 GCA_003248865.1 Sphingomonas sp.
GCGGGCTTGCGACGACCCAGGGCATCCTCACCTATGTTGGCAAACCGCTGGCACCCTTCGCCGGCCATCCGCACGCCTATGGCTGGCAGGGCCTATACCGGCAGAACTATCCCGTACTCGGCAAGCGTTGGATGGCCAATTGCGACATCCCGGATCTCGACCTGTTGCCTGCGCATTATGGCATCAAAGCGCTCCAGTTCTCCGCCGGGTTAGAGCTGGCACCGTTGCATCTCGGCCTTTGGGCGCTTTCGTGGCTCGTGCGTCTTGGCCTGCCGGTCGATCTTCGCACGCACGCATCGCGTTTGCTTGCCGCGAGCAACTGGCTCGACCGTTTCGGCTCTTCCGATGGCGGCATGCACGTGATCATCACGGGCACGGCACCAGACGGTTCGGCCCACACGCGCCAATGGTTCATCATCGCCAAGGACGGGTATGGCCCATATATCCCCACCATTCCTGCAATGGTCATCGCGCAGAAAATTGCAGCAGGCACCGCATTCAAGCCAGGCGCGTACCCATGCATCGCACAGGTAACCATCAGCGAATACCTCGATGCACTGCGCATGTACCCTGTCGAGACATATACATACTGAGCCGCGCTTCGCGTGCGAACAGGCTACCCGCCCGCAACAGAGCCAGCCGCTCCTGCTTGCACAAAAAAGTCATAACTCCGCCATCAGGGGGGCATATCTGCACCGCATAACAGCCTTGATCGAACCAAGGAGCCGTTATGTATGCCCGCATCCCATTCCACACCGTTGGCCGCAGGCTGGCCGCTAAATTCGCCAGCTGCGCCGGGCTCACCCTCGCGGCTGATTTTCTGTTCTTCGATCAGCGTATCGGCTGGACACTGGGCCTATTCGCCATGGGCCTGCTGCTGGCTGTCGTGCTACACCAACCGCATCTCAAAAAGAATGCGGCGGGCAAGCTATTGGCGGTAGCGGCCACGGGCCTTGCCGTGGCCATGGTAGAAGCGCCTTCATGGCTTGCAGCATGCCTTTACCTGCTTACCCTGCTG
>QFPK01000182.1 GCA_003248865.1 Sphingomonas sp.
ACAACGCATGTCCCTCAAAACCTTTCTGAACGAAAACCTCAAGAACCTGCGCTCGGTCGACAACCTGCAGCCGGACGTGGCCCTGCAGCGGCTGGAAAAAGAATCCGTCTACCTGGAAGGCGCCTCGGCGGCCCTGAAGGCAGTGGGCGCCAACGTCGAGCAACAGCTCACCGACAAGGTGCGCGAGGTGTTCACGAAGAAGGCCGACCTCATCAAGCTGGTGGACAAGGTCAGCGATGAAGTGGACGGCTTCGAAGATGAAGAATCGCAGGCGTAACTCCTCGCCGGCGTTCCATCGTTCAAAAGCCTCCCTCGGGGGGCTTTTTTTGTGTAACACGCGATGACTTTACAGGCGCGCACGCCCCGTTTCCCCCGCAGGAATGCCCTCTTCCAAGGTCTGGTTCAACCGGTGGCAATGAAGCAGCGCTTTGAGCTTTGGCCAGGATCTCAGAGGTATTTCTTGCTCTTTTTCACGCAGCCACTCAGCCAGCATTTCCCAGGGCCGCCGGCCACGCTTGTCCGGTTGTTCCATCAGCCCCGGGCTAGCCTGGTGTAGCAGGACAATGACGTCTTCAAAGCTCTCCACCCACCACGCCGAGGGGTTTTCCAGCAACAAGTGAAGTACACCGAAACCCTGAGGCGTGAGGGCACCCAGATCTCCCCCGGCCTCCATCACTGCCCTCACAAAGGGAGCCCATACAAACCCCTGGTTGGCGCCGTCGCTCCACCGGGTGGAAGCCAACCGATGCAACAGCCCCATCCCCCGAGAATCCACCTCGTTGATGCGCCCCGGGTTGGCCTGAAACCATGCCAGTGCCCCTTGGGGGTTGGTAGCGCTCACCAGGTGACCCAATGGAAAACGGTTCACCAACGCAGGATCGGAGGACTTGCTCTGAGGATTCCATTCAACGGTTTCCACCACCGATACATCCACGCCCCGCCGAACCAGGGGTTCCAGCAACCCCAAGGGGGCGCCGGCGGCACAAAACCCCGCCACCCAGGCCGGCACCACTTGATC
>QFPK01000183.1 GCA_003248865.1 Sphingomonas sp.
CGCGACCCGCTTTGCGCGGATACGCGCCCATCTGGAATCGGTCCGCGTCGCGGCGGGGCCGCGCGCCTGGGCCTATGAGTTCCTGCTGTTCGGCTTCAAACAGGGCTGGGCCTGCCTGTTCGGCGGACTGATGCTGGCCCTGCTGCTCGCGACCCATCTTTTCTATCCCGCCGGCGCGCCGCTGCATCGATATGATTTCCTGACCCTGTCGGCGGTCACGATCCAGATCGCGATGCTGGCCCTGCGGCTGGAAAGTCCGCGTGAGGCGCTGGTGATCTGCGCCTTCCACCTGATCGGCACGATCATGGAATTGTTCAAGACCCATGCGGGAAGCTGGATCTATCCGGAGGCAAGCCTGCTCCATATCGGCGCCGTTCCGCTCTTTTCCGGCTTCATGTATGCGGCCGTCGGCAGCTATATCGCACGGGTCTGGCGCATCTTCGACTTCGGCTTCAGCCGCTATCCGCCGGTCTGGGCAACGGTGCTGCTGGCGAGCGCCATCTATGTCAATTTCTTCGCCCATCACTGGCTGCCCGATGTGCGGATCGCCCTGTTCGCCGCCGCCATCCTGCTGTTCGGGCGCAGCTGGATCTGGTTCACGCCCTGGCGCGAGCCACGGCGCATGCCGCTTCTGCTCGGCTTCTTCCTGGTCGCGCTGTTCATCTGGCTGGCGGAAAATATCGGCACCTTCGCCAATGCCTGGACCTACCCCAGCCAGCGCCATGGTTGGGAGATGGTCAGCCTGATGAAGCTGGGCGCCTGGTATCTGCTGATGATCATCTCCTTCGTGCTGGTCTCGCTGATCCACGGCATAAGGCGCGCCGATCAGATCAGATAGCCGACCTCATACAGGCCCCAGCGACGCCCGGCGAAGCGCAGCGGCACGAACACGCTGCGCAACGCCCGGTAGCGCCCCTCCCCCAGATTCTGGCGATAGGTGAAGAGGTAAAACTCATCGTCGCCGTCGAGCGCGCGGCGGGTCTGGGCGTCCATGAATATCTGCCGGTTGCGGGCATG
>QFPK01000184.1 GCA_003248865.1 Sphingomonas sp.
CTCGCGCGCAGCCAGCACGACCACGTGCTTGACGGTGGGCAGCGAAGCGGCCAGCTTGTCGACCAGCGGGAAGATGTTCAGGTCGACGAGCAGGACCTTGTCCTCGGCGTCGTTGATGATCCAGGCCACCTGCTGCGGGAACAGGCGCGGGTTGATGGTGTGGCACACCAGGCCCGAGCCGGACACGCCGTAGTAGGTTTCGACATGGCGGTAACCGTTCCAGGCCAGGGTGCCGACACGGTCACCGGCCTGCAGCCCCAGGCGCGCCAGGGCCTGGGCCAGCTTGCGCGAGCGCACGTCCACCTCGGTCCAGGTGGTGCGGTGCATGTCGCCTTCCACACGCTTGGAAACGATCTCGACATCACCGTTGTGACGCGCGGCGTGTGTCAACAGCGACGAGATCGTCAAGGGCATGTGCATCATTTGGCCCATCAGGCTCATGGAACTACCTCCGGAAACGGACAGCGAAGAAAAAGGGGGAATCGGACAATCGATGTAGTCGGAATGACTGTAGTCTGATTAATCAGATCTGACCGCTCCGGGTTTACCCGAGGAACTGCGTGAAGCTGGCGACGCTCTCGCGTTCGGTCAGCAAAGTATTCTCGATCGCATCGGGCTCGGCGTACCCCAGGGCCATCCCCACCACGACCATCTCGGTGGATTCATCCAGGCCCAGCACATCGGCGATCACCGCGTGGAACTGGTTCCAGGCAGCCTGCGGGCAGGTGTCCAGGCCACGGCCGCGCGCGGCGACCATGATGCTTTGCAGGAACATGCCGTAATCGAGCCAGCTGCCCTGCCCCATGATCTTGTCGATCGTGAAAATCAGGCCGACGGGCGCATCGAAAAAGGCGTAGTTGCGGCGATGCTGGGCGTGCATGCCGGCCTTGTCGCCGCGCTCCAGGCCCAGCAGGCCGTAGAGATCCCAGCCCACCTTGCGGCGGCGATCGATGTAGGGCGCCACCCATTGCGCCGGGTAGTAGGCGTACTGCTCCTTGTGGCGGCCGGCATTGCGC
>QFPK01000185.1 GCA_003248865.1 Sphingomonas sp.
GGCAAGGGTTTGAGCAGCTCCAGTGGCGGCGGTGCAGGTGACTGAACTGCCATACGGGTAGGGGCTGTTGAGGTCAGGCATGGTCCAGCTGAAGGAACTTCCCGCTGGCACCGAGCAAGAGTTCAAGTTTGAGCTGGGCGTGGGCCCAGCGCAAGTGACCGGGAATTCGGCGTAGACGATTCGAACCGGGTTGTAGAACTGGCGGTACCAGCGGTGGGTAATGGTCTGCCCCACGTTGTTGGCGTTGCACGCTGGCAAACCGTTTTGACCGCCGTAGTTTCCGTTGGTCACGCACCCACCCCCTGTACAGTTGGTGTAGGTGCTGGGCATGGCGCTGGTGCTGGGCCAGCTCCAGAAATAAGGGTTGTTGCTCTTCCCCACCAGCTGTGAGGCGCACGAGCGACGGCATACCGCAAACTGGTAGCCCCCGCTTTCCGCACTGTAGTCGCAGTAGTGCATGCCCATGTTGGACACGCACTCAAATGAGTAGCTGTAGCTGTATTGGATGTTGCCAACGTCCGACAGATTGTTGCACGTTTCAAAGTAGCCGGCGCCTTCAGAAACGTTGGGGGGAGAATTGGGCGGCCCTGCGTAATCTTCGGTGCGCTCCACTGGGGTGAAGGCCTGGGCGGCGGCAAAGCGCTCACGCTCCTCAGGGGTCAAGACCGCACGCGTGTCATCGGGCACCACCACCACCGATGGCCCGGGAGGAAGTTGTCCGTAATCGGCCCAGAACCACGCGGCCAACTGCTCAGAACCATCGCTGCAAAGTTCGGTGGTGGGGGCGCAGGTGTTGACCTCCCCTCGCCTTGCTCCCGTATCGCTCCACGCGCTCCATCCCCCCAGTGTCGCACCAGGTAAGGTCCGGGTTCCAGCAGGGCAGTTGTAGGTGACCGAACGCGAAGACACCTGCTCGCGCTCCCAGGTGTGTGTTCCGGCGCTGCCGGGCGGGCAATTGATCGAGGTGCTCACCCACTGCGTTTGGGTTTGAGTGGCCGGAGCAGGGCAGGCCGCG
>QFPK01000186.1 GCA_003248865.1 Sphingomonas sp.
AGGTGGTATGAGCCTAGCAAACACTTTGACTAACGCAAGCCAACAGGGGCTGGTGCTTTGGGCAAAACGAGGCAAAATGTTCCGATGCCTACTGCCCGCCGAACCGCTAGTACCCCTACAGCCTTGAGCCGCTTGGCCCGGCATGCACCCGCGTTGACCCCTGAGCAACGCTGGGTGCTGGATGTTCCCTTTGAGTGGCGAGCCTGGGCTTCCACCCAAGGTATTGCCTGGGATGCCCAGGCCAAGGCGTCGGTATGGGTGGGGCAAGAGCTTCCCGTGGAATTGTTGCCTTTCGCTGCCCGTCCCTATTCTTGGGAATGGCGCCAGCAAAAAGCCTTGAATCCCAACCGGTCTTTTCCCACACCTTTGCTCCAACCGCAGTGGAAGCCACGCGAACACCAAAAGGTGGCTTCGGCCGCCATTGCGGCTGCTTTCAAAGCCAAACGTGTGGGCTTTTTGTTGGCTGATGAGGTGGGAGTAGGGAAAACCATTTCTGCCTGGGATTTTGTGCTTCACGAGGCGCGATTGGCACGGGTGTTGGTGGTAACCACTGCTTCTGCGGTAGCGCATTGGCGCAACACCATTCAACACACCGGCGATGGCGGAAAAGAGGTGTTGATCCTCAACTACGATCGCTTGGGAAAATTGTTTGATGTCAGTGGGAAAGCCGACCTGTCCACCCGCCGCAAGGGCAAGCGGAAGCGTTTGGCTACCAAGGGAGAGCCTGAAACCTTTGACGTTGTCATCTTCGATGAGGCACACAAGGGAAAAAACCTCACCTCCGCCCGTTCGGTGATGATGCGTCGCCTGGGTGGAAAGGCGAAGTTTGTGATCTGGGCCTCTGCCACGGCCGGCCAAAACCCACTGGAACTGGCTTACCTGGCGCCTTTGTTGGCTCAAGTGACCGGTCACCGGTTGTCCGATCTGTCCAGTGACTTTGAGGCCTGGTGTAAGGAACAGGACATCGGGGTTTCCCGGGGCCAGTTTGGCCGGTGGGAGTGGCGCAAGAGCACT
>QFPK01000026.1 GCA_003248865.1 Sphingomonas sp.
CGGTGCTGTCGAATGGGTTTACTGCCTGCGGCGCCCACCAGCTCCAGCGCCGCAGGCAATCAAGCAATGTCGCACGCGCGATTTTGGAGTGAGAGCACGACACCAATTTTGAGGGTGCAGGGAAATCAATTCCCTGCCCGCCGGAGGCAAAAAAACCTCCTCGCGGACGCCATCAGCCAACCACCTCCAGCCACTCGCCCAGCGCCCGCTTCGCCCGCGCGGCGATTTTCGCCTTGCGTTCCCGGCCCCGTTCCGCGCCATCGATGGGGGGGAACAACCCGAAATTGATGTTCATCGGCTGGAAGCTGTCGGCCACCGCTTCCCCGGTGATGTGTGCCAGCAGCGACCCCAGTGCGGTGTCGCGCGGCGGGCGGACGGGCTCGTCGCCTTTGGCGCGCGCGGACAGGAACAGCCCCGCCATCAGCCCCACGGCGGCGGATTCCACATAGCCTTCGCAGCCGGTGATCTGCCCGGCGAAGCTGATTTCGGTCGCCTCCTTCAGCCGCAGCGTTTCGTCTAGCAGGATGGGGGAGCGGATGAAGCTGTTGCGGTGCAGTCCGCCCAGCCGGGCGAATTCGGCCTTCTCAAGGCCCGGAATGGTGCGGAACAGCCTGGTCTGTTCGCCGTGCTTCAGCTTGGTCTGGAACCCCACGATGTTCATCAGCGTGCCCGAAGCATTGTCCTGCCGCAGCTGCACCACCGCCCATGCCCCGCGCCCGGTGCGCGGGTCGCGCAGGCCCACCGGCTTCATCGGCCCGAAGCGCAGCGTGTTGGGGCCACGCTCGGCCATCACCTCGATCGGCATGCAGCCTTCGAAATAGGGGGTGTCGCGCTCCCAATCCTTGAAGTCAGCCTTCTCGGCGGCGTTCAGCGCGGCCACGAATTCCAGATACTGCACCTTCGACAGCGGGCAGTTGATGTAATCGCCCTCGCCTTCGCCCAAGATCTCGCCGTCCGGCCCCTTGTCGTAACGCGATTGCCGCCAGGCGATATCCATGTCGATGCTGTCGGCATGCACGATGGGGGCGATGGCATCGAAAAAGGCCAGATGTTCCTCGCCCGTCAGCCCCTGAATGAAGGCGGCAAGGCCCGGAGACGTCAGCGGCCCGGTCGCGATCAGCACCCGCTTCCACGCCGGGTCGGGCGTGCCGACCTCGCCGCGAACGATGCTGATCAGCGGATGGGCGCTCAGCGTGGCCGTCACCTGATCGGCGAAAATGTCGCGATCCACGGCCAGCGCAGAACCGGCAGGCACCTTGGCGCCATCGGCCGCGCGCATCACCAAACTGTTTAGCGCGCGCATTTCCGCGTGCAGCAAACCCACCGCATTATAGTCCGCATCGTCGGACCGGAAGCTGTTGGAGCAGACCAGTTCCGCAAGCTGCTCCGTCTGGTGCGCGGGCGTGGCGCCGCCGCCGCCGCGCATTTCGTGCAGCACCACCGGCACCCCACGCGTCGCAAGCTGCCAGGCAGCCTCTGATCCGGCCAGTCCGCCGCCGATCACATGCACTGTTTCCACCATCGGCCGGCTTTTGCCGCGCCGGTCCCGGCCCCGCAAGGCCCTGCCGGTGGCGACTTCACTGCAACAGATGTGACAATATTTAAAGGTTCGCGGCACCTTTCGGTCGTGCGCCCCTTGTAACAGCGGCCGATTCAGCAGATATCGACCACGCCCGGCCAGTCCGGGCTGAAAGCGACCCGACTGGCCGGCGAGCATTGCTCGCCGGCCCTTTTATTGGCCGAATTGCAGGCTATGGGTTGCGGCGTGGATCTTTACCTTCCCATTGCTGAGATGTCCGTCAACGCGCTCGTCATCATCGGGCTGGGCGCGCTTGTCGGTTTTCTGTCGGGCATGTTCGGCGTGGGTGGCGGCTTTCTCACCACCCCGCTGCTGATCTTCTACGGCATTCCCCCGGCCGTGGCGGTCGCCTCGTCGGCCACGCAGGTCACAGGCACCAGCGTCTCGGGCGCCTACAGCTATTTCCGGCGCGGCCAGATCGACCTGAAGATGGGCGCGGTGCTGATCTCGGGCGGCATGGTTGGATCGGTGCTCGGCTCGTTCCTGTTCCGCTGGCTGAAGTCGCTGGGTCAGATCGATGTCACCATCGCCCTCATCTATGTGCTGTTCCTGGGCACCGTCGGCACGCTGATGCTGACGGAGGTGCTCGGCACCATGAAGGCCCAGCGCAACGGCCAGGCCCCACCCAGGCGCGGGCGGCGGCACCATCCGCTGGTGGCCGCACTGCCGCTGAAGATGCGCTTCCCCCGATCCGGCGTCTACATATCCGTGCTGGCCCCCTTCCTGGTGGGCGCAGGCGTGGGCGTGCTCACCGTGATCATGGGCGTGGGCGGCGGCTTCATCATGGTGCCGGCCATGCTCTATCTGCTGGGCATGGCGGCAGGCGTGGTGGTGGGCACCAGCCTGTTCCAGATCCTGTTCGTCACTGCAGTCGCCACCCTGCTGCATGCCACCCAGTCGCAGACGGTCGATATCCTGCTGGCCGTGCTGCTGCTGCTCGGCGGAGTCGTCGGGGCCCAGCTCGGCGCCCGCGCCGCGCAACGCCTGCCGGCCGAAAAGCTGCGCCTGTTCCTGGCGCTGCTGGTGCTCGCGGTCGCCATCCGCCTCGCCATCGGCCTCACCTGGACCCCGCGCGAACTCTTCTCCATCCAGACGGCGCTGGCATGAAGGCCCTGCTCGCCATCCTGATGCTGCTGCTCGGCAGCGCCGCATCCGCGCAGCAACCCCGGCTGGTGACGGACCTGTCACAGAGCCGGATCGACATCTCCTACCGCTTCGCCGGCGCCGAGCTGCTGATCTTCGGCGCCATCCAGTATCCGGGCGGGATCGTCCCGGCCGAACCGCCCGGCATCGCGGTCATCCTGCGCGGCCCGGTCGAGCCCATCACCGTCCGCAAGAAGGCCCGCATCGCCGGAATCTGGGTGAACACCCAGGCGCTGCGCTTCGAATCCGCCCCCGGCTATTATGCCGTCGCCACCACAAAGCCCGTCACCGACCTGCTGGATGAACGCAACGCCGCCATCTACGAGATCGGGCTCAACCACCTGCAACTCTCCCCCGCCACCGCCGCCGGTCCCGAAACCACCGGCCGCTTCCAGCAGGGCCTGGTGAAGCTGCGCGTGAACGAAGGCCTCTTCGTGGAACAACCCTATGGCGTGCAGGTAACAGACCGCATCCTTTACCGCGCCCGCATTCCGATCCCGTCAGCCGTGCCCGTCGGCAATTATCAGGCCGAGATCTACCTCATCGACGACGGCCGGGTCCGCGCCCGCTCCACCGCCCCGGTCATCATCGACAAGACCGGCTTCGAACGCGGCATCTTCGTCTTCGCGCAGAAACACAGCTTCCTCTACGGTCTGTTCGCGATCGCACTCGCCGTCGCCATGGGGCTGGTGGCAGGCCGCGTCGGGCGCCGGGCGTAGCGACGCAATGAGGGGGCTCTGCCCCCTCAAACTCCCCCGGCAGGGAGATGATCTCCCTGCACCCACATTAGCAGGCCACTCGGCGAGGTTGTGCTGACGGGCAGGTTTACTGCCTGCGGCGCCGGCAAGCTCAAGCGCCGCAGGCAATCAAACCAACTCACACGCGCAGCTTGTGAGTGGTACCCAACGCCAACTTAGAGGGTGCAGGGAAATCATTTCCCTGCCCGCCGGAGGCAAGAACCCCTCCCCGCTCACCCCCGGTTGCACACAAGCGCCCCCGCCCCTAGGTCTGCGGGATGGACTCGCCCGCCCCCGTCGCCCCGGCCCGCAAGCGTCTTGCCGATTACCGCCCGCCGGATTGGCTGGTGCCCGACCTCGCCCTCAGGTTCGAGCTCGATGCCGACCGCACGCTGGTGCACGCCCGGATGCAGGTGCGGCGCAACGGGAGCCACCCTGCGCCGCTCAGGCTCGACGGCGAGGAACTGGAGCTACTGTCGCTCACCATCAACGGGGTTGCCCGCCCCCAGAATGCGTCGCCTGAGGGACTGGTGCTGGAGATCGACGGCGACGAGGCCGTGATCGAAACAGTGGTCGCAATCCACCCGGCCGCGAACAGCCGGCTGATGGGGCTCTACAGCTCAGGCGGCAACCTCTGCACCCAGTGCGAGGCGGAAGGGTTCCGCCGCATCACCTTCTTGCCCGATAGGCCTGACGTGCTCACCCGCTATCAGGTCCGGCTGGAGGCGGATGCCGCGCGCTATCCGGTCCTGCTGGCGAACGGCAACCCCGGCGCTGCAGGTGCGCTGCCGGACGGCCGCCATTTCGCGGAGTGGGACGATCCCTTCCCCAAGCCCGCCTATCTGTTCGCGCTGGTCGCGGGCGATCTGAAGCCGCTGGAAGACAGTTTCACCACGATGTCCGGCCGGCATGTGAAACTGGGCATCTGGGTGGCGGCGGCCGATGTACCGCGCTGCCGCCATGCGATGGAAAGCCTGAAGGCCAGCATGGCGTTCGACGAGCAGGTCTATGGCCGGGAATATGATCTCGATGTGTTCAACATCGTCGCCGTGCATGATTTCAACTTCGGCGCTATGGAGAACAAGGGTCTCAACATCTTCAACGCCAAATATGTGCTGGCCGATCCCGACACCGCGACCGACTGGGACTATGACGCCATCGCGGCCATCGTGGCGCACGAGTATTTCCACAACTGGTCGGGCAACCGCGTCACCTGCCGGGATTGGTTCCAACTGAGCCTGAAGGAAGGCTTCACCGTCTTCCGCGACCAGCAATTTTCCGCCCACATCGGCTCGCCCGCGGTGAAGCGGATCGAGGGCGTGCGTCAGTTGCGCGCCAGCCAGTTCCCTGAGGACGCGGGCCCGCTGGCGCACGCCGTCCGCCCCGACAGCTATGCGGAAATCTCCAACTTCTACACCGCGACCGTCTACGACAAGGGCGCGGAACTGATCCGCATGATGGCGACCCGACTGGGGGCTGCGATATTCCGCGCCGCGACCGACGCCTATTTTGACCGCAACGACGGCACCGCCGCCACGGTGGAGGATTTCCTCGCCGCCATGGCGTCCGAGGGTCTCGAATCCGATCTGTTCCGCCGCTGGTACGAACAGCCGGGCACGCCGCGCGTCACCGTCAGCGCCAGCCATGATGCCGGCGCGGCACGGCTCGATCTGGTGATCCGCCAGACCAACCCGAAACGGCCCGACGCGCCGCCGCTCCCCATTCCGCTGCGCCTCGCCGCCTTCGCGCGCGACGGACGCAAGCTTGTGCAACGTGACGATCTGCTGCTGAGAGAGGCCGAGACCCGCCTCTCGCTCGACGGCGTCGCCGAAGCCCCGATCCTGTCGCTCAATCGCGGCTTCGCGGCGCCTATCCTGGTCGAACCCGCCCCCGCGCCGGACGATCTGCTGGTGCTCGCCGCCCATGAGGACGACAGCTTCGCCCGCTACGAGGCGGTGCAGCAACTCATGCTCTCCGCGCTCACGGCCAGCGCCGCAGCGAAGCAGGCCGTCGGCCATGCGGAGGTGGTGACGGCTGCAACGGCGCTGCTGGCGCAGGCCGGCGACGATCCCGCCTTCGTGGCGGAAACCCTGCTGCTCCCCAGCGAAGCGCTGATCGGGGACAGGATGGCGAGCGTCGATCCCGAAGCCATCCACGCCGCGCGCGAAGGCCTGCGCCAGAGCCTCCTCTCCGCGCTGCGCGAGCCGCTATGGACTGCCTGGCGCGCCTGCGACGCGCCGGACGGGCAGAGCCCCCGCGCCAAAGGGCTCAGGCGCCTGAAGGGCATCCTGCTCTCGCTGCTGCTGGCGGATGACGGCGCAGATGCGGCGCAGGCTGCCTTCGCGCAGTTCGAAACCGCCGCCAACATGACGGACCGGATGTCGGCCCTGACCGCGCTGTCCCACTCGCAGGCGCCCGAGCGCGATGCCGCGCTCCACGCATTCGTTGCGCGTTATGACCTGCTGCCCGAAGTGCTGGACAAATGGTTCCTCGCTCAATCGTCCTCGATCCGGCCCGACACCCGCGCCGTGGTGGAGGCGCTGGCGCAGCATCCCCGCTTCGACGCGCGCAACCCCAACCGGCTGCGCGCGCTGGTGCTGGGCTTCGCGATGAACCAGACGCGCTTCCACGACCGCGAAGGCGCCGGCTATGCCCTGCTCGCGGGCCATGTGCTTTCGGCGGACCGCATCAACCCGCAGTCCGCGGCACGGCTGGTGCAGCCGCTCGCCCGCTGGCGCCGGCTGGCCGATCCATGGGGGCCCCTGATGAAAGCCGAACTCGAACAGATCGCCGCCACGCCCGGCCTGTCGAAAGACCTCACCGAAGTCGTGACGACGAGCCTCGCATGATCCGCAAACTCCTCATCACGGCCCTGCTCGCCGCCACGCCGCTGCCCCTTCCCGCGCAGGCCGCGCCCGAGATTGCTGCGCAGCAAAGCCCTGCCCCACTCGGCGACCTCGTCGCCAAGGTGGACATCCCCTACGAACAATTCACGCTGGCGAACGGCCTGCGCGTGATCGTGCACACCGACCGCAAGGCGCCCATCGTCTCGGTCAATGTCTGGTATCATGTCGGCTCCGTGGACGAGCCCATGGGCCGCTCCGGCTTCGCCCATCTGTTCGAGCACATCATGTTCCGCGGCTCCGAACACAGCCGGGTCGATCATTTCAAGCCGCTGGAGGAAGCCGGCGGCAGCCAGTTCAACGGCACCACCGATTTCAACCGCACCAACTATTTCCAGACCGTGCCGACCCCGGCGCTCGATCTCGCGCTGTTCCTGGAATCCGATCGCATGGGCTGGCTGCTGCCGGCCATCGACGACAAGGTCGTCAGCTCCGAACGCGAGATCGTGCTGAACGAGAAGCGCGACGGCGAGAACCAGCCGGGCGGGCTGCTGTTCCCCGCGTTGCTCGCCGCGCTCTATCCGCCCGAGCATCCCTATTCCATCCCGGCCATCGGCCGCGAGCCGGACCTGCGCGCCGCCACCGTGGCTGACGCGAAAAACTGGTTCCGCACCCATTATGGCCCGAACAACGCCGTGCTGGTGCTGGCGGGCGACATCGATGCGAAGACGGCGCGCCCGCTGGTGGAGCATTGGTTCGGGCAGATCCCGCCGGGGCCCACCCCGGCACGCTTCGCAAGCCCGGTGCCCGCACGCACCGCGCCCACCCGACAGGTGCTGACGGACAAGGTTGCCACCGTGCAGCTGATCCGCGCCTGGCCCCTGCCCGGGGAGGACACCCCCGGCATGGCAGCGCTGGAAGTCGGCCTCGCCACCTTCGGCAGCGGCCCCACCTCGCTTCTCTATGACAGGCTGGTCCGCCGCGAACGGCTGGCGGTGGGCGTATCCGCCTCCGTCTACAGCTGGGAAGGCGCCAGCATCGCCATGATCGGCGCGGAAGTCCGCCCCGGCGTGGACCCGGCGCAGGTGGAAAAGCGCATCGACGAGCTGCTGGCGGAATGGAAGCAGACCGGCCCCAGCGCCGACGAGCTGAACCGGATCGCCACCCGCTCGGTCGCGGGCACCATCCGCGCGCTGGAACAGGTGGGCGGCTTCGGCGGCAAGGGGCAGACGCTGGCCGAAGGCGCGGTGTTCTCCGACGATCCGGCAGACTACAAGCGCCAGCTTGCCGAAATCGCCGGCGCCACGCCCAAAACGGTGAAGGCGGCCGCCGCGCGCTGGCTGACGCCGAACGATCATCGCGTGACGCTGATGCCCGGGGAGCGCAACCCCACCAGCATCGACGCCCCGCAAGCCGCCCGCGTGGTGGCCGAAGCCGCGAAACCCGCCGCGCCAGGCTTCCAGCCGCAGGGCACGCCCGCCGACCGCAGCGCTGGTGCGCCGCCCGCAGGCGACATCACGAAACTCACGGCCGCGAAGGTCGAACGCGCGACGCTGTCCAACGGGATGAAGGTGCAGTTCGTCGCCAACCATGCCGTTCCCGTGGTGCGGATGCAGATCGCGCTGGACGGCGGCGTCTCGGCCGACAGCCGAGAGAAGCCCGGCACCCAGCGCCTGATGCTGGGCCTGCTGCGCGAAGGAACCGACGGCGCGCTGGGCGCGCTGGACGGCCCCGAAATCGCCCGGCGGCTGGAACGGCTGGGCGGCAGCGTCTCCGCCTCGGCCGCGCTGGACCGCACCCGCATCAGCCTGAACGCGCTCACCCCCAATCTGGCGCCGTCGGTGCAGCTGTTCGCCGACATCGTCAGCCGCCCCACCTTCCCGGACGACCAGCTGGAACGGATTCGCGGGCAGGTGCTGGCCGACCTCGCCAATGAAGCGACCGAGCCCGGCGGAATCGCCTTCCGCGCCGCCCCGGCGCTGATCTACGGCCCGGATCACCCCTATGGGCAAAGCTTCAACGGCAACGGCACGCCCGAAGGCGTGAAGGCGATCACCCAAGCCGACCTGACGGCCTTCCATGCTGCCCTGCTGCAACCGGCCGACGCCGTCCTGTTCGTGGTGGGCGACACCACACTGGCCGAGGTGCTGCCCCTGCTGGAGCAGAATTTCGGCAAGCTGAAACCGGGCGCGAAGCCCTTGCCGCTCGCCAAGGCCGCGGCCCCCGCGCCGCAGGCCCCCGGCAAGATCATCCTCTATGATCGCCCCGGCGCGCCGCAGGCCTTCATCCTGGCGGGCGCTCCGCTCGCCCTGACCGGCCGCGACGACATCCTTCCGCTGGGTCTCGCCAACGACGTGTTCGGCGGCCTCGCCACCAGCCGCCTCAACAAGCTCCTGCGCGAGGAAAAGGGCTGGTCCTATGGTGCCTCCTCCTCGGCGGCGCCCACGCGCGGCAACATGCCCTTCCTGCTGACAGCCCCGGTGGACCGCGCCCATGCCGGCGAATCGATCGCCGCCATCCGCAGCCTGCTGGGCGAGTTCCGCGGCACCCGCCCTCCGCAAGCTGGCGAAGTGGATCGCGCCCGCGCTTCCTCCATCCGCAGCCTGCCCGCCGATTTCGAAACCGGCGGCGCGGTGCTGGGCGCGCTGGAGCGCGCCGTGGTGCTGAACCGGCCCGATGATTATCTCGCGACCCTACCCGGCCGGATCGAGGCGGTGCCGTTGAAATCCGTGCAGCAATCGGCGATGCCCGCCGCCGACGATCTGGTGTTCATCGTGGTGGGTGACGCCGCCACGCTGCAGCCGCAGCTGAAGGCGCTGGGTCTCCCCCTCGAAACTCGCAGCCTTCCCTAAAGCCGCAGCTTGCCCCCCTCCTCTGCCGACGGTCCAAAAGGCCCGATAGAGGAGAGGATCATGACCAAGCTTTCGCGCGCCGACTTCGAAGCGGCGCTCGTCACCACCCATCTGCCCACGCTCGCGGTCTGTGTCGCGCAGGCGAGCGGCGACGATTCGCTGCTGGATCTCGGCATCCCGGTCTATGATTTCTTCGGCGACGGCATGGGCGATTTCCCGCCCGAGGTGCAGGCGAAGATCCGCGCGGAGGCGGACCGGGTGCTGTGGCCCATCATCTCCGGAGAGGCCCGGCCCGCCGCCGTCCCCTCCGAGGACCGCATCAGCCGCATGATCAGCTGGATCGCGGGTGGCGAGGTTCCCGCCCATTACCTCCCCTTCCTGCTGGAGGAGCTCGCGCTGGACGGCGTGGACCGCAAGGCCCCGGCCCCCATCACCGCCGACCGTAAGCTGTCCGCCCTGATCGTCGGCGCGGGCATGTCCGGCCTGCTCGCCGCCCACCGCCTGCAGCAGGCGGGTGTGGAGGTGACCATCATCGAGGCGAACGAGGATGTGGGCGGCACCTGGTTCCTGAACCGCTATCCCGGCGTCCGCGTCGACACGCCCAACCATCTCTACAGCTATTCGTTCGAACCCAACCACGACTGGCCGGAGTTCTACAGCCAGGGCGGCGTGCTGCTGCAATATTTCCAGCGCTTCGCCACCCAACACGGGCTGCGCGCCCTCACCCGCTTCAACACCAGGGTTGAAAAGGCGGAGTGGGACAACAGCCGGGGAAAATGGCGGGTGCAGACATCGGCTGGCCCGATGGAAGCCGACATGCTGGTCTCGGCCGTGGGCCAGCTGAACGAGCCGCGCTATCCCGACATTCCCGGCACCGACAGCTTCGCCGGCCCGGCGTTCCACTCCGCCCGCTGGCGGCACGATGTCGATCTCACTGGCAAGCGTGTCGCCGTGATCGGAACCGGCGCCTCCGCCTTCCAGTTCGTGCCGGAAATCGCCCCGCAGGTTGCCCATATGGACGTATACCAGCGCACCCCGCCCTGGCTCGGCCCGACCGACAATTATCACGATCCCGTGCCGGACGCCTTCCAATGGGCGGTGGAACATATCCCCAACTACGACAAATGGTATCGCTTCTGGCTGTTCTGGATGCTGACCGACGGCGTCATCCCCAACGTCCGCGCCGAAGAGGGCTGGAACGGCCCGGAAGGCACCATCGGCGCGGCCAATGCCGAACTGCGCGCCGCGCTGATCGACAAGATCGGCGAACAGGTGCGGGCGAACCCGCAGCTGCTGGAACATGTGATCCCGAAATATCCGTTCGGCGGCAAGCGCTCGCTGCGCGACAACGGCGTGTGGCTGAAGGCGCTGCAGCGCGACAATGTCGAGCTGGTAACGGACGGGATCGACCATGTCGAACCCGATGCCGTGGTTACGAAAGACGGCAAGCGCCATCCGACCGACGTGCTGATCTACGGCACCGGCTTCCACGCCACGGATTTCCTGCGCAGCTTCAGCGTGAAGGGGCTGGGCGGCCGCGACCTGCACGAAGGCTGGCAGGGCGACGCCCGCGCCTGGCTGGGCATGATGGTGCCGGGCTTCCCGAATTTCTTCATGATCTACGGGCCGAACACCAACATCGTCGTCAACGGCTCCATCATCTTCTTCTCGGAATGCGCGGTGAACTACATCGCAGAGGCCGCGCGCTTGATCGCGACCGAGGGGCCCGTTAGCGTGCGTCAAGATGTGCACGACAGCTTCAACGCGACTGTGGATGCGGAAAACCGCATGATGGCCTGGGGGCAGCAGGGCTTCACCAGCTGGTACAAGAATGCCAGCGGCCGCGTCAGCCAGAACTGGCCTTTCGCGCTGGTGGATTACTGGAAGGCAACGCGCGCCCCAAACCCGGCAGATCTTGAGCCTGTGGCGCCCGACAGGGCCTCGGCCGCCTGACTGCATGCGAAGGGCCGCCCATCCCGAACCCCATGCGGTCGAACGGATCGGCTGGCTTCGGGCGGCGGTTCTGGGCGCCAATGACGGGATCCTGTCGACCGCAGGGCTGGTAATCGGCGTAGCAGGCGCCGGAACCGCTCGCGGTGACATCTTGCTCGCGGGCATCGCCGGCATGGCAGCCGGCGCGCTGTCGATGGCGGCCGGCGAATATGTCTCCGTCAGCTCACAAAAGGATGCGGAACAGGCAGATCTGAACCGCGAAGCGCGGGAATTGGCCGCACAGCCGGAGCAGGAACTGGCTGAGCTGGTATCTATCTACATGAGTCGGGGGATGAACAAGGAAACTGCCAGGCAGGCCGCACAGCAAACCACCGCCCGGGACGCGCTGGCGGCTCATGCCAGGGCGGAACTGGGGATCACCTCCGCTACTATTGCCCGGCCGTTGCAGGCAGCCTTCGCCTCTGCCCTCACCTTTTCTGCGGGCGCAGCATTGCCGCTGTTCACAGTTCGTTTCGCGCCGGAGCCGTTGATCGCAGCAGCAATTGCCATTTCCACACTGCTGGCCCTCGCGCTGCTGGGGTGGCTGGGGGCATGGGCCGGCAAGGCTCCAGCGCCCCGCGCCGTGCTGCGCGTCAGTTTCTGGGGTGCGATCGCAATGGCGGTGACCTACGGCATAGGAAAACTCGCCGGCACTGCCGTCTGATCCGGCCAGAATGCTCCGCGCAACGAAAAAGGGCGGAGTTTCCCCCGCCCTTCGTTCTTTCCAATCCGGCCGGATCAGAATTTGGTGCGCAGCGTCAGCCCGAATGTGCGCGGCTCGGCCAGGAAGGTGCCGAACAACGTGGTCGCCGGCGTGCCGTTGGAGGCGGTTTGTGCCACGCTGCCAGACCCGAGCAGCGGGCCGTTGAAGGCGACCTGCTGATACTGTTCATTGAACAGATTCTGCGCCCAGGCTTCGATCTGCCATTTACGGTCATTGCCGTTCAAACCCAGACGGGCGTTCACAACCATCACCGGCGCCTGGCGCTTTTCCGGGAACAGGTCAGATCCGGTGTTCACCGCCGATTGCAGACGGTAGTCGACATAGACCAGCGCACCGATGTTGTCGGTGACAGCAGGCGTCCAGGTGAGCGCCGCAGTGTGAACCAGTTCAGGCGCGTGCGACATCTGCTGGCCCGGCAGGTTCGCGAGTGCCGGCGACAGCGGGCGGCCACCAGCGCCAACCAGGTCGTTGCGATACTTGCTCTTCGCATAGGTCAGGCCGAAGTTCACCATCACATCACGGATCGGGAAGATCAGGCTTTCCAGTTCAACCCCCGTCGAGGTGACCCCGCCCCGCAGCCGATCCGGATCGCAGGCGCCGGTGATGGCGGAGGCATCGCTGTCGGCACCGTTCAGATCATCCCGGCAGGACTGGATATTTTCCACCACATAGCTGGTGCCGTTGAAGGTGTTCAGCTGGAACTGATCATAGATCGCGCGGAACGCCGCCAGATTCAATTGGAACGAGCGCAGATCCAGCTTGGCACCGATTTCAAGGCTCTTCACCTTTTCCGGCTCGAACTCGAGCTGGGCGAGGCTTGGCGCAGACATGCTGAGAGGCGAGCGGTCGAGATTGAAGCCGCCGGCCTTATAACCCAGCGAGTAGCTCGCATAGGTCATCAGCTCGTCGATCGGCTTCCAGCTCAGCACCGCAGTGCCGGTCCATTCATCCTCGTTCCTGGAGATGCTGTCGGTCATGCTTGCGATCGGATTGATGGCGCAAGGTGCCGCCGCCAGCGCAGCAAAGGCCGGATTGGCTGCGATTGCTGCACACAATGTATTGTCGCCACGCAGATCGACATCCAGCGTCTTGCGCTCATTGGTGTAGCGGGCGCCGATCGTCAGCTGCAACTTGTCAGGCACCAGCTCAAACACATTGTGCGTGAAGATCGCGAAGTTGCGGCTCGTCTGCTGGAAGCGGTCTTCCACCGTGCCCCGGCCATTGATGGTGTCGCCCGGGCGACCGACGGCGGCAGCCACCGCATCATAGCCATACAGGCCCGGAATGGCGAGGCCGCCCCACAGCGCCACGGGCGTCCGCAGCGCAGCAGGGATCGCAGGGTTGCCGGCGATCGCGGCGGCCACAGAGCTGTTCACACAGCCGTTGGACCCCGGAGACAGCAGGCCATTGATGCCGATGGAGGAGGCGGTCTGCGAGAAGCTGTTGGCCACAAGACAGTTCAGGAACTTCGTGGCATCCTGGCCGAAGCGCAGGTCATCGGTCATGTCCAGCTTCTCATGGGCGTAGTAGCCGCCCACCAGCCAGTCCAGCCGATCATTGAACGCCCGTCCGTTCAGCCGCAGCTCCTGGCTGAAGGTGCGGAAGCGCCGGGTCTGATTGTCGCGAGCCAGAATGTCGAGATTGGTGAAATCCGCATCCTGTCCCATCGAAACCTTCCAGTCCCGATAGCCGGTGATCGAGGTGAGATCGCCGAAGCCCAATGACCAGTTCACTTCAGCCGAAAGGCCCCAGTCCGTCACGTCGGAGCGATAGTCGCGGCCCGGCGTGATGGCCGCCTCGCGGGCGCCGGTATCGTCGCTGATCACACCGCCTAGGCCGCGCACGATGCCGACGATGGGGTTGTTGGAGGTGACGTTCACATTGCCCTGCGCATCGCGCGTGGCCATCTGGAACGGCAGAAAGCTTGCTGCGCAGCATTCCTCATTCCGCTTCGCATAATCGCCAGTCACACGGATCTCCAGATCGGAGGTCGGCGTAAACAGCATTTGCCCCCGCAGCAGCCAGCGGTCGCGATCATTCACGGTGCGGCCGGAAATCACGTCGGTCACGAAACCGTCGCGGCGGGTGAACACGCCGTCCAGACGATAGGCCAGCTTGTCGTCGATCAATGGCCCCGTGATGCCGCCAGCAAGACGCCAGTAATCGAAGTTACCGTAGGAAACCTCAGCCGTGCCGCCCGTTTCAAATTCGGGCTTGGCCGTCACGATATTAATAAGGCCGGCAGAGGCATTGCGCCCGAACAGCGTGCCCTGCGGCCCACGCAGCACTTCGATCCGCTCCACTGCGCCGAGTTCCGTCAGACCCACGCCAGAGCGGGAGCGATAGACCCCGTCGATGAACACCGCGACCGAGGATTCAAGACCGGGGTTGTCGCCCACAGTGCCGATACCGCGGATCCGCGCCACACCGCCGCCGGATTCCGACGAAGACGAGGACACCAAGAGAGACGGGCTGATCTGGTTCAGCTGGCGGATGTCGGTGGCACCGGAATTCTGCAGGCTTTCGGCCGTGATCGCGCTCACGGCGATCGGCACGTCGCTCAGCGCCTGGGCACGCTTGGTGGCCGTGATGATGATGTCTGGGCCTCCCAGACCGTCATCCTGAACGGTGGACTGCTCGTCCTGAGCAGCAACAGGCATGGCGCACAGCAACGCCACAGACGCAAGTAGGGTGGAACGCATGATCTCTCCCAAAGTCCATTAAAATCGCGGCGCACCCTCCACAGCGGCCACTGATTGATCGGTTAGCTAGGCCCGTCCCGGCAAAGGTTCAACCTTTGCTGCGATGCACAATTTCGCTTTGCAGATCAGACTGTTGCTGCAGAGACACGAAATTCGCCGTTAACAGGCCAGCCAGTTGCGGCACGATGGCCGCGAACCTCTTTATACTGCCAGTCCACCAATTGAAACCAGGCCCGGCAAGCGCCTTGCACCGACATCGGAACGCGAAGAGGATTCAGCATCGTGGCACGTCTGGAAGGCAAGATCGCGCTCGTCACCGGGGCCGCATCCGGGCTGGGCAAGCGCATGGCCGAACGCTTCGCGGGCGAAGGCGCCCGCGTGCTGCTCACAGACCTGAACGGCGAAGGGGCGATCGCCGCCGCCGCCGCCATCGGTCCCAACGCCGCCGGCTTCGCCCATGATGTCACCAGCGAAACACAATGGATCGCGGCAATCGCAGAGGCAAAGCGCGTCTTCGGCGGGCTCCACATCCTCGTCAACAACGCCGGCATCGGCACCCCGGGCAGCGTGGAAGACACCAGCCTCGATGACTGGCGCCTCGTCCATGCCATTGATCTCGACGGCGTGTTCCTCGGCTGTAAGCACGCCATCCCGCTGATCCGCGAAACTACCCGCGCCGAAGGCAGCCGGGGCTCCATCCTCAACATCTCCTCCATCGCCGGCATCATCGCCTCCGGCCGGATGGCCGCCTACAACAGCGCCAAGGCCGGCGTGCGCCACCTCACAAAGTCGGTCGCCCTGCACTGCGCCTCGAAAAAAGACGCCATCACCTGCAACTCCATCCACCCCACCTTCATGGACACCCCCATCCTCGACAATTTCCAGGGCGCCGGCCTCACCAAGGAAGATGTAAAGGCCAAGCTCGGCCGCCAGGTTCCTCTGGGCGTGATCGGCGAGCCCGACGACGTGGCATGGGGCGCCGTCTACCTCTGTTCAGACGAAGCCCGTTTCGTGACAGGCGCGGAACTGTACATCGATGGCGGTATTTCGGCGATGTAAGGAGAGGAGGGCTTCACGCACCAGCGCCTGTCCGCAGCAAAGAAAACGGGGGCCGTCTGCACGACGGCCCCCGCAATAGATCGGCTTTCGCCGGGTCTCAGTCGTCGATGTTGCGCCGGAAGGTTTCCGGCAGGAACAGCAGGCCGATCACAAAGGTCAGGCCGGCGACCAGGATCGGATACCAAAGGCCGAAACTGATATCCCCGGTTGCCGCCACCATGGCGAAGGCGATGGTGGGCAGGAAGCCGCCGAACCAGCCATTGCCGATGTGATAGGGCAGGGACATCGCCGAGTAGCGGATGCGGGTGGGGAACAGTTCCACCAGCAGCGCGGCGATGGGGCCATAGACCATGGTCACATAGAGCACCATGATTGTCAGGATCAGCACCATCATCGGCTTGTTCATCGCGGCAGGGTCGGCTTTTTCAGGATAGCCCGCCGTCGACAAAGCCACCTTGGTCTCGTCCCCGAACGCGGCAATGGCTGCCTTGCGGTCATGCCCGGACAACAGCGAAGGGTCAGCGATAGCGATGGTGCGGTCGCCGATCTTTACCGTGGCAGTCCTGCCGGTGCCGCCCGTCTCGACATTGTTGTACGAGATCCCCGCCTTGGCCAGGAAGCTCTTGGCAACGTCGCAACCGCTGGTGTCGAACTTGGTCTTGCCCACCGGATCGAACTGCACCGAGCAGGTGGCGGGATCGGCCGACACTGTGACAGGCGCGGACAACCTGGCTTCGGCCATCGCCGGATTGCCATAGCGCTCCAGCGCGTTGAACAGCGGGAAGTAGGTGAGCGCTGCCAGCAACAGGCCCGCCAGAATGATCGGCTTGCGACCGATCCTGTCAGACAGCCAGCCGAAGATCACGAAAAAGGGCGTACCGATGGCGAGCGCGATGGCGATCAGGATGTTCGTGGTCGCGCCATCCACGCGCATCATCTTCTCAAGGTAGAACAGCGCATAGAACTGCCCGGTATACCAGATCACGGCCTGGCCGGTGACGGCCCCGAACAGCGCGATCAGCACGACCTTCAGGTTCGCCCACTGCCCAAATGCTTCGGTAAGCGGCTTCTTGGAGGTGGTGCCCTCTTCCTTCATCTTCTTGAAGACCGGGCTTTCCTCCAGCTGCATGCGGATCCACAACGAAACGCCCAGCAGCAGCACGGAAACCAGGAACGGAACCCGCCAGCCCCACTCCTTGAAAGCATCCTCGCCCACGATGAAGCGGGTGCCGATCACCACCAGCAGCGCCAGGAACAGGCCCAGCGTCGCGGTGGTCTGGATGAAGCTGGTGAAGAGCCCGCGCTTGTTGTTGGGCGCATGCTCGGCGACATAGGTGGCGGCACCGCCATATTCGCCGCCCAGCGCCAGGCCCTGCATCATGCGCAACAGCACCAGGATGATGGGCGCGGCAACGCCGATGGCGGCATAGTTTGGCAGCACCCCCACGCAGAAGGTGGCGACACCCATCAGCCCCATGGTGACAAGGAAGGTGTATTTGCGCCCCACCATGTCGCCCAATCGGCCGAACACCAGCGCCCCGAACGGCCGCACCGCGAAGCCCGCGGCGAAGGCGCCCAGAGCGAAGATAAAGCCGGTGGTTTCATTCACGCCCGAAAAGAACTGGGCGGTGATGATGGTGGCCAGAAGGCCGTACAGATAGAAATCATACCATTCGAAGACCGTGCCGAGCGACGAGGCGAGGATCACCTTGCGCTCACTCTGGGTTGGCTCATGATGTTTCGGAAGAGCCCCCGGGTCGTCGAGAGCATCTGCGGTTGGCGGTGTCATCTCTCTCTCCCTCATTGCGATTCAGTGGATCAGAAGCTGTATTTCGCGGCAAGCTCGAGGCGATCGAGCTTACCCTTCGCGCCGGAGACGATCTCGCGTTCGCCATGGCGATATTCGATGCCCAGATCGAAGGCTTTTAGCGGGGACCAGAACAGGTTGCCCGCCACACTCCACGCCGACTTGTTGGCGGCCAGCGGGACCAGCACGTCAGGGTAGTCCACGTCCTGGAAACTCGCCATGAAGGTGGACCGAACCGTGGGTGTCCAGCCGAACTTGATGGAGGCAAAGCCCGCGATAACGCCCACCGTGGACAGATCCGTGCCAACCAGCACCGCATCAGGCCCAAAGTTCAGGCCAAGATAATGGCCGATCCCCTGCCCATAGCTCAGCATGAATCTGACATCATGGCGACCGTCTGGCCCGAAGGCGATTTTGCCCGCACCCGACAGACCGAAACCCAGCTTGTTATCGCTGTCTCCGGCGTCGTTCACGACACGCACCTCGTGCAGTACGCCGGCCAGAGTCAGCTCCGCCTTGCCGGGCTTCAATGTCAGCTTTGTCGTCAGATCCGGCAGCCGGTCGTCATCATTCTCGACCAGCGCGGCGGAGGCGGGCGAGATAGTGGCCGACTCCGAATTCTCCAGCGCCACAGCAAGCTGAACCTTCGGCGACAAATAGGCCGTGTAGCGCAGCATCGGTTGTCGGCCGAACGTTGAGCCCTCCGTCGGGCCGACGAAATCCGTCGTTTCCGGCAGCGCCCCCACATTCTGGAAGGTCGTCCACTCCTGCCCGATCAGCAGCTGGCCAGACTTGCCGGTCAGGGTGAAAAACGCTCGCCGGAGCGCCGGATTGTAGCCGTTGGTGGTCCGCTCGGAGCCTTGGGTTCCTTGCGCGGTCAGGAAGTCGATCTCCGCGTAGACCCCAACCGTCCTCTCTCCAACCGGTTTGGAACCGGTGAGAGAAAAGCGGCTTTCCTTCACATGCATGTTGGTGTGGGTGGTCGCCTCGCCGCCCACGGGGATTTGCTGCGGCAGATAGAAATCACTGAGAAGTTGGCCCGGATTGGTGGTTCCAGCAGAGTAGCGCGACACAGCAGACCACAACTTTACATAACCGCCGATTTTCAAGGTCATGCTTCCGGATTTAAAACCATCTGCAGGCGGCTTCGCCGCCTTTTCCTCCAGCACGGCCACGCGCGTTTCCAGCGCTGGTTCCGCGACTGGAGCCGCAGCCACCGCTGGGATTGCTGCAGCCCTTGCTGCAGCGAGATCAGCCTTGAGCCGATCGATTTCGGCTTCCATTGCGGATAGCCGCTTTTCGATATCTGCGGTGTTGCTTTGCGCAGCCACCGGTGCACTGGGCAAGGCGGCAGACAGCAGCGCAGTGGCAGACAGCAGCACTGGGCTGATGTGGCATACAGACATGGCGGCACTCCCCGCCCGCGCCGGCTCTCCCAACCGGCTTTCGGGCAGGCTGGATCATCGCGGCTGAACGGGTCGCAGAAACAGCCCGCCGAAAGTCTTGTGCGACAAAGGTCGGGTCCGATGCTGCATGCAAAGGGCGCCGCGCAAAAAGATTCCCGACAAAGGTCGGGGCTCCCCCTGCCGCGCGATTGGCGCTAGCTTCCACGCAAACATGCCGGGTGCGTGCCGTGGGAGTCGGCGCCCCGCCATTGGGGAGATTTTCGGATGAGCGAACATGTCTATCCCGTGCCCGCGGAGTGGGCCGAGCGCGCCAAGATCAACAAGGAGCGCTATCAGGAACTCTATCGCGAGAGCCTGGACAACCCCGATGCCTTCTGGCGCCGCGAGGCCCAGCGGCTGGACTGGATCACGCCCTTCACCAAGGTTTCCGAATGCAGCTATGACGAAGCCACCTTTGGAATCAAATGGTTCGAAGATGGCCAGCTGAACGTCTCCGCCAACTGCATCGATCGGCATCTGGCCGAGCGCGGCGACCAGCCCGCCATCATCTGGGAGCCAGACAGCCCAGGTGATGAAGGCCGGATCATCACCTACGCCCAGCTGCACGAAGCCGTCTGCCGGCTCGCAAACGGGCTGAAGTCGCTGGGCGTCCGCAAGGGCGACCGCGTCACCATCTACCTGCCGATGATCCCCGAAGCGGCCATCGCCATGCTGGCCTGCGCGCGAATCGGCGCCATCCACTCCGTGGTGTTCGGCGGCTTCTCGCCCGATTCGATCGCCAACCGGGTGCAGGATTGCGATTCCCGCCTGATCATCACCGCCGACGAAGGGCTTCGCGGCGGCAAGGTCGTGCCGCTGAAGGCCAATGTCGATGAAGCGCTGAAGCTGCTGCACGGCCCCACCGTCGAAAAGGTGGTGGTGGTGAAGCGCACCGGCGCCGGCGTCTGGATGGAAGACGGCCGCGACATCGCCTACGAAGAGCTGGTCGCCGCCCAGTCGCCCGACTGCACGGCCGAAGTGCTGAGCGCGGAAGACCCTCTCTTCATCCTCTATACGTCAGGCTCCACCGGCAAGCCCAAGGGCGTGCTGCACACCACGGGCGGCTATCTCACCTGGGTGTCGATGACGCACGACTATGTGTTCGATTACCGCCCCGGCGAGATCTTCTGGTGCGCGGCCGACGTGGGCTGGGTCACGGGCCACTCCTATGTGGTCTACGGCTCGCTCGCCAACGGTGCCACCACGCTGATGTACGAAGGGGTGCCGAACTTCCCGGATTTCAGCCGCTTCTGGACCATCATCGACAAGTACAAGGTTGATATCTTCTACGCCGCGCCCACCGCGCTACGCGCCCTCATGCGCGAAGGCGACGACTGGGTCACGAAGACCAGCCGCGCTTCCCTGCGCCTGCTGGGCTCCGTCGGCGAGCCGATCAACCCGGAAGCCTGGGAATGGTATCACCGCGTCGTCGGCGAAAACCGCTGCCCCATCGTCGACACCTGGTGGCAGACGGAAACCGGCGGCGCCATGATCACCCCGCTGCCCGGCGCAACCGCGCTGAAGCCCGGCTCCGCCAGCTTCCCGATGTTCGGCGTGGAAGCGCAGCTGGTGGATGGCGAAGGCAATGTGCTGGAAGGCGCGACCGAAGGGAATCTCGTGCTCACCCGCAGCTGGCCCGGCCAGATGCGCACCGTGTGGGGCGATCACCGCCGCTTCTTCGAAACCTATTTCACCACCTATCGCGGCAAATATTTCACCGGAGACGGCTGCCGCCGCGACGCCGACGGCTATTACTGGATCACCGGCCGGGTGGATGACGTCATCAACGTCTCGGGCCACCGCATGGGCACTGCGGAAGTGGAAAGCGCGCTCGTCGCCCATGCCAAGGTCGCTGAAGCCGCAGTCGTCGGCTACCCGCACGATCTGAAGGGGCAGGGCATCTATGCCTATGTCACGCTGAACGCCAACGACACTCCGTCGGAAGCGCTCCGCCGCGAACTGGTGCAATGGGTGCGCAAGGAAATCGGCCCGATCGCCACACCAGACGTGATCCAGTTCGCCCCCGGCCTGCCGAAAACCCGCTCCGGCAAGATCATGCGCCGCATCCTGCGCAAGATCGCGGAGAATGATGTCTCCAACCTCGGCGACATCAGCACGCTCGCCGATCCCACTGTTGTTGCAGACCTTGTTGCCAATCGCGCGGGAGCCACCGATAAGGCGGCATGACCCATGTCGTCATAGCCGACGACCACCCCATGTTCCGTGCCGCCCTCCGGGTGGCCGTGCAGGGGGTGGCCCCGTCTGCCGCAATCCGGGAAGCCGGAACGCTGGATCAGGCGCTTGAAGCGGTGCGGGCAGAACCCGCTCCGGACCTGATCCTGCTCGACCTCCGCATGCCCGGCGCCGAAGGCTGCTCGGGTGTCGCTCTGGTCCATGCCGAACGGCCCGACACCCCGATCCTCGTGATCTCCGCGGCAGATGCCCGCGCAGCAGCCCCGCAGGTACGCGCCTGGGGCGCCATCGGCTTCCTCTCCAAATCCACCGACCTCCCCGAAATCGAAGCCGCCGTCGCCCGGGCGCTGCGCGGCGAGGCCGATCCGGACCCGGAGGCCGTAGAAGGCCCAGACGCCGACCTCGAAGACATGGCAGGCCGCATCGCCAGCCTGACCCCCACCCAGCTGAAGGTTCTGATGGGCGTGCTGAAGGGCAAGCTCAACAAGCAGATCGCCTGGGAACTCGACATCTCCGAGGCCACGGTGAAAGGCCATATGACGGCGCTGATGCGCAAGATGAACGTGATGAACCGCACACAGGCAGTCCTCGCCGCGCAGGCGCTGCAGCTGGAGCTGCACGGATAGCGCAGAGTTGAGAGGGCTCTGCCCCCTCAAACTCCCCCGGCAGGGAGATGATCTCCCTGCACCCACATTAGTAGGCCATTCGTCGAGGTTGTGCTGATGGGCAGGTTTACTGCCTGCGGCGCCAGCAAGCCCAAGCGCCGCAGGCAATCAAACGAAGTCACACGCGCGGCACCGAAGTAGCGCACAACGCCAACTTAGAGGGTGCAGGGAAATCATTTCCCTGCCCGCCGGAGGCAAAAACCCCCGCTACCCCTTCACCGTCTGCGCGCCCTGTTGGAACAGCGCCTTCTTCTGCTCCTCCGTCATCTCCGGCGTCTTGAACCGCGCTTCGTCGGCGATGGCATAGGCGCGCACCGTCGCCGGGCGTTCGGCGATGGCGGCCAGCCAGCGTTGCAGGTTCGGCAGGCCGGGCGCGTCTCCCAGCACCAGCGCGCCGGCCCTGGCCCAGGGATAGGCGGCCATGTCCGCGATGGAGTAGCTGTCGCCGGCCAGATACTCATTGTCGGCCAACTGCCTGTCCGCCACGGAGAGCAGCCGCAGCGATTCGTTGGTGTAGCGATCGATGGCGTAGGGCAGCTTTTCGGGCGCGTAATTGCGGAAGTGCCCGGCCTGGCCCATCATCGGCCCCAGCCCCGCCATCTGCCAGAACAGCCACTGCAGCACGTCGGCGCGCTTCTGCGCCTGGCTGGGCGGGGCGATGAACTGGCCGTGCTTGTCCGCCAGATACAGCAGGATGGCGCCGGATTCGAACAGGTGCACGCCGTCGGTCACATCCTCCAGCGCGGGCATGCGGTTGTTGGGGGCGATCTTCAGATAATCGGGCCGGAACTGGTCTCCGGTGCGGATGTTCACCGGCGCGATTTCGTAGGGCAGGCCGGATTCTTCCAGAAACAGCGTGACCTTGTGCCCGTTCGGCGTCGGCCAATAGTGCAGTCGGTACATCAATCTATCTCCCCAAAGAGGTGCATTCCAATGCTAACCATCCTAGCGAGGGTTTGTGTCTGCTGCGCCTCATAATCTGCCGCGCGCCCATTTTGCGCTGGTGTTCGCGGCCCTGCTGGTGACGGCGGCGGGCAATACCGCGCTGCAATCGGTGATGCCGGTGATCGGGCGCGAAATCGGCATTCCGGACATGGCGATCGCGGTGATCTTCTCGCTGTCGGCGCTGTTCTGGACCTTCAGCGCCCCCTATTGGGCGCGCCAGTCAGACCGGCGCGGCAGGCGGCGGCTGATGCAGCAGGGCGTGGCGGGATTCGGCGTTTCGATGCTGCTGTGCGCAAGCGTGATCCTGCTGGGCATCCGGGGGGTGCTGGCACCGCTCGTCACCTTTGCGCTGTTCACGATGGCGCGCGGCCTGTTCGGCATCTTCGGCTCGGCGGCGAACCCGGCGGCGCAGGCTTATGTGGCGGCCCGCACCTCGCCGGCGGATCGCACCGCCTCGCTCGCCGTGCTGGCCTCCGCCTTCGGGCTGGGCACCATCCTGGGCCCGGCCTTCGCGCCGATCTTCATCCTGCCCCGGGTCGGGCTCGCCGGCCCGATGTTCGCCTTCGCGCTGATCGCACTTGGCGTGGTGATCTGGCTGCAACTGGGCCTGCCGGATGACAGCCCCGACCCGCTGCGCACAACCGGCGGGGCCGAAGCGACCATGCCCTCCATCGGCGGCATGCCCACCGGCGCCACCGCAATGGCCGCAGAGGAGAGCACCAGCACCGGCCGCCGCGAGCGGATGCGGGTGACGGATGCCCGCATCAAACCCTTCATGATCTTCGGCTTCGCCGCCGGCTCTCTCCAGGCCGCCACCGGGCAGGCGATCGGCTTCTTCATCATGGACCGGGTTTCAGGAGACGTCGGCCTGCACGCCACCCAGCTGATCTCCATCGCCTTCATGGCAGGCGCGGGCGCCACGCTGCTGGCGCAATGGGGCATCATCCGCCTGATGGACCTCTCCCCCTCGCAACTCATGCGCTGGGGCAGCCTGATCGGGGCAGCCGGCGTGGCCGGAATCGCCTTCGCGCCGGATTTCCATGCACTGGTGCTGGCCTTCGCCGTCGCCTCCGCAGGCTTCGGCTTCGCCCGGCCCGGCTTCACCGCAGGCTCTTCGCTGGCGGTGTCGCGGCACGAACAGGGCGGCGTGGCCGGCGCGGTAACGGCCGTGAACGGCGCCTGCTTCATCCTGGCCCCCGCAATCGGAATCGGCCTCTACGAGCTGAAGCCCGAACTGCCCTACTGGCTGAGCGCAGTGGGACTGCTGCTGCTGGCCGCCTATGCCTGGACCAACCCGCTGCTGCGGCAGAGCAGCGTGGAGAAGAGCTGAGCCTGCCATCGCCGTCAGGTGATGGCCATGAAAGACTCCAAGGGCTCTGCCCTTGGAACCCGGCGGGGAGATGATCTCCCTGCACCCACATTAGTAGGTCACTCGGCGAGGTTGCGCTGACGCAGAGGTTTACTGCCTGCGGCGCGAGCAAGCTCCAGCGCCGCAGGCAATCAAACCAAGTAACGCGTGCGACATCAAAGTAGCGCGCAACGCCAACTTAGAGGGTGCAGGGAAATCATTTCCCTGCCCGCCGGAGGCAAAAAACTCAGCCCGCGCCGCACACCGGACACCCCGGATCCTTCCGCACCCGGATACTGCGGCTTTCCATGCTCAGCCCCTCGATCAGCCACAGCGTCCCGATGCGGCTGTCGCCGAATCCAGCGATCAGGCGCAGCACGTCCATCGCCTGAGCTGCCCCGACAAGCCCGGCCATGGCGCCCAGCACGCCGATGTCGGCGCAGCTGGTGCCGGGCACATCCTCCGGCAGACCGGCGAAACAGGCGTAGCAGGGCTGATCCGGCAGATGGCCGGCGAACACGCCCAGCTGGCCTTCGAATGGCCCGATGGCGGCGGAGACCAGCGGGATGCCCAGTGCGACGGCGGCGCGATTGACGTCGCTGCGGGTGCGGAAGTTGTCGCAGCCGTCTGCGATCACGTCGTGCTGCGCCAGCAGTGGTGCAGCAGTTTCCGCGGTGAGGCGGGTGCGGATTGGCTCGATCACGACATGGGGGTTCAGCGCCTGCAGCCGCTCGGCGGCGACTTCGGCCTTGGGGCGGCCGACATCGGCGGTGGTGAACAGCGTTTGCCGCTGGAGGTTGGAGAGGCTGACGACATCGTCGTCGATCAGGCTGATCTGCCCCACTCCGGCAGCCGCCAGATATTGCAGGCATGGGCTGCCGAGCCCGCCCGCGCCAACCACCGCAATGGTGGCGGCCTTGAACTTCCGCTGCCCTTCCCCGCCGACCTCTTTCAGCACGATGTGGCGCTGATAGCGGTCGAGCTCCTCGTCGGAGAACATCAGGGGCGGCCGCCGATCGGCCAAAAGCCGATCATAACCTGCCTGTCGAGCCGAAGCCGCCTTCGCCGCGCGCGGTTTCGTCCAGCGCCTGCACCTCCGCCCATCGGGCGCGGACATAGGGCGCCAGCACCAGCTGGGCGATGCGCATGCCGCGCGTGATGGTGAAGCTGCCGTCGCCCAGATTGGCGAGGATGATCTTCACTTCCCCGCGATAATCGCTGTCGATGGTGCCGGGCGCGTTCAGCACGGCAAGGCCTTCGCGCAGCGCGAGGCCCGAGCGGGCGCGGACCTGCATCTCATGGCCCGGCGGCACCGCCATCGTCAGCCCGGTCGGGATCGCGGCGCGCGCACCGGGCGGCAGCAGGAAATCCTCCTCCACCGCCGCCAGCACATCCATGCCGGCCGCACCGTCCGTCGCATAGGCGGGCAACGCCAGATCGGCAGCGTGCGGCATCCGCACGATCTCAACATCAGCCATTCAACAACCCCGCGATCCGCGCCGCCAGCAGCCGCGCCACCTCATCCTTGCTGCCCTCGGCCAGACTTTCCACGCCAGACGCGGAGACGAGATGCACAAGGTTGCGATCCCCGCCCATCACATCGCCCGACACGTCATTGGCCACGATCAGGTCGCAGCCCTTCTTCGCCAGCTTGGCCTGCGCGTGGGCGATCACATCGTTGGTTTCCGCCGCGAAGCCCACCACCAGCTTCGGTCGCCGGGCATGGCGTGACACCGTGGCCAGAATGTCCGGGTTCTCATGCAGCTTCAGCACGGGCGGCCCGCCCGCGCCCTTCTTGATCTTCCGCGGCGTCGGCTCGACCGCCCAATCCGCCACGGCGGCCACCATCACGGCGGCGTCGGCCGGCAAGGCAGCCTCCACCGCCGCCGCCATCTCGCGCGCGGATTCGACATCGATGCGCGTCACGCCCGGCGGCGTCTGCAAGGCAACAGGGCCGGACACCAGCGTAACCCGCGCCCCCAGCGCCGCCAACGCCCCCGCCAGCGCATAGCCCTGCTTCCCGGACGACCGGTTGGCGATATAGCGCACAGGATCGATCGCCTCATGCGTCGGCCCCGCCGTCACAAGAATATGGCGCCCCTTCAAAGGACCATCCGCGAACTGGCCAGCCACAGCCGCCACGATCCGCGATACTTCCGGCAACCGCCCGGGGCCAAATTCCCCACAGGCCATCGGCCCTTCGTCCGGCTCCAGCACAGTCACGCCGCGCGCCCGCAACATGGCCACATTGGCCCGCGTCGCGGCATGGCCCCACATCCGCACATTCATCGCCGGCGCCACCATCACCGGCGTGTCTGTCGCCAGCAGCACCGTGGTCGCCAGATCGTCCGCCAGCCCAGCCGCCATCTTCGCAATCAGATCGGCCGTGCCGGGGCAGACCAGCAGCAGATCGGCCGAGCGCGACAGCTGGATATGCCCCATCTCCGCCTCGTCCGTCAGGTCGAACAGATCAGTATAGGCCTTGTTCTCCGCCAGCGCGGCCGCCGACAACGGCGTCACAAACTGCTGCCCACCTTTTGTCAGCACGGGCGTGACGCTGGCGCCCGCGCGCCGGATCTCCCGGATCAGCTCCAGCGACTTATAGGCCGCGATCCCGCCGCCAATGATTAGAAGAATGCGCTTCCCTGCCAGCATGGCGCCCTGACTAGCCGCTGCGCGAAGCGAATCCAACCTGCGGGTTGCGGGGAGAGGCGGTGGAGAAGCAACAAGCAAGCACCGCAGGCATCAAACCCAGCCTAACGCGGCGACCGCTTCGCCAATATCCGCTGCAATGTCCGCCGGTGCATCTTCAGGCGGCGGGCGGTTTCGGACACATTGCGGTCGCACAGTTCGTAGACGCGCTGGATGTGTTCCCAGCGCACCCGGTCTGCGCTCATTGGTTCGGAGGGCGGTTCGGGGCGCTCCCCGGCCGGCGTGATCAGGGCATTCACCAGATCGTCCGGGTCCACGGGTTTCGCCAGATAATCGATAGCGCCTTCCTTCACGGCGGCGACTGCGGTGGCGAGATTGCCATAGCCGGTGAGGATGACCACGCGAGTTTCGGGATGCTGTGCCCGCAGCTCTGCGACGAGATCGAGGCCATTGCCGTCGCCCAGCCGGAGGTCGAGCACCGCATATTCGGGTTCGACCTGCCGCATCAGCTGCCGTGCCTCTGCCGCGCTGCCGGCGGCGCGCACATCGAAGCCGCGCCGCCCCAGCGTGACGGCAAGCCGCTGGCGGAAGCTGCTGTCGTCGTCCGCCAGCAGCAGCAGCCCGTGCGCGAAGGGCTCGTCGTCGGAGGTTGTGGCTGCCGTCTCGCTCATCGCGCTGTCTGGTCTCCTGTGCCGGGGCCTGCCGGGGCCGAATCCGCCTCGATATCGGGGCGTCGCCAGCGAATGTCTATCCGTGCGCCCCCAGAAGCGCGGTTCGAGAATGACAGGCGGGCGCCCGTGCGTTCCAGAAGCGTGGTGGCAATGAAGATGCCGAGACCGGTGGAGCCCGACCGCGAGACGCTTGGGCCGAGAAAAGGCTCCCCCAACTTCGGCAGCAGGGCGGCCGGGAAACCCGAGCCGTCGTCGACAATCGAAAGCCGAATTTCGGCATCATCGGCGTCGGCGTTGATCTCCACTGCCGTGCCCGCATGACGCACGGCGTTGGAAACGATATTGGCAAGCCCGTGCAGCAGCTCTGGCCCGCGCCGCACCACCGGGCCGCCACCCACGTCCCAGGGCGTTGCGATGTGAACGGGTACCCGCGCCTGTTCGAAACCGGCTGCAACCTCGCGAAGCAGCACAGGGAGGGCGACTTTGGGAAAGGGATCGTCAGCTTCTGCACGGACAGCGATCCCGGTCAGAATTTCCCGGCAGCGGCGCGTTTCCTGCAGGAGCAGGCGGATATCCTGTGCATATTGCGGATCCTCACCAAGCGAATCCTCGAGATCGCGCGCGATCAAGGTGATGGTGCCCAGCGGGCCGCCAAGTTCGTGTGCTGCGGCGGCCGCCAGCGCCCCCAGCGCGCCCATGCGCGTTTCCCGTTCCAGCGCGGCCTGGGTGGCGACAAGGGCAGACTGCCGGCGTCGTGCCTCGGCAGAAACCAGCCACGCGTAGACGGTCAGGAAGGTCATGCCGAGTGCGATGGCAGCCAACATGCCGAAACTGTAGGTGGCGGGCAGGCGCATCACCTCCCCCGGAGGGCAGGGCAACGGCAAATGCCAGCGCCAGAGCCCGAGCAGCAGGCCCAGTGCGAACATCAGCAGTGCAGTGGTGGCCTTGGCAGAAAACAGTGTCGCCGAAATGGTGACCGGTACGAGCAGCAGCAGCGCGAAGGGGTTGTCGAGCCCGCCTGTCAGGTACAGCAGAACCGCCAGTTGAACCAGATCATAGCCGAGATGGGCGAGTGCACCCCAGCCGTCGAGCCTCTGACCGCTGCGGTGGAGCGAGGACAACGACAGATTGAGCGCGACGGATGCGCCAATGGCGGTGAGCGCCGGTAGCCATGGCACGGAATAGCCCATGCCGAGCCCGACCACGCACAATGCCATCAACTGGCCGGTAATGGCGGCCCAGCGCAGGCGCACAAGCGTCAACACCCCGACGCCGGGACGATCGAGCTCCGGCAGTTCGCGCGGCGGATTCACCCCCGGACGGTCAAAAGCTGTTGGAAGCTCAGCTGCCGTTCAATGGTCACAGGCTGGGGCCCATGGACTTTTTCTCACCCTTTTTGGGCGCCTCGGCCAGCAGCTTGGCGATCGGGCCGTTGCGGATATCGCGCGCCGCATATTCCCGCGCTGACATACCGGCCAGATTGTCGGTGCGATCCGGATCGGCACCAGCGTTCAATAGATACTGCACCGAAGTGGCATCGCGCATATGCACAGCCTTGATCAGCGGCGTTTCCCCACGGGAATTGCTGTCATCCACCTTCGCGCGAACGGCAAGCAGCACGCGCACGCCATCCGGAAAGGCATTCATAGCGGCCACGCTCAGCGGCGTATTGCCCTCGCGATCCGCAAGATTGGCATCCGCGCCATTCTGCAGCAGGAACCCCATCCATGGCGTGTCCCGCCGCTTGATGGCGATAATCAGCGCTGTGTCGCCATTGTCGCCATCACGGGCGTTGATGATGGTGGAGCCGGGCTTGTCGATAAAGCCCTTCGCCTTATTCACATCCTTGTCACGCACCGCCTTCAGGAAATTATAGCCATCCGAGAATTGCGCGGCCGCCGGCGCCGCCAACGCAAGCGCAACGGCTGCGATCACCAGCCCGGCCCTGCTCCTCAATCCGTTCATCTCATATCCTCGATGTCGCACGCTGCTCGCATCCCGATTGGATAGCGGATATGTGCCGCGCATGAACAGCAAGCAACCCGAAACCGGCAGCCGCAAATTTTCTGCCCTGCCGATGATCCTGCTGGCAGTGGCGGCCCTGGCCGGCGCCGCCCTGTTCCTGCTGCGCCCGGCCAGCGATGCCCCGAAAGGAAATCTCACCGGCTCTGCCGTCGGCGGCCCCTTCACCCTCACAGACGAAACCGGCGCCAAAGTCACCTCCGACAGCTACAAGGGGCTGTGGCGCTTGATGTATTTCGGTTTCACCTACTGCCCCGATGTCTGCCCCACCGACACCGCCAAGCTCGCCGCCGGGCTGAAACTGTTCGAAGCGAAAAACCCCGCGGCAGCCGCAAAGGTGCAACCCCTCTTCATCACCGTGGACCCAGAGCGGGACACACCGGCAGCGCTCAGCGAATTCACCGATCAGTTCCACCCGCGACTCGTGGGACTTACAGGCACCCGGCCCGAAATCGACTCCGTGCTGAAGGAATATCGCGTCTACGCCTCGAAAGTGCCCGGCACCGTGCCGGACGCCTACACCTTCGATCACCTCGCCATCATCTACCTGATGGATCCCGAAGGCCGCCCGGTCGAATTCATCGCCGGCTCCACCGCCACCCCCCAGACAATCGCCGACATGCTGGAGCGCTTCGTTGGCTGACCGGCTCCGCGAACGCTTCTGGGAACGCTACTCTCTGCGGGAGATGAATCGCGCCGAATGGGAAGCCCTGTGCGACGGCTGCGGCAAATGCTGCCTCCACAAGCTGGAAGACGAGGAAACCGGGGGGATTTACCGCACCAACGTCGCCTGCCGCCTGCTCGACCGCCACTCCGGCCGCTGCTCCGACTATCGCAACCGCCGCGCCTTCGTGCCCGACTGCGTGCAACTGCGCCCCGAACTGGTCGGCCAGCTGGACTGGCTGCCCGGCACCTGCGCCTACCGCCGCGTGGACGAAGGCCGCCCGCTGCCCGCATGGCACTATCTGATCAGCGGCGACCGCGAGGCGGTGCACGAGGTCGGCGCGTCGGTGCGCGGGTGGACCATCTCCGAAGTGGACGCGAGCGTGGACTTGGAGAACCACATCATAGATCCGGATTGAGGGGGCTCTGCCCCCTCAAACTCCCCCGGCAGGAGCCCGTGGCCCCTGCACCCACATGAGTAGGTCAATCGGTGAGGTCGGGCTGACGGACGGGTTCACTGCCTGCGGCGCTGAAGCGCGACAAGACCTTTTAGAGTCTGGGACAAGAGGTTTTAGAGCACTCTGAAGCCGTAGCGCGGCCCGATCACCGGCCCTAAGGACGGCTCC
>QFPK01000187.1 GCA_003248865.1 Sphingomonas sp.
GTGGTGAAGGACGAATAAAAGCCTTTAAAGCTCTTGGAGAAATAGCGATTCCTGCAAGAATTATTAATGTTAATGAAGAAGAAGCTTTAATCATGAGTCTTGTAGAGAATATTGCAAGAAAGCAGCATCGAGCGTTGGATCTACTGAGCAGTATTGAAAGATTATCAGATCTAGGTTATGACAAATATACAATTGCACAAAAAACGGGATTAACCCCTGACTACATTAAGGGCATTATTACCCTATTAAAGAATGGAGAAGAACGCTTACTGTATGCAGTCGAACAAAAACGTATTCCTTTAAGTGTAGCTATTACAATAAGTAAAACAGCAAATAGTAATTTAGATATGCAAATTGCATTACAAGAAGCTTATGAATCAGGCGAATTAAAGGGAAATCAACTTCTACATGCAAAAAAAGTTATTGATTGCAGACAAAATTCAAGTAAAAGTCTTGGCTATGGACAATATCAATCAAATAATAAAGTATCTTCAAACGATATAGTAAGGTCCTATCAAAAAGAAGTTCAACGACAACAAATCGCTGTCAAAAAATCAGAGCACAATCAGCAAAAACTGGCATTTATTACAGGGGCATTAATGCGTCTAAGGAAAGACGAGCATTTTTCCACTCTATTACGTGCTGAATCATTGGATAGCCTCCCTCAATATATTAATGAACAAATACTTTAAGTCAGGTCATATCATGAAACAAATAAAAATCGCATTTAATTTAGAACCATTATATATCCCAACTGAAAAAATATTAGTAACTAAATTTTTAGCTGAACATAATCGATATGCTAGAAAGTATAAGCAAATCAAAGCTTCAATTATTGAAGTAGGTATTATTGAACCATTATCTATTTTTGAAATACCAGGTGAGAAACAGATGTATTCTCTACTTGATGGCCACATGCGCTTTGAAATTTTAAAAGAGTTGGGATTCACAGAAGTCCCCTGTTTAATGTCAACAGATGATGAAAGTTATACCCATAATAAACAAACGA
>QFPK01000188.1 GCA_003248865.1 Sphingomonas sp.
AAATTGTTCCATACGGGTGAAGGCGGAGCCCTTTTCTGTAAAGACAAAGAACTTTTTCATAAATTATATTACAGCCATAATTTCGGACACAACGGACCTTTGGATTTTCATGGTTTAGGAATCAATGCTAAAATTTCAGAACTTCAATCTGCTATGGGTCTGGCTGTTTTGCCTTATATCGATACCATTATCGCCGAACGAAAAAAAGTGGTCGATTTTTATAATGCCAATTTAAATTTTTCCAATCTGCAAGGCTTGAAAATCAGGGAAAACACCAAATGGAATTACAGCTATTATCCTATAATTCTGGATTCTGAAGAAACGCTGTTAAGAGTACAAAAGGCATTAAACGAGAATCAGATTTTCCCAAGAAGGTATTTTTATCCATCCCTGAATACGGTTAATTTTATAAAAAATACCGAAATGCCCGTTTCGGAATCTGTTTCAAAAAGGGTAATGTGCCTTCCTTTGTATGTGGGATTAAAAACAGAAGATTTAGAAAAAATTACTTCTATAATCAATCAAAACATATGATAATTATTGGAGCAAAAGGTCATGCTAAGGAAGTTTTCGATGTTTTAACCATCGATGCACCCGATTCGTTTTATTTTTTTGACAACGTTAGTGCCGACCTTGAAGATTCTTTATTCTCATATCCGATTCTAAAAACTACCGAACAAGCCCGGTCCCAACTCAAAAAAAATCCCGATTTTATCTTAGGACTTGGCAATCCTTTTAGCAGGAACGAAGTTTATAACCTGTTTTTAGAATACAATGGCAACCCTGTTTCAGCAATAGCCAAAAACGCTGTTGTGAGCAAAAGTGCCGTTTTGGGAAAAGGACTGAACATCATGCCTTTTGCATTTGTATCTGCAGACACTTTTATTGGAAACGGCGTATTGATCAATGCTTATGCGAGTGTCCACCATGACTGTAAAATTGGCGAATTTGCAGAAATATCGCCGGGAGCAAAAGTTTTGGGCAACTGCGAAATTGGTGCTTTTACA
>QFPK01000189.1 GCA_003248865.1 Sphingomonas sp.
GATAATCAAATGTCTGTTGCTGCTTGAAAGACAAAAGTACGTCTTCGTTTAAAACGATGGTTGAAACCAAAGCTCCTGTGGCTGCAGAAATCATAATCGGAATAAAAGCCGTAATGGCCACATCGGTCAATACTACCTCAATAGCAAATAATACTCCGGCAATAGGAGCGTTAAAGGCAGCCGCAATACCGGAAGCCACACCACAGGCAAGCAATAGAATCCTGTCTTTTTGCGAGAGTCTGTATTTTTGGGCAAAGTTAGAACCAAAAGCAGCTCCGGTAATTGTAATTGGTGACTCTAATCCTGCAGAACCACCCAAACCTACCGTTAAGGAACTGGTGATTATCTGCGCATACATTTGCTTTTTGGGCAGTATTCCGCCCTTTTTTGCAACAGCATACAATATTCTGGAACTTCCCTTTTCTAAACTTCCATCCAATACGTTTTTGACAACAAAAACCGTTAGCAGGATTCCTATGATGGGAAGGATACTATTGATGTAAGGCAGTTTTAAATAACCGTTCACATAGGTGGCAAATACAAAAACGGAGTGCGCAAAACCTTTCAGCACAATTACGGCAAAAGCACAGGAAATCCCTACGATAACACAGGATAAATAAATAAAATGCCTTTCAGAAAGGAAATTCTTGAACAAAAAAAACAAGGTTTCAATTTGCCGGAAAATGTTTCTGAAAAATACTTTTATTTTAGGTGCTTTTTTGGCTGACATTTTTTCTTTTGGAAAAATTACGATTAAGAATCGCTAAAATAAGCCTTTTGTTAAAATTTTATTGATAAAAGTATTATAAAGTTTTAATTTTCTCGGCTACGAATTCCCGAAGTTCCTTAAAAAACAAAGTAAACTCCTGCTCGAATTCTTTGTAGAATTGTTCCAGTTCTTGCACAGATTCGCCCATTTTTGAAGTGTTTTTTGTACGTCGGTCCATTTGTGATAAAATAGTTCCTATACCGTCAACAAACTGGTAATTCCAAAGCCAGTTGCCTC
>QFPK01000190.1 GCA_003248865.1 Sphingomonas sp.
CATATCAAATTCAAGTCAAAAATATCTTAAAATTATATTAAAATCAAAATGTTTTGAGGGTTTTTGGTTTTCCTAAATGAGAAAAAAAGCGTGACAATTTGACATTTTAAAACAATTGGCAGTACTTTTGCAATCCCTTGAAAAGCAGAAAATGAAAATTAAGAATATATTTAAAAGTAAAAATACTATGAATGCTGAAAATCAAGACAAAGAGCAGGAAATCGATGACGCAACTTTAGAAGCTAACGCAAATGGAGAGCAGTTAATTGTTGAAGAATTAAGCGTTGAAGAGCAACTGACCCAGGATTTGGCAGCCGAAAAAGACAAGTTTATCCGTCTTTTTGCAGAATTCGAAAATTATAAAAGAAGAACTGCAAAAGAACGAATTGATTTATTCAAAACGGCCAATCAGGAAGTTCTTCTGGCATTATTGCCTGTTTTGGATGATTTTGACAGGGCTCAGGTTGAAATTTCGAAATCCGGTGACGAAAACCTTCTAAAAGGTGTTGAATTGATTCACGAGAAACTAAGAACAACTTTGGCATCAAAGGGGCTTGAAAGAGTTGAAGTAAAAGCAGGTGATTCATTTGACCCTGATTTTGCAGAGGCAATTACACAAATCCCTGCACCTTCTGCCGATTTGAAAGGCAAGATTGTTGATGTTGTAGAGAAAGGATATAAATTGGGCGACAAAATTATCCGTTTCCCTAAAGTGGTAATCGGACAGTAATGACTCGTCATGCTGTAGAAAACCCTACAGCATTTCAATGCTAAAAATGAAAAAATGAAACAAGATTTTTACGAAATATTAGGAATTTCAAAATCTGCAGATGCTGCTGCAATCAAAAAGGCATACCGAAAGAAAGCAATAGAATTCCATCCTGATAAGAATCCGGGAAATAAGGAAGCAGAAGAAAATTTTAAGAAAGCGGCAGAAGCTTATGAAGTTTTGAGCGACCCTCAAAAGAAGGCGAAATACGACCAGTACGGACATCAGGCATTTG
>QFPK01000191.1 GCA_003248865.1 Sphingomonas sp.
ACCAAGAACAAGATCCCCATCGTACGGAATCCGCCCCTCGCCCGCGTGCTGTACGACACCACCGAGATCGACGACGAGATCCCCGTGGAGCATTATGCCGCCGTGGCAAAGGTCATCGGCTACGTGTACAAAATCAAGGGCAAGACCCCACAGAAGCCCGGCGGTGGCGCACCGGGCGGCGGGGCTGGCAAAATGACACTTCAGATGCCGCCGCGCAAAAAATAGGCCGCAGCAGGCGGCATGGCGCGCCTTTTTGCTTGCGAACCGCCCTGCAAGCCCTAATCTGGCGGCCAAAGAGGCCCCATATGCGCTACATCGAATCCGATAAGAACAACCCCTCGCAAATGGATTTTGTGCCACGCGAGCGGCGTAAGCAGGTGTGGAACGTCATCATGGCGTTCAGCATCGCCATCGCGCTCATCTTCATTCTCAGCTTCGCCCCCGGTGTGGTGGGCGGCCGCGCCGTGGCGGGCTTCATCTCCATGGGCGTGGTGTCGGTGCTGTGCTTCTACGTGGTGTTCCACAAGCAGCAGAACCTCGACCTCGTCATGTCCACCGAATACCAGAACATGCTGTTCGCGCAGGCGGCAGCGCTGGGTTCCAGCTTCTGCATCTTCGCCAAGCGCAACGGCACCATCGTGTATGCGAACGATGGTCTGCGCGACCTGTTCCCCCACATCGCCTATTCCGATTCGCAGGCGCTCGAAGGCCTGTTCGAACAGGGCGGCGTGCGCAAGACCGACCGCGAACGCATCATGGCGTCCATTTACAGCGGCACGGCGGATCGCATCGTGTTCCCCATCCGCCAGCGCGACGGCAACGAGCAGGATTACATCCTCACCACCGAGCCGCTGCTGCGCCCCGGCGGGTTCATGGTCATCCGTGGCCGCGAATACCGCGACAGCCGCGCCGGCACGCAGCTGATGCCCGACGTGCTGCGTTCCACCTCGGCCGACAAGCTGGACCATATGCTGGCGACCACGCCGGTGGCCCATTACGCGAC
>QFPK01000192.1 GCA_003248865.1 Sphingomonas sp.
GCATGGTCGCCGCAGCGGCAACCAGGGCCAGCGCCAGGGGCGCCATGTTCGGGAAGTTCGCTTTCATGTCTGTCTGCCTCTTGCTTGTGTGGGTGAAAGGGAATGACGGTTCAGGAACGGCTGCGCTGGCGCGCCACTTCCTGGGCCACGGCGCGCGACACCACGTCGCGCATGGTCTTGGAGAGTTCCTGTCGCAATTCGCGCACCAGGGATTCGGCGGTGCGCGCCAGGATCGGGGTGAGTGCCTCGCGCAGGCGGTACTCCAGCATGCCGTCGATCTGGCGCTGCACCTCGCTGAACACGCGCTGCGCCATGGCGGCCTCGTCCACGCCGGAAGCGCCGCGTGCCGGTGTCAGCGGCGCGGGTACGGGTGTCGGCGCAGGCGATGACAAGGGTGGCACGGGTGCCAGCGCGGGCTTCAACAGTGAAGCCGGTATGGGCAAGGGTTCAGGAACAGATACAGGCGCGGCGGGTGCTGCTACCGGCGCCGTCACGACGGGCATCACCGGCGGCACCGCCAATGGCACCGGGGCGGGCACGGCAACGGCTACAAGCGGCGCGGGGATGTCCACGGCCTCTGCCGGCTGAGCGCTGTCGGCTGCTGCCGGCGCCATCCAGGTCGACGCTGGCTCCGACGCCAAGGCCTCGACGACACCCGGCGTCGGCTGCACCGGCGTCGGCAATGCCTCCGGGATCTCGATCACCTCGGTGAGGGTCGGCACATGCGACGGCGCGGGGCGTGGGGGCTGGCTCATCGGGGCTTACTCCTGCGCCAGATGCGCCTTGACTGTCCAGCCCTTGGCCTCGTACTCACGCCAGCGCTGGCGGCCCAGTTGGCGGTCATCCGGCTCGGTGGACACGACATCGAAAAACCGCTCGAAGCGCTCGATGCCCGAAGGAATGGACTGCCCCAGGTTGATCAGCACCTGGCGGCCTTCGGGTGCCTGCTCGGGCGCATCGGTCAGCCACACGGGCGTATCCTTCCAGCGGGGAGGCCAGGCC
>QFPK01000009.1 GCA_003248865.1 Sphingomonas sp.
GTTGGGGCTTCATCTTCGTTCCTTCGTCACTACGACGAAGCCCCAACCCTCCTTAAATCACAACCTCAAATCTGTGCCATTGGTGCTGACGCGGAACAGGCGCTTCAGCAAGCAGAGCTTGCAGCCCGGCTGCCCTCGCCCCAAGATGCGGAGCACTGGTTACAGACGACAGGCGCTGGCGCCGTCATAATCATTCCACAGGGTTTTGAGCGGAATATCCTGACCGGCGCACAAGGCACTGTCGCGCTCTATGGCAATGGCGCCTATCTGCTCAGGAGCAGCACCGCACTCTCCGGCGCCGGACTTGCAATCACCGTCATTGCAGCGGAGGCGGCAATCGATCAGGCGATGATGCAGGGCGCACCCGTCGGGCCCGCCCTATCGCTCGTTCCCCGCCCGCTTTTCAACACGCGCGAGGGCTATGGTAGCACTGTCTTTCCCGGCGTCGGCTTCCTCATCATTCACCAGACACTGCTGATGGGCCTGACGATGCTCGCCGCCACCCTGCGCGAGACACTGGGACGCTTTCGTCTGCCCTCGCGCACCCTTGTCGGAATTGCTCTAGCGTTCTTCGTGATTGGCTGGGCCGACGTTGCTTATTATGCGGGGTTTGTGTTCTGGTTTCAGGACTATCCTCGCGGCGGCGCTTCTCCCGGAGCCCTGATCGTGGGCGGCAGCCTGTTCGTGGCTGCAACGGTAGCCGCGGCGCTCGCGCTGGCCAGCTTCTTCCGGACGCGGGAACGGCCCCTGCAGTTGTGGATGGGCACGTCGCTCGTCATCTTCTTCCTCGCGGGTCTTTCCTGGCCGGCGGAAGCGACGCCGGCCTGGCTGGCGCTCCTCGCCCGCCTCTTGCCTACGACCGCCGGCATCCATCTAATGGTCGGTCTCAATCAAATGGGCGCCAGCCTTGGCGAACAGATCCGGGAGGTGCTAAACCTCACCTTCCTCATCCTTGGCTATGGTGCCTTGGCTTGGTGGCGCTTTACCCGCGGCCAGGTGCCGTTACTTGAAACTGACTCAAGCGCGACAGTCCCGCCATCACCAAACCCGGCGGCCGATCAGCGCCGCAAATAAACGCTGGCCTCACAACACCCTCATCGGCGCAGAGATCGCCCCCATGCCTCGTCGCCTCGATTGTCGTAGCGGGCCGGCCAAGCGGGTCTTCCTTGGGCAGTTTCCGACGGACGATTGCTCGTCGCGCCCTCCGCTGAAGCCTGCTAATCTGGGCGCTCCGCCGTTCGGGCGAGCGATGAGACTTTTATGGAGATCTAATAATTTATTACTGTCAATTGTCGAGGGCGATTAACTCCACTGCTCAGTATAAGCGGGCGAAATGAAGCGGTTATCTCCCGTCCTGGAAAGCAAACCTTATGCATCGAGAGCCAGATGATTTGACCTTGGGCGTCGCGGAGGAGCCAAGTCTCAACCCGAGCGGCGGATTCGCGTTAGATCCGTCGGACCGGAGCGCGATGCGCGCACGTGTCGACGCCTTTGACTGGAGTTCGACGCCTCTTGGACCGCGCGAGGCGTGGCCCGCCGAACTGAAGATCATCGTCCGGCAGATTCTCGATTCCCACTTCCCCAAGGCCATCGTGTGGGGACCGGATCTCATCACCATCCACAATGATGCCTTTCTGCCGATCCTCGGCGGGAAGCCCGAGGCGCTGGGCAGACCGTTTTCCGAAGTCTGGGCGGAAGTCTGGGATGAGATCGGCCCGATCGTGGACAAGGCCTATGCAGGTGAATCGACCTATATTGAGGATTTCCGGCTCTGCGTCGACCGATCTGGCATTCCAGAAGATGCCTGGTTCACCTTCTGCTACAGTCCGCTGCGGCGCGCCGACGGCAGCGTTGCCGGCATGCTCGACACCGTGATCGAGACGACGGGCAAGGTACGCGCCCAGGCCGACCTCGCGCTCGCGAACCAGGAACTGGCGCATCGTCTCGGCAATACCCTGGCCCTGGTGCAGGCGATCGCCTCCCAGACCCTGCAGGGCCTTACGGACGAGGAAGCGCTGGCCTCATTTGGCCAGCGACTCGGCGCGTTGGGGAAAGCGCATGATGTCCTCGTTCGCCAGAGCTGGTCGGCGGTATCCTTCCTGCAGGTGGTACGGGGCGCCGTAGAACCTCACGACAACGGCGATCAGATTCGGGTCGAGGGACCGGATTTGAAGATCGGATCACGTGCCGCTGTTTCGCTCGCCCTGCTTTTGCATGAACTCGCGACAAACGCCGTCAAATATGGCGCCCTGTCGGTATCGGGGGGAACCGTCGGCATCTCCTGGGCCGTTGAGCCCGACGAACTGGCGCTCCATTGGCGGGAGAGCGGGGGTCCTCCCGTCGAAAAACCCAGACGGATCGGATTCGGCACGCGATTGATCAAGATGGGCCTGAGCGGCGGCACAGTAGAGCGACGCTTTGAACCGGATGGATTCAAGCTGGACATGACCGTTTCCATCGCCTCACTCGCGAGCTGACGGCACAAATCGAGAGGCTGCTGGGAGGCCCGCATGTTGGCCGCTTCAACCACGCTGGACGACCTGTGCGCCGGACGGTTCGAACGCGCGGCGGTGCTCATCCCCTGAGCGGTCGCCCGGACCGAACGCGTCGTGCGAGCGTCGACCTCGATCGCTGCCGGGGCCAGGCTGTCATGAGGCGACAACGATCGCTCGCGCCACGACCGACAGAATGAGAGGGGCGCGCGTGGTGCGACTGGGGTCAGTCCGCTGGAGGGGGCGGCTGGATTGCCTGCGCGTCTGCGATGGGGGTGTCACCTTGCGTCGGGGCTATCGGCTTCGACTGCCTGTAGGATCGGACGCGCGCCTGCTCCTCAGGGTCCGCCATGGCTGTGGCGATCTCCTCTGCTCTTCGCCAGCGCGCGCGCCATCCCCATCCTTCAACGCCCTCCGGTGCGTCCTCGAACACCCACTTCTCAACCGGGCTATGACCGAGGATCACGGGATAGGCGCCGGCCGGAACCTGCTTCTGACTGTCGATGAAGGTCTCGTGGAACACAGACTGCACCCTCTTGCCGACTACCTCCTCATCCGCATCGTCCATCAGCTTGATGAACATGGCGGTGAAGAGCGCGGCGATGGCGCCGAAGAAGGTCCTGGTCATCTCCTTGTCGAGCGCGGGCATGCCGATGGCGTCGGGATCGAAGACGGCGTTCATGTGGACGATGATGGCGATCGCAGCCGCGGCCGCGATTCCGGGGCAGAGCGTCCAGACCGTAAAGGCGGCAATCGCCCAGCGGGGGCGTTGCGGGAGACAGCGCTTCGCAACCTGCCCTGCCGCCCAGCCCAGGCCCCAGATCGCCGCCGCGATGCCGGCTGCACACGGCCATCCGACGGCCCTGATCGCCAACGCCAGCGCCACCCCCAGGATGGCGATGAGGAACGCCGGCAGCGCCAGGATCAGCCGACCGGACATCAGAGCTTGGTCCGATGGGGCGGCGCATGCTCGCAGGTGAGAATGACGTCTCCGCTCGGCTCGCGGATTCGATACATGCGCTTGTAGGGCGCCTCCATTCGACACTGGTCCTGTCCGGCCAAGGTCGCCGCCACGCGCAAGGCCGCAGCCGCCTGGAACAGAAGGGAGGTCGGCAGTTCGTCGGCACGCGCAAACGGACTCGCCTGCGCCTCGAGCGCTTCGGCCAGTCGGATGAAAGGCGTCTCCGCATCCTCATTGAGGATGGCGACAGGGAGTTGTTCCGGTTCGTCAACGGGGGTGGTCATGCGAAAGCTCCCGAATGTCAGGCCTCGGTCGTGATCGTCTGCAGATAGTCGTCGGCGAAATCCGTCTCGATCTCGATCCACAAGGGCGAATGATCCGACATCTGCCAGGTCCGCCATTTGCGATAGAGCGCCTCAGGCGTCTTCGCCTTGTACTTGGGGTCCGTCTCGGGATCGCTCTTGGGGGCCAGCGACGCATAGATCGCGCGATCCTCGTCAGTGTCGCGAAAGACCTCGGCGAACATGTCCACCATGCCGCCGGTCACCACGCGGAACCGCGGATCCTTCACCCGGACCGCGATCTGATCGTAGAAATGGTCCTTGTCCTTGCGGACCTTGGCACCGTCGATCGGAGCTGGAACCTCGAAGTCGTTGGACTTCAACGCCGCCATGGTCTTGTGCTCAGGGCTGACCACGTTGAAGTCACCGAGCAGGATGTAGTTCTCCGCCTGGGCTTTTCCGGCGCCCTCGGCCTTGGCCTCCCTGTCCTGCCGCTTGGCGAAGAACTCGACCAGACGTTCGATCTCGGCGATGCGGCGCTGCAGCTGTTCGCCGGAATCCCGACCGTAGTAGATGTGCACCGTGCACAGGCTGAACCGGAACCAGCCTGCCTGAAAGGCCACCAGGAAGGGCGTTCGCGCGAACTGCTGCCTGGCCTCCGTGACGACGGGTTGCGCATCCGGCTGATCGCTCGGTGGCTTCACCGTCTTGGGCGAGACCACGAGCTGACCCTCGGGCAGGACCACCTCGCCGGCGATCTTGCGGAACCAGACCTTGTCCCGGCGATAGAGGAAGGCCATGCGTTCCTCGTTGCCGCCCGAACCCTCCGTCGCATCGGTGACGATATAGTCCCAGTCCCGTCCCAGGATCCGAACGAGCGTTTCCAGCGCGCTCAAATCCCGGTTGACCTCCTGCAGCGCCACCAGATCGAAACAGGCGACGATCTCGGCCAGATAGTAGAAACTCTCCGGCAGGCGCGGCCCGAAACCGAATTTGTTGGAATCGAAATCGCGGATGTTCCAGGTCGCCAGCAGCAGACTGCTCTTGCTGTTGCGCTTCCTCAGCGGCGCCAGGCTCCTGCGCATCGCGATCAGACGTTCGGCGCACCGCTTCCCGGCCGCCTTGTCGCGCCTGAAGGTCGCGCGCAGACCCGCATAGTTGTTGGACATGGCTTGCCCCCCGTTTCCACAACTGAGAAGAGCATAGCACAGCGAACGGGACGCGGCATATAACAATGCTCCGCAAGCTCCGGGACGCTTGGGAAATCCGGTCGGCCGACACGTTGCGCCCTGTGACCATCTACCCGTCCGCCGGAACGCCGTCGTCGTCGCCGGCGGCCTGATGCGTGACGCTTACCAACTTCAGCAGATGTTCGGGGCGCACCGCCACACCCTCATCGATGCACTGCCTGTTCTCGCAGAACAGGACGAAGGCGCGGCCCGACGGATTTCGCGAACTGCGATAGATGATCCCGTCCAGCGCATGGCCCTCGGCGGTGCGGAAGACACGTCGAAAATACTCGGTGACGATCTGCGTCGGCACATATTCGATATGCTCGCGACCATCGCGGGCGATCGGCTTGGCGATGTCGCGGGCGAAGGCCCGAAGGAAGCGCAGCGTATGGATCAGGTCGCGGCCGGCGGGCTCGAAGACGCTCGGGACGTCGGGCAGTTCGGCCAGGTCGAGCACCCTGAGCGCCCGGAGCGGCCTGAAACTCCCGATCGACAGGACCTGACCCGCATGCGCTTGCGGGTCAAAGGTCTCCGCCGTGGCGGTCGCCGCATCGAACGCGCCATAGAACATCGGGATACCCGCCGGACTCATCCGGTTGGACTGGGTTGCGAACTCGGCCGGCGGCGCGCCGATCGCCGCCGCCCCACCATGTCCGACGCCGTCAATGCGGATCCGGATCAGTTCGGTCTCGGGCTCGAGGCTTTTGACAAGTCCATGGCCGCCCAGCTCGGACCTGATCATCTTGGCGATCTGGCTCAGCATCTCGGCCGGGGTCAGTTCATCGTCGTCGCGAGGTTCCCGTTTCAGGAAGAAGTATCGCGTATCGTTCTTGGTGAACGCCTTGAATCTGTCCCAGCCCCACACGAGCCGCTGACTGTCGCTGCCGCGATAGAACTCCCGCTCGACCCAGCCATCCGTGTCGATGGAATCGGCAAGCGCATCGATGACATCGTCCTTCTCGCTGATTCCGTAGTCGCCGAGGACCTCCCATGTGTCCGTCACCGGCGCCTGGTAGCCGCCTTCGGCCGAGACATACATGATGCCCTCGCTGTCGGGATGGTTCCAGTCGAACGAGATTCCGGCCAGCACCACCCCCACGAAATCGTCAAAGCTGGCGGCGACCGCTTCATGGGATTCAGTTCCGCAGAACGAACAGCTGTGAGCCGTCAGGTTGGCCCCAATCCATTCGGCGAGCACAGGCTCCGACACGCATCCGGCGCAGATATCGCCGTCCGCGTCGCTATAGCCGCGTTCCCATTGTTCCAGCATCCACGCCTTCGCCCTGCCCATTCGGTCCTCGCTTCCGCCTTGTCATGCACAGGCCCGCGCTAGCATGTCTTTGCGCCAGGCAGCACACCCCGCCGACTAGGGCGACGAAGCTGACTATCGTCGTGAGCCGCTGACGGTTCGGCGGCTTCTGATCGAAATCAGGAGGGGAAAGCCTTCCCCTGAGCTGGAGCCCGCGTGGGCTCCAGCTACCCCTTCGAGCGGGGTCGCTTTGCCCCCCGCAACGCCCCCCTTTGCGGTCATCGCGCTGCCGCGCGATGGCGTTTCCTGTGGGCCTCCCCGGGGCGCGGGTTGTGGCCGGCGCGCCCTTCTGGACGCGCCCCGGCATGCGCCAAGCCGGCCCGTGGCCGGCTCCTCCACTGACGTTCCGGCCCCGTCGGGGTGACCCCTGCCTTCTGGGGCGCGTCCGGACGGTCGCAGTCGCCGCCCACCCCCCGCTTCCGGGGAAGGCCATGTGGCTTTTGGGCGGGAAAGGAGGACAGCCATGCGTTCCAACCCCAGCCGTCGCGCCCGTGGAAAGGGCGGAGAGGGGGTTTCGGCCCCCGCCGAACCCCGCGCCAACCTCTATGACGAGGTGACGGCAAGCATCATCGCCGAGCTTGAGGCGGGCCGTTTCCCCTGGGTTCAGCCGTGGGGACGCGCAGGCGCGGCCGGACCCGGCCTCCCGAGAAACGCCCTCACCGGACGGCGCTATTCAGGCGTCAACATCCTCATGCTCTGGGGCGCGGTCATCGCGCGCGGCTATCCCTCGCAGGGCTGGCTGACGTTCAAACAGGCGCTGGCGGCAGGCGGGTGCGTCAGGAAGGGCGAGCGCGGCACCACCGTCGTCTATGCCGACCGCTTCACCCCCGATGCCGAGAAGGCGCGCGCCCGCGAGACCGGCGAGGACGCCCGCGTCGTCCCCTTCCTCAAACGCTTCACCGTCTTCAACCTTGCCCAATGCGAAGGACTGGACGGCCTCGCCCCCGAACCCGCGCCGCTTCCCGGACGCGAGATCGTCCCCGCCGCCGAACGGCTGATCGCCGCGACCGGCGCGGACTTCCGCATCGGGGGAGACAAGGCCTTCTATGTCCCGTCCGCCGACTTCATTCAGGTCCCGCCGCAGCCCGCCTTCCGCGACCAGATCAACTATTATCGCACCTGCTTCCACGAACTGACCCACTGGACCGGCCACCCCTCAAGGCTGGCCCGCGACCTGTCCGGCCGCATGGGCTCGCACCCCTATGCGCGGGAGGAACTGGTCGCGGAAATGGGTTCGGCCTTCGTCTGCGCGGGGAACAGCGTCATCCCGACCGTCCGCCACGCCGACTATCTCGCCGCATGGCTTGAAGTCCTTCGCGAGGACAACCGCGCCATCTTCCGCGCCGCCAGTCAGGCCAGCAAGGCCGCCGACTTCCTGCTGGCCTTCGACGGCCCGCCCGAGAACGAAGCCGTCCCGGCCGCCGCGCCCCTCGCTTCCCAGCCCAGCCACGAAAGGATCGCGGCATGAGGCTGCTGACCCCCGATTTGCGGGCGCGCCTCCTCGCCAACGCCGAGGCAGGCCATGCCGCCCGGCGCGACGGCCGTCGCGAGCCCGACCCGTCTCCCGTGGTGAAGTTCTTCAATCCCGTCGGCGCTGCCACATGGCTGGCGACCGAACTGGACCCGGACGGCGACACCCTGTTCGGCCTCGCCGACCTCGGCTTCGGCTGTCCCGAACTCGGATCGTTCAGCCTGTCCGAACTGGCGTCGGTCCGGCTGCCGTTCTGCCTCGGTATCGAGCGCGACCGGTATTTTGAAGGGCGGCTGCCGATCTCGATCTATGCCGACGCAGCCCGCCGCACCGGCTCGATCATGCAGGCCATCGGCCTGCTGCACAGCCTCCCGCACGGCCCTGCGTCATGACTGTCCCGACCATCGATCCCGAGATTCCGACCGCCGATCCCGGCGGCGGATGAGCGCGCGGCTCTTTCCGCGCAAACCCGGCCCCGCCCGACGTCTCTTGCCGGATCAGGCGGACGGGGCCGGTCCACTCCCAAAGGAGCAGACCATCATGCAACTCGCAAACATCGACATTGGCAAGCTCAGCATCTCCAAGCTGAACATGCGCCACGACAGGAAGGCCCCGGACGTGTCCGACATCCTGCCGTCCGTGCGCGAACGGGGCGTCCTCACGCCCCTTCTCGTGCGTCCCTCCGGCGAGGGCGAGACCTTCGAGATCGTCGCCGGACGCCGCCGCTACTTCGCCGTCCGCGCCATCCTCGAGGACGGCGGGGAGGTCGAGCCGCTGCCCTGCGCCATCATGGAGCCGGGCGACGACGCAGCGGCGCTGGAAGCCTCGCTGATCGAGAACCTCGCCCGGCTCGATCCCGATGAGGTCAGCCGGTGGGAAACCTTCACCCGCCTGATCCGCCGCGAGGGCCGCACGGTCGAGGACGTGTCGCGGACCTTCGGGCTCACCGAAGCCTATGTCCACAAGGTGATGGCGCTCGGCAACCTCCTGCCGCGTATCCGCGCCCTCTACGCTCAGGGCGACATCGACGTCGCCACCGTCCGCAGCCTGACGCTCGCCACCAAGTCGCAGCAGAAGGACTGGCTTGCCATGGTGGACGACCCCGCGCAGCGCGCCCCGACCGGCGAGCGGTTGAAGGCGTGGCTGTTCGGCGGCCAGTCGATCTCGACTGCCGTGGCCCTGTTCGACCTTGCCGCCTATCCCGGACAGATCGTCGTCAACCTGTTCGGCGAGGACGGCTATTTCGCCGACCCGGACCAGTTCTGGACCGCGCAGAACGAAGCCGTGGCCGCCCGCCGCGACGCGCTTCTGGACGCCGGATGGGGCGAGGTCGAGGTGCTGGCGAGCGGCGAGCGCTTCCGCTCATGGGACCATGAGGCGACCCCCAAGGACAGGGGCGGGAAGGTGTATGTCACCGTCGCCGCCAATGGCGCGGTCGCGGTCCACGAGGGCTGGCTCCCCGCCAAGGAGGCCCGACGCGCCCGCGCTGCTGCCAATGGCGAGGCCGGGGAGACCGCCAAGGCGGTCAAGCCGGAGACCACGAGCGCCTTGCAGCAGTATATCGACCTGCACCGCCACGCCGCCGTCCGCTCGGTCCTTGCCGACCATCCCGGCATCGCCTTTCGGCTGATGGTCGCCCACGCCATCATCGGCTCGACGCTGTGGAAGGTCGAGGTCGAGAGCCAGCGGGCGAAGTCCGAGCCCGTGACCGAAAGCGTCGCGGCCAGCGAGGCCAACAGCCGGTTCGACGCCCGCCGCCGCGCCGTCCTCGCCCGCCTCGGGCGGTCCCGCGACGACGCGACGGTAATCGCCCGTCACTACGGCGACGAGGCCGCCATCGTGGACCTGTTCGCCCGGCTGGTGAGCCTCGACGACGTCGAGGTGATGGCGGTCGCCGCCGTCGTCATGGGTGAAAGCCTTGCGGCGGGCGGGGCCGTGGTCGAGGCCGTAGGCGGCTACCTGAAGCCCGACATGGCCGCGCTGTGGCAGGCCGACGACGCCTTCTTCGGCCTGATCCGCGACCGTCAGGTGGCGAACGCCCTCCTCAAGGACGTGGGCGGGAAGCCTGTGGCGAACGGCAATGTCGCCGCCAAGGTCAGAACGCAGATCGGCATCGTGCGCGACTTCCTCGCTGGCGGCAACAATCGCGAGAAGGTCGAAGGCTGGACGCCGAAATGGCTGGCCTTTCCCCCCGGCCGCTACACCGGCCGCGATTTCGCCTCGCTGGCCCTGTGGGAGGCGGTCGCCAGAAAAATCAGGCGACTTCCCGCGCCGGGCCCGGCTCCCGCCGCCGAGGCCGAGGCCGCGTCCCCGGTCGAGGCCGAGGCGCAAGCGCTCCAGCCGCAGGCCGAACCCCTGGCCATCGCAGCATGATCCGGACGGGCGGCGGTGACGCCGCCCGCCTTCTCCCGCGGGAAAAATCGCGCCGCCCGCATCCCTGACGGGTTCGCGGGCGGCGCGATTTCATCAAGCGAGCGGCGTGGGAGGTCGCTGGCCAGCCAGATTGCCAGGCGATGCGAAGGCATTCATGACAGCGGGTATGGAACTGATCCGGATCGATGGCGATCCCTGCCGCTTCGCCGTTCGCCTGCCCGACCTGGATCGGCCGATCCGGCGGATTTTTCCCCTTGAACGGCTGATCCAAGCCATCTCGTCAAAGCAGATGGGGCTGGTCGCGCCGCAACTGTGGGAAGACCCGCAGGAAGATCCGAGCGCCCTGTGCATGCTCGACGGAACCCTGCATGTAGCTGGAAAGGGACAGCGGCCGCTGTCGGCCTACCTCGCTCCCGCATGGGCGCAGTGCTGGTCGTTGAACCCCGGATCGGACACCCTGCTCAGGGCCTATTCGCGCGTGAGGCTGGACCCTGAAAGTCGCCGCAACATCCAACCCGACGATGAAGGCGTGACCGTAACGACCACCGTCCGACGCCTGCTGTCGGCGGCGGAAGCGTGGCATGCCGATGACGCGAACAGCCATGTCGTGATGGGTCAGGTCGAGTATCTCGACGAAGGGGACATCTGGCAGCGCATTGCGAACGCCTGCAATGGACAACATGGACCCCGCTTCTTCTGCACCGTTCAGGGTCGAGCCGACTCTCTCCTGTGGAAGCGGAAATATTTCGCTCACGAGCAGGAGGTGCGGCTTCTCCAGATCGACCGCGCATGGCGGCGCGAAGAACCCGCACCCCGCGTCAGGCAGGTTCGGATCGATCCGGACACGCTCTTCACTTCGATCAGCTTCGATCCCAGACTTCAGCCGTTCGAAGTCACCGAACGGGAGGCGGCAATCCGCCGGGCGGGCTACACGGGCGCGATCACGCGCGACCCCAGCTACCAGAAAATCCTTGGGCAACTCGTCATGCTGCGCGACTGGCCGGACCCCTGAGGGAGGGCGCTGACGTCGCGACCGCAGCCTTGATGCGTCCAGAGATTGCTTTAGCGTGGCCGCAGCCTGCCTTGTGTTGCAAAGAGAGTTTATGTCCGATCTCGACAAACCCGACACCACGACCGACCTCACCGCGCTGACTGCCGATCTGGTCTCCGCCTTCGTCTCCCACAACAAGGTCGGTACGGCCGAACTCCCCGGCCTGATCGCCACGGTCCATGGGGCTCTCGCCGGCTTGGGCGCGGCGGCCGATACGGAGACAGTCGAAGCCTTCCACCCTGCCGTCACGGCGCGAAAGTCGCTCGCCGATCCCGACCATATCGTCTCCATGATCGATGGAAAGTCCTACAGCAGCCTGAAGCGGCATCTGACCGCGCATGGCCTGACCCCGGATGAGTACCGCGCCCGCTATGGCCTGCCGTCCTCCTATCCGATGGTCGCACCGGGCTATTCCGCACGGCGCAGCGAACTGGCCAAGACCATCGGGCTCGGTCGCAAACCAAAGGGCGAAATCCCCGTCGCTGCGTCGGCGGCGAAGCCCGCCAAGTCCGGCAAGCCTGCGCGCAAGCCGCGAACGCCCAAGGCGGCCCCGGCAGCCTGAACCTGCGCCCGGGACCCGCTTGCACCGGCGGGTCCAGCCAGTGTTGCGCTCGGCCGGTCAGTCCCTCGGTCCAGCGTCAGGGCGAACCGGCGCGCAGTTGAGGTGCCGGCCGGAAACAGGTCGAAATCCGCCGAACCTGCCTCGCATCCGTCCGTTGCTGAAAGGTGGGAGTGAACGCCACCGAGCACTCGGTCGGGTCCGCTCGCATGCGCACGAGGCACGTCCCCGGGTATCGACGGCCTGAACCTATGGGCGGCCCGGCCGATCCGAAACCATCGCTCCCGGGCTTTTTCCCCGCCGCGCAGGCGCGGCTCCTCGCGGCCGCTGCGCTCAAAAAAACCCTTCGCTCCGGTCCTGCGCTGACGCTTCGGCCCTTCCGGGTTCGGTCGGCCGGTCGCGCCCATGACGGTCGGCCTGTCGCCGGGGATCGGCCCCGACGCACACGCGAAAGGAACCACGCCATGGCTGCCATCGGCTACGTCACCCACACTCCGGAATCGGACTCCTACAAGGGTCAGCTCCGCACCCTCTCGATCCGCACCGATATCGAGATCGTCCCCAACCGCTCCAAATCCGCGCCCAACCAGCCCGACTATCGGGTTCTGTCAGGCCCGGTCGAACTCGGCGCGGGCTGGATCCGGACCGGCGAGCAATCGGGTAAAGACTATGTGTCCCTGGCCATCGCCGCCCCGGAGTTCGGTCCGCGCCGCATCTACGTCAACCTGGGCCGCGCGGCCGGACAGGACGACGGGGACGTGTTCGCCCTGATCTGGAATCCGGCCGACTGAACCATCGGCCTCGCCCCCGCGCCGCGCGACGCGGGGGCTTTTTTCCTCGTCATATCTTCGCGCGACCGCGTCCGAACGAAAGCCGGGGGGAGCCGCTTTCGTGCTCCCGCGCGCGGCGCGCGATGCGCTCTGGATCATATCGCCCGCACTGCTGGCGGGCGCGACCAGAGGACGCCGACATGGATGACGACGCCGCCAGCCGCGCCCAGCGCGCGAAGAAAGGCAGCCCCTTTCTCAACACCGCCCAGGCCGCCTTCTATGTCGGCCTGCACAGGAACACCCTGGAGCAGATGCGCGGCCGGGGCGAAGGCCCGCGCTTTCGCCGCCACGGCCGTTTCGTCCGCTATCACATCGATGATCTCGACGACTGGTCGGTGCACAACGCCGGGGCGGGCGAACGGAACTCCGATGCCTGAGCGCCCTGTCCCGCCCCTGGTCCGTTGGCAGCCGCCGGGTCCGCGTCGCCACGTGCGGACGAGACGCTGGCTCGTGGCCATCGCCGCTGGCCTTGCCCTGACGGGCTTCGCCGCCGCGCTCGAATTTGTAGTCCGCCCCGTCCCGCGCCTCATCTGGAATCCGTCCGCCAGCGCGCCCGTCGGCCTGTGGCGCATAACGCCCGGCGAACCGGTCAGGGTCGGCGACATGGTGCTCGCCGAGACGCCGGAACGTGTCCGCCGGCTCGCTGCGGAGCGCGGTTACCTGCCCCTCAACGTGCCGCTGCTGAAACGTGTCGCCGCCTCGACAGGCGACCTCGTCTGCGCAGCCGGGCCAGACATGACCGTCAACGGCCGCACACTCGCCCTGCGCCTGTCGCATGACCGTGGAGGCCGTCCGCTGCCTTGGTGGAGGGGGTGCCGCGCGCTCGCAGAGGGCGAAGTCCTGTTGCTTATGGACGCGCCGGAGTCGTTCGACGGGCGCTATTTCGGGCCGGTCCCGGCGTCCTCCATCATCGGGCGGGCGTGGCCGATATGGACAAGATAAGCGCACTCATTGCCCTCGCGCTCACAGTCGGCATCTCGCTTCCGGGCGCGGCGCAGTCCGACCCGCCTGTCGCCCCCGCCGTCGAACATTGGCGCCCCCTGATCACCGAGGCGTCGCGCCGGTTCGGCGTGCCCGAAGCCTGGATCGCCGCCGTGATGCAGGCCGAGAGTGGTGGTCGCACCGTCCTGAACGGGCGGCCGATCACCAGTCGCGCAGGCGCGATGGGACTGATGCAGGTCATGCCCGCGACCTACGCCGAACTGCGTAGCGCGCACGGGCTCGGGCCTGATCCGCACGCCCCCCGCGACAATATCCTCGCGGGCACGGCCTATCTGAAGGCGATGCACGAACGCTTCGGCTATCCGGGCCTGTTCGCCGCCTACAACGCCGGTCCGGCGCGCTACGCCGAGCATCTCGCGACCGGACGCCCGCTTCCGGCCGAGACCCGCGCCTACATCGCCCAGCTCGCCCGAACACCCGCCGAGCCGTCGATGCCACCGGCGATCCTCTCAGGGACTGCCCTGTTCTTTCCGCTGGATGTCCGGTCCCCGTCATCGGACCGCACCCCAGACGCGCCCGAGGCGAGCCGCCTGTTCGTCGTCCGGCGCGTTCCCGAGGGGAAGCCATAGCGCCTCCGGTGGTGGCGTGATCCTGCCCCGGAGCGCGGGCTGAAACCACAGGCTCCACCTTCCACGGCCAGTGGTGGGAGGCTCTGTCTGCTCGGACTTGGCCAAGTGTCCGCGGCGGACCAGGCCGCGTCAAGGACGACGGGGCCCCACCATTTTTCCGGCGAATGAAACGTGTGCGACCCACATCCGACATCGCGCCGCGCCGGAAAAATCGTTTCCCCCGCCGCCGCCACGCGGTCGCTCCGCGATCCCTGACCCGACCTGGTCCGCCCCGGAAAGCGACGTCGTCACTCGCAAGAAAGGAGACGACGATGACGCTCTATCAGCACATTCAGGAACTGCGGGCCGAGCTTTGGAACTGCAACGATGCGGAGGAAATCCGTCGGATCGAGGCCGAACTGAAGGTAGCGGAGATGCAGCAGGCGGCGCTCGACGAGACGTTCAGCGCGTGGCTGGAGGACCCCGGCTGAGCGCGGACGCATCACCTTGGAAGCGGCTTCTCCTGGCATCGCTTCACGATGTCCTTGCCTCGATCTATCCTCCTTCTACCGCCGGGACATGCCTGGCGCAGACGCATGGACATGACCGAAGCTCTCAGAAATGCTGCACTGGAGGCCGAGGCATGGCGTGTCCGCCTGTCCGTCACCGCCATCACCAGCGAGACGCTGATGGCTTTCTTTCGGTGGCGCGACGAACCCGTGAACCGCGACGCCTATGACACGGCGGAACGAGCCGGACGCATGCGGGCGGCGGCGGTCGAAACGGCGGAGAAGCGCTGGAAGCCCTGAGGATCAGGCAGGGTTCGCGTAAGGCAAGATTGAAGTTCGGTCCCGCAGACGAGACCAACTCTTTGTCTGCACATCGTTTTTTCGGGAGACAGGTCGGGCCTGTTCTCCAATCCACGAGACAGGCAGGCCCCAAGTCATTGATGGGATTGGTCCCGCTGCGAGACTCATTGATCCCAGGCGGCGGTCGCGCCAACTCTTGCCGCGAGGGCCTGATCCGGGGCCATGGCGGAGTCGCTGGCATGATCGGCGAAGATGATTTCGAACCTCGTCTCGGCCGTCTGCGATCACGGGGTGGCAGGGCCGGGCGCAGCTACCTCCAGCGCGTCCTGCACGCCCAGGCGCGGGCGGGCGGCGGCAAGCCCGTCGGCAAGGGTTTCAATGGCAGTCGCATCGGGCGGGGCGCGGTCGCCGCGCGGATGCTGGGAAGCCGGGATCGCTTCGCCACCCAGCGCCAGCGCCGTGTGATCGTGAAGTCGCGGCTGATCCTGCTGAACAGGCCCAAGAGCCTCGACGCCGCACGTGCGCATCTGCGCTACATCCAGCGCGACGGGGTCACGCGGGAGGGCGAGCCAGGCAGGCTCTACGGCGCCGGACGGGACAAGATCGATGGCCGCGATTTCCTCGACCGGCAGGCCGGGGACCGCCACCAGTTCCGCTTCATCGTCTCGCCCGAGGACGGCTCCGAGTATGAAGACCTGAAACCCCTGACCCGCCGGCTGATGGCGCAGATGGAGCAGGACCTGGGCACGAAGCTGGATTGGGTCGCGGTCGACCATTTCAACACGGGGCATCCCCACATCCATATAGTCGTGCGCGGCAAGACCGATCAGGGCCGGGACCTGGTGATCGCGCCGGAGTATCTGACCTCGGGTCTGCGCGAACGCGCCGCCGAGTTGGTGTCGATCGACCTTGGGCCCCGCACCGACGTCCAGATCAAGGACCGGCTTCAGCGCGAGGTCGAGCAGGAGCGACTGACCGGCATCGATCGTCGTCTGCTGCGCGACATGGACGTCGACCGTATCGTCACCGCTGCCGATCCCGATCCGTTCCAGCAAACGCTGCGCGCCGGCCGGCTGAAGAAACTCGCCGACCTCGGCCTGGCCGAAGCGCGCGGAGCCGGCCGGTGGACCCTGGCCGGCGGCCTCGACGACACCCTGCGCCGGATGGGCGAGCGCGGCGACATCATCCGCACCCTGCAGCGCGCCTTCAGCGCTAACAGTCTGGAGCGCGCGCCGGGCGACATCGCCATCGCCGATCCCGCGACCATGACGCCGATCGTCGGCAAGATCGTCGAGCGCGGGTTGTCCGACGAGATGAACGATCGCCACTACCTGATCGTCGACGCCACCGACGGGCGGGTCCACTATGTCGATATCGGCCGGGGCGCCGCCACCGACATGATCCCCATCGGCGCGGTGGTGCGCGTCGCGCCGACGCAGACCCAGGCGCGCGCCGCCGATCGCACCGTGGCGGCGATCGCCGAGGCGAACGGCGGGCGATACAGCATCGATCGGCATCTGAGGCATGATCCGTCGGCGACCGAAGCGTTCGCCGAGATGCATGTCCGGCGACTGGAAGCGATCCGGAAACTGACCCAGGACGTCGAGCGCGAGCCGGACGGGACCTGGACCATCGCCCCCGATCACATCGAGCGCGCCGCCGCTTTCGAGGCGCAGCGGGCCAGGGCTACGCCGGTGATCGTCGACACCTTGTCCTCCGTGCCGCTCGATCGGCAGGCCGGTCATGACGGTGCGACCTGGCTGGATCGCGAGCTGGTCTCCGCGCAGCCGGAGCCGCTGCGCGCGGTTGGGTTCGGAGCCGAGGTGGCGGCGGCCAAGGTGCTGCGCCAGCGCTGGCTGGTCGACCAGGAACTGGCCGACGAAGAACAGGGTCGTGTGGCTTATCGCGCCAACCTGCTGACCCGCTTGCGCCAGCGCGAACTCAGCCGCGTCGCCGGCAAGCTCTCCGATGAGCTGGGACTGAGCTATGTCGAGAGCAAGTCCGGCAACCGCGTGGAGGGCATCTATCGGCGGCCGGTGGACCTGGCCTCGGACCGTTACGCCCTGGTCGAAAAGTCCCGCGAGTTCACCCTGGTCCCGTGGCGGCCGGTGCTGGAGCGGCATCTGGACCAATCAGTGTCCGGCGTGATGAAGGGCGACGGGATCAATTGGACAATCGGGCGGGGGCGGAGCGGGCCGTCGGTGTCGTGATACAGGGGGGTAGACTTGCGATGTTATACAAAATCTTGTATAGGCATTTCCGGTGAACGGCCCCATCAAGCCTGTCGAGTTTCGGGGCGGCGCGCTTGCCGATCTTCGCGCCTTTCCCGAAGAGGCGCGCCGGGAAGCGGGCTTCCAGCTCGATCAGGTGCAGAACGGTCGCGATCCGGACGACTGGAAGCCGATGACCACCATTGGCCCTGGTGTTCGCGAGATCAGGATAAGGGAGGCGAGCGGCGTCTTCCGGGTCATCTATGTGGCGAAGTTCGCCGACGCCGTGTTCGTCCTGCATTGCTTCCAGAAGAAGACGCAGAAGACGGGCCGGGAAGACATCGCGCTGGCGACCCGCCGGTACAGGGATCTGGTGCAGGAGTTGAGGCCATGAACAATGAACGGTTCCCCAGCGTGTGGGACGCGATCTCGGAGACCCCTGCGGAGGCCGAGAACATGAAGCTGCGCTCCAGCCTCATGCGGGCGCTGAAAGATCATATCGAGCATGAAAAGCTGAGCCAGTCACAGGCGGCAAAGCTTTTGGGCGTCACCCAGCCGCGCGTCTCCGACCTCATCCGCGGCAAGATCGATCTGTTCAGCCTCGACACCCTGGTCAACATGCTCGCCGCCGCCGGCCTGCACGTGGAGGTTCAGGTCGCAAGGGCGGCATGACGACCGGTTGCACCGTGCCGGCGAACGATGATTTCACGCGGACGGGAGTGAGGCGATGAAGGGCGATTTCTCGCGCGACAGCTTCGATCCGCACATGGCCTATCAGCGTATCCTGCACCAACAGGGCCGCTTGACGCTCGACGCCGAGTTCAACGAGCAGACGGCCGTCCTGCTTCATCTGCTGCGCACCACGACCTGCGACCTGATCGGCCCGTACGGGGGGCCCGTGGACGACGCGGGGTTCGAAATCCGCCTCACCCAGGATGGAACGCTCGTTATCGGCGCGGGCCGCTACTATGTCGGCGGTCTGCTGGTGCAGAACGATCAACCGGCACCCTATCAGGTGCAGCCCTTCTATCGCCCGATGCCGGATGACGGTCCGCTGGCGTCAGGGGGCGATGCACCGTCGCGCGTGACGCTGCTCTATCTTGAGGTGTTTGAACGGGTCGTCACGTCCCTCATTGATCCGGCGATCGCCGACCCGGCGCTTGACGGCATTGAAACGGCGCTCCGCGGGCAGGTCGTGTGGCAGGTTCGCGCCATCGAGACCGCTTTCGTCATGGACGAGGTGCTCGAAGATCCTGACGCCGCGTCCCAACAGGCCATGGTGATCCTGACCGCGTTGGACGATCGGCCTTCGGCCATGGCCGCGAGGGCCGCCCCTTCGGACGGGTTCGGCGACGGCATCACTGCGGGTTACACCGGGATGGAGAACGGCCTGTTCCGCATCGAGGTGCATCGCGGCGGCGTGGCGGGAGAGGCGCAGTTCAAATGGTCCCGCACCAACGCGGGCGTCGTCGCGCCGTGGCTTGGCCTCGATGGAGACCACCTCGTCATCGCCGACGCTGGCCGTCTGGAAGGTCGGCGTGTCATCGAACTGACCACCGCCGACAGGGAGTTGGATGGACGCGAAGGCGAACTGATCGAGATCGCACCCGCCGGCCAGAACCGATTTACAGTGGCGGCCGGCGACATCTCGGCCGTCCGCGCCCTTTGGGACTCGGGTCTGGACAGGCCCTTCGCCCGGTCGTGGGACCGGGTGTCGGCCGGGCGTGGCGATGCGCCCGGCCTGACAGACATCGAGGAAGGAACGCCGGACCGCTGGCTCTGGCTCGACCTCGCCGACGGAATCCAGATCGCATTCTCACCAGGCGGCGTCTACCGGGTCGGGGATTACTGGCAGATACCCGTCAGAGCTGGCACAGGCGCGATACTCTGGCCAGGCGTAATCGGCGCTCAGGGCCGTTGGATTCCCGACGCCCGCGTACCGGCCGGGGTTCGGCGCTGGCGCGCGCCGCTTGCCTTGCATGGCCTTAGCGCCGGGCAGCCAATCCTGCAGGATTGCCGCCGGCTCTTTCCCCCTCGCTGAGACGAACCACCAACCGCTCCGGAGCAGGCCATCACGACCCGATCATGGTTCCTGCGGCCAGCCCGGCAAACCAACGATCGGTTCATAGCGATCTCTTCAGGCAGTCGCTTGACGTTGCGGCCGCTGCGCGCTTTCAAATTCGGCGCATTGAAATCCGTAAAGCCGGGTTTCGATCCAGCGTTCGGACCGCGCGGCGGGACCGACGCGCGGGCGATCGACGGCGTGACCAACGCGATTATGACTGCGAGACTCGATTGGATCGTGCAGTTCATGTCCGCCTGCTACCGGAAATCCCGCGTCCTGACGCGGACCGATGGCGTGGTCGGCGACGCCGCTCGAACCTCGCGCGGATCGGGCCCGCTCGATCCATGGCGCGCGCCATCGCCGCGTCCGGCGGGCAAGGGGAACGGCCGGTCACGCCGCCCTACGCTGGCCAGCTCCGCCGACAGGTCGATCAGGCGATGCGCGACCAGATGCACCACCTCGCCCTCGCGCTGGATGCGGCCGTGGACGGCGATCATGCTGCTGGACATCACCACGCGGCGGTAGGTCTCGAACACCTTGGTCCACACCACGAGATTGGCGATGCCGGTTTCGTCCTCCAGGGTGATGAACATGACCCCGTTGGCCGAGCCGGGCCGCTGGCGCACCAGCACCAGCCCGGCGGCCTCCAGCCAGCGGCCGTCCTTCGCCGCCATCGCCTCACCGCAGGACACCATCTTTCGCCGGGCCAGATCGCCGCGCAGGAACGAGACCGGGTGGCTGCGCAGCGACAGGCCGACATGGCCGTAGTCCTCGACGACCTCGCGCCCGGCCGTCATGGGCCGCAGCGCCACCGTGGCTTCGGCGATCTCGGGCACGGCGGCGCCTTCGCGCGCGGCGGCGGCGACGAACAGCGGCAGGGATTCGTCCCGCAGCGCCTTGATCGCCCACAGGGCGTCACGCCGCGCGAGCGCCAGGGCGGGACCAAAGGCGTCGGCCTCCGCCAGTGCGACCAGGGCGGCTGTGGGGATGGCGGCGCGGCGCCATAGATCATCGGCCGACGCGAACGGCTCCTCGGCCCGTGTCGCCACCAGCGCCGCGCCATGGGCGTTGGCGAGGCTCTTGACCATGCGCAGGCCCAGCCGGACCGCGAACCGGCCTTGCCCGTCGGGTTCCAGCGTGCAGTCCCAACGCGAGGCGTTGACGCAGACCGGGCGCACCTCGACGCCGTGGTCGCGAGCGTCGCGCACGATCTGCGCGGGCGCATAGAAGCCCATGGGCTGGCTGTTGAGCAGCGCCGCGCAGAATATGTCCGGGTGCCAGCATTTGAGCCAGGCCGAGGCGTAGGCGACCAAGGCGAAGGACGCCGCGTGGCTCTCGGGGAAGCCGTAGGAGCCGAAGCCTTCGAGCTGGGAGAAGGTCCGGTCGGCGAACTCGGCGGTGTAGCCGCGCGCGATCATGCCGCCCACCAGCTTGTCCTTGAACGCCGAGACCCCGCCGGTGTGCTTGAATGTCGCCATCGACTTCCTGAGTTGGTCGGCCTCGTCGGCGGTGAAGCCGGCGCAGACCATGGCCACGCGCATCGCCTGTTCCTGAAACAGCGGTACGCCCAGCGTCTTGCCCAGCACCTGTTCCAACTCGGGGGTCGGATAGTCGACCGGCTCCAGCCCTTCGCGGCGGCGCAGATAGGGATGGACCATGTCGCCCTGGATCGGACCCGGCCGCACGATCGCCACCTGAACCACGAGATCGTAGAAGGTGCGGGGCTTGAGGCGCGGCAGCATCGACATCTGCGCGCGGGACTCGATCTGGAAAGTGCCCAGCGTGTCCGCCTTCCTGATCATCGCATAGGTGCGCGGGTCCTCAGCCGGGATGGAGGCGAGGTCGAGATCGATGCCCTTGTGCTCACGCAGCAGGTCAAGGCTCCGCTTAACGCAGGTCAGCATCCCCAGCGCCAACACGTCGACCTTCATGAATTTCAGCGCGTCGATGTCATCCTTGTCCCACTCGATCACCTGGCGGTCCGCCATCGCCGCCGGCTCGATCGGCACAAGGTCGTCCAGTCGGTCGTTGGTGAGAACGAAGCCGCCCGGATGCTGGGACAGATGGCGCGGCGCGCCCATGAGCTGGCGCGCGAGGTCGATGGCGAGCCGGAGACGGCGGTCGTCGAGATTGAGGTTCAGTCCCTCGACATGCTTGTCCTGAACCCCCTCTTCGGACCAGCCCCATATCTGGCTCGACAGGGTGCGGATCAGGTCCTCGGTCAGGCCCAGCGCCTTGCCCACGTCTCTGAGCGCGCCCTTGGTGCGATAGCGGATCACGGTCGAGCAGAGCGCCGCATGGGTGCGGCCGTAATGGTCGAACACCCATTGCATGACGATCTCGCGCCGCTCGTGCTCGAAATCCACATCAATGTCGGGCGGCTCGCGCCGCGCCTCGGAGACGAAGCGCTCGAACAGCAGATCGTTGCGGCCCGGATCGATCGAAGTGATGCCCAGCACATAGCAGACCGCCGAGTTGGCGGCCGAGCCGCGCCCCTGGCACAGGATGTCCTGCGACCGGGCGAAGCGGACGATGGAATTCACCGTCAGGAAGTACGGGGCGTAATCGAGCTTGCCGATCAGGCGCAACTCGTGGCGGAGCGTGGCCCGGACCTCCTCGGGCACGCCCTCGGGATAGCGTTCCGCCGCGCTTTCCCAGGTCAGCTTCTCCAGCGTCTCCTGCGGCGTCAATGCCGGGTCGGCGCGCTCTTCGGGATACTGGTAGGCCAGTTCGTCGAGCGAGAAGCGGCAGCGCTCCACGATCTCGCGCGTCCGGGCCAGCGCTTCGGGATAGCGGCCGAACAGCCGGTGCATCTCGTCGGGTGGCTTCAGATAGCGGTCGGCGTGGCGCTCGCGCCGGTCGCCCAGCTCGTCGATGGTGACGCCATGGCGGATGCAGGTGACGACATCCTGAAGGACGCGACGGCCGGGCTCGTGGAACAGCACGTCGTTGGTGACGAGGGTCGCCACGCGCATCCGCGCGGCGAGGTTCGACAGTTCGAACAGCCGCATCTGGTCGTTGGGACGGCGGCGCAGGCTGAGCGCCAGATAGGCGCGGTCGCCGAAGGCGTCGCGCAGCCGGCGCAGTCGGAACTCGCAATCGTCGTCGGCCTCGTCGGGGACGAGGACCGCGATCAGGCCCTCGCTCCAATCCACGAGATCGGACCAGTCGAGACGGCACTTGCCCTTGCCGGCGCGGCCCTTGCCCAGCGACAGCAGGCGACATAGCCGCGAATAGGCCGGACGGTCGGTCGGATAGACAAGGACGGCGGTTCCATCGACCAGATCGAGCCGGCAGCCAACCACGAGACGCACGCCGGTCGTCCTGGCGGCTTCATGGGCGCGGACGATCCCGGCGAGGCTGTTGCGGTCGACGACCGCCAGCGCCTCGATCCCGAGCATGGCGGCCTGGGCGAACAGCTCTTCGCAACTGCTCGCCCCGCGCAGGAACGAGAAATGCGACGTCACCTGAAGTTCGGCGTAACGGGCGGCGGTCATGCGAACAGCCCGTGCAGGAACCAGCGATGCGATCCGGTGGCCGGGTCCTCGCCGTCGCCGGAGCGGTAGATCCAGAACCGCTCGCCTGCGTCGTCCTCGACCACGAAATAGTCCCGCACCGCCTCCAGCTCGGCGTCGCGCCGCCACCATTCGCCGAACACCCGCTCCGGCCCGTCGGCGCGCGCCACCCGCCGCCGGACGCCGCGCCAGGTGAAGGCGACCGGCGGATGGTCGGGCAGCAGCGCCACCGTCTGGATCATCTCGGGCGAGGTCAGCAGCCGCGACGGTCGCGGCCAGCGCCCGGTCCAGTCCGTCCCGCAGGCCGGGGCGAGCGGCGCCAGTCGGCCGACCGCCCGTTCCGGCACGTCGCTTTGCAGCGGGGTCGCCCGATAGAGGCCGTGCGCGCCGACGCGGTTGGCGAGCAGGTCGACCAGGCCCGATAGGTCCGGCGTCGCCGGATCGATCAGGGATACGGTCTGCCCCGGCCCCATCGGCGCGACGATCGGGGCGGCCAGGGTCAGCATGTCGATCCCGAAGCCGGGCTCGATGGTCTCGATCTTGTCGCACAGCAGCCGGGTCAGCCGCCGGACGTCGCGGGAGGGCCGTGCGAGGCCGACGCGCACGGCCTGGACGTGGTTGTCGACGCGGGCGCAGATCAGGTCCAGCCGGCGCGCGCCCGTTCCTTTCGTCTCCAGCGCCTCGCAAAGGCGCACGACCAGCTTGCCGATATAGCGGGCGATCGTCTCCGGCGCGGCGATCGGCTCGGCGAAGGCGCGCCGGACCTCGATCATCTCGGGCGGGCGCACCGGATCGATCGGCTCCGACACCCGCCCGGTCGCCTGATCGAGCCGGCGATCCAGTTCCGGCCCGAACCGCAGGATGAGCGGCGCCCGGGGTTTGGCGAGCAGGTCGCCGATCCGTTCGAACCCCAGCGTACCGAGCGTCGTCGTCAGCGCGGCCGGCAGCCGCAGGGCGACCAGCGGCAGCGCCGCCGCCTCTCGCGCGCTCTCGCCGGGCGACGAGACATGGATCGGGCAGGCGACGTGGCGGGCGAGCGCATGGGCCGCGCCCCAGCTATCGGCGATGGCCGCGCGGGCGCTGACGCCGGCCTCGGCCAGACGCTCGACCATGCCGGCCAGCATCGCCGCATCGCCGCCGTGCAGATGGTCCGCCCCCGTCGTGTCCATGACCAGTCCGTCGGGCGGATCGGCGGCGACGATCGGCGCGTAGCGGCGCAGCATCCAGACCGCGAGCCGCTCCAGGGCGTCGCGGTCGCCTTCGGGCTGGGCGTCGTTCAGGACGAGGCCCGGCACAAGGACCTGCGCCTGGGTCGCGGTCATGCCCACCCGTATTCCGGCCGCGCAGGCGGCATGATCCGCCGCCAGCACGGCGCGCCGCCGTCCGTCGTGGCCGACCAGAACCAACGGCGCATCAGGCGGCGGCGCCGCGTCCCCATCCGCGCGCCGAACCCGATCGGTCGGCCAGGTCGGCAGGTAGAGCGAGACGACCCTGCTCATCGCAGGCCTCCAAGTCCCAATCGGCGCATTCGCCGGCTCGCGCGCGGATCAGTTCGACCAGCCAGCGCGGTCGGCCGACGCCGGGGACCGGCAGGGGCGCGGACGGCAAGGCGCTCACCCGCCAGCGCGTCACCGCCGCCGAGGGCTGGCCGAAATCCGCCGCCTCCGCCGCGCGACGCCAGCGACGGATCAGCAGGCAGGGCGTACCCGACGTTTCGGCGGCGAGTTGCAACCGGCGCGATGCGACCATTGACAGGCGCGCCACCTCGCCGACCACGGCGGCCAGCGCGCCGTGGCGCAGGCCCTCTTCGATCGTGGCCAGGACGGCGGCTTCGTCGCCCGTCTCGACATAGATGACCCGATCCGGATGAAGCCCCGCCTGCGACAGGGCGGGCGCGAACAGGTCGCGACGCGTCAGACACCACAGCACCGGGCCGTCGAGCCGAGCGGCGATACCGGCCACAAAGAGCGCCGCCGCCGCGCCGTGGACAGCACCGTTCCCGCCACCCGCCATCTCGTGGAGCGCGCCAAGCGCCAGCCCGCCGCCGGGCAAGCGGCGGTCGACGGCTTCGACTCCGAACGGCACGACGCCGCACGCACGACGGTCGCTCGATTCAAGACGAGCGATGCGGTCGCGAAGCGCGGAGATGGTGGGATTGGATGGAATAGCCATACGCTACAGAAGGACGGAGAGAGCCACATGTTCCCTTTTTGTTCCGCTTTCGATGGTGAAGAGTCAAGCGCGGCCATGTCGAGCGGGCGGATCGGCTTCTTGAGCCAGCCGGCCTAACCGCAAAGCGGGGCGCGAATTACAAGACATCCAACCAAGGCGGTTCCGCTCGCATAGACATCGGCGCTCGACCAAACGGTCAGTCCGGACCCGAGCCAGCGACAGTCATTCCCATCCACGCTGGCGCCGCCTGATCGTGGACGTCGGTGACGCGGCGAAGGCCGGTCGCCATGTTCTTTGCGTCGCTGAAGCGTTTGCATGCCTTGAAATGTGGTGGACAGGGGCGTGGACCGGCGCAATCCACATAACGGTCGGCCCGTACTTCTCCGATCTTTGACCAACCCGCACGGCATCTCGCCGCGCCGGAGTCGGGACAAGACGTGTGACCCCCACCAAACTGCTCATCGGCCAGATTCTCGTCTGCTTCGGCATGGTGATCCTCGGCGTCTGGGCCGCGACCCAATGGGCGGCGGCCATGCTGGGCTATCAGTCCCACCTCGGCGCACCATGGATCCTCCTGTTTGACGTCCCCGTCTATCGGCCCTGGGCGCTTTTCGACTGGTGGTACTCCTACGAAGCCTACGCGCCGGAAGTATTCGACAAGGCCGGGATGCTGGCCGGCGGATCGGGCTTTCTGGCCTGCGGCGCGGCTGTCGCCGGCTCGCTGTGGCGCGCCCGGCAGAACCGCAACATCACCACCTACGGCTCCTCGCGCTGGGCGACCCGCCGCGAGATCGGCGAAGCAGGTCTGTTCAGGGACGCCGGGGTCTTCCTTGGGCGCAAGGGCGGCGACTATCTGCGCCATGACGGCCCCGAGCATGTCATGGCCTTCGCGCCGACCCGGTCGGGCAAGGGCGTCGGCCTGGTGGTGCCGACCCTGCTGTCGTGGACCGGCTCGGCCGTCATCCACGACATAAAGGGCGAGAACTGGACCCTGACCGCCGGTTGGCGGGCCCGCTTCTCGCATTGCCTGCTGTTCAACCCGACCGACGCGCGCTCGGCCCGCTACAATCCGCTGCTGGAAGTGCGCAAAGGCCCCGATGAGGTCCGCGACGTCCAGAACATCGCCGACATATTGGTCGACCCCGAAGGCGCGCTGGAGCGACGCTCGCACTGGGAGAAGACCAGCCACTCCCTGCTCGTCGGCGCGATCCTGCATGTCCTCTATGCGGAGGAAGAGAAGACGTTGGCTCGCGTCGCCACCTTCCTGTCCGATCCGCAGCGCAGCTTCGCCCACACCCTGCGCCGGATGATGGCCACCAACCATCTGGGCACGAAGGAGAGGCCTCAGGTCCATCCCGTCGTCGCCTCGGCCGCGCGCGAGGTGCTGAACAAGTCCGAGAACGAGCGTTCGGGCGTGCTGTCCACCGCCATGTCGTTCCTCGGCCTCTACCGCGATCCGACCGTCGCGATCACCACGGCCGCCTGCGACTGGCGCATCTCCGATCTCGTCGACGCCCCAGCGCCGGTCTCGCTCTATCTGGTCATCCCGCCGTCCGACATCTCGCGCACCAAGCCGCTGGTCCGCCTGGTGCTGAACCAGATCGGCCGCCGCCTTACCGAACGGCTCGAAGGCGACCCGAAGAAGAGCCGCAAGCACCAGTTGCTGATGATGCTCGACGAGTTCCCGGCGCTGGGACGCCTGGACTTCTTCGAGACCGCGCTCGCCTTCATGGCCGGCTACGGCATCCGCGCCTATCTGATCGCCCAGAGCCTCAATCAAATCTCCAAGGCCTACGGCGAGAACAACGCCATCCTCGACAACTGCCATGTCAGGATCGCCTTCTCCTCCAACGACGAGCGCACGGCCAAGCGGATTTCGGACGCGCTCGGCACCGCCACCGAACTGCGCGCCCAGCGCAACTATGCCGGCCACCGGCTCGCCCCCTGGCTTTCCCACGTCATGGTCAGCCGCCAAGAGACCGCTCGCCCGCTGCTGACCCCAGGCGAAGTGATGCAGCTTCCGCCCGCCGACGAACTGGTGATGGTCTCCGGTCTCGCCCCGATCCGCGCGAAGAAGCTGCGCTACTACGAGGATCGGAATTTCACGGCTCGCGTGACTGCGCCGCCGATGCTGTCCGATGGCGTCTATATCGACCGGCCGGCGACCCGGCCCGATGATTGGGGCGACCAGGTGCGCGAACCCCATGCGGGTCTCGCTGCAATGGCCGAGGACGAGACCGCCGCCGGGCTGGAAGATGAAGGCGGCGTCCAGCAGCAGCGCCATCCCGGTCTTGCCGAAGAGGAGGCCGCCATCCGCGCGACCGCACCGGAGCCGGTATCGGCCGCACCCGGTGACGACGATAGTGATCCAGCGCTCGACCGCCGTGCCATGAGCGCGCTCAGCAATGTCGCGCGCGCTCACGCCATGAACGAGGGCGCAGGTCGCGACGACCTGCTGCCGAGCTTTTGAGGGGCTCCGCGATGCGCAACCGCGACAAGGTCCGCTACCAGCTCTTCCTCGAACCCCGGCTTGCCGACAGGCTTGAAGAACTCGCCGCCAGGCCGGGCGTAGCCCGCTCGGACATATTGGTGGAGGCCCTGGATGCATGGCTGACCCGCCAGGGCGGTCATGACCTCGACGAGCGTTTCGGCGTCCGCCTCGACCGGATGAGCCGCTCGCTCGGAAGGGCCGAGCGCGACATTCAGGTGCTGCTCGAAAGCCTGTCCCTGTTCGTCCACTACCAGTTCTGCCTCAATGCGCAGATTCCCGAACCTGATGCGGCGGCGCGCGCCGTAGGTCGCGACCGCTTCCAGAAATTCATCGACCAGATCGGCCGGCGCATGGCCGCTGGAGCCGACAGCGACGCATCCATTGCGGAGGCTGCCGCATGACACAGGTCGGCACCGTCACCTTTGGGCGCCGGCGCGCCATGCTGCGCACGGCCATGGGCCCCGCGATCGCCGAAGCGATGGCCGATCCGGTGGTGATAGAGATCATGGTCAACCCCGATGGGGTGCTTCGCCTCGACCGTTTGGGGGAGGGGCGGGTCGATACCGGCGTGCGCCTGTCGTCAGCGGACGTGGAGCGGATCGTCCGCCTCGTCGCCGACCACGTCCGCGCCGAAGTGCACGCGGACGCGCCGATTGTCAGCGCGGAACTGCCGGGCGGCGGCGAGCGGTTCGAAGGCCTGTTGCCGCCGGTGGCGACCGCGCCGTGCTTCGCGATCAGGAAGCCGGCCGTGAAGATCCATCGCCTGATCGACTATGTCGCGGGGGGAATGCTGGCGCCGGTACAAGCCGACCTGCTGCGCCGCGCCGTCATCGACCGAAAGAACATCCTGATCGCCGGTGGCACGTCATCGGGCAAGACCACCTTCGCCAATGCGCTGCTCGCCGAGATGGCCGGGCTCGACGAGCGGATCATCCTGATCGAGGACACCCGCGAACTGCAATGCGCCGCGCCGGACACCGTGGCGCTCAGGACCCGGCCCGGCGTCGTCGGCATCGCCGAACTGGTGCGCTCGACGTTGCGCCTGCGTCCCGACCGCATCGTGGTCGGCGAGGTGCGCGGCGCCGAGGCGCTCGACATGCTCAAGGCCTGGAACACCGGCCATCCCGGCGGCATCGCCACGCTCCACGCCAACTCCGCCCACGCCGCTCTCTACCGACTCGAACAGCTGGTGGCCGAGGGCGTCGTCACAGTGCCCCGACGTCTGATCGCCGACGCGATCGACCTGGTGGTGTTCATCCAAGGCCGGGGAACCGGCCGAAGGATCGAGACCGTGGCCGAGGTCCACGGTCTCGATGCCAGCGGCGGCTACGCCGTCATAGACCTCAGCCCCCCTCAGCTGAAAGCCCTTCTCAAAGGAGACCATCCATGATCGCATTTCTCCGTCCCCGTGCACCCGCTGCATTCATTCCCATCCTGTCGGTCGCGATGCTGCTGCCGGCTGCGGCCCTTGCCTCTGGCTCGGGCATGCCCTGGGAAGAGCCGCTGCAGGCCGTGCTGGAATCCGTGCAAGGCCCCGTCGCCAAGATCGTCGCGGTGTTGATCATCATCACCACGGGCCTTGCGCTCGCTTTCGGCGAGACCTCCGGCGGCTTCCGGAAGCTCATCCAGATCGTGTTCGGCCTCTCGATCGCCTTCGCGGCGTCGAGCTTCTTCCTGTCCTTCTTCTCGTTCGGCGGCGGGGCGCTGATCGCATGAGCATCGAGGGCTTCGAGGTGCCGGTGCACCGGGCGTTGACCGAGCCGATCCTGCTCGGCGGTGCCCCGCGCGGCGTGGCTATCCTCAACGGCACGCTCGCCGCCGCCATGGGCCTCGGACTCCAGCAGTGGATCGCGGGACTGGTGATCTGGCTCGCCGGTCACAGTCTCGCGGTCTTCGCCGCGAAACGCGATCCCGACTTCGCCGACGTGGGTGCCCGGCATCTTCGCCAGAAGGGATGGTGGTCATGCTGAACCTGCGCGAATACCGCCAGTCCGCCGACCGGCTCGCCGACCATCTGCCCTGGGCCGCGCTGGTTGCTCCGGGCGTGGTGCTCAACAAGGACGGCGGATTCCAGCGCACCCTGCGTTTCCGTGGACCCGATCTCGAATCCGCCACCGAAGCCGAACTGGTCTCGGTCTGCGCCCGCGCCAACAACGTGCTGCGCCGCCTCGGTTCCGGCTGGGCCCTGTTCTTCGACGCCGAGCGGATCGAGGCGCTGGGCTATCCCGACAGCGACTTCCCCGATCCGGCCTCCTGGCTGGTGGATGAGGAACGCCGGGGGCATTTCGACGGCCGGCGTGGTCAGCATTTCGAGAGCGTCTATCATCTGACGCTCCATTATCTGCCGCCGGCCGATCAGGTCAGCCGGGCCGAACGCGCCTTGCTGGAACGCGACGGCCCGCAGGTCGGACGCGACTGGCGCCAGGAATGGCGCGCCTTCGTCGCCGAGACCGATCGGCTGCTGGATCTGCTGTCCGGCTTCATGCCGGAGGTCCGCGCGCTCGACGACGCCGAGACCCTGACCTTCCTGCACGGGACCATTTCGACCCGGCGCCATCCCGTCGCCGTGCCCGAGACGCCGATGTATCTGGACGGCCTGCTGGTCGATACGCCCCTGTCCGGCGGGATCGAGCCGATGCTGGGCGACCGGCATCTGAGGACGGTGACGATCCTTGGATTCCCGAACGCCACGCGGCCCGGAGTCCTCGACGCACTCAACCATCAGGACTTCGCCTATCGCTGGGCGACCCGGTTCATCTGCCTGGACAAGACCGCCGCCAACAAGGCGCTGACCCGTGTCCGGCGGCAATGGTTCAACAAGAGGAAGTCGATCGCGCAGCTGATGCGCGAGGTGATGACCAACGAGCCGGTTCCGCTCACCGACAGCGACGCCGACAACAAGGTGGCGGACGCCGACCTGGCCTTGCAGGCGCTCGGCAGCGACCATGTCGCCTTCGGTTATCTCACCACCACCATCACCGTCGGCGACGAGGATCGGGCGGCCGCGGACGAGAAGGTCCGCATCGTCGAGCGCATCGTCAACGGTCTCGGTTTCACCTGTATCCGGGAATCCGTCAACGCCGTCGAAGCCTGGCTCGGCAGTTTGCCCGGTCATGTCTACGCCAATGTGCGCCAGCCGCTGGTCCACACCCTGAACCTCGCCCATCTGATGCCGCTGTCGGCGGTATGGGCCGGGCCGGCGCGCAACGATCATCTCGACGGCCCGCCGCTGCTCTACGCGGAGACGAGCGGAACCACGCCGTTCCGGCTCTCGACCCATGTCGGCGACGTCGGCCACATGCTGATCGTCGGTCCGACCGGCGCGGGCAAGTCCGTCCTGCTGGCGCTGCTGGCCTTGCAGTTCCGTCGTTACGTCGGCTCGCAGGTCTATGTCTTCGACAAGGGGTATTCGGCCCGCGCCGCTGTCCTCGCCATGGGCGGCGAGCATCACGCACTCGGCGAAAGCGAGACGCTCGCCTTCCAGCCCCTGCGCGACATTGACGACGACGCCGAACGCGCCTGGGCGGCCGACTGGATCGCCGGCCTGTTAGCCCACGAGAAGGTCGGCGTCACCCCGGAGGTCAAGGACGCCCTGTGGTCGGGCCTGACCAGCCTTTCCGGTGCGCCGCCGGAGGAACGCACGCTCACAGGCCTGTCAGTCCTGCTCCAGTCCCACGCACTGAAGGCCGCCTTGTCGCCCTGGACGCTGGAGGGGCCGTTCGGACAGCTGCTCGACGCCGCCGAGGATCGGTTGACCCTGTCTGACATCCAGTGTTTCGAAACCGAATCCCTGATGAACACCGCCAGCGTCGTTCCGCCGGTGCTGACCTATCTGTTCCACCGGCTGGAGGCGCGGTTCGATGGGCGGCCGACCCTGCTGATCCTCGACGAGGCCTGGGTCTTTCTCGACAATCCCATTTTTGCCCAGCGCATCCGCGAATGGCTGAAGGTGCTGAGGAAGAAGAACGTCAGCGTGGTCTTCGCCACCCAATCCCTCGCCGACATCGCCGACAGCGCCATCGCGCCCGCCATCATCGAGAGCTGTCCGCAGCGCATCTTCTTGCCCAACGACCGCGCCATCGAGCCGCAGGCCCGCGCCGCCTATGAGCGGTTCGGCCTCAATGAGCGGCAGATCGAGCTGATCGCCCGGGCTACGCCCAAGCGGCACTATTATCTCCAGTCCCGGCGCGGGAACCGCCTGTTCGAACTGGCGATGGGCCCGATCGCGCTCACCCTGTGCGGCGCCTCCGATCCCGCCACCCAGGTTCTGATCGACGACCTGTTGCGCGAGGAAGGGCTGGAAGGCTTCACGCCCGCCCTCCTCGAAGCGCGCGGTCTCTCTTGGGCCGCCGACCTCCTGCGCGATTTTCCCGGCGCGGTCACGGCGGCCCCCTTCATCCCCGAGCAGAAGGAGCTATCCCTATGAACCGCAGATTCATGCTTGCCGCCCTGACCGCGACCGTCGGAGGCGTTGTCCTCCCCGCGACCCCGGTCGCCGCCCAATGGACGGTGTTCGATCCGACCAACTACACCCAGAATGTCCTGACCGCCGCCCGGACGCTCCAGCAGATCAACAACCAGATCTCCAGCCTTCAGAACCAGGCGACCATGCTCCAGAACATGGCGCGCCAGCTCCAGAGGCTCGACTTCTCCACGCTCAACGAGATTACCCGGTCGATGCAGCGCATTGATGCGCTGATGACCCAGGCCCAGGGCATCGCCTTCGACATCGCTTCCACGGATGAGGCGCTTCGGGACCGATTCCCCGAGGTGTTCGATACGGCGATGACGACCGACGCCATGTTGCAGCAGGCGCTGGCTCAGCTTCAGGCCGCGACCCGGGCCTTCCGCCAGACCATGCGGGTTCAGGCCCAGGTGGTGGAGAATATCCAGTCCGACGGTCCCTTGCTGACCGAACTCGTGACCCAGAGCCAGGGCGCCACCGGGAGCCTTCAGGCGCAGCAGGCGACCAACCAGCTCCTCGCCGTCTCCGCGCGCCAGCAACTTCAGCTCCAGGCGATGATGGCGGCGCAGTATCGCGCCGAATCCGTCGAGCAGGAACGCCAGCGCCAGGCCATGGCGGCGGCGCGCGAACGGACGCGTCGTTTCATCGGTTCGCCCAACGCCTACACGCCGGACTGAGGCGTCCACCATGGACCCGTACCCGGACCTTAATATCATCGACCGCTTCATGGCGGCCTTCATCGCCTATATCGACAGCGGGTTCGGCCTGCTGGGCGGCGATGTCGCCTTCCTGACCACAGTGCTGATCGGCATCGACGTGACGCTCGCCGCCCTGTGGTGGGCGATGGACGCCGATCGCGACATCCTGGGCCGGTTCCTCAAGAAAATCCTCTACGTCGGCGCCTTCGCCTTCATCATCTCCAACTTCCAGCGTTTGGGCGACATCATCTATGGCAGCTTCGCCGGGCTCGGCGTCACGGCAGGCGGCGGGGGAATTTCGGCGGACGATCTGCTGCGGCCCGGCAAACTCGCCAGCGTCGGCTTTGAGGCGGCCTGGCCGCTGGTCGAGGTCATCCCCGACATGCTCGGTTTCCCCGAGGTGTTCGGCAATCTTTTGACCGTTCTGGTGCTGCTGGTCGCCTGGCTGCTGGTGGTGCTGGCCTTCTTCATCCTGGCCATCCAGCTCTTCATCTGCGTGATCGAGTTCAAGCTCACCACGCTCGCCGGCTTCGTGCTGGTGCCCTTCGCTCTGTGGAACAAGACCAGCTTTCTCGCTGAACGGGTGCTGGGCAATGTCGTCTCCTCCGGCCTCAAGGTGATGGTGCTCGCTGTCATCGTCGGCATCGGCTCCGGCTTCTTCGACAGTTTCATCGCGGCCGGCGGAGCGGAGCCGGATATCGCCTCGGCCATGACCCTCGTACTTGGGGCCTTGACGCTGCTCGGCCTGGGCATTTTCGGCCCGGGCATTGCAAGCGGCCTGGTCTCGGGCGCGCCGCAGCTCGGCGCGGGCGCGGCGGTCGGCACGGTGGCGGGCGCGGCGATCATGGGGGCGGGCGGCGCGGCGCTCGGCGCGCGGGCGCTTGGCGCGGCGGCGTCCGGCGGCATGGCGGCGATGCGCGCCGGCACGGCGATGGGCTCGGCTGCGCAGGCCTCCTGGCAGCTCGGGCAGGCGACCTCGGGCAGTTCGAGTGTCGGCGCCGGCCTCGGCGGCGTCGCCAGTGCGGCCGGCGGCGCGGCCATGCAGGGGGCACGCTCCGCAGCCTCACGCATCGCCCAACCTTTTCGTGAGAGCGTCCAGCGCGGCCGCGATGCGGCGTGGGCGGCGACCGGCGGCGCGCCGACGACAGGATCACAAGGCGTCGACGCATCGACCGGCGCTCCCTCCGGCGCGGGATCATCGGCTTCGAGCATGCCCGCCTGGGCGCAGAAAATGCGCAGCGAACAGACCGCCCGTCATCGCCGTCAGATGCTCCTGCACACCGTCAAGGACGGTGATCGCGGCGGCGCGGGCGCCAACCCCAGTCTCAAGGAGGACTAGATGCTCTTCAAACGCCCCATCCAGCGTTATGGTCAGACGCCCGAACCGGAAACGCCCTATCAACGCGCCGGCCAGCTCTGGGACGAGCGCATCGGCTCGGCCCGCGTCCAGGCCCGGAACTGGCGGCTGATCGCCTTCGGCTGTCTCACCCTCTCCGGCGGCCTCGCCGTCGGCAATGTCTGGCAGTCGATGCAGAGCCGTGTCGCCCCCTATGTGGTCGAGGTCGACCGGCTGGGCGAGGCCCGCTCGGTCGCGCCCGCCATTCAGAACTACAAGCCCACCGACGGCCAGATCGCCTGGCACCTCGGGCGCTTCATCACGAACGTCCGCTCGGTCTCCACCGACCCGGTGCTGGTCAAGCGCGCCTGGCTCGACGCCTATGACTTCGCCACCGACCGGGCGGCTCTGTTCCTCAACGACCACGCCCGCACCAACGACCCGTTCGCCGAGATCGGCCAGCGCAGCGTCTCGGTGCAGGTAACGAGCGTCGTGCGCGCCTCGGACTCCTCCTTCCAGGTCAAATGGGTCGAGCAGACCTACGAGCGCGGCAGTCTCGCCCGCACCGAGCGCTGGACCGCTATGCTGACCGTCGCGGTGCGTCCGCCCCGCACCGCCGATGCGCTGCGCAAGAACCCGCTCGGCCTGTTCGTCGACGCCATCGACTGGTCCCGCGAACTCGACCCGGTCGCGACCGCGACGGGGAGGACACCCGAGGTGGCGGGCAGACGGTCGGCCCAGCCGGAACCGGCGGGAGATGTGTCCGAGACCGGGACGTCGCTGTCGCCGGCCCCAGTCGATCCCACCCCCATTGCTGAAGGAGATACGCCGTGATCCGTTTGACCTTGGCCGCGGCCTCGGCCCTGGCGCTCGGCGCCTGCGCAGGCAAGACCCCGCCGCCGGCCATCACGTATGACGCCGCTGACTTCCAGCCAGCGACCGTTGAGGCGGAACTGCCCGGCCCGGTCGAGATCGTCGAAACGGCCGTGCCGTTGCCGCTACCGGGTCAGCTGCAACCGCCGCCGTCGGTTCGAAGCGAGACGGGGCGCCGAGACAATCGGCCTCCGACGGCGCGGGTGGACGCGGCCAATCGCGCCGCGACGCAGGAGCCGTCGAGCGCGGGCTACATCAACGCAGTGCAGGTCTATCCCTGGACCGAAGGCGCGCTCTACCGGCTCTACGCCGCGCCGGAACGGGTCAGCGACATCGCCCTCCAGCCCGGTGAGCAACTGGTGGCGGTCTCGGCCGGCGACACCGTGCGCTGGGTGATCGGCGACACCACCAGCGGCGCGGGCGAGAGCGCCCGCGTGCATGTCCTCGTGAAGCCGTTCGCGCCTGGGCTCGCCACCAATATGATCATCACAACGGATAGGCGGGCCTATCACCTGGCGCTGGAAAGCACCGACGCCACCGCCATGGCCGCGGTGTCCTGGACCTATCCGCAGGACCGGCTGATGGCGCTCCAGCGCCAGAACGCCCGTGCCGAGGAAGCCCGGCCGGTCGCTGAGAACATCGCCCTGACCAATCTGCGCTTCCGCTACGCCATCACCGGCGACAGCCCGCCGTGGCGGCCGGTCCGAGCCTGGGACGACGGATCGAAGGTCTATATCGAATTCCCCGGCCGGCTCGACCAGGGCGAGGCGCCACCGCTGTTCGTGGTCGGGCCGCTTGGGGAAGCCCAACTGGTGAACTACCGGGTCAGCGGCAATTACTACATCGTCGACCGGCTGTTCGCCGCCGCTGAACTGAGACTGGGCGAGGATCCGCAAACCGTCGTGCGGATCGGCCGAACGGACGCCCAGGACCGGAGGGCGCGGCGATGACTGACACGCCCATCGAACCGGCTGCGCCAGCCGCGGCGGCTCCCCCGAACCCGCCGCCCAAGGCACCGGCGGAAGCCCTGACCCTTCGCGCCGCCCCACGCCGCATCGTCAGGTTCAAGCGCGGGGTCGTCATCGGCGGCGCGGCGGCCGGATCGCTGGCGATCGCCGGCGTCGCCTGGATGGCGCTGGGGCCGAGTGCGATCCATATCGTCGATCAGGCGGACGATCAGGTCATCGCCGATCGACGCACACCCGCCGACGCCGTGGCGAACCTTCCCGGCGACTATGGTGCGGTTCCGCAACTCGGGCCGCCTCTGCCCGGCGATCTCGGTCGGCCAGTTCTAGAACGCCAGCGCCAGTTGGAGGCGCAGGACGGGACCCTGTCGGAGGCTGGGACCAGAGCGGCGATGACGCCGGAGGAACAGGCGGCCGAGGCCGAACGCCAGCGTCTCGCCGCCCAGGCCAGCCAGGCGCGCGAGGCCGGGGTGATCGCTCAGTCCTCGGTTCGCGCGGCGACGCCGCTTGCGGCGCTACCCGAGGCGACGATGGTGACGACTCAGGGCTGGACCGCCGCCGGCGACGGTCGGATCGCCCTCGATCCCGAGCGGGACCCCAACAGCCAGCAACGCAAGCTGGACTTCCTTGGCCAGCCGGCGGTGGGTGGAACCGCCAACGCCCATGTCCTCCAGACGCCGGCCACGCCCTATCAGGTGATGGCGGGCAGCGTCATCGCCGCCAGCCTGATCACCGGCATCAACTCCGACCTGCCGGGGCTGGTGACGGCTCAGGTGACGGAGAATGTCTATGACACGGTCACCGGGCGGACGCTGCTGATCCCGCAAGGATCGCGTCTGGTCGGGAGCTATGACAGCGTGGTGGCCTTCGGCCAGAGCCGGGCGCTGCTGGTCTGGCAGCGGATCATCCTGCCCGATGGCGCGTCCATCCAGATCGACAACCTGCCGGCCACCGACGCCGCCGGCTACGCTGGTCTGTCGGACAAGGTGGACTTCCACACCTGGCGGCTGCTCAAGGGGGTGGCCCTGTCCACCTTGCTCGGCGTCGGGACAGAACTGACGTTGGACGACGAAAGCGATTTCGTCCGCGCGGTGCGGGAGTCCAGCCAGCAGTCCGCCAGTCAGGCCGGACAGCAGATCGTCACCAGGAACCTCAACATCCAACCCACCATAACCATCCGTCCAGGCTGGCCGCTGCGTGTGATCGTCCATTCGGACCTTACGCTGCGGCCGTGGGCGGGGCGCTGAGAAAGGAGCCGTCATGCTGAAGCTCGCCAAATTGCCCGACCGGACGCCGGTCAAGATCACCATCACGGTCATGCCGGACCTCAATCGGGCGCTCGCGGATTATGCGACCCTTTATCGCGAGACTTATGGCGAGAAGGCCGACGTCGCCGATCTGATTCCGGCCATGCTGGATGCGTTCCTCGCCGGCGACCGCGAGTTCGCCAAGGCGCGCAGGGACAAGGAGGGCTGAGCCGTGGCCGTCATCGGGACGTTCAGACCCTCGAAGCAGGGCGGATGGGAGGGGCGAATTCTGACCCTCACCATCGATCGTAAGGTCAGGTTCGTCCCAAACGACAATCGCCAAAGCGAACAGGCGCCAGCCTTCCTCGCTCTGGTGGGCTGGTCGCGGATCGGCGAGGCGTGGGAGGCGCGATCTCGAGGTGACAACTCTCGCGATTTCCTGCGGGTTCAGCTGTTCGATCCCATCTGGACCGAGCCTCTGAGGGGAGCACTGTTTCCAGCGCCAAATGGGTTGTCCGCGGAACTGGTATGGAGCCGTTCCGATCCCACCAAGGAGTCGGGCCGTGGACCATGAGACGGGGCACGGCTCAGGCGACAGACACGAGCCGCGCAAACGGGGCGGCCACTTTTCTGTCGACCTGACGAAACAGGCGCAGACTGTCTTCCGCGCGCGTACGGGCCACGAGATCACTGAAGATGAGGCGCGAGGGATGCTCGACAGTCTGACAGAGTTTTTTCACTTGCTGATCGAGTGGGATCGGCGAAATCCCGACCGCGGCGATAAAGAATAGAACCATCCCGCCTCAACGGGGCAAGTTGACGTCAGAAAGGGCAAGGCGTCCGTGTAAATTCATATTATCCAGTTCAATTTATTTGGAATTTTCTTACTCAACTATCTTGATCCAATTCTCTTTGTGTCGGAATCGGGTGGCTGTATACTCTCTTCGGACGAGGCAATCGGGATGCTGATGGTTTCCTCCACCGACCTTTCGTATCGCCACCCCGACGGCAGATATGATTTTGGCGTGGTCCACATTGGTGAGGCGCAGCGGGTTCAGGAAGGGAGATTAGACATGGCATCGACGGGGGCGAAACGAAAAGTACCAGTCCCTGAAGGCAGCCGTCGCGCTGTCCTCTATGCGCGTGTCTCATCCAAAGAGCAGGAACGCGAAGGCTTTTCCATTCCGGCGCAGACGAAGCTTCTGCAAGAATATGCGTCGGTCAACGACATCCAGGTCGTGGCGGAATATGTCGATGTCGAGACCGCCAAACAGAGTGGACGCAGCAGCTTTGGCGAGATGCTGCGGTATCTCCGCAAGCACCCCGGCGTACGAACATTGCTCGTGGAGAAGACCGACCGCCTCTACCGCAATCTGAAGGATTGGGTGACCGTTGACGAACTCGATGTCGAAATCCACTTCGCCAAGGAAGGCGTGGTGCTGTCGCGGGATTCGCGATCCTCGGAGAAGTTCATGCACGGCATCAAGGTGCTGATGGCGAAGAACTACATCGACAATCTATCCGAAGAGACGCGCAAAGGCATGCTGGAGAAGGCCGAGCAAGGCCTGTGGCCCACCTTTGCCCCGATCGGCTACCTCAACACGGTGGGCAACGACGGCAAGAAGATCATCACCGTCGATCCGCAGCTTGGACCGGCGGTTCAGAACCTGTTCCAGTGGTATGCGAGCGGCCATTATTCGCTTAAGGAGGTTTCGGCCCGCGCGCGGAAGGCCGGCCTGGTCTACCGCAAGAGCGGTGCACCCATCGGGGTCAGCACGGTCCACAAAATCCTGCGCAATCGAATCTACACCGGCAAGTTCGAATGGCTCGGCAATCTTTACAAGGGATCCCACCAAGCTCTCGTCTCGGAAGACCTATGGGGTGAGGTTCAGGATGTGCTGGACGGCCGCAACGCCGCCAACATCCGGGCGAACGCTCACGATTTCCCGTTTACGGGGCTGATCACCTGCGGACATTGCGGCTGTGCGCTGGTCGGAGAGATCAAAAAGAAGAAATACATTTATTACCATTGCACCGGCTTCAAGGGGAAATGCGGAGAGCCCTATGTCCGGGAGGAGGTTCTGGAAGAGCGATTCACCGACCTGCTGCGCCAGCTTCGCTTCGACGATGACGTATTCGAGATGATGCGGAAGGCCCTCCACGAGAGCCACGCTGAAAAGAGCCGCGAGCAGACCAAGGCCATCGAACGGTTGCGTGCGGAAGCCGACCGGCTCCAGAAGCGGATCGAGACGATGTACGTGGACAAGCTCGACGGCCACATCGAGGAGGGGTTCTATCGGCGCATGCAGGTCCAGTGGCGTGACGAGCGGGACCGGTGCCTCAGAGACATCGAACGCCTCCACAGCGCGGATGATTCCTATATCGACAGCGGCGTAGCGCTGCTCAAGCTTGCCAAGGATGCCCACCGGCTCTTCGAAATTCAGGACGCAGGCGAGAAAAGAAGGCTACTGAATTTCCTACTTTCGAACTGTTCCTGGGCGAACGGTCAGTTGACCGCCGCCTTCAAGGAACCGTTTGATATGCTTGCGGAAACCGTATCCGAAGCAAATGCGCTCGAAAGATCGCAAGGGGCCGAAAAGGCCCAAAAAACGAACTGGCTCCCCGGGCAGGATTCGAACCTGCGACCGTCCGATTAACAGTCGGATGCTCTACCGCTGAGCTACCGAGGAATGCCTGTGCGGAGGGCGCGCTATACGGGCAGCTTTCGCGCTGTGCAAGCACCCAATGTGCTGTTTCGACAACAGGGTTCGGCGGGAATGCAGCCCCCCGGGCAGAGGCTGGCAGAAAATCCTGTTTGTGGGGCCATTGAACGGGCGTAAGCTGAAATCAGGGAGACGAGGGAAAGCGAGCGCAATGGCAACTGCCGTAAAGGCACCCGCCGATGCTGGCGGAACGGATTCGGACATCATCGAGCGGGAGTCTGTTGTGGTGCGCTTCGCCGGGGATTCCGGCGACGGCATGCAACTGACCGGCGGGCAATTCACCCTTTCAACGGCGCTGGCAGGCAATGACCTGGCCACCTTCCCGGATTTTCCGGCGGAGATTCGCGCGCCGCAGGGCACGCTGTTCGGGGTTTCCGCCTTCCAGATCAATTTCGGCTCCAGCCGGATCGAGACCGCCGGCGACCAGCCCGACGTGCTGGTTGCGATGAACCCGGCCGCGCTGAAGACCAACCTGCCCATGCTGCGCAAGGGTGGCCTGATCATCGCCGACAGCGGCGAGTTCGGCGAGCGCAACCTGAAGAAGGCGCACTACGAAAGCAATCCGCTGGAGGACGGCAGCCTCGCTCCCTGGCAGCTGCTGGCCTTCGATATTTCCAGGCAGACGCTGGAGAGCGTGAAGCCCTTCGGGCTGGGCAACAAGGATGCCCTGCGCTGCAAGAATATGTGGACGCTGGGGCTGGCGCTGTGGATGTTCGGCCGTGAGCGGCAGCCGCTGATCGACTGGCTGGGTGCGAAATTCGCCAAGGACGAGCTGCTGCGCGACGCCAATATCGCGGCGCTGAACGCGGGCCATGCCTATGGCGAGACGGCCGAACTGTCAGGCCCGCTGAAGCAGTTCCGGCTGGCCGCGGCCGATGTGGCGCCGGGGCTTTACCGCACCGTGACCGGGGCCGATGCCATCGCGCTGGGGCTGGTGGCAGGTGCCCAGCTGTCTGGCCTGCCGATGTTCTTCGGCGGCTATCCGATCACCCCGGCCTCGGCGATCCTGCATGCGCTGGCGCGGCTGCGCGAGTTCGACGTGACGACCTTTCAGGCGGAGGACGAGATCGCCGCCATCGGCGCGGCGATCGGTGCGGCATGGGCCGGCAATCTGGCCGTCACCTCTTCGTCGGGGCCGGGCATTGCGCTGAAGACGGAGGCCATCGGGCTGGCGGTGATGACCGAGCTGCCGCTGGTGATCATCAATTCCCAGCGGGGAGGGCCCTCCACCGGGTTGCCCACCAAGACGGAGCAATCCGATCTTTATCAGGCCGTCTATGGTCGCAACGGCGATACGCCGCTGCCGGTGATCGCAGCGCGCAGCCCGGCGGACTGTTTCGACGCCGCCATCGAGGCCTGCCGGCTGGCGGTGCAGTTCATGACCCCGGTGATGCTGCTGACCGACGGCTACATCGCCAATGCGGCCGAGCCCTGGCGGGTGCCGGATGCCGGCGAGTTCGAGCCCTTCCCCGTGCTGTTCTACGAGGAGGCGCCGACCGACGGGGCGAAATACAACCCCTTCACCCGCGACCCCGAGACGCTGAAGCGGCACTGGGTGCGGCCTGGCACGCCGGGGCTGATGCATCGGGTGGGCGGCATCGAGAAGAGCTACGCGACCGGCAACATCGATTATTCCGCCGAGAACCACCAGCGCATGACCGACACCCGCAAGGCGAAGGTGGATGGCATCGCGCGCTATATCCCCGAACAGGGGGTGGAGGTGGGCAATGATCATGGCCCGCTGGTGGTGGTGGGCTGGGGCTCCACCTATGGCCCGATCCGGCAGGCGGTGGAGCTGGTACGGACGCAGGGCCATGACGTGGCGCATGTGCATATCCGCCATATCTGGCCGCTGCCCGCCAATCTGGGCGAGCTGCTGCGGCGCTATGACCGGATTCTGGTGCCGGAAATGAACACGGGCCAGTTGAAGACGCTGCTGCGCGACCAGTTTCTGGTGGATGCGAAGCCGCTGAACAAGGTCTCCGGCCAGCCCTTCCGCATCGCGGAGATCGAGGCGGCCATCCTGGGGGTGCTGAACAGATGATGCGTTTCGCTTTCGTGCTCGGAGTTTTTTTGTATGCATTTCAGAGCACTGCGAAAGCAGAAAGTGCCGCCGAGTTTTTCGCAAGAAAAATCGGGGCAAACATAATATCTGTTACGCGAAAGGATAACAATGAATACGAAGTATCTTCCAAAAATGTTATAATAAAAACAAGATATTGCTATGAATACGTGTACTATGAAGACGCAATTGTTATTGATGATACGTTAGTATTTTTGGAAGAAAACGAGATTTGTGACATCGAAGGTATCTATCGAAAAGAAAGATAGTTCCAGATGAACGAGATTGCGAAGATCGTGCCCGCCAGCAAGCCGGACGACTGGGCGACCGACCAGGAGGTGCGCTGGTGCCCCGGCTGCGGCGACTATGCCATCCTGAAGGCGGTGCAGCGGGTGATGCCGGAGCTGGGCGTAGAGCCGCACAACACGGTGTTCATTTCCGGCATCGGCTGCTCCAGCCGCTTTCCCTATTATATGGAGACCTACGGCTTCCACACCATCCACGGGCGCGCGCCGACCATCGCGACCGGCGTGAAGCTGGCGAACCCGGCACTGGACGTGTGGATCATCACCGGCGACGGCGACGGGCTGTCCATCGGCGGCAATCACATGCTGCACCTGATCCGGCGCAATCTGGATTGCCAGCTGCTGCTGTTCAACAACGAGATCTATGGCCTGACCAAGGGGCAATATTCGCCCACCTCAAGGCCCGGCACGCGGTCCCCCACCTCTCCGCTGGGGTCGCTGGAATCGCCGGTGAAGCCCTGCGCCTTCGCGCTGGGAGCGGGCGGGCGTTTTGTGGCGCGCACCATCGACACCGCGCAGAAGCATATGCCCGACGTGCTGAAGCGGGCGCATGCCAACAAGGGCACCAGCTTTGTGGAGATCTACCAGAATTGCGTGGTCTATAACGACGGGGTGTTCGACCAGTTCACCGAGAAGAAGCAGGCCCCGCTGACCCAGATCTGGCTAGAGCATGGCAAGCCGATGCTGTTCGCGAACGGCACGAAGGGGCTGAAGCTGAACCGCCAGACGCTGCGGCTGGAGGTGGTGGAGGTGGTGGAGGTGGTGGACGGCGACGCATCCGACGTGATCGTGCACGACGAGACGAACAAGGCTGTCGCCAGCATGCTGATCGACATGCCCTTCCCCGAGTTCCCCGTGGCGCTGGGCGTGCTATATTGCGACCCGGACATGAGCTTTGACGCGGCGATGGAGGCGCAGGAAGCCCGGATGACGAGCGGCAAGATCGCCGACTTCAACGCGCTTCTGCGGCGGGGCCAGAGCTGGGAAGTGAAGTGATCGGGGGCTGATCTGCCGGCGGCCCCCGGCGGGTTGCATGGAAGGGGGCATCGACATCGGACTGGATCGTCGCAGCTTGATCGGGGGGCTGGCGGCCCTTTCTGCTGCGCCGCTGTTCGCGGAAGACTCTCCACCCGGTGCAGCCCCTGCCAAAAGGCGGGTTTCCGCCGTGACCGCCTGCCCTGTTCCCGCTGTGGAGATGCGGGTGCCGACCATGGGCGGCAATCTTTATGCGCGCGGCAACGGGCCGCTGGCCGACGGGCCCGCGCCCGTGCTGTTCCTGCACGGCGGACCCGGCGGCAGCCATCTGGGCATGGTGGGGGCGCTGCCGCTGGCCGATACGCGCGGCGTGATCCTGTACGATCAGCTGGATTGCGGCCTGTCGGACCGGCCCGGCGACCGGTCAGGGTGGAATGTGGACCGCTTCGTATCTGAGATCGATTCCATGCGCCGGGCGTTCAACCTGGATCGCTTCCACCTTTCCGGCACCAGCTGGGGCGGGACTTTGGCGCTGGAATATGCCGCGCGGCGGCCGGAGGGTCTGGAAAGCCTGATCCTGCTGAGCCCGCTGGTTTCGACCCGCACCTGGCTGGCCGACGCGGAGGTCTGGATTGCGGGCATGCCCGCCGACAAGCAGGCCGCCATTGCCGAGGCGCGGCGGACCGGCAATTACGAGGCCGACAGCTTCATGGCGGCCGATCTCTATTATGCGCGGCAGCATCTCTCCCGCGAGCGGCTATCTCCGCTGCATCTGGCCTGCCAGGGGCGGAACGACCCCCTGTTCAACCTGGACCTCTATATGCACATGTGGGGGCCGAGCGAGTTCGTGGTGACGGGCACGCTGGGCGATTATGATGGCGAGCATCTGCTGCCGCAGGTGGCGGTGCCCACCCTGTTCATCGGCGGCGAGTTCGACGAGGCGCGGCCTTCGACGCTGAAGGATTATGCCCGGCGGGTGCCCGACGGCCGCTATCGCATGATCGCCGGATCGGGCCATTGGGTGGAGAATGACCGCCCCGCCGAGCATCAGCAGGCCCTGCGCGACTGGCTGAAGGGCCGTGCCTGAGTATCCGCGGGGGAAATCCGCTGTTCACGCCGTATGGGCCATCATGAGGCCCGGATGCTCGCCCAGTTGAAACCTGCCAATGATGCGCGGACGGCGCCCAGCGCGGAGGCGTTGCTGCTGTCTCGTGCGGCGGAGGGCGACGCCCGTGCCTTTGCCGAGCTGGCCCGGATGCTGGCCCGGCCGGCGCTGGCGCTGTGCGTGCGCGTGCTGGGCGACCGGCAACTGGCGGAAGATGCCGTGCAGGAGGCGATGGCCCGGCTGTGGCGCGAAGCGAAGCGTTTCGATCCCGACCGGGGCAGCTTTGCCGGATGGTGGCGGCGGATGCTGATGAATTGCGCGCTGGACGGGCGGCGACGGCTGAAGCTGGTGTCCGCGCTGGACGAGGCAAGCGACGTGGCAGACCCGGCGCCGACGCCCGGCATGGCGGCCGAAGCCAATGACCTGGCTGCCAGAGTGCAGGCCGCTGCCGCCGGATTGCCGGAGCGGCAGCGCGCAGCGCTGGCGCTGTTTCACGGCGAGGGGCTGAGCATGGCGGAGATCGCCGTGGCGCTGGAGAGCAGCGAGAAGGCGGTGGAAGGCCTGCTGTTGCGCGGCCGCGCCGCGCTGAAGGAACGACTGAAGGATCTGAAGGACGAGCTGGAATGAGCGTGAAACCCACCCTGAACGACGCGCTGGCGGCCTGGGGCAAGGCTGATCTGCCGAAACTGTCCGGAGATGCGGCGGGGGATAATGCGGCGCTGGCGCGTATCCTTCAGCATGCCGACGCAATTGCCGCAGCTGATGTTCCTTCCCGTCGCCCCTGGTGGGCGCTGGGCGGCGCAGTTGCGGCATCCGTGGCGCTCGCGCTGCTGCTGTCGCCCTCGATTCCCGGGCGGCAGTCGCAGGGTGATGACACGGACAAGGGGGCGGCGCCGGTGATGCTGGCAGACGCGAGCGGCACCGACAGTGCTGCGTTCGCGCTGCTTTATACCCCCACTTCGGAAGAGGAATATCAGCTGTGAAAACCCTGATCCTGACCACGGCGGCCCTGTTGGCCGCCCCCGCGCTGGCGCAGACCGCGCCTGCCGCCGCACCCACCAGCGCGGATGCCAAACCCAAGGCTGGCGCGAAGCGAATGCATCACCCGATGCTGTTCGGTAATGTTTCGCCGGAGGGCCGCGCGATTCTGCGCGAGACGATGCGCTCAAATCCGGAAGACCGGACCGCGCTGAGAGCCACGCGGGATCGGATCAACGATATCGTTGGTGCTGAAAAGCTGGATGTCAACGCCCTGAAGCGCGCCATGGATGACGAGCGTCGTCTGATCGACTCTCAGCATGCCAAGCGTCAGGCTGCGTTGCTGGCGGCAATCCAGAAGCTGTCGCCTGCCGACCGCAAGGCATTTGCTGAAGACGCCCGCAAGGGCCGCGACGAAATCGAGGCGAGGGTGAAGCGCTGGCACGAAAACAACCCAGCGCAGCGCCCGGAACGGCCGACCAGGAAGTAACTTCCTGGGAAGCAAGACAAGAAAAGGGCCCCCGGTCTGTCCGGAGGCCCTTTTTTTATATCATCTTGCGCCGATCGGGGCGGCGCCCCGACCTGGACGCCGTTAGAAGCGATAGCCGGCTGTAACCGCCACTGTGCGCGGCGGACCATAGTAGCCGATGATCGAGTTGCCGAAGGCAGCGCCGGGGAAATAATAGCCCCCGACCCGATAGCGCTCGTCGGTGAGATTGCGACCATGCACACCGATGGTGAAGCGCTCATCCCCCGAGGTCCAGTTAGCCGAGGCGTCCGCCAGGATGTAGCCTTGCTGATCCAGCGGAGACGCATATTCGAACATATGGATGCTGGAGCGCAACGTGATCGCCGGCGTGATCGACAGGCGGCCGCCAGCGACATCCTTAGACCAGGTGAGCGAGCTGTTGATGGTGAATTCCGGCGTGTTCTGGAAGAAGCGCTGGTCCGACACGTCGACGGGCGTGGTGCCCCCGGCGATGTAGGTCAAGAACTCCTTATATTCAGCCTTGATGTAGCCGATGCTGGTCTGGAACTGGATGTTCTCGGTGGGAACAGCGCGAAGCTCCGCTTCGATGCCCCAGATATCCGCGCGGCCGGCATTGTCCACGAACGAAGCGATGACGCCCGGCGTGGTGGTCGGCGCCTGGATCGTGACCTGCTGATCCTTGTACTTCGAATAGAAGCCAGCAAGGTTCAGGAACAGGGTGCGGTCGAGGAAGGCGCCCTTCATGCCAAGTTCGAAGCTGTCAATCGTCTCGGGCTCATAGCCGTTGACGGTAGTCGGCGTTGCGACCACGTCGCCGCGCATGTCGAAGCCGCCCGATTTGAAGCCGCGACCCCAGCTTGCGTAGAAGTTGAGATCCTGTTCCGGCTGGTAGCTCAGCGAGACGCGCGGGGTCAGCTTCTTGAAGGTGCGATCGTTGCTGTAGTCCGACCGCGTATCCAGGAAAACGGCGCCGGGATTGCCAAAGCCCGGCGAACGGATGCCGAGATAGCGCTGGCGGAGAACAGTGCCTTCCTTCTTGTCCTGGGTCCAGCGGAGGCCCGCCGACACCTTGAACTGCTCTGTCACATCGTAGGACGCGTCTCCGAAGAAGGCGATCGACTTCGTTTTCACATTGCCACCGGTGTAGGTGGTGATGCCGCCGGGAATGGCGATACCGGCCACGGTATCGAACGCGCCCGAGGCGCGGCCTTCCAGATAGAAGGCCCCAAACACGCCTTGGAACCGCTCTTTCTCGACCAACAGCTGGACTTCCTGCGTGAACTGCCAGTCTTCGTACCGGGCGGGAATGTCGAGGATCGGCCCCGGCGTGTTGTCGAAGTCGATCAGCGTGTCGGTGTAACCGTCGCGATAGGCAGAGACGGACTTCAGCGTAAGGCCGTCACCCAGCCCGATCTCGCCAGTGAGGCTGATGCCTTGTGTGACGACCTTGTTGTCATCCCCGATCCCGGAGCGGGTGTCGTACACGCTGTCGGTGGGTTCGAAGATGGCGACGCCGCCATTGCCCTCAAGACGGGTGCCGTGGCGAGGATTGGAGCGGTCCTCTGTGCGGTCGGCTGCGACCCGCACGAAGATGTCGCCATTGTCGAACTCGGCCGAGAGGCGGCCGGCCAGCACGTCCTTGTCATACTGATCGACACCGGTGGTCAGATTCTTGCCGTAGCCGTCGCGCTGCGACCAGAGCACACCGGCGCCGACGGCGAAGTTGGCGCCCAGCGGCACCGCCACCGTGCCGGACAGGTCGATCTGGTTGTAGCTGCCATAGGTGGCCTTCACCCGGCCGCCGAATTCGTTGCCCAGGCGCTTCGTCACATATTTGATCGCGCCGCCGATGGTGTTGCGGCCGTACAGCGTGCCCTGCGGGCCGCGCAGCACTTCGATCCGCTCCACATCGAAGATATCGAGCACGGCGCCCTGCGGACGCGCCATATACACGTCATCGACATAGAGGCCGACGCCGGGTTCGAAGCCCCAGAGCGGGTCCTGCTGACCCACACCGCGGATGAACGCGATCAGCGTGGAGTTGGAACCGCGAGCGACAGCCGTCGTCATGTTCGGGGCCTGCTGTTGCAGGGCGGTGATGTCGGGCGCTCCCTGCGCTTCCAGCGCGGAGCCGGAGACAGCCGTGACCGAGATCGGCACTTCCATCAGGCTCTCGTTGCGGCGGCGCGCCGACACAATGATATCATCATAGGCACTGGCTTCCGTCGCGCCTGCGACGGGGGCTTCCTGCGCGTGCACAGGGAATGCCAGGCCTGTCGCCAAGGCAAGAATCGACAATTGACGGATGTGTGGCATCAGATTTTCCTCCCAAGGGTTGCGCCCGTTTCGGGCTTGCAGTTCCGTTGATGGGAGGTTTAGTGAAACATGAATCAAGATTCAACTTGAAACCGGAATGACATCTTTGGGGTTGGGGAGAACAGCTGTGACCGATGCAGCGAAGACACAGGTTGAGCATCCGGACGAGCCGTCAGGCCTGCCTGTGCCGAAGACAGAACGTGGGCGACGTACCTTGCGCGCCTTGCTGGATGCAGCCGCGCTGGAGTTCGGCGCCAATGGCTTCCACGCCACTGGCATCACCGACATCACGCGCCGTGCAGGAGTCGCTCTGGGCAGCTTTTACACCTACTTCGCCAGCAAGGAGGATATCTTCCGGGCGCTCGTTACGGATCTGTCTGCGCAGGTGAAGATGCACGTGACCCCACGTGTGGCGGAAGCGCCCGATGCGTTGTCCCGGGAAAAGGCGGCGCTGGGCGGCTATCTGGATTTTGTAAGCCGCCAACAACTGATCTACCGCATCATCGACGAAGCCGAATTTGTGGCGCCAGACGCCTATCAGGGTCACTACCGATCCACGGTCGCGCGGATCGCGGCACGCCTTGAAGCCGGCACCGGGCTCGGGGAACTACGTGAAGGCGTCGGCGAAGTAGAAGCCTGGGCGATTGCCGGAATGAACGTGTTCCTGGGTCTGCGCTATGGCGTATGGGGGGATAATCGGGAACTCGCCGAAGTGGTCGACCGCGCGCACCGGCTGGTTGCAGACGGAATCAGGAAGCGCTAAGGGGCGTTTCCTTCAAAGAAACTTGGCTGGCGGCTGCGCTCAGGCAGGCCAGTCCGGCAGAAACCGTGCCGCCAGATCGCGGGCGATGCGTGCCGGGCGACGCGTTGCGGTATCCAGGCAGCACCAGCTGGACTTCACCTCGGCCAGAATCGTGTCACCACGCTGAATCAGCGTGGTGAAGAAGGCCCGACTGCCCTGCACGCCCGTCGCCACCACATCCGCCAGCACATTGTCATCCAGAAAGGCCGGGGCGCGATAGGTGATCTCATGCTTCAGCGCGACCCACAGATGCTGGGCGACAGCCTCTGCCGGGGCGACATTCTGCCAGTAGCCGATGACAGCGTCTTGCACCCACTTCAGATAAACCGCGTTGTTCACATGGCCCATGAAATCGATATCCTCCGGCAGGATCCGGATGATGTGTTGATGCATGGGATGTGCGGTCGCGCTCATGTGTCAACATGGTAACGCATCGACGCTGCACCGCACAAGTGCCGTTCAGCGGTTCCATCCGGTCTGGCGGCGGATTTCCGCCCATGCCAGCGCGCCCAGCCGCTGCGAGATGGGCCCTGGCGTGCCCGACCCCAGTGCCACACCATCCAGCCGTACGATGGGCAGTATCGGCGCGGTGGTGGAGGTGAGGAACAGTTCCGGCGCGGCGCGGGCTTCTTCCAGCGTGAAGGCGCGTTCCTCCACCTGAATCTGCGCGTCGCGCGCCAGATCCAGCAGGGTGTCGCGCGCGATGCCGGGCAGGATGCTGGCGGACAGCGGATGGGTGACGATATGGCCGTCTGCCGCCACCATATGGATGTTGGTGGACCCCCCCTCGGTGACGGTGCCGTCTTTCACGAACAGTGCTTCGAAGGCGCCCGCTGCGCGGGCTTCCTGCTTGGCGAGTACGGCTGGCAACAGCCCCGTGGTCTTCAGGTCGCACCGCGCCCAGCGCTGGTCCGGCAGGCTGATGGCGGACACGCCGGTTTGCAGCTGCGGCAGGCGCTGGGCGAAGTTGAAGCGCCGCATGGTGAGCACCAGCGTGGGCGGAATGCCGGCCGGGAAGCCATGGTCGCGCTTCGCCGCGCCCCGGCTGACCTGGATGTAGAGCAGGCCATCGGAGTAGCGGCTGAGCGCGATGAGGCGGCGGGCGATCGCCTTCAGCGCCGCGTCCGACGGCAGGCCTTCGATGAACAGGGCCGCGAGGCCGCGCTGCAGCCGCCAGACATGCTTGTCCCAATCGAGGAAGCCGCCGTTCAGCACCGCGATCACTTCATACAGGCTGTCGGCGAACTGGAAGCCGCGATCCTCCACGGAAACTCCGGCTTCGGCGATGGGGCCGTAACGGCCGTTAACGTAGGCGACTGCGGGCATGGCGCGAACGCTTACGCGCCGCGCCTGGAAGGCGCAATCGCCTGCACGAAGCTTGGCAGGTGCAATCGGCCGGGCCTAAATGCCGGGCATGGCAGCCCCGCAGATCGTCTGGTTCCGGCAGGACCTGCGCTTGCGCGATCAGGCCGCGCTGCGGGCGGCCGCTGCCGCCGGGCCGGTGCTGCCGCTTTTCGTGCTGGATGAACGCCGGATCGTGCGGGCGCCGGGCGGGGCTTCTCGCTGGTGGCTGCACCACAGCCTGTCGGCGCTGGATGCCGATCTGCGCGCGCTGGGCGGGCGACTGTTGCTGCTGCGCGGGTCTGCGGCCGACCTGATCCCGAAGCTGATGGTGGAAACGGGCGCCGGGGCGATTCATGCCATACGCCACGCCGAGCCCTGGTGGCCGCTGATCGAACGCGACATCCCCCGGCTACAGCTGCACGACGGCAACAGCCTGGTGCCGACCGGCCTGCTGCGCACGAAGGCGGGCGATCCGTTCCGGGTGTTCACGCCCTTCTGGCGCGCGATGCAGGCCTGGGGCGACCCGCCGCGCTCCGTGCCCGCCCCGACGCGGCTGGAATCCGCCCCCATGCCCGAGGGCGAGCGGCTGCGGGACTGGGGATTGCTGCCGACTGCGCCCGACTGGTCCGGGGGCTTTTCAGACTGGCAGCCCGGCGAGGCCGGTGCGCAGGCTCGGCTGGCGGATTTCATGGACAAGTCCGGCCGTTATGGCGCGCGGCGGGACCATCCGGATGACGACGCCACCTCGCGCCTGTCGCCCCATCTACACTTCGGCGAGATCTCGGCTGCGGACGCATGGCATGGGGTGGCCGATCTGCCCCATGGTGAGCCCTGGCTGCGGCAGCTGGCCTGGCGTGATTTCGGGCTGGAGATGCTGGTGCAGTTCCCCAAATCCGCGTCCCGCCCGCACCGCGCCGAATTCGACCGCCTGCCCTGGATCGATGTGCGGGACGGAGATGGCCGTACCCTGCTGACGGCCTGGCAGCAGGGGAAAACCGGCTATCCGCTGGTCGACGCCGGGATGCGCGAGCTGTGGGCCACGGGATGGATGCACAACCGGGTGCGCATGGTGGCGGCCAGCTTTCTGGTGAAGCATCTGATGATCGACTGGCGCGAAGGCGAGCGCTGGTTCTGGGACACGCTGCTGGACGCGGACCTCGCCAACAATGCGATGGGCTGGCAGTGGGTGACCGGCTCCGGCGTGGATTCCGCGCCTTATTACCGGATATTCTCTCCGCAGGGGCAGGCGGAGAAGTTCGACACCCGGGCTTATCTGCAGCGCTGGGTGCCGGAGTTTGGGAGCGCCGGTTATCCGCCACCGCTGGTGGACCACCGCTGGGCCCGTGAGCGCGCGCTGGCGGCGTTCACGGGGTTGAAGGGCTAAGCCCTCCGCCCCACCAGAACGAAGGCGTTGAGCGAATTGGGGGAAGCCCGAAGACCGGCTGAGGGCTGGCAATCTGTCGTCACGGATGGCTGGCCCCGAACAGGCCGGGATCAAAAGGCGTTCTTCGGGAAGACCACTGCGAATGCCGTGCGCACAAGGATGTAGAGATCGAACGTCACCGACCAGTTCTCGATATAGTAAAGGTCGTGCTCAAGGCGCTTCACCAGCTTTTCCTCGGTATCCGTTTCGCCGCGCCAGCCGCATGCCTGCGCCCATCCGGTGATGCCGGGCTTCACCTTGTGGCGGGCCGCGTACGTCTGCACCACTTCGTGGAACGGCCGGCCGGCGGCCTTGGTGGACGGCGCATGCGGGCGCGGGCCGACCAGCGACATATCGCCCCTCAGCACGTTCAACAGCTGCGGCAGCTCGTCAATGGACGTGGCGCGGATGAAGCGGCCGACGCGGGTGACGCGCTTGTCGCCGCGGGTCGCCTGCTCGATCGTGTCCGTCTGGCACTCGTCATGCGTCATGGAGCGGAACTTCAGCACGTCGAAGCGCTGATTGTTGAAGCCTTCGCGCGGCTGGCGGAAGAAGATGGGGCCGGGGCTGTCCAGCTTCACCGCAAGCGCGGTCAACAGCAGGATGGGCCAGATGAAGAACAGGATACCGGCGGTGAGGATCAGATCCTCTGCCCGCTTCACGATGGCGTCTGTACCTGAGATCGGCCGTTCGAACAGGGTGATGACGGGCATGTCGCCCAGCAGAACCAGCGGGCGGGCGGCGAAGGCGAAATTGGCGAGATCGGGCGCAAGGCGGATGCGCACCGGGGTCAGTGCCAGCTTCTGCACCACCTGCTGGATGCGCGCCTCTGCCGACCAAGGCAGCGCGACGATCACCTGATCGATCAGATCGTCGCGGATCATGGCGACGAGATCGTCCGTGGTGCCGAACACGGGCAGGTCGTCCACCAGCACCGGCACGCGGCCGTCGCGCCGGTCGTCGAAGAAGCCGACCAGACTGATCGTCAGCTTGCTGTTGCCGCGAATGTAATTGGCGAGCTTCTGGCCTTGTGCCGAGGCGCCGTAGATGGCGACGCGGCTGTTGAACACGCCCTGCCCTTTCAGGCGGCGGATCCACAGCGTCATCAGCGCGCGCGTGCCGGCCAGCATCACGCCGGCCACCGCGAACCATGTGATCGCCCAGCCGCGGGAGAATTCCTCCGAAACCTTCAGCAGGAAGCCGATGGTGACGAGGAACAGACCGGTGACAAGCCAGGACCCCAGCACACGCTCCCACGCCTTGCGCATGGAGAAATGGCAATCGACATCATAAGCGCCCATGATTTCCGCCACGAGCGCGAAGATGAGGGCGCCGGCCAGCATCGAGCGGCCATAGACCGGAATGTCATTGGTGAAGATCCGGTCTGACCAGAAACTAAGCGCGGCTATGCCCGCGACCATCACCGTAAGGAATTCCAGCACTCGGACGGCGAAGATCACGAGGTCGATCGGAATGGCGGCCCGGTGCGCGGAGGAAGGTTCCGCCTCCGTCAGCCGATCGATAGCGGGGGGCTCGATCTTGTTCATGCGACGACCGTGAGAGAGGCTGCGACTTGGCTCCCAAGTCTGCGGGCCGCAGCCGATTCACCAAGCTTGCCCCCTTGCAGAACAAGCCGGCGCACGGCATGGCAGGGGCGGGTCACGCGATGTAATGGCAAATCGACCCACTGTGCTTTGGGGAGGGTGGCCGAATGGAAACTGTGTACGACTGGGTAACGGTGGCGATTTTCGCCGGCCTGATCGTGTTGTTCCTGCAGCGCTCCGTCGGCCCCGAACGCGACCAGATGTGGCCATACTTCGCGGCGTCCGTAGCGTGCGCGGTGATCAACCAGGTGGGCAACAAGGCGATCGACGACGGCAGCACGCTGCTGCATGTGGTGTCTGTCGTCGGGATCGCCGCAATCCTGGGCTTCATCCAATACTTCCTGAAGCCTTTCGGCAAGTTCGGCGACTGACACGCCGCAAGGCGGGACGCCAAACCAGCGACTTTCGGGCAGGCAATGAGGCATCAGGCCGCACCCGTGATTTCAGCAGCCAAGGGCCGTCCGACAAGCGCCGGCAGCGCTTTCGGATCGGTGGCCTCCAACATAGCGGCAGCAAAACGCTGCAGAGCGCTAAAGGTTTCTTCGGAAGGCTCACCCACCGTCGAAAGCCGCACCAGCACACCATCCGCGACATAGCCGCGGAATTCGGAGCGCAGCTTCATCAACCGCTGCTCACTGCCGCTGGACGGCAGATAATCGCCGATCCGCGTCCAGTAGAGGATGGGTTCCGTGCGCTCATTGTTGCTGGCGACCAATTCGCGCGCGGGGAGCTTTGCAGGCCCCGGTACCGGCACCTTCACGGCACGCGCCTCGGTAATCTCGAAACCGACCGCAGTATAGCAGACTTCCGGCCGATGCAGCTGCAACTGATCCGACTGGGTGCTTCCATAGGCGATCACCATCATGATCGGCAGTTCGCTGTCTGATGTGTAGAGGCGGCTGACGGTCTGGTCGTACAGACGGGCGCTGAGCGAGCCGGGTTGGGAATCCGGCAAGATTACCGCGTTGGACGGCGTGACTGACCAGCTTCCGATCTTCAGCGGAACGGCCTTCTCCAGCTTCTTGTCGCCCAGCAGGTTCAGGCGGTTGCGCGGAGTCAGCGCATAGGCACCGCCCGCCGCAGCCAGCAACGGCATGCCGAGGATCAGATCACGCCGCTTCAGCATGCGTGCCCTCCTTCTTGCTGCCGTCCTGTTTGCCGTCTGTCAGGCGGCGACGGATCGGGCTCAGCAGCTTATCGATCCCGAAGATCAACAGCAGCGCTGACACGAATGTCACGATGCCAGCGAAATCGTGCAGGTAGCCCTGTGCAACCTCGTTTCCGGCGTAATAGGTAAGCAACACCAAGATAATCACACGCACGACGTTAGCCGCAATCGCAATGGGCAAAAGCAGTGCCAGCAACAGCAATGAGTAGCGCCAGGAAGCGTTGTGCATCAAATAGATATAGAATAGGCCCACTGCCGTCAGGCTGATCAGAGAATTCAGACCCGCACAGGCGTCTTCCACCAGCAACTGATACTGGGCGATGTAGATCGTGACCCCCACCTGCGTGATCGGATAACCGACCGCCGACAACAGCCATGTGGTGATGTCGGACACCAGAATCTTCAGCGGCTGAGTGATCGAGTCCATCAACCAGCCGGGCAATGGAATCAGGAACATCAGATAGACCACAGGAAACCACATTTTCATCATCACCCTGGGGCCCACAAACGCATAGGCGATCACGATCAGCGCAACCAGAAGCGCGCCGACTTCAATGATGAGAAAGTTGAAAGCGCGGCCGAAGGCATAGAGCGCGGCCATCACCACGACTATGGGAACCGCGATCCACAGATTTCCTGGCCTGGCTTCTGCCCGGATCTCATCCCAGTTGCGCCACACCAGCCACACGGCCGTCGCCAGCACCAGCGGGCCATGCACACCGGCTTCCGTGCTCCAGCTCTCCGTCGCCATGGCGTAGAGTGTCGGAAGCACCGTCAGCGCCAGAGCCAACACCAGAACGGGATAAGTTCTGGCGAAATCCAGCGCCGGACTTGTCTTGATCGGCATCGCCGCAGTCATCGGGTGCTCCGTGGCCGAGGGGTCAGCTATACTCGTTCAGGACGGAGCCGATCACCGACGCGCGGGAGGCTGCAAGCTGGGACGACAGCGTCTGCACATCCTTCACGAAGGCATGGTTCCGGCGCGCCACCACCAACGCATAGCCCAACACGCCCGCGACCGTCAGCGCATCGCTGTTCTCATTTGTGGCGGGCGTGTCGAAGATGGCAACGTCGTGCTGGCGCAGCAGGATATCCACCCCGGTGCGGAAGCGTGCACCAGACAGCAGTTCCTGCGGACGGCCGACGGGCGGACCGGCGGGCACCACCGACAGGTTGGGAAGCACGTTAGGATAGACCACCCGTTCCGGCCGGTTCACTTCCAGCGACAGATAGGTGGAAAGGCCCGGCCCGTTCGGATCGATGCCGAAGATGGCATCAATCCGGGGGTTCCGCAGGTTGGCATCCACGAGCAGCGTCTTGATTCCAACCTGCGACAGCGCAACTGCAAGGTTAGCCGCGATATAGGTCGTGCCCGAGCCATCCGTCGCGCCGCAAACGGCAAACGCCCGACGCCCGGCACCGACATGCTGGGCGATGATCTGGGTGCGCAGCAGCCTGAGCGATTCCGCATCCGGGCTTGTCGGGTCCGACAGCACGATCACTTCGTCGGAGACTGCGGCCGATGGTGCCAGCTGCAGCGCAAGGCTGCCTTGCAGCGCCTGGCGGGCCAGCATCACGTCCTCTTCCGTCGCGAGCGTCAGCGCGACGGCGGCCTCGTCAAAGCCGAGACCCGTCCTCGCCTGATGTTCGCTGACGGCGCGCGCTTCGTCGTCGGTCAGGGCACCCGTCTTGAGAAGGGCGTCCGGATGGGCGAGGTCAGCGGCCAGACGGCTTGGAGTCGTGTCGAGATCGGGCATCATTAGATCGCCTGCAGATCGGCATCCGGTTCCCCGGGGGACCGACGGCCAAGGAGTTTGCGGAGCTGTTGGCGCAATGGCGAGGGCGGGCTCGCCCCGACGATCGCCAGCACCGGCGCGCCGGATGCGAACGACATGTCCTCATGGCCACGCACACGCCTGGCGATGAACTCGGCAATCAGCGCCGAGACCAGACCAAGGCCGAAACCGAGGAGGCCGGAGAGCAGGATCACCTGGTTGACCTTGGGCCAGGAGGGCGTCCTCGAGGCAGTGGGGTCACCCATGACAATGATGCCCGGTTCAGAGAGGTCCGCGGCGAGCTTCAGTTCGCCCGTCCGCTTGTTGGACTCTTCATATTGCGTGCGCTTCAGATCCACCTCGCGCGACAGCCGCACCAGTTCATCCAGCACCGGCTTGCGCTGCAGCACGAGGTTGGACTGGGCTTCCACCTGGCGGGTGAGATCCGAAACCGACTGGCGTGCAGCGCCGGACAGTGCCGAGACATTCTGCTGCGAGCGCGAGCGCGCCTGGTTCATCTGGTTCTGCACGGTGTTCCGGCGGGCCAGGATCGCCTTGTAGCTCGGGTGAGCAGTGCCGAGGCGCGCGCCGGCCAGAGCCAGTTCATCCTCGATCTGTGCCAACTGGACCGACAGCTGGTCAGACACAGGATCGTTGGCGAGACGGGTCGAGGAAGTGATGGCGTTCGAGCTTTCCATACCCTGCGCCTGCTGCAGGGCGCCTTGCAGAGAGGCCAGTTTCGCTGTCTCACTGTCGACACCGCCGACCAGGATGATGTTGTTCTTGGACATATAGTCCGACAGCGCAGCCTCGGCCGACGCCAGATCCTTCCGGGCCACTTCAGTCTGTTCCTGATACCAGGCCCCGGTGCGGCCGGCCGGATCGGTGCGCAGCCGCAGCGATTCCTGGATATAGGCATCACGGATCACGCCGACGATCCGCTTGGCACGCTCGGGGTCGTCGGACTGGTAGGTGATTTCCAGAATGTTGGAACCGCCCACCATGCTGGCGTTGGTGCCCTCGATGATCTGGGCACCAAGCCATTGCCGCATGCCGCCGTCATCGACGGAACGACCGGTCGATTCATAGGACGCCACCAGACCGGGATCGCTGGTGAGGTTGAGCCGATCAACCACCGCACCCGCGACGCGCATATCCTTGATGATCGCGATCTGCGTGCCGAGATAGCCGCTGCCACGAGCCACCAGCACTTCGCCCGTGACAGGATCCTTGCGCATATCCATCAGCACCCGGGCAGATGCCGGATAGCGTTTGGGCAACAGCATTGCGACTGTTGTTGCGACAACCAGACATGCCAGTGTCGTCGCCAGGATCAACTTCCATCGCGCAAGAAGGATGCGCAGAAACTGGATAACGCTCATCGTGCCTCTCCTCTCATGCGATCCTAGAACATGCGTTCCTTGACGCGGACAACATCGCCCGACTGCAGCTTTTCGCTGCCGTCGATATTAACTTCCTTCGCGTCACCACGCTTCAGACCGAACTTGCCGGACGAGCCCGTCGGGCCGACGCCGCCGGCCATGGCGAGCAGTTCCGACATGGTCATGTCACGCTTCAGCGGATAGGTTCCCGGCCGCGCGACCGCCCCCGTCAGATAGACCACCTCGGCTTCGGGCACGAGAATGATGTCGCCATTCTGCAGGATCACGTCCGGCACCTTGCCTGCTGCGAGGTCCTCAGTGTTGATCTTCTGCTCGTCCCCGCCGGATGCGCGACGCAGGGTGATGTTGTTGTTACCCGCCTCCTGCACCCAGCCGGAGCGCAGCAGCACATCCAGCAGCCGGTTGGACTTGTCTAGCGGAACAAGGCCTTGCGATCCGACCTTGCCGATGATGCGTACATAATTGGACGCATATTCGGTCACTTCGATATTGACGATCGGGTCCTTCAGGAAATTGCCCTGAACAAGACGACGCGTAATTTCGTCGGCCAGCGTAATCACGGTCTTGCCCTCGGCCTGCACCTTCCCGATGAGCGGCATGACGATGGTACCATCGGACTTGATGCGGGTCGTGACATTGAATTCGGATTGGCCATAGACAACGACGGCAATACCGTCGGTCGGACCAAGGATATAGGCCGGCGGCGCGGTCGGCGACGGCACGGAAGCCGGCGACGCGGCCTGCGCGCGAAGCGCCGAGGGCATTGCGAGCGCGATTGCGAACAGCAGCCCCAGCAACAGCAACGCGACATGATCGCGGCGGACACGGGCGTCGGCCGTGAGCGCGAGGAAATTGCCAGCCATAGGAACATCTCCAGAAAGTCGGGATTGCAGCCGCATCACAGGTGCGCCTTGATCGAGAAGATCACACTATTGACCTTGTAGCTGAAATTGGATGGCGTGGACGAGCGCCGATGATGGTTAAAATCAAGGCCAAGTCGCAGAAAGCTGTTCAGACTGTAATCGGATCCCACGAAGAAACGATTGTTCACATTCTGGCTCGCCACCTCGGTCTCGGGAAGGGCAGCGATTCCTCGCAGATCGACCTTGGTATGCGAGTAGCCAGTGGAGAACCTCAGCCTGTCATTGGCGCTGTAGGTGGTGCTCAAATTGTAGAACTGCTGAATTGTGTAGTTGGCCGACACGCCGCGACCGCCGTTGACGCTTCGCCCCATCCCGATGTTCGCGCCGATGCGTGGGCCTGCATAACCAACACCCAGGCTCCAGGTCGCGCCCGAAAAGCCCACGGAGCCCGGCGTGTTCGATGTCAGCCTTGTCCTGCCGATCGATCCGCTGGCATTCAGTGAATTGCCGATCCGATAGTTGCCAAAGACGCTGACAGTACGAATTTCGTTCGTGTTCACTTCACCATCGATGATCTGATTGATGTAGCGGTTCTCGGCCCAGCTACCCGCGACACCAACCTGCCCCCGAAGCCCCACGCGATAGCCCAGCGAGGCGTTGACCAGGTGCGAATCAACATCGGCGAATGTGCGATCATAGTTGGGATCGTCAGTGTCGTTGCGCACCGAGCTGCGATTGTAGCCAACCCGCCCGGTTAGACCCATCATCGTGCTGCAGCCGACGCTCCCGCCGAATCTGGTCCGTGTCTGCTGCGACGCGACCACTTCCTCAAAGCTTCCCAACTGGGTGTCGCGCTTGCTCCAGCCCCCGGTGACCTGCCCGTTGCAGGCTTGGCCGATCTGGAAATCACCACCCCCGGAAACCCCGAAGCGGTTCGAATTCAGCCGATGGTTGCGAGCATAGATGTTGCGGCCGATCGTGGCTGCGCCGAAAATTCGGTTGCGGCCCAAGGGGCGTTCGAATGCCACCCCCGCAGTCGGCCTGAATATCCAATCATCCTTCGATTCGAAACGGGAAGACAGTGGCTGCCCTTCAGCCATGCGCGCCACATTGTCCGAATATTCTGTCACCAGCCCGGCATTGACGGAGAGTCCGAGCGCTCCCACGATCGCCAGCGGAGAAAAGCCATCCGCGTCGTCGCCATAGATGCGTTCCGGGTCGTCGATGACGGCGCCGTCCGGATACTGGATACGGGGGCCCGGCGGAGCGATCTGCGCCAGCGCCGGGAATGCAAGGGCAAGCGAAAGCGCGACGCCGCCGGCAACACTGGCCAGAGTGCGCGTATGATATGTGCCCTTCAGCGTCTCCGCAGGAAGAACTGTCACAGGATCAGTCGCCTTGCATGCCATCCGCGTGTCCGTCCCTTTCGCCACACAGTCCCCCCGTTTTTCGCCGCTGGCGGTTCCGCCGCCAGAGCCTTGCGGCCAGATCCTTTGCGTCGCTTCAACGCCACATCCGCCAAAGCCACATACCGCACAACAGCAAGGCGGTTGTGCGTTAACTCTTTGGCCAGTGCAAGTGACGGCCCGATGACGCCGCACTTGACCGCGCTTCGTAACAAAGCCAGCCTAATGCTTGGAGTTCCATACAGTTGCCGCATCCGCAAATCAAAGCCCACAACGGAATCGAAAGGCGAAAGACTGTTGCATGCGGCCGTTATGGGCTATGGCGCAGGTCCAGTCCGTGGCATCAGCAGATGGTGCCGGGGCGTCGGAAAGCCCGGATGGCATCCGGTTGCACCGGGCAGGTCACCCCAATGACCTGCCGGCGTGGCCGGGCCGAAGAACAGGAGCGACGTTGACCGTGGCGGGACGGACAGGACGACAGGCCGGCGAGCATGGCGCCGGGCAACAGAATCTGGCGCAACAGGATTTGGCGCGTGGCTTCTCGCCGCTTGCGGCAACGACCGCTGAGGGCGTGCGCCGATGATCTTCCGCCGCGACCGCTTCGGGCTGGGCCAGAAGGAAACCTCCGCCGCCCATGGATCCGCACGTGGAGAGGCCCATGGCCTGCCGCGCTTTGCCGTGGACGCCACAGACGATATCGGTGACGCCGCACAGGGGATGCATGCGCAATCCCCCGCACGGGCACGGCTTGCGCTGGCGGATGCGCTGTCTGCCTCCCAGCCTGTCACCAGCCGGGAGCGGCTGGCGGGGCGGATCGACACGCTGGGCAGCCTGATCGCCGCCATCGAGCAGCAGCGCGCCCATGTGGTGCTGTACGGTGAGCGCGGCATCGGCAAGACCAGCCTTGTCCATGTGTTCGCCGAGACGGCGCGGGAAGCGCGCTATCTGGTTCTCTATGGCAGCTGCGGGGTCGAGGCGCGCTTCGACGACATGTTCCGCACCTTCGCCTCGGAAATTCCGCTGCTTTATCATTCCGATGTCTCCCCCACGGCGGATGAGACGGAGCACAACCGCACCTTCGCGGACCTGCTGGGCGACCAGCCCGTGGACCCGCGCGAGCTGGCGGACCTGTTCCAGAAGATCGTCGGCACCCGGGTGATCCTGGTGCTGGACGAATATGACCGCGTGGCGGACCCGGCATTCCGGCGCGACGTCGCCGAATTGATCAAGAACTTGTCCGACCGGGCGGCGCGGGTGCAGCTGGTGCTCACCGGCGTGGCCTCGAACCTCGACGAGCTGATCGGCTTCACGCCTTCCATCCGGCGCAACATCGTCGGGCTGGCGGTGGGGCCGATGCCGGAGGCCGAGCTGGGCGAAATCCTGGCTCGGGCCGAGGAAGCGACGGGGCTGGCGTTCGCGCCGGATGCCCGGCAGCTGATCGTGAAGATGTCGGGTGGATCGCCCTATCTGGTCCGATTGCTGGGCAACCGCGCCGCGGCGCGGGCGCTGGACGAGCGCCGGCAGGTGGTTTCGGCGGGCGACGTGCTGGCCGGCACCGAGGCGGTGCTGGCAGAATGGAATGCCGGCCTGCCGCGTCGGGTGCAGTCCCAACTGGCGCGGGCCGAGGTTCGCGGCGCCTGGCCGATGCTGATCGCAGCGGCGCGGGCGTCCGGCACGCCGGACGGCTGGTTCGGCCTGCACGATGTGGCGGGCGAAAGCGCGGACGCCGACATGGTCTCGATCCGCCGCACGCTGGACGGCTTCACTGGCGAGATCGACCTGTTCGATCGTGACGGAGGGCGCGAAGACGGCATCGACGGGCGGGAGCCGCGCTACCGCTTCCGCACGCAGGGCCTGGCCCAGCTGCTGGGGCTGTCCGCCGCGCTGGCCAGGGCGGGTCGGTGAGCCATGGCGTCATCGCCGGTCCCGCCTTCGATTCGATGGTCGTCGGACCCGGAGCAATTGTTGAAGACGCTGGGCGCGCCCAGGGTTTCGGTGATCATTCCGCACTTCAACACCCCTGAGCTGCTGGTGAAATGCCTGCAGGCTGTGGCGTCGCAGACGCTGGACCATGGCTGGTTCGAGATCATTGTCGTGGACAATGGCTCCCGCCTGCCGATGCGCCTGCTGGAGGCGACCTGGCCCGGCGTGCGCTTCCTGATCGAACGGCAGCCCGGACCCGGACCGGCGCGCAACACCGGCGTGCGCGCGGCGCGTGCCGACATACTGGCGTTTGTGGACGCCGATGTGCGGGTGGCGCCCGGCTGGCTGATGGCGGGGCTGAAGGCTGTGGGCCGCAAGCCGCTGGCGCTGTTCGGCGGGGACATCCGCATCGATGTAGGCGACCGCAACCGGATGACGGACGTGGAAGCCTTCGAAAGCGTGTTCTCCTTCCGGCAGAAAAAGTACATCAACAAGGAACATTATTCCGTCACCGCGAACCTGATCATGACGCGGGCGGTGTTCGACAGGGCCGGGCCGTTCGACGGCATCGGCAAGCCGGAAGACCGGGCGTTCGGAGAACGGGCCCATGCGATGGGCATCCGCACCCGCTATGCGCCCCGCATGCTGGCCTTCCATCCGGCGCGCAACAACGGCCAGGAGATCCGGGTGAAGTTCGGCCGGGTCGCTCATCATACCTTCATGCGGCATGTGGAACGGGGCAAGCCGCTGATCCTGTGGGACGCACGGGCGGCGGCGATGGCCGTTTCCGGGCTGTTCCATGCCCCGATGATGCTGTTTTCCCGGCGGGTAACGGGACTCGGCAACCGCGCGCGCGGCCTTCGCCTGCTTCTGCAGTTGCGCTGGCAACGGGCGCTTGACATGCTGGAGCTTTCGCGGAAGGCGCGGGCTGGCGACCAGCTGGCTCTTGTGAACTGGAACAGTTGACCGTGAACGACCTCAATCTCTCCCTGAAACAGAGCCCGCTGGGGACGGCTGCCCGTACCCAGGCCGACAAACGCGCCCGGCTGGCCGTGATCCTGGTGAACTGGAACCGTCACGCCGACACCATCGAGTGCCTGGAATCGCTGCTGCGCGCCGACGAGAAGACCCGGATCATCGTGGTCGACAATGGCTCGACCGACGGCACCGTCGAACGGCTGAAAGGCTGGGCGTCCGGCGTGGAACCCTATGAGCCGCCGCTGGGGCCGCTGAAGCGCCTGTCCACGCCGCCGCTGTCGAAGCCGGTGAACCTGCGCGTGATCGAGCCGCACGATCTGGAGACCGCAAAGCCCGGCGACGAGCAGGTCGTGCTGCTGCTGGCGGGTGAGAACAAGGGCTTTTCCGGCGGCAACAACCTGGGCATGCGCTTCGCGCTGGAAGATCCCGCGATCGCCTTTTGCTGGTGCCTCAACAACGACACCGTGGTCGATCCCGGTGCACCGGGCGCCATCGTCGCCCGCATGAATGCCACCCACAAGGTGGGCATGTGCGGTACCCAGGTGCGCTATTATCACCGCCCCGGCGTGTGGCAGGCGCTGAACGGCCAGCGCTTCAAGCTGCTGACAGGCCAATCGCGCGGGATCGGCACCAATGTGCCCGTCACCCGCCCGTTCGATCCGAAGAAGGTGGCGCGCGAGACCGATTTCGTGCTGGGCGCCTCTCTGGCCGTCAGCCGCGCCTTCCTGGAAACCGTGGGCTTCATGGAAGAGAGCTATTTCCTCTACTTCGAGGAAATGGACTGGTCCGTGCGCAACCGCGGGCGCTTCGCCATCGCCTTTGCCCATGGCGCCATCATCTATCACAAGGAGGGCGGCTCGATCGGCTCGTCCGGGCAGAAGGGCCAGCGCTCGGAAGCATCGGAATATTATCTGATCCGCAGCCGAATCCGCTTCTATCGCCGCAACTTCCCGCTGCTGTGGCCGCTGCAATATCCGCTGGCGATGGGGTTGATCCTGCGCCGCCTGCTGCGCCGCCAGCCCAAAAAGGCCGCCGCCATGACCCGCGCGATGCTGGGCATGAGCTTCGACTGACCCCGGGATCATCATTTTCACGCATTATCCACCAGACAAACCATCAAACCCTGAGGAAAAGAGGGACGACCGATGACGAAGCGCACTGAACGGCCCGGCGTATTGGGCACTGGAGCTTTGGGCGGAAACCGCATGCGCGCCACGCTGTTGCTGGCGACAGCCGCACTGGCCGTGGCCGGCTGCAACAAGCTGGGAATCGGCGGCGGCGGCGCCCCCAAGGGCCAGGTCGTCGCAACGCTGGACGGGCAGGAAATCACCGTGCTGGAAGTGAATGCCGAACTGGCCGGCACGCCGATCCCGCCCACCATGTCCCGCCGGGATGCTGAGAAAGTCGCGCTGGAAAACATCATCACCCGCCGCATGCTGGCACAGGCTGCTGAAGAGCGGGAGCTGAACAAGAAGCCCGAATTCCTTTTGCAGGAACGGCGCGCCGAAGAGCAGCTGCGCGTGCAGGCGCTTGCGCGTGACATCGCCGCAAAGGTGGTGACGCCCACCCGTGACGAAGCCGACAAATTCATTGGCGAGAACCCCTTCCTGTTCGCCAACCGCACCTTCTTCATCCTGGACCAGATCCAGTTCCTGCGCCCCGCCAACATCGAGAAGCTGGGCCTGGAAGGCGCCACCACCATGGCGCAGGTGGAACAGATCCTGACCGCCAACAACATTCCCTTCCGCCGCCAGCCGGCCTCGCTCGATTCGCTGGGGGCGAACCCGGCCTTCGTGAAGGAAGTGACGACGGTGCTGGCGAAGAAGCCGGACGAGTTGTTCATGTTCGCCACCCGGCCGCAGGGTGCCCCCGCGCCAGTGGTTCTGGTGAACCAGGTGAAGGAAACCCGCGTGCAGCCCTTCACCGGGGACAAGGCGCGGGAATTCGCCGTGAACTATCTGCGCAACGAGCGCATCCAGAATGCCCTGAAGGCCGAAGTGGACCGGCAGCGCAAGACGCAGGCTGAGCGCGTGGTGTTCCAGGATGGCTGGGCGCCCGCCAAGGATAAGGACGCAAAGGCCGGGATGACCAAGGCTTCTGCGCTGGAGCTGGCGGGTGAAGAACCCAAGACCGGAACGGGGCTGGAGGCAGCGGCGGCCGAGCATGCGCCTGCCGTGCCGGCATCCGAGGCACCGGCGCCCGCGCCAACCAATTGATAGATTCATCTTCTGCGGGTGGCCGGGAGGCGGGCGCCCGCAGGATGCTGTCTTGACAGAGGAGCGTATGTGCTCCCCTGAAACTTAAGGGTCGCAGGAAAGGATTATTGGTGCGCAATCCATCGGTGCGCAGTCCATCATCTCGCAGGGGCATCATCCTCGCAGGGGGCTCCGGCACAAGGCTTTATCCGCTGACCAAACCGGTCTCTAAACAGCTGATGCCGGTCTATGACAAGCCGATGATCTATTATCCGCTGTCAGTGCTGATGCTGGCGGGGATTAGGGAAATCCTGATCATCACCACACCGCAGGATCAGGCCGCCTTCCAGAGCCTGCTGGGCGACGGCAGCGCTTGGGGGCTGAACCTCAGCTATGCCGTGCAGCCGGAGCCAAAGGGGCTGGCGCAGGCCTATCATATCGGGGCGGATTTCGTGGGCGATGGCCCCTCTGCGCTGATCCTGGGCGACAACATCTTCTATGGCCATGGCCTGCCCGAACTGCTGCGCCGTGCGGATGCCCGCGATCAGGGCGCCACCGTGTTCGGCTATTGGGTGAAGGATCCGCAGGCCTATGGCGTGGTCAGCTTCGATGCCGACGGTCGGGCCGAAACCATCGAGGAAAAGCCTGCGCAGCCGAAAAGCAATTTCGCGGTGACGGGGCTCTATTTCTACGATGGCCGGGCGGTCGAGCTGGCGCAGCAGGTGAAGCCCTCCCCGCGCGGCGAGCTGGAAATCACCGACCTGAACCGGCTGTATCTGGAAGCAGGCGAGCTGAATGTGGAGCTGATGGGCCGGGGCTATGCCTGGCTGGACACCGGCACCCACGGCAATCTGCTGGACGCCGCGCTGTATGTGCGCATCATCGAGGAGCGGCAGGGCCTGAAGGTCAGCTGCCCCGAGGAGATCGCCTGGCGGCTGGGCTTCATCGACGATGACGGCCTGAAGCGGGTGGCGGAGCCGCTGCGCAAGAGCGGATATGGCGAATATCTGCTGATGCAGCTGGAGAAGGGGCAATGAAGGTCGAGGCGCTCGCCATTCCAGACGTGAAGCTGCTGACCCCCCGTGTGTTCGGCGACGACCGGGGCTTTTTCCTGGAGACTTACAACAGCCGCGTGTTCGCCGATGCCGGTCTTCCCACCGAATGGCGGCAGGACAATCACAGCCGTTCTGCAAGGGGCGTGCTGCGCGGCCTGCATTACCAGCTGACCGATCCGCAGGGGAAGCTGGTGCGCGTGACGCGGGGCCGTGTGTTCGACGTGGCGGTGGACATCCGCCGCTCCTCCCCCAGCTTCGGGCAATGGGTGGGTGCGGAGCTGTCGGACGAGAATCAGGCGATGCTGTTCATCCCGCCCGGCTTCGCGCACGGCTTTGTCGTGCTCTCCGACGTGGCTGACTTCTGCTACAAATGCACCACGCTGTGGCACCAGCAGTCCGACCGTTCGCTGCTGTGGAGCGACCCCGCCATCGGTATCGACTGGCCGCTCGATGGCCTGACGCCGCAGCTCGCGGGCAAGGATGCAGCCGCGCCGCTGCTGGCGGATGCGGAGGTGTTCGCATGAAAGTGCTGATCGCAGGCGCAGCCGGCCAGCTGGGTCGGGCCTTGCAGGCAACAGCACCGGCCGGCGTGATCATTGTGGCGCCACCCGAAGCCGAGTTCGACATATTGGACGATGCCAAAGTGGCGGCTGTCGTCGCCGCGACAGGTCACGGGCTGGTGGTGAATGCCGCCGCCTACACCCAGGTGGACAAGGCCGAATCCGATGTGGCGACCGCCGAGGCGGTGAACGGCACTGCGGCCGGCCGGCTGGCGGCCGCGGCTGCCAAGGCCGGGGCGCGCTTTGCCCATGTCTCCACCGATTTCGTGTTCGACGGGCTATCCCCCCTGCCCTACGCGCCGAATGCTGTGCCCAACCCGATCGGCGTTTATGGCGAAACCAAGCTGTCCGGTGAGCGGCAGGTGATGGCCGCCCATCCGGGCGCGCTGATCGTGCGCACGGCCTGGGTCTATGCGGCGGAAGGCAATAATTTCGTCCGCACCATGTTGCGGCTGATGCGCGAGCGCGACGAGCTGAAGGTGGTGGCGGACCAGGTGGGAACACCCACCCATGCCGCCGGCCTCGCCCGTGCGATCTGGGCGCTGGATGCCGCCGGCGTCAGTGGAATCCACCACTGGACCGACGCCGGGGTGGCCAGCTGGTATGATTTCGCCGTCGCCATCCGCGACGAGGCACTGGCCATCGGGCTGCTCGATCGGCGCGTGCCTGTTGTGCCGATCCGCACCAGCGACTATCCCACCCCGGCCCGGCGCCCCGCGATGAGCGTCCTCGACAAGGGATCGAGCTGGGCAGTGACGGGCCCTGCGGCCCATTGGCGGGACGAGCTGAAGCTGGCGCTCGCGGAGATGAAGGAACTGGCTTGATGGCATCGCTTCTGGTGACGGGTGGAGCTGGCTTCATCGGCTCCAACTTCGTGGCGCACTGGACTGCGACCCATCCGGACGACCGCGTCACCGTGCTGGACCTGCTGACCTACGCCGGGAACCGCGCCAATCTGGACGGCCTGAACGCCGAGCTGGTGGTGGGCGACATCGCCGACGAAGATCTGGTGACCGAACTGCTGCGCAGCCGCGAAATCCGCACCATCGTGCACTTCGCCGCCGAAAGCCATGTCGACCGCTCCATCCTGGGGCCGGACGCTTTCATCGAGACCAATGTGCTGGGTACCCATGCGCTGCTGAAGGTGGCGCGGCGGGAATGGGTGGACGGCAAGCTGCCGCACCGCTTCCACCATGTGTCGACCGACGAGGTCTATGGCACGCTGGGGCCTTCCGATCCCGCCTTCCGCGAGGACACGCCCTATGCGCCCAACTCGCCCTATTCGGCATCGAAGGCGGCGTCCGACCATCTGGTGCGCGCCTATCACCACACCTATGGGCTGAACACGACAACGTCGAACTGCTCCAACAATTACGGGCCGTTCCACTTCCCCGAAAAGCTGATCCCGCTGTTCATCATCAATGCGCTGCACGGCCGCAACCTGCCCATCTATGGCGACGGGCAGCAGGTGCGTGACTGGCTGCACGTGGAAGATCATTGCCGGGGCATCGCCGCCGTCATCGAAAAGGGCCGCACAGGTGAAACCTATAACATCGGCGGCGGCGCCGAGCTTCCCAACCTGACGGTGATCGACACGCTGTGCGCGGCGATGGACGCGGCCTTCGCCGCCGATCCTGCGCTGGCCGCCCGCTTCCCCGATGCGCCGGCCGCGAAGGGCCTGCCCACCGCCAGCCTGAAGACCTTCGTGACGGATCGCCCCGGCCATGACCGGCGCTATGCCATCGATTGCAGCAAGGCGATGGCGGAACTGGGATACCGGCCGCAGCACAGCTTCGAGAGCGGCTTTGCCCAGACGCTGGACTGGTATCTGGGCCATGAGGACTGGTGGCGCGGTATCCTGGATGGGAGCTATATGGACTGGGTTAAGGCCAATTATGCGAGCAGGGCTGCGGCCCGCTAGGGCTGGCCGAGGACTTCTGCATGAAGCTAGACCCCAGACTTCAGCGACTGATTGACTGGCTGCAGGCCCATAAGGGCTGGCTGTCGGCACTGTTCACCATCCTCGTCCTCTCCGTCGCCGGTTTCGCGCTTTGGGAAATCCTGAAGGAAGTGCGGCTGGCGGACATCGGCGAGGCGTTCGGCAGAATCACCCCGCACCAGATCGCGCTTTCCATCGCGCTCACTGCACTCTCTTTCTTCGTGCTGAGCTTCTATGATGTGCTGGGGCTGCATGCCATCGGCAAGCCACAGCCCTATTGGCGTGCGGCGCTGGCCAGTTTCACGGCCTATAATCTGTCCCACAATCTGGGTTTCGCGCCCATCACCGGGGCTGCGGCGCGGTGGCGCGCCTATCGCGGCACCAATCTGGATCCGGGGGATATCGCGCGGATCGTGGTGATCGCGGGCGTCACCTTCTGGCTGGGTATCTTCCTGCTGCTGGGCGTGTTCCTGGTCGCCTTTCCCGGGGCGCTGAGGGTGCATGACGCGACCATGCATTACGGCACCCAGGCCGCCATCGGCACTGCGATCCTGATCGCCATCGGCATCTATCTGCTGGCCTGCGCGCGGGAGATGGGGCCGCTGAACATCCTGGGCTGGACACTGCCCGTGCCAACGCTGAAGCAGGCGCTGATCCAATTCTCTCTGGCCGCGACCGATATCGCCATTGCCAGCGCGGCGCTGCTGGTGCTGCTGCCGCCCGAGGTGTGGTTCCACTACCCCGACTTCCTCGTCGCCTATGTGGTGGCGGTGGTGGTGGCGCTGCTGGCGCACGCCCCGGGCGGCATCGGCGTGTTCGAGGCGGTGGTGCTGGTGACGCTGCCAGAAGTAGACAAGCCGTCGCTGATCTCGGCGCTGATCCTCTATCGCCTGATCTATTATTGGGGGCCGTTGCTGATCGCCGTGGGGCTGCTGGGGCTCAATGAACTGCGGATCGTGCGGATGTTGCGTTCAGGAAGCGGCAAGGCGGAGCCGGATAGAGGCGTGGACATACCCCTCTGACCCCCTCCGGCGCCCCAGATCAACACTCGGGCGCCGGTTCTCTTTCAGGCGATCCTTTTTAGGCGATCAGGGCGCGCAGCATCCAGGCCGTTTTCTCATGCACCTGCATGCGCTGGGTTAGCAAGTCGGCAGTGGGTTCGTCGCCGGCCGCCTCCACGGCCGGGAACAGCGCGCGGGCGGTGCGCACCACAGTCGCCTGATCGGCGGCGAGTTCGGCCACCATGGCTTCGGCAGCCGGAATGCCCGTCGCTTCCTTCACGGTAGAGAGGCGGGCGAAATCGGAGTAACTGCCCGGCGCCCAGGCACCCAGTGCGCGCAGCCGCTCGGCAATCACGTCCACTGCCAGCGCCAGTTCGGTATATTGGGTTTCGAACATGGTGTGCAGCGTGTTGAACTGCGGGCCGGTGACGTTCCAGTGATAATTGTGCGTCTTCAGATAGAGGGTGTAGGTGTCGGCCAGCAGGCGCGACAGGCCATCGGTGATGGTGCCGAGCTGATCGGCGGGGATGCCGATGTCCAGTGCGGCCGGGCCGGGAACAGCTGCCTTTTTCGCCTTCTTGGGGGCGGCTTTCTTGTCGGATTTCTCAGCCATCAGAGGCTCCTTCATTCTATTGGGATCAGGCCGCCGGCATAGCCCAAAGCAGCTCGCCCCGCCTGACGGGAAAGTCGCTATCTGATATCGAATCCGCTCACCTTGTCCCCGCTGGTGGTGCAATCGATCACGATCTTCTGCGAATGCTCGGGGTAGGTGGCGGTCGCCTGCGCACGAATGGACCAGCCATTGCCTTGGCGAGCCGCGCTCTCCACCGAGTTGAGCCGCACGGCGCTGCCGCCGGTGGCACCCACCTGCCGCGCAGCCTCGTTCATGCAGGCCTGCGCCGAGGCGCGGGCGTCGGACGGGAATTGCGCCAGATCGGCATGAAGGGTGGCATCGGAGGAGGTAGTGGCAGCCGAACGGCTGTTGCTGCTGCTCTTGCCGGCGGCCGCCAGCAGCGCGACCAGCCCCGCCGCCAGAGCCACGCCGCCGATCACCGCGCCGGTGTCGGACCCGCCGCTGCTGCCGGAGGTGTCGCCCGTCACATTGCCATAGCCATAGCCGAAGCGGGCCTGGCAGCCGTTGTCGACCCAGATGCTGGAGCGGTCATAGCCCCAGCCGCGGCCGCGAACGCAGCTGGACGAGGAGAATTGCCGCAGCATCTCCACCCGGTTCTCGGTGTTGGCGCTGCACCGGCGATAGCGGTTGTTGTCTGACCGGCACTCCAGCTGGCCGGCGAAGCCGCGATTGTTGCCGCCCCAGCTGCCGCCGTTATCCCAGCCGCCACCGCCGCTGTTGTTGCCGTAACCATAGCCGAAACGGGCCTGACAGCCGGCGCGCACGGTGATGGAGCGCCGGTCCGCGCGCCATGTCCGCCCCTCGATGCAGGCGGTGCTGCTGTATTGCTGCAGCATCTCCACCCGGCCGCCGGTGTTGGCGTTGCAGATCTGCTCCTGCCCGTTGCGGCTGCGGCAGGTGACTTCGCCCGCGAAGCCCTGCCCGTTGCCGCCCCAGTTTCCACCGCCGCTGCCCGAATTGCCGCGAACCGTCGCTTCGAAATTGCCGCCGCAGCCGTTGCGAACCTCGATGCTGTCGCCGTTGCGGCGCCAGGTGTTGCCTTCCCGGCAGATGCCGGACCGATCTGGGCCGGTGAAGCTGACCGATTGAGTGTTGGCCGGCAGGCTGCAGGTCTGGGTACGATTCGCCGTGGAATAGCAGGGGACGTTCACCCGCTGATTGTAGTTCTGGGCGCTTGCGGCCGCGATGCCGAGGGGCGCCAGCAAAGGCACGGGGGCAATCTGGGCCGCCACCATCGCCAGCGCGGCGCCAAGACCCATCGGCCGGTTCACATGTGTCATCGCTGTCTTCCCCATAGTTCTTGCCCACTTATGCCCGCAACATACGCCCGGCCAGCCGAGCGTCCAGCGCAAAAGCATGCCGGGCAAGGCGCACGATGACGATATGGTTGAGGCTTTCGGCCACTGCGGCTACGGGCAGGGCCAAGGAGATAGTAATTGGACGTTTTTCAGCGGTTCGAAGCAGTGGTGGCGGATGCCGTGAGCGCCTTGGTGGCCGATGGCACGGTGCCGGCCGATGCCGCGGGCGCCGCCATCGTGCTGGAACCCCCCCGCGACCCGAGCCACGGCGACCTGGCCACCAACGCTGCGCTGGCGCTGGCCAAGGCCGCGAAGACCAATCCGCGCGAACTGGCGACCCGCATCGCCATGGGCCTTGCCCGCCATCCCGAGATCGCGAGCGCCGAAGTGGCGGGCCCCGGCTTCATCAACCTGACGCTGGAGCCCGGCGTGTGGCAGGCCGAGATCAGCCGCATCCTGAGCGCGGGCGCCGACTATGGCCGGGGGGACCCGAGGCACGAGGCGCTGCCGATCAATGTCGAATATGTCTCTGCCAACCCGACCGGGCCGATGCACATGGGGCATTGCCGGGGCGCCGTGGTGGGCGACGCGCTGGCGAGCCTGCTGGGCTTTGCCGGGCATGATGTGGTGCGCGAATATTATGTGAACGATGCCGGCGGGCAGGTGGATGTGCTCGCGCGCTCCGCTCACCTCCGCTACCGCGAGGCGCTGGGCGAGGACATCGGCGAAATCCCTGAGGGCCTTTATCCGGGCGATTATCTGAAGCCTGTGGGCAAGATCCTGGCCGCCGAATATGGCGACCGTTTTGTGGGTGCTCCCGAAGCGGACTGGCTGGTGCCGTTCCGCACCAAAGCCGTTGCCGCGATGATGGACATGATCCGCGCCGACCTCGCCCTGCTGGGCATCCATCACGACATCTTCTCGTCCGAGGCCGAACTGCTTGCATCGGGCGCGCCTCAGAAGGCTGAAGCCGAACTGCGGGCGCGCGATCTGGTCTATGACGGCGTGTTGCCGCCTCCCAAAGGCGAGGTGCCGGACGACTGGGAGCCGGTGGAACTGCCGCTGTTCCGCTCCACCCAATATGGCGACGACATCGACCGGCCGATCCGCAAATCCAACGGTCAATGGACCTATTTCGGCAACGACATGGCCTATCATGCCGAGAAGGCCCGGCGCTCGTCTGCGCTGGTGAACATCTGGGGCGCGGACCATGCCGGGACCGTGAAGCGGATCGAGGCGGCCGTCGACGCGCTGACCAACGGCCAGAAGCGGCTGGACGTGAAGCTGGTGCAGATGGTGCGCCTGTTCCGCGCCGGTGAGCCGGTGAAGATGTCCAAGCGCTCGGGCAATTTCGTGACGCTGGCCGATGTGGTGACCGAAGTGGGCCGTGACGTGGTGCGCTTCATGATGCTGACCAAGCGGCCCGAGGCGATGCTGGATTTCGACTTCGCCGACGTGGTGCAGCAGTCGCGCGAGAATCCGGTGTTCTACGTGCATTATGCCCATGCCCGGATTTCCTCGGTGCTGCGCAAGGCGGCCGCGCTCGCCCTGCCCGCGCCCGCCCCGCTGGAGCGGCTGGATGCGCAGGAACTGGCGCTCGCGGGCCTTGCGGCGCAATGGCCGCGCGTGGTCCGGCAGGCGGCCGCTGCGCGCGAGCCGCACCGCATCGCCTTCTACCTCGCCGATCTGGCGGGTGCCTTCCACACGCTGTGGAACCGGGGCAATGACGACCCCGCCTTCCGCCTGCTGGTGGAGGATGACCTGGCGCTGACATCGGCCCGGCTGGCGCTGGCCTCCGCCGTGGCGCAGGTGATCCGCACCGCGCTGGCCGTGATGGGCGTGCAGGCCGCCGAGGAACTGCGCTGATGGCGAAGGGCCCCTCCCCCCGCGACGACGCCCGCCGGCGTGGCGCGCAGGAACGGGGCTGGGATGAGCCGGCCCCGCGCCGCCGTCGCGCCGAACCCGAAGAGGCGCCCTGGCTGGACGAAGGCGAATATGAGGAGGAAGGCGCCACCCACACGCTGGTCGGGCGCCGCACCCTGCTGGGCATCCTGTTCCTGCTGGGCGTGCTGACCGTGGGCGTGGTGGTGGGCATCACCCTGGTGTCCAAGCGCGAATCCTCCCCGATCGACGTGCCCGCCGTGGGCGAGGAAGTGCCCGTGCTGCGCGCCCCCGGCCCCTGGAAGGTCGCGCCCACCGGCCCCGACGTGGACGGCGTGCCGGTGGAAGGACAGGGACAAGTGCTGTTCGGCACCGGCGACGGCCGCGAGACGGACGCAGCCATCGCATTGAACTCCCTGCCGGAAGACCCGATGCCGCGCCCCAGCGAAGAACAGCCGCTGCCGGCCGTCGACGAGGCGCTGGAGACGACCACCCAACCCGCCCCGCCCCCACCACCGGCGCCCAAACCGGTGGTTCCGAAACCCAGCGTGACCGTTACGCCCACAGAGGCCCCCAAGGTTGTGCCGAAGGTGGTGGAAGCGCCCCGACCCGCCGCACCCAGCGTCTCAGGCGGCGGACAGGTGCTGCAGCTGGGCGCCTTTTCCTCCAGCGCGCGGGCACGCGAGGCGTTCAAGTCGCTCTCCACCCGCTATGCCTATCTCGCTGGGATGGAACCGGTGATCCTGCCGGTCGCCAGCGACGGCAAGACGCTCTACCGACTGCGCACCACCGCCGCGACCCCGCAAGCAGCACGCGACATCTGCGGGCGACTGCGCGTGGCCGGAGAGGCTTGCTCGGTCGTCGACTGAGGAGGCGGCGGGCAGCGTTTTTTGCCTCCGGCGGGCAGGGAAATGATTTCCCTGCACCCTCAACATTGGCGTTGTGCACTGCTCACAAGCCGTGCGTGCGACTTGGTTTGATTGCCTGCGGCGCTGGAACGCGCTGGCGCCGCAGGCAGTAAGCCCAAACGTCAGCACAACCTCAACGATCACCCTACTAATGTGGGTGCAGGGGCCACGGGCTCCTGCCGGGGGAGTTTGAGGGGGCAGAGCCCCTTCAATTCCTTGCGTGCCGCCAGCCCTTCGATTTGTGCATCGAACCACCGCCCGGCGTCCATTTTGCCAGCTTGCGGGCGGGTTGCGCCTCTTTCTATCCCCGGCTGACGAGGATTGAGGGAGATAAATGATGTCCATGTTCCGCACCGATCTGTTGAAGGGCCACAAGATTCTGGTGACGGGGGGCGGCACCGGGCTCGGCCGTTCCATGGCCGAGGGCTATGCCGCCCATGGCGCCGAGGTGGTGATCTGGGGTCGGCGCGGGCCGGTGCTGGCGGAAACCGCTGCTGAGTTGAGCGAGGCGACCGGAGGCCGCGTGACGCCGATGGCTGTCGACATCCGCAACGCGGGCGCGATCGACGAGGCCATGGAGGAGATTTTCGCGAGCGGCCCGCTGACGGGGCTGGTGAACAATGCGGCTGGCAATTTCATCAGCCGCACCGAGGATCTGTCGGCCAATGCCTTCAACGCGGTCGCTTCCATCGTGGCGCATGGCACGTTCAACACCACGGTTGCGGCGGGCAAGCGCTGGATCGCGGGCGGGCACAAGGGCTCGATCCTGTCCATCGTGACGACCTGGGTGTGGACGGGCTCGCCGTTCACGGTGCCCAGCGCGATGTCCAAGGCGGGAGTTGCCGCGATGACGCAGAGCCTGGCGGTGGAATGGGGGCCGAAGGGCATTCGTGCCAACGCCATTGCCCCCGGCCCCTTTCCGACCAAGGGCGCGTGGGAACGGCTGATGCCCGAACCGATGGCGAAGAAGACGGGCGGCGGAACCGGGGTGGAGAGCATTCCGCTGCGCCGCGTGGGCGAGCATCAGGAGCTGGCCAACCTCGCCATCTTCCTGATGGCGGACGAGTGCCAGTATCTGACGGGCGAAGTAATCGCGCTGGACGGCGGGCAGTGGCTGGCGACCGGCGGCAACTTCCATGCCCTCACCCGGCTGGACAATGAGGACTGGGAACTGATCGGGCAGACCATCCGTTCCACCAACAGCAAGGATCGGGAGCAGCGGACGGCTTGACCGCCTGACGTTCCGCGGCCATCGCTGCCGGCCATGACAACGACCCAGATGCTGCTGATCGCACTTGGACTCGCCGTGGTGGCGCTGGCCCTGCTGTTTGTGCTGCGCCAGCGGAGGCGGCCGACTGGTGGGCTCGTGGATCCATTCCCGGTGCCGCTCCCCCCGGAGCCCGCCGAACCGGAGGTGCCGGCAGCGCCCTTGCCCGAGCTTGTGGCGCTGTCGTCCCCCTTCCTGCCGGAACCGATCGGCGAGCCGGACGATCTTGGCCAGATCAAGGGAATCGGCCCCAAGATGCAGACGTTGCTGAAGGAGCTGGGCGTGTTCCACTACAGCCAGATCGCCGAATGGACCCCTGTCCAGCTGGCGGCGGTCGATGCGAAGCTGGGCCAGTTCCAGGGCCGACCGGAGCGCGACCAGTGGCAGTCGCAGGCGCGGCTGCTCGCGTCCGGCGACCGCAAGGCCTATGAGCGGGTGCACGGCAAGCTGGGACCGGATGCGGCGCCCGGCGGTGGCGCTTGACGGAGGCTGAGAGCGTCCCCCCGATTCCGCGCGGCCCGCTCACCTTCATCCTGCTGACGGTTTTGATGGACGTGATCGGCTTCGGCCTGATCATCCCGGTGCTGCCCTCCATCATCTCCGAGCTGGGGCATGTCGATCTCAGCGAGGCGGCCGGGATCGGCGGCCTCATCATCATGTGCTACGCGCTGGCGCAGTTCCTGTTCTCGCCCGTGATGGGCGGCCTGTCGGACGCGTTCGGGCGGAGACCGGTGCTGCTCACCTCCATGGGCGGGTTCGCCATCAGCATGCTGATCACCGCCTTCGCCCCCGCGCTGTGGGTGCTGTTCCTGGCGCGAACGCTGGCCGGGCTGACCGGCGCCAGCATCGCCACCGCCAACGCCTATATCGCCGACATTACCCCGCCCCAGCGCCGCGCCCAGACCTATGGCCTGCTGGGCGTCGCCTTCGGCGTGGGCTTCGCGCTGGGCCCGGCCATCGGCGGCATGATCGGATCGCTGCACCCGCGTTGGCCCTTCATCGTGGCCGCGGGCATGGCGGGCTGCAACATGATGATGGGCTGGTTCCTGCTGCCCGAAAGCCTGCCGCCCGAACGCCGCCGCCCGTTCGACTGGCGCCGCGCCAACATCGTCGGCAGCTTCCGCCAGCTGGGGCGGCTGGGCGGGGAACTGCGACAGCTCGCTCTGGTCTATTTCCTGTGGATGCTGGCGATCCAGTCCCTCCACGGCATCTGGAGCTATGTGACCGCCTATCGCTATGGCTGGACGCCGAAAGGCATCGGCCTCTCCCTTACCTATGTCGGGGTGATGGCGATCATCGTGAACGGGCTGCTGGTGCGCCGCAGCGTGAAATGGCAGGGTGAATGGCGCACCGCCGTCACCGGCATCGCCTTCGGCTCGCTTGCCTACATCGTCTATTTCTTCGCCGACCAGCCGCAGCTCGCCTATGTGGGTCTCACCATCGGATCGCTTGGCGGGCTGGCCATCCCGGCCCTGCAGGCAATGATGACTGAACGCACCCCGCCGAACGCGCAAGGCGAACTGCAAGGCGCGCTGGGCACGCTGTCCTCGCTCACCATCATTCTGGGGCCGCCACTATTCGCGCTGGTGTTCAGCCGCTTCTCCGGCGCCAACGCCGTCCTGCCGCTGCCGGGCATGCCCTTCCTGCTCTCCACCCTGCTCGCCGGGTCGGCGCTGCTGGTGCTGATGCGCAGCAAGCCTGGGAATGTTGCGCTTCAAGGGTAGGCGGGCGGCTTGGTTTGGCTGCCCATCGCGCTTGGACTTGATGGCATCGCAGACAATCAACTCGCGCATCAATGCAACCCCGACGATCACCTTGATGAAGGGGCACAGGGAGATCGCTCTCTGCTAGAGGAGTTTGAGGGGGCAAAGCCCCCTCAACTGCTCAAACCCCGCCGAGCCACCCTTGCGTCACCATGCAATACAGCATCGGCAGGCTCAGCACCGTGTTGGTGCGGCTGAACAGCATCGCCGTGGTCGCCGCCTTGGCCTTGGTGTCGGCGTCGGCTTCCACCAGCCCCAGCGCCTTTTTCTGGTTCGGCCAGATCACGAACCACACGTTGAACGCCATGATCAGCGCCAGCCACATGCCCAGCCCGATCACGCGCGAGCCCGGGCGCAGCAGCAGGGCGTCGATCAGATAGCCCGACAGCATGGCGACGATCAGCCCGGTCAGCACCGTGAAGGCGGCGGCCCAGCGGAACCAGAACAGCGCTTCGGGCGCGATATATTTGGAGACCCCCGGTTTCAGCTCAGCCGGCACCTTCGGCATGGTGGGGATCTGCACGAAGTTGAAATAGTACAGCAGCCCGACCCACATGATGCCGCACAGCACGTGCAGGAAGCGGAACACGCCATTGGCGAAATGGCTGCCGCCTTCGTTGATCAGCGTGCCGTGGAAGCCGAACAGCACCACCAGCAGCAGCGCCACGCTCAGCAGCAGCGCGGTGGAAAGATTGCCCAGAAGCTTTGCCATCGAAAAATCCCCTCTTAGATCCCTGAACGATGTGGCCGTCTTTGCGCGGTCCTGTTGGGTGAATCATGCCAGCGTGGCGAAGCGGTTGCAATCACGCCGCAAAGCCGCCAACGGCTGCTGCCATGCGCGCCGGGCCGGTTCTTCTCTATGTTGTCGGCGTGGCGATCTTCTGCGCCATGGATTCCGCCATGAAGAAGCTGGTGGAAACCAACCCGGCGGTGATGGCGACCTTCTGGCGCTATCTGGCGGCCACGGTGTTCGCGATTCCCTTCTGGCTGCGCGCGGGGCGCCCCCGCGTCACGGCCGACATGCTGCCGGTGCACCTGCTGCGCGGCGTGGTGCTGGCGGCCTCCGCTTTCGCCTTCTTCTGGTCTCTGAAGATCCTGCCGCTGGCGCAGGCCATCACCATCGCCTTCATAGCCCCGCTGCTGATCCCGCCCATCGCGGCGGCGATCCTGAAGGAGCGGATGAAGGGCGGCAGCCTTGTGGCGGGCCTGATCGGCTTCGCGGGCGTGATCGTGGCGGTGGGGGTGAATCCGGATGACTGGTCGTCCGGCCAGTTACTGGGGGTGGCGGCGGTGCTGTTCTCCGCGCTCACCTACGCGCTGACGGTGGTGCTGATGCGGATGCGCGCGCAGCTGGATGGCCCGGCCATCGTCAGCCTGCTGGGCGCCGGCATCCCCGCGCTGGTGCTGGCTGTGCCGATGCTGCTGCTGGTGCCGCCCGACGCTCTGCTGCCCGATGCGCAGGGCTGGCTGCTGGTGCTGGCGGCCGGGATCACCGGTGCGGTGGCCCTGCAGTGCCTGGCGCGGGCCTATGCCGTGGCCGAAGCACAGACGCTGGCGCCGTTCGAATATACCGCCCTGCTGTGGGCTGCGCTGTTCGGCTGGATCTTCTTCGCCGAGCCGGTCTCGCCGCGCACATGGGCCGGTGCCTTCATCATCGGCGGCGCCTGCCTGTGGCAGGCCCGGCGGGCCAGAACCGCGCCCGCCCTTCCCTAAAGCGCGCCAGCGCGCGGGCCCTTCCATAGTTCGATAGCTTGGCAGCGCGCCCCGGCCCGGCCTAGCAATCCTCCCGAACGCTGGGAGGCGAGACGACATGGCAACACAGGCATTCAGCTGGAGCCGCGAGACGATCGACGATCGTATCGTGAACCCCGAAGTCTATACCGAACCGCACACGCTGCTGGCGGATTATGCCACGCTCAGGCGCGATGACCCCGTGCACTGGACGGAGCCCAAGGGCTATCGCCCTTTCTGGGCCATCACCCGCCATGCCGACATCACCACGGTCTCCAAGGCGAACGACCGCTTCATCAACCGGGAACGCACCTATCTCTCCCCCATCGAGGGCGAGCAGTGGATCCAGCAGATGACGGGCGACACCCATCTGTTCCGCACGCTGGTCGACCTGGACGATCCCGAACATCGCAAGCTCAGGCAGATCACCCACAGCTGGTTCCAGCCCGGCACGGTGAAGGCCAATCTGGAACCCAAGGTGCGGGAGATCGCACGCGAGCATGTGGAGCTGATGAAGTCGCGCGGCAGCAGCCTCGATTTCGTCAACGAGGTCGCGCTCTTCTATCCGCTGCGTGTCATCATGGAGATTCTCGGCGTCCCGCGCGAGGACGAGCCGATGATGCTGAAGCTCACGCAGGAGACCTTCGGCTCGCTCGACCCGGACGTCATCGCCCGCTCCCAACTGCTCACCGAGAATGCCAGCTTCTGGGGCGGCTCCAGCGGCAACAAGCAGGTGGACCTGTTCCAGCTGGCGCAGGTGTTCTTCCAGTATTTCGGCGCCGTGATCGCCGACCGCCGCGCCAACCCGCGCGACGATGTGGCGACCGTGATCGCCAACGGCACCATCGACGGCCAGCCGATCCCGGAAAAAGAGGCGCTGTCCTACTATGTGATCACCGCCACCGCCGGGCACGATACCACCAGCACCTCGGCCGCCGGTGGTTTCTGCGAACTGGCGCGCAACCCGGCCGCTTTCGCGAAGCTGAAGGCGGATCCGTCGCTGATCCCGCTGTTCGTGGAGGAATCCATCCGCTGGACCACGCCGGTGAAGCATTTCATGCGCACGGCCGCCGAAGACACCATCCTGGGCGGCAAGACCATCCGTAAGGGCGACGGCCTCGCGCTCTTCTACCTCTCCGGCAACCGCGACGAGGCGGTGTTCGACGAACCGGATGTGTTCAAGGTGGACCGCAACCCCAACAGGCACATCGCCTTCGGCCATGGCGCGCACCTGTGCCTGGGCATGCACCTCGCCCGGCTGGAGCTGAAGATCCTGTTCGAGGAACTGCTGCCGCATCTGGAAAGCGTGGAACTGGCCGAGGAACCCAGGCTCTCCACCGCCAACTTCGTGAACGGGCTGAAGACCCTGCCGGTCCGGGTGAAATGGGCCTGAAGTCCGACAGCCGCCGACTGGCGCTTGAAAACTATCCGCTCAGGCTCACCATCCCCACCCGCTATGGCGACATGGACACCAATGCCCATCTGAACAATGTCGCCATCGCCCGGCTGATGGAGGAAAGCCGGGTGCGCTTCCACTACAGCCTGCGGGCAGACGGCGGAGACCTGAGCCCCGGCGGCGCCATGGTGGCCCATGTCGCCATCGATTATCTGGGCGAAGGCGAATATCCCGCCGACGTGGAAGCCGGCGTGGGCGTGGTGGAAATCGGCCGCACCAGCTACCGGCTCGCCATCGGCCTGTTCCAGAACGGCAGGGCCTTCGCACTGGCGGACAGCGTGATCGTCCGCGTCAGCGCAGACCGGGGCAGCGCCCCGCTGCCGCAATCCTTGCGCGACCTGCTGGATCGGCATCGGGTTAGCTCCGCCTGACAACCCGCGCGCCCAGCAAGAATAGATCTGCCGGGCCGTAAGGCACCACAAGGCGTTAATGATTGTTGCGCCACTGGATTGATATGTCTCAGCTGTTGCATAGCGGGCCCGTGCACCGGAACGGGTGCCAACCTCTGTTCATGCGTATCAACCAAACCCGTGGAACGGTTCGAGCAAGAAGAACCGGACGAACAAGGATGCCTGCGCGATGACCATTCTTTCTGCCCTGCCGGCCAACGCCTGTCTTTACAGCGCAGCCCGGGTCGCTTTTGCCGCGATGGTGCTGGCGGCCGCCCCCGCATCGGCCCAGGTGAAACAGACGGCTGAGGGGGCGCAGGCGTTTATCAGTTCCATGTTCGAAATGCCCGGCGTGTCCAAATGGCTGATCGCCGATGGGCAGACGCGGCTGGTGAACGGCAATCCGGCGCTGCTGCTGATCGGGCTGGAGCAGATCGAGCATGTGGATCGGACGGGCGCAAAAAATGCCTGCACGACGCAGATCAGCAAGATCCGCTTTGACCAGACCACACTGGAAAGCGGCGGCGCCTTCTACAATGTGGGAGACAGCGCCCTACCCGCGCTGCCCGGCGTGTTCGCCGCGCCGCTGTATGTGGATTGGGGCAAAACCAGCGTTTCACGCGGGATCGGCACCAACCCCACCAGCACCTGGCATTTCGTCTCGGCGCGCTTCACCATCGACAATGCGAAGACTGTCCCGGTCTATTTCCGCCTCTCCACGCAGGACAGCGCGCTGGCCGATCGCATCGAATATGCGATGAAATTCCTGCAGATGAGCTGCGACGTTTCGGCAAAGGACGGCTTCTGATGCGGCGGCCCGGCATCAGCCTTCTGGTGCTGGCGGCCCTGCTGCCAGCACCGCTGCTGGCCGAGCCCGCCGGTTCTCCGGCCCCGCGCCAGTTGACCGAAGCCGAGCAGGCGCGGCTGAAACAATCCATCGGCAAGGACAAGGCTTTGCTTCAACAGGCAGTCACCGCCGCGGAAGCCCGCCAGCGCGAGATCGAGCGCATCGATGCGGAAGCGGCCGCAGCGGCCGCTTATGTCGCCGTCGAGCCCGAGCCGGAAGTACCGGCGCAATCGGGCGGTGGAGCCGCCGCCATCCTGAACGCTTTCACCACCACTTTCGCCAGCGAGCATCAGAAGAATATGGCGATCGTGAATCAGGGCAATGCCGATGTCGCCCTCGCCCGGCAGCGCCTGCACGAGCAGCAGGAGCGCGAGCGGCGCCAGCGCGAACAGGCTGAAGCCCGGCAGCGCGAGCAGCAACGCCAGCAGCAGGAAGCGGCAGCCCGGCACGCCGCGAGCTCGCAGTCGGAGGCACAGGCCGAAGCCCAACGCCAGCAACAGCAGCGCGATGCCCAGTTGCGCGATGCCAAGTTGCGCGAGCAGGCCATGGCCGAACGCCAGCGCCTCGCGGCTCAGCAGGCGCAGGCAGGATCTCAGGCATCGCCGCCGCTGAGCCGCAGCGCGGGTTCATCCGGCAGCGCCACCGCCGCAGCGGGAGCTGCCACGGCCCATGGCCCGGCCCGCGCCTGGTGCCAGGCCAGCAAATCCGGCTCTTATCAGTGTATGGGGCCCACGCAGAAAATGCTAAGCTGGGAAAAATCGCTGGCCTATGCGCTGGAACTGGCCGGCTGCAAGGGCGGGCAGGGCTATACCCCGACCGTCGACGGCGGCGGCAGCGGTTTCAACTGCGGCCGCTCCCTGCGCTCGGGCGAATATCGCATGCCGGAATATGATCCCTATCGCGGCGGCGGCGCACCGCAGAAGGTGACGTCGGGCAGCTAGGCAGCAGCGCGGATGAACGCCCCGCCCAGCACCCGTTCGCCGTCGTAGCAGACGGCGGCCTGTCCGGGGGACACCCCGAATTGCGGTTCGGGGAACACCAGCCGGGGCTGGTCCCCGCCCAGCAGCAGCGCTGTCGCCAGCGGCGCCATGGAGCGAAGCTTCACCGTCACGTCTATGCCTTCGGGCGGGATCGGGTCTGCCAACCAGTTCAGCGGGTCCAGTTCCACCGTCTGCACGGCGAGTGCCGCGCGCGGGCCGACCACCAGCCGGTTCGCATCGGGCTCCAGCCGGATCACATAGAGCGGCTCGGCCTGTCCGCCGATCTCGATACCGCGGCGCTGGCCCACGGTGAAGCCGATGAGGCCCGTGTGGCGACCCAGAACATGGCCTTCCATGTCCACAATGTCGCCGGGCCGGTCGGCGTCGGGGCGGAGCTTGCGCACCACGGCGCGATAGTCGCCGTTCGGCACGAAGCAGATGTCCTGGCTGTCGGGCTTGTTGGCCACGCGCAGGCCGAAATGTTCCGCCAGCAGCCGCACGGTGGGCTTGTCCAGTCCGCCCAGCGGGAAGCCCAGCCGCGCCAGTTGCGGCCCGGTGGTCGCGAACAGGAAATAGCTCTGGTCCTTGGAAGGGTCGGCCGCGCGGTGCAGCTCGGGGCCGTCGGCGCCCTCCAACCGCTGCACATAATGGCCGGTCAGCAACGCCTCGGCGCCCAGGTCCTCGGCCACGCCCAGCAGGTCCCGGAACTTCACCGTCTGGTTGCAGCTGATGCAGGGGACGGGGGTGCGGCCGTCCAGATAGCTGTCGGCGAAGGCCTCCATCACCTCGCTGCGGAAGGCCGAGGCATAGTCCAGCACATAATGGGCGAAGCCCTGCGCATCGGCGACGGCGCGGGCATCGGCGATGTCTGACCCGGCGCAGCAGGCCCCCGCGCGCGCCGGCGCGGCATCGGAATCAGAGAGGCGAAGGGTGACCCCGATGGTCTCGCAGCCGTGCCAATGGGCGATCGCGGCCACCACGGAGGAGTCCACACCGCCCGACATGGCGACCACCACACGGGTTCCGGGGGGGGGTAAAAGCCCTGAAATGTGACGAAGTGCGCCCTGAACCGCCTCTGCGGCCCTAGGGGCGCCCCCCGTAACAATGCTTTGCACCACTTCAGACACGTTTCGGGTTACCCACAATCATCGTTGGTCTCAAGGCGGGCACAGACCTGCCGTTGCTTGGGAGTAAGGCAAGCAGAAGCCCGACGACAGAGGCTGGAGCGCGAAGTCGCGCTTTTGCCCGGAAGGCGCCGAGATGGGCCGTTCGGGTGGAAAGCACAAGGGATCACCGGCGGAAGACCGGCCCTTGCAGGCGGAAGAGCTCCGAAGGCCGGAAGCGCCAGGTGCGGCGCGGGCAGGTGAGGCTGCCCGGGGCGCGCGGGAAGCGGGACCGGCAGGCGGGGATGCCCCGATCGCCAGAGGACGCAACCGCATGTGTCAGCGGTTGCACCTGGGTTTGCGTGAAACTGCTTCGTCGGAAGAGCAAAGGTCGAGACAATGAACGAAGAACAACAGGCCATACCAAACAAGGCCGGCGCGCAACCCGTCGCTGGATTCAGTGCTGATCCCCGGGCGCAGTCGCTGCAAAGCGGCGCACGCGCCGACGACGATCGGCCCACCGAAGTTCCCGGCCCGCTGGGCAAGCCCATCACGCTGGAATCGCTCCCCCCGCCCGATACGCGGCGCTGGGTCGTGCGCCGCAAGGCGGAAGTGATCGCCGCCATCCGCGGCGGCCTGCTGACCGCCGCAGAGGCCTGCGCCCGCTATCGCCTGAGCCCGGAAGAGCTGGAGCTCTGGCAGGAATCCATCGACCGCGCCGGTGTCCCCGGCCTGCGTGTCACCCGCATCCAGCTGTACCGCGATTATCCGCTGAAGCCCGCCGCCCCCAAGGCAGAGCGGCCCGAGCCGGTGCACCGCGACCTCAGCCGACCCTGGTCGATCTGAGCGATAAGGATTTCATCTCATGTCCATGATCGACCCCTTTTCGCCGGAACAGGGCGGCCGTGATCCGCTGAACGGGATCGACGCCATCCGGGTGACCGGCCGGCGCGAAGCCGATGCGCTGGAGAGCCCGCTGGGCACCAGCGTCTCGCAGGCTGCAGCCCCCGCCCGCTCCCGCTTCCAGGCGCCCCAGGGCGCCACCCGCCTGCTGCTGGTGGAAGACGACCGGCTGCTGTCGGACGCGCTTTCCCGCATGCTGGAGATGGCTGGTTTCACCGTCTATGTGACGGGTTACGGCGAAGATGCGCTGGATCTCGCCCGCGCCTACCGCTTCGATGTGGTGGTGCTGGACCTGACCCTGCCCGACGTCGCCGGAACGCAGGTGCTGCAACAGCTGCACCAGATGCGCCCGGACACGCCCGTCATCATCCTGTCCGGCGAAGGCGGGCTGGAAAGCAAGATCGAGAATTTCCTGGAAGGCGCGGATGACTACATCACCAAGCCCTTCCACCGCGACGAGCTGCTGGCCCGCATCCATGCGGTTCTGCGCCGGGCACGGGCGGCCGCGCCGCAGGAAGTGACGTTCGGCCCGTTGGCGCTGGACCTCGTCGCCCACCGCGCGTCGGTCGGCGGCATCCAGGTGCCGCTGACGGGCAAGGAATATGCCTGCCTGGAGTTCCTGGCCACGCGCCGGGGCATGACGGTCACCAAGGAAATGTTCCTGGCGCACCTCTATGGCGGGCAGGACGAGCCGGAGATGAAGATCATCGACGTCTTCATCTGCAAGCTCCGCCGCAAGCTCTCCGAAGCCGGCGCACCGCCGGTGGTGGAGACGGTGTGGGGGCGCGGCTACACCATCGCCAACGAGGGCTGACGCCCACAAGCGCCTGATGCAGCCCCCGGCGCCAGCCGCCGGGCCAGCGCATCCTGTCGCCCGGCCGGCCGTCGCGGGCCCGTTGGCGACATCCTCTTTCGACGATTTCCCGGCCATTCCGGGTTGGAAGCCTTGGGCCTGACGCCTTCCGCGCGCGTCGGGCCCATTTTTTTCCGCTCAGCCCCGCCGGTTCCGCCGCCCCTCTGCCAGCGCCCGGATCATCCCGCGCAGGGTGCGCACCTCTTCAGCGGAGAATTGCGGCCGCGTCAGCAACTGCGCCAGCGTGCGCCGCGTGGCAGGCGTGCGATCCGGCACATGATAATAGCCCGCCTGTTCCAGCGCGTCGTCCAGATGCGCGATCAGCCCTGCCACTTCACCGTGCGGCGCCGGCACATGCGCCAGCGGCTCCGGCGTGGCAGGCGCGCCCGACTGGAACCATTCATAGCCCAGCAGCAGCACCGCCTGCGCCAGATTCAGCGAGCCATGCCCAGGATTGATCGGACAGGTGACGATAGTGGAAATCGGCGCCAGATCGTCCGCCGTCAGCCCGGAGCGCTCCGGCCCGAACAGGATCCCGGCCTTCTGCCCGCGCGCCGCCGCCGCCCGGATCATCGCCGCCGCCTCGCGCGGGGTGACGACGGGCTTCGGCATATCGCGCGGCCGCACCGTGGTAGCGAAGGTCAATGCGCAATCCGCCAGCGCGTCGGCCACGCTCTCATGCACCGTCGCCGCCTCCAGCACATGGTCGGCGCCCGCTGCCGGCGGCCCCGCCTCCGGATTGGGCCAGCCATCGCGCGGAGAAACCAGCCGCAACTCCTCCAGCGCGAAATTGCCCATCGCACGCGCGGCCATGCCGATGTTCATGCCCAGCTGCGGGCGGACGAGAATGATTGCAGGCGCCGTCATGGCGCGGGGCGATGCACCAGCTTGGCGTTGGCGTCGAGTCTTGGCCCGCAGTGTTTTTTGCCTCCGGCGGGCAGGGAAATGATTTCCCTGCACCCTCGATATTCGCGTTGTGCGCCACTTCAACGTTCCGCGCGTGACTTGGTTTGACTGCCTGCGGCGCTGGAGCCTGCTGGCGTCGCAGGCAGTAAACCTCACCGTCAGCACAACCTCGCCGAGCGGCATGGGAATGTGGGTGCAGGGAGATCATCTCCCTGCCGGGGGAGTTTGAGGGGGCAGAGCCCCCTCAACAACAACGCCCACCGCCCAACGCTGGCGGCGCCGCCCCGCACCCGCTATGCGGCCGGGCATGACAAGCCAGCATCCGTTCGTCGCGCGCCTTTCCGCCCTGTCGTGGCTTCCGGCCCTGGCGGCTTCGGTTGGTGCGGGGGCGGTTGCGGCGCTCGGGTTCCAGCCTGTTGGCAGCATCGCCGGGCCGGTGCTGGGGTCGGCGTTGCTGCTTCTGCTGCTGGCAGCCCAGCCGCGCGGGCGGGCGTTCGCACTGGGGGTGGGGTTCGGCTTCGGCCATTTCCTGCTGGGCCTCACCTGGATCGCGACTGCCTTCACCTTTCAGGCGGCGATGCCGGTGTGGATGGGCTGGGTCGCGGTGGCCGGGCTGTCGCTGTTCCTGGCTCTGTACACCGGCCTTGCGGCACTGATCGCGCGCCGGATCACCGGCCGGATCGTGCCGCTGGCGCTGCTGTTCGCGGGCACGTTCACGGCTGGAGAGATGGCGCGGGGCCTGCTGTTTTCGGGCTTTGCCTGGAACCCGCTGGGGGCGGGCTGGCTGCAGCTGCCCGGCGTGGCGCAGCTGGCGGCGCTGATCGGCGCCAACGGCCTGTCGGCGCTGGCGGTGCTGGCGGGCGGCAGCCTCGCCGCGCTGCTGGCGGCGCGGGGCGAAAAGGGTCGGCTGGGGCTGGTGCTTCTGTTCCCGCTGCTGCTGCTGATCGGGCTGGGGGTGCCGAAAATCCAGAAGCCGCTGGCTGCCCCCACCGCCACGAAGGCGCTGCTGGTGCAGACGGGAGTCGGCATCGACGACAAGCATGAGGAAGGCGGGCTGGCGCGCAACGTGCAGACGGCGGTTGCCCGCACCCGGCAGGCGCTGGCTTCGGGGTTGAAGCCCGATCTCGTCATCTGGCCGGAAGCCACGGTGGAATTCCCGCTGGAGGAAATGGCCGATCTGCGCCGCGAGCTGGTGTCGGGCTTTCCGCAAGGCGCCAAGCTGCTGACAGGCGGTGTCGCGCTGTGGCGCGATGACCGGGGCACCATCACGGCCGCTGCCAACAGCGCCTATCTGCTGGGTTCACAAGGCGAAATCCTGGCCCGCTATGACAAATCCCATCTGGTGCCCGGCGGCGAGTATCTGCCGCTGCGCGCCATTGCGGAACCGCTGGGTCTGGCGCGGCTTGTGCCGGGCAGCCTGGATTTCAAACCCGGCGACGGGCCCACCACCTGGGCCTTCCCGCCGCTGCCGAAGATCGCCCCCAACATCTGCTACGAGATCATCTTCCCCGGCGCCATCGTGGACCGCGCCAACCGGCCGGACGTGATCGTCACCATTTCCAACGATGCCTGGTTCGGCCCGTCCGGCCCGCCGCAGCATCATGCGCAGGCGCGGCTGCGCGCCATCGAGGAAGGGCTGCCCGTATTGCGGGTCACGCCCACCGGAATCACTGGCGTGATCGACCCGCGCGGCGGCCTTCAGGAAACCCTGCCCAAGGGCGTCACCGCCCATGCGCTGGTGAATGTTCCGGCGCCGCTGGCGCCCACGCCGTTCGCCCGATTGGGCCTGCTGGCGCCCGCCCTGTTCGCAGCTTTTCTACTCGCGGCAGGGGTATTTCTGAATCGCAGAAAGACTTAAATATCTCTTTATATAACTTGCCATCGCTGGCCGTGGAGGCTAGCGGCAAAGCCGGTTCCAAAGGAGTTTCCATGCCCCGCAGCAGCTTTATCTTCACCTCGGAGTCCGTGTCCGAAGGCCATCCCGACAAAGTTGCGGACCAGATTTCGGATACGGTCGTCGATTTCATGCTGGCCAAGGACGCGCAGGCGCGCGTGGCCTGCGAAACCATGGTGACGACGCAACGCATCTATCTGGCCGGGGAAATCCGCTGCGCGGGCGTGTTCGATCTGGATGCCTACCCCGAAACCGCCGGCTGGGCGCCGGGCGTGCGGGACGAGATCGAGCAGCGCGTCCGCCACACCATCCGCAACATCGGCTATGAGCAGGACGGCTTCCATTGGCGCACTGCGCTGTTCGAAAACCATTTGCACGGCCAGTCCGCCCATATCGCGCAAGGCGTGGATGAAAGCGGCAACAAGGATGAAGGCGCCGGCGATCAGGGCATCATGTTCGGCTACGCCACCGACGAAACGCCCGACCTGATGCCGGCCACGCTCTACTACTCCCACCGCATCCTGGAGCGGCTGGCGAAGGACCGCCACGCCCGCGTGGTCGATTTCCTGGAGCCCGACGCCAAGAGCCAGGTGACGCTGGCCTATGAGAATGAGGTGCCAGTGAAGGCCGCCGCGCTGGTGGTTTCCACCCAGCACACCCGCGATCTCTCCAGCGACGCCGGGCAGAAGCGCCTGCGCGACTATGTGATGACTGTGTTCGAGGATGTGCTGCCCAAGGGCTGGCTCCCCGGCCAGGAGTCGATCTACGTCAACCCGACCGGCCTGTTCGAAATCGGCGGCCCGGACGGCGATGCCGGCCTTACCGGCCGCAAGATCATCGTGGACACCTACGGCGGCGCAGCCCCGCACGGCGGCGGCGCCTTCAGCGGCAAGGATCCCACCAAGGTCGACCGCTCGGCCGCCTATATCTCGCGCTATCTCGCGAAGAACATCGTCGCTGCCGGCCTCGCCCGTCGCGCCACCATCCAGCTCTCCTACGCCATCGGCGTGGCCGAGCCGCTGTCGATCCTGGTCGACACCCACGGCACCGGCACCGTGGACGAAGCCCGCATCGAAGCCGTCCTGCCCCAACTCGTGCGCCTGACCCCGAAGGGAATCCGTACCCACCTCGGCCTCAACAAGCCGATCTACCAGCGCACCGCCGCCTATGGCCATTTCGGCCGCACACCGGATGCCGACGGCGGCTTCAGCTGGGAAAAGACCGATCTGGTGGACGCACTGAAAGACGCCCTGCGCTAGGCGCTAGAAAGGGCAGGCGACCCTACGCCTGCCTCCGAACCAACGTGCCGGCGCCGCGCCGGGTGAATATTTCCAGCAGCATGGCATGTGGAATCCGCCCGTCAAGGATCACAGCGGCATCCACTCCGCCGTTCACCGCCGCGACGCAGGTTTCCACCTTAGGGATCATGCCACCGGAAATTGTGCCGTCGGCTTCCAGCCGCGTCACATCCTCCGGTGTCAGGTCGGACAGCAGAGACCCGTCCTTGGCCAGCACACCGGGCACATCGGTCAGCAGGAAGAAACGCGCGGCGCCCAGTGCAGCGGCAATCGCGCCCGCACACGTGTCGGCGTTGATGTTATAGGTGTGGCCGTCCGCGCCGACCCCGATCGGCGCAATGATGGGCACGAAATCGGCGGCCGTCAGCACGTCGATCACGGTGCGGTCCACATGGGCGGGCTCGCCCACGAAGCCCAGGTCCACGGCCTGCTCGATGGCGGAACCGGGGTCGCGGCTGGTGCGGTTCACCTTCTCCGCCGTGATCAGCCCCGCATCCTTGCCCGACAGCCCCACCGCCTTGCCGCCGGCCTCGCTGATCCAGCGCACCAGTTCCTTGTTGATGGCGCCCAGCACCATCTCGGCGACTTCCGCCGTCTGCGCGTCCGTCACCCGCAGCCCGTCGACAAAGCGGCTTTCCACGCCCAGCCGCTTCAGCATCGCGCCGATCTGCGGGCCGCCGCCATGCACCACCACTGGGCGGATTCCCACCTGCTTCAGCAGCACGATATCCTCGGCGAAATCGCGCGCCAGCTCCGGGTCGCCCATGGCATGGCCGCCATATTTCACCACGAAGGTCTGCCCGGCATAGCGCTGCAGATAGGGCAGCGCCTCCACCAGCACTTCGGTCTTCGCAAGCAGCGAGGGGTCGGGCGCGTGGCGCACGCCGGCATGAAGCTTTTCCGTGGGCTTATCGGTCATGACGCGCGCATGGCATCGCGGGGCGGACTTTGCCAGAGCCCTTTTGCCTCTTTCGCACCTGCAACAGGCCCTCGGCAGTAGACGCCGAGAATGCTGCGTTGCATCATGAACGGCAATGGACAGTGACTCGGCGAAACTTCTCGATCTGGATGGGCCGCCCGCGCGGCTGGGCGACCCGCTGCGCCATGGCCGGTTCGAGGATTTCTACGCCCTGTTCGTGGGCACCATCCTCGTCTCGCTGGGGCTGGTGCTGCTGCAGGGCGCCGGAATCGTCACCGGCGGCGTCGCGGGTCTCGCCCTGCTCGCCGCCTATCTGACGGGCTGGCCCGTCGGCCTGTTCTTCGTGGCGCTCACCCTGCCCATGCTGGCCCTCACCGCGCGCGCCATGGGTCGCGCCTTCGTCGTAAAGACGAGTTTGGTGGTCCTGGGCATCCTGCTCTTCACCCTGCTTGCCCCGCGCGCCATCCGCATCACCAGCATCGATCCCGCCTTCGCGGCAATCGTGGGCGGCAGCATCGTGGGCATGGGCGCGCTTGCACTGGCCCGCCACGGCGCGGGCGCGGGCGGCACCGGCGCCATCATCCTGTGGCTCTACCGCGAGCGCGGCTGGAACGCAGGCCGCACCCAGATGGCGCTGGACGGCTTCGTGCTGCTGCTGTCGCTGGTGAAGATGAGCCCGGCGCAGTTCGGCTGGTCGCTGCTCAGCGTGGTGTTCATGGCAGGCGTGCTGTGGATGTGGCACCGGCCGGGGCGTTATACGGGGTATTGAGTTCGCGCGCCGCGCGGCGCGCTGCCCCATCGGATGGCCATGAAGAGAGACTCCAAGGGCTCTGCCCTTGGAACCCGGCAGGGAGCCGTGCTCCCTGCACCCACATTACCTGGTCGCTCGGCGAGGTTGCGCTGATGGAGGAGTTTACTGCCTGCGGCGCCAGCAAGCTCCAGCGCCGCAGGCAATCCAACCAACTTCCGCGCCCAACCTTGGGATAGCGCGCGACGCCAATATCGAGGGTGCAGGGAAATCATTTCCCTGCCCGCCGGTGGCAAAAACCGCCCCCGGTCAAACGCTACAGAAAGCGCGCCACCACGTCCCGGTACGACCGGCTCACCTTCACCGTCGCGCCCGAGGCCAGCGTGAGGAAGCATTCCCCGTTGGTGTGAGGTTTCACCTGCCGCACATTTTCCAGGTTCACGATGGTGGAGCGGTGCACGCGCTGGAACTTGCGCGGGTCCAGCCGGCGTTCCAGATCCTTCATGGTCTCGCGCAGGATCAGTGTCTGGTCGGCGGTGGTCAGGCACATATAGTCCCCGGCGGCGTCGATCTTCTCGATCGAATCGACGTCCACGCGGAAGATCTGGCCCTGATCCTTCACATTGATGATGCGTTCGAAGCGGTCGGAGGCGGGCTCGGCGGCGGGTTGCAGCACGGAAACCGCGTCCGGGTCCACTTCGGCCAGCTTGGCGGCGAGGCGTTCGGCCTCTTCGCACATGCGCTTTTCCTGCAGGCGCACGCGGACGCGTTCGATGGTCTGCGCCAGCCGCTCGGTTTCCACCGGCTTCATCAGATAATCCACGGCCTGCGCATCGAAGGCGCGGATGGCGTGGTCGGAATAGGCGGTGACGAACACGAACAGGGGCGGCGTGATATCCGCCAGCGCGGAAACGACGGAAAAGCCGTCGAAGCCCGGCATCTGCACGTCCAGGAACACCAGGTCGGGCTTTTCCGTGCGGATGGCGCGAATGGCTTCGCGGCCATTCATGGCGCGGCCGACGATCTCGATGTCCTGAAACGGTTTCAGGCGGAGTTCGAGACCCTGAACGGCGAGCGGTTCATCGTCGACGAGGAGGGTTCGGATGGTCATTGTACAACCTCTTGGGCGGGCCCGGTCAGCCGTTCCGCGCGGGCCTGTTCGGCCGGCGAAACGAGCTGAAGGGGGATTTCTATGACTGCAAGTACGCCTGGCCCCTTGGCCGTACCGGTTTGAACCAGCGGTGAACTGCTGTTGGAGATGATCTCGAAGCGCTGGTCGTCGCCATAGGCCTGCTGCAGCCGGTCGCGGATGTTGGCGAGGCCCACGCCCGTGCCTTCGATGGCAGGGCGATAATCGCCGCCTCCTGCTGCGCCCGGACCGGGGCCGGTATCGGCCACCGTCAGTTCCAGCCTGTCACCCACGCGCCGCGCGGTCACCCAGATGTCTGCGCCCTCCTCCAGCGGAGTGACGGCATATTTGATGGCGTTTTCCACCAGCGGCTGCAGCAGCAGAGAGGGGATTCGCGCATTCATCACTTCGGGTGCGATATCGAACCGGGTGCGCAGGCGCTGCTCGAAGCGGGTGCGCTCGATCTCCAGATAGAGCTTCAGCGCCTGCATTTCCTGCGCCACGGTGGCCTGCCCCTCGCGCTCGCCCACCAGGCTGTAGCGCAGGAAGGAAGACAGCCGCGACAGCATGGTGTTGGCCTTCTCCGTCTCTGCCAGAAGCACCAGCGTGCTGATCGAATTCAGCGTGTTGAACAGGAAGTGCGGGTTGATCTGGTAGCGCAGCATTTCCAGCTGCGCGCTGTTGGCCTGCGCGGCCATGCGCTCGAAGCGCTCGGCCTGCTCGTCCAGCATCAGGAAATAGTTGATGCCGTAATAGAGCGCCGTCCACGCCCCCAGCACGGCCAGCGTCAGCAGGATGGCGCCGAAGAACTCGATGCCTTCCGGGCGCCAGCCGGGCTCGTAGAAGGTGGCGTGCGCCCATACTTCGATGGCGGAGAACAGGGTCGCCGCCACGATCAGGATCAGCAGAGACAGGCTCCACACCCACACCGGCTTCATGCGGATGACGGCGCGATAGGCCCAGGCCATCAGCAGGGTGATGGAAAAGCCCGTCACGGTGACGAGGATGGTGGGCAGGATGAAGCTGACGCCCATGCGGTTGGCCAGCCCGCCCAGCGAGCGGAGCAGGAAATAACCTGTCCAGCCGGCGATCTGCAGCGTCCAGAAGGCCCGGTTCTTGTCGGCGAAAAAGCCCTTCGGAGCACTCACGGTGGTGGCCATCCCCACAAACCTAGGGTCTTTCCCGTCCCATTCCAAGGGCCAGGATCATCTGCCACCCCGCTGCATCGCCGGGGCCATTGGGTGTCTTGATCGCCTGCTCGCCCGCCAGCATGGCGCCGAGCGCCCGGCGGATGCGCGGCAGCGGCCAGTCGCGAAGCGCCGCCGCCATCGAATCCTGCTCCTTCCAGAACACCGGCGGGCGCAGCGCCTTCACGGCGGCGAGCGGCTGGGCGCCGCCGTCCACGGCATGGCGCGCTTCCGCCAGTTGCAGCAGGCGCCGGGCAACGGCGCGGAGCGCGGGAATCGCGCTGCTGCCTTCCAGCAGCCGGTACTGGCGCTCGGCGGCGAGCGCATTACCGGAAACGATGGCCGACACCAGCAGGTTCATGTCGTCGTCCGCGCTGTCGGCGCCCAGCGCCGCGACATGGGCGCGCTCCAGCGTCTTCGGCGCCTCCGGGCTCGAATCGAGGAACAAGGCGAACTTCGCCAGTTCGGAGGCCAGCACGCCGGTGTCACCGTCGCTGCTCGCCATCAGCCGCTCGGCAATGCCGGATTCCAGCCGCAGGCCCAGATCTTTCGCGTGCGATTGCAGCCAGTTGGCAAGATCCCGCCCCTCCAGCGGGTAGGAGATCAGCGCGAGCGCCAGCGGGCTCTCCTCGGCGAGCTTGCGCAAGCCGCTGGATTTGGCGAGGTCACCTGCCAGCATCACCACCGGATCGCCGGCGACCGGGGCGGCAAGCAGCAGGCGAACGGCCTCCTGCGCGGATTCCCCCGCGCCCGACACCCGGATCAGCCGGGCGCCACCGAACATGGAGACGGACGCCGCCTCGTCCGCGAGCTTGCCCGGATCGGATTTCAGCTCGTCGGCGGCGATATCGGTGACGGCCATCGGGTCGGCGGGGTCGGCCAGCGTTCGGGCCGCCAGCTGCGCCAGTTCCCGGCTGGCAGATTCGTCCGGCCCGGCCAGCAGCAACAGGCGGATCGACTTGTCCCAGCTTGAAAGGCGGCGCTGCAGGTCGGCGCGCCTGATTGCCGTCATTCGGGCGCCTGAACCGACTTCTGCGTGCGGGCCAGCAGCGCCAGACGGGCGACGATCTGGTCTGCGATGTCCTTGGAAAGCCGCTCCAGCGCGGTCTGCTCGGCCGCGACCACGGCATATTCCGAACTGACGATATCCACGCCCGCATCGGCGCTGGCGGTGGTGTCCAGCAGCACGGCACCCGATGCGATGTCCGTCACGCGATAGCGCGCGCGCAGCGTGCGGCGCTCGCGGATGATGGAGTTGTCGCCGCGCACCCCGAAGCCGATGATGTCGTCGTCCAGCGCCACGTCCAGCCGCAGCCGGGGGTTGCCCGACGGGCCCATCCGCTCCAGCAGCCGGTCCCGCACCAGGAAGCCCGCCTTGTCGGCAATGGGGCCGACCTCGATGTCGGACAGCATCGTCTGCGCTTCGCCCGAACTGCCGCCGGAATAGACCGGGGCCAGCTGGCAGGCCGCCAGACTGACCGGCAGCAGCAGAAGGGCGAGCTTCCTCACAGGACGATGTTCACCAGACGGTCCGGCACCACGATCACCTTCTTCGGCACGAGGCCGCTGGTGTGGGCGGAGACCTTCGGCAGCGCCAGCACGGCGGTTTCCACCTCGGCGCGGGGCAGGCCCTTGGGCAGCTGCACCGTCTCGCGCAGCTTGCCGTTCACCTGCACGGCATAGGTGACTTCATCGTCCACCAGCAGGGCGGGTTCGGCGACGGGCCAGGGCGCGTCGGCGATCAGGCCCTTTTCGCCCAGCAGCGCCCAGGCCTCCTCGGCGACATGCGGCACCATCGGCGCGACGAGGCGCAGCAGGGTGACGGCCGCTTCGGTGCGGGCGATGGAGGGCTTCGCCTTCTCGATGGCGTTGGACAATTCATAGGCACGGGCGACCGCCTTGTTGAACTGCAGCCGGTCGATATCATTGCTGATGCCGTCGATGGTCTTGTGGGTCAGCCGGGTCAGCTCTTCATTGCCGCCGTCGGGCGCGTCCTTCGCAAGGTTCGCGATCCGCCACAGCCGCTGCACGAAGCGCGACGCCCCTTCGATCCCGGCCAGCGACCAGGCGAGATCGCGTTCCGGCGGGCTGTCAGACAGCATGAACCAGCGCGCGGCGTCGGCGCCGTAGCGATCCAGAATGGCGTCGGGGTCGACGACATTCTTCTTGGACTTCGACATCTTCTCGGTGCGGCCGGCTTCGGCCGGTGCGCCGCTGGCGATCTCGATCCACTGGTCGCCGCGCTTCTCGACCTGCCCCGGCTCCAGCCAGTCCCCGCCTGCGGACTTGTAGGTCTCATGCGTGACCATGCCCTGCGTGAACAGGCCGCGGAAGGGTTCCGTGATGCCGATCTGGCCGATGCTGGCCAGCGCACGGGTGAAGAATCGGCTGTAGAGCAGGTGCAGGATCGCATGCTCGATGCCGCCGATATATTGCGCCACCGGCAGCCAGCTCTCCGCCTCGGCGCGGTCGAACGGCTTGTCCGCCGGCTGCGACGCGAAACGGATGAAATACCAGCTGCTGTCCACGAAGGTATCCAGCGTGTCGGTCTCGCGCCGGGCGGGCTTGCCGCACGCAGGGCAGTCGACATGGCGCCAGGTCGGGTGGCGATCCAGCGGGTTGCCGGGGCGGTCGAACGTCACGTCCTCCGGCAGCACCACGGGCAGGTCCGCCTTGGGAACGGGCACGGTGCCGCAAGACTCGCAATGGATGATGGGGATGGGCGTGCCCCAGTAGCGCTGGCGGGAAACCCCCCAGTCGCGCAGGCGGAACACGGTGGTGCCCTGCCCCCAGCCTTCGGATTCCGCGCGGGCAATGACGGCGGCCTTGGCGGGCTCCACCTCAAGGCCGGTGAGGAAGCCGGAATTGATGAGGCGGCCGGGGCCCGTATAGGCCTCGTCGCCGATGGGCACATCCTCCTCGCCCGGCAGCGCCACGACGCGCGGCACGGGGAGCATATATTTGCGGGCGAAATCAAGGTCTCGCTGGTCGTGCGCGGGGCAGCCGAAGATGGCGCCGGTGCCATATTCCATCAGCACGAAATTGGCGATGAACACGGGCAGGCGGCGGTCCGGATCCAGCGGGTGAACCACGGACAGGCCCGTGTCGAAGCCCTTCTTTTCCGCCGTCTCCAGCTCCTCGGCGGCGGTTCCGGTGGCGCGGGCGTCGGCGATGAAGGCCTGTGCCGCAGCGTTGTCCGCAGCGATGGCCTGGGCGATCGGGTGATCGATGGCGACGGCGGCAAAGCTCGCCCCGAACAGCGTGTCCGGGCGGGTGGTGAACACGTCGAGCGTGGCGGGCACGCCTTCGGGCGGCGAATCCAGATCGAAGCGGAACTTGAGGCCCCTGGACTTGCCGATCCAGTTTTCCTGCATCAGCCGGACCTTTTCCGGCCACTGGTCCAGCGTGGCCAGATCGGCCGCCAGTTCCTCGGCGAAGGCGGTGATCTTCAGGAACCATTGGGTCAGCTTGCGCCGCTCCACCACCGCGCCCGAGCGCCAGCCGCGGCCGTCGATCACCTGCTCGTTGGCGAGCACGGTGTTGTCGACCGGATCCCAGTTCACATAAGCCTCGCGCCGATCCACCAGCCCCGCCGCCAGCAGGTCCAGGAACAGCGCCTGTTCATGGCCGTAATAATCGGGTTCGCAGGTGGCGAGTTCCCGGCTCCAGTCGATGGCGAGGCCCAGCCGCTTCAGCTGGGCGCGCATCGCGGCGATGTTCTGCCGGGTCCAGGTGCCGGGGTGGATGCCCCGCTCCATCGCGGCATTTTCCGCCGGCATGCCGAAGGCATCCCAGCCCATCGGATGCAGCACCGCATGGCCCTGCATGCGGCGCGCACGCGCCAGCACATCGCCCATTGTATAGTTGCGCACATGGCCCATGTGGATGCGCCCCGACGGATAGGGGAACATTTCCAGCACCATGGTCTTGGGCTTGGTGGAGCTGCTGTCGGCGCGGAAGCTGCCGGCTTCATCCCAGCGCTGTTGCCAGCGGGAATCCGCCGCGCCCGGATCGAAGCGGCTGTTATCGGGTTCGGTTGCCATCAGGCTGGATCAGTTCCGGGCGAGCGAGGCCTGGCGCAGGGTGCGGGCGCGCTCGAGGATGATTTCCTCCAGCCTCTGCACCGTGCCGGCGCGAACGGGGGCCGCGACCCAGCGGCCGTCCTGCATCACCTCGCGCTGAGCGGAGACCTGCACGGCGTCCGCGCGGAGCGCGCCATCGAGGATGGCCACACTCACCTTCACGCGCTCGTTCGGGACATTCGGGTTCTGATACCATTCGCCCACGATCACGCCGCCGGCGGAATCGACCTGCGACAGTGGCATGAACTTCAGCGTTTCCAGGCTGGCGCGCCACAGATAGCTGTTCACCCCGATGGTGGTGACCGCCGTCTGCTGGGTGACGGCTTCGGGGCCCTTCTTTCCGCCGCACGCCGCAAGCGCGAGCGCCGAGGCCAGAACAACGGCCGTCGCGAGAGGGCGGGTGGATGCGGGCTTGATGGTTCCGTCTGTCAATGAAGGCTCCGTGGTCTTTGGCCGATGAGGACCGAGGGCGGCCATACAGGGCTGAGAGCCGTTCACGCAACAGGCAGCCCCTGAATGTGCCACCCTGGGCCCGAATGTGCCAGCATAGGCCTTGCGCCAGAAGCATGGGATAGCCAAACACAGGCTGAACGGACACGCCGATATTCATCCCGCTGTAACCAATTGTGGGCCAAAAGCCACAATTGCCGGGAATTGGGCAAAGCTGTGTGGATTCAGGGTTAAATTCTGCGACGGAGCGTGGGATTCCATCGCCAGATGAGGTAGCGTTTTACGGTTATGCAAAGAGGTGCCGAGTCTCTTGCTGCGCGCATGACCCCTGCCGGGGGTTCGAAGCAGCTTTTGACCTCCATTCTGGGGGCGGCCCTGCTGTGCGCTTCGCTGATTCCGGCGCAATCGGTGCTCGCCGCGACGACTAAATCCCGGCTGGTTCCGGAAGTGACGAACGAGAATTCGACGGCCGGCTTCCGCACCAAGTCTCAGGCGCTGGTGCTGCAGCCGATCAACCTGGACGTGAGCAAGTTCGCTTTCACCGCGCCGGGCCGTGTTGCGTCCTCCAAGGTGCAGACGGTGGAGCGCAGCTTCAGCTTCACGCCGTCGGGCAATCCGAAGGGCGTTTCCGTGGGCGGCAGCGTTCGCGCGGTACAGACGGCGTCTGTGGAGCGCACGGCTGATCCGGCGTTGGCGCCGGCCGGTTACAATTTCGATCTGGCTGTCGGCTATCGCGGCATGCAGGTGTCCGGCGGGATGAGCCGGGTGGACGGCGGCATCGGCGGCCGGTCCAGCCAGGGCGTGGACGTGGGCCTGGGCTATGGCGCGCGCAACTGGCAGGCTGCGATCCAGGCCAGTGCGGAACGCGATTCGAACCCGCTGTCGCCCCGCGCTGCATCGCCCGATCCGCGTTATTCGCTGGAAGCGAGCGGCGCGCTGGCGCTGAGCCCGCGCGTGTCGGTGGGCGGTTCGCTGCGTTATCGCCTGGCGCCGGAGAATCCGACGCCGCTGGATCCGGACAAGGATGACCGGGCTGTGATGCTCGGCGGGGCCGTCGCCTTCTAAGGCGACGGAGCGGCTGCGATTAAGGCGCAGCCTTAACTCGCAGACTCGCGATCCCCGCCCGGCCGGCTGAGTCGGCGATCTCTATCGCCGGCCAGTCCGACGAGTCCGGCTTTGCCGGATTTTTCTTTCCTCTTTCTTGCTGTCGCGCCGTTGGCGCGAGTCCCGCCGAGCGGAGGGAGTTCCAAGCGGACTCGCCGGCTTTGCCGGCGGCCGCGCCGCTCTTTCTTCCACTCCTTTTTTATCCTTTCTCCCGCTCAGCCTGAGCGGGCGGAGAGGCAGATGAGAAGAGGGGAGAGGCATAATGGAGGACGTGGAACAATGGGATAACCAGATCGGTTGTTCCACGTGGAACATCGTCCTACACTCTGAAATCAATCACTTACCCGTAGGACGTGTAGGATATGTAGGCGAATTCCACCCTAATCCAGCCGGATTCCCTGCCCCTCGGCCTCGGCCGTCAGCAGCGCCCGAACATCCGCGCCGGGCGTCGCCAGCCACTCGGCCATCTTCGCGCGCAGCGGCAGCAGCTGCGAGGAGCGCACCATCGCCTTCACCGGGCCGATGGCGGCGGGCGTGATGGAAAGCTTCTCAACCCCGATCGCCATCAGCGCCAGCGCCTCCAGCGGGCGGCCGCCCATTTCGCCGCACACCGAAACCGGCACATTGGCTGCACTCGCCTGATCCACCACCAGCTTCAGATAGCGCAGCAGCCCGCGCGACAGCCAGTCGTAGCGGTCCGCGAGGCGCGGGTTGCCGCGATCCGCCGCCAGCAGGAACTGGGTGAGATCGTTGGTGCCGATGGAGATGAAATCCAGCCGGGGCAGCAGCTCGTCCAGCACCATGGCGAGCGACGGCACTTCCAGCATGGCGCCAAACTTCACCTCTGCGGCATGGGGAAGTCCGGCGGCGGCCATGCGGCGCAGCCGGGTTTCCACGATGGCGCGCGCTTCCTCATACTCCCAAGGTTCCGTGACCATTGGGAACATCAGGTGCAGGGTGCGGCCGGCGGCGGCCTCCAGCAGGGCGCTGGCCTGCGCGGCGAGCAGGCCCGAACGGGCCAGCGCCAGGCGGATGGCACGCCAGCCCATGGCCGGATTCTCTTCGCGCTCACCCTGAGAATCGACATAGGGCACCGCCTTGTCGCCGCCGATATCGACGGTGCGGAAGATCACCGGCCGGTCGCCGGCGGCTTCCAGCACATCCTTGTAGAGCCCGACCTGACGGCCCTTGCGCGGCAGCGTCGCGGAGACGAGGAACTGGAACTCGGTGCGGAACAGGCCGATGCCGTCGGCATTGGTCATGTCGAGCGCGGGGAGGTCCGAGCGGAGGCCCGCGTTCATCATCAACTGCACCCGCACCCCGTCGACGCTGGTGGCGGGCAGGTCCTTCAGCTGCTCGAACTCGGCCTGCTTGGCGACGCGGAGCGCGGTGCGCTCCTCGAAGCTGGCCAGCACGGCTTGCGCGGGCCGCACGAACAGCGCGCCCGTGCTGCTGTCCAGCAGCAGCGGGTCGCCTTCGGCAACCGCATCGCGCAGGCCCTTCACCCGGCCCAGCACGGGAATGCCCATGGCGCGGGCGAGGATGGTGACATGGGCCGTGAGAGACCCTTCCTCCAGCGCGACGCCCTTCAGATAGTGGCGGTCATATTCCAGCAGCTCGGCCGGGCCGAGATTGCGGGCGATCAGGATCGCATCCTCCTGAAGCCCGCGCTTCGCCGCCGTGTCGGACTGGCCCGAAACGATGCGGATCAGCCGGTTGGAGAGATCCTCCAGATCGTGCATGCGCTCCCGCAGATAGGGATCGGAGGCAGAGCCCAGCTTGATGCGCTGGGCCTGCGCCACTGCCTCCACCGCCGCTTCCGCCGTGAGGCCGCCGTCGATGCCGTCATGGATGCGGCGGGCCCAGCCCTCGTCCAGCGCGAACATCTTGTAGGTTTCCAGGATGTCGTCATGGTCGCCCGGCCCGGCGAAATCCGCGCGGGAGACCATCTGGTCGATCTCTTCCCGCATGCGGGTGAAGGCCGCCTTCAGGCGGGCGCGTTCGGCCTCCGCATCCTCTGCCACGGTGTTGGTGATGACGACGCGCGGCTGGTGGAACACCGCCTGCCCGCGCGCCATGCCGTCCACCAGCTTCAGCCCCGGCAGGCGGACCGGGTTCGAGTCCCTGGGCGGCTTGGGCGCGCTGCTGTCCGGATCGACGAGGCCGGCGGCGGCGATCAGCTCGGCCAGCACCATGGCGACCGTCTGCAGCGCCTCGATCTCGATCTCGTCATAGTCGCGCGGCTGCTTGTGCTGCACGGCCAGCACGCCCACGCACACCTCGCGGCGGATGATCGGCACGCCCGCGAAGCTGTGGAAGCGCTCTTCCCCCGTTTCCGGGCGATAGGCGAAGCGCGGATGGCTGGTCGCCTGCGCCAGGTTCAGCGGCTCGCGGGTTTCGGCGATGGTGCCGACAAGGCCCTGCCCGAAGGCGAGCCGGGTGACATGGACGGCCTGCTGCTTCAGCCCGCGCGTGGCGAACAGTTCCAGCATGCCGTCGCGCAGCAGATAGATGGAGGCGACTTCGGATTCGAGCGCGCCCGCGATCAGGACGGCGACCTGATCGAGCTTGGATTGCGTGCTCTGCCGCGCCGCCATCACATCGTGCAGGCGGCGCAGCAGTTCGCGGGCGCTGCCTGTCGCCGCCATCAGTCCCTCGCGATCCGGGCGGAGAGGGCCGCCTCTGCCTCGCTGACGAGGCTTTCGATGATAGTCGCCACCGGTTCTTCCGCTGTCACCATGCCGACCGACTGGCCCGCCATCACCGAGCCGTTCTCGACGTCCCCGTCGATCACCGCGCGGCGCAGCGCGCCGGCCCAATAATGTTCGATTTCCAGCTGGGCGGCGGGAAGCTCGATCTCGCCGCGCGCGAGCTGGGCGGAGACTTCGCGCTGCTTGTCCATGAAGGCTTCGGTGCCGGCGTTCTTCAGCGCGCGCACCGGGATCACAGGCAGGCGCGGATCGAACTGCACCGAAGCGACCGCGTCGCGCGCGGCGCCGCGGATGAAGGCCTTCTTGAAATTGGGGTGGGCGATGGATTCGGCCGAGGCCGCGAAGCGGGTGCCGAGCTGCACGCCCGCCGCGCCCATTTCCACCAGCGCCGCGACAGCCGCGCCCCGGCCGATGCCGCCGGCCGCGAAGATGGTGGCGTCGGGCAGCGCGGGCAGGATTTCCTGCGCCAGCACGGCGAGGCTGACCGGGCCGATATGGCCGCCGGCCTCTGACCCTTCGATCACCAGCGCGTCGCAGCCCGAGCGCAGCAGCTTGCGGGCGAGCGCATAGTTCGGGGCAAAGGCGATCAGCTTCGCGAAATCGGTGATGGCGGCCACAGCCGGCCCGGGCGGGATGCCGCCCGCCAGCACCACATGGGACACACCCGCCGCCTTGCAGACGCCGATCAGCTCCATCAGCTGCGGGTGCATAGTGATGAGGTTCACGCCGAAGGGCTTTGTCGTCAGCGCCTGTGTGGCGGCGATCTCCGCCTCCAGCAGGGCGGGCGTCATCGCGCCGCAGGCGATCACGCCGAAGCCGCCCGCGTTGGAGATGGCGGAGACAAGGTTGCGTTCCGACACCCACGACATCGCGCCCGCCAATATGGCGTGGCGGCTGCCGAGGAAGGCGCGGCCCTTTGCCGTCAGCGCATCAAGATGGGGCGTTGCCGTCACGTCTTTCTTTTGTTCCGATCCCGTCACGCGGCAGCATCCAGCCCGTAAGCGGTGTGCAGCACGCGCACGGCGAGTTCCAGATACTCTTCCTTGATGAGGACGGAGACCTTGATTTCCGACGTAGTGATGGCGAGCACGTTGATGCCGCGATCGGCCAGCGCCTTGAACATGGTGACGGCGACGCCGGCATGGCTGCGCATGCCCACGCCCACCACCGAGATCTTCACCACCGAATCGTCGGTGATGAGGCGGGCATAGCCGATGGACGCGGCCGAAGCCTCCAGCACGGAGCGGGCGCGGGCCAGTTCGGTGCGCGGCACGGTGAAGGTGACGTCCGTCGTGCCGTCGGTCGCGATATTCTGCACGATCATGTCGACGTTGATGTTCGCATCGGCCAGCGGCCCGAAGATGGCGGCGACGATCCCCGGCCGGTCCGGCACGGCGCCGATGGTCACCTTGGCTTCGTTGCGGTCATAGGCGACGCCCGCGATCAGTTCCTGTTCCACGACTTCATCCTCATCGACAACCATGGTGCCCGGCGCATCCGAGAAGCTGGACAGCACCTGCACCGGCACCTTTTCCTTCATGGCGAGTTCGACCGACCGTGTCTGCAGCACCTTGGCGCCGACGGAGGCCAGTTCCAGCATTTCCTCGTAGGTGATCTTCGCGAGCTTGCGGGCGCGCGGCACGATGCGCGGGTCGGTGGTGAACACCCCCTCCACATCGGTGTAGATGTCGCAGCGGTCCGCCTTCAGCGCGGCGGCGACGGCGACAGCGGAGGTATCCGAACCGCCCCGGCCCAGCGTGGTGATGCGGTTGTCGTCCGTCAGGCCCTGGAAGCCGGGAATCACCGCCACGACGCCTTCCGCCATCGCGGCGCGCAGGGCTTCGGTACCGACATCGGCGATGCGGGCCTTGCCGTGCGCATCGCTGGTGTAGACGGGCAGTTGCCAGCCGAGCCAGCTGCGCGCCTTCAGCCCCAGCGACTGCAGCACGATGGCAAGCAGGCCGGACGTGACCTGTTCGCCCGATGCCACCACCACATCATATTCCGCCGGATCGGCGAGCGGCGAGGCTTCGCGGCAGAAGTTGACGAGACGGTCTGTCTCCCCCGCCATGGCGGACACGACGATGGCGACCTGGTTGCCGGCCTCGACTTCGCGTTTGACGCGGGCAGCCACGCCCCGGATCCGCTCGATCCCGGCCATGGAGGTGCCGCCGAATTTCATGACGATGATGGCCATAATGTCGCTTGAAGGTCCGCCTGAGTGCTGTCTGTGTGCTGTTCGTTACGCGGGCCTTTAGGAGCGGGGGCGGCGCTTGACAACTTTGTGGCAGCGAAAGCCGCGCTTTACAGAGGCCCACACTTTACAGGGGGAGCCGGGCGATGTTATGCGCCGCACCGTCATGAAAGCGGCACGCGCCCTCACCCTGCTTCGACTTACGCGCCCTTAGGCGCGTTGCCGGTGGCCGTGGGCGGCCCCATGCGAGCATGCGTCTAAGGGTTGACCAACAGGGCCCAGACCGAATTTCGCTTTTTCGAGGCAGACATGACCGACCAGATCCTGATTTTCGACACGACCTTGCGCGACGGCGAGCAATCGCCCGGCTGTTCCATGAACCTGGAGGAAAAGCTGCGCGTCGCCGCCCAGCTTGAAGCGCTGGGCGTGGACATCATCGAGGCGGGCTTCGCCATCGCCTCCGACGGGGACTTCGAGGCCGTGCAGGCCGTGGCGAAGCAGTGCGAGCGCGCCGTGGTGGCGAGCCTGGCACGCGCCGCCCGCGCCGATATCGAGCGTGCAGGCGCCGCGCTGAAGCTGGCCAAGCGCCCGCGCATCCACACCTTCATCGCGACATCGCCGCTGCACATGAAGGTGAAGCTGTCGAAGTCGCCCGAGCAGGTGCTGGAATCGATCCGCGAATCCGTCAGCCTCGCCCGCAACCTGGTCGAGGATGTGGAATGGTCCGCCGAGGACGCCACCCGTTCCGAGCCGGACTTTCTGGCGAAGGCCATCGAGACCGCCATCGCGGCCGGGGCGCGCACCATCAACCTGCCCGATACCGTGGGCTATGCCACGCCGGAAACCTATGGCGCGATGTTCCGCGACATGATCGCCCGGGTGCCCAACGCCGATCTGGCGGTGTTCTCCACCCATTGCCACAATGATCTGGGGCTGGGCGTCGCCAACACGCTGGCGGCCGTGGCGGCAGGCGCCCGGCAGGTGGAATCCACCATCAACGGCATCGGCGAGCGCGCTGGAAACGCGGCGGTGGAGGAAATCGCCATGGCGCTGAAGGTGCGCCACGACGTGCTGCCCTATCGCACGGGGATCGTCTCCACCGAGATCACGCGCGCCAGCCGGCTGATCTCCGCCGTGACGGGGATGCATGTGCAGCCCAACAAGGCGATCGTGGGCGCCAATGCCTTCGCGCATGAAAGCGGCATCCACCAGGACGGCATGCTGAAGGACAGCTCCACCTACGAGATCATGACGCCGGAAAGCGTGGGGCAGTCGCATTCCAGCCTGGTGCTGGGCAAGCATTCGGGCCGCGCGGCCTTCAAGGACAAGCTGGAGAGCCTGGGTTATCAGCTGTCCGACAATGAGTTTCAGGATGCCTTCCAGCGCTTCAAGGCGCTGGCGGACGCCAAGAAGCAGGTGTTCGACGAGGACATCGTGGCGCTGGTGGACGATGAGGTGATGCGCGGCCACGACCATATCAAGGTGGTGGAAGTGGAAGTCTATTGCGGTTCCAACGGGCCGCAGCGCGCGATCCTGACGCTGTCCATCGACGGCGAGGAAGCGACCGCCGCGACCAAGGGCAACGGCCCGGTGGACGCGCTGTTCAACGCCGTGAAGAAGCTGGTGCCGCATGAGGATGCGACGCTGCAGCTGTATGAAGTGTCGGCCGTGACGGCGGGCGCGGATGCGCAGGCCGAAGTGAGCGTGGTGCTGGCCGAGAACGGCCGGACCGTGCGCGGCGTGGGCGCCCATAACGATACGCTGGTGGCGAGCGCGCGGGCGTATGTGAATGCGCTGAACAAGCTGGTGGTGAAGCGGGGCCGCAACGCGCTTGCGGCCTGAGCGGTCTGATCAGCTTAGCCGCGCATAGCAGATGTAGAAAAGGGCGGGGTGGAAACCCCGCCCTTTTTTCGTGCCGACCGGGCCGACGCCGAGTCTGAAGACTAGCGCTGCGCGCTGGCCTTCAGCCGGCTTTGGCTGTGCACTTTGTCCCGGCCATCATGCCCACATTCAGCGTCAGCTCGTCGCCCTTGCCCTGAATCGTGGTCTGGCCGTTGGTGTATTTGAAGCCGGAGGCGACGGGTTCGCCGTTCAGCTCCACATTCTGCCCACCGCGCACGAGGACCGCGATGCCCTGATCGGGGAAGAAGCGGACTTCGATCTTCTCCTCATTGTCGCAGGCGAAGGTTGTGCGGCTTTGCTGGGTGGCAGGCACGCCGGCAGCGGCAGCTTCCTTCTGGATTTCCGCCTTCACTTCAGCCGTGCTGTTGTCGGCCGGAAGATCGGCACCAACCACGCCTGCCGCCGGGGCGGCTTCCGGGGCGACTGCTTCCGGAGCGGGCGCGACTTCGGTGGTTTCAGGCGCCGGGGTTTCGGCGGCCGGCTTGTTGCAGCCCGCGATCAGGGCGGCTGCGGCAAGGCTTGCGAACAGGATCGGTTTCGTCATCGTCATTCTCCTTAACTGGGTCGGCAATCCAGATTGCCGAACTGCGGGCTGCTGATCTGCATGCGCTGTTCGCTGCCGCTGATCTGGGTGGCCCCGAACTGGTAGATCCAGCCCCGGCTGGTGGGCATGCGGTGCAGCTGGATCGTCTCCCCCTTGATGGTGAGGTCGGCCAGCTTCTGGTCGCCGTGGAACAGCACGGTGGCAGGCACGTCGCCGGTGCACATCCAGTTGAACGTGCCGACCATGCGGTTGTCCAGCGTGTTCGGCGCGGACTTGGGTGCGCAGGCCGCCAGCAGCAGCGGCGCGAGCAACAGGAACCTGTTCATGGGCGCGCTCCCCCTCAGGCCGCGGTGCAGTTGGTGCCGGACATCATGCCGACCGTCATCGTCAGGCGCATCCGGTCTTCAGCGACGCGCAGCACGGTGTTGGGGCCGGTGTAGGTGAAGCCGGGCGGCGTGGATTGCTGCTGCAGTTCGGTGTTCTGCCCGCCGCGACTGAGCGAGGCGACGCCCTGCTGCGGGAAGAAGCGGACGCTGATCTGCTCGCCGTTGGAGCAATTGTAGCTGACGCGCATTTCCGCCGGCGGCGTGGGCTGGGCCGGCGGCGCGGGCGGGATGGGGGCAGGCGCCGTCGGCGGCGCGGGCGGGCGGCCGCTGGCGTTGGTGGCCTGGCACGAAGTGGGGGCCATCATGCCCACCGTCAGGTTGATGCCCATGCGGCCGGCATCGGCCACAACCGTGGTCTGCCCGCCCTGATAGGTGAGCGGCGTGGTGGAAACGCGGTTCAGTTCGGTGTTCTGCCCGCCGCGCACCAGCACGGCCGTGCCCTGCTGATCGAAGAAGCGGATGGTGACATTTTCCTGATTGGCGCAGCGATAGTTCACCGTGAACACCTCGGCCGGGCGCACCGACGGGGTGGAGGGTGTGGAGCAGGCCGCAAGCACGGTGGTGCCTGCAAGCAGCGAAACCAGATATGTCTTCAAGGCCGTTCTCCCCTGTTGAGCCGGATGGCGATTAAGCCAGTCTGAGCCTGATACCCGAATCGCCCCGGCTGCCGGTCGCGTCAAGCCGATGGCGGCCGATTGAGACGATTGAATTGCATCAGATCAATTATCTGCGGTGGAACAGCTTTTCGAGGTCGGCCTTGGTTAGGCGGAGGAAGGTGGGGCGTCCATGGTTGCAGGTGCCGCTGGCCGGCACTGCTTCCATCTGTCGCAGCAGCGCATTCATCTCCGCGAGGTTCAGCGGTCGGCCCGCGCGCACGCTGCCGTGGCAGGCAATGGTGGCGGCGATATGCTCCAGCCGGGCGGTCAGCGCGGCGGGGCCGTCGCCGGCCGCCAGCTCGTCAGCGAGATCGGTGAGGAGCGGTTTCAGCGGCGGTTGGCCCAGCGCGGCGGGCAGTGCGCGGACCAGGATGGTGTCCGGCCCGAAGCGGTCCAGTTCGAGGCCGAGTTCCAGGAGTTGCGGCGCGGCGGCCTCCAGCCTGTCGGCCGCCTGTTCGTCCAGCTGCACGGTTTCGGGCACCAGCAGCGGCTGGGATTGCGGGGTGCCGCCCGCCCGGCCGCGCATGGCTTCCAGCACAAGGCGTTCATGGGCGGCGTGCTGATCCACCAGCACCAGCGAATCCGCGCTTTCGGCGACGATATAGGCGTTGGCGATCTGGCCGCGCGCGAGGCCGAGGGGATAGTCCTGTGCGGCGGGCGGTGCGGCAGGCGCTAGCGGTTCCGGCGAGCGGCCCTGCGGCGGGGTCCAGCCGGGGGAGGATGGCGCCCAGCTATAGGCCGTTTCGGCCACGTGCGTCGGCGCCACGGGCGCAAGATTGAGCTGGTTGGAAATGGGCGGGGGCGCCGCAAACGCTGCTGCCAGCGACTGGCTGGCGGCCTGCACCGGGCGGATGCCCGCTGTCTCCAGCGCGGCGCGCACGGCGGAGATCAGGCTGGCGCGGATGCGGGCCGGATCGCGGAAGCGCACCTCTGTCTTGGCCGGATGGACGTTCACGTCCACCTCGTCCGTGGGGAGCGTGATGAAAAGCGCGGCGACGGCGTGGCGGCCGACGGGCAGGCGCTCGGCATAGGCGCCGCGCAGGGCGCCCACCAGAAGCCGGTCTTTCACGGGGCGGCCGTTGACGAACAGATATTGATGCTCGCTGGTTGCGCGCGAGGCGGCCGGAAGCCCGGCGAGGCCGCCGATCTGCAGGTCGGGGCGCATGAAATCGACCGGCACCGTATCCGCGCCGTCGCTGAGCAGTGCCTGCACCCGGCGGGCGAGCCCGGCGACGCCCGGCTCGGTTTCGGGCGGCACATCCAGCAGGCGGCGGCCTTCGTGGAGCAGGCGGAAGCTGACGTGCGGATGCGCCATCGCGAGGCGCCGCAGCGTGTCGTGGATGGCGGCGATTTCGGTGCGCGGGCTCTTCAGGAACTTGGCGCGCGCAGGGATGCGGGCGAACAGCCCTTCCACCGCGATGCGGGTGCCCGGGGCCAGCCCGGCGGGGCCGTCGAACAGCAGGTCGCCGCCGTCCAGCTGGAGCTTCCAGCCGGTCTCCGTATCGGCCGGGCGGCTTTCCAGCGTGAAGCGGGCGACCGACGCGATGGCCGGAAGCGCCTCGCCCCGGAAGCCGAAGCTGTGGATGGCGAGGAGATCGTCGGTCGGCAGCTTGGAGGTGGCGTGGCGCTCGATCGCGAGGCGCATTTCGGCTGGCGCCATGCCGTGGCCGTCGTCCGTCACCAGCAGGCGCTGGGTGCCGTCTCCGCCCACCTGCACCTCGATTCGGGTGGCGCCGGCGTCCAGGCTGTTCTCCACCAGTTCCTTCACCACGCTGGCGGGGCGCTCCACCACTTCGCCCGCCGCGATGCGGTCGACGAGGTGGCTGGGAAGGCGACGGATGCTCATCCGCCGCTGTTGCCGTGCGCGGGCGGCGGGCTCAAGCGCTGATTGCGCCCTGCGCCGGAACGAACCTTTCCGCCGGTTCAGCGCACTTGCGTGGGCGAAGATGACAGCCTATTCGAACCCAACCCGCGACAGTGTCTGCGAAAGGCGCCGGATGCGGCCCAGCTTTCCCGATTCGCCCGCCTCCCCTGAACATCCTGCCGGCGCAAAGAGCCGCCTGACAAAAGGCCTGTAACACCCGTGAACTTCTTCAGCCGCATTTTCGGTTTCCTGAGCCAGGACATGGCCATCGACCTCGGAACCGCCAACACCCTGGTTTATGTTCGTGGCCGCGGCATCGTGCTGAACGAGCCATCGGTGGTGGCGCTGGAAACGCTGAACGGCCGCCGCCAGGTGAAGGCGGTGGGCAATGACGCCAAGCTGATGATGGGCAAGACGCCCGACAATGTTCAGGCCATCCGGCCGATGCGCGACGGCGTGATCGCGGACATCGAGGTGGCCGAGGACATGATCAAATATTTCATCGACAAGGTGCACGGCAAATCCACCTGGGTGCCGCGCGGCCCCGAAATCGTGGTGTGCATCCCGTCGGGCTCCACCCCGGTGGAACGGCGCGCCATCCGCGACGCCGCCAACAACGCCGGCGCGTCGCAGGTGCACCTGATCCTGGAACCCATGGCCGCCGCCATCGGCGCGGGCATGCCGGTGACGGAACCCATCGGATCGATGGTGGTGGATATCGGCGGCGGCACCACCGAAGTCGCCGTGCTGTCGCTGCGCGGGCTGGCCTATACCACCAGCGTGCGCGTCGGCGGGGACAAGATGGACGAAGCCATCGTCAACTATGTCCGCCGCAACCATAACCTGCTGATCGGCGACGCCACGGCGGAACGCATCAAGAAGGCGATCGGAACCGCGCTGCCGCCGGCCGACGGCATCGGCACCACTATCGAGATCAAGGGCCGCGACCTTGTGAACGGCGTGCCCAAGGAAATCACCATCAATCAGGGTCAGGTGGCGGATGCGCTGTCTGAACCCGTATCCCAGATCGTGGAATCGGTGCGGCTGGCGCTGGAGAACACCGCGCCGGAACTCGCCGCCGACATCGTGGATCAGGGCATTGTACTGACCGGCGGCGGTGCGCTGCTGGGCGGGCTGGACGAAGCGCTGCGGCAGGCGACCGGCCTTCCCGTGACGGTCGCCGAAGACCCGTTGTCGTGTGTGGCGTTGGGCACCGGCCGGGCGCTGGAAGATCCGATCTACCGCGGCGTGCTGATGGGGGCCTGACAAGGTCCCCGATGAACCGGCTTCCGCCCCCCAACCGCCTTCGGCCCGCGCGCCGCACCAGCTTCGCCCGGAGGGATAGCAATCTGGCCCTGCTGGGTGCGCTGTTCGCGGGCGTGGTGATCGCCTTCGCGCTGCTGATGCTGCTGTTGCAGCGGGTGAACCCCGATCTGGGCACGCGCATGCGCGGGGCGACGGCGGATGCGCTGTCTCCGCTGATCTCCGTCGCCATGGCGCCGGTGGAAGGCGTGCGGCGGCTGGGCACGCTGATCGGCGACCATATGGACGTGGTGGACAAGAACCGCGAACTGCAGACCGAGCTGAAGGCGGCGCAGCGCCGCGCGGCCGAGACCGAGCGGCTGGCCTCTGAACTGGACCGGATGGAGGCGCTGCTGGCGCTCAGGCGGCCCGAACGGCGGCTGGTGGCGTCGGCGGTGGCGTCCGCCGTTTCGGCCGAGGCCGGGCAGCGGCAGGCGATCCTGTCGGCGGGCCTGTCCGACGGGGTGAAGCCGCGCATGCCGGTGATCGCATCGGGCGGGCTGGCCGGCCGGGTGACCGACGTGGGGCAAGGCGCTTCGCGCATGATGCTGCTGACGGATGCCGACAGCCGGATTCCGGTGAAGGTGCTGCGCACCGGCTGGACCGGCCTTGCGGTGGGCACCGGCGGCACCCTGCTGGACTTCCAGTTCGACATCGCCTCCGGCTCCGACAAGATCCGCGTGGGCGACCGGCTGGTGACATCGGGCGACGGCGGGCTGTTCCCCCCCGGCATCCCGGTGGCGGTGATCATCGACGCAGAGGCCAATCCGCCGCGCGCGCGGCCGCTGGCCAATCCCACCGGCCTTGGCACGGTGATGATCGAGGCGCCATGGCTGCCGCCGCCGAGCTTCGTGGCCGTGCCACCCGCCGCCCCTGAGGCGGACAAGGTGGTGGCGCCTGCGGCCGCTGCACCCGCCGCGACGGCGGCTAACGGGTCCGCCGCCGCCACGGGCGCGCAAAGCCGGCCTGCTGCACCGCCACAGGCTGCGACAGCTACGCCGCCGGCACAACCACGATGAGCAACCTGACCGCCGAGCGGCTGACGCCGGGGGAAATCGCCCGCCGCCTGCTGCCGGCGGGCACCGTGCTGCTGGCCCTGCTGGTGATGGCGTTTCCGCTGCCGCTGGCCTGGGGCGTGATGCCCAATCTGGCGCTGCTGATGGTGATCCTGTGGGCCAGCATCCAGCCCCGGCTGATGCCGGTGTGGGCGGCCTTCCTGCTGGGGCTGTTCGCCGATCTGCTGTTCGGGGGCCGCATCGGCATCTGGGCGCTGATCTTCCCGCTGGCGACCGGCGTGGTGCGGGTGGCGGAAGCCCGGGTGGAGGGCCACAGCCTCGCCATCGACTGGGCCTTTGCCGGGCTGCTGGTGTTGCTGGCGCAGCTGCTGGCCTGGCAGCTGAACGCCTTTCTGGGATCGGCCGCGCCATTGCTGCCCTTCCTGACGCAGGGGCTGGTGACGATCATCGCCTACCCGCTCGCCGCCACGCTGGGCGCGCGGATCCAGCGCCGCCTGACCGACCTGAGCAGCTGACGCCATGGCGGCCGACGGGGATGGCGGACGCCAGTTCGACCGCCGCGCCTTCTTCCTGGGGGCCGTTCAGGCGACCGCCGGGGTCGCGCTGATCGGGCGGATGGCGCAACTCTCCATCGCGGAGGCCGACAAATACAAGGTCGCTGCCGAGGACAACCGGGTGGCGCTGCACCTGATCCCGCCGCGCCGGGGCTGGATCGTCGACGCGACCGGCGCCGCGCTCGCCACCAATCGCCCGGCCTATGCGGTGGAACTGGTGCCCTCCCTCGCCGGGGATTTCGAAGCGGCGCTGGCGCGGATCGCGGCCATCGTGCCGCTGGCCCCCGCCGACCTGGCCCGCATCCGCGACGATGCGAAGGATCTGCCGCCGTCCGCCGCGCTGATCATCGCCAACGACATCGGCTGGGACGCCTTCGCCGCGCTGAATCTTGAACTCGCGGACATGCCGGGGTTGCAGCCTTTGCGCACCTATGTGCGCCATTATCCGGACGGCGAGGCCTTCGCCCATGTGACCGGCTATGTGGGGCGCCCCACGGCCGAGCAGTATCGGGAAACGAAAGACCCGCTCTACATGCTGCCCGGCTTCCGAATCGGCAAGGACGGGGTGGAGCGGTCGAAGGACGCCGAGCTGCGCGGCAAGCCCGGCGCGCGGCGGGTGGAGGTGAATGCGCGCGGCCGCATCATCGCCGAGCTGGACACGCGGCCGGACACGCCGGGCAGCCCCGTGCACCTGACCATCGACCGGGGGTTGCAGGCCTTCACCGCCGCGCGGGTGGGCAATGAAAGCTGCTCCGTCACGGTGATCGACGTGGTGACGGGGGACATCAAATGCCTGCTCTCCATGCCGGCATTCGACCCCAATGTGTTTTCCAACCGCATCCCGGCCTCGCTGTGGAAGGATCTGCAGGCGGACGAGAAGAAGCCGCTGCTGAACAAGACGTTGCAGGGGCTGTATGTGCCCGGCTCCACCTTCAAGCCCGTGACCGCGCTGGCGGCGCTGGCGAACGGGGTGCTGCCGACGGACCCGGTGCACTGCAACGGCAGTTACCGTTATGGCCGGGCGGTGTGGCACTGCCACAAGCGGTCCGGCCACGGCACGGTGGCGATGCGGTCCGGAATCGCGAAAAGCTGTAACGTCTATTTCTACACCATGGCGCGGCGGGTGGGGGCGCAGGCGGTGGCCGACATGGCGCGCACGCTGGGGTTGGACCACAAGTTCGACATTCCGATGCCGGTGCAGCGCGCAGGCGACATTCCCGATCCGGCCTGGAAGCAGAAGCGCTTCGGCAAGGAATGGACGGTGGGCGACACGCTGAACATGGCGATCGGCCAGGGCTATGTGGTGGTGAACCCGCTGCAGCTGGCGGTGATGACGGCGCGCATCGCGACGGGGCGGATGGTGGAGCCGCGCATGCTGGTGGGCCCCCAGCCCAAGGCCTTCGAGGCGCTGCCCATCCCGCCCGAGTATCTGGACGTGGTGCGCGGCGGCATGGACGATGTGGTGAACGGCCCCGGCGGCACGGCGCGGGGTTCGATGCTGCGGGTGCCGGGCGTGGCGATGGGCGGCAAGACCGGCACCGCGCAGGTGCGGCGCATTTCCGGCAGCGCGCGTGGCGGGGCGAACGTGCCCTGGAAATTCCGCGACCATGCGCTGTTCATCGGCTTCGCGCCGGTCGACAATCCGCGCTATGCCATCAGCGTGGTGGTGGAACATGGCATCGGCGGATCGCGGGCGGCGGCCCCCATCGCGCGCGACGTGCTGACCTACATCTTCGACCAGCCGGCGGCGGAAAAGCAGCTGGCGGGCGTGCTGGAAGCGCGCGACCGGGCCCGGCGCGCAGCGGAGGAAGCAGCCGCGCGCGCGGAAGCGGCGGCAAGGCTGGCAGCCCAGCAGGCCGCAGCAGGAACGGCGCCCGCCAATCCGGCGCCGGCTGCGGGAGCGCCGCGATGATCATGGGCCTGCTGAATTCCCGCTGGCCGCAGCGCATCCTGCAACTGCCCTGGCGGATCATCTTTCTGGTGGCCGGCATCGGTACCTTCGCGGTGGTGGTGCTCTATTCGGCGGCCGGGGGCAGCATGCAGCCCTGGGCGCTGAACCATGCCGTGCGCCTCAGCCTGTTCATGGGGCTGGCCATCGTGCTGGCGCAGGTGCCGCTGGGGTTCTGGCTGAAGATCGCCTACCCGCTCTATGCCGTGGTGCTCGTCGCCCTGATCGGGGTGGAAGTGGTGGGCGGCATCGCGGGCGGCTCCCAACGCTGGCTGGACCTGGGCTTCATCCGCCTGCAGCCCTCGGAATTCATGAAAATCGCCATCGTGATCGCGCTGGCGCGATTCTATCATTTCCTGCCGCGCGGTTACCCTTCGAAGCTGGCGGGTATCTGGCCGCCGCTGGCGATGATCGGCGTGCCCGCGGCGCTGGTGATGCTGCAACCCGATCTGGGCACCGCGCTGATGATCGTGGCGGGTGGCATGACGATGATGTTCCTGGGCGGCCTGCCACTGAAATGGTTCGTGATCCCCGGCGTCGCGGGTATTGCCTCGCTGCCGCTCCTCTACAACATGCTGCATGATTACCAGCAGCGGCGGGTGCTGATCTTCCTGGACCCGTCCGCCGATCCGCTGGGGGCGGGATATCACATCACCCAGTCCAAGATCGCGATCGGGTCGGGCGGCATCTTCGGCAAGGGCTTCATGGAAGGATCGCAGAGCCATCTGCAGTATCTGCCGGAACAGCACACCGACTTTGTGTTCGCGACCATGGCCGAGGAATGGGGATTGATGGGCGGCGCGCTGCTGCTGATCGCCTATGGGCTGGTGCTGAACTGGGGCATCCGCACGGGGATTTCGGCGCGCACGCAGTTCGCCCGGATGCTGGCGGTGGGGCTGTCGATGACGATCTTCTTCTATGTGCTGATCAACAGCATGATGGTGATGGGGCTGGCGCCGGTGGTGGGCATTCCCTTCCCGCTGGTCAGCTATGGCGGCAGCGCGGCGCTGACGGTGATGATCGCGCTGGGCATCCTGATGGGCGTGTACCGCCAGCGCGAACTGGAACATATCTGACGGCGGCGCCCAAGAATCGGCTGGACAAGCCGGGTTTCCCTTTGTAAACGCCCGCCTCCCACGGGGCGCATGCCTCGGCAGGGCTGTGGGGCAAGCCCCGCAAGATGGTGCATGGACGCATAGCTCAGTTGGTAGAGCAGCTGACTCTTAATCAGCGGGTCCTAGGTTCGAGCCCTAGTGCGTCCACCATTCTCCGCCAGCAATAACAAATTATGAATATGATCGGCGCCAGGTCCCGCACATCCCTCGCAAGAGTCATGCAAAGGGCATTGTAAGAGTGCGGGATTGATTTCTGGCTACGCCTATAATGGTTCGATTCGACGAATTTGAATATCGCGCTTGCCGCCTTGGATTGAACGTGTCGGGGCGCTAGCGTAAATGCGATGAAACTCGTTGATTTCCTGCACGCCCCGTCTGGCACATGAGCGAAGTACAAGCCGAAACTCCCCTTTTCGCCCGGCGTCAGGGTCTTGCGGTTGTGCGCACCGTGTTCCGAGGGCGGCCACGCTATATCGTGTCAGATGTGCCCGGCGGTCGACATCTGGCGCTGGCGCCGCGCCCCTATGCGCTGCTCAGCCGGCTGGATGGGTACAGCGCGTTGGAAACCGTGCTGGCGGAGCTGGGCATGGCCAACGCGGAAGCCGACATCCTGCTGAAGCGGCTGCTGGCAGCCGGGCTGATCAGCGCCCCGGGCTTCCAGACGGATATGGCCGCCCCTGCCCAGCCCATCGAGGGCAAGGCGCTGTTCGTCCGCCGGGAACTGGTGGAGCTGGCCCCCTTCCTGCCGACTGTGGACCGGGTGATGGGCTGGCTGTTCCGGCCCGCCGCCGCGCTGCTGTGGGCTGTGCTGGCCGTCACCGCGCTGCTGCTGTTCGTGGCCGACGATGGCCGGTCCGACGTGATGGCGTGGGTGGGGCAGTTCGATGCCGGGCAGGCGCTGCTTCTGTATCTGATCTTCGTGGCGCTGAAGATGCTGCACGAACTGGGCCATGCCGTGGCGCTTTGGCGGATGGCGGCGGCGGAAGGGTTGCCGGTGCAATCGATCCGCGCCGGGATCGCGGTGATGCTGGTGATGCCCTTCCCCTTCACCAACGTCACCAGCGCCTGGCGGCTGCAATCAAAATGGCGGCGCGCCGTGGTCGGCGTGGCGGGCATGTATGTGGAAACATGGGTGGCGATCCTGGCCATCCTGCTGTGGTCTGTCAGCGACGATCCGCTGCTGCGCAGCGCGGCAATCCAGGTGGCGACTGTGGCTGCCGTCACCACCCTGCTGTTCAACCTGAACCCGTTCGGGCGGATGGACGGCTATTATGTCGCGTCGGACCTGATGGAGCGGCCGAACATGATGCAGCGCGCCTCTGCCGCTGCGATGGCGTTTACTGCCCGGCTGTTCCGGGTTCGCCCTCTGGCGGAGCTTCCCCGTCCGGAGCCCTGGCTGCTGGCCTATTGGGCGGGGATGCTCGCCTATCGGCTGCTGGTCTTCACCGGGCTGGTCTGGCTGGCGCACAAGGTTTCGCCCTGGGCCGCCCTGCTGATCCTTGCGGTTGCGGTGTCGCTGCTGGTCGTGCGCCCGGGCGTCGCGACCGGGCGGCGACTGATCGCGATGGCCGCCGATCCGTTGCTGGTGCGTCGCCGCCTGCTGCTGTTTGCGGGCGGCGTGGCCGCGCTGCTGTTGCTGGTGCCGGTGCCCGCGGGCGTGTCGGCCGTGGGCGTGGTGGAGGCGAAGGACGCGCGCTTCATCTATCCGCCGCGCGACGTGCGCGTTGCCGAAGTGTCCGCGCCCGGCGCCACCGGCGGCGCGGCGTTGCGGCTGGAATCGCCGGACCTTGCCGACGCCCAGCGTCAGGCGGACATCCGCGCGGCCGAGGCCATGACGCGATGGCGGCAGGCTGTGAGCCTGGGCGAGGAAGGTGCACAGGCGGCTGCGGAAACGGCTGCGGGCCAGCAGGCGATTTCCGCCACGCTGGCGCAGGAAGAAGCGATGTTGCAGCTGCCGGCTGCCACCGGATGGGATCCGCTGGATGCCGCCGATTATGCCGGAAGCTGGGTGGCGCCCAATCCGCGTCAGCCGCTCGCCGTGGTGCTGCCCGGCAAGGGCTGGCGGCTGCACGCGCTCGTCACCGAGGCGGAGGCTGACCGGCTTCGCGGCGGCGACGGCATTGCAACCGTCCGCATCGCCGGACGGCCCGACCTGCGCTTTCAGGCCCGGATCGAGCGAATCGCGGACAATGCCACGCTCCAACTTCCGGCCGAGGCGCTGGGCAAGCCCGCCGGGGGTTCGCTGACGGTCGATCCGGCCGATCCCGCCGGGCGGCGGCTGTTGAACCCCATGGTGGATATCTGGCTGCTGCCGGACGCGGGCGCCCCTGCCCTGCGGCACGGCCAGCGGCTGGACCTCCGGCTGGGGTCCCCGGCGCGTCCGCTCGCCTGGCAGGCCGTGACGGCTGCTATTCCGCTGCTCGACCCGCGCGCGGCGCGCTGATCGGTCACCGCGAACGGCTATTGTCCTGACCGGGCAAACGCATAGAAGGGCCGCCATGCGCACTCCTGTCGTTTTTGCCCGCCTGCTTGGCGTGGCCCTGTTGATACCCGCTGCGGCTGTCGCACAGACCGCTCCTCGCCCGGTTGCCCCGGCGAAGCCCGCCGCCCGCCCGGCCGCGGAGCCCCGCGCGACCGCGATCTTCATGGCCGAGCAGATGGTGGCACTGCGCGCGGCGACCGACGGGCGCGTCGTTTCCGTCGGCGCGCAGGAAGGCGGCACCGTCCGCAAGGGCGCGGTTCTGGTGCAGCTGGACGATCGGGAACAGCGCGCGCGCGTCGCGCTGGCGGCGAAGGCCGCCGGATCCAGCGCCGACAGCAAGGCCGCCGATGTCAGGCGCCAAGAGGCACAGGCGCGGCTGGCCGGAACGCAGAAGGCGGCAGCCAAGGGCGCCGCGACCGACTGGGAACTGCGGCAGGCCCGCGCTGCCGCCGATCAGGCCGCGCTGGAAAGCCGCGCCGCGCAGGACCGGCAGGGGGTGGAAGGCCAGCGCCTCTCTCTGGAGCGGGTGATGCTGGAGAATTATGTCGCCCGCGCGCCCTTCGACGGCAAGGTGACGCGGATCGGCGCCCGGCCCGGCATGTCGGTGCGCAAATCCGACGTTCTGGCGACGGTCGTGAACCTGGGCACCCTGCGCGGCGAGACCTTTGTGCCGGTCGCGCGCTACTCCAGCCTGAAGCCGGGCGCTTCCTATCCGGTGATCTTCCCAGCACCCTTTTCCAAAACGCTGCCCGCGAAGCTGGTCTATCTCGATCCGGTGATCGAGGGTGGGCAGGTGCGCGCGGTGTTCCGGCTGCCGAACCCGGGCGAAGCCCTGCCGTCCGGCCTGCAAGGCACGGTGGTGCTGAAACCGATCGCCCCATGAGTCGCCTTAGGCAGGCGCTCGACGCGCTGGCGGCGGACGGGCCGGACAGGCAGCGGAAACTCGTAGAGTTCCAGTCGCAGCTGTTGAACAGCGAAGCGCATCTGGTGGCGACCGTCGCGCCGGACGGATCGGTGCTGCCGCCCGCGCTGGAAGGGCAAGCCGCCGTGCTGGCCCGCGCGGCCGCGCGCGATGGCGTGGTCGTGGAGGGGCGCGGGGCCGCCTGCCTGCTCGGCCCGGCGCCGGACGGCGGAGTGGAGGTCGCCGTCCACCGGCTGGCGCAGGACGGGCCGCTGGCGCAGGCGCTGGCGCGGGAACGGCTGGAGCTGCTGCGCGCGCTGATGGCCGCCCATGTGGCAGGCGCCGACCCCGCACTGGAAGCGCTGCTGCTGGAAACGGCCGCGACCGACTGGACCGACGAGGCCCTGCATCAGCTCGCCGGCCGTGCCGCCGCGCTGGTGGGCGCCCCCCGGCTGGCGCTGGCGATGCTGCGCGGTCTGCGCGTCGTCCGCGTCGCCGACAGCCAGTCGGCGCGACTGTCGTCTGAAGCGCGGCGATTGCTGGAACTGGCCGCCGGTGAGGTGGCCGATGGCGCGGCCGATCCCGCCACCACCGGCACTTCGGGTTTCACGGGGCTGGAACGGCTGGGAGACGGTGCCGCGCTGCGCGCAACCGCGAGCCTGTCGCCCGCCGGGGATGGTCTCGTCCTCCTCAGCTGGCCTCCCGGCGACGGCGCAGCGGCGGCTGCCTTCGCGCGCCGGGCGGCGCCGATGGCCGTCGCGCGGCTGTATCGCCCCAGCCTGTCCGACCGCTTCGACCGATTGGTTGCCGCAGCACCCTGGCCGCAATCGGTCCCGGTGGCCAACCGCCCCCGCCTCGCCCGGCGCGGCCTCGCGGCCGCCCTGCTTCTGGCGCTGCTGCTGCCGCTGCCCGACCGCGTGCAGGCCCCGCTGCTGATCGAGCCGCTGACGCGCCGGGTCGTCACCGCGCCCATCACCGCGCGCATCGATGACGTCAGCGCCGACCCCGGCGATCAGGTGGAGGCCGGCGCGCTTCTGGTGCGGTTCGATTCCACCCAGATCGAGCGCGACCGCGAGGAAGCCGCCGCCGCGCTGCAGGCCGCCAGCACGCAGGCCGCCGTGGCCCGCGCCGACGGCGATGTGGAAGCCGAGCGGCTCGCCCAGCTGAAGGCAGCCCAGCTTTCCGGCCAGGTGACTCTGCTGGAGCTGCGGCTGGCGGAAACCGAAGTGCGCGCGCCCATCGCCGGAACCGTCGCCGGGGAAGACCTGCGCCGCCGCGTGGGCGCCACCATGACACGCGGCGACACGCTGTTCAGCATCGCCGCGCCGGGCGGCTACCGCGCGGAACTGCTGGTCGGCGACAGCGACATCTCCCGCGTGAAGCCCGGCGCCGCCGTCTCGATGCGGCTCGCCTCGCGCCCGCTCTCCCGCGTGCGCGGCACCGTCTCCCGCATCTACCCGCTCGCCGAAGTGGCGGACGGGCGGAATATCTTCCGAACCCTCGTCACCATCGACAAGGAAGATGCCCGTGACCTGCGCGCCGGGATGTCCGGCACAGGCTCCATCACCGGGGGCTGGGCGCCGCTGGGGTGGCAATTGCTGCGGCCTGCGGTGCGGTGGGTGCGGCTGAAGTTGTGGGTTTAGACCGGAGGGTTTTTGCCTCCGGCGGGCAGGGAAATGATTTCCCTGCACCCTCTACATTGGGGTCGCTCGCTACTCTGAAGTCGCGTGTGTGACGTCGGTTTGATTGCCTGCGGCGCTGGAATGCGCTGGCGCCGCAGGCAATCAACCCCAACCCTTGCGTCAAGCTCTGCGCCTGCCCCTCCAACCCCTCCCAGGAACTGATTTTGGGGGGGTGCAGGGGTGTCACACCCCTGCCGGGTGGCGGGCAGAGCCCACCCCGCCGGAGGCAAAGCGAAAAACCCCGCCCCTAGCGCCCGGCCGCCAGCAACTCCGCGTTGAAGCGATTGAGCGCGAACCCGATCGGCTCCTTCGCCGCCGCGAAGTCGCGGGCGACGGCGTTTCCGGCGAGGTCGTTGAAGGCCCGTTCGATCGAGAGCGGCTTTTCCACGAACAGTTCGTCGCGCCAGGCCGGGGCGAAGTAGGTACGGAGGTTGTTCGCCGGTTCCGGGCCCAGCAGCGAATCCGGTTGCACATGCCCGGCCGAAAGCTGGTCCACCTGCAGGCGGTAGGCGCCGTCCGGCACATAGGCGCCCACACGCACCACGCGTTCCGCATCCCATTGCGGGGAGGCCGGTTCGGCGTGGACAATATCGCGGAACAGCCGGCTGTCGGCGATGCTGTCCTGCCAGTCGTGGCGGTCGATCTCGGTCGCGGACGGCATCAGGGCGATCCAGTTGCCGCCGACATCGGCCGTGACGGCGGCCGTGCCAGAGGGCGCGCCCAGGGAATCCACCAGCGTCAGCACCAGCCTCGCACCGGCTTGCGCGGTGCCGGAATAGATGTTGTCGATGCGGGGCAGCCGCTCGACATGCCGGTCCCGCAGCCAATGGCCTGCCGGGGTCTCGCGCTTCGGAGAGTCGCCCGGCAGCACGTTGACCGAGGCTGTGTCGTCGGTCTGGGCGGGCCGTCCGCCCTCGCCCGGCACCTGATCGTAGGTGACGGTCGCGGTGTTGAGCAGCGGCTGGGTCGGATCGACGGTGTAGGCGATCTGCGCGTCGAAGCGGATCACCAGTTCGGTGCCCAGCGGCAGCAGCGGGATGGATACGGTGGTGCCGTCGATGGTGACGGGGATGCCTTCCGGGCCGGACACCACGATCAGCGATCCGGGCACCAGCGTCAGCCCCGGCGCCAGCGTGTCGATCACGGCGACGTCTGCCGCGACCACGGAATCTGCGGCGTGGAACACCCGGATCTCGTAGCTGGCGATCTGCCCCAGGAAACGGTCGGGTGTGAGGGCGATCTTGTCGATCACCAGCCGCGGTTCGACGATGTCGAGCGGGACGGTGGCCGTTGCCGTGCCGGTGCCGAAATCCAGCAGCACGGGCGCATCCAGCCGCGCGCCGGAGACGTTGCGCGGGTCATCCGGCACGCGCGCCGTCACGTCGATGCTGATGGTGTCGCGGGCGTCGATCACATTGTCGCCCAGAACCGTCACCTGGCCGAAATCGAAGCGGAAGCTGTCCACCAGCCCGTCGCCGTCGGTGTCGACCAACGTGGGGGTCGGATTCGGGTTTTCCGCGATCACATTGGCGCCCAGCACCGGACGGGCGATGGAGATCAGCTCCAGCACGCCGTTGGGGCCCGAGGGTAGCCTGTCGGTGATGACCACATGGGTGGTGCCTTCAGCCAGCACTGCCGTCAGCCGCAGCGTCACTTCCTCGCCGATGGTGAGGTCCGTCACGCCGGGGTCGAACGCGCCGGAGCCGCTGTTGGGGTTGCTGGTGGCGATCACCGTTTTCACCACGGTGCCGTTGCCCTGCAGGAAGATGCCGGCGGTTGCGGCTGCGCTGTCTGCGCGGCCGCCCGGCCCCGCGAGGCTGTCATAGCCGAGGTCGGCATGGTTCGGCAGCGGGCTGTTGTAGGCCGTCGAATCCAGGATCCGCGCCTGATAGCTGATGGTGAAGCTCTCACCCGGCATCAGCAGCGCGACGGTGGCGGTGATCGTGTTGCCGGACACGCCGAGCGTCACGCCGTCCAGGCTGGACACCAGCGTGCCGTCGACGATCTGCAGGCCGGCCGGCACGAGGTCGGTCAGGTGCAGATCGTAGGCCGGGCCGGTCGAGTTGGCGCCCTGCCCCACCGTCAGCGTGTAGGTGAAGATATCGCCGGCAGTGCCGGACAGCGGATCGGCCGGCGGCGTCAGGCCATACAGGCTGCCCGTGTCGAACTCGGTCTTCACCGTGGACTTGGTCAGCGTGAGCTGCGGCGCCACCAGATCGACCCCGGCGCTGGCCGTCAGCGGATCGATGGTGCCGTTCGCGGTGTCGAACGCGAGAGTGGCCGCGAGATCGAGCTGGTCCCCGCCCTGATTGGCCGGAATGTCGAGCGCGGTCGCCGTGTAGCGGATGATGAGCGCGTGATCGGCGGGATCCAATGCGCCCGGCACGGTCAGGCTGGCGAAGCGGAAGCTCACCTGATCGGCGATGCCGTCCCCGTCGCTGTCGACCAGCGAGATGGTGTAGTCGGCCGGGTCCAGCACCACACCGCCGAACGTTACCTCCACGCTGCCGGGCAGGAAGCCCAGCTTCGCGTCCGGCGTGGTGAGCAGGTCGGTCAGCACCACATTGTTGACGGTGCCGCGCGGCAGCACTGCCGTCAGCACGATCTGTGCGCTTTCGCCGATGCCGAGGTCGGTGATGTCGGGGCGGACCTGCGCGTCGCCGGTGTTGGCGTCGCTGGTCGGCGGCACCGGGATGGACTTGGTGAGCGTCACCTCGGTTGCCGGAACAACCGTGACGACGGCATCGCCCTCGACAGGCGCATAGGGGCGTTCCGCCGTGTCTGCGCCGGGCAGGGAATCATAGGGCGTGGAAACCGTGTTCGGCAGCTCCGTGCCGACCAGCACGCTGTCCGCGATCACCGCCGAATAGGTGACGATGGCGACCTCGCCGGGCAGCAGGCGGGACACGACCACGTCATTCACCGAAGCGAAGACGGTGCTGCTTCCCCCCATAAGGACGGTGGCACCGCCCTGCGGCAGCAGCCCGGGATGGGAGATGTCCGTCAGCGCCAGATCATAGGCGGGGCCGTTGCCCAGGTTGCGGATCGTCACCTGATAGCCGACGACAACGCCCGCATCGCCGATCACCGGGGTGACGATCTTCTCGATCCCCAGCTCCGGCTCCACGATATCGACCGCGATGGCGTCGACCACATTGCCGTACGCATAATCGAGGATGGCAGGCAGGTTGAGCAGGTCGCCGTTCGCGTTGGGGGCGACATCCGCCACCCGCGCCGCGACCGAGATGATGATGTGGTTGTCGCCGCCGCCGGTGAAATTGACGGTGCCGAAATCCCACACCAGCCGGTCCGCAATGCCGTCGCCGTTGGTGTCCGTCTGCACCAGACCCGGATTGGGGTTGGTCGCGCTGACGCCGCTGCCCAGCGTGATGACGGGTGCGCCCGCCAGTTCCAGCGCGCCGATGCCGCCCAGCGACAGCAGGGTATCGGTGACGATCACGCCGGTGTCGCCTGTCGGGAGGGTGACGACGATGTTGTAGAAGACGATCTCGCCGATCGCGAGGTCTTCCACGCCGGGCCGGAACTGCTCCGTGCCGGTGTCGGCCAGGCTGGTGCCGGTGATGACCTTCACCATGTTCGGCACGCCGAAGGTGAAGGTGTCGGTCACCTGATCCGGGCGGCCGCCGGGGCCTTCCAGACTGTCGAAGCTCGCGGTGGCGATGTTGGGCACCGCCGATCCGGGTGGCACCGAGCCGACCACGGCGCGGTATTCGATCACGGTCTCTTCGCCGAGCGCCAGCGTGGGAATGCTGATGCTGACGCCGCTGCCCGAGACGGTGCCGGGGCCGGAGATCACCACCAGCGAGCCGGGCACCAGCGTCAGGTCGCCCGTCGACAGGTCATCTGTCAGGCTGATGTCGCGGGCGGCGGCCGTGGAGCTGCCGCTGTGGGACAGCGTCAGCCGATAGGTGATGATGTCGCCGGGAACGCCGGTGACGGCGCTGGCCGTCTTGTCCAGCACCAGCTCGGGCTCGACGATTTCCACCGACACCTGATCGGCGCGGGTGCCGAGCGGCGTGTCCAGCGTGGCCGGCAGCAGCATCACCCGGCCGGGCGCGGCGAGGTTCGCGGGCACGTCGGGCACGAGCGCCGTGTAGCGGATGACGATATTGTTGTTGGTCAGGTCGTTGTCGCCCGGCAGCGCCACGGTGCCGAAATCGAAGGTCAGCAGGTCGCCGATGCCGTCGCCGTTGGTGTCGGTGACAGTGGGCGTGAAGCTGTAGGAGACGCCGCCGATCTCGACGCTGCCGCTGCCCGGCACCAGATCGAGGGTGCCGAAGGTGGAGAGCAGCGTGTCAGTGATGATCACCGGGCCCAGCACGCCTTCGGGGATGGTGGCAATCAGCTGGATATCCACCCGCTCGCCGATCACGAGGTCGGGCACGGCGGGATCGAACTGGCCCGAACCGGTCAGCCCGTCCGAGGTGCCGGTGATCGTCTTCACCAGCGATTGCGGGCCCGTCACGTCGATGGTGGCGGGATCGCTGGCGCTGTCCACCCGGCCGCCGGTGCCGGGCAGGCTGTCCCAGCCGAGGCTCGCGGTGTTGGTGATGCTGGAGGGCAGCAGGTTCGTGTCGTCGATCCGTGCCTGATAGGTGATGGTCAGCACCTGCCCCAGCGCCAAGCTGGTGCCGGTGATGCGGATGCTGTTGGCTGGCGCGGACGGATCGATCACGGCGCCCGCCGCGCCGCTGCCGGACAGCTGGGGCGTGCCCACCAGCATGAGGCCGGACGGCAGCAGGTCGGCGATGACATAATCGCTGGCCGCCGCGTTGGAGCCGCCCGTGTGGCTGACGGTGACGGTGAATGTCACCAGATCGCCCGCGTCGCCGGCGGTGCCGCCGTTCACGCTCGCCATCTTGTCGATCTGCAGCCGGGGTTCGATGATCGTGACGACGGGCGGGGTCGGATCGGTGACCGAGCCGAGGCTGGTGTTGGCGGTGACGGGGTTGGTGAGGGTCGCGCCCTGGAAGTTGGGCGTCACGTCGCGCACCAGCGCCTGCAATGTCACGATCACCGTGTCGTCGGCGATGCCCGGCTCGTTCACCAGCGATCCGAAATCGAAGCGGACTTCCTGCCCGTTCGTCGTCACGTTGAACCCGGCGGGCACGGTGCTGCTGCCGAAGGCTGACACGAAGCTGGCGGAACCGGCCACATATTCGAGGCCGGACGGCAGCAGGTCCGACAGGCTGAGGCTGATAGTGCCGTTCGGCAGCGTGGCGACGATCTGGTAGGTTACCACTTCGCCGATCAGCACATTGGGGTCGGTGTCTCCGTTGACGGAGGTGAAGATCACCGTCTTGTCGACCTGCACCGGGCCGACCACCGGAATGCTGACGGTGGAGGACGGGGCGGGATCGGGAACCCGCCCCACATTGTCCACGCCCGGCAGGCTGTCGTAGCTGGTGGTCGCGGTGTTCACCAGATTGCTGCCGTGGGTCACCGTATCCAGCACCAGCGCCTGATAGCTGACGGTGAGGCTCTCGCCGGGCGCCAGTTGGGCCAGATAGATGTCCGAGAAGCTGGCAACCGTGCCGCTGGCGACACCGGAGAAGCTGATGGGGCCCACCAGCTGCAGATCCGCGTTCAGCGGATCGGCGACGGTCACGTCGAAGGCGGTGCCGTCGCCGTTGTTGCGGATGACGAAGCTGTAGGAGACGGTGTCGCCCGCCTGCACCTGCGCGAGCGACCCCGATTTCACGATGCCGAGGTTCGGCTCGATGATGTCGAGCGACGAGGTCGCCTCCCGGCTGCCGGTGCTGAACACGGCCCGCGCGGCGTTGGTGACGACATCGTCGGCCGCGCTGTTCTGCGGCACATCCGGCACCAGCACCGTCACGCGGAAGATGATCTGGTCGGCCGGCGTGTCGCCGGGGCTCACCGCGGTATAGACATCGCCCAGCGTGAAGCTGGCGATGGTGCCGCCGCCCGAGATCGTTGCATTCGCCCCGACGCCCAGCAGGCTGCCGGAGATGTTCCCGCCCGAGGTCGCGCCCTCCGTGCTGTTGCCGCCGATTGAAATCAGCTGCGCCGACACGAACTGCAGCGTCGCAGCCCCGGTCGGCAGCAGGTCGCTGATCACCAGCGATTGCGTGAGGCCGTCCGGCAGGGTCGCGACGATATCGAAGGTTGCCGTCTCGCCGATCTGCACTTTAGGATTGGCGTCCCCGCCGATGGAGGTGGTGACGAGCTGCTTGGTGATGCCGGGGCTGGCGATGGTCAGCGTGGCGCTGGCGGGCGGCTCGTTGGTGATCACACGCGCATTGGGGTCATTGCCCGGCAGCGTCGCATAATCGGTGATCCGCGCGACATTGGTGAGGGTTGAACCCGAGACCACCGTGTCGGACACCCGCGCGGTGAAGGTGACGACGATGTTGCCGCCTGCATCCAGGCTGTCCGCCGTCACATGCACCACCCCGCCCGTGTCGGCGGTGGCGGCCGCATTCACGGCCCCGCTCGATGTGACGCCGGTGATGGTGACGTTGGTGAAGCCCAGCGACGCCAGATCGCTGTCCAGAAGGTTCAGGTTGAAGGCCGTGGTGGCGTAGGTGGCGGCCGGGTTGGCGACCGTCAGCCGGTAGGTCACGGTGTCGCCGCCGTCCGCCGTCGTGGGGTTCACCGTCTTCGTCAGCGTCAGGTCCGGTGTGACGATGCGCACGGATGCCGTGGCCGACAGCGTGCCCGCCACCAACGTGCCGGTTTCCAGCGTCGTCACCCAATCCATTTGGCCGCTGTTGGTGGCGAGGTCGCCGCGCTCGTTGCGGGCGTCATTCACGGCGCGGGCCACCACTTCGAAGACGATGCTGTCGTTTCCGCTGATGTTGTCGGCCGCATTCACGACGTTGCCGAAATCGAAGCTGAAGGTCTGGCCGGAGAGGGTCGCGGCGGAGCCGATGGCGGGAATGCCCGTTCCGCTGATCCCGCTGCCCACCGACACCAGCGTGGCGCTGATCGGCGTGAGGATGCTGGCGGACGTGGCCGGCAGGATATCGGACAGTTTCAGATCGTTGACCGAGCCTTCGGGCAGCGTGACGGTCACGCGGAACGTCACGGTTTCCCCGATGGCGAGGTTGCTGCCGTTGGTGAAGCTGTGGCTGGATTCCGTCACCACCTTGGTGATGACCGGATCGCGCGTGGTCACCGTGGACGCGTCCGTCAGGTCCGTGTTGGTGAAGTCCGTGCCGCCGGGCTGGGCGGCATAGTTGAACAGCGTCGCGGTGTTCGTCCAGGTCTGGCGCGGTTGCACGCTCTCCAGCGCGACGAGATCATAGGTGATGACGATGATGTCGGCCGTGGTCGAGCCTTGCGTGCCGGAGCCGTCGGCGTCGGGCGCGATGGCGCCGCTGGCGCCATTGTCGGTCAGCCGGATGCCGCCGTCGAACAGGCCGCTGCCGATCAGCGTGTAGGCAACCGAGGTTCCGTCGCCGGTGGTCACCTTCAGGTTCAGCCCGGTCGCGTCGGTGGGAATTCCGAACCCGGCCGGCAGCGTGTCGCGGAACTGCACGTCGAACGCGCCGTGGTTGCCGGTGCCGTTGTTGTTGATGACGATCGCGAAGGTCACCTTGTCGCCGGCATCCACGCCGAGCAGATTGGCGTCGATCGCGCCTTGTGCCAGCGCGGCATCCGTCACCTGGCCGGTGAAGGCCGCGCTTCCGGTATTGCCGGTGGCGCCCACGAACGAGACGCTCGACGGCGAGCGCGAGCCTTCGAACGTCACGCTGTTGTTGCCCTGATAATCGACAACGCCCTTGGTGATCTCGAGATCGGGCTGGCTCAGCCGGAACTGGCCGAGCGCGTCGGTGGTGACGGTCGCCCCCTGAGAGCCGGCTTCGAACGCCGTCACCAGGTTGGTGAGGAGCAGCTGGTCGGCAAAGGGCAGATCCGTCGCGGTCAGCGTGAACAGGATCTGCACCACAGAGGCAGCGGGGTCCGGATTCCCCGGCTGGGTCTGCAGGCTGTAAGAGCCGAAATCGAACGAGATGGAGTTGGACGCGGTGTCGAAGCTGATCACCGGCGTGGGGGCATTGGGGAGCCCCGAGAAACTGTCGGCGAGGCCGTAGTTCCACTGACCTGCGCCGGGGATCGTGCCCGCCGGATCGGTGGACTGCGTCAGTGACATCGCCTGCAGAATCGGCAGCGGCAGATAGTCCACCAGCCGGAACTCGTCGACCGAGCTGTTGGGCAGCGAATAGGTGATGCGGAAGGTGATGCTGTCGCCCTGGGTGATCACCGGGCGGCCATCTTCCAGGAACGGGGTGACGCCGTTCACCGCCACCACTTCCTTGGCGTTCACATGGCCAGAGGGCACGCGCAGCCATTCGCTGCTGTCGTCGGTGATGGTGGAGCCGGTGGGGGCCTGGGTGGCGTTGTCGCGCACGCTGGCCGACACCGTCACTTCGTTGCCGACGGTGTCGCCCTGGCTGACCGTCTGCCCGTTCACCTGCGGAGAGAGATATTCCCCCTGCACCACGGCGCGGAAGGTGATGACGAGCGTGGTCGCCCCGGTCAGGGCCGCGGCATCGCCCGCCTGGGTGCGACCACCGGCCAGCACCCCGTCGCCGCCCAGAAGGCCGCGGTTGATCAGTTCCTGCGAGATATCGATGGAGATCGCGGTTTCGCCGGTGGTGCCGTTGTAGGCGGTGGTGAAGGCGCCGCCGCTGAACTCCCCGCCGCTCACCGTCAGCCCGCCGAAAGTCTGCGCGCCCGTGCCGGTGCCGCGCTCCACCACCGAAAAGGTCGGCAGGAAGCCGGTGTCGACCCGCTGCCCGTCCGACAGCAGGTCCGAGAGGTTGATGTCGCCCAGCGTGAAATAGTCCGACAGCTGGACGTTCAGCGTGTAGATGACGACATCGCCGGCGGAGAGGCCCGCCGAGTTGTTGTCGATCAGGCTGCTCGTCTTCTGCACCGCAACCGCGCGGTTCACGATGATGTTGTCGATCGGCGTTGCGTCCTCGACCAGCACGGTCACCGGATCGCGGCCGTCGGCCGGGGTGAAGCTGCCGGTCGCGCGGACATCGTTCAGCGTCAGCGTCGGCTGGCCGGTATCGAGGTCGATCACCTCGCTGCCGCCGGTGCCGCCTTCCACATCGGCCACATAGAAGGTCACCACGATCCGGGCATCCACGCCCGCGACGCCCGTGACGGTGCCGAAATCATAGGAGAGAAGATTGTCCGCCGGATCGACAGCGACTCCGATGTCGGGGGCGTCCACCAGCGTGGCGCTGCCGATGGTGACGGTGGAGCCGAGATAGGCGATGCTGCGCGGAAGCAGATCCTGCACCTGCAGCAGGTCGATGGTCTGGCCGGTCGCGATGTCGACGTCGATCGTGTAGCTGTGCACGAAATTGGGGCCGGTCGCCGTCTCGCCCTCGGGCGCGCTCGACACCTTGGTGAGCGTGAGAAGCGAGGGCGACACCGACAGGCCGACCGGCGGCTGCTGCAGCACCGGGGCATCGACGGTGGGATTGTTGTGTGGATCGCGACCCAGCCAGAAGCCGCCTTGCGCCTGAAGGGTCAGCTGGTCGGCGATATGGCCCGGATCATAATCCGCCAGCGGCGACATGTTCAGATTGACGGCAATGGTCGCCGGGGTCTGGTCCGGCGTGAAGGAGCCGAACGGCAGGGTGATCACCGCCAGCGTGTCGCCGGGCGTACCATGGACGATGCGCGGGTTGCCGCTAGCGTCCACGGCGAACGGGTGAACCGCCTCGCCATTGGCGTCGAAGGTCAGCAATGTGGTTTCGACGGGAACGCCCAGATAGGTGGCGGAGCCGAAGGTGATTCCGTCGTTGGGCGTGCTGGTGCCGCCGTCCTTGCCGGTCGTCGGGATGAAGAGATCGATATAGGGGCCATAGCCGGTGTTGCTGCCGGCATCGCCGTCGGGCACGTTGTCGAACGTCAGGTTCACCGTGAAGCTGCCGCCCAGCGGGGCCGTTGCCGGGCCGTCGATGGTGACCTGCGCTTCCGCATCCAGCATGATGCGCTCTTCCAGCAGCATCACCGGGTCGTCGGCCAACGCGCGCGCCATGGCACCCGAACCGCCGCCGCGCAGCCAGCGGGCCAGCCGGCTGCCCAGCCCGGCGTCAGCCGTCATCGGCCGCCCGCCCCGGCTGTGCCCAGACGGCCCAGCCGATAGCGCGGCAACTGGGTGCTGCCGGTGTTGGTGTCGCGGTCCTCGACGATCTCATAGCCGAGATCCGTGAGCAGCGTGCCCTGCGCGCGGGAGAGGTTGGCGCGGGCCACCATCAGCGTCGCCTGCGCTTCTGCGAAATCCAGTTCCGCGCGCATCAGCCGATCCTGCCCAGTCAGCAGCTGGTCCAGATAGAAGACGCCGTCGGAGGCGCCGCCTCCCGAACTCACGCCGGACTGCCAGCGATCCTCGATCACCTTCTGGTCGGCGGCGGCCAGCGACAGCGCCTCGGCGCGTTCGGCCAGCTCGTTCTGCGCGGTCGCCATCTCGTTGGCGGAGACTTCCAGCTCCAGCAGCACCGTGTCGACCGTGGTGCGGGCCTGCAGGGCCTGCTGCACGGTCTCGATGCGGCGGCGCTTGTGCCGCGCGTCGCGTTCGTCCGGCCCGATCGGAACAGAGAAGCGCACGCCGGCGGTGTAGCTCGGCCGGTTGTCGAAGCCGTCGTTGAAGGGCGCCGAGACGAACTCTCCGTTCGCGCCGCCGTTCACCGAGCCTTCCAGCACCAGATCCAGCTGGGGCATGCGCTCGTTGCCGGCCATGCCCTCGCGCAGCAGCGCCGAGCGATAGTTCAGGAAGGCCGAGCGGATTTCGGGCCGGTTCTGCATTGCCGTGTCCACCAGCTTGCGGGCGTCCACTTCGGTGCGCTCCAGCCGGGGCCGGTCCGCCGGCACCACGGAGGGCGCGCCGGCATCGGTGATGACGGGATCGTTGATCAACGCCTTCAGCCGCGCCTCTGCGTTGCGCACAGCATTTTCGGCCCGCACCAGCCCGGCGGCGCGCGTGGCGCTCACGGCGCGCGCGCGGCTGATCTGCAGCGGCAGTGCATCCACGCCCTCGCGGCCGGCCAGTCGCTTCGCCAGCGCGTTCACGGCGCCCGCGCCCTGCTGTTCCTGCACGAAATTGCTGCGCGCGAGATACAGCACCCAATAGGCGCGGATCACTTCCAGCAGATGGCTTTCGGATTGACGGCGGAACTCGTCGCGCGCGGCCTCGGCCTCATTTTTCGCGACGCGTTCGGTCGCGCGGCCATAATCCACCCCGGCGCCGCGCCACAGCGGCTGCACCAGGCTGAGGCTGGTGCGCGACCGCGACTGGCGATGCGGGTTGTAGGTGATGATGTTGCTGTCCAGCCGGGAGAAGCGCTGCGCGAGCGTCACTTCCGCCCCGGTGCGAACGCGGGTGCGCACGCCGGCCTCGGCGACATATTCCGTATCTTTCTGGCGCGGATCGCCCGCCGTCTGCGACAGCGCCGTGGTGGGATCGTTGCGATAGGCGTGGCGCCCTTCCGCGAAGACCTCGGGCGCGTACCGGCCGGCGGCTTCATCGACAGCTGTGTCGCGAATCGCCGGCAGCGTCCCGAAGCTGTTGATCTGCAAGGACGATCGCGACGCCTTGTCCACCAGATCCTTCAGCAGGAACGCCTGACCGCCCGCAGACGGAGTGGTGGCTGCCGCCTCCCACCAGGCCAGCCCGGCGGTCTGGCTCGTCATCGGAGCCAGCACCGGCGGCTGCGCGATGCCGCGCCGCGCGACCGCGCCCGTCACGAACTGCTCGAAATCGCGCGCCTCGCGGTCGACTTCCGACAGAAGGATCCGGTGCCCGGGGGCACCGCTCGGGATCAGCGCAGGCGGCCCGGCCGCCTCGGCAAGCGCAGCAACGGGCAGCAACAGCAGAACCGCTGCCCCCATCCTCCGCCTGTTTGTCCCTCCCAATGAAAACGCAATAACCGACCTGATTCGACCCGCCGACACTCCGACCCCCAAAAAACAGTCGACACGTGCATGACGTACAGCGAGCAGTCCGACCGGCTGGCCACCCCCATGCCTCTGCGACAATCGGTGATCTAGCATGCGGGTTCGTTGACACCAGTCAAATTCACAAAGCACGACTATCCGATGGCCCGGCCAACCCGATAGCCCCCACCAGAAGCCCCCTCCGTGTCAACAAACAGGACAGCGTCCGCATATCCACGCCGAGACATCAACTTACTCTATATGAATGACAAAATTGAATTTCGGCAAACGGCGGCAGGCACGTGCAGCGCCTTGTTTTCATGTTCTGCACATAATTTACAGTGTTCCGCGTCAGCACCAATGGCACAGATTTGAGGTTGTGATTTAAGGAGGGTTGGGGCTTCGTCGTAGTGACGAAGGAACGAAGATGAAGCCCCAACC
>QFPK01000193.1 GCA_003248865.1 Sphingomonas sp.
GCAACCTTGTAGATTTCCTCCTTCACCGGGCAGGCGTCGGCATCGACCAATATGTGCATCGCCGCGCTGTCCTTTCGTTCCGGCCGTTCGCGGCGGCGATAGGCGGACAGGGACCAACGCGCAATGGGCCGGGGCAACACCCCGGCCCATCCGTAGTTAGCGCCCGACGATTTCGAGCAGATGCGGCGGGTAGCGCTCGCCCTCGACCGGGATGGCGTCGGCCGCCGCGCGGATCCGGGTCAGGTCGGCAGCGGTCAGTTCGACCTTGGCCGCGCCCAGATTTTCCTCCAGCCGGTGCAGCTTGGTGGTGCCGGGGATCGGCACGATCCAGGGCTTTTGCGCGAGCAGCCAGGCGATCGCGATCTGCGCCGGAGTCGCATCCTTCTCTGCCGCGATGCCCTTGAGCAGGTCGACCAGCGCCAGGTTCTTCTCCCGCGCCTCGGCGGCAAAGCGCGGCAGGCTGTTGCGGAAGTCGCCTTCGGCCAGCGCCGTATCCTTGCCGATCGCGCCGGTCAGGAAGCCCTTGCCGAGCGGGCTGTAGGGCACGAAGCCGATGCCAAGTTCCTCGCAGGCTTCAAGGATGCCGTTGGTTTCCGGGCCGCGGGTCCAGAGCGAATATTCATTCTGGAGTGCGGCGACCGGCTGCACCGCATGGGCGCGGCGGACCGTCGCGGCCGACGGCTCGGACAGGCCGAAATGCCTGACCTTGCCCTCGGCGATCAGATCCCTGACCGTGCCGGCGACATCCTCGATCGGCACGGCCGGATCGACGCGATGCTGATAGAAAAGATCGATCACCTCGACCCCCAGCCGCTTGAGCGAGGCATCGGCCACCGCGCGGATATTGTCCGGCCGGCTGTTGAGCGCGCCAAGACCGGCGCCGATGTCGAAGCCGAATTTGGTGGCGATCACCACCTGGTCGCGCACCGGCGCCAGCGCGGCGCCGACCATTTCCTCGTTGGTATAGGGGCCATAGACCTCCGCCGTGTCGAAGAAGGAACTTGGTGGCGATCACCACCTGGTCGCGCACCGGCGCCAGCGCGGCGCCGACCATTTCCTCGTTGGTGTAGGGGCCATAGACCTCCGCGGTGTCGAAGAAGGTGACACCGAAGTCGACAGCTGCGCGGATCAGCTTGATCCCTTCATCCTGGCTGACGGCTGTGCCATAGCCGAAGTTGAGGCCCATGCAGCCCAGGCCAATGGCCGAAACCTCCAGCCCGCTCTTGCCCAAAAGTCGCTTTTCCATAGCGGTCACTCCGATTTGATGTCCGAACGGAAGATAGGCTGTCGCC
>QFPK01000049.1 GCA_003248865.1 Sphingomonas sp.
ACCGCGGACCGATATCGAAGCCACACTCGCCGAGATCTGGGCCGAAGTGCTCCGGATCGAACAGGTCAGCGTCAACGACAACTTCTTCGAACTCGGCGGCGACTCCATCCAGTGCATCCAGGTTGCAGCGCGCTCCCGAGCGCGAGGGATTGTGACCACCGTCCAACAGGTGTTCGAGCATGGTACCATTGCAGGAGTGGCAACGGTCGCTGCCGTCCGCACCGCGACGGAGGCGGATCAGGGGCTTGTCGTCGGCGACACCCCGCTAACCCCGATCCAGCATTGGTGGCTGGCAGGCGACCCGTCCGAACCGCACCACAACAATCAGGCCTTTCTGCTTAGCTGCCGCAAACCGCTTGCCCCAGATCGGCTGGCGGAGAGCCTCACCCAGGTCGTCCGTCACCACGATGCGCTGCGGCTGCGTCTTGCGCGCGAGAGCAATGGCTGGCGGCAATGGATCGCCGAGGATCACGTCTGCACGGTCGACCACATCGATCTCACATCCGTGGCCGCATCCGAACAGAATCGGGAACTCGCCATTCAGGCGAACGCCATTCAGGCCAGCTTCGATCTGGCTGACGGGCCGATCCTGCGCTGCGCGCTGTTCGACCTGGGGGATGGCAGCCAGCGCATGCTGATCGTGATCCACCATATCGCCGTTGACGGTGTCTCCTGGCGCATTCTGCTGGAGGATCTCGAGGCAGCCTATCTGGCCCTCGAAAACCGGCAGTCGGTGCAGCTTCCGCCGAAGACAACTTCCTACAAGGCATGGTCGGAGCGATTGCAGGCCTTTGCCCTTAGCGAAACGATGGAGGCGCAAAGCGATTATTGGGCGAGCCTGCCGTGGGATCGCTGTGCCTTGCCGGCGCTGACGGCGTCACTCGACAACCTTGTGCGCTCGACTGAAGCGATCGATTCGGAATTGTCGATGGAGGAGACCAGGGCTCTTCTGCACGATGTACCCGGCGTTTATCGCACGCAGATCAATGACGTTCTGCTCACAGCCCTCGCCCAAGCCAATCGGCTCTTGTACGGGCGTTCCACACTGCTCGTTGATCTTGAGGGACACGGCCGCGAAGACCTGTTCGAGGACGTCGACCTGAGCCGAACCGTTGGGTGGTTCACCAGCATCTTCCCAATGATCTTGGACATCTCCGACACGTCGGATACCGGTGCGTCGTTGCGGCGCATCAAGGAACAGCTGCGCGCCGTGCCTCGCCGTGGCGTCGGCTTCGGGGTCCTTCGCTACCTGAAGCCGGATTCAGGTCTGGATATCCTGCCGCGACCCGAGATCAGTTTCAACTATCTCGGTCAGTTCGATGGTGCGATCGACCAGTCGCAGCTGTTTGCGGTGGCAGAAGAGGAATCGGGCAACGTCCGCAGCTCGAAGGCCCGGCGTGCGCACGCGATCGAAATCCTGGGTAGCGTTGCAGGGGGGCAACTGCGGATGCGGTGGCTGTACAATCCTGCATTGCACGCAGGCGAGGAGATGTCAGCCTTCGCCAATGCGTTCATGGATTGCCTCCGGACCCTGATCCGCCACTGCGCGCACAGCGACGGCGGCTTCACTCCGTCCGATTTCCCGCTTGCCCGCACCGTTCTGAACCAGGAGTCGCTCGACGCGGCAATCGCCGCGCTGGGGGGCGCCCGCAGGCTGGAGGACATCTATCCCCTGTCGCCCCTGCAGCAGGGGCTCCTTTTCCATTCGATGTTCGATGCTGAGGCCGGGTCCTATGTCAACAGCCTGAACTTCCGGATCTCGGGGCCGCTTCGGATCGAGGATCTGCGCGCCGCTTGGCAGCAGGCGATTGCTCGACATGAGATCTTGCGAACTGCCTTTTTCAGCGCGGCGGCAGGCACACCGCTGCAAGCCGTCTTGCGCACTGCTGAAATGCCGATTGACCAGATTGACTGGCGGCATCTTTCGCAGGCCGAGCAGAGCGCGCAACTGGACGCACTGATCGCGGCTGAGCGATCGCGAGGGTTTGACTATACGCAGCCGCCGCTCATGCGGCTGTGCGTCGTGACCACCGGGACAGATGAACACCGGCTTGTCTGGACGAGCCATCACATCCTTCTGGACGGCTGGTCGACCGCCATCCTGCTGGGCGAGGTCCTTGGCGCTTACCGGTCCCGCGCGACCGGGCGCGATGCCACGCTGCCGACCGCGCTCCCCTACCGCAGATACATTGATTGGCTCGGGCGACAGGATCCACGTGCCGCCGAGGACTATTGGCGTGACAGTCTTGCCGGAAGCGAAGGCCCGACACCGATCGGCGTCGACCGCCGGCCTCGCGAAGGCACGGCGTCGCGCCATGCCGAACACCGCGTGGTCCTGCCGACCCCGCTTGACGAACTCGAAGCGAGCGCGCGACGCTGCCGGGTGACGCTCAACAGCTTGGCGCTTGCCGCTTGGGCACTGGTCTTCAGCCGCTACTCGGGGCGCAGCGATACCATCTTCGGCGTGACAGTCGCCGGGCGACCGGAAGAACTTGACGGCGTCGAGCAGGGAGTCGGCCTTTATATCAACACGCTTCCTCTGTGCCTGGAGACGCCTCCCGCTGCAGGGCTCGCGTCCTGGCTCGCGGACGTGCATGGCCGGCAGCAGGCGTTGATGCGTTTCCAGTACAGTTCGCTCGTCGACGTACAGCGGTGGAGCGGTATGCCCTCGGGTGTGCCGATGTTTGAATGCGGATTCGTCTTCGAGAACTACCCGGTCGAAGCGGTTGCCGATGGGCCTGGATCCGATGATCTTCGCGTTGACGAGATTGCCGGATCGGACCGACCACACTATCCTCTTTACCTCCAGTTCGCGGCCGCAGGCGGCTCCTTGTCTTTGACTCTGGCCTACGATGAGGAGCGTTTCGCGCTATCCACGATCGAGCGGCTGGGACGCCACATCGGTCATGTTCTCGGCCAGATCGCAGCCGACCCTGAACAGACGGTGGGCGAAGTGGAACTGCTTGGAGACAGTGAGCGGCAGTGCCTGATCACTGGATATAGCGGACCTGTTATCCCGTTTCCGACGTCGCAGCTGGCGCACAGGCCCTTTGAGGATCGGGTGAAGAGCTGCCCGCATGCGCCCGCGCTCCTTTCGGCGGGAGAAGTGCTGAGTTACGCCGAGCTGAACCGGCGGGCCAACCGGCTCGCCCACCGGCTCATCGAGCTAGGTGTCGGCCCCGAAGACCGGGTCGCAATCTGTTTCGACCGCGGCGCCGATCTGGTCACGGCTGTGCTCGCCGTGCTGAAAGCGGGCGCCGCCTATGTGCCGCTCGACCCCGCTTATCCGATCGAGCGCCTTGTCTACATGATCGAGGACAGCCGCCCGTCCGCACTGCTCACCGAGCCCGTTTACGAACATTTGTTCGCAGCGGTGAACTGCCCGCTTCTGCTGTTGGGCGGAAACGACGCGGGCGCCTGCGAAGGTCGCGACGACGATCCTGACGTTGTCGGCTTGTCGTCGGGCAACCTCGCGTACGTCATCTACACATCGGGCTCGACCGGGCGTCCCAAGGGTGTCGCGGTGCGCCACAGGGCCGTCGCCAATTTGGTCGATTGGGTCAACAGGAGCTTCGAGGTGGGCCCTGCCGACCGTCTGCTCTTCACCACCTCCATCTGCTTCGATCTTTCGGTCTACGACATTCTCGGCATGCTCTCGGCTGGCGGTTGCATCCGGGTCGCTTCAAAGAACGAGATTGCGGATCCCGAGAGGCTGCTGAGCATTCTCGCAGAAGAGCCGATTACCTTTTGGGATTCAGCCCCGGCTGTTTTCGCGCAGCTTGCACCCTTGCTGGACGCGCGCCCGCCTGTCGGCGGCGCGCTGCGGCTGGCATTCTTCAGCGGCGACTGGATTCCGCTCGCGCTTCCTGACGTGGTTCGAAGGAGCTTCCCCAAGTGCCGCGTGATCAGTCTGGGCGGCGCAACCGAAGCAACTGTCTGGTCCAACGTCCATCAGGTTGGCGTGATCTCTCCGGCCTGGCGCAGCATACCCTATGGGCGGCCGATGCAGAACGCCCGCTATTATGTTCTTGACGATCGGCTGCGCCCGTCGCCGACCGACGTGCCCGGGGATCTCTACATCGCCGGCGAGTGTCTGAGCGACGGCTACTTCGGCAAACCCAGCCTCACCGCCCAGCGCTTTGTAGCCGATCCTTTCGGACCGCCCGGCGCCCGCATGTATCGCACCGGCGACCGTGCGCGCTTCTGGGAAGACGGCACGATGGAGTTTCTGGGCCGCCTTGATGGCCAGGTGAAGCTGCGCGGCTTCCGGATCGAGCTGGGCGAAGTCGAAGCGGCGCTGCTCAACGAGCCGTCAGTCCGCCTGGCCGCAGCGATGATCCGGGAAGACAGACCGGGTGACCGTCGGTTGATTGCCTATGTCGTTCCGAGCGAAGGGGCCGAACCGGATCCTGGCGCCATGCGGGCGGCGGTTCGCAATATATTGCCGGACTATATGGTCCCGGCTGCTATCGTCGTAGTTCCAGCGATGCCGCTCACCGTCAACGGCAAGATTGATCGCGCAGCATTTCCTGCGCCTGAATATGGGGCCAGCCTTCGCGATTACATAGCACCCGCAACAGCGACCGAAATGGCGATCGCGCAAATCTGGGTCGAGGTTCTCGATGTCGACCACGTCGGTGCGCAGGACGACTTTTTCGAGCTCGGCGGCGACTCGTTGCTGGCGATGCGGGTGTTCGCGCTCATACGCGAGCGTCTGGACCTCGAGCCGCCGATGCGCCTGCTCTTCGAGGTGCGCACGGTTTCCGGAATCGCGGCCTTGATCGATAGCCGCGCATGGGAGACCGGCGAGGGCGCGCGCGAGGCCGAACTGTCCAAGCAAATCGAGAATATGTCAGACGAGGAGGTTTTCGCGATGCTTGAACGGCTGGAAGCGTCGACCGATGGCTGACTCTCCGCCGGTTTCTGTCGAAACATCCAGGGCACAGGCAGCGCGAGAGCTGCTGCTGAAGCGCATGCTACAGCAGCAGCAGCGGCAGATGGCGCCCCCGCTTGAGCCTGAGGCGCGTCCGTCTCGCATTCCGTTGTCGTTTGCGCAGGAGCGTCTTTGGTTTTTGGACGAGCTGGGTCTTGGGGTGGCGTAC
>QFPK01000027.1 GCA_003248865.1 Sphingomonas sp.
CGCGCCCGACGACGCCGCTCGGGACGGAAAATGATTGTCCTGCGGTCGGATTCAGGCGAAACTCACGTCAGACGGCATGCCACTTGGGGAATGTATGCTTACTACGCCTGCCCGGCCTGCGGCGGCGTAACCGAGGAAACGGGGAAGGTCGCCATGATCGCCAAGGGTCGATGGCGCGCCACGAAGCCTGAAGTGACGGGGCATCACAGCTATAGGCTGTCCACCTTCGGCGCTTCGGCGCTCTCGACGGCAACCTGGGGCGTCCTGGCAACGGAATTTGTGGCTGCGAAGCGCGATCCAGCCTTGCTCAAAACATGGGTGAACACAGTCGCCGGGCAGGTTTGGCGTGACGATTCCGAGGGGCTCGATGACGCCGACCTTGCGGGCCGCAGGGAACCGTTCGGCATCGATCGCATTCCGCCCGAAGTGTTGGTGATAACCGGCGGCGCTGATGTGCAGCATGACCGGATCGAACTCACCACTTTGGGCTGGACGGCAGCAGGCGGCGCGCTGGTGCTTGCGCATGATGTCATCTGGGGCGACCCGTTCGGCGATGACTTGTGGTTGGATCTGGATGCCCATCTGAAGCGACGCTGGGATCACCCCAACGGCGGCACGATCGGATATGACGCAGCGCTGATAGACAGCGGTGACGGCAACACTGCTGAGGCCGTCTACGAATTCAGCCGCGCGCGGGCTCGCGCTCGCATTTTCCCCTGCAAAGGCGTGCCGGGCTTCAGGGAATTGCCGGTCCGGCTGGGCAACGTGGCGGGGAAGAAATGGCTTCGCCTTCAGCTTGTCGGGGTCGATCCGATCAAGCAACGGCTGATGAACATGGCCACGGGAGGCAGCAGCTTGCGCTTCAGTGATTCCCTGCCGGATTCGTGGTTCGAACAATTCACAGGCGAGCGGCTGCAGCGCCGGTATAGCAAAGGCGTTCCCGTGCTGGAGTGGCACCGTATGTCTGGGCGTCGCGTGGAAGCGCTCGATTGCGCCGTTTACGCCGCGGCTGCCCGTGCGCTGGTGCCGCTAGATCTGAACCGGCGCACGGAGGAACTTGCCAGCCCGGCTGCGCCAGTTCGCAAGCGTAAAATGATCTGGGATTCCGAATTTATGGCACGTTGAACAGCGTATGAGGCAATCATGAAATATGCCTGAACTACAAATATGCAACTATTCCAGAAAATTCAATCTGATGAAGGCGATTTTCGGAATTTGGATCCAAGTAAACAGAATAATCAATCTGCAAAATTCTAGTCATAGTCAGCCTAAATCCGTTAACAGAAACCCTATATCTTGCATTATGATTGAATGAAAAATCAATGATTGATGCATTTACTATACATCTGTTTATATCGACAGACGTATTATTTAAGTTAATATCAATTATCTGATTGTTCGCGCTTCCGTAATAATTCCTAGTAAGAACTTTTCGAAATATTAAGAACTTGCCGTTTTCTACTGGAAAACTGCGTTCTTCCGGAGCCAAAAGGAAGCCTGTTTCAAGCTCTGACATGCTCGAATCTCCCGATTAAATGGCAATAAATTAGAGAGAAAATAGTTAATTTTACGATCGTCGTCAATTCCAAACTTGATGCTAAACAGACGTGCCGGGGCAATGAAGCCCCGGCAGCCTGCGGTGACGTTGTGTGTTTATCGTATTATTTGGATTCCGCGTAGGGTTTCCAATGCTCGAAACTTGGATCTTGCCCGGTGTGGGCTTTCTCCAACAGCTTTTCGTAATGGGCCTCCATGTCGCTCACCCCCAGCGACACAAGGATGTCTTGTGCGTCACTCTGAACGCGCGCCAGCATTTCTAGAAGTTGCGCTTTGCTCCACGCCTCACCGTCGAAGGTGGCCGTGTGGCCACACACAAACAGGATGGAATCTGCTGCCTTCTGGATTTCAGTGATGTCTGTCATTTCAGTTTCTCCTTAAATTACGCCACCAACCATGAACCGCGCGAATCTGCGCGCTTCGAATTTTGCGACCGTCAGCTCCGCGACCGCGCACCCCTCCAGTTCCTCCAATCGTTTAAAGCCGTAACCGCTGCGGTATCCGAGGGCATAGTTACCATCCGCCAGCGCCCAGACGGCAGGCCAAACCACTTCGGGCGGGTCGTAGTCTGAGCCGCTGATAGTCGGCCGGGGGTCTACCCAGACGAGGCCGCTGCAACTGGCTTCCGTCACGAAATCCGGGGCAAATTCAAAATCAATGATCATCGCTTCGGTCCTTTCGACGATGATCATCCGGCAGGCCAAAACAAGAGTCAAGCCACTGATTTATAATCACTTTTTTGTTGATTCCGCGATTTACAATCACCTTTTTGTTGATTTTGCTGCGAAACGGAAAAGGCCTGCCGGTGTGTCGATCCACCGGCAGGCCGCCTCTCTGAAGGGAGAAGTGCCGCCCATGTCCAACAAACGGCATAGCTCTGATGTCATGAAATCCGCGATTCGTCAAATGATATGAAGATTAGATTTTCCGAACGCCGCCATGAGCTCCCCAAGATATTCAACTTTTTCTTGACTCAAAGTAGTCAACTTTTTGTTGAAACTCTCGGAATAATCCCTTATTAATTGACTGTACGGGGCGAATCATGCCATTTGCCGGGTCGACATTGCGACTCGGAGGCCATTTCCTGTGCAAACCTTGAAAGAAATTGCGGAATTCATCGCCGACGGGCGCCCCTTTGAGGCGCACCATCGCCGGTTGCGTTCTTTGCTTTCGAGTAAGGCTATCGTGCCGACGATTGAGGGTGGCGCCCCCACGGGGAGCCTCTTCGATAACCTTGAGGCCGCCCGCGCCCGATTGGGCGTGCGCCTGCTGGAAGTCGGCATTTCATCCCTGGAGGCGGCCTTCATCATCGCGAGAACCACGCGTGATGACAATTGGGCTGAGGTGGCGGCCGATCCGTGGATGTGGGAAATGTATGTTTCGCACGTCCGCAACGCACACGGCATTATCGAAACTTATGGCGAAATTAACGAACTTGGGACGCGCCAAGGTTATGAGTTGCCCCCCGTCCTGAAGGACAACAGGTACGAACCGTACGACGAGCCAAAGACGCTAGCGGTCACTAATATCGACCTGTCGGACATTTTTTACGATGCTTGACGGCATCCGTTCGAAGCTTGCGCGCGCCATTGCGCCCACCGGGCTGGCGCTTCGAAAAATCGATTCCGGCAGCTTCGCTCCACGAACGCAGGGGTTCGGTGTGTTCGGTCGCACACAACCAGAAGTGAGCGCCGCCGCAACCGTCACCCGCTCGCGCGCTCGGTATCTGGCCACGTCGAATCCCTGGATTGCCAACGCTGTCGGAAATTGGACGGGAGCGCTGATCGGCGCTGGCATTACGCCGACAGGCAGCCCGGATGATGTGGCGAACTTCCTCGCATGGGGCCGCAGCGCAGATTTCGACGGACGGACGGATTTCAACGGCTTGTTGGTCGAAATTGCGCGCGCCATGGTTGTGGATGGGGAAAGTTTCATTCGTCTGCACTTCGGACTCACCGGCCTGAAGCTGCAAATCCTGCCCGCCGAAATGGTGGACGAATCCCGAACGGCTGAACTCGCGAACGGCGGCTATGTGGTTCAGGGCGTCGAATTCGATGCCACCGGACAGCGGGTTGCGTACCATGTCCTCCCCCACCGCCCGACCGATCAGTTTAGCCGATTCACGTCTCCTATCAGGGTTCCGGCTGCCGAAATCCTGCATGTGTTCCGGCCAATTGGTGCCGGGCAGGTGCGGGGGATTTCCTGGCTGGCACCAATCGTTGTTCCGGCTAGCGAATTCGACGCGATTGTTGACGCACTGGCAGTCGGCATCAAAATTTCCGCCCTACACGCGGGCTTCATCGTCGATCAGAACGGAACAGGCGGCGCGTTCGATGACGCTGACGGCGACGGCGAAATGTCGATGGAGCCGGGAACCGTTCGGCGCCTTCCGGCTGGGACGGACATTCGTTTTTCGTCGCCCGAACAGGCCAAGGATATCGGCCCCTTCCTGTCGTTTCAACTTCGCCAGCTTGCGGCCGGGCTCGGGTTGCCCAGCCACATGGTGGACGGCGACCTTTCGCAAGCGAACTACAGCAGCCTCCGCGCCGGCTTGCTGCCGTTTCGAACGCGGGTGGAACAAGTGCAATATTCCGTCCTGGTGCCCCAATTGCTGGACCCCGTGTGGGCGCGCGTCACGCTGGCACCCCCGCCTGAGTGGCTGCCGCCCGCGTTCATGCAGGTCGATCCGGCCAAACAGGTCGAAGCCGATGTGGCGGAAATCGAAGCGGGCCTGGCATCCCGCCGCCAGAAGATCGCCGAACGCGGATGGAACGCAGACGCCCTTGACGCCGAAATTGCGGCCGATCGTGCCCGCGAATCCGCGCTGGGCCTGTCGTTCGGCACTGCACCGGCTGCCGCTGAATCCCCCTCCACTGAACAGCAGGAGCAACCGCCCCATGACTGAGAACTTCACCCGCGCCGCACCGATTTCGCCCACAAGCTGGGACGCCGAAAGTCGCACATTTACCGCGCTGATCAGCAGCGGGGCGCCCGTCATGCGCGCCAACGCACACGGCCAGTTTGAAGAACATCTGGACCTTTCCGCCGTCGATCTGGCTTCGATTTCGGCGGTACCCGTCCTGGATGGCCATCGGCAGGACGGCAGTGAGCGTGTTGTCGGCAAAGTATTGTCCGCCCGTCGCGACGCTGCCGGAATTCACGCCACGATTCAGCTCTCGGCAGCGGCCGACGTGGCGAGCGTCGTCACGAAGGTTGCCGAGGGCATCTTGCGCGGCTTGTCCATCGGCTATCGCGCTGCCTCTCGTCGCGAAGCGCACGACACAAACCTCGGCAACCGATCGCCGCGCCGCATCATCATCGTTCCGGAAATTCGTGAAGTTTCCCTGGTCGCAATCCCGGCCGATCCGGAGGCCGTCATAAGGAGTCAAGAAATGCCCGAACAACAACAGCAGGAACAACAGCCGGGCGGCATCGCACCGGGCGCGGATATCGTCGCCACCCGCACGGAAATCCGCGCCATCGCAACGCGCGCCGGGCTGACGCCGGAATGGGCTGATGGCCAAATTGACAGCGGCGCCACGGCGGAAACCGCCAAGGCTGCGGCCTTCGACGCGCAAACGGCCACCCGCACGGCGCCGCTCATTCGGACGCAAGGTCCGACAAATGATGATCCGAACACCATCATCACCCGCATGGGCGATGCTCTTGCGGCCCGTGTGAACGGAACCGCGCCCGACGCTGCTGCACGGCAGTATATGGGCTATACGCTCGCCGACACGGCTGCCGCTATCCTTGCTCTGCGCGGTGTCAGCACCACGGGGATGGATCGTGAAACCATCCTGCGCACGGCGCAGCACACAACTTCGGATTTTCCGAATCTGGTGATGGGCACCGGCAATCGGGCGCTTCTTCCTGCCTATGAGGCAGCAGCGAGCCCGCTAAAACAGCTCGCCCGGCAGACGATGCTTCCGGATTTCCGTTCGACCTATCGCCTGAAGGCGGGTGAAATCGGCGCCCTGGAAAAGGTGTCCGAATCCGGAGAAATTACGGCAACCTCCCGCGCCGAAGCCGTGGAAGCCTATGCGCTCGACACGTATGGCGCGACCTTCAGCCTGTCCCGTAAGGCGTTGATTAACGATGACCTCGGGGCCTTCCGCGATTGGGGGACGTCTGCCGGGCGCTCGGCTGCTGCGAAGGAAGGCGATCTTCTCTTTTCTCTGCTGACGGCCGGTTCCGGCGCAGGCCCTGTCATGGGCGAGGACAACAAGCGCCTGTTCCATGCCGATCACGGCAACTTGGCCGCCGCTGGCGCCGCACCTTCCGAAACCACCCTTTCCGCCGCACGTCAGGCACTGCGCCAGATGAAAGGTTTGGGCGGCTCGGCAATCGCAGCCACGCCCGCTTTCGTGCTGTGCGGCCCGGCGCTGGAAACGCAGTTTGAAAAGCTGCTGACAGCCATCCAAGCGACCGCCTCTGCGGACGTGAATCCCTTCGGCGGAAAGCTCAACTTGCTCGTCGAAAACCGGATCACGGGCAACGGTTGGTACATTTTCGCCGATCCGGCCCAGCTCGCCATTCTCGAATATGCGTATCTCAGCAGCGCCCCCGGACCCCAAATGGCCACCCGCGAAGGCTGGGGCGTGTTGGGAATGGAATTCCGCGTCACCCTCGATTTCGGCGCCGGTGCGATCGACTGGCGCGGCGCATTCCGCAACCCCGGCGCGGCTTAACCGATATGGATCTTCCCGCGCTGATAGCCGCCCGCAAATCGCTGTTGGAAGCCCGCGTAAACGGCATGCGTCGTTACAAGGACTCCAATGGCGAGGAAATCGAATACAAGTCCGACTCCGAAATGCGGAACGCCCTGGCGGCCCTCGATGCCGAGATTGCACGGCTTCAGCGCGGGCAGCGATCCACCTTCACATTCCGAACCAGTAAAGGATTATAACCATGAAGAATTTTGTTCAACCGGGTGAAAACCTGACGATCCCCGCACCGGCCGACACGAAGTCCGGAGACGTTGTTATTGCCGGCGCCATCGTGGGCGTTGCTGCAGGTGACGCGCTGACGGGCGCTGACGTGGATGTCGTGACGATCGGCGTTTACAGCCTGCCGAAGGTGTCGGCGCTGGCCATCGCTTTGGGCGATCTGGTGTATTTCGACGCCGCAACCAAGTTGGTCAACAAAACCAGCAGCGGAAACACGAAAATCGGGCATGCCGTGGCAGCTGCCGCGAACCCGTCGGCGACTGTTCAGGTGAAGCTAGCGGCCTGATCATCGCCCGGCAGGGCGGCGGCGAGTTTTTAGCCTTTCGCGCCGTCGCCCTGTCACCCCTCTTTCACGAAGGAACCACCAATGCCCGCCCTGTCCGTTGAACAAGTTCGCACCCTGATTGATCGCATGGTGCCTCAGGTGGCCGCCCGTATCGACGCCACCGACGGCTTCGATCTTACCGATGCTGGAATCACGGCCTTCCTGATGCAGGCGCCGTTTCACATTCCTGGATTCATGGCTGAAATTCTGACGGCCGATGGCTCCCGCACACCGGCGGAAGTGGAGCGCACCTCAACTTTCGTTTCCACGATTCAGATGCTGGAGATCCTGGCAGCCACCCGTGCCGCCCTGCCGGCCGACTTCAATTTTCACGCAGAATTTGCCGCTGAACTGCTGTTGCACAGCACCAAACTGCAGGCCCGCGCCGCTGTCATCGCGGCTGCCTGTTCCGCCGAAACCGGCACGCTGAACTAATCAAAGGAGTCGCCCATGGCCCGCCGCAACGCCGATGTTCAACTGGTTATCCGGGCCAAGGATGAGGCAGACCGCACCATCCGCTCAGTCGCCGAAGCGATGTCGCTGCTGGGCAATGCCCAAGATGATGTCGCGGCGGGCGCCAGCAAGACCGGCAGCAAACTCGACCAACTGATTGCCGGGCTGGCAGGGCTGGAATCCCTCAACCGCAAGATGGCGGCGTCGACCGAGGCGGCGTCTGCTGCAATCAGCCGTCAGGCGCAAAGCCTGGTCGCGACGAACCGGGCGATCACGGATCGCAAGGCCCGGGTGGCGGAACTGCAGCGGGCGCTGACGATGCTGTCTGCCGAGGCCGACAAGGCGTTCATCGGGCCGAAGCGGGACGGGCTGTCCGGCACCATCGCCAATGTGAAGTCCGAACTGAAAACCGCGCAGTCGGAAATCGGGCGCCTTTCTTCGACCTTCAATCAGCAACTGACCGGCCTGCGCAATGCACGGGAATCCTTCCGGGGCATCACGACTGCCCAGCGCGAGGCGGATGCAGCCGTTGCCAGCTTCACCGCTGAAATCACCACGCAGACGAACGCGCTGAACCAGAATGCCCGTGCGGCGAAGCAGGCACAGGCAGCGCAGGCGTTCTTCAACAACAAGTTCGCGCCCGGCCTGAACAGCACCGGCACCACGGACAGCGACCGGAAGGAAATCGCCGCGGTCCTGCGCGTGGCCGAAGCCCGTGACGTGCAGATCCTGAAGCTGCGCGAGGAACAGGCCGCCACCGATGCGCTTGCGGACTCGCAGCAGCGCATGGCCCGCGCCCGTGCGATGTACAATTCGCGCGGCTCGGGTGCGCAGGACAATGGTTCCCCGGCCTTGAAGGCCGCCGACACGCAGTTGGCCAAGAGCCAGATCGAAGCCGCCAACGCGATGGAGCGGATGCAGGACGAGGCCGATCAGCTTCGCGCCCGGCTGAACCCGTTGGCTGTGGTTGAACAGCGTCTGGCGGCCGAAACCGCCAAACTGAACAAGATGCAGGCGGCGGGCGTCATCACGTCGGCGGAATATGACGCTGCCCTGAAATTGTTGGCGAACGACGCCAAGCGCACGGCCGCCGCGATCAATGGCGCGAACGGAATCGGCGCAGACGGGAAGGGGGCTCCCTTTGGGCTGCGTCCCCACGAGCTGCAAAACCTGTCATACCAGATCAATGACTTGTTCACGCAGGTGGCGTCGGGCACGTCGGTCCTGCAGGCGGCAGCCCAGCAGGGCGGGCAGATCGTTCAGATTTTCCCGAGGGCTGGTGCTGCCATTTTTGGCGCGTTCACGTCGGCGCCACTGCTGGCATTCGTCGCGGTGCTGGCGGTTGTCGGGCTGGGGTTGAAGCGCGTTTTAAGCGATGCGAGCCAGTTGCGGGAATTTGAAGGCCTGTTGGCCGCAACGGGGCAGGCGGCCGGAATGCAGGCGGCCGGACTGGTTGAAGCCGTCCGCGAACTGGATCGCTATGGCCTCTCCGCTGAAGAAGCCGTGGCTGCCGCGCGGATTTTCGTGCGCGAGGGGCTGAATCAGGACGCTCTGAAGGATTACGGCGAGGCGGCCAAAGACATGGCCGACGTGCTGAAAATCGACGTGGGAGATGCCCTGCAACTATTGGTGGACGGCACGACGGGCGGGTTCGAATCCGTTCAGAAACTGCAGAAGGCGACCGGGCTGTTCACCGATGCCGAGATGGCCCGGATCGAAGCCCTCTATGCCGCAGGCCGGGCGCAGGAAGCGCAGACGGCCGTCATGGAAAAAGCCCGTCGCACCTATGGTGCTGCGGCTGAACAGGCACGCGGCCCATGGTCTGAGGCTGCCAAGAATCTGGGTATCGCCTGGAACAACACAATGACCGCCCTGGCGAACAGCGACGCGATTCAGGGGCTGGGCAAGGGCATGCTGGCCCTCGCCGAAAACACCGTCCGCGCCACCGACGAACTCAACAAGATGTCGGCTCTCAGCATCTTCGGCGAGATGGCGAAGTTCGCTGCGTCCCCGGGTGGCTATCTGCTGTTCGGGAAGTTCGGCGCCAATATCGGCGGCTCCACGCCGCAACCCTCCACCACGACAACGGCAGCGGCTGGCGCCACAGATCAGGCAGTTGCAAATTCCGGCGTGCTGGCAGCCAACGATGCCAAGCGGCAGGCCGCCAATGCCCGGCTGACGGAGGACATGCGCCGGCAACTAGTGGATTCGAAGGAACTCACCAGCCAGCAGGTGCTGCAGCAGAAGCTGACGGAATTCCGCCGCAAGGCACTGGCCGATATCCAGAACAACCAGGATTACAAGTTCGCCGACGATGCCACCCGTGCCGCCGTGGTCGATCGGCAGGTTGCGCAGGAACGGCTGAAGCTGGAAAAGCAACTTGCCGAATATCTGAAGAAACAGGCCGACGAGCGCGCCCGTGCGCTGAAAGAAGCCGGGTCCATGGTGAACATCACCAAGGATCTGCTGCGGAAGCAGGAAGGCTTCAAATCCGGCGCCTATTGGGACGTGAATGCCTTCCGCGCGGGTTATGGTTCCGATACCGTCACCAGCGAAACCGGCCGCGTCAGCCGGGTTACGAAGGACACAACCGTCACCCGCGAAGGCGCCGAACGCGATCTGGCGCGGCGCATCGAGGAATTTGCAGCGGTTGTGAAGAACGAGCTGGGTTCGGAGCGATACGCTGCGCTGTCGAACCAGCAGCAGGCGGTGATGACTTCCATCGCCTATAACTATGGCAATCTGGCTGCCACGGGTGCGCTGAAGACCTTCAAGGAAGGCACCGTTGACGAAGTGGTCGCGGCAATCCGTGGCTTGGGCGGCCACAACAACGGCGTCAACCGCGAGCGGCGCAATCAGGAAGCCGCGCTGTTCAACACCCCGAATCTGGCTGTCGAATCCGACACGGCGGAACGGGCGAAGAAACGCGCCGACGAACAGGCGAAGTTCAATGCCGAGGTGGACGCCGAGAATCTGAAGCGCCAGCAGACCATTGCGCTGGCCACCCAGATGCAGGGGCTGCAGGGTGCGGCGTTGATCGACGCCGAGAAGGCGCGCTTCGTGGAAGAGGCGGTCAACGCCCAGCGTGCCAAGGCCGCGAAGGAACAGCTCACCTATACCGAGACGCAGGAAGCCGCCACCCGTGCGCTTGCGGCTGCGGAATTCGAGGCGACGCGCGGCGTGCAGGCGCGGGCCGATGCGGCACGGAAGGCCGTCGATCAGCCGGTTGACCAGCTCGCCGGGCTGCGCGGGCAGTTGCAGGGTGACATGCAGACGGCCGCCGCCAGCGGCAATACCGGCCGGGTCAAGGAAATCGAAACCCAGCTTGCCGGGGTGAACACGAAGCTGCGCGAGGCAACGACACTGGCGCTGCAATTCTATCAGACGCTGAATCCAGGCACGACGCTGTTCCCCGGCACCCAGGCCGAACTTGATGCGATGATCGCCAAGCTGAAGACGATCCGCGATCAGGCGAAGGACGTGAACGTCTATTTCGGGATCACGGGCGACACGATTGCGCAGACCTTTGCGCAGACTGCGACCAACGCCATCGACAAATTCTCCCAGCAGGTGGCCGAAGGGCGCAACGTGTTCGGCGCGCTGGGCGATATGTTCCGCCAGTTCGCCGCGGACTTCCTGCGGCAGATTGCGCAGATGATCATTCAGCAGACCATCTTCAATCTGGTTTCCATGGCGCTCGGCGGCGGTGGTGGGGTTCCTATGGCCCACGGCGGCGGCGTCATCGGCAAGAGCATGGGCACCAGCAAGTCGGTTCATCCGGCGTGGTTTGCAGGCGCAGCACGCTACCACACGGGCGGAATTGCAGGCCTGAAGCCGAACGAAATTCCCGCCATCCTGGAGCGCGGTGAGGAAATTCTGACGCGCGACGATCCGCGCCACCAGTTGAACGGCGGCGGTGCGGGTGGCGGTGCGGCCCCGAACATCAAGATCGTGAACGCCCTGAATGCCGGGGAAATGGTCTCCGAAGGGCTGGGCAGTGCTGCCGGCAGTCAGGCGTTCTTCAACTTCATCAAGGCCAACAAGCGGGCCGTGCGCGAGGTGATGGGCTGATGAATCCGACTGTTCATATCGAATACGTTAATGTAAATAGTTAACGCCCTTAATCAGGGCTTTCGCTTGGGGACAGCGAGAGGGGGATTTTATGAATGGAAGAATGCTATCTTCAGCGGTTATTTTCGCGATGCTTTCGCCTGCAGCAATTGCGGGTCCTGTCGAAGACTTAAGCGGCGTTCTAAATGGGAGACAAGGGGGTGCCAGCGAAGACCGGCGAGGATCAACGAAATTATTTCCCGGTGGACCGCAAATTGATTGTCCTGGTGATACACTTGAAGCCAGTGTTAAAATCACAGGAGTTTCAGGATCTTTGCAAGGTGACAATGCTGTTATGACAGTGGATTATGTTGGAGATTACACCAGACAAGGATGGGGTGCGGGTTGCAATCGTCTTCCCGGCGCCGAGAATGGCAAAGTGTCTGGAAAATATTTATTCACTGTTACAGGAAAAGCGTTCCAGAAGCCAGTTATCACGTGGGGATCGGCACGGAATCTAGGAACCATATCGGCTGACCCGAATCATGATTCTAATGTATTTGCAATTCGGGCCGTTCAAGCTGCCATTGGCAGTGCATTCTGAATTAGTCGATATTTGGCCACTGAGGCAGAAACATTGAAATATACTCTCTGTCCGGTGGCCAATAAAGTTCACCCCAGCAGCACGTCATACTCGTCGCCCGGCATCTGCTGGCACTGCCACGTCTGAATCTCTGTGGATATACAGAATTTCGACGTGCTGCCGGCAGTCAGGCGTTCTTCAACTTCATCAAGGCCAACAAGCGGGCCGTGCGCGAGGTGATGGGCTGATGAATCCGGCGATTGCCGACGATAATAATTGGATTTGACATACGACGAATTTGGATATTGAACTATATCAATTTTAGAATCGCATATGTTTAAATACCAAAACATAGAAGATGGTGACTTATGGCATATTTGTCTCGTGGGTTATTTAATACCATATTATTATTCATATGTTTAGAATCTTCAGTCGCGTCACAAGAATTTTCGGGAAATTATCCAAAATACCACATTACATATGGGGTATCAGATTGGAGAGAAGTTGCCAATAAACGTGCCGTTGAGTTCAAAGTATATAGAAATCTTATTTTGAATGATCAAAGCTATACTTCAGATGAAAAAGCGCGAATGATATCTGCTAAATATTCAGAGATACAAAATTTGGCGAGAAGAGAAAGAACGTCAACATATTCTGCAGTTTCAAAATTTAGATCAGTTGAAAATTCTTGTACAAATCAAAGTAGTACGCCGAAGGAATGCGATGAAAAATGCGTCAGTGCGCCTCTTCCTGATATGTATACCTCATTAGATCTTGTGCAGGGTTGGTGGGGAGGGGATGTCACCCCTCCAAGCAGCCTTAAGCCTAATGGCAACAGAATGGGGAACGATCGAGTTTCTAGTAACAGGTATATTTGCGCTGGAAAGCTAAAACAGTCAGGAAAAGGTAGGAAGACGTCATATGCTGAAGGAAAGTTCCGCATTCGCCCCGAAAAGATAACGCAAATTGTCAATGAAGAAATGGTGCCGATAATGTATTTTGTTTCGACGACTCCCAACTGATAACGACTCGTCGCCCTCTCACCCTATCACCGCCTTGTACCTCTCGCCGTCCACATAGTCGGCCCACCACTGCAACATTTCGGTACGACCGGGTAGATATTCAGCGGCGTTGTAGGCTTCGCGCGAGTCATCCTCTTCATCGTGGGCGAGCTGCATTTCGATCCAATCGGCGTTCCATCCTTTTTCGTTCGCGATCGTGCTGAACAGGGTGCGCAAGCCGTGAACCGTCTGCTTGCCATGGTAGCCCATGCGATAGAGCGCAAAGAGCATCGTGTTTTCGGACATGGCCGTGTCATCGGTTGAAAACACCAAATCGCCACGGCTCAATTTGCGCACCTCTGCCAGCACCTCCAGCGCCTGCTTGGACAGTGGCACGATGTGAGGGCGCTTCATTTTCATGCGCTCGGGTGGAATTCGCCACATGGCCCCGTCGATTTCCTCCCACCGCATAAACCGGGTTTCCTTCGTTCGGACGGCCGTCAGCAGCGTAAATTGGAGGCCCAGCCGGGTGACGGTTTCACCGTCATAGTGATCGATCTGCAGCGTCAGTTCGCCGAGCCCTGCCGGGCTTAGCGCGGCGTGGTGCCTCACCTTCGGCTTTGCCTTCAGCGCGCGGTTCAACCCATGCGTCGGATCGATGGACGCCTTGCCGTCAGGAATCGCAAACTGAAACACATTCGACACGTCAGACTTCAGCCGCTTGGACGTGTCGATATTTCCCCGCGCCTCAACCTTCCGCACCATGCGGAGGATATCGGCCGACGTGATGCTGCGGATATCCTTGCTGCCGATTTCCGTGAATCCGTCCCTCTTAAGCCGAGCCCAAACCCGCTCCGCATGGGCGGCGGTTTTCCCCACCTTCCACACGGCGTGCCATTCGCTCGCGACATGTTCGAACGTGGCGCCGTCAGGCACGACGCCCTTTTTCGCTTCGGCCGGATCTCGCCCGTGGGCGAGGCCGTTTAGGGCCTTCGTGCGGATTTCACGGGCATCGGCAAGGCTGACGATGGGATATTTCCCCATGGACAGGGTGCGCTGCTTAGAGCCCTGGAATCGGTAAATCAGTTGCCAGAGCTTCGAACCGTTCGGCTGCACCAGCAAGTAGAGGCCGTGCCCGTCCGTGAGCCGATATGCTTTCGGCTGCGCCTTTGCCGCTTTGCATGCGGAGTCACTCAGTGGCAAAATCTCACCCCCGGATATTTTTTTCAGCCCGTTGTAACGCGATATGGACGTTACAACATAATTGCAACAGCGCTCTGAGAACGCTGTGGACAGCATGGGACGGCTGAATTCGTATTCTCTCGCAATTTCAGGGCGTTTATCGCCAGTTGGGATTGCCTGGGACAGCTGGAATCCACATCCTGCAGGTCCGACCCACATTCGAATTCGTAGCGGGCGGACCCCTTGCGGGGAAGGGGGGGAGGTTTATGCTGCGCCTGCGAAAGAGGGATCGCGAAAACGCAAGGGAAAGCGCCATGGCCAGCCTGCCGCCGATCATCCAGAACCCCGACATCCGCGTGCTGGGGCGGATATTGGGGGACGTGATCCGAACCCGGGGCGGCGAGGAGCTGTTCCGCCGCACCGAGGCGATCCGCACGGCTTCCGTGCAGAGGCATCGCGGATCGGCCCATGTGGAGGCGGTGACGGCGGAGCTGGGCGCTCTTTCGCTGGACGACACGCTGGCCTTCACGCGCGGCTTCATGCTGTTTTCCATGCTGGCGAATCTGGCGGAGGACCGGCAGATGTCCGGTCTTGCAGGGGCCGCGCCGGAGGCCGGGATGACGCTGGCCGATGCGGTGGCGCAGCTGGCGGCGAAGGGTGTCGGCCGCCCCGAGATTCTGGCGGCGCTGGCGAAGGCCAAGGTGGTGCCGGTGCTGACGGCGCACCCGACCGAAGTGCGGCGCAAGAGCATGATCGACCACAAGAACCGCATCGCCGAGCTGATGGCGTTGGCCGATGCGGGCGCCACCAGCGCCAGCCCGGGCGAGAGCGTGGAAGCGGCGATCCGGCGGCAGGTGACATTGCTGTGGGAAACCAGATCCTTGCGGCGCGAACGGATTCGCGTGGCGGACGAGATCGACACGGCGCTGGCCTGGCTGCGGGACGATTTCCTGCCCGTTCTGCCCCGGCTGGCGCAGGGCTGGGCGCAGGCGCTGGGCGAGGTGCCGCCGCCCTTCCTCACCATCGGCAGCTGGATCGGCGGCGACCGGGACGGCAACCCCAATGTGAACGCCCAGACGCTGGAGCTTGCGATGCAGGCGAATGGCGGCGTGCTGTTCCAATATTATCTGGACGAGGTGCATTCGCTGGGGGCGGAGCTGTCAATCTCGTCGGAGCAGACCCATGTGCCGGCGGCCGTGCTGGCGCTGGCGGAGGCGAGCGGGGATGATTCATCGGCGCGGGCGGACGAACCTTATCGCCGGGCGCTGACCGGCATCTATGCGCGGCTGGCGGCGACGTCGGTGGTGCTGACGGGGCAGGCGCCCACCCGGCCGCCGCGAGTGGTGGGCGCGGCCTATGCCGCGCCGGGCGAGTTTCTGGCGGATCTGGACGCAATTGCTGAAGGCGCTGATCAGGCGGGTGTAGGGGGCGGCGCGCTGGATGCGCTGCGCATCGCTGTGCGCCAGTTCGGCTTCCATCTGGCCACGCTGGACCTCAGGCAGAACAGTGATGTCCACGAGGCCTGCGCGGCGGAGTTGCTGGCGCTGGCGGGCGTGGAGGCGGCCTATACGGGATTGTCCGAGGCAGCGAAGGTGGCGCTGTTGCGCGGTGAACTGAAGAGCCCCCGGCTGCTGAGCACGCCGCTGGCGCCGGCTTCGGAGCGGACGCTGGGCGAACTGGCGATCTTCCGCGCGGCGGCGGCGGCGCGGGCGCGCCATGGCGAGGCGGCGATCACCACGGCGATCGTGTCCAAGACCACCAGCGTTTCCGACCTGCTGGAGCCGATGCTGATGATGCGGGAGGCGGGCATGCTGGCGCCGGGCGAAGCGCCGGCCGCCGCGCTGATGGTGGTGCCGCTGTTCGAGACCATCGCCGATCTTGAGGCGGCGCCGGAGATCATGACCGATTATCTGGCCATCCCCGGCGTGGCGGAAGCTGCTCGCGCGCGTGGCTGCCAGGAAGTGATGATCGGCTATTCCGACAGCAACAAGGATGGCGGCTATCTGACCTCCACCTGGCAGCTGCACCGGGCCTCGTCCGCGCTGGCGGAGGTGTTTCGCGCGGCGGATGTGCCGATCCAGCTGTTCCACGGCCGGGGTGGATCTGTGGGGCGGGGCGGCGGCTCCAGCTTTGCTGCCATCCGCGCGCAGCCGCCGGGAACGGTGGGGGGGCGCATCCGCATCACCGAGCAGGGCGAAGTGATCGCCGCCAAATATGGCACGCCCGAAGCCGCCAGCCGCACGCTGGACACCATCGCGGCGGCGACTCTGCTGGCGACGCTGGACCCGCCCTCGCTGCCGGAAGGCGAAATTGCGCGCTTCCGCGCGGCGATGGACAGGCTCTCGGCCGATGCCTTTGCCGCCTATCGCGGGCTGGTGTATGACGAGCCCGGATTCCGCGCCTTTTTCCGCGCGATGACGCCGATTTCGGAAATCGCCACGCTGAAGATCGGGTCGCGCCCGCCCAGCCGCACGGCATCTGACGCGATCGAGGATCTGCGCGCCATTCCCTGGGTGTTCAGCTGGGCGCAGGCCCGGGTGATGCTGCCGGGCTGGTATGGCGTGGGCGACGCGCTGGCCGCCTTCCCCGACAAGGGACTGCTGGCGGCGATGTCGGACGAATGGCCCTTCTTCCAGGCGATGCTGGCGAACATGGAGATGGTGCTGGCGAAATCCGACATGGGCATCGCCGCGCGCTACGCCGAACTGGCGGGCGAGGCGGGCAAGCCGCTGTTCGCGCGCATTGAGGCGGGCTGGCACCAGACGGTGGATGGGCTGCTGGCGGCCACGGGCCAGTCCCGGCTGCTGGAGAAGAACCCCGCGCTCGACACCTCGATCCGGCTGCGGCTGCCTTATATCGAGCCTTTGAACCTGCTGCAGGTGGAACTGCTGAAGCGCCACCGCGCGGGCGAAGATGACCCGCGCATCGCGGAGGGGCTGCAACTGAGCCTAAATGCGATCGCGACCGCGCTTCGGAACAGCGGCTGAGGCTGCGTTTGCGAAGCGCTGGGCTTTGCGATAGAGGGCGCCACCTGACGATAGAGTCATGCCGGCTTAGCTCAGTTGGTAGAGCACCTGATTTGTAATCAGGGGGTCGCGGGTTCGATTCCTGCAGCCGGCACCAGTTTTTCCCTTGTAATTCAATGTTGCGATGATCTGGATGGGCGCGTTTGTTTGCGCCCGAAAGGGGATATAAGCCCCCGAAAATCCCGGACTTCCTGGACGAACTTGGGTGCTTCAGCCGTTTGTCGTCGGACCAAGCCGTTTATCGAGAAACCGTATCGTATGACCTGATCATGCCGTCAGGGGTGGTCTGCGCTACGCAATGGTCGCGATGCAAGCCGCTGTTCACCGGCGCAACATATTGGCTTCCCGTGTTTTGAGGTTTCAATGACGACCAAGCTGTTTCAGCTGCTGCTGGCGCGCCGACTGTTATCGAATTGCGAGATTCTGGTTAGGTTCTTCACCGTGTTTGCGGCATCGGTTGTTGGCGCTGAGGTCAATGCGCGGTCTGCGGAGGAGGTGAGTGGAACAGTCGTAGACGGCGCGACTGCCGGTATCGATGGATCCGAAGTTTCGAGTACCGTAGACGGCTTTCCGCGCCGTCTGCCTGTCGCGGGAGGCGAGGTGATCCTGCCGACTCCCGGCGCACAACGCGCACACGACATGTATCGTTTTGCCGCCGCTCGGCGCAGCGGTGATGTCCTCTATCTGTCGGGCGTCATCATCGGCCGCAGGCCTGACGAGGGGCGGGATACCGAGCAATTCAAGAGCCAGGTGCGGCGCGCCTTCGAGCGCGTTGGAACGACGCTGGCCGCCAGTTGCGCGACATTCGAGAGCATCGTCAAGATCACCAGCTTCCATGTCTGGAACAGCCCGGAGTTCTCAGGCGACCGCGACGCACAGTTCACTGCCTTCAGCGAGGTTGTCGGCGAATATATTCCTGCGCCCTACCCAGCTTGGACAGCAGTGGGCACGACCGGACTATTGGGAGAGGGTGGCATCGTCGAAGTGGAATTTATTGCCCATCTGGCGCCGGGAAATCGGACTTGCCCGGCAGACTGACAGCGGTGGGAAAGGCAGTTCTGGCGGCAGTCCTGGTGTTGACCCAATCGGTCCAGGCGCAATCCATCCGCTTCTCAGAGAAGCGCCCGATGGATTATACCTTTCTGGATCTTGCCTTTGTGCCGGCAGAATTCGGGACAGGCGAGTTCAGCCTGGAGCTCTGGATCCGGCCCGATGCACAATTCCCGACCGGCCCGACCTTGCGAGGCACATATGGCCAGCTGCGGAACTGGTCAGATGCAGACCCCGCCCCCTATTCAAGCCCCGGGTGGTGGCATGCCGGAAACTGGCTGCTGGATGGCCACACCCGCCCACGCGGTTTCAACGCCGGAGACAGCCGTGAGGGGACCTTTTCACTGCAATTCTATGGCGGTGGGCGCCTGCGCTGGATGTTTGCTGATTCCGGTGTCGATGTGCCCCAGGGCATGGTCTATGCAGTGCAGGCTTGGCCGGCTGAGACGACCCCCAGCCTGCTGGATGGCCGTTGGCATCATGTCGTCGCGATCAGACGCTGGCGTGAACCGGCGGGCGCCACATTGGAGTTGTGGATCGATGGGCGCATGGTGGCGCACACCGACATTCCCCTGCGCATAGACATGCAACGCTTCTGGCATTCGTTGCCGCATCCCGACGATCCGCCGGAATTGGGCGGGTGGAGCTTCGGGGCCGAAGTGATGACGGCATGGGGTATGTTCTTCACCCAGTATGAAAACTACAAGGGATTGTTCGACGATCTGCGATTCTGGGGCCGCGCGCTCGATGCTGCCGAGATCGGACGTCTTGCAAGCGGGCAAACGACAAAGCCTCCTGAAGGCGCGCTGGCGTACTTTACCTTCGACGAGGGGCAGGGCAATCAGTCGATCGACGTGTTGGGTTCAGGATTAAGCATCCGGATCCGAAATGGGCGCCCAGACAGCTGGTCTGGAGAGGGCCGCTCAGATATTTCGCTATCGTCCGCAGTGTCCGAAGCTGGTTCGAAAACAAACCGATAATTTCAGTTGGATGATTTACTTGGCCCCGACGTTCGGAGTTTCCCTTTCAGCCCGCCGGGTGCCAATCGAAGGCCAGTTCGCCTTCGCGGTGGGCGAAGCGGTTCAGATGCTCGGCCACCACGTCCTGAAGGCGGGGCAAGGCATCTTCCGTGGCCCGCACCTCGACATCGAGATGACCTTCGCGGGCCCATAGTTCGCAGTTGCGGCCCTCACCGAACTCAATGCGGCCATGGCCCGGTTCCACATCGACAGCGAACTTGTGCCCCCAATGGCTGCAGAGCTGCTTCAGATAACGCTCAGCATTGGGGGTGGTGACATGGGCCTGGCTGCTGGACATTGGCGATTCCTTATTGAGAACTATTCTCATATAACGTCATTTGCACGCGGGTCAATCGGACATCCTGCCTCGCATGGCTGCCCCGCATTGCCGATTGCCCTGCGCAGAGCTACATGGGCCGCCAATGAAGCGAGGAGCCTGATGGCCGATTTCCACCGCAAAGACGAGCATGGGCATGACGATCATCTGCACGGCGAGGATCGCGATTCCGCGATCCCGGCCGACGTGCTGGATGCTGTGCGCACGCTGATCCGCTGGGCCGGCGACGATCCCACGCGTGAGGGGCTGCTGGACACGCCCGGCCGGGTGGCGCGCGCCTACAAGGAATATTTCAAGGGCTATGAGGAAGACCCGCGCGAGCATCTGACCCGCACCTTCCGCGAGGTGGGCGGCTATGACGAGATCGTGCTGCTGCGCGACATCCCGTTCCACTCGCACTGCGAGCATCATATGGCGCCCATCATCGGCAAGGTGCACATCGCCTATCTGCCGACCGACCGGGTGGTGGGCCTGTCCAAGCTGGCGCGCGTGGCGCTGGGCTATGCCCGGCGGCTGCAGGTGCAGGAACGGCTGACGGCCGAGATCGCGGACGCCATCCAGGATGTGCTGAACCCGCGCGGCGTCGCCGTGGTGGTGGAGGCAAGCCACGCCTGCATGTCCGCGCGCGGCGTGATGACGACGGGCGCCACCATGACGACCAGCCGCATGATGGGCGTGTTCCGCGAGGACGAGCGCAGCCGCAAGGAAGTGCTGGCGCTGATGCGGGCGGGGAGCGCCTGAGCCCGTCATGAGCGACGCCACCGTTCTCTTGCCGCCGAAGAAGGTCGGCATGGTCTCGCTCGGCTGCCCGAAGGCGCTGGTCGACAGCGAGCGTATCCTGACGTCCCTGCGCTCCGAAGGCTATCAGCTGTCGGGCGATTATGCCGGGGCGGATGTGGTGATCGTGAACACCTGCGGCTTTCTGGACAGCGCCAAGGAAGAAAGCCTGGAAGCCATCGGCGAGGCGATCGCGGAAAACGGCCGGGTGGTGGTGACGGGCTGCATGGTGAACGAGGCGGAGACTATCCGCCAACGCTTCCCCGACGTGCTCGCCGTGACCGGGCCGCAGCAATATGAGCAGGTGGTGGGCGCGGTGAAGCAGGCGGCGCCGATGCCGCCGCAGCCGTTCCTCGACCTCGTGCCGCCAAGATTTGAAGAAGGGGCGGGCCTGAAGCTGACGCCCAAGCATTACAGCTATCTGAAGATTTCCGAGGGCTGCAACCATCGCTGCAGCTTCTGCATCATCCCCTCGATCCGGGGCGATCTCGTCTCTCGCCGCCCGGATGCCATCGTGCGCGAGGCCGAGAAGCTGGTGGCCGCCGGGACCAAGGAACTGCTGGTGATCTCGCAGGACACCTCCGCCTACGGCCGTGATTTGCGGCATGCGCGGTATGGCAAGGCCGAGATGCGCGCGCACATCACCGATCTGGCGCGCGAGTTGGGGCAGCTGGGGGCCTGGGTGCGCATGCACTATATCTACCCCTACGCCAGCGTTGATGAGCTGATCCCGCTGATGGCGGACGGGCTGATCCTCCCCTATCTGGACATCCCCTTCCAGCATGCCTCCCCGCGCGTGCTGAAGGCGATGCGCCGCCCGGGGAACGAGGGCCTTGTGCTGGAACGCATCCGCAAATGGCGGGAGGCGGTGCCGGACATCGCCATCCGCTCCACCTTCATCGCCGGCTTCCCCGGCGAGACGGAGGAGGATTTCCAGTATCTGCTGGACTGGCTGGATGAAGCGCAGCTCGATCGGGTGGGCTGCTTCGCCTATGAACCGGTGGAAGGCGCCGTCGCCAACCAGCTGCCCGGCGCATTGCCGCTGGAAGTGCGCGAGGAACGCCGCGACCGCTTCATGGCGAAGGCCGCCGAGATCTCGGCGCGGAAGCTCGCCGCCAAGGTGGGGCGCAGGCTGGACGTGATCATCGACGAGGCCGATGGCGAAGGCGCCACCGGCCGCAGCAAGGCCGACGCGCCCGAGATCGACGGCCGGGTGCTGCTGCGCGACGCGCCAAACGCGAAGCCCGGCGACATCATCCCCGTGCTGATCGAGGATGCCGACGAGTTCGATCTTTACGGCGTTCCGGCCTGACATGAGCTTCGCCCTGTCGGTGCTGGAGACGCCGGTGGGGCCGATGGCGCTGGTGCATGATGCGGCGGGCCTGCTGTGGGCCGCCGAATTCCGCCACGATCCGCGCCGGGTGGAAACCAGCCTGAACCGCTTCGGCATCGGCCCGCTGGCCGACGCCGAAGCGCCGATGCCCGGCCATCTGGGCGACGCCTTCACGCGCTATTTCGCGGGAGAGCTTCACGCGCTGGACGTGCTGGCGACGGGCGCGATGGGCAGTTCCTTCGAACGCGCGGTGTGGGCGGAGCTGCGCCGTATCCCGCCGGGGCAGACCCGCAGCTATGGCGATATCGCCCGCGCGCTGGGCGGCGCGGCCTCAGGTGCGGGGCCAAATGCCCGCGCTGTGGGCACGGCGAACGGGCGCAATCCTTTGGCCATTGTCGTTCCCTGCCACCGTGTTATCGGTGCGGACGGAAGCCTGACCGGCTATGCGGGCGGGCTTGAGCGAAAAGCGTGGCTGCTGGCCCATGAAGGCTGGGAGGCTGCGCAGAAAAACCTGTTTTAAGCCCGTACCTTGGGGGCTGGGGAGAGCTTGGGGATGGCGACGGCAGCGGCTTCGGGCGCGCGGGAGGGGTTTGTGCTCCACTCCCGGTTCACACGACCCCTCTTCATCGGAATCGTGTTTCTGGGCAGCTTCCTGCTGTTCCTGATCCAGCCACTGTTCGCGCGCCTGGTGCTGCCGGTGCTGGGGGGATCGCCCAGCGTCTGGAACACCGCGATGCTGTTCTATCAGGCGGTGCTGCTGCTGGGCTATGCCTATGCCCATGCGCTGCAGCGGCTGCCGTTCAAGGCGCAGGCGGCGATCCATCTGGCGCTGTTCGCGGCAGCCGCGCTGACGCTGCCCATCGGCATCCGGGCGCTGGGCGGGGCCGATACCGGCGACGCCGCTGCGCTGTGGCTGCTGAAGCTGCTGGCGCTTTCCATCGGGCCGGTGTTCCTGGCGGTCTCCGCGCAGGCGCCGCTGATGCAGGCCTGGTTCGCCCGTTCGCCCGACCCGGCGGCCGCCAGCCCCTTCTTCCTCTATGCCGCCTCCAACGCCGGGTCGCTGATCGGGCTGCTCTGCTATCCCTTCCTGCTGGAGCCGTTCACCGCGCTGCCCTTCCAGCAGCATCTGTGGACTGTGGGCTATCTGCTGCTGATGGCGCTGGTGGCGCTGGGTGCGTTCGTGATCCTGAAGGGCGGGGTGCGCCCGCCGGCGACTGCGGCCGACAGCGCCACCGTGCAGGGCCGCCGCCCCGTCACATGGAAGCGGCGGCTGCACTGGGTGTTGCTGGCAGCGGTGCCGTCGGGGCTGATGCTTTCCACCACCACCCACATCACCACCGACATCATGGCGATGCCGCTGCTGTGGGTGCTGCCGCTGGCGGCCTATCTGATCAGCTTCATTCTGGTGTTCTCGTCCGCCGGGCCGCTGATCACGCGAATCGCAGTGTGGATCGCGCCCATCGCGCTGCTGGTGTTCGGCGGCGCCGGGCTGATCTCTGTGGGGCAGGCGGCGTCGATCTATGGGCTCGCCTCCGTCGGGCTGCTGCTGGTGGTGGCGATCGCGTTGCACGGCACGCTGGCGAACGATCGGCCCCCGGCCGACCGGCTGACCGAATTCTATCTGTGGATGTCGCTGGGCGGCGTGCTGGGCGGGCTGTTCCCGGCGCTGATCGCGCCGCAGATCTTCGACTGGGTGTATGAACATCCGATCCTGCTGCTGGCGGCCGCACTTCTGGTGCCCGCGAAGCCGCTGACGCGCCGCATCGGCAATCTGTGGCGCGGCAACCGGCTGGGGCGGCTTTTGCGCATCCTGACCCCGCCGCTGGTGCTGGTGCTGGGCTGGTGGCTGGGCGCGGCCTTCATGGCGGTGAACACACCGCCGGTGCAGCTGGCGGCCATCGGCCTGATGGGCCTGCTGGCGGCGATCTCCATCGGGCGGCCTTTGATGTTCAGCTGGATCCTGCTGAACCTGATGCTGGCGCTGGGCGGCTGGCAGCAGATCGACATCTCCACCATCGACAAGGCGCGCCAGCGCAGCTTCTTCGGCATCTACACCGTGCAGAACAGCCAGAGCACGCAGACGCGCCGCCTGCTGCACGGCACCACGCTGCACGGCGCGCAATCGCTGGACCCGGCGAAGTCGCGCATGCCGCTCACCTATTATCCGCCCATGAGCGGGATCGGGCTCGCCATGCAGACGGCGCCCGTCTTGTTCGGCGAGAGCGCGCGGGTCGGCGTGGTCGGCCTGGGGAGCGGCAGCCTCGCCTGCTACGCGGAGAAGGGCGAGAACTGGACCGTCTTCGAGATCGACCCGCTGATGGTGGAGCTCGCCACCGACCCCAATGTGTTCAGCTATGTCAGCCAGTGCAAACCCGATGTTCGCATCGTGGTGGGCGACGCGCGGCTGAAGCTGGCCGAGGAGCCCGCCGGCCGCTTCGACCTGCTGGTGGTGGATGCCTTCTCCTCCGATGCGATCCCGCTGCACCTGCTGACGCGCGAGGCGTTCGAAACCTATCGCCGCACGCTGGCGCCGGGCGGGGTCTTGATGGTGCATGTATCGAACCGCTTCCTCGATCTGGAGCCGGTGGTGGGGGCCATCGCCCGCGATCTGGGCATGGCGGCGCGGGTGCGGGTGCATGCGCCCAGTGTCGAGGAGCGGATCGAATACAGCTACAACGCCTCCATCTGGATCGCGCTGACCGCGAACGAGGCGGAGATGACGCGCTTCACCGAGGCGACCGGCCACAGCGAGGAATGGACCCCACTGCGGACGCGCAAGGACGTGCCGGCATGGACGGACGGCTTCGCATCGGTGCTTCCGGTCTTGAAGCCGTTCTGGAAGGGCGAGTAGGGAGGCGCATGACTGACAAGATCCGCATCGCCGTCCTTGGGGCCTCCGGTTACACAGGCGCCGATCTGGTGCGACTGGCGATCACGCACCCCGCCGTGGAAATCGTGGCGCTGGCCGCGAACCAGAAGGCCGGGCAGGCCATGGCCGACATCTGGCCGCACTTCGCGCCCTATCGGAACCTGCCGAAGCTGGTGCGCGCTGACGCCATCGACTGGAAACAGGTGGACGCCGTGTTCGGCTGCCTGCCCCACGCTGCCTCGGCCGAGCTGCTGAGCACGCTGGACGAACGCATCCGCATCATCGACCTCTCCGCCGATTTCCGCCTGAACGACATGGACGTCTATGGCGAATGGTATGGCGTGACCCATCCGGCGCCGCACCTGCTGGCGGGCGCAGTCTATGGCCTGACGGAAATGGCGCGGCCGAAGCTGGCCGACGCCCGGCTGGTCGCCTGCCCCGGCTGCTTCCCGACAGCCGCGCTGCTGACGCTGCTGCCGGTGGCCGAAGCCGGGCTGATCCGTGCGCACAACATCACCATCAATGCGCTGACCGGCGTGTCCGGTGCGGGGCGCGGCCTGAAGGAACAGAATCTGTTCGCCGAAGTGGCGGAAGCCGCCGCGCCCTATGGCATCGGCCGCCACCGCCACATGCCGGAAATGGAGCAGGAGCTGGGCAAGGCCTTCGGCGAGGCCGTGGCCGTGAGCTTCACGCCGCACCTGCTGCCGATGAACCGGGGCGAGCTGGAAACCATCATCGTGGAACTGGCCGACGGCAAGACGGTCGAGGACGTGCGTGCCTGTTTCGACGCGCGCTATGCGGAGGAACCCTTCGTGCATCTGCTGCCCGAAGGCGTGGCGCCTGCCACCCGCATGGTGCGCGGATCGAACCATATGGTGCTGAACGTCTTCCCGGACCGGGTGCCGGGCCGCGCCATCCTGATCGCGGCCATCGACAATCTGGTGAAAGGCTCGTCCGGTCAGGCGATCCAGAACATGAACCTGATGTTCGGCCTGCCGGAGACGATGGGGCTGGAAGCAGCGCCGCTGTTCCCGTGATGACAGGCCGGTCGGCGGGCACCGTCCTGGAAACCGAGCGGCTGCTGATGCGGCCATGGACGGAAGCCGACCTGCCGATCCTGTCCGGCCATGCCACCGATCCGGTGCTGATGCACCATTTCGGCAGGGCGGAATTGGTGGACGACAGCGTGGAACGGCTGGAGCGGATGCAGCGCTTCGACCGCGAACTGGGCTATGCCTTCAAGGCCGTGGTGCGCAAGGCGGACGGCGCGATCATCGGCAATTGCGGGCTGAAGCCGATCACGCTTGCACCCGAGGTGCTGCCGCATGCCCGGCCGGACGATATCGAGATCGGCTGGCTGTTCCGGCAGGATGTCTGGGGGCTGGGCTATGCGCGGGAGGCGGCGACGGCCGCGCTGGACTGGGGCCTTTCGCTCGGCCCCCGCGTGATCGCCATCACCGCCTACAGCAATGAAGCAAGCTGGGGCCTGATGCGGCGGCTGGGCATGGTGCATATGCCGGAATGGGATTTCGATTATCCGGACGTGGCCGAAGGCCATTTCGCCCGCGCCAGTCTGGTGCATGGCAAAAGCGCGCAGGGAAAGAGCCGCTGATGATCGAAACCGACCGCCTGATCCTGCGCGCCTTCCTCGAGACGGACCGCGAACCCTGGGCCGCGATGAACGCCGACCCTGAGGTGATGCGCCACTTCCCCGCCACGCTCAGCCGCGAGGAAGCCGACGCCGTGATCGAGCGGGTGAACGGCAAGATCGCCGAGACGGGCGTGGGGTTCTGGGCGCTGGAGCGCAAGAGCGACGGCGCCTTTCTGGGCTTTGCCGGGCTGAACCAGATCGCGCATGAACATCTGCCGATCTTCGGCCGCTGGGAAGTGGGCTGGCGCCTCGCCCGCCATGCCTGGGGGCAGGGTTATGCCTCAGAGGCGGGGGGCGCCGCGCTGGCGCATGGCTTCGGCCGCATGGGGCTGCCGCAGATCCTCGCCTACACGGCCATCACCAACACGCCGTCGGAAGCGGTGATGCAGCGCCTCGGGATGCGCCGCGCGGCCGACATGGATTTCGATCATCCGCTGATCGCGGCGGACCGCCCGATCTGCCGCCATATCGTCTATGTGAAGGACGCCGACTGATGCCCCTCCACCCCTTCGCCGGCCAGAGCCCCCGCATCGACCCCACCGCCTGGGTGGCGCCGGGCGCGCAGGTGATCGGCGACGTGGAACTGGGGGCGGGCGCCTCCATCTGGTACAATGTGGTGGTGCGCGGCGACGTGATGCCGATCCGCATCGGTGCACGCTCCAACATCCAGGACGGCTCCATCGTGTATGTCACGCGCAAGCTGGCGGCGACGACGATCGGCGAGGATGTGCTGGTGGGGCATATGGCGATCATCCACGGCTGCACCCTTCAGGACCGCAGCTTCGTGGGGCTGGGCGCCATCGTGATGGACGGCTGCATGATCGAACCCGACGGCATGCTGGGCGCCGGCGCGCTGCTGAGCCCCGGCAAGGTCATCAAGGGCCGCGAGCTGTGGCTGGGCCGCCCCGCCAAATTCGTGCGCCTGCTGAGCGACGACGAAGTGGAGCGCAACAGGCGCGGGGCTGCGGGCTATGTGGAACTGGCCCGGATGCATGCCGGATCGCAGGTGGCATGAAGGGCGGACCGTGGGACGTGGACGGGACTTGCGCGTGGGCTTCTAGGCAGGCTGTAGTGGACTGGAGCACCCATAATCACTGAGGTGCAGCCTGTATTGTTGGCAGCATGGTGGCATGGACTACGTTGAACACTATTAAGAGAATGGGTGATTGCGAACCAGATTTTCGTGATTTAACTGGTTTCGTATGTCATATAAAGAGAGCAGGACATCAGGCATAGCGGGATGCGGCACAATGTTGTTGCTTTTCGTAATCGCGCCTGCGCTATATTTCGCCAGCGGTCCCTACAAAGAGACTTTCCCACGCCAATTCAATTCTGAGAGGTGGATCTCGAGGAATGGTATGGAGGATAATGAGCGATGCGCAATGCTTGTAGATTTGAAACTGCGGTTTAGGCTCAAAGGAAGAACGCGGGCTCAGATAATTGCTCTCTTGGGCAACCCCGAGGATGATCGCCGTGAGCAGGGCACTAGTTATTGGCTTTTGTGCCCGAGCTTCTTGGATGTTTGGGTGTTGGGAATTCGCTGGGAAAGCGGTCGGGCGGCTGAGGTGTTTGTGCATGACACCTAGGCTCAGGACCCATTAAATTGCTTGCGCGAGACGTGATCGGTTGATTCAATGGCGGCGCTGAGGAGGCGCTGCCGTTGACTGAAGTCTGGATGTT
>QFPK01000010.1 GCA_003248865.1 Sphingomonas sp.
AGCAGATCGGCGCGGGTTTCCGCCAGCTCGTTGAGGAGCAGCGAGCCGCCGCTGATCTCGGCGAGGATGGCGAGCAGGCCCGTGCCGGCCGAGGGCTCCAGCACGATGTCGCGCGGGATGATCGCGGCCGCGGCAATGGCGGCAAGTCCGAGCGGGACCGGCGTCGAGAATTGCTGATGCGCCTGGCTCTCCTCGGAACGGCGGGTGTGCGTCGGCAGAAGGCCGGAGACTTTCGACAAAGCGGAAAGACGTGCAGCCGGAGTGTCGGCTTTACGGAAAAGCGCACGTCCGTATTTGCGCAGGAACAGGACGGTCGCGCATTCGCAGGCTTCGTAGGCCGTCTTCCAGTCCCAGACGCCGCTCGCGTCGGAAGCCTCGAAGGCGATCTCCATGGCGGTGCGAAGGCCGGCGTTGTCGATCCGCTGCCCGCGTTCGAGCATGGCGAGAAGCTGATGGGCGGCGGCGATGATGGCGGACGCACGGACGATGGGCGCAGCCGGCATGGCGACGGGCGATAGAATGTTCATGGTCGGGAACCTCGGGAGAGCGGGAAAGGGACGCCCGAACGGCGCTCTCTCTCGACCGCCCGGACTCGACCCGTCCCGGCAGCCCTCTCACTCTCGAAATGCCCTTCGCGGCCGGCATGAAAAAAAGCACCCCGGCCGTGCGGCGGGGTGCTTTCCAAGAGATCAGTTCCAGTGTCCGTCCGCGATCTCGCTGGCGATGAGCCTGCGCGCCTTGCGGATCAGGTCGTCGCCGCTAGTGTCGATGTGCCCGAAGAACCGCGCGCGGGTGCCGTTCGCGGTCCAATCGGCATAGGCGCAATATTCACGGGTCTTGGTACGGAATGCCCGCATGTCGCTGGCCCAATGGGGCTTGGGTTCTATGATGACGGTAAGGCCGTCCCTGGTCTCTGGCCAAGGGAGCGACCGTTCGGCGGGCGGGCGCTCGTGATCCGCCGCGAAGATGGCGTCGATGTCCATCATGGCGCATCTCCCGTCTCCGGCCGCACGAAGCCGTCAGGATTGTCGGGGTCGGGCGGCAGATAAGCGTCGTAAGGATTGCCGTCGGCGAGATGGCCGAAGGGCGTGAAGACGTAATCGCCCTCGTCGCGTCCCACCGCGCAGATGACGTAGCGTGGACTACCCGTCACCGCGTCGAGGCACTCCATGAGCGCGAGATTGCCGTCGCCTGCCGCGCGCAGCAGGGTCTGGAAATTGCTCCGGGCATGGGCGGGGATGCTCATAGCGGGCCTCCCTCGCCGGACATGGTCTGGTCGAGCCAGCCATCGGTATAGATCCAGTCCACGGTCTCGCCGGTGGCGAGGTCGAGGACATGGGCGCCGCCGCCGAAGCCGTCGAGCCGGGGCTTTGAGCAGGTGTTGGCGTATTGGAAACCCCATCTGCCGGTGAGCCCGAACTCGGAGGCGCAGCGTTGCACGAACCGGATGAGGCGCTCAGGGTCGCCGGTCACGTCGTCGCGCATCCAGAGCTGGCTGCCGCCGTGCTCGGGCTGGATCGAAAGGAGGAAGCCATCGGAGGGCGGTTCCTCCGATGCGCCATCCTCGGAGAGCGTGTTGTAGAGGTCGAGCGCACGGGCGGCGTTGTCGGGCGTGCCGACGTCGAACAGGCACGAGAAATGGGTGAAATAATCGGCCATGACAGGCTCCTGAAACGAGAAAGCCCGGACCGCACGGCACAGCCATGCAGACTGTCGACCGTGGGACCGGGCAGAAGGAAGATCGGGATGGCGCGCGAGACGAACGGAGCCGCCCCGCGCTGCCCGCGCTATTCGGCGGCGACCGCGTGCTGGATTTCGTCCTCGTCATCGACCGCGTCTTCGTCCTCACCCTCATCGGTGAGAAAATCCGGCAGGTCGGTGTCTTCGCCGGCGTCGGTCTGATCGTCCGGGATGGGCTGATCGCCATCAAGGGATGTCAGGCGCAGGGGCTCCGGCAGCCAGCAGGTGTCGGCGAGCAGGCGCTCGGCCTCCTTGGCCATGTCGCCCTTCTTCAGGTGGTCGATGAGCTGGGCGGCCCGTTCGCCCGCGCCCTCCCGGACGGCTTCGAGGATGCGGGGCTTGGTGACGCGGCCGAGGTAATTGCCGACGGTCGGCCTCCAGCCCGCCGTCACCATGTCGAGGCCGGTCTCGCGTGCCAGGCGGTCGGCCTGCGCGAGACGGACATCCAGACCATGCTGACTGACGCCCGATCCGTAGGGGTTGGGCCGCTCGAACAGCGCGTTGACGCCGAAGCTGACGCAGTGGGCGAGCAGATCGAGCCGTGTGCCGGGATCGAGTTGGGTGAGCCAGTCCCACAGCGCCTGGTCGTCGGCCGGAACGTGATCACCCCAGCGGGCGTGCCGGTCGGCGATCTCGTGCGCCGCCGGACTGTCTTTCAGCTCCTCCGATTGGGCGGAGAAGAAGATGTGGCGGACACTGGCTTCCAGGCAGCCGGTCGGAGCAGTGCGCCGGAAGGTGTCGCTGGCCAGCTTGTGCAGCAACAGGGTCATGGCGACGTCGGGATGCTCGGCTACGGTATTGCGCAGCGCCAGGGTGCGATGCGCGGTCAGTTCGATCACGAGACGCTCGGGCAATGGCTTTGCGCCGTCCTCTTCCTCGTCCTCCGGCTCCGCGGGCTGGCCGCCGATGGTGATGACGGCGCGTTGCACGGCAGGCGTAGCCGCAGGACCGTCGCCGCCGTCGAACTCGGGGGTGTCGTCCCCTTCGGCATCGACCGGACGCTCGTCCTCGGGACGGACATAGCCGCGATCCACCGACAGCGAACCATCGGAGTCCAGACTGACGAAGACGCCGGCGATGGCGATGTCGGCCGGATCATAGACCGTCGGACGCTGCTCGAAGGCCTCGAGCGCCTGTTCGATCTCGCCGAGACGCACGTCGATTGCGTCGGGCAGTTCGTCGGTTTCGGAATATTCGGCCTCGAGCCGGTCATATTCGTCGCGCAGCGCATCGCGGGTCGCGCGCTCCTCGTCGGTCAGATCGACCGCAGTCCCGACAAGTTCGCGCAAGCCCTGCTCGTGGCCATAGGGAAAGCTCAGGGCAGCATCGACCCACTTCCAGCCCTCGCTGGCAATCTCGTCGGCGGCGAGCTTGAGCTTTTCGGCCACGAGACGGTCGAGCAGGGCCGGATCTTGCAGCCAGCCGCCATCGTCGGACTGGAACAGATCGCGCAGCATCAGGCCGCCCGCCGCTTCATAGGCTTCGACGCCCACGAAGATGGCCCGCCGATCGGACGCCCGCACCGTGGTTTCGGTGAGCATCCGGCGGATGTGGTAGGGCTCCTTCTGCCAGCCTTCCTTGATCGCGTCCCAGACCTGTTGCTGGCGGTCATGGTCGGGGCTGACGGTGAAGGCCATCAGCTGTTCGAGCGTCATGCCGTCTTCGGCATAAATCTCCAGCAGCGCGGGGGCGACGGCGGCGAGCCGCAGGCGCTGTTTCACGATCGTGACGCCGACGAAGAAGGCGGCGGCGATGGCTTCCTCTGTCATGCCCTTGTCGCGCATGGCCTGGAAAGCACGGAACTGATCAAGCGGATGCAGCGGCGCGCGCTCCATGTTTTCGACCAGCGAGACCTCATCGATGAGGATGTCGCTGTTGGCGTCGCCGACGACGCAGGGCACCGGCGCGGTCCTGGCCAGGCGCTTCTGCTTCACCAGCACCTCGAGCGCGCGATAGCGGCGGCCGCCGGCGGGCACCTCGAACATTCCGGTCTCATGGCCATCGGCGTCGAGGACGGGCCGGACATGCAGGCTCTGGATGAGGCCGCGCCGGGCGATCGATTCCGCCATCTCGTCGATCGAGACGCCGGCCTTGATGCGCCGGACGTTGGCCTGGCTCAGCACGAGCTTGTTGAAGGGGATGTCGCGGGCCGACGACAGGGTGATTTTTTGAATGGCGGTCGCCATGATCTTTACTCCGCGACGGGCGGCCGGGAGACTCTCTCTCGACCTCCAACCCGTCACGAAGCGAAGCGCCGCCCTCTCACTCTAAGAGGGCAGCGCCACGCAGGCGGAAAGGCGCAAAGCCGCAAAGCCGCGTCTTCGTCTTTCCGGTTTTCAGGCCAGTTTTCAGGATCGTCACGCTGCCCGCCGTTCGTCATCGGCGCAGCCGGCAGCGGTGTCCGGCAGGAATCCGAGCAACCAGTCCGCCGCCTTGCTCGCCTGCGAGGCGGCGCGAACGATGGCGCGGTTGTCCTCGCGCAGCACCTCGAGCCAGGAGCCGAGATAATCGGCGTGCCGCACGGTGGGCGTGATGCCGAGCGAGGCGCAGCAGAAGGCGGCGTTAATCTCCGCGATCAGTTCCTCGAAGGCGTATTTTTTCGAGCCGAATGAACCTGAGAAATCACGGTTCAGGCGTGAGGGGTGGCCCGTGGCGTGCCCCAGCTCGTGCAGGGCCGTCCTGTGCCAGTTGATCGGCTCGAAATAGGCCTGCGGCGGCGGCACCTGCACATAGTCGGACGTCGGGGCGTAGAAGGCTCGATCACCGCCGATGCGGAAATCGATGCCCGTCGCCCGGATCAGGGCTTCGACCTGCGGTTCGATGAGGCCGCGAGGAGGCGGTGGTGCGACGGTGGCGACACCTTCAGGCAGGCCGTCGCATTGCGCAGCGTTGAACACCGTGAAGCGCTTGAGGAACCGGATCACCGCGGCGTCGTCGCCGGTCTCGCGGGCGCGGCGCTTCTCGTCTTCCGGCGTGAAACGGTCGGCATAGACGACGGTGATGCCGTGCTCCCCGCGGCGGACATTGCCGCCCAGTGATAGGGCCTGGCGGAAGGTGAGCCAGCTCTGACTGGGAAAGCCGTGCTGGATGACCGCACCCCAGAGGATTAGCACATTGATCCCCGAATACTGCCGACCGGTCGCGGCGTTCTTCGGCATGGTGAGAGGAGCCTTCACCGAGGCTGATCCCCAAGGCTGGACCCAGGGGAACCGGCCGGCCTCCAGCTCGGCGATGATCGTGTCGGTGACTTCATCATAGAGGCTCGCCCGATTCTGACTGGCGCGAGCGGGTGCGGTTCTTCTGGACATCGCGGATCTCCGCGACGGGCGCCGGGAGCCTCTCTCCCAGCCCTCAACCCGTCACGGAAAACCCGTCTGCACTCTCACTCTATTGGGGGCGTTGCGGGGATCTCCCCGCAGAAGGGGTTGGGCGAGACCTTGGGCTCGACCGCAGGGGAAGGCATTCCCCCCTCCTGACATTCGAATCATAATGTGATCAACCAGCCCCGTAGCTTCGATCTGGCATATGCCAGAAAGCAGCGTCCCGGTTGCGCATCGAAACTATGGCGAGGGCATCCGCACTATCGCGCACTGACTGAGGGGCTTGTGGAGGCATTTGAAAGCGCCAAACCGTCGCTACGCTATCCGAACTTGCGCGTTGAGCTGCTTACATAGTGCTTACACGATGAGGTACGAATGTGCGTGTAAGCAAAGAGCCTCCCGAAGGAGGCTCTCTAATTCGCTGATTTCCCTAGGAAAACTGGAGCGGGCGAAGGGATTCGAACCCTCGACCCCAACCTTGGCAAGGTTGCGCTCTACCCCTGAGCTACGCCCGCATCCAGATCATCTGGCAGGGCCGCTCTGGCCGCCCTGCCGGGGTGAGGGGCGCGCTCTAGCCGAGCATTGCAGGCAGCGCAAGCCCTTCCATAACGCAAAATGTACACCCATATGAGCAGGCGAAAGCCAATTCCCGGGAGCAGCAACTTGGCCAGCCTTTCCCCCAATAACGGACTCGGCGGACCGTCCGCCGAAGACCGCGCCGCCATCGAGGCGTTCCGCCGTGACGTGCTGGAAGCCTCGCTCACCTCCGTCGTCCTCGTCCGCTTCACGGCGGACTGGTGCGGGCCCTGCAAGCAGCTCGCCCCGCTGATCGACAAGGCAGTTGCCGAAGTGGGCCACGGCCGCGTCTCCCAGGTGGTGATCGATATCGATCGCCAGCGCCTGATCGCGGAGCAGTTCCGCATCCAGTCCGTCCCCACCGTCTATGCCTTTGTCGGCGGCCAGCCGATGGACGGCTTCGTCGGCGCCAAGTCCGAACGCGAGATCAAGGCCTGGATCGAAAAGCTGCTCACCGCCCTCCCTCCCACGGAGGAGGAAGTCTCACTCGACGCCCTGATCGAAGCCGCCAACGCCCTGCTGGCCGAAGGGGACGCCGCACAGGCCGCGCAGGCCTTCGCCGCGCTGGCACAGGAAGCCCCCGAACGCGCCGACATCCTCGCCGGCTTCGCCCGCGCCCTCATCGCCCTCGGTGAGCTGGACGCCGCCGAATCCACGCTGTCCGGCATTCCCGCCGACAACAAGGATCAGGCCGTCGCGCAGGCGCGCGCCGCGCTGGATCTGGCCCGCACCGCCGCGCCCAGCGGCGAACTGGCCGCGCTGGAAGCCCGAATCGCCGAGGATCCGGCCGACCATCAGGCCCGCATCGATCTCGCCAACGCCCTGTTCGGCGGCGGCCAGCGCGACGCCGCGGCGGATCAGCTGCTCGCCGCCATCGCGGCCGATCGGGAATGGAATGAAGGCGCCGCCCGCACCCAGCTCCTGAAGCTGATCGAGGCGGTCGGCTTCGGTGATCCATGGTCCGTCGGCATCCGCCGCAAGCTCAGCCAGATCCTGTTCGCCTGAGGGCAAGGGCCTCATGACCCTGGAGCCGCCCGCCAGCCCCGCCGACCTGCCCGCGACCGTCCGGCTGTTTCCGCTGGGCGGCGCCATCCTGCTGCCGCGCGCGGTGCTGCCGCTCAACATCTTCGAGCCGCGCTATCTCGCCATGGTGCGCGACGCCATGGCGTCGGACCAGATGATCGCGATGATCCAGCCCCGGGATACCGACGCCGACAGCCCAGACCTCTACGCCATCGGCACCACCGGCCGCATCACCCAGTACAGCGAAACCGGCGACGGCCGTTTCCTTATCTCGCTTACCGGTCTCGCTCGCTTCCGCCTGAAGGCCGAACTGCCCGCCACCACGCCCTACCGGCAGGCGGAAGTGGATTATGGCGCCCATGAAGCCGATTGGGCGCCCGCCGACCCGCTCGCCGCCGCCACCCGCGCCCACCTCGAATCCACCCTGAAATCCTATCTGGAGACCCAGGGCCTCTCCGCCGACTGGGATGCGGTGAAATCGGCCGACGACGAAAGCCTGATCAACACGCTGGCCACCGTCTGCCCCTTCAGCAACGCCGAGCGTCAGGCCCTGCTGGAAGCCTCGGGCCTCCCCTCGCGCGCATCCACCCTCACCACCCTGATGCAGTTCGCCAGCGGAGAAGTCGGGGAAGGCACGCTTCAGTAAGGATTGCAGCCCCCCGTTTGACGCGGAAATATATGAACCATATATGATCCATATCCAACTCGTGGACGAGAGACGATATGGGACTGGTGAAGATCGACGACAGCCTGCACGAGGAAGCCCGCCGCGCCAGCACGGTGATGTGCCGCTCCATCAATGCGCAGGCCGAATATTGGATGAAGATCGGCATGCTCGCCGAAGCCAATCCCACCCTCTCCTACAACCAGATCGTGCAGATGCAGCTCGCCTCGGCCGAGGCGCAGCTGGCGGCCGCCTGAGATGGTGAAAACCCCCGACGAGCTGGACCTCATGCGCATCTCGGGCCAGCTGCTTGCCCGCGTGTTCGAAATGCTGGACGAACAGCCGCTCGCCGGCCTCTCCACCCTTGAGGTCAACGATCTGGTCGAACGCTTCATCACCGAAGAACTCGGCGCCCGCCCCGCCAGCAAGGGGCAATATGGCTTCGAATATGTGCTGAACTGCTCGATCAACCATGTCGTCTGCCATGGCGTGCCCAACAGCCGGGACATCATCCGCGACGGCGACATCATCAACCTGGACATCACGCTGGAAAAGAACGGCTTCATCGCCGATTCCTCCAAAACCTACATCGTCGGCAACGCCTCCCCCGCCGCCCGGCGCCTGGTGCAGGTCGCGCAGGAGGCGATGTGGAAGGGCATCCGCCAGGTCCGCCCCGGCGCCCATCTGGGCGACATCGGCAACGCCATCGAACGCCACGCCAAACGCCACGGCTACACCGTCGTGCGCGATTATTGCGGCCACGGCATCGGCCGGGAAATGCACGAGGAACCCAATATCCTGAACTTCGGCCAGCCGGGCACGGGGATGAAACTGCGCGAAGGCATGGTCTTCACCATCGAACCCATGATCAATCAGGGCACCCGCCGCGTCTCCACCGAAGCCGACGGCTGGACCGTCGTCACCAACGACCGCAAACTCTCCGCCCAGTTCGAACACACCGTCGCCGTGACAGCCGACGGCGTGGAAGTGCTGACCCTGCGCCGCGACGAGCGGGTGTAGGAGAGGGGCGTCGGAGGCCTCCGGCGGGCAGGGCTCTGCCCTGCACCCGGCAGGGACATGCTGTCCCTGCACCCTCGACATTCGCGTCGCGCGCCAACCCCGAAGCTGTGGCCGTGCTCAAGCTCGATTGCCTGCGGCTGAGCAGGGACAGAAGAGATCGGAGAGACGGGCTATCGTGGGATAACCCGGGCTGACCTCTGATGTAATTGGGCGATGAGGCTGAAAAAATTGGCGTTTTCGACGCGCGCGGGGTGCGTGCCGACGAATTTTGGGGATCGACTTCACGTTTAGAGTGCGTGGTTAATTAGACAGCATCTGGGACCCTGGCGGGCCAGAAATCTGGCTTTCGGGGTTTCTGGCCCGGTTGGCCAATAAATCGGCCCTCAATAGTGACTTAGTGGCCTCTTAGAGGCGCTGTAAGGGCGGTTTCGAGCATTGCCGCCGGGAAAGAGAAGGCGACTTCAGAGGGAGTGGGGCCGCTGAAGGGGTCCCAGTTTGGCAACCCTATGAATTTGTGCCGAAAATCGATTGAAAACGGGTATGATACCCCGTTCTAAGCGGCCCGACGAACTGGGACCCCTAATCCTCTCGGTCGGGGCGGGAAATCAGGTGACCGGGGTGATGCGGATGGCGCCCGCTATGCGAGCCATCACGGTGACCTCGGCGCCGGTTCCATCGGGACCGTCCATGAAGGCCCAGATCGGTTCGGTTGCCGGATGGTCGGTCACCAGCTGGATGCCGCCAGTCTCTACGCGCCTCACGCGGCGGATCGTGGGTATGTTGTTTAGCTTGTATACATAGACCCCACGTTCCGACATGCCGCCGTCCGGCCCCTGGCACACCAGAAGATCGCCCTGTGCACATAGGTCGCCCATGGTGGTATCGGGCATGGCGACCAGCCAGAGTTCCGAACGGAGGTTTGGCAGACGGCTGAGCTGAGCGCGAGGTAGGGTGACCATGGAAATCACCTTCTGCCCTTCGGACGGGCCGCCGCCTAATTCGGCCACAAGCGGTAGGGCGATGGCATCCGTAGGTTCGCCCGAGCGGGAATAATAGACTTCCGATTCCTTCACGCCCGGCACTGACGACCCATCGGCACCGGTCATTAAATATTCTACTGATCTGCCAATGGCTTGCGATATGGCGAGAACCGTCTCTGCGCTTGGATTTGGTCCTGTGAGCGCAGAGCTTAGCGTCGTCTTGCTCATCCCTGCAGAGCGCGCGAGCTCCGCCATAGGTCGACGATCAAGCAGAGCCAGCACGCGCAGCCCAAACGAGGAATAGCTTTTCTCGCTTGCCATTGTCCGAAGTTACGTCCTATTGTCCCAACATTCGGACTATCGAACGGACATCAGGACATGATTGCAGGTCTCCACAACGAGGACATCAAGGCCTCGATCCGGAAAAAATACGGGACTCTCAATGCGTTCGAGCGTGCACATGGCCTTCCCCACAACTCCGTCAGCGCATGGATGCGCGGTAATCCGAGCCGGCCGGTGGGAAGCGCGGTGGAGGCGCATTTGCGCTCCATCATCAGCCCTTTGCCGGGAAACGATAAGTTGATCCCTAGCAAGCCGAAGCGGCGGGCGCACCGTTTAAATGAAACGGCCGCCTGAACATGGGTGCGCTGACCGTGGCTGATCTGGTGCCCGGCGACGCCGAGCCGAGGATCAAGGATCTGGTGCTGGCCGAGCGGCTGGGGTTCGAGCGCCTGAGAGATATTCGGAAGCTCATTGCACGCCATATGGGCGAGCTTCTGCGGTACGGAGCAATTTCGCGCCACCATGGCGCGAAATCCGGAAGAGGCAGGCCGGAGACCGGGTTCCTGCTCAACGAAGCCCAGACCCTGCTGGTCTGCATGCTGTCTGAGACCGAGCGGGCGGCCGATGTCCGCGAAGAGGTGATCAAGGTCTACATGGCGTGGCGACTCGGTCGCCAGCCTGAGCAACAAATTCTGCAGCGTATCGCTGCAAAATCCCGGCCTGCCCGATACCGCGATCCAATGGCGCCGGTCGACGAGCGGCGCGCAATCCTGTTGCGCATGAAAGACTTCGGTCCTGACCGGGACAGCGACGAGATGGTGCGCGCACTTGTGCACCTGCTGCCGCCCGGCGCCAGCGGCACGAAACTGCGCTTTCCGCCCTGGTTCCACGACAAGCCGGTTCTGGCCGCCGTGTGCCGGACGCATCGGCAGGGGACGCTCGACCAGGTGCGAGCGCAGCTTCGGGAAGAATTCGCGGAGCGCGCGCCTTCGCGCGGGTCGCTGGGGCGCTTCTGGCTCCGGCTGGATGGACTTTTTGGAACAGCTCGGAGGCTGCATTGATCCTGCAAGGTGGGGAGATCGTCGGAAATGTGGTGGCTATCCCGCTGGCTGATATCCAGGTCGGCGAGCGGTTGCGGCCTGTGGATGCGCAATGGGCGGAAGGTCTTGCGCAGATCATGGCGCGCGATGGGCAGCTAACCCCAATCGAGGTGTGCTGGCTGGATCAGGGCGGCTTCGCGCTGGTGACCGGAGGGCACCGACTGGCGGCCGCGTCGCTGAACCGGTGGCCGGCCATCGATGCCATCATCGTATCCAGCGGCTGGGCGGAACGCCGGCTGCGCGAAGTGTCGGAGAATCTGTTCCGCAGAGGTCTGGACCCGATCGACCGCGCCTCGTTCCTTGCGGAGCTGGTTGATCTGGCTCGCGCCGAGGCCGGCGCAACAGGAAAAACGGCCCAGCAGGTCGCGGCGGAAGCACGCTGGGCGCAAAAAGCTATTCTGAATGAAGCTGTGGATGCGTCGGTAACGGCTACCCGCGCATACGGGTGGTCTCAGCAGGTCGCGGATCGGATCGGCGTGTCTGTCGAGACCGTGAAGAAGGACTTGTTCCTGCACCGCCTGCTTTCGCCGCGTGTGAAGGCCATGCTGGCGGGGCATCCGGTCTATCGGAACGCCTCCGCGCTGCGGTCTCTGGCGAAGCTGGAGCCTGAGCAGCAGCTGCAGGTGGCGGAGATGCTCGCCTCAGGGGCGATCAAGGGTGTGGGCGAAGGGCTGGCGACGTTGTCGCAGAAGCCGAAGCGCTCGCCTGAGGACAAGCGCCTTGCGACCGTGATCGATACGATCGGGCGGATGACGAAGGCCGAGCAGCAGCAGCTGTTCGACCATCTGGCCGGCCAGTTCACCATCATGGTCGAAAACGGCCTGGTGAAGGCACGGCACGGATGACCCGGAAGCGCCGGCCATCGTTGACGGACGGGCAGATGGCCTTTTCGTTCTCGGCGCCGACGCCGGCGCGGAACGAAGGCGATCTGGCGGGGCTGGATCGTATCATCTCCAGTGCCGTTGGTCGCGCGCTGAAAGAGGATTCGCGGCCCCGCGCCGAGGTGGCCGGGGCGGTTTCCGCCCTTCTGGGCGAGGACGTCTCCAAATTCATGCTGGACGCCTATGCCAGCGAGGCTCGGGAGGGCCACGCGATCAGCGCTGCCCGCTTCCTCGCCGTCGTGGCTGCCACCGAGCGCCTGGACATCCTCGACGCCGTGATCGCCCGCATCGGTGGGCGGGTGCTGGTGGGAGAGGAAGTCCACGCCGCGCGCCTTGGCCACCTGATGGCGAAGCGGGCCGAAATCGATGCGGCCATCAAGGACATTCGGCTGATCGTCGAGCCGATCGAGCGGGGGCAACGGTGATGTCGGCGCCAATCACCCGCAAGGAATGGTTCTCTTCCACCGAGCTCGCGGCTCTCTGCCTTCCGGGAGTCCCGAGGGCGCGGCGGAAAGTGAATGTGCGCGCAGCCGATCAAGGCTGGGCAGACCGGGTAGACGATAGGGGAGCACCGCTCGCTCGGCCGCGAGATGGTCGCGGCGGCGGGATGGAATATCACGCTTCGGTGCTGCCTGCAGGCGCCAGGACGGAACTGGTGAAGCGGGGACTGGCACCTGAAACCGTCGCGAAAGCCGAGCCTTCCTGTTGTGAACAACAAGTTGAAGCGACGGCGTCGACACCGGAAAGCCTGTGGAGCTGGTATGGGAAGGCGTCCGCCAGCGTAAAGCGGGAGGCGGAGCGGCGACTTCTGGTGTTGCTGCAGGTTGATGAGGTCGAAAAGTCCGGCCTGACGCGATCTGCAGCGGTCTCGACCGTCGCCATGTCGTCCGACATCGCCCCGTCGACCGTGTGGAACTGGATATCGCGTGTGGCGAGTGCGCCCCGCACGGACTGGCTGCCGACGCTGGCGCCCCGCTTCAGCACAGGCGCCCGCAAGACCGAGATTCCCGCTGAGCTGTGGACATTCTACGAGAGTTGGTGGCTTCGCCAGTCCGAGCCGACCCACGCGGACACCTATCGCCGGACGGTGACCGAGGCGAAGCGGCTGGGCATCACTATCCTGCCGTCCGCCAAAACCTTCATTCGCCGCGCCGAGCAGATTCCGCCCGAAATCGTGGTGCTGAAGCGTCAGGGACCGGAGGCCGCGCGGCTACTGGTTCCCGCGATCGAGCGTTCCGTGGAAGGCAATCACGCGCTGGAGCTGGTGAACGCGGACGGCCATAAATGGGACGTCGGCGTGCGGTTCCCGGATGGCAGCAAGGGCCGGGTCATCACGGTCGCGATCCAGGACATCTATTCCCGCAAGTTTTTGGCCTGGCGCCATGGTACCGGCGAAAGCGCGACGCTGGTGCGACTGGTGTTCATGGACCTGTTCCGGAACTGGGGTTTCCCCGACGTTACGCTGCTGGACAATGGGCGCGCCTTTGCCAGCAAATGGATCACGGGCGGGGCCAAGAACCGCTATCGCTACTCCATCAAGGAAGGCGATCCGCTGGGCCTGCTGCCCCGGTTCGGCATCGATGTGCAGTGGGCGCTGCCGCATCGTGGCTCTTCGAAGCCGATCGAGCGCGGGTTTCGGGATTTCGCGCAGACGATCGCGCGACATGCGGCCTTCGACGGCGCCTGGCTGGGCAACAGCGTGGCGAACAAGCCGGAGAATTATGGCAGCCGGCTGATCGACTATGCCGATTTTGTGAAGGTGATCGACGCGGAGATCGCCAGCCACAATTCCCGGCTGGGCCGCGACACTGAAATGACCAAGGGCGGGTCGTTCGATCAAACCTTCGCCGAATCCTATGCCGCCGTGCCGATCAGGCGCGCAACCGAACTCCAGCTGCACGAGTGCATGCTTTCCGCCGAAAAGGTGCGTGGGCAGCGCGACACCGGCGCAGTCAGGCTGCACGGCAACCAGTACTGGACGCCCGGCATGGCCGAGCTGGCGGGCAAGCCGCTGATCATCCGCTATGATCCGGAAAATCTGCACAGCGAAATCCACGTCTATGACGCGGCTGGCCCCTTCCTGCTGACGGCGCCGATCTGGGCGAAAACGGGCTTCCTCACCGAAGACCATGGCCGTGCCCGCATGAAGATCGAGCGCGATCTGGTGAAGAATGCGCGGAAGGATGCCGAGCTGCGCAACCTGCTGACATCGCAGGAGCTGGCGCACCGGGCCTTGCTGGCGATTTCAGACGGCGACGACATCCCCCCGCCGAAGGTGGTGCGGATGGTGCGCACTGGCGGGCGGGCGGCTGTTGCTGCGGCTGCCGCCGTGCCGGCGCCTGACTTCGATCGTGAGGAATATCAGCGGCGCACCTCTGCTGCGCTGGAGACCCAGCTGCGGCTGGTTCGGGATCAGGAATGAATTTGGCGGCGCCGGGGTAGCCGCCCCGACGCCGCCTCCACCGGCCCCAAGGGGCCATCACTGGGAAGGCGAAGATATGGCAACGATTATCGAAACACCAGAGACGGTTCAGGAGGTTCGGCTTCGGCTGATTGCCTTCCAGGAGGAGCGGGGCCTTTCCTGGCAGCGGCTGGCCGACATGTCGGGCGTGCCTTCGGGAACGCTGACCCCCTGGAAGGACGGCAAATACAACGGGCGGAACGACAATATCGCATCCAAGGTGCGCCGGTTCCTTGATGGCGAGGCGGCGAAGTCCGCGCTGGCCGCCGGCCGGATCGAAAACCCCGGATTCGTGATGACGCCCACGGCCCGCGAGTTGGTGCGGCTGCTGCAGTTTGCCCACCTGGGCGACATCGTCGCCATCGCGTGCGCGCCGGGCACCGGCAAGACCGAGGTGGCGCAGAACTACAAGGATGAGCAGGCCGCCAACGTCTATCTGGCGGCGATGTCGCCGAGCTCGTCCGGCGTGCAGCCGATGCAGATGCGGCTGCTGGCCGCCATGGGCATCATGGACCTGAAGGGCAGCCCTCAGCAGCTTTCCGCCCACATCCTGAAGCAGGTGTCGGGCAAGGGCGCGCTGATCATCCTGGATGAAGCCCAGGAGCTTTCGGAGAAGGCGCTGGACGAAATCCGCAGTTGGCATGACGCCTGCGGTGTGGGGATTGTGCTGATGGGCGACGAGCGGGTGATTGCCCGCCTGGGCGGCCGTCGGCGGCAGGAACTGGCCCGCCTGAACAGCCGGATCGCCATGCGCCACGTGCAGGCGCGCGCGAAACCCGATGACGCCGAGATGATCGCGCGGGCCTGGGGCATTCAGGACGATCTGCAGATCAAGTTCATTCGCCGCCTGTCCGGCAAGCCGGGCGGCCTGCGCGCCATCGTGAAGCTGATCAAGCTGGCCGGGCTGCACAGCACCCACGACGGCCGCGCGATCGAGCTGGCCGATCTGGAATCGGCCTGGACCCAGCTGAACAGCGACATCGTCGCCATCGCGGCCTGAGGGAGGCGAGCCATGCAATCTGAAATCGACGAAATCCGTGAAGCCATCGGCGCTCTGGGCATCCTGCGCGATCTGAAGAAACTCGATTGCGACGAGGTGAATTCGTTCATCGGCTTCGTTTCCGAGCGGCTTGATCGCATCGAGCTGCAGCAGGCCGACCAGGTGGTGAAAGTGCCGGTGCTAACGCTGGCCATCATCAGCCATCGCGCTCGCCAGGAGCGGCAGCGCCACCTCACCGTGATCGACGGAGAGAAGCTGTGAGGCCCGCTCCCGAGGCCGAGGGTGCCTGCATCGTCTGCGGCAGTGTCGCCAGATCTTCTCCAGCCAGATCAACCAAATCGGCTTTGCCATGTCCATGATGGGCGGCGCGGCCGGCAAGGTCGGCGGCATCCTGACCGGACCGTGGGGCGCTGCCATCACGATGGGTGCGGTTGGCCTGGGTGTGCTGATCACCGCCCTGCAGGGTGGCGAGGAAGCGATGAAGGCGCAGGAGGCCGCCGCCGAATCGCACAAGAAGGCAATCGAGGCGCTGGACGCCGCCACCGGCCGGATGAGCCGGACACAGGAAGAGGCGATCCGGGTTGGCGTTGCGGCGGCTCAGGCTGACCTGAATGCGGCGATTGCGGCCCGCCAGCGCGCCCAAGCCGAGATGGAGAAGGCCAAGGCCTTCATGCGGTCTCAGGACGCAATGTCCGTCGGCTCCGGCGGCGATCCGGGCGCCCGGGGCGCCTATGCGGGTGGCCTGGTTGCAGGCGTCGCGCGCCTGAGCGACTTGGAAGCGGATATCGCGGCGAGTAAGGCGGCCGAGGCAACCGCGCGCGCCCAGCTGGCCAACGCGAACTATGCGACCACGCTGGCCCGGGTGAAGGGCCAGCTCGACCCGGTGGTGAAAGCCACTCAGGACTATGAGCGCGAGCAGACCCGGCTGCGAGCTTCGTTCGAGAAGGGGCAGATCTCCGAAAGCCAGTTGACCGCGGGCCTGCTGAAGGCGGAACGCGATCTTTCCGCCGCGCGGGAAGCAGCACAGGCGTCTGACAAGGCGGCGGGGGCTGCGGCCCGTGAGGCCAAGAAGGCTGCCGCCGATGCAGCGCGCGAGGCGAAGCGGGCAGCCGAAGAGCAGGCCCGGCTGATCGAGAAGATCCTGGACAGTGCCCTGAAGGCCCGCCTCGAGCTCGACAAGCTGGCGCGCGGCGACGGCAGTTATGTCGGGTTCCTCGGCGCGCTGAACGCGGCGGACAAGGCGCGGGAGGCTGCCACCCAGAAGAGCCGGGAGGAAACGGGCCTGGCCGGCGCGGTGAGCCGGGCTGAAGACGAATGGCGCGCGCAGCAAGACGCGGCGAAGGAGGCGGCCCGGAAGGCGGCCGAGGAACTGCGGCAGAAGCTGGTGGGCTATGCGGGCACAATCGGCAGCCTGATCGGTGAGGGCGCCGCCTACACCATGCAGGAGCTGACCGACGCCATCTTCACGGGCAAGACCGACCAGCTGTTCGGCAATGGCCCGCTGACCACCGTCGGCCGGACGCTGATCGAAGCCTCGAAAACCGACGAGTTCAAGGAAGCGTTCCGCCCCGTCGTCAAGCAGTTGAAGGACGTGTTCGGTGACACGCCCTTTGCCGACCAGATCGGCGGCGTCTTCCAGAGCGTGGCGTTCGGCTCTGCGGTGGCCGAGATCGTGGGCAAAGGCGCCAAGGAAGAGCGGATCGGCGCGGCCGTCGGCACGCAGGCGGGCAAGGCGGCCGAGGCGATGGGCTGGCTGCCGCCTGGCGTCGGCCAGGCCATCGGCGCTGCCCTGGGCGCCGCAGTCGGCGGGCTGTTCGTGGGGTCCAAGACCGGCTCGGTCACGCTGACAGGATCGAACGGGCAGATGGTTCAGGGCGATGCCACCGGCTCCGGCGGCACGCAGGTGAAGAATGCCGACATCCTGGGCAACAATTTCACCAACGCGCTGTCATCCATCATCGAGACGCTGGGCGGGTCTGTCGGAAACTACTCGGTCTCTCTGGGCCAGAACGGCAAATATTATCGGGTCGATACAACCGGGCAAGGGCGCACCAGCAAGCGCCAGTCCGGCGTGCTGGCGTTCGGCGAGGACGCCAATGCAGCCGTGCAGGCCACCCTTGCCGATGCCATCCGCGACGGGGCCGTGGCGGGCGTCAGCCCGCGCGTGCAGGCAGTGCTCAACCAGTACGCCGACAACCTGGACAAGGCCGTCTCCGAGGCACTGAAGGTGCAGGGCCTCGAGAACTTCCTGGCGGATCGGGAAAACCCCTTCGCCAGTGCATTCCGCGATTTTGAGCGGCAGGCGGCCGAGCGGCTGCGCATCGCCCGCGCCTACGGCTTCAACGTCGTCGAGATCGAGCGCATCAACGCGGAAGAGCGCACCAAGCTTATCAAGGAACAGGCTGAAGAGCAGCTCGCCAGCGTGCGGGCGCTGCTGGACGATCTGCGGTTCGGCAGCCGGGCCGAAGGCTCCGTGTCAGACCAGCTGGCCGCGCTCTCCGCCGAACGATCCCGGCTTCAGGGGCTGGTGGACGGCGGTGACGTCAGCCAGATCGACGCGCTGGCCGACATCATCCAGCAGCAGATCGATCTCTCGCGCTCGGCCTATGGATCGACCGGGCAGTATGCTGCGGATCGCAGCGACGCCATCACCACGCTGGAGCAGCTGATGCGCCAGACGGAAGAGCGGGTGCAGGCCGCCAGCTCGGCCGCGCAGAACCTGACCAACGACAAGCTGAGCGAACTGAATGCCACGGCCGACGAGCAGATGACCGAGGCGCAGCGGCAGACGGCCCTGCTGGCGCAGATCGCGGCCCAGCTATCGTCCGGCGGCGGCTATGACGGCAGCCTGCTGGGCCTTTACGCGCGGGCGTTGGTATGAGTGTGACCACCCTGGTGACGCTGGAGCCGCGCCGCCCAGCTGACGGCGTGGTGCAGGCGCAGCGCCTGGTCCACAATGCGCGGGTCACCGGCCGCTTCCTGGGCGAGCAGTGGCAGCCGGATATCATCCAGACGCTGCCCGATTTCGAGCTGGATCTGGGCTTCGCGGACGGCAAGTTCGGCCAGGGCGCCACACCACAGGTCGGCCAGCTGGTGCTGGCGGTGGCGGCGGACAGCGCGCTGTCGTCGATGGTGTGGGCCGGATCGACCGTGACGCTTCAGACAGCCAGCTGGCCGGCCGGCTTCGCAGATCCGGCGGATGCGGCATTCAGCGCGGAAGCCACCTACATCGTCGATTCCCATGCCGTGTCGGCCGACGGCCGGCTGACGCTGACCCTGCTGGACAATGGCCAGCCGCTGCGCAGGCCGCTGCTGTCGGCCAGGTTCGGCAGCACCGCGAACCCGCTGCTGGATGGTTCCGGCGCCGCCGATCACGCGGGCAAGGTTGTGCCCATGGGCTGGGGCAAATGCCTGGGCGTGCCCGCCTTGCTGGTCGATCGGGTCTACAACATCTGGCTGCTGATCGGGCGGCCGACCAGCGTGTTCCATGGCGTCTATGATGGCGGGGCGCCCTATACGCCGGGTGCGTTGCGCGCGGATCTGGCGGCGCTTCGGGCGAACACGCCGGCAGATGGCAGCTGCGATGTGTGCGGCAATGCCGGCGGGCTGACGCTGGTGCGGCCCTGGACGGCGCCTGTCTACCCTCTGACAGCGGACATCACCGCCACCGGCCCACAGACGGCGGGCGATATCGCGCTGGCGGTGGTGGCGATGCGTTCCGCCATCGACGTCTCGGCCGGGGCCGCTGCCTTCAACGCGCTCTATCCAGCGCAGGCGCAGCTGTTCGTGGCAGACGAGCGCACGGCCGCTGCCGCGCTGGACTGGCTGATGGCCGGGCTTGGCGCCTGCTGGAAGGTGCTGAGCACCAACAGGATCGAGCTGGCCCGGCTCGACTTCGCAGCGCCGGTGATGACGTTTGCCGGCGGCGTCGCGCGGTGGGCTGGGGCCACAACAACCGGGTGCATTCGGAATCGGAACTGGCGCTGGCGGTGCGGGGTGGGCTGGCATCCATGGATACGGTGGACTGGTCGCTGGTGACGGGCGCCGGCCGGCCGGAGAGCGGTTCCACACGGAACCTCGACGGCGGCAACCTGATCCGCGACCCGATCATGGGCTCGGACTGGAGCTACTCAGGGCCGGCCAGCTACTCTGAAGCTCCCGCTGCCCTGGGGGCGGTCTATAACCGCTATCGCGCCGTCATAGGCCCTGACGGCGGAACGGGCGGCTACATCGTGTTCAGCCCGTTTCCGAGCGGCGATGTGCTGGAGCGCTTTGCCGTAACGCCGGGCGAAACACTGTTCGCAGCATGGTGGGGTTATCGCGCGCCAGGCGCCGATGATGCCTTCTTCCTGCTGAACGTCTATGACGCAGCGGGCGGCTATGTCGCGACGACGGGGGTTCCCGGCAGCAACATCGGCACGGCCGACACGTCTGTCTGGAAGCGCTGCTCGGGCCAGATCGTGATCCCGGCGGGCTGGGCATTCGTGCTGCCGCATGTCGGCTACAATGGCAGCGCGACCGGCGCCCTCTACGTTGCTTGCCCCTACCTCGGCCGCTCCGCCCAGGGCGCCGATATCACCGGCCAGAACACCGCGCTCAACACACTGAATGTCGGCAGCCAGTCAGCCGCCGCGCTGGTGCTGGATGCGGCTACGGCGATGGCCAACGCCGCCTCGGCGCAAAGCTCCATCTCCATCATCGTGTCAGACGGCTATCTGGGTCGGGCGGAAAAGCCGGCCATCATCAAGGAGTGGCAGGCGGTCGACGCGGAATACGCGGTGATTGGCGGGCGGGCCGGCGCGCTCGGCCTTGGCGCACATGCATTGGCCATCGCATGGTCCGCCGCTTACGCGGCTCTCGCCGCCTATCTGTCCAGCCTCTCTCCGGGCTGGAGCAATGTCAGCGTCGATACACCGATCGTGGCCGCCACATTCCGGGGTCGCTGGACCGATTATTATTATGCGCGGCAGCTGCTGCTGGATCTGTTCACGTCCACCGTGTCGGCTACTGCCGACAGCAAGACCCGCAATGTGGACCGGGGCGCGTGGGTTTCGCATCCGCTGGGCACCGAGTTTTTCGTGGGTGACGAGGTGCAGGATCAGGGGGCGGCTGAGAACGGCCCGCCAAGCCTGCCAACCAAAGAGAACAGCTTTTGGCGACTTCGCGCCGAAGCCGGCGCCGAAGGCGTGACAGTGGCCGGGAACGCCAGTTTTACTGTCTCGACGACGGCCAGCGGATCGCCCCTTGCCGGCCAGCTGCCTCAGTCAGAGCAGCTGAAACTGCTGCGGGGCGCGATCGACCTGACCGCCTCGGCCGACTGGACGGTGGAGGTCCAGACTGGATGCACACTGTCTGTCGAGGACGGCAATGTGTCACTTCTGACGCTGGGGGCGGCCACGGCCAGCGGCGAGGTAATGGCCGTGCTGGCCGGCGTGGAGTTCCGGTTCCCGGTCTCGGCGCGGCGGGCGCCTGCAGGCTCCAGCGCACTCGCACTGACGCAGGCAAACAGCTTCCCGACCTCTGACGGATATGTGGTCACGGCAACGACGGCAGACCTGCCGGTGCCGGCGGGGCGAGCTGTTTCGATTTCCACATTCTGGCAGTGGTGGAGCGAGGGTGGATTCTCCACCGTCAACGCCTTCGCCCAATATTCCAGCAACGGCGGCGGCTCATGGTCCGGGGTGGGATCTGTCGCCAGCGGATCGGCGCCAAGCATGGAACTTGGCACCTGTATTCTGGGGGCAACCCTTCCGTCTGACCCGGCCGCCCGTCTGGTGCGCTTCCGGGTTCAGGCATCCTGCACCGGCGTCGGCTTCATCACCAGCGCCGACGCGGGCATGATCGAGGCTTCGGTCCTGTGATCGGGGTGCTGAACGATGAAACGGGCGAGCTGAGCCTGTTCGATGATGCGCTTTGGGATGCGGTTTCGAACACATATCCGATGGAGGGCCGCACGATGATCGACGTGCCGGCCGCTCTGGAGGGGCTGGCGTGGTCGCCGGTGGCGCGGGCGTTCGGGCCGGCGCCGCGCATGCTGACCAGCACGCAGATCCTTGGTCTCTACACCACGGCCCAGCATGCGCGGGCGCGGCGGATGCTGATGGCCGTTTATCCCGAGGGTCACCCCTGGGCCGGGCAACTGATCGATCCGGACGGTCTGACGCAGCGGCTTGTCGATGCCACCCTGACGCTGAGCGAGCCGATGTCAACCGCCGACCCGTTTCACCAGAATGGAACGGCCTGGATGCGGGCCGTCGGAGTGATCGAATCCGATGAAGAGGCCGCGCGCATCGCGGCGGGCATTACGCCGGAGGAGGCCGCGCTATGACAGCCACAACCGCCCGAGCCGAGTTCCTGAAAACCGAGGATCGATTCGCCGCAGCGGCGTCGCCTGCGATGGAAGCGAGATGGGGTGAGGCCGCGTTGGACACCAGCCAGGTAAGCTCGCTGGTGAACGAGGCCGACGCGCTGTCCGAAGCGGCCCGCCAGCTGGTGCAGATGGGCACGCCGCCCGCGAACGACGTCGCAGTGATGGCCGGCATTCATCGCGATCTGGAGGGCAAGACAGTGACGATTCCCTATGGCGGCCGGCTCGGCATGCCGGCGACCGCGAACATGCTCGTGATCCGCGCCCGCGTGAACGCGAATGTGGGAACGACCACGCTGATCGGGATTGTGCTGCTGTGACCTGGTTGCTGAAGCCCTACCCGTTGCAGGATGCGGCGCTGGCGGGCGATCTGTGGGTGCATCCGGCGCTAACCCCTCAGCCCAAGGTGATCGCTCAGGTGTCTGCCGCCGGGGCATGGACGAACTGGATCGATGTCGACCTGTGGGCGGATCGGCCGCTCGACACGTTTGCCCTGCTGTTCCACAACGGGCCGATGGGCGGCAGTTGGAAGGCCTATGGCCGCACCGATGCAGACGGTCCACCGGCAGGCCCCTGGATCGATGACCCCGCCACCGAACTGTTCGAATATGTGGGCTGGGGCGAGTTTCCGCCATCGGCCGACGGCGTGTTCCGCGATCGGCGTGCCCATGCCCTGATGACGCTGCCGGCGCCCCGGCCGGTTCGCTACCTGCGCATCTATATCAACTGGCCAGGGCCGGCGGACCTGAACCCGTGGAACCTGGGCGTGATCGCCATTGGCAAGCGGTGGGAGCCGGGGCGAGACACCAACGAGATGCGCGGGTTCGACTGGGGCTCTGGCTGGCGGGCGAACGACCCGAGCGAGGTCCGCACCCACGACGGCGGTGAGCAAAGCAGCTGGCGCCGCGCCGTTGTGCCAGAGGTGCGCGGCACGTTCAGCCATCTGACAGACGCCGAGGTCAGCGAGCTGAAGGCCATCATCATGGCGGCCGCCCGCACCGAGCCGCTGCTGCTGGTGGAGTCCAGCGACGCCCTGGGAGACGCCGGCATGCCGCAGAAAATCCACTACGGCAGCCTCATCGAAGTGGACTTTTTCGGCCGGACACAGCCCAACAAGAGCAGGTTCGAGCTGAGGCTGCGGAACTGGCTGTGATTTCCCTACGCGGATTGCAGTCTCAGCTGCCGATTAAAGGTCGATGAGAGGCCTCTTAGATGCATGTGAGGGGCGCTTCATTCCACATAGCTCCAGATCATTTCGCGGCTGTGAGCAGGTCCTGGTACCGGCCGCGATAATGGCGCTGATTGAAGACCTGGAAGGGCTGGGCCATCCGGAGGCGCTCGAGGCGCTCAAAGATGGCCCTGGCGTCGTCCTCGCTGCCGGCGACGTCGCGGACCTGGTCGCGTCGAATCCGCTGCATGACGCCCACATTGGAGTCGACGGCCAGTTCAAGATTGGCCGGCCGCACGACTGCCAGCCGTCCGTAGCCGTAGGCGTAACCCATCGAACCCTCGACAAGCACCCAATCGCCCACCGCGAGGGGGCCAGCCCATGCATCGTCCGTGGGGTTGCCTCGCATATGGCGTTCGTCGTGGGTGGATTTAAAGCGGCTCATGGAGCCGTCCTTAGGGCCGGTGATCGGGCCGCGCTACGGCTTCAGAGTGCTCTAAAACCTCTTGTCCCAGACTCTAAAAGGTCTTGTCGCGCTTCAAACCTAGACTCTCTCCCCCTGTCAGGGGGAGAGCCGGAGAGGGGGTATCACCGCCGGGCCTGATCCACGAACCTCTCCACAAACCCCAACGTCGCCCCGCCCCGACCCGCTCTCGATCCCGCTCAGGCTGAGCTTGTCGAAGCCCCCGACGCGAAAGCGCAATGGCTGAACCGGGCATCACACCCCATAGGGCTTCGACAAGCTCAGCCTGAGCTGGTCAAGGGACAAGAGTGCCACCCCAAGCGCCGCAGGCAATCAAACCAAGTCGCGCGCGTGCCGTGGGATTAGCGCACAACACCAACATAGAGGGTGCAGGGAAATCATTTCCCTGCCCGCCGGAGGCAAAAACCCCGGCCCCGCCCTACCCCAGTTCCCCGCGCAGCAGCGGCGGCAGATCCCCCGCTTCTCCGCGCGCGATCTTCATGAACGCGCGCCTGAGCGGCGGGATGCGGTTCACGGCGGCAAGTCCGGTCGCCCGAATGCCGGTGGCGGCGCGGCCGGGCACGCCGAACAGGCGGGTGAGGATGTCGGTGGCGGCGGCGGTGGCGCTGTTGTCGGCGCGGCGCCAGCGTTCGTAGCGGCGGGCGACGTCCGGGTGGCCCAGATCGAGCCCAAGGCGGGCGCTGTCTGACAGCACTTCGGCCAGCGCTGCGACGTCGCGCAGGCCCATGTTCAGCCCTTGCCCGGCGATGGGGTGGATGCCGTGGGCGGCGTCACCCACCAGAATCAGCCGTTCGGCCCAATAGCGTTCAGCGTGTTGCAGGTTCAGCGGGAAGGACTGCACCGGCGCGAGCAGTTCGAGCTTGCCGAGGAAGCTGCCCATCTTCTTCTCGGCCTCATGCGCGATGGCCCGGGGCGACAGCGCCTTCAGCCCCTCGGCATCCCCGCGATGCACCGTCCACACCAGCGCCGAGCGATGCCGACCGTCCGGCAGGTCCGTCATCGGTAGCTGCGCGAACGGGCCGTCGGCATAGAAGAGTTCGGAGGCCACATGATTGTGCGGCTTTTCATGCGCCAGCACGGTCACGATGGCGGTCGCATCATATTGCCAGCTCGCCAGCCGGATTCCGGCCTGCTGGCGCAACTGGGAACCGCGTCCGTCGCAGGCGATGATCAGCGGCGCGGTCAGCACCCGCCCGTCGGCCAGCGTCACGCTGGCGCTGTCGGGGCCGCGATCCACCGCCCTGATGCTGGCGGGCGCGAACAGGCTGGCAGCCGGCGTCTCGCGCAGCTTCGCCAGCAGCGCGCCGCGCAGCGCCCGGTTTTCCAGCATCGTCCCCAGCGGCTCCGCGGGTTCCGCTTCGGCGGAATCGAAGTGCAGGATGCGCGGGTCCAGCCCGTCGGTCACGCGGATGGCGCGGATCGCGCAGCCTTCCGTGTCCATCAATTCGCCCAGCCCCAGCGCCCGCAGCATCCGCGCCGTCGAAGAGGCGATGGCAGAGACCCGGCCGTCGAAACCCGGCGCCATGTGCGCATCCGGATCGGCGCGCTCCACCACCGCGACCGACAGCTCATGGGCCGCCAGCGCAAGCGCCAGCGTCAGCCCCACGAGGCCGCCGCCGACAAGGATGCAATCGAAACTTTGTGGGAAAGACGCCTGTGCCATGCCCCCTGATAGCGCAGCCATGCCGACACCCCAAGTCCGACATTGCCGCACCTCTTTGCCCAAATTTCAGGCATTGCCCAACATCTCACACGAAGCTGCCGAACATTTAGGCAAAACTGTCATCAAGCCGCGTCAATCGGCCCCATGCGGGTCAGTTGGCACGGCTTTTGAATGTAACAATTTCGGGTGCCTTCGGGCTCCTGTGCTCGCTTCGGGACTTTTCAAAGTCCTCCCCTTCCCCGGCCCGGAACCCCCCATGGTTCCGGGCCGCTTTTATGCCCGAGCACCTTTTATCCACCGGACTTGCGGTGCCCGGGCGCCACATTCCCGCACAAAAGGGGAACAGACTCTTGACCAGCGGACTCCCCTGCGGGCAGAATCCGCCGCGAATGCGCCCACCCCGGCGCGCGGGAGTTTTCAAGCCGTGGCCACCAGCCAATCCCTGATGGATGCAGCCCCGTGGCGCCGGTCCGGCGGCCAAGATGGTTCGCGTCGCCCCCGCAGCCGCGATGACGGCCCCGGCTTCGCCGACCGCATGCGCAGCTTCGGGCGCGGCACGCTGCGCTTCCTGGCGGGCCTTGCCCTCGCTGTCGTGGGCCTCGCGCTCGCGGCCGCCCTCATCAGCCACAACCCGGCCGATCCCTCGCTCAACAGCGTTACCGGGCGCAGCGCCACCAACATCCTCGGCGCACCGGGCGCCTGGCTCTCGGATCTGCTGCTGCAGGGCTTCGGTTTCGCCTCCGCGCTGCTGGTGCCGCTGTTTCTGATCGCGGGTGTCCGCATCGCGACCAGCGGCCAGCCCGGCCGCCTGCGCCGCGCCGCCGTCCTCACCGCCCTCGCCACCCTGCTGGGCGCCGCCGCGCTCGGCCTCGCCTGGCCGGCGCCCGTCGGCAGCCTCAACGCCGGCGCGGGCGGAGTCACCGGCTTCGCCGCCGCCCATCTCGTCTCGCTGATCCCCCTGCCCGCCGGCTTCGATCCGGCACTCGCCGCGCTCGCCGGCGCCCTGCTGTTCGGCCTCGCCGCCCTCACCCTCTTCACGCTCGCGCTCGAACTGCGCCGCACGGAGCTGGGCAGCCTGTTCGGCGCCCTCAGCTTCCGCCGCGAACCCCGCGAAGAGCGTTGGGCAGACGAGGACGAAGACGAAGACGAAACCCCGGTCGAGCGCCCGGCCCCCCGCCAGCCCCGCGCCAATCCGCTGCCCGCAGCCGATGCGGAGCCGGAGGCGCCGACACGCCGCATCGAAGGCCCCGCGCCCCGCCCGCAACCGCCGAAAAAGGCACCGGACGCGCAGCGCAGCCTCGATCTGGGCGACCGCGCAGACCTGCCGCCGCTGTCTCTGCTGAAGCCTCCGCCCAAGGGCGGCAAGGCGCAGATCGACGAAGCCGCGCTGGAACAGAATGCCCGGCTGCTGGAAGCCGTGCTGGACGATTATGGCGTGAAGGGCCGCATCGTCGGCCTTGCCCAGGGCCCCGTCGTCACCCTCTACGAACTGGAACCGGCACCGGGCATCAAGGCCAGCCGCGTCATCGGCCTCGCCGACGATATCGCCCGCTCCATGAGCGCGATTTCCGCCCGCGTCGCCGTCATCCCGGGCCGCAACGTGATCGGCATCGAGCTTCCCAACATGAAGCGGGAAATGGTCTCGCTCTCCGAACTGATCGCGGCCGATGCCTTCCACGCCTCGGGCGGCACACTGCCGATGGTGCTGGGCAAGGATATCTCGGGCAGCCCGGTGGTCGCCGATCTCGCTCCCATGCCCCACCTCCTCATCGCCGGCACCACCGGCTCGGGGAAATCGGTGGGCCTCAACGCCATGATCCTGTCGCTGCTCTACCGGCTCCGGCCGGACCAGTGCCGGATGATCATGATCGATCCCAAGATGCTGGAACTCAGCGTCTACGATGATATCCCCCACCTGCTCGCCCCGGTCGTCACCGAACCGCAGAAGGCCATCCGCGCCCTGAAATGGGCGGTCGAGCAGATGGAAGAGCGCTATCGCAACATGGCGCACATCAATGTGCGCTCGCTCTCCGGCTACAACGAAAAGGTGCGGGAGGCGCAGAAGGCCGGCAAGCCCTTCGTGAAGCGCGTGCAGACCGGCTGGGACGAAGAAGGCAAGCCCGTCTTCGAGGATGTCTCGCTGCCGTTGGAGCCGCTGCCCCTCATCGTCGTCGTGGTCGACGAACTCGCCGACCTGATGATGACGGCGGGCAAGGAAGTGGAATTCCTGATCCAGCGGCTGGCGCAAAAGGCCCGCGCCGCCGGCATCCACCTCATCATGGCCACCCAGCGCCCCTCGGTCGACGTCATCACCGGCGTCATCAAGGCGAACCTGCCCACCCGCATCAGCTTCCAGGTGACCAGCAAGATCGACAGCCGCACCATCCTCGGCGAAATGGGCGCCGAACAGCTGCTGGGCAAAGGCGACATGCTCTACGTGCCCGGCGGCAAGCAGTGCGTCCGCGTCCACGGCCCCTTCGTCTCGGATGAAGAGGTGGAGGAAGTCGCGAAGCACTGGAAGGCGCAGGGCACGCCCGATTACGTCTCCAGCGTCACCGAGGAACCCGAGGGCCCCGACGGCTTCGAAGGCATGGGCGCTACCCCCGGCTCGCCGCGCAGCGGTGCGGGCGGAGCAGCGGCGGACGATCCGCTGCAGCAGGCGATCCAGGTGGTGGCGACCAGCCGCAAGGCCACGATCAGCTACCTGCAACGCCAGCTGCGTATCGGCTACAACTCGGCCGCACGCCTGATCGACCAGATGGAGGAAATGGGCCTCGTCTCCTCGCCCGACCATGTCGGCCGCCGCGAGGTGCTGATGGACGAAGCCGGCAACCGCCTGCCGTGAGCGGCCTGACTGCGCCGCCCGCCCTGCTCTACCCGGCCGCCGCACTCGCGGAAATCGCGGGCTGCTTCGCGGTCTGGGCCTGGTGGCGGATGGGCGCGAGCCCGCTCTGGCTTATTCCTGGCCTCGCCAGCCTCGCCGCCTTCGCCTTCCTGCTCGCCCTCGTCCCCGCCGATCATGCGGGCCGGGCCTTCGCCGCCTATGGCGGGGTCTATATCGCGGCCTCCATCCTGTGGGGCTGGCTCGCCGAAGGCGCCCGGCCGGATCGCTGGGATCTCGGCGGCGGCCTCATCTGCCTGATCGGCGCCGCCCTCATCCTCGCCGGCCCCCGCCCCGCCTGACGGGCGGGTCCGGCATCCGGCGGCAAAGTGCCACGGTCGGGCGCCGCCGCGTTGACGCTTTGTTGCAATGCTGTAACGATATCGGCCGGTTCCTGCCGGAGGATTTTGCCCATGTTTCGCACCGCCATTGCCGCCGCCCTGCTTCTCGGCGCCACCGCCGCGTCGGCCCAGTTCTCCGGCCCCACGGCCAACCCCAACGCCCGCGCCACCACGGTCTCGCAGGTGCCGAACGCCCGCGCGGGCAGCTATGTCACCCTCACCGGCAACATCGTCGCGCACCAGCGGGAGGATTATTTCACCTTCCGTGATTCCACCGGCGAAATCCGGGTGGAAATCGACGACGAGGATTTCCGCGGTCAGAAGGTGACCCCCGAAACCAACGTGCGCATCACCGGAGAGATCGAGCGCGGCTTCGCCGGGCGCTACATTGACGTCGATACGCTGGAGGTGCTGCCCTGATCCGCCGACCCAGCCAAAGCGGCCTCGTCCTTCTGTCGGTGCTGCTGGGGGCAGCCCCCGCCCTCGCAGCTGCGCCCACAGTGCTGGACGGCGCCCGCCTGTTCGACGGGCGGCAGGTCATCCCCGATTCCCGGATCGTGATCGAAGGCGGCCGCATCGCCGCCGCCGGGCCACGGGCCACCACCCCGCTACCGCCCGGCACCACGTCACAGAATGTCTCAGGCCAGACCATCATTCCCGGCCTGATCGCGGCCCATTCCCATGTCGGCATGGTCAGCGGCACCGACATGGGCGGCCAGAACTACACGCGCGAAACCGTCGAACGCGATCTCGCCCAGTTCCAGCGTTTCGGCGTGGTGGCGGTGAACGCGCTGGGCATGAACCGGCCGCTGTTCCACCAGCTCCGCCGCGAATGGGCCGGGGGCAACCCGACCGGCGCCGATCTCTATGGCGCGGGCGCAGGCGTCGGCGCGATAGACGGCGCCCCGCCGGCTGCCATGAACCCGCTGGCGGATCAGGTGGACCGCCCGGCGACGGCAGAGGCCGCCCGCGCCGCCGTCAACCGCATGGCCGATGCCGGGATCGACATGGTGAAGATCTGGGTCGACGGCTTCGGCGGCGCCGCGCCCAAGCTCTCGCCGGATGTCTATCGCGCGGCCATCGCCCAGGCCCATGCCCGGGGGCTGAAGGCCGCCGCCCATATCCACGATCTGGCCGACGCAAAGGCCGTGGTGGAGGCGGGCGCCGACATCGTGGGCCATGGCGTGCGCGACCAGCCGGTGGACCAGCCCTTCATCGACCTGTTGCTGAAGCACGGCGCCTGGTACATCGCGACCGTCAACATCAACGAGGCCGAATATATCTACGCCCAGCACCCGGAGTGGCTGGAGGATCCTGTGTTCAAAGCTGCGCTGAACCCGGCGCTGGAAGCCCGGCTGCGCGATCCCGAATGGCGCAAGGCCGCACTCGCGAAGGCCGACAACTCGCGCCGGCAGGTCTCCACCAACATCGAAAACCTGCGCCGCATCCACGCCGCCGGCGTGAAGATCGCGCTGGGCACCGATTCCGGCGCCACGCCCCTGCGCATCCCCGGCTTCGCCGAGCATCTGGAACTGGGCCATATGGTGGCAGCGGGCATGACCCCGGTGCAGGCCCTCACGGTCGGCACCCGAAACGGCGCCGAACTGCTGGGCGCCTCGGACAGGGGCTGCCTGTGGCAGGGCTGCCGGGCCGATCTGCTGATCCTCTTGGCCGATCCCACCACGGATATCGCCGCCAGCCGCAGCATCCGCGAAGTCTGGCGCAACGGGCGGCCCGTTCCCCGCTGAGGGCGCTTCAAACCTTGATGTCGAAGCTCGCCGCCGTCTGCCAGCCGCCGCGGGTGAAGTCGGGAATGTCCTGCGCGGCGGAGCGGTTCTTCACCGACCGCTGTGTCAGGTCGAACAGGCTGGACCAGGCCGCGCCGTCATACACCGGCTGATCCACCGGCCAGCCTTCGCGCAGGCAGGCGATCGCCCGCCACAGCATCACGAAATCCATCCCGCCATGGCCGCCGCGCTCCAGCGCCAGCGCCGACAGCTTCGACCACAGGGGATGGTCATATTTCGCCTGCCAGGGCGCCATGTCCGTCTGCCACTTGTGGTGCCCGTTGCCGCCGTCGTCGATGGCGATGCGCGCCGGATAGCCGCCGAACGCGCCCTTGGTGCCCTGGATATAGTTCAGCCGGTCATAGGGGCGCGGCGTGTTGATATCATGCTGCACCAATATGGTCCGCCCGCGCACCGTCTTCACCAGTGCGCTGCTCATGTCCCCCGCGATGAAATTCCAGTTCCGCTGCGGGTCCCCTGCCGGTAGTCGTTCCTGCGCGAAGGCCCCCATCCCCAGCGCCGGGGAATCCATTGCCACCAGATAATCGAAGCGGTCGCCCCGGTTGATGTTCATATATTGCGCCACCGGCCCCAGGCCGTGTGTCGGGTACAGATTGCCCCGCTGCCGCGTCTGCCAGCCCGGCCGCCACACGCCTTCGCCACGCTCGGTGCGCAGCATCTGCCCGCGAAGCTCATGGATATAGGCCCCGGCGCCATGGGTCAGCTCGCCGAACAGGCCTTGCCGCACCATGTTCAGCACCATCAGCTCTTCCCGGCCGTAGCAGCAATTCTCCAGCATCATGCAATGCTTGGCGGTCGCCTCGCTGGTCTCCACCAGCTCCCACAGCTCGTCGATGGTGACGCCCATCGGCACTTCCACAAAGGCATGCTTGCCCGCCTTCATCGCCGCCAGCGCCATCGGCGCATGCAGATCCCAGGGCGTGAAGATGAACACGGCATCCAGATCGTCGCGGCCGGTCAGCTGCCGCCAGGCTTCGGCATTGCCGGTGATGCGCGCGGGCGCCCGGCCCTGCTTCGCCGCCACCTTGGCCACCGCCCGGTCCAGCACGAAGGCGTCGGTGTCGGCGATGGCGCGGATCTCAACCCCGTCCAGCGTCAGCAGCAGGTCGGTCATCGGCGTGCCGCGCTCGCCCACGCCGATGATGCCGATCCGCACCTTGCTCAGCTTGGGCGCAGCGAAGGCCATCATGGAGCCGGGGGCGGTGCCGGAAACGGGTTTGGCGGTTGCGGCGGCGCTGGCTGTCAGGGCCATGCCGGCCATCAGGGTGCGGCGGGAGAGGTCTGTCATGCGCGCACCCTGCACCTTGCGTCAGGCGCGGGCAAGGGGTGCAGTTTGTTGGTTATTTCCTACACATCCTACATGTAGATTATTGATATTAAAGTGTAGGATAATGTTCAACGTGGAACAATTATATACCGATATGGTTGTTCCACGCGGCCACGGGCCAAGCCCGTGAGTCCGCTTTCAGGTGAAATCAGGAAGAAGAAAGGTCCGGCGAAGCCGGACTCGTCGGACTGGCCGTGGCCATAGGGCCACGACTCAGCCGGCCGCTCGTTGCGGCGAGTCCGCGAGTTAGCGCTTTGCGCTAATCGCGGCCGCCTTCACTCACATGTTCGGATAATTCGGTCCGCCGCCGCCCTCCGGCGCCACCCACGTAATATTCTGCGTGGGATCCTTGATGTCGCATGTCTTGCAATGCACGCAGTTCTGCGCGTTGATCTGGAAGCGCGGCTCGTCCGTATCCTGCCCCACCACTTCATACACCCCGGCCGGGCAGTAACGCTGCGCCGGTTCGTCATACAGCGGCAGGTTGATGCGAATGGGAACCGTCGGGTCCGTCAGCTTCAGGTGAACCGGCTGGTTCTCCTCATGGTTGGTGTTCGAAAGGAACACGCTGCTCAGCTTGTCGAAGCTGATCTTGCCGTCGGGCTTCGGATATTCGATCGGGAAGCAGGCTTCCTTGCGCCAGATCTTGGTGTTGTCCGGCTCATGGCCCAGCGTGAAGGGCATGCGGATGCCCAGATGCTCCGCCCACATGCTGGTGCCTGCAAGCACCGTGCCCACGGTGCCGCCGAACTTGCTCACGAACGGCTCGGTGTTGCGCACCAGGCGCAGCTCCTTTTCCACCCAGCTGTCCTGATAAGCCGCCGAATAGGCCGTCAGTTCGTCGCCTTGCCGCTGGCTGGCGATGGCATCGACCGCCGCTTCGGCTGCCATCATGCCCGTCTTCATCGCGGTGTGGCTGCCCTTGATCCGGGGCACGTTCACGAACCCGGCGGAACAGCCGATCAGCGCCGCGCCCGGCATCACCAGCTTCGGCACGGCCTGCCAGCCGCCTTCGTTGATGGCGCGGGCGCCATAGGAAACCCGGCGGCCGCCTTCCAGGATCGCCTTGATCGCCGGATGCGTCTTCCAGCGCTGCATCTCGTCGAACGGAGACAGGTGCGGGTTGCGATAGGACAGCGCCACCACGAACCCCAGCGCCACCTGATTGTTGGCCTGATGATAGAGGAAGCCACCGCCCCACGCGTCGGAGAGCGGCCAGCCCTGGGTGTGGATCACCCGGCCCGGCACATGCTTGGCCGGATCAATATCCCACAACTCCTTGATTCCAATGCCGTAAACCTGCGGCTGACTGTCTTTCGCGAGGTCGAACTTCTTGATCAGCTGCTTGGAAAGATGCCCGCGCACCCCTTCGGCGAAGAAGGTGTATTTCGCGTGCAGCTCCAGCCCCGGCTGGTAATTGGGGCCGTGGGTGCCGTCGCGCTCCACGCCCATGTCGCCGGTCGCCACGCCCTTCACGCTGCCGTCTTCATTGTACAGCACTTCGGCCGCCGGGAAGCCGGGGAAGATTTCCACCCCCAGCCCTTCGGCCTGCTGCGCCAGCCAGCGGCACAGATTGCCCAGGCTGCCGGTGTAGGTGCCCTTGTTGTTCATGAAGCTGGGCATCACGAAGTGCGGGAAGTCGTACTTCTTCCCCTTGGTCAGCACCCAGTGGTGGTTTTCCGTCACCGGGGTTTCCGCCATCGGGCAGCCCTGTTCCCGCCAGTCGGGGATCAGCTCGTCCAGCGCCTTCGGGTCCACCACCGCGCCGGACAGGATATGGGCGCCCACTTCGGAGCCCTTTTCCAGCACGCAGACGGAAATCTCGACGCCCTTTTCCGCCGACACCTGCTTCGCCCGGATCGCGGCCGACAGGCCTGCTGGGCCTGCGCCGACGATCACCAGATCATAGGGCATTGCTTCACGATTGCTCATTCGATCTCTTCCACTCGGTCCCCTTGGGGGAATTACTGGCCTCTATTCATCGCGCTGTCATGGGTTTTCAACCCGAAAACCAGACAGGGCGGCCCGATACGGCTTGACCATTGCAGTCGCAGTGTCATTTGTCGCCCCCATGGGACCGGGTGCGGATGCGGCCCGCGCGGCCGGAATCGATCCGGCGGCGCTTGCCGCGCTTCTGAATTGGTGGAAACTGGCCGGCGTGGACACGCTGGTGGCTGACGCCCCCACGCCCTGGTTCAGCCCGGCCGCCGAGGAGCTGCCGGAAGCCGCACCTGCCCAACCCCGCCGCGCCACAGTTGCCACGCCCCGCACCGCTGAGCAGGGCTGGTGGAACGATGCCGCCACGCTGGCGGACCTCAGCGCCGAAGTCGCCCGCCGCCATCCGCGCGCGCCATTTGCGGACGGCAATGCCGAATCCGGCCTGATGATCGTGGGCGAGGCGCCGTCGGCCGAGGACCTGCGCAGCGGCCGGCCCTTTTCCGGCCCGGCCGGTATCTTCCTCGATCGCATGCTGGCCGCCATCGGGCGGGATCGCAGCAGCAGTTACATCGCCCTGCTCTGCCCGCGCCGCGCCACCCCCGGGCCCGCCGCGCCCGAGGATATCGCGGACGACATGGCCCTCACGCTCGCCCATATCCGGCTGGCGCGTCCCCGCCATCTGCTGCTGCTGGGTGCCAGCGCGGCCCAGTCTCTCACCGGCGAAACCGCCCCCATCACCCGGCTGCGGGGAAGCTGGCTGTCCGTCGATGCGGGCGCAGGCAGCATTCCCGCGCTCGCCAGCTTCAACCCCGCCTATCTGCTTCGCCGGCCCGAGGAGAAAGCCCATGCCTGGGCCGACCTGCTGGCGCTGAAGCACAGGATCACCCAGTGAAAATTCTGCTTCTCGCCTCCGCTCTGTTGCTCGCCGCCCCCGCGGCCGCGCAAGAGACTATCGAAGTCACCGCCTCGCCGCTGAGGTCGCCGTTCACGGCGGCCGAACGCTCGGTGCCCGCCCAGCTGTCTGCCGCCCAGCGCGAAGCCTATGGTCGCGTGTTCCGCGCGCTCGACAAGGGCCAGACCAGCGCGGCGTCGGCAGAACTGGCGGCCATGCCGCGCGGGCTGCTGCATCCCACCGCCGAAGCGCAGATTCTGCTCGCGCAAGGCTCAAGCGCCGGACTGATGCGGCTTGTCGCCTTCCTGGAGCAAAATCCGGATGCGCCGCAGGCCGGCACCATCGCAGGCCTCGCCCGGAAGGCGGGTGCGACGGACCTGCCGCCGCTGTCACGCACGAAGCAGCTGGTGCCAGTGCGGCTGACACCACCGATGGGTCCGCGCGGGGCCCGTCTGGAAAACAACAACGATCAGGTCTTCGCCTCGGCGGCGAAGGCCGCGATAGCGGCCAACAATCCCGGTGAAGTCGAGAATTTGCTGGATCGCTATGGCCCGCAGCTCACTGCCGAAGTGCGCAGCGAATGGGCGCAGCGCGCTGCGTGGGACGCCTATCTGGACTTGAACGACAGCTTGGCGCTGAAGCTCGGCGCGCGGGCGTCTGACGGGCAGAGCGAATGGGCCGCGATGGGTCATTGGGTCGCGGGCCTTGCCGCCTTCCGCCTGATGGACTGGGAGACGGCGGCGAAGCATTTCGATGCCATCTCGCAGGTCTATACCGCCTCCAACGACCTGCGCTCGGCCGGGGCCTATTGGGCGGCGCGCACTTGGGTGCGGGCGGGCAAGCCCTGGCTGCAGACGGAGCGGCTGAAATCCGCCATCGCCCGCGACCGCGACGGCTTTTATGGCCTGCTTGCGAGCTATGCCCTTGGCCTTGAACCGAATATCGACTGGCGGGAGCCCGATTTCATCCAGGCCGACTGGACCACGCTGAAGGGTCATCCGGGCGCCTCGCGCGCGGTGGCGCTGGTGGAGATCGGCCAGCTGGGCCTTGCCGACCGCGAGCTTCGCCATCTGGCGGCCGCCACCGCCAACGACACCTATGAACCGGTGCTGCGGCTGGCCGCGCGGCTGAACCTGCCGGCCACCCAATATTGGCTGGCGCAGAACCCGCCCCCCGGCATGATGCCGCCGATGTCGGCCCGCTTCCCCACGCCGGACTGGCGCCCGGTGCGCGGCTGGCGGGTGGATCGCAGCCTTGTCTTTGCCCATGCGCTGCAGGAATCGAAGTTCATCACCTCGGCCCGGTCCGGCGTGGGGGCCAAGGGGCTGATGCAGATCATGCCCGGCACCGCGCGCGATCTGGCCAAGGCGCTGGAGCTGGACCCGACGCCGGAGCAGCTGGCGGACCCGTCGTTCAACGTGGAATTCGGGCAATCCTATCTGGAGATGCTGCGCGACAGCCCGCACACCGGCGGCTTCCTGCCCAAGGTGATCGCGGCCTATAACGCCGGGCCGGGATCGGTGCAGAAGTGGAACAACGGCGGCGTGCGCGACAATGGCGACGTGCTGCTGTTCATCGAGAGCATCCCTTTCCGCGAGACGCGCCATTATGTGGAAGTGGTGATGCGCAATTACTGGCTGTATCAGGCGAAGGAGGCCGTGCAGGAACCGAAGCGCGCCGCCGCCACTAGTCAGAGTATTGCCTCTGTCGCGGCCAACAAATGGCCGCTGTTCCCCATCACCCAGCCCTCTCCGCGCTGATGCCGATCGACGAGAACCGGCCCTTCATACCGGTTCGCATCGCCGTCCTCACCGTATCCGACACGCGGACGGCCGACGATGACAGGAGCGGCGATACGCTGGCGGCGCGCATCACGGCGGCCGGCCATGTGCTGGCGGATCGCGCCATCGTGGCCGACGACGCCGACCTGATCGTGGATATCATGGCGGGCTGGGTGGAAAACCCGGAGGTCGACGTGATCATCTCCACCGGCGGCACCGGCGTGACCGGGCGCGATGTGACGCCCGAAGCGGTGGAAGCGCTCTGCGACAAGCTGATCCCCGGCTTTGGCGAGCTGTTCCGCTGGCTGAGCTTCGCGAAGATCGGCACCTCCACCATCCAGTCCCGCGCGGTGGCCGGGGTTGCGCGCGGCACCTATGTGTTCGCGCTGCCGGGCAGCACCGGGGCGGTGAAGGACGGCTGGGATGAAATCCTGTCAACCCAACTGGATAACCGGCACATGCCTTGTAATTTCGTTGAACTCATGCCACGGCTGCGCGAGGTTTGACGAAGCCCCGGCAAGAGGAGCAGGGTCGTGGAGTATATCAATCTCAACCTTCTGCCGATCACGCTGGCGGCAGCGGTCGGTCTGTTGGTCGGTCTTCTTCACTTCTTGATCTCCAGGCCTGGGGACAAGCCCGGCATCGACTTCCTGCTGCTGTCGGCCATTGCCGAGTTCTGGCTGGCCTGCATCCTCGCCGGCGCGCTGATCATTGCACCGCAGCTGGCGCAGCCCTGGGTGATGGCGGTGACCACCCCTGTGCTGCTGTGGATCGGGCTGCTGGTGCCCGCGCTGATGGTGAATTTGCGCTTTCGCGGCATGCCCGGCCATCTGGCCGCGGCGGACAGCCTGCACTGGCTGTTCGTGCTGCTGTCTCAGGCGCTGGTGATGCACTCCATCGGGCTGGTCCCGCCGCCCGGCCTGTAAGGCGCCCATGCTGCGCCTGCATCTGCCGGACGCCCCCACCCCCGGCCTCAGCGTGGAATTGTCAGCCGGCGGATCGCCGGCGGCGCCGCTTCCCACGGCCGACCAGATTCGCGCGGCCGTCTGGGTCGATCTGGCCTTTCCCCTGCCGCACGAGCGGCAGGCTGTGGAAGCCGCGCTTGGCATCTCATTGCCCGACAAGGCGGACATGACTGCGATCGAAGCCTCCAGCCGGGTCTATCGTGACGGGCAGGCGCAGGTGATGAACGTGCTGCTGGTGGTGGGCGTAGACAGCCATGAGCCGGCGGCGGTTCCCGTGAGCCTGATCCTGATGCCGGACCGGCTGGTGACCGTGCGCTATTCGGATCCGTCCGCCTTCCGGTCGCTGGACCAGAGCTGCACCAAGGTGGCGGCGGGCACCAGCAGCCGATCCCTGCTGTATCGGCTGATCGAGAATGTGGTGGACCGCACCGCCGACATCCTGGAGCGCATGGGCAGCGAGATCGACAGCCTGTCGGCGCAGATCTTCGGGCGGGACCGGCCCAAGACGCTGCGGCTTTCCAACAGCGACCTGCAGACCATCCTGCGGCGGATCGGCACCACCCAGTTCGTGCTGAACAAGGTGCATGATTCGCTGGTGACGCTGGGCCGGGCGGCGAGCTTCCTGCAGGTGGCGACCGCCGAGGCGGACGAGAACGGCAAGACCCATGTCTATCGGCCGGACAAGATGGGGCGGGACCAGCTGAAATCGGTGACCCGCGACCTGTCCAGCCTGTCGGAAAACTGCACCTATCTGACCAGCCACACCGGATTTCTGCTGGACGCCGCGCTGGGGCGGATTTCCATCGAGCAGAACGCCATTGTGAAAATATTCTCTGTGGCGGCGGTGATCTTCCTGCCGCCGACGCTGGTTGCGTCGGTCTATGGCATGAACTTCCATTTCATGCCGGAGCTGGACAAGCCCTATGGCTATCCGATGGCGCTGGGGATGATGGTGCTGTCGGCGGTGCTGCCTTATCTGTGGTTCAAGAAAAAAGGCTGGCTCTGACGGGCGCCTTTCAGATGCGTTTTCCACCGAGCCGGGCCAGCCAGCTCTCGTGGCGGCTTCGCAGCAGATAATCCGGCACGGGGCCATCGGCATCGGGTTCCAGCCGCTCCAGAACCTCGAATGACAGCGCTTCATCGCCATGGGCTGTGAAGGCGGCCTGCAGGTCGCGCTGCGCGCTGCCGCTCGAGCGGAGGGTGAAACGGATGCGTCGCTCGATGGTGGAAATGTCGGGCGCGCGCCCGATCCAGAGGCCGTCGGCGGCCGGGCAGCGCAGAGCGTAAACCCCGGCCGTCACCCGACGCTCTTTCCAGGCCGCAATTTGCGCTTTGCGATCTGCAGGGGGGACTGACTGTGTCATATTTCTATATTACCCGGATAAATTGACAGATCGCAATCTCTATTTTATCCGGATGGAATGATTGCGACCGCCTTTGCCAACTCCACCCGCATTGCCGCCGGACCTCTGGCAGAGGTTGCGCTGGCCGTCCGCCGCTTCCAGCGGGCCGTGCCCGACACGGCAGTGCTGATTTTCGACGATGCGACAGGCCGTGTGATCGATCTGGATCTGCGCGGAACGGAAGCCGAGATTGTCGCCCGGCTGCCAACGTCGGCGGAATTGCCCGCGCCCCGCGCGCCCGGCCGGCCGAAACTGGGGGTGGTACCCCGGGAAGTCACGCTGCTGCCGCGCCATTGGGACTGGCTGTCGGCCCAGCCGGGGGGTGCCTCGGCCACGCTGCGGCGGCTGGTGGAGGATGCGCGCAAGGCCGATGGCGGCGCCGGCCGCAGCCGCGCCCTGCAGGAGCGCTGCTATCGCTTCCTGACGGCAATCGCCGGAGACCTGCCCTGCTACGAGGAGGCCATTCGGGCCCTGTTCGCCGATGACCGGCCGACGCTCGCGGCAAAGATGCAGGATTGGCCGCCGGACATTTCCGCCCATGCGCTGCACCTGCTCCAGGCGGCGGAGGATTGAAGGATGACACGCAACGAGTGGCGCAAAGGCCTGCTTGCCGATTTCATCCGGGCGGTGTGGGACGAGGGCGACGAAGCCGTCGTGGCCCGCTATCTGGCGCCCGCCTACCGGATCGCCCACGACCCCGGTGACGGCTGGGATGGCCAGACGCTGGATCGGGACGGATTTCGCGACCGCCTGCGCCAATCCCGCGCGGCATTTCCTGGTCAGCGCTTCGAAATCGTCGGCCTGTTCGCGGATGGCGACACCGTGGTGATGACCTGGCTGTGGGCGGCGACGCATCTGGGCGACCTGCCCGGCTTTCCGGCGAGCGGCCGCATCATCCGCATGTCGGGCGCGACGGCCTACGGCTTTGATCCCGACGATCGGCTGATCGGGCATTGGCAGGTGACCGACCGGCTGTCGGTCTATCAGCAGCTGGTGCGCAATGCGCAGCCCGGCTGACGGGTGGGCTTGCGAATCTGTTCTCTATATGTTCCATTTCAGTGATGCAGACTCCGAAGGGCCGTGGTGCCCCTGACAACCAGCTGAGCAGCCGCTTCAACCTGCCCGCGCGCGAGGCCGAGGGGGACTGGCTGGACTGGGCAGCGGAGGAAGGCGAGCTGCCACCCTTCAAGACCAGCGTGCAGATCGAGCGCCCGCGCACGGCGCTGAACCGCAACGACAGCCCGGACATTCCCTTCGACCGCAGCTTCAACGCCTATCGCGGCTGCGAGCATGGCTGCATCTATTGCTTTGCGCGGCCGACGCACGCGTATCATGATTTGTCGCCGGGCCTCGATTTTGAGAGCAAGCTGTTCGCCAAGCCCACGGGCCCCGCGTTGTTGCGCGCCGAGTTCGCGAAGCGCGGCTATCGGTGCGAGGTGCTGGCGATGGGCACCAACACCGATCCCTATCAGCCCATCGAAGCGCACTTCCGCATTACCCGCGCCGTGCTGGAATTGTGCCTGGCCTGCCGCCACCCGGTTTCCGTCACCACCAAGTCGGCGCGCGCGGTGGAGGACGCCGCGCTGTTCGCGGGGCTGGCGGCGCTGGGCCTGACCATGGTGATGCTGTCCGTCACCACGCTGGACGCGGCGCTTGCCCGCGCGATGGAGCCGCGCGCGAGCGCTCCGCACCGACGCCTGAGAGCCATCCGTGCGCTGGCGGATTCGGGTGTGCCGGTGTTCGTGTCTGCCTCGCCCATGATCCCCGGGCTGAATGACCATGAGCTGGAATCGATACTGGAGGCGGCCGCTGAGGCCGGGGCTGTGGGCGCCATGACCATCCCGGTGCGCCTGCCCCACGAAGTCGCGCCGCTGTTCGAGGCCTGGCTGGAGGCCAACCGGCCGGACCGCAAGGATAAGGTGCTGAACGGCATCCGAGCCATGCGCGGCGGCGGCCTGAATGACCCGCGTTTCGGGGAGCGGATGCGGCCGCAGGGCGAATGGGGGCGGCTGATGGCGAGCCGTTTCGCTGCGGCCCGGCGACGGTTCGGTCTGGACGGTCCGGTGCCCCGGCTGCGCACGGATCTGTTCGTGCCGCCGCCGCTGGATGTGCGGCAGGGCGAATTGTTTGTGCATGGCTCGTAAATTCCGCGACAAACGGACTTGCCATCAGAATTGGCAGGTCTAACGTCGCGAGCATCGTTAACCTTGGGGGTCAATTGCGATGCTTGCGAACATATTGAATGCCGGACTGTGGTCTATCCTGTTCTGGCTCGCGCTCGGTGTTGCGCTGGGGGGCGTGCTGGCCCGCCTGCTGGGCAGCACCGCCACATCCACCGCGACTGCGCTGGGCCTCGGCGATTTCGAGGGCAAGTCGGTTACCGTGAAGACGGAAACCACCCATCTGGCGGACCAGCTGGAAGCCATCGAGGGCGTCGGCCCGCAGATCGCCGAGCTGTTCCACAAGAATGGCATCCACAGCTTCGGCCAGATCGCCAGCCTGACGCCGGCGGACATCTCGAAGATCCTGGCGGCCGGCGGCAGCGCCTTCGCCATCGCCTCCCCCACCACCTGGCCGTTCCAGGCCAAGCTGCTGGAAAACGGCTGGATCGCGGAATTCCTGGATGTCGGGCAGAAGCTGATCGCGGGCCGCCTGCCGGTCACCGGCCTTGCCGGCATCGGTGAAGCGACCGCCGCCCGCCTGCAAGGCGCCGACGTCGGATCGGTCGAGGCGCTGGCTTCGGCTGACGCGCCGGCACTGGCCGCCAAGCTGACGGAAGCCGGGGAGAGCTTTTCGGAATCGCGCCTGATCGGCTTCATCGACGAAGCGAAGTCGGTGCTGGCCGGTGATTTCACCAAGCTCGCCGCCTTCTTCGGCCTGCCGGCCGCAGTGATCGGCAGCCGCGCCACAGCGAGCTACAAGAAGAGCCAGGACGTGACCGGCCCGATTATCGGCGCGCAGGGCCTGCTTTCCAGCCTGCCGACCGCGACAGCCACTGCAACCGGCGGCGCTTCCAAACTGCCGATCTGGCTGGGCCTTGGCACCGCAGCCGCCCTGCTGCTGCTCTGCCTGCTGGGCATCCTGTGCCCGAAGCCTCTCACCACGAACGTCGATGTGCGCGGTGCTGTGATCACGCCACCGGCGCCCGCGCCGGAACCTGAGCCGGTGATCCCGACGGGCTCGGGCCTGATCTCCCGCCTGCTGGACGGAAAGCCGCTGCTGGTCGTCTATTTCGAGACCGCCAAGAGCGACGTTTCCAACGAGCTGACGCCGGAATCGGCCAAGCTGAAGGAATATCTGGACAGCCATCCGGATTCGAAGCTGTCGGTTTCCGGCTATGTCGATCCGCGCGGTGATGCCGCCTTCAACGCCCAGCTCGCCAAGGATCGCGCCACCAAGGTGCGCGATGCGCTGGTGGCAGCCGGGATCGGTGCCGACCGCATCGATCTGGACAAGCCGGCCGACATCGTCGCCGACGAAGCCACCATGGCGAACGAGCGCAAGGTGGAAGTGAAGATCAAGGATGCCGGTGAAGTTGCGCCGGCAGCCGCGGAACCGGCCGCGAACTGAGCCGATCCCGCACAGGAAAGGGGCCCGTCCGGATCATCCGGGCGGGCCTTTCTTTTTTGAAACGATGCATTCGGATCATTACAGTTGCATGTGGGCCGTCAAACCCCAAATTAGCCGCATGACAGACCAGACATCCCGTATGCCCGCCCTCTTCATCGGCCATGGCAGCCCGATGAACACGCTTGACCGCAACGTCTGGACGGACGGTTGGCGCGCGTTGGGCACCGAACTGCCGCGGCCGCGTGCGCTGCTTGTGGTGTCGGCCCACTGGTATATCGGCGCCACCGCCGTCACCGCGATGCCGCGCCCGCGCACCATCCATGATTTCCGCGGCTTTCCGCCTGAATTGTTCGCCTTCCAGTATAACGCGCCCGGCGCGCCCGATGTGGCGCGCGAGGTGGCGGAGATCGCCAAGCCCACCCCTGTTTCGCTGGATGAAACGCAATGGGGGCTGGACCATGGCACCTGGAGCGTGCTGGCCCATCTGTTCCCGGATGCCGACATTCCGGTCGTGCAGCTCTCCATCGATGCGACGAAGGGCGGCGAGCATCATCTGGATCTCGCGCGGCGGCTGGCGCCCCTGCGCGACAAGGGCGTGATGATCATCGGCAGCGGCAATGTCGTGCACAATCTGGGCCGCATCGACTGGCACGCCGGCGACAAGGGCGCCGACTGGGCCGACCGCTTTGACCTGCATGTCGAGCAGCTGATGCGCGAGCGCCCCGGCGACATCCTGGAAAGCCTGCGCCACCCGGATGCCCGCCCGTCCATTCCCACGCCGGACCATTTCATCCCGGTGCTGACGGCTGCCGGCCTGGCAGCTGAAAGCGGCGAGACGGTCGACACGATGTTCGAGGGCCGCACCATGGGGTCGCTTTCCATGACGAGCTATGCGGTGGGGCTGACGCGACACTAGAGCGGTTTTCGGCCGCTCCAGGTCTGTCGAGGCTGGCTTTTGCGGCCTTACCGCAGGGGCGGGTGAAAGGCCGCCCGCGCCCTGGCGGCCCGGTCGTGGATCACACAGCCTTCGGCATGATCGTTGATCAGCCCCATCGCCTGCAGAAAGGCATGGACCGTGGTGGGGCCGACGAAGCGCCAGCCGCGTTTCTTCAGATCCTTAGACAAGGCGATGGAAGTGGCGGACGTGGAAGCGAGACGCGGCTGCGCCCCGGGCTCAGGCTCGAACCGCCAGATATAGGCACCGAGCGAGCCCTGCTCCGCGATCAGTTCCCGTGCACGGGCGGCATTGTTGATCACCGCCTCGATCTTGCCACGGTGGCGCACGATGCCGGCATCCTGCAGCAGCCGTGCCACATCCGTTTCGGTGAAGGCAGCCACCCGGTCGATGTCGAAGCCGTGGAAGGCAGCCCGAAAATTTTCCCGCTTCATCAGGATGGTGCGCCAGCTGAGACCGGACTGGAAGGCTTCCAGGCTCAACTTCTCGAACAGTCGCCGGTCGTCGGAGACGGGGAAACCCCATTCGGTGTCATGATAGGCGAGATAGTCCGGCGTGGCGGTGCCCCAGCTGCAGCGCGGCAGACCATCCGGGCCGGGAATTGTCACAGCACGGCGTCGCCGACGAAAGGATTGGTCTGACGCTCCCGCCCGAAGGTGCTGATGGGGCCGTGGCCGGGCACGAAGGCGGTCTGGTTGCCCAGCGGCCAGAGCCGGCTGGTGATGCTGGCGACCAGCTGCTGGAAATCGCCCTTGGGGAAATCGGTGCGGCCGACGCTGCCCTGGAACAGCACATCGCCCACGATGGCAAGGTTCGAGGGCGGGTGGTGGAAGATCACATGGCCCGGCGTGTGGCCGGGGCAGTGATAGACATCCAGCGTCAGATTGCCGACCGTCACCTGGTCGCCGTCGTGCAGCCAGCGGTCCGGCGTGAAGGCGGTGGCGCCGGCGATGCCATATTGCGCGCCCACCGTCGGGTTCATGTCGATCCAGAATTTGTCGTCCGGGTGCGGGCCTTCGATGGGCACGCCGAGCCGCTCGGCCAGCACGCCGGTCAGCCCGCAATGATCGATATGGCCGTGCGTCACCAGCAGCTTCTCGATGGTGACGCCCTGCTCGGCCGCCACCTTCAGCAGATGATCGAGATCGCCGCCCGGATCTGTGAAGGCGCCCTTCATGGTTTCCGTGCACCAGATCAGCGTGCAATTCTGCTGCAGCGGGGTGACCGGCACGATGACCGCCTTCATGGGGGGATTTGACATAGCTTCCATGTGGCATTGCGGGCGGCGCGCCGCAATGCCACATGGCGGGGCGTGAGTCCGCCCGTCCCTGCCCAGCCCCAGCCGCCAGCCGAACCCGGCTTCGCGACGCTGAAGCGCTTCCTGCCCTATCTGTGGCCGGCGGATCAGCCGCAGCTGAAGCTGCGCATCGTGATCGCGCTGGCGCTGGTGCTGGTCTCCAAGGCGATCCAGCTGTCCATGGGTTTCCTGTATGCGGGCGCGGTCGACCGGATGGCGCCGGGCCTCGAATCCGGCGCCATGGTCGCCATCGCGCTGGTGGTCGCCTATGCGGGTGCGCGCTTCGGATCGGTGCTGTTCGACAATCTGCGCAATGTGGTGTTCGAACGCGTCGGGCAGGATGCCACACGGCGGCTGGCCGAACATGTATTCGCGCACCTGCACCGGCTGTCGCTTCGCTTCCACATGAACCGTTCCACCGGCGCGCTGGCGAAGGTGGTGGAACGCGGCACCAAGTCCATCGACGTGATGCTGTATTTCCTGCTGTTCAACATTGCCCCCACGCTGATCGAGCTGGCAGCCGTGGCCGTGATCTTCTGGACCCGCTTCGGCGTGGAACTGGTGCTCGCGACCGGCGTGATGGTCGTCGCCTATATCCTGTTCACCCAGAAGGTGACGGACTGGCGCAATGCCCTGCGCGAGGAGATGAACGACCTGGACACCGCCACGGTCGCGCGCAGCGTGGACAGCCTGCTGAACTATGAAACGGTGAAATATTTCACGGCTGAGGGGCGCGAGAGCGACTATTACGGCCGCGTCGCCCGCCGCTATGCCGACGCGGCGGTAAAGTCCGAAAATTCGCTGGCGTTCCTGAACATCGGCCAGTCGCTGCTGACCAACCTGCTGATGGCGGGCGCCATGGCCTACAGCGTCTGGGGCTGGAGCCAGGGCAGATTCTCCACCGGCGACGTGGTGCTGGTCAACACGCTGCTCACCCAGCTGTTCCGCCCGCTGGACCTGCTGGGCATGGTCTATCGCACCATCCGGCAGGGGCTGGTCGACATGGCCGCCATGTTCGCGCTCATCGATTCCGAAACCGAGATCGAAGACGCCCCCAACGCCCATCCGCTGGCCGTGGTGGCCGGCGAAATCCGCTTCGAGGCCGTGCGCTTCGGCTATGAACCCGAACGCACAATCCTGAACGGAATCAGCTTCACGGTGTCCGCCGGCACCCGCACCGCCATCGTCGGTCCGTCAGGCAGCGGCAAGTCCACCATCGCCCGACTACTGTTCCGCTTCTATGACGTGGAGGCGGGCCGCATCCTGATCGACGGGCAGGACCTGCGCGACATCACCCAGACCTCGCTGCGCGCCGCCATTGGCATCGTCCCGCAGGATACCGTGCTGTTCAACGACAGCATCGGCTACAACATCGCCTATGGCCGAGACGGCGCGACCCCGGCAGATGTGGCCGCCGCCGCCCGCTCCGCCCAGATCGCCGGTTTCATCGAATCCCTGCCGGACGGCTATGACACCAAGGTCGGCGAGCGTGGCCTGAAGCTCTCCGGCGGAGAAAAGCAGCGCGTGGCAATCGCCCGCACCCTGCTGAAGAACCCACCCATCCTGATCCTGGACGAAGCCACCAGCGCACTCGATTCCGCCACCGAGGCCGGAATTCAGGATGCACTGGAACTGGCGGAACAAGGCCGCACCACGCTGGTGATCGCGCACCGCCTGTCCACCATCGTCGATGCTGATCAGATTCTTGTGATGCGCGGCGGGACCATCGTGGAACGCGGCACCCACGCGCAACTGCTGGCCGAAAACGGTCTCTATTCAGATCTGTGGGCGATGCAGGCGTCCGAGGATGAAGCCCGGATCGGCGACGATCACTCGGCGGTGCTGTAAACCCCGGTCTCGCCGCCGCCGAAGCTGTTCGCGGCAGCGACAAAGGAAAAGCCGCCGAGGAAACCCAGCGCCATCGCGATCAGCAGTATCTGCCTGTTCGACATCATCACGCTCATGTCCCGAACCTTTCGCGACTCCGCCCACCCCAAAGATGCGCGGCCGCGATTGCATCCTGATGGCAGCCGGCCTCCGAAGCCAAGTTAACGATTGTAACGGACGGTCGGGCGGCGGGTTGAGAGGAGGGTTCGGCGAAGGCTTTTTTGCCTCCGGCGGGCAGGGAAATGATTTCCCTGCACCCTCAACGTTGGCGTTGCGCGCTGCACTGATTTTGCGTGCGTGAGCTGGTTTGATTGCCTGCGGCGCTGGAACTCGCTCGCGCCGCAGGCAATCAAATCGCACCGTCAGCACAATCTCAAACGAGTAGCTTACGAATGTGGGTGCAGGGAGATCATCTCCCTGCCGGGGTGAAGGGGCAGAGCCCCTTCCTTACACCCTCAGACGTTCGCGCCGGCCGTGATCGGCCCTTCGGACCGGCCATGCACGAACTGGTCCACAAACGCGTTGCCGCTGTTGTCCAGCTCGGAGACCGGCCCGTCCCACAGGATGCGGCCGCCGTGCAGCATGGCGATGCGGTCGGCGATGTGCCGGGCGGAGGCCATGTCGTGGGTGATCGTCAGCGCGGTGGCGCCCATTGCGCTCACCTGCTGGCGGATCAGCGCGTTGATGGTGTCGGCGCGGATCGGATCGAGCCCGGTGGTGGGTTCGTCGAAGAACAGGATTTCCGGGCTGGCGGCGATGGCGCGGGCCAGCGCGACGCGCTTCTGCATCCCGCCCGACAGCTCCGACGGCCGCAGGTCCGCCACGCGCGGCTCCAGCCCGACCTTGGTGAGATTTTCCACCGCCAGCCGGTGCATTTCGGCGCCGCTGCCCAGCTTGCCCTGTGTCAGCGCGAAGGTGACGTTGCGCCACACGGGCAGCGAATCGAAAAGCGCCCCGCCCTGGAACAGCATGCCGAAGCGGGCTCGGGCCTGCTCCAGCGCCTTGCCCTTCAGGCCCACCAGTTCCTGACCGTCCAGCTTGATGGAGCCGGCATCGGGCTGGATCAGCCCCAGGATGCACTTCAGCAGCACCGATTTGCCGGTGCCAGAGCCGCCGATGATGACGAGGCTTTCGCCCACCGCCACATCCAGATCGACGCCGTCCAGCACGACCTTCGGCCCGAAGGCCTTCTTCAGGCCCCGGATAGAGATGCGGGGCACGCTCATCCGCCGAACACCGCGACGGTAATGGCCAGGTTGAACATCAGGATCAGGATGAAGGCGGTGACCACGCTGTTGGTGGTGGCACGCCCCACGCCGGCCGCGCCGCCGCCCGAACGATAGCCATGATAGCAGCCAGCCAGCGCCAGCAGGAAGCCGAACACGGCAGCCTTCACCAGCGACGACACGACATCGTCCGTTTCCAGATAGCGCATGGTGGTGGCGAGATAGGTGCTGCCGTTGAACCCCAGCCGGTAAACCGCCAGCGCATAACCGCCCAGAATGCCGATAATGTTGGCGACACCCACCAGCACCGGCATCATCAGCGTGGCCGCCACGATCCGCGGCGCGATCAGATAGCGCCAGGGGTCGGTGCGCAGCGTCACCATCGCATCCAGTTGTTCCGTCACGCGCATCGTCGCCAGCTCGGCGGCAATCGCCGAGGAGACGCGGCCGGCCACCATCAGGCCGGCCAGCACCGGGCCCAGTTCGCGCACCATGGCGATCACGGTGACGGCGGGCACCGTCGATTCCGCAGAGAAGCGCTGCCCGCCCACATAGATCTGCTGCGCGAGCGCGGCGCCGGTGAAGACGGCTGTCATGCCAACCACCGGCAGCGAGAACCAGCCGATCAGCGCCATCTGCTCGAACAGGCGCGCGGGATACCAGGGCGGTGTCAGCACGGCGCGCACGGCTTTCGCGGCAAAGATCGCAAGCCGGCCGATGCCGGCCAGCAACGAAAGCGCGAAGCTGCCCAGCGCGATCAGCGGGCGGAAAAGAGTGTCGGCGACGGCCATCTGCGCTGCTGGTAGCGGGGGAGACGGGGGAACGGCAAGCCCGTGGCTCGCCTTCCCGCGTCAATCGTCCGGACCGAGGGTGGAATCGAGGTCGCGCGGGCGCACGAACGTCACCAGCCGACCCGCCATATGCTCTTCCGCCGCCGCCCAGCTTTCCGCATCCAGCTCGATGGTGGCGAAGGTGGCAGTGGGATACTTGATCTCGGCTTCGGCCCTGAGAGCCGAGACATCTTCCTCGGTCGCCAGCAGCAGCAAGTCTTCCAGCCCCGGATTGTGGCCGATCAGCAGCAGCGTCTCCACGCTGTCCGGCGTTTCGCGCACGAGATCGAACAGCGATGCAGCAGAGGCCATGTAGATGCGCTTGTCGAATGCAGGCGCCAGCTTGCGGCCCAGCCCGGCTTCCACGCCCTCGATGGTCTGGCGGATGCGCAGCGCGGGCGAGGCGATCACGGCGTCAAAGGCCAGCCCCTGTTCCTTCAGCCATTCGCCCATGCGGCGCGCGGCGCGATGGCCCCGGCCGTTCAGTGGCCGGTCGAAGTCCCGCTCGACCGGATCGTCCCAGCTGGATTTCGCGTGGCGCAACAGATTGAGACGCTTCATAGGGTCAGTCAGGCTCCCGTCCCGCCTGTCCTAAAGGCGCCAATTGCCCGGCACAATCCCTCTGCCCCAGGAACTCGCGGATGGCCGCAGCGGCGTCCGACAGCGGCACCCGCGAAACCGGCACATCGGGCGGGAACGCCGACAGCAGCCGGCTGGGGGTGGAGGCGCCCAGCAACACGAACGCCCCATGATCGTCCGCCGATCGGATCAGGCGCCCGAACGCCTGGGACAATCGGTGCCTGACCGCCATTTCCTCATGCGCGCTGCCCCCGAAGGCTGCACGCCGCGCCGCGTTCAGGATGGTCGGGCGGGACCATGGCACGCCTTCGAACACGATCAGCCTCAGAGATTCGCCGGGCACATCCACCCCGTCGCGCAGGGCATCGGTGCCGAACAGGGTGGCGCGGGGGTCGGCCCGGAACAGATCCACCAGCGTGCCGGTATCGACCGCATCCACATGCTGCGCCAGCAGCGGCAGCCCTGCGCGCGCCATGCGGTCCGCCAGACGGGCGTGCACCGCGCGCAGACGGGCGATGGCGGTGAACAGCCCCAGCGTGCCGCCGCCCGCCGCCTCGATCAGGGCATGATAGGCATGGGCGAGGCTGGCGGTGTTGCCGCGCTCCACGTCGGTCACGATGAAGATACGCGCCTGTTGGGCATAGTCGAACGGGCTCGCCACCCGGAACAGCTTCGGCGTCACATCCAGATGCCCGGCCCCGGCCGCCGCTTCGGGCGGATCGCCCAGGGTTGCAGAGGTGACCAGCACGCCATGCGCCGGGGCCAGCACGGCGCCCGCCAGCGGCTTCAGCGGGTCCAGCCAGTGCCGCCAGATGCCACAGTCGATCTCCCGCCCCTCGGCGCGGATCAGCGCGAACCAGTCGACGAAATCCGCCTCCGGCTCCCCCGCGACACGGGCCAGCAGCCGCTGCCAGGCCCCCACCAGATCCAGCCGCAATTGCAGCCCTTCGGCGGCCGCCGACAGTCGGGCGATTCCGGGCTGGTCCAGCCATTCCGGCCGCTCCTCCGCCAGCGCCAGCAGTCGGGATTTCAGCTGGATCATGGCGCGCGCCATGCGTGACAGGCAGGCAGCCGCCCCGTCCACCGCTTCGGGCAGGCCTGGGGTCAGGCTGGCGATCTCCGTTTCCAGCGAGAAACCGCGCTCGTCGTCGGTCGCGCGGGTCAGCACATGGGTGCGGATGGCCGCGATCAGCGTCTCGATGGGGCCGTCCGGCTCGCCCGCGCCCACACGGTTCAGCCAGTCCGCGCCGGGCAGTTCGGTGGCCAGATGCAGCACTTCTTCCAGCGCGGTGCCGCCTTCGCCATCATAGCTGGTCACGTCCATCAGCCGGGCGGCCAGCCCGCGCCGGCGCCCGCTGCGCCGCCCCGGCCGGTCCGGCCCCAGCAGCCAGCGCCTCAGCTCGATGGCCTCGCCGCCGGACAGCACGACGGCAAAGGCGCTGTCGGCCGCCGAATGCAGATGATGGCCTTCATCGAACACCAGTCGGGTCAGCCCCTGCCCCTCGGCACGCGCCCTGACCGCATTCGCCATCACCAGCGCATGGTTGGCGATCACCAGGCTCGCCTTCTGGCCTTCGCGCACCGAGCGTTCGATGAAGCAGCGCCGGTAATGCGGGCAGGCGGACCGGATGCATTCCCCACGCCGGTCGGTCAGCGCGGGCAGCGCCGCGCCGCGCCGGAACAGTCCCGGCAGCCATCCCGGCAGATCGCCGCCCACCATGTCGCCATCGGCGGTGAACCGCGCCCAGCGCGCCACGATCTCCGCGAACACGCCCTGCCGCCCGGCGAAGGCGCCCTGCATCGCATCCTCAAGGTTCAGCAGGCAGAGGTAGTTCTCCCGCCCCTTGCGCACCACGACCTGCCCGGACGCCACCATGGCAGGCAGGCTGCGCCTCGTTTCCGCCTTCAGCTGCCGTTGCAGCGCGCGGGTGAAGGTGGACAGCCACACCTGCTCGCCGGTCTCGGCCGCATGCAGGCTGGCGGGCGCCAGATAGCCCAGAGTCTTGCCGATCCCGGTCCCGGCCTCCGCCACCACCAGATTGGGGCCGTTGCGGCTCTCGCGCGGCTGGAACGCCTGCGCGGCCGCCAGCGCATAGGCCTTCTGCCCCTCGCGCGGCTCGCGGCGGTTCCCCGCCAGCCGCGCCAGCTGGTCCAGCACCTGCGCGTCGGAATGGGTCCGCACCAGCGGCGGCAGGCGCGGCGGCGAATCCTGCCATTCAGGCAGCGCATCGAAGATGGAGGACGCTGCCGGGCTTGCACCCATCGCCTCCCCGGCCGGATTGGCCCACAGCCAGCCCTTGCGGTGCAACCGCTCAAGACTGTCGCGCGCACCCGCGCGCTGCGGCCATGCCCGGTCTTCCATCTGCGCCAGCAGGGCCGCCGCCGCCAGTTGCAGAAAAGCCGCCTCGTCGGCGTCCCGCGCGGGCAGCTCCAGCCCCAGAGATTCGGCGAGACCCCGGGCAGAAGGCACCAGAAACATCGCCGGCCGCACAAAGGCCCATAGTTCCAGCAGGTCCAGTCCGGAGACTTCGGGCAGCCCCAGCCGGGCCGCGACCTGCGGTGCATTCAGCAGCAGATGCGGGGTATCGGCCAGCCGCCGCACAGCCTCGGCGCGGGAAACCGCCTCCACGCGCCCGCCCGGATCGGCGCGCCAGACACCGGCATGACTTGCAACAAGGGCAGGATAAGGCAAAGGGGCGACCATGTTCACCGGACTCGACAGCCTTTCGCCCAATCAATTGCAAGCTCTGCGCGACGAAGCGCAGGTGAGCAAGGCCTGGCCGTTCGAGGAAGCGCGGAAACTGATCGCGCGCTATCCGAACGGATTCCCGGCCGAAGGCGTGATCTTCGAAACCGGCTATGGCCCCTCCGGCCTTCCCCACATCGGCACCTTCGGCGAAGTGGTGCGCACCACCATGGTGCGCCGCGCCTTCCAGCTGCTGTGCCCCGGCGTGAAGACCCGGTTGATCGCCTTCAGCGACGATATGGACGGCATGCGCAAGGTGCCGCCGCACCTGCCCAATCAGGAGTTGCTGAAGGCCGCGCTGGACCTTCCCCTGACGGTGGTGCCCGATCCCTTCGGCACGCACGACAGCTTCGGCGCCCACAACAATGCCCGGCTGCGCGCCTTCCTGGACAGCTTTGGATTCGAGTATGAATTCCTGAGTTCGACGGATTGCTACAAGTCCGGCCGGTTCGACGCCACGCTGCTGAAGGTGCTGGCCAACTATGACCGGATCATGGCCGTGATGTTGCCCACACTGGGCGCGGAGCGGCAGGCGACCTATTCCCCTTTCCTTCCCGTTTCCCCCACGACGGGCAAGGTGCTGCAGGTGCCGCTGACCGCGCGCGACGAGGCGGCGGGCACCATTTCCTATGCCGATCCCGAAAGCGGCGAGACCGTCACCGTTCCCGTCACCGGCGGCCATTGCAAGCTGCAATGGAAGGTGGACTGGGCCATGCGCTGGGTGGCGCTGGGCGTCGATTACGAGATGTCCGGCAAGGACCTGATCGATTCGGTGAAGCTCTCCAGCCAGATCACCCGCATCCTAGGTGAAAAGCCGCCGGAGGGGTTCAACTACGAGCTGTTCCTGGATGGCGAGGGCGCCAAGATTTCCAAGACCAAGGGCAACGGCCTGACGATCGAGGAATGGCTGCGCTATGCCCCGCCGGAAAGCCTCGCCTTCTACATGTTCCAGCAGCCGCGCGCCGCGAAGAAGCTGTATCTGGGGGTGATCCCCAAGGCGATGGACGAGTATTTCCAGTTCGTCGCTGCCTTCCCGAACCAGACGCCGAAGGAGCAGCTGGGCAACCCCAGCTTCCATGTGCATGGCGGCCCGCCGCCGGCCTATGCGCCGCCCGTGCCCTTCGCGCTGCTGCTGAACCTTGTGGCTGTGTCGGGCGCGACGGACGCGGAGATGCTGGGCGCCTATCTGAAGCGCTACGCCCCGCAGTGCGACCCGGAGGGCGACCCCCGGCTGAAGGCGCTGATCGATGCGGCCATCGCCTTCCACGCCGACCATGTCGCCCCCACCCTGCAACGCCGCGCGCCCGACGCGCGGGAGCGGGAAGCGCTGGGTGAACTCGAGGTCTGGCTGCAAGGGCATCCGGAAGCCGATGCGGAGGCGATCCAGTTCGAGGTGTATGAGATCGGCAAGCGCTATGGCTTCGAGCCGCTGCGCAGCTGGTTCCAAGCGCTGTATGAAATCCTGCTGGGTTCTGCGCAGGGGCCGCGCATGGGCACCTTCTTCGCGCTGTATGGCATCGAAAACAGCCGACGCCTGATCGGCGAGGCGTTGGGCGAAGTGCCGGCATGATCCTCAGGGCGGCACTGCTGTTTCTGATCGCGGCCCCAGTGGCCGCCGCCGATTCGCCGGACGAATTGTTCAAGGCCGGTGACTATCGCGAGGCAGCGGTTGTCGGTCGCGCACAAGCCACAACCGACGGCTTTATGATCGCAGGCATGGCCACGCTCGCCCGGGCCACGTTGCAAACCAGCGACAAGGCCGTCGCGCGCGAACTTTTGAAGCAGGCGCAGCTGGATTTCGACGTCGTATTGCAAAAATCACCCGGAAATTTCGACGGGTTGCTGAACAAGGCCGTCGTCATCGGCTATCGAGCCAAGCTGGATTCGGCGCCTGCGCTTGCCAAGCAGGCCCGGCGCAATTTCGAGGCGATCCTGGCGCGCAATCCCGACAACCCTATGGCCAACGCTGCATTGGCAGGCTGGCATGGGCAATCGGTGGCATCGCTGGGCGGTTTTCTAGCAGGCGCTGCACTTGGCGCCAAGGAATCGGAAGCCATCCGCCTGTATGAGAAGGCGATTGCGCTTCCTGGCGCCGACCCCCTTGTGCCACATTTCTACGCGCTCAACCTGCTCACCCTCTCTCCGGACAATGCGCCCAAGGCAAAGGCTTTGCTGCAGCGGAGCTTGAAGACAGCGCCGTCGGACGGGTTCGAGATGTTGCTGCAGAAACATGCCCGCACCATTCTGCCACTGCTGGAGAAAGGCGATGTGGAAGGCGCCCGGGCCGCCGCCAAGCGGCTGGCACCGATGGGGCTGATCAAATAAGCCGAACAGCTGTTCACCATATTTATCTGACCCGTTTTTGACAGCCCTGCCGCTTCAGCAGTCGAGGGGCTGCATGGGGCAGGCCCCGGCATGATCGAACAGGGGCGTGACCATGAATTCCAGTAATCAAACTTCCAGCCGCATCGCCGGCAAACTCCGCATGTCCGCGATGCTGATGGCCGGCGCCGTGACGCTGCTGACGGCCGGTACCGCGCAGGCGGCCTATTTCGTGCGGCCGGTGCTGCAATATGGCCAGGGCGAAATGGTCGACGGCCTGTCGCTCAACGGCCTCACCAGCCGCTCGGAAACCTTCAACGACGGCGCTACCCGGCTGGAAGCGCATGTCAACATGCCGACCGGCGAGATCAAGACCTATGTCAGCTCGGCAATCCCCAACAGCAACTTCCTGATCGCCACCGCCATCTACGGCGACACCATCCGCTACACCGGCAGTTCGGACAACCCGGTGGGCTTCTTCGTGAATTTCGACGGCTGGATCAACAGCAACCAATATGATCTGGGCGCCGAATATCCCAACGACAGCCGCTTCATCGGTATAGACGCCTATTTCGCCGTCTATGAAGCCGGCAGCGGCGCCACCTGGAACGACTGGACCATCGTCGGCAGCAATGCCGGAAACGCGCTCTACAACGACCGGCAGTTCACCTCGTGGGACGGGGACGGATATGGCCTCGATTTCGTCGAGAACTTCAACTTCACGCTGGGCGACTATCTGACGCTGGAGACCAACAAATATTATGAGGTCTATGTCGCCTTCAATCTGATTCTGAATCCGGGGCAATATGGCGGCTTCATCGAGATGGACTCGCTCAACACCGCGACGCTCTCGATCCTGCCCGCCGACAATGGCGACATCGGCTCGGTCTCGGGCGATCTGCTGGGCTTCCAGAAGGCGCCGCCGATGCCGACCGAATCCGGCGCCGTGCCGGAACCCGCCACCTGGGCGATGCTGATCGCCGGCTTCGGCCTGGTGGGCGCCGCCGCCCGTCGCCGCCGCCCGATCGTGGCTGCCTAAGCCTTAATCGGCAAAGAGAAAGGGCTTCCGGCACGCGCCGGAAGCCCTTTTCCTAACCAGCAGGAAGTGGTGCGCTACTTCCCGCCGTTCGCGATCCAGCGATCGATCTTGGCGTCCAGCACTTCCAGCGGCAGCGCGCCCGTCATCAGCACCTGCTCGTGGAAGGCGCGGATGTCGAAGTTCTTGCCAAGTGCCTTTTCCGCCCGCTTACGCGCGGCCTGGATGCGCAGGTCGCCCACCTTATAGGCCAGCGCCTGCCCCGGCATCGCGACATAGCGATCCACTTCGTTCACCACGTCGGTCGGGCTCTGGGAGGAATTGGCGAGCATGTAATCGATCGCCTGCTGCCGGCTCCAGCCCTTGGCATGCAGCCCGGTGTCCACCACCAGCCGCATGGCGCGCAGCATCTCGTCGTCCAGCCGGCCGTAATATTGGTACGGATCGGTGAACATGCCCAGTTCCTTGCCCAGGCTCTCGGCATAGAGGCCCCAGCCCTCGGCAAAGGCCGTGTTGCCGCCGAAGCGCTGGAAGCTCGGCAGCTTGTCATTCTCCAGCGCCAGCGCGATCTGGAAATGGTGCCCCGGCTTGCCTTCGTGCAGGTACAGCGTTTCCATCCCCGGCGTGGTGCGGCTGGGAAGATCATAGGCGTTGAAATAGAAGATGCCGGGCCGCGATCCGTCCGGCGGGCCGGGCATATAGGATCCGCCCGCCGAATCCTTTTCCAGGAAGGCCGGATAGGGACGGATTTCCAGCGGAGTCTTCGGCACCGTGCGGAACAGCTTCGGCAGCGCCACGTCCACCCGCTTGCCGATGTCATAATAGCCCTGCGTCAGCGCTTCTCGGCTGGCGGGTTTGAACTTTGGATCCTCCTTGATGTACACGAAGAATTCGGCAAGCGTGCCCTTGAAGCCCACTTCCTTCATCACCTTTTCCATCTCGGTGTGAATTCGCTTCACTTCCGAAAGGCCCAGGTTGTGGATCTCCTCGGGCGTCATGTTCGTGGTGGTGTGGGTGGAGACCAGATAGCGATACAGTTCCGGCCCGCCCGGCATGGAAACCAGGCCCGGCCGGTCATTGCCCCGGCTGGCGGGCAGATAGACGTCGCGGGTATAGTCCCTCAGCGCCTTGTAGCGCGGCAGGATCACGTCACGCACCTTCGCGGTATAGGCTGCCTTCAGCCGGGCCTGATCGGCGGCCGAGATGCCCTCGGGGAATTTCTGCACCGGCATCATCAGCGGCATGGCGTCCACGCCGCTCTCCACATGCCGGTTCAACTGGTCGAGGACCCGCTCGCTGACCAGCTTCGGCTGCACCACACCTGCGGCAACACCCTCCTTCATCCGCGCCAGCACGGCATCCAGCGCCACGGCGAAGCCGTCCAGCCGCTTCAGATTGTCCTCATAATCCTTCACCGTCTTGAACTGGGCGATGGAGGTTCCCGAGAAGATATCGGGCACGAACTGGTGCAGGCCGTTGAAATGATCGATCGGCAGCAGCTTCGAGACGTTCAGGATAGCGGGTTCATAGCCCTTCAGCTGCGATGTGCGCTGCCATTTGAACACGTCGTAGCTGATCTGCTCATCCGGGCTCAGCTTCGACCGGTCGATGGCGGCCAGCGCCTTCAGATCGGCTTCGGCCGCCGCTTTCTCGGCCGCCAGATAGGTGTCGGAGATATAGTCCCCGAACTGGTCGGCATAGCGCATGTCGCCCCGGAACAGGGCGTTCAGCGGGTTGCGCTTCAGATTCTCCTCGTCGCTCTGCAGGAACAGGCGCTGCAGATTGGCGGATGGCGTATCCACCGCGATCACGGCAGCCGGCGCATCTTTCACCTGGGCAATGGCAGGAAGCGGCGAAACGGCAGCCACGAACGCGGTGCCCGCCAGAAACAGTTTCTTCATATCGTCAGCCTTTGCGAACTACTGGCCCCTCTCCCCCCAATCGGATAAGCCTGCCAGCGGGCAATACAAGATACATTCTCCGGGTGCATTTCGGGGCTCTCCGACCTGCCGGCCCGGCAGGCCTGCAGTTGACAATCCGCGACTCTCTCCATAAAGGCGCTGGCTTTCGCGGGCACCTCCACTCGGCTGGGGGATGGCCGCCTTTGCTGTCTTGATGATGAGGATTTCCAGATGTTCGCGGTGGTGCGCACGGGTGGCAAGCAATATCGGGTTGCCGCCGATGACCAGATTACGGTCGAGAAGCTGGACGGAGACGCCGGCAGCCAGGTGACGCTTGACGTTCTGCTGCTGTCCGACGGCACCGTGCTGAAGGACGCCGGCAAGGCCAAGGTGACTGCCGAGATCGTGGCCCACAACAGGGGCGACAAGGTCACCATCTTCAAGAAGAAGCGCCGCCACAACTATCGCCGCAAGAACGGCCATCGTCAGCACCAGACGGTGCTGAAGATCCTCTCGATCGCTTAAGGAGCCCCTGAAATGGCACATAAGAAGGCAGGCGGCTCGTCGCGCAACGGCCGTGATTCGAATGCGAAGCGCCTGGGCGTGAAGCTGTTCGGCGGGCAGGAAGCCATTGCCGGCAACATCATCATCCGCCAGCGCGGCACCCGCGTGTGGCCGGGCGTGAACGTCGGCCTGGGCCGCGACCACACCCTGTTCGCCACCGCCGACGGCAAGGTGGAATTCCACGACGGCAAGCAAGGCCGGAAGTATGTGTCCGTCCGCGTGGCCGAGGCCGCCGAGTAAGACACAGCTGCGGGCCGGCTCGCCGGCTCCGGTCGTTGAAAGCCCCGCTGGCCTGAAACAATGGCAACGGGGGCTTCGGAAACAAGAAAGGCCGGAGCGGTTGCTCCGGCCTTCTCGTTTCCGCTTCGGGGCTTCCTATTTCGCTGGCGCAGCCCCCAGCTTTTCATGTTTCGCTGCATCCTTTTTCTGGTGCTGCGAAACCTTGGCCTGGTCCTTGGGGGCGCTTGTCGCGGCGTAGGCGCCGGTGGCAAGAGCGAAGGTAAGAGCTGCGGCAACAATCGATTGCTTCAGCATGTTCAAGGTCCTTTGCTTGTGCGCGTCGCCAATCGGTGCGCACGCTGGCTGACTGGACCTGATTCACTGAATGGCGCATGTCTTGCCCGTTCTTCCGCCGTTCAGCCGATCCGCCCACCAAACAGACTTCGGACACCCTGACCCATGATGTTCCTCGACCAGGCCAAGATCCATCTGAAATCCGGCTGGGGCGGAGACGGCTGCGTCAGCTTCCGGCGCGAGAAGTTTGTGGAATATGGCGGCCCCAACGGCGGCAACGGCGGCAAGGGCGGCGACATCATCTTCGAGGCCGTCGCGGGCCTCAACACCCTGATCGACTTCCGCTACACGCAGCACTTTCGCGCCCAGCGCGGCCAGGGCGGCATGGGGTCGGACCGGCACGGCGCCAATGGCGAAACCCTGATCGTTCCCGTCCCCGTCGGCACTCAAGTGCTGGCCGACGACGACGAACGCAGCCTGCTCGCCGACCTCACCGAAGTCGGCCAGAAGGTGATGCTGCTGCGCGGCGGCGACGGCGGGCGCGGCAACGCGAACTACAAGAGCAGCACCAACCGCGCCCCGCGCCAATTCCAGAAGGGGTTCCCGGGGCAGGAAATGAGCGTTTGGCTGCGCCTGAAGCTGCTGGCCGACGTGGGGCTGGTGGGCCTGCCCAACGCGGGCAAGTCCAGCTTCCTGAACGCCGTCACCAACGCCAGCGCCAAGGTGGGCGCCTATGCCTTCACCACGCTGAAGCCGCAACTGGGCGTTGTTTCCCACAAATCCCGCGAGTTCGTGATCGCAGACATCCCCGGCCTGATCGAGGGCGCGGCCGACGGTGCCGGCATCGGCGACCGCTTCCTGGGTCATGTGGAGCGCTGCCGCGTGCTGCTGCATCTGGTGGATGCGGGCGGCGAAGCCCCCACCGCCGGCTATGACATCGTGCGCGGCGAACTGGACGCCTATGGCGCGGGGCTGGAGGACAAGCCCGAGATCGTGGTGCTTTCCAAGATCGACACGGCAACCCCGCAGAAGATTGCGGCGGTTTCCAAGGCCATCGAACGCCGCACCGGCGTCCCGCCCCTCCTCGCCTCCTCGATGACGGGCGAGGGAATGGACGGCGTTCTCAACGCCCTGCTCGACGAACTGTGGCCCAGCGGCGAGCCCCGTAAGACCGAAGGCGGCTGGTCGCCACTTTAAGGCTCGATGCGGAAGATCTGCCCGGACGTATCGGCGACATAGACATTTCCGGCGCGATCCTTGCCGAAGGCACGGATGGGGCCAAGCGTGCCGACATCGGGCACGAAATCCCCCTTGCGGGCATAAAGGTTGGTCAGTTCCCATGCCTGCCCCGGCGCCATCGTGCTTGCGTGGATCGACCAGATTCCACCCGTCTGGTTGTCGGCCAGGATGTAATGGCCGTCCAGCAGGGGCTGGGTTCCGGTATAGACATCGCCGCCCAGCAGCGCCGGCATTGGCCGGCGTTTCATGTTGGAGCGCAGCTGTGCCATCGATCCCTCGGATCGTCTGAACACATCGCCCCACCCGAAATCCAGCATGTCACCCGTATCGGGGTCGCCCGTTTTCCGCAGTCTGTTGATTTCGTGGCTGTCCACCGAATCGCCATCCAGCCGGACCGCGAACCGGTCAACAAACAGGAAGCCGCCCTGATACAGGGTGCCCCCGACCGGCTGGCGGATGCCGTAGCCGAAAACAAACGGATGATCGGGGTCGGGATTGTTGGGCGACGCAATGTGGAAATTCGGCGTGACGCCTGCGTAAGGGTCGGGGTTGATCCCAACGCGCTGGATATTGTCGTAACGCTCCGTCGCATCCCCGAATACAAGATAGAGTTCGTCATTCGGCCCAAGGCTCATCCAGCCGCTGAGGTCGGCCGGAGACTTGATCGGAGATTTCGTCATCGGGCTGACATCCGTGATGTAGTCGAGAAAGATACCGGGCTTCCACGATTCCAGCCAAAGCGTGCCATCAGTGTGGAGAAACGCAACGAAGTAGCGACCTGCCAACCCGAATCTGGGCCCGGCCGATGCCGCGATCAACCCGACATCCATGTTCATCCGTGCGGCCGGCAAGGTGAACAATGTGCTGCGGGTGCCGTCCGCCGGTTTCAACCGTACCACCTGGCCCGTCTTTCGCCCCACCAACAGATCGTCAGTGCCAGGAATGGCGTTCAGGCTGACGACCTCGGGCAGATCAACCGCCACCCGTTTCAGCCGGACGCTGTCGGGCGCGTCCGTTACCGTCACTTTCAAATTCAGCTGGCTGCGTTGCTCCCCATCGCTCGCCTCCAGCGTGATTTCATAGACATTGTCCCGATTGGCATCGATCGGATCTTCGAAATTGGGCATCAAGGTCAGGATCAGGTCGGATGAAATGCCGCCTTCAAAAAGTTCCTGATCCGCACCACCAATAACCTGCAGCGTGACAGCTTTCCCTTCGGGATCACTGACTTGCACGGAATAGACAAATGGCGTGTTTTCCACCACCGACACCGCCGCTGCGGAGGTGAAGCGTGGCGGCTGATTGGTGACTGGCGGGGGAGTTGGGGTCACGACGGGAGGGGCTGGTGTTGAACCGCCACCTCCACCGCAACCGGCCAGAAGCAGAATTGACGCAGACGCAAGCAGGACACGCATAAACATGAGAGCACGCTACTGGCCGCGACAATCGCTGTCGAGGGCACCCCCGCATCTTTCACACTCGCCTTCCGCGCGGGTGCCCTGTAGGGCCATCCGCCGTGTCAGATAGCCGCACCCTTCCCTTTGCCCGCGCGCCGCGCCTCACCCTGAAAGTGGGTTCGGCCCTGCTTGTGGAAAAGTCGGGTGAGGTGCACCGCCAGTGGCTGGAAACGCTGGTGGCCGATATCGCGGCCGCGCATGCGGGCGGACAGCAAGTGATCCTCGTGTCGTCAGGCGCGATCGCGCTGGGTTCGCGCCGCCTGAAACTTGCCAAGGGCGGGCGCGCCAGCCTGGAGGATGCGCAGGCCGCTGCCGCCACCGGGCAGATCATCCTCGCCGGGCTCTGGGCGGAGCTGCTGGGTCAACACGGCATCGCCGCCGCGCAGATGCTGGTGACGCTGGGTGATTTCGAGGACAGGCGGCGCTTCCTGAACGCATCGGCCACGCTCAGCCGGCTGCTGAGCCTGGGCGTGGTGCCGATCCTGAACGAGAATGACTCGGTCGCGACCGAGGAAATCCGCTTTGGCGATAACGACCGTCTTGCGGCTCGCGCCGCGCAGGCCGCGCGCGCCGATGCGCTGGTGCTGCTGTCCGACATCGACGGCCTCTACACTGCCAATCCGTCGGAAGACCCCGCCGCCGAACTGATCCCCACCGTCTCCGACATCTCGGCGGTCGCGCACATGGCCAGTCGCGCCTCATCCTCCGGCATGGGGTCGGGCGGGATGGTTGCCAAGGTGGAGGCTGCACGCATCGCCCACGCTGCCGGGATTCCCGTTGCCATCGTGGCGGGAGCCCCGCCACATCCACTGAAGCAATTTCTGGAGAGCGGCCACGGCACCATCTTCGAGGCGCCAGACCCGCTGACGGCGCGCAAGGCCTGGCTGGCGGGCCGCATGCAGGTGGAGGGCCGATTGACCGTGGACGCCGGCGCCGCCCGCGCCCTGAAGGGCGGCAAGAGCCTGCTGGCGGCGGGTGTGATCGGGATCGAGGGCCAGTTTCGTCGCGGCGATGCGGTGGACGTGCTGGACGAAGCCGGAAAGCTGCTGGCGCGTGGGCTGGTGGGCTATGACGCGGCCGATGCCCGGGCCATCGCGGGGAAAAGCCGCGATGCCTTGCGCGAGATCCTGGGCTATGCTCCCCGCAGCGCGATGATCCACCGGGACCAGATGGTGATGCTGTGAACATGGGAATGACGCCGGAACTGCTGATGGCCGACATGGGCGCTCGCGCCCGCGCCGCAGCGCGTCGGCTGGCGACTGCCCCCACGGCGCAAAAGGCCGAGGCTGTTGCGGCAATGGCGGTCGCCATCCGCACCCATGCCGCCGATATCCTGGCGGCAAACGCCCGCGACATGGCCGCGGCTGGCGGGCTCAGCGCCGCCATGCAGGACCGGCTGAAGCTGACCCCGGCGCGCGTCGAGGCCATCGTGGAGGCCGTGGCGCAGGTTGCCGCCCTGCCCGATCCGGTGGGCGAGACCATCCGCGAATGGCAGCAGCCCAACGGACTGCAATTCCGTCGTGTGCGCGTCCCGCTGGGTGTGATCGGCATCATCTTCGAAAGCCGCCCCAACGTCACAGCGGATGCCGGCGTGTTGTGCCTGATGGCGGGCAACGCCTGCATCCTGCGCGGCGGATCGGAAGCGGTCGAAAGCAACCGTGCCCTCCACAGTTGCCTGCTGGAAGGGCTGGCAGCCGCCGGGCTGCCCGCAGATGCCATCCAGCTCGCCCCGACGACGGACCGTGCTTTCGTGGGCGCCATGCTGGCGGCCGCAGGCCTGATCGACGTGATCATCCCGCGCGGCGGCAAGGGGCTGGTGGCGCGCGTGCAGGCGGATGCGCGGGTGCCGGTGCTGGCGCATCTGGACGGCAACAACCATGTCTATGTCGATGGCGCGGCCGACCCGGCGATGGCGCGCGATATCGTGTTGAACGCCAAGCTGCGTCGCACCGGCGTCTGCGGCGCGATGGAAACGCTGCTGATCGACCGTGCCTTCCCTGACAGTGCGGCGCTGATCGCGGCTCTGCTGGAGGCCGGCTGCGAATGCCGGGTGGAGGAGGCGCTGCTGCCGCTCGATCTCCGCCTGAAGCCCGCCACGGCCGAGGATTGGGACACTGAGTATCTGGAAGCGATCTGCGCCATCCGGCTTGTCGATGGCGTGGAGGACGCCATCGCGCATATCGAAGCCCATGGCAGCCACCACACCGATGCCATCGTCACCAGCGACGAAGCTGCGGCGGTCCGTTTCCTGGGCGCCGTCGATTCGGCGATCCTGTTGTGGAACGCCTCCACCCAGTTCGCCGATGGCGGCGAATTCGGCTTCGGTGCGGAAATCGGCATCGCGACAGGCCGCCTCCACGCCCGAGGCCCCGTCGCGCTGGAAGGCTTGACCAGCTACAAGACTGTGGTGCTGGGCAGCGGACAGGTCAGGCCCGTTTGAAGAAGGGTTTCTCAGTCGGCCTGCTCGGCGGCTCCTTCAATCCGGCCCATGGCGGCCACCGGCGGATGAGCGTCGCCGCACTGGAACGTCTAGGGCTGGACGAAGTGTGGTGGCTGGTCTCTCCGCAGAATCCGCTGAAGCCGGTGGCAGGCATGGCGCCGCTCGCCATCCGCATTGCGTCGGGAAAGGCGATTGCGCGGCACCCCCGAATCCGCGTTACGGGAATCGAGGCGGAGCTGGGCACTCAGCTGACGATCGACACCATCCAGGCCCTGAAGCGCCGATACCCACAGGTGCAGTTCCTGTGGCTGATGGGCTCCGACAATCTCATGCAGTTCCACCGCTGGGTGGCCTGGCGGGAAATCGCGCGTCAGGTTCCGATTGTGGTGATGGCCCGGCCGCTTTATGCTGGGGCCAGCCAGTTCGCCCCGGCCATGGGCTGGCTGCGCCGCTGGCGCCATAAAAACCCGGCCGGATGGAGGAACTGGAAGCTGCCCGGGCTCGCGCTCGTAAACTTCGGTCTGGACCAGCGATCCGCCACCGCAATCCGGCGGGCGGACCCTGACTGGGCAGACGCCATCCTCCCCCAACAGGAACCAACAGATTGACCGACGCCGAAAAAAGCGTGGAAGCACTCCACGCATTGATCATGAAGTGCCTGGAAGATGGGCAGGCCGAAGAGGTTGTGAGCATCCCGCTGGCCGGCAAAAGCGCCATCGCCGACCATATGGTGATCGCATCGGGCCGCTCCACCCGGCAGGTGGCGGCTCTGGCGCAGCGCATCGAATCGGAAGTGAAGCAGTCGCTCCACCGCAATGTGCGGATCGAGGGGCTGGCCAGCGCCGACTGGGTGCTGATCGATGCGCATGACGTGATCGTCCACCTGTTCCGCCCGGAAGTCCGGCAGTTTTACGGGCTGGAGAAGATGTGGGCGTTCGATGCCGATGGCGCGCCGGTTCGCGCTGAGGGCGCGAAGCCCTGAAGTTCACCATCGTCGCCTATGGCAAGGCCGGGCGCGGACCCGAAGCCGATCTGGCAGAGCGTTATCTGAAGCGAATCCCTTGGGGCGCCACCGTTACGGAATTGTCCGACAGCGCCGGCTTCCCCCCTGCCCCGTCGCACAGCCGGACCGTCGTGCTGGATGAACGCGGCAGGGCGCTTTCCAGCGAGGCCTTCGCCGAACGCCTGGGCAAATGGCGTGACGATGGCGTGCGCGAAGTGCGTTTCCTGCTGGGCCCGGCGGACGGCCATAGGGCAGAAACCCGCGACGCCGCCGATCTGGTGCTGGCGCTGGGCCCCGCCACCTGGCCGCACCTGCTAGCCCGCGCCATGCTGGCGGAACAGCTCTACCGCGCCTTCTCCATCCTCACCGGACATCCTTACCATCGTGAATAAGGGCGCCCCCTTTTCAGCCGAGGTTCAAACTGGCACTCTTACACGTTCAGATATGGGCGAATCCGTCACGGAGGTTTGTGACGGTCCCAAGCCCGAGAGGGTCTGTTGAATGAAGCCGATTGTACACACGTTTCTGGCCGGTACTGCAGGCGCCCTGCTGGCGATCACCGCCCCCACCGCCGTGAACGCCGCACGTGGCAATGAAACCTGGCGCGAGCTCGACACGCTGATGGACGTGTTCCTGAAAGTGCGCGAATCCTATGTCGATCAGGTGGACGACAAGAAGCTGATCGAAGGCGCCATCAACGGCATGCTGGCCAGCCTGGACCCGCACAGCAGCTATCTGGACGCCCGCGACAGCGAGAATATGCGCAGCCAGACCGACGGCGAATATGGCGGCCTTGGCCTCACCGTCTCCAGCGACGAAGGCGCCGTCCGCGTGGTCTCGCCCACAGATGACACGCCGGCCGCCCGCGCCGGCATGAAGTCGGGCGACTTCATCACCCATATCGACGACCAGCTGCTCTACGGCTCCACCCTGAACGATGCGGTGGACAAGATGCGCGGCACGCCGGGCACCAAGGTGAAGCTGACGGTGGTGCGCCCCGGCGCGCCCAAGCCGCTCACCTTCGATCTTACCCGCGAAGTCATCAAGGTCCGCCCGGTGCGCTGGGAAGCCAAGGGCAATGTCGGCGTCGTCCGCATCGCCAGCTTCAACCGGCAGACCGGCGAGGCCACCCGCCAGGCCGTCACCGAGCTTTCGAAGAAGCTCGGGCCCGATGCCGCCGGCTATGTGATCGACCTGCGCTCCAACCCCGGCGGCCTGCTGGATCAGGCCATCGAGGTGACGGACACCTTCCTGGAACGCGGCGAGATCGTCAGCCAGCGCGGCCGCACCAAGGATGATATCGAGCGCTACTACGCACGCGCCGACGACCTGACCGGCGGCAAGCCCATCGTGGTGCTGGTGGACGAGGGCTCTGCCTCTGCCGCCGAGATCGTGGCGGGCGCGCTGCAGGATCAGAAGCGCGCCATCGTGCTGGGCCAGCGCACCTTCGGCAAGGGCAGCGTGCAGACGCTGATCCCCATTAGCGCCGATACCGGCCTGCGCCTCACCACCGCGCGCTACTACACGCCGTCGGGCCGCTCGGTGCAGGAAGCCGGCATCGACCCGGACATCAAGGTTCCGCAGCTGACGGACGCCAGCCGTGCGGATCGCCCGCGGCTGCGCGAAGCCGATCTGCGCAACCACCTGATCGCCGAGAAGAAGGCCGACGACAAGCTGATCGAGGATGACGGCAAGCCCGATCCCCGCTTCCGGATGACCGCCGACGAGCTGAAGAAGCAGGGCATCACCGACTTCCAGCTGGATTATGCGGTGAAGCTGGTCTCGCGGCTCGGTGCCAAGCCCGTCGCGCCCGCACAGGTGGCAGCCGCCACAAAATGACGCGTGCGAAGGGGGTTCGTCAGGCGGCCTGGCTGCTGATCGCCGTTTCTGGTGCGCTGCTGCTGGGTGCGCTGGCATTTCAGTTCATCGGCGGTCTGAAGCCTTGCGAGATGTGCTACTGGCAGCGCTACGCGCATCTCGCCGTGCTCGTCGTTTCGACCCTCGCGCTCCTCAGCGGCAACCGGGTTCTGGGCTGGCTCGCCGCGCTCGCCATGGCGGTCGCGGCGGGGCTCGGCCTGTTCCATGCGGGTGTCGAGCTGAAATGGTGGCAGGGCGTCACCGCCTGCACCGCCCCCGTCTCCGCGGGCATGTCCACCGCCGACATGCTGGATACGCTGATGAACGCGCCGCTGGTTCGCTGCGACGAAATCCCATGGAGCCTGCTGGGCATTTCCATGGCAGGATGGAATGCCCTGATCTCGGCGGGTGCAGCGCTCTCAGCCGCCTTCGTCCTGATCTTCACGCGCCGCGCGCCCAGATAAAGGAACCAGCATGCCCCGTCTTGCGGGAGACCCCGCCCCCGATACAAAGGCGATGATCCGCGTGGACCATGCCGGCGAATATGGCGCCAGGCGCATCTACGCCGGCCAGCTCGCCGTGATGGGCACCCGCCACCCCTATTCCGGCGAGATCGCCCGGATGGAAGCCCAGGAAGACGTCCATCTGAAGGCCTTCGACAAGCTGGTCACGGATCGCGGCGTGCGCCCCACCCTGCTGATGCCGCTGTGGCATGTCGCCGGCTTCGCGCTCGGCGCCGCCTCCGCGCTGGCGGGCCCGAAGGCCGCCATGGCCGTCACTGCCGCCGTCGAAACCGAAATCGACCGCCACTATCAGGCCCAGCGGGATGCCCTTTCCGACGACGATCCGGAACTGGAAGGCCTGATCGCCCAGTTCCAGGCCGAGGAAGTCGAACATCGCGACAGCGCCATCGCCCACGGCGCCGAACAGGCCCCCGCCTACCCGCTGCTCTCCGCCCTCGTCCGCGCAGGCTGCCGCGCCGCGATCCGCGCCGCCGAGCGGGTCTGACCCGACGGCGGGTTTTCTTCGGTTGGCGTTGCGGTTGAGGGGGCTCTGCCCCCTCAAACTCCCCTGGCAGGGAGATGATCTCCCTGCACCCACATTCGTAAGCCACTCGTCAAGGTTGCGATGACGGGCGGATTAATGGCCTGCGGCGCCAGCGAGCTCCAGCGCCGCAGGCCATAAAAGCCACTCCCGCGCGCAACACCGGAGTGGCGCCGAACGCCAATGTCGAGGGTGCAGGGAAATCATTTCCCTGCCCGCCGGAGGCAAAACTCCTCTCTCCCACGCCTTGACCCCACCCTCCCCCGTCCGGCACTGGCATCAGCGCCAACGACAGAGGGAGTGAGCACATATGCAGCCAGCCATCCGCACGGACTGGACCCGGGCCGAGATTGCGGCGCTGTTCGATCTGCCGTTCAACGATCTGCTGTGGCGCGCCCAGCAGGTGCACCGGGCGCGCTTCGATGCCAATCGGGTGCAGCGCTCCACGCTGATGTCGATCAAGACGGGCGGCTGTGCGGAAAATTGCGGCTATTGTAGCCAGTCCGCCGCGTTCGACACGGGCCTGAAGGCCACCAAGCTGGCGCAGGTGGCCGAAGTGCTGGAATCCGCGAAGGCCGCGCGGGATGGCGGCTCCACCCGTTTCTGCATGGGTGCGGCCTGGCGCTCGCCCAAGGAGCGCGACATGCCCGCCCTGCTGGACATGGTGCGCGAAGTGAAGGCGCTGGGCCTTGAAACCTGCATGACACTGGGGATGCTCTCGCCGGATCAGGCGGAGCGTCTGGGCGAGGCGGGCCTCGATTACTACAACCACAATCTGGACAGCTCGCCGGAATATTATGGCGAGGTCGTCACCACCCGCACCTACGACGATCGGCTGGACACGCTGGAGCATGTCCGCGCGGCGGGGATCAGCGTCTGCTGCGGGGGCATTGTCGGCATGGGCGAGGCGCGGGCGGACCGCGTCGGCTTCCTGCATTCGCTGGCGACGCTGCCCGCGCACCCCGAATCAGTGCCGATCAACCAGCTCGTCCCGGTGGCGGGCACACCGCTGGGCGACATGCTGAAGGGCACCCCCATCGGTGAGATCGACGAGATCGAGTTCGTGCGCACAGTGGCCGTTGCCCGCATCCTGATGCCGACCTCCATGGTCCGCCTGTCAGCGGGTCGCGAGAGCATGTCGGCCAGCACGCAGGCGCTCTGTTTCCTGGCGGGCGCCAACAGCATCTTCACCGGAGACAAGTTGCTGACGACCGGCAACGCCGGCGCCAACGCCGACCAGACCCTGTTCGACCGGCTGGGCCTGAAGGACATGGAACTGGCCCCCGCCCGCGCGGAGGCGGCGGAGTAGCGTCAGCCGATCAGCACGATTGCCCAGACCGCGCCGAACCACAGGAAGCCCCAGCCCGTCACCGGGTGGACGCGGCCGATCCGGCGACGGTCGTGGACGATCAGGGACAGGAAGAAACCCGTCCAGCTCAGCATGAAGATGGGCACGAACAGGGTATCGACCACCTCCTCGCTCAGCCCGCCCATGAACGGCACCAGCAGCGGGTCATAGCTGCGGCTCAGCACCGGCCCCAGCATGTAGAAAGAGGCGACCAGCATCAGCCGCTTGTGGAAATCAGGCTTCCGCCGGTTCCGGTAACCCAGCAGCACGAACAGCGAATAGCTGGGCAACAGGATCCGGTTGGCCCGAACCTCCGGCCCCATCAGCGCCCAGTCCCGCCACACCGCCCAGAACACGAATATCGTGCTCAGCGTCACCCCGATGGCAACCAGCGCGGCAGCAGCGCCGAGCCGCCGATGCATGGCCATGTTGCGGGACCTGACAAGGGCTGCCTGCACGCACAGGATGATCATCCAGCCCAGGCAGAACAGCCCATGAACGATGAATCTCGGATCGCTGTTGCTGGGCTGGCCAACGTCGGTGAACAGATTGTCGCCAAATCCCACCAGCGTCAGCGCCAGCAGGATCAGGCTCACAACAAGGAAATACCCCCGCCCCATGGGGCAATTCTGCCCCCAAACGCGATGCGCCGCCAGATCAGAGCCGCGTCGAGGGTTTCACCTCACGCAAGTCAGATGCCCGCCCATTCCAACCCATTTGGGAGACTGCCCGCAGCATAATCCAATTGCAGCACACGCCTGCGGCGGGGTCGTGCCGACGCCTCCGAAGCATGAAGAATAGGCGTCGAATAGAGCCAGATATCCCCCGCCTTCGCAGCGCAAGTCTGAATTCCGCAGGCCTGAACGACAGATTCGATGTCCTCGACAGAAACGCGTCCAAACCGGTGCGAACCGGGAGCAATCAGCAATGGCGCATTGTCAGCAGGTACGTCATCCAGATGCACACGCAGAGTCAGCATTCCTGCAAGTAGGTCGAACGGCGGCGCGACATGCAACAGCCCGCTTTTGATCGTCCACGGCCCGAAGCCGGGAACGCCCCTGCGTTCCCGAACGCAGATTGTTCGGTCCTGATGCCAGCCCAATGCCCAATTGGCTTGCTCGCTCTTGTCGAACAGAATTGCGCGCACCGGCCGGCAATCGGAACCCAACATCTGGGATGCAATCGAGCCGATAGGTCCGTCCCGCTCGACATAAGCACTCAGCCCCTTCAATCCCGCGATGCGGATACCAGCTTCATGCTGTGGAAGCCCAGAGAGGAGCGCGATCAACTTACCGCGCGCAGACGGCTCCAGCGCAGCCTCGAACAACCGTGCCCCGGTCGCGGAGAAATCCGTTGACGTCAGATCAGCCCACCCAGCGGGCTCGACGGATCGGCATAGCGCCTGACGGGCATGCGCCCGGCCAGATAGGCGTCGCGCCCGGCTTCCACGGCCGCCTTCATTGCGCGGGCCATGCGCACCGGGTCTTTCGCCTCGGCGATGGCGGTGTTCATCAGCACGCCGTCGCAGCCCAGTTCCATGGCGATGGCGGCATCGCTCGCGGTGCCCACGCCCGCATCCACCAGCACCGGCACCTTCGATTGCTCCACGATCAGGCGGATGTTCACGCGGTTCTGAATGCCCAGCCCCGATCCGATCGGCGCGCCCAAGGGCATGATCGCCGCTGCCCCCGCATCCTCCAGCCGCCGCGCCACTACGGGATCGTCGGAGGTGTAGACCATCACGTCGAACCCCTCCTTCACCAGCACTTGCGTGGCGCGGATGGTTTCGATCACGTCGGGAAACAGCGTCTTCTGGTCGGCCAGCACTTCCAGCTTCACCAGGGTCCAGCCGCCGGCCTCGCGCGCCAGACGCAGCGTGCGCAGGGCGTCGTCGGCCGTGAAGCAGCCGGCCGTGTTGGGCAGATAGGTGAAGCGATCGGGCTTCACATAATCGGTCAGCAGCGGCTGGGACTTATCCGTCAGGTTCACCCGCCTGACCGCCACCGTCACGATCTCGGCGCCGGAGGCTTCGGCCGCAGCGGCATTCTGGGCGTAATCCTTATATTTGCCGGTGCCCACAATCAGGCGCGAACGGAAAGTCCGCCCTGCAACCGTCCAGCTGTCGTTCTGCCCCCCACCCACGAAATGCACGATCTCCACCTCATCACCTTCCGCCAGCGTCACATTGTCCCATGCGCTCATCGGCACGATCTCACGGTTGCGCTCCACCGCAACCCGACCTTTTGCCAGCTCCAGAGAGGCCACCAGCGCCGCCACGCTGCTTCCCGCCGGCAGTTCGCGCGGCTCACCATTCAAGCGGATGGAGATTTTCATGCGCGCCTCTATAAAGCCCTCACTCGCAGGCTCAACCGAAAGGCGCGCGTCTTGTCTAATCTGGTGATGGTGCTGAACGGTCCCAACCTCAACCTGCTCGGCACGCGGGAGCCTGAGGTTTACGGATCGACCACGCTGGACGATATCGCCGCCCGGCTGACCGATCAGGGGGACCGGCTGGGGATCATGATCGACCTGCGGCAATCCAACCATGAAGGCCATCTGATCGACTGGCTGCACGAGGCGGGCGCGAAACGGGCGATCGCGGTGATCCTGAACGCGGGCGCCTATACCCACACCTCTGTGGCGCTTAGGGATGCCATCAAATCCATCAGCGTGCCGGTGATCGAGGTGCATCTTTCCAACCCCGCCGCACGCGAATCCTTTCGCCATGTCAGCCATATATCCCCCGTGGCGGCCGGTGTGATCCAGGGCTTCGGCGCGGCCGGCTATGCGCTGGCGCTGGACGCGGCCGCTTCAATGCGGCAAGGGCGCTAGCCATATTCCAGAAATCAAGGGACACCGAATGGCTGCTTCCAAGGGCGCCGAACCCGCCGACAAGATGCGCGTCGAGATCGAACTGGTGAAACAGCTCGCCAGCCTGCTCGACGAAACCAACCTGACCGAGATCGAAGTGCATGACGGAGAGCGCGCCATCCGCGTGGCGCGCGGCGCCGCCGCGCCGGTGACCGTGGCGGCAGCGCCCGCCCCGGCAGCCGCACCCGCCGCGGCGGCCCCCGCGGCGGCGGCCCCTGCCGCCGATCATCCCGGCACGGTGAAATCGCCCATGGTCGGCACCGCCTATCTGGCCCCGGAACCGGGCGCGGCGGACTATGTTTCGGTCGGCAAGGCCGTGAAGGAAGGCGAAACCCTTCTGATCGTGGAGGCGATGAAGGTGATGAACCCCATCACCGCGCCGCGCGCGGGCACGGTGAAGGCGATCCTGATCGCCAACGAACAGCCGGTCGAATATGACCAGCCGCTCGTCATCATCGAATAAGGCGCGGCACCCGATATGTTCCGCAAGATCCTGATCGCCAACCGGGGCGAGATCGCGCTGCGCGTGCTGCGCGCGGCGCGCGAAATGGGCATCGGCACCGTCGCCGTGCACTCTACGGCCGATGCCAGCGCCATGCATGTGCGGCTGGCCGACGAGGCCATCTGCATCGGGCCGCCTTCGGCCAGCGACAGCTATCTCAACATCCCCAACATCATCGCAGCAGCCGAGATCGCGCAGGCCGACGCCATCCACCCCGGCTATGGCTTTCTTTCCGAGAACGCCCGCTTCGCGGAAATCGTGGAAGAGCATCGCATCACCTGGATCGGCCCGACGCCCGATCATATCCGCACCATGGGCGACAAGGTGGAGGCAAAGCGCACCGCAGGTGCACTGGGCCTGCCGTTGGTCCCCGGCTCCGACGGGGCGGTGGAAACGGTGGAAGACGCCCGCAAGGTGGCGGAGGAATTCGGCTATCCGGTGCTGGTGAAGGCAGCCGCCGGCGGCGGCGGGCGCGGTATGAAGGTGGTGGAAAATGACGCCATGCTGGAAGGCGCCTTCCGACAGGCCCGCGCAGAGGCGAAGGCCGCCTTCGGCCATGACGCCGTCTATATCGAAAAATATCTGAAGAACCCGCGCCACATCGAATTCCAGGTATTCGGAGACGGCAAGGGCAACGCCATCCATCTGGGCGAGCGCGACTGTTCGCTGCAGCGCCGCCACCAGAAGGTGCTGGAGGAAGCCCCTTCCCCCGTTCTCTCGGCGAGCGAACGCCAGCGCATGGGCACCATCTGCGCCAAGGCTATGGCGGACATGAAGTATCGCGGCGCGGGCACCATTGAATTCCTCTGGGAAAACGATGAGTTCTACTTCATCGAGATGAACACCCGGCTTCAGGTGGAGCATCCCGTCACGGAACTGCTGACGGGGATGGACCTGGTGAAGGAACAGATATGCGTGGCGGCCGGGCATAGCCTGTCCCGCACGCAGGATCAGGTGAAACTGAACGGCCACGCCATCGAAGTCCGCATCAATGCGGAAGACCCGCAGACCTTCGCCCCCTCGCCGGGCCTTGTCAGCGAGTTCCACGCAGCGGGCGGCCCCGGCGTGCGCATCGATTCCGCGCTCTACAGCGGCTATCGCGTGCCCCCCACCTACGACAGCCTCGTCGCCAAGCTGATCGTCCATGACGACACGCGCGAGCAGGCCATTGCGCGCCTGAAGCGCGCGCTGGAGGAAATGGTGGTCGGCGGCATCAAGTCCACCATCCCGCTGCACCAGCGGCTGGTGGACGAACCCGATTTCCGCTCGGGCGACTACAGCATCAAATGGCTGGAAGCCCTGCTCGCCAGGAAAGACTGAGATCATACGCCACGGCGTATCTTCGTCGTGGCGCGTCCTTCCGTTTCTGATCGCGCAAAATGCCATCACTTCCGGGCTTTTGATCGCCAGGGATGGAAAGGGCCGGACGGGTTTCGGCCACTTTTGTGGCGGCGCAGCATATTTTTCCGCGCCCGCCTTAGCAACGCCACAGTTTTCGCCTAAAGGGCCAGCCTCCGCGCATTGGCCACTTGCGGCCGCGCCCTAGTTTCCGACGGATTCTATCTTGAGCTTCCCTACCCTCCCCCTCCTCGTCGAGGCGCTCGCCGCCCGTGGCTATACCGAGCCGACCGCCGTGCAGGCCGCCGTGCTGCAACCCGAAACGCAGGGGCGCGACCTGATCGTGTCCGCGCAGACCGGTTCCGGCAAAACGGTCGCCTTCGGCCTCGCCATCGCGCCCCAGCTGATCGACGAAGAGGGCAAGGCGCGCCACGCCTTCGCGCCGCTGGCGCTCGCCATCGCGCCCACGCGCGAACTGGCGCTGCAGGTCAGCCGCGAACTGGAATGGCTCTATGCCGGTGCCCAGCTGCGTGTCGTCACCTGCGTCGGCGGCATGGACGCCGCGCGCGAACGCCGCGCGTTGGCGGGCGGGGCCCATGTGGTCGTCGGCACGCCGGGCCGCCTGCGCGATCACCTCGAACGCGGCGCGCTCGATCTCGGCAGCCTGTCCGTCGCCATCCTCGATGAAGCGGATGAAATGCTCGACATGGGCTTCCGCGAGGATCTGGAAGAAATCCTGGACGCCACGCCGGAAGGTCGCCGGACATTGCTGTTCTCGGCCACCATGCCGCGCCCGATCGTGGCGCTGGCCAAGCGCTACCAGAAGGACGCACTCACCATCTCCACCGTGGGTGAAGAGCGCGGCCATGGCGACATCAGCTATCAGGCCGTCACCGTCGCCCCGTCGGACATCGAGAATGCAGTGGTGAACCTGCTGCGTTTCCACGAGGCGGAAACCGCGATCCTGTTCGCCGCCACGCGGGAAAATGTCCGCCGCCTGCACGCCAGCCTGTCGGAGCGCGGCTTCGATGCCGTGATGCTGTCGGGCGAAAGCAGCCAGTCGGAACGCAACCAGGCGCTGCAGGCCCTGCGCGACCGCCGCGCCCGCGTCTGCGTCGCCACCGATGTCGCCGCGCGCGGAATCGACCTGCCCGGGCTTTCCCTCGTCATCCATGTGGAAATCCCGCGTGACGCGGAAACCCTGCAGCACCGCTCCGGCCGCACCGGCCGTGCGGGCGCCAAGGGCACTGCCATCCTGCTGGTGCCCTATCCGCGACGTCGCCGGGTGGAGTTGCTGCTGCGCGATGCCCGCATCACGGCCGAATGGCGCCGCCCGCCCACGGCGGACGAAATACGCGAAAAGGATCGCGCCCGCCTGCTGGACGAGCTGCTGCAACCGGTCGAGGTCGAGGAAGACGACGCCGAGCTCATCACCCGGCTTCTGGCCGAGCGCACGCCGGAGCAGCTCGCCGCCCTGCTGCTGAAGGCCAGCCGCGCCAAGCTGCCCGCCCCCGAGGACATGCTGGACGGCAGCAAGCCGGAAACCGCGCGCACCAAGGAACATCGCCCCGGCTTCGACGATGTGGTGTGGTTCCGCATGAACATCGGCCGCCGCCAGAACGCCGACCCGCGCTGGATCCTGCCGCTGGTTTGCCGTCGCGGCCACCTCACAAGGTCCGAAGTGGGCGCCATCCGCATCCAGGCCGCGGAAACCCATTTCGCGATCCCGCGCGCCAGCGCAGCGCGCTTCGCAGCCGCCGTCCGTCGCACCGCGCAGGCCGGCAGCGACGACGAGGCCGGCATCCTGTTCGAGCAGATCGACCGGGGCGCCGCCCCCAGCCCCGCCCCGGCCAACGACAGCGCGCCGCCACAGAAGGGGCCGCATGGTGGGCATGGCAAGGTCCATTCCGCCAAGCCCTGGAAGGCGAAGCACGGCAAGCCCGCCGCCGCCAAGCGGAAGGGCTGAAGCCGATGTCGCCTGTGCAGTTGTCCGAAAGCTCGAACAGCCGCCGGATGGCGCTGGCGCTGGCCGATATCCGCTACCTGTTCGAAGCCCCCGCCATCGATCCGATGGCGGGCAGCCATATGGGCCTCTCCGGCCTCGACGAAATCCTGGCCCGGCTGAAGCGGGAAAAGCTGCCCAAGGGAGAACGGCTGCAGCTGCACCTCTCCGCCCCCGCCGACCAGATCGGCGCCACGACGCAGGCCGATCTCGGCCGTGCCCTGTCGGCCTATGCCACGGCGCAGATCGCTGCCGAAGACAACAACCTTCAGCTTATCCGCCGGGAAACCGCCCAGTCGCTGCGGGTCGGCGGCCTGTTCCTCGCCGCCTGCCTGATCCTCGCGGCGCTGGTGGATCATCTCACCTTGCTGCCGCCCTTCGTGCAGTCCCTGCTGCGCGAAAGCCTGGTGATCGCCGGCTGGGTCGGGCTGTGGCATCCGCTGGATCTGCTGCTCTACAGCTGGTGGCCCAACCGCTACCGCATCGGCCTGCTGAAGCATGTGAAAGACGCGGAGCTCAGCCTTCAGCCGGCCTGACGCCGGTCCGTTGCCACCTTCACGGCCCGGCCTTCCACGGCGACGTCCCGCGCCCCCAATGGTTCCCCGCATTCAGAGCAGCAGGTCGTGCTGCGGAACAGATGCCCGCAGGCCTTGTGCCGATGCAGAACCGGCGGGCCACCTTCGGCGGGATACCATTCATCGCCCCAGTGGATCAGCGCCAGCAGCGCTGGATACAGCCCCAGCCCCTTCTCGGTCAGCCGATACTCATGGCGAACAGGGCGTTGCTGATAAGGCCGCCTGTCCAGAATTCCAGCTGCAGCCAACCCGTCCAGCCGCTCGGCGAGCGTGCGGCGGCTGATACCCAGGCTGTCCTCGAAATCCTCGAACCGCCGCACCTTCAGGAAGGCATCGCGCAGGATCAGCAGCGTCCAGCGGTCACCCACCGCAGACAGCGCGCGGGCCAGCGAGCAATCCACCGCCTCCAGCTCATTCCACTTCACGTGCCGCGTCTCCCCGAATGCATGTTCTTGACAGCATGAAAACACTGCCCGATACAGTTCCAAAAGTAAACTGACTGTATCAGACCAATCGGGGAGGAACGCCGCATGGTGCAGGCCAACAACGCCACGGCGCGCGACGCCAGCGTCGCCGTGATCGGCGCGGGCGATTTCATCGGCGCCGCCATCTGCCGCCGCTTCGCAGCCGAGGGCTATCTGGTCCATGGCGGCCGTCGTCAGGGCGAGAAGCTGGAGCCCCTTGCCGCCGAAATCGCTGCTGCGGGCGGCCGCTTCACCGGCCACACACTGGATGCCCGCAGCGAAGAGGCTGTCACCGAATTCCTCAACGCCGCCAACGCGTCCGCCCCGCTGGAAGCCGTGATCTTCAACATCGGCGCCAATGTGAATTTCCCGCTGCTGGAAACCACCGAACGCGTGTTCCGCAAGGTGTGGGAAATGGCGTGCTACGCGGGCTTCCTCACCGGCCGGGAAGCCGCCCGCCACCTGCTGGCAAACGGCGGCGGCTCCATCTTCTTCACCGGCGCCACCGCCTCCACACGGGGTGGCAAGGGCTATGCCGCCTTCGCTTCGGCCAAGGCGGGCCTGCGCCTGCTCGCCCAGTCCATGGCGCGCGAACTGGGGCCGCAGAACATCCATGTCGCCCATCTGGTGATCGATGCCGGAGTCGACACCGCCTTCGTCCGCGATCTCTACGCCAAGCGCGGCATCACGGAACTTCCCGAAGGCACACTGATGGACCCGGCCTCGATCGCCGACACCTACTGGCACCTTCATACCCAACCCCGGGACGCCTGGACCCACGAACTCGATCTCCGGCCCTTTGCAGAAACATGGTGAGGACCCAACCAATGGACGTCACTTTCTGGTTCGATTTCGGCAGCCCCAACGCCTGGTTCGCCCACCGCGTCATCCCCGGCATCGAACAGCGCACCGGCGCCACATTCACCTATGTCCCGGTGCTGCTGGGCGGCATCTTCAAGGCCACTGGCAATCAGGCTCCGATGATGGCGTTTGCCGGCATCCCCGCCAAGGTCGCCTATATGGGCCATGAGATGCAGCGCTTCATCCGCCGCCACGGCCTGCAGCAGTTCCGCCACAACCCGCACTTTCCGGTGAACACGCTGGCGCTGATGCGCGGCGCCACGGCCGCCGACAGCATCGGCCTGCTCGCGCCTTACACAGAGGCCATGTTCCGCTTCATGTGGGAAACACCCCGCAAGCTCGACGACCCGGCGATCCTCGCCGAAACGCTGGCCGAAGCGGGCCTGCCGGCAGAGCAGATCCTCACCCTCTCGCAAGACCCCGCCATCAAGGACCGGCTCGTCACCAATACTGCCGCCGCCGTGGCACAGGGCGTGTTCGGAATCCCCAGCTTCAAGGTGGGCGACGAACTCTTCTTCGGCAAGGACAGCCTGGGCGATCTGGAGGCGGAACTGCGTAGCTAAGGGTTACACCAACCCTGCGAGAACCTCCCGCACCACCGGCCCGCACAGATCCTCGGCGATCAGCCCCGGCCCCAGCCGGTTGCCCAGTTCGCCGTGCACATAACAAGCAGCGGCCGCCGCCTCGAACCCGGGGACGCCCTGCGCCAGCAATCCCGTCACCAGCCCGGCCAGCACATCGCCCGATCCGGCGGTCGCCAGCCAGGCCGGAGCATTGGCGTTGATGGCCGTCCGCCCGTCCGGCGCGGCGATCACGCCGTCGGCGCCTTTCAGGATCACCACTGCCCCGGTCAGAGCGGCAGCAGCCCGCGCCCGCGCCAGCTTGTCGCCGGACAGCTCCGGAAACAGCCGCGCGAACTCGCCTTCGTGCGGTGTCAGCACCACGGGCCGCGCATGCCGCCGCACCAGCCGCGCGAGATGGTCTGCTTCGCCCGCGAACGCCGTCAGCGCATCCGCGTCCAGCACGAGCGGCTTGCCCGATTGCAGCGCCGCGCCCGCCACGCAACGCGCATCCGGCCCGGCGGCAGGACCCACACACAGCGCCTTCACCTTCACATCGCTCGCCAACCGCCCGAACCCCTGCGCGTCGCCCTCGGCCAGCATCACGGCCGTCACATGGGCCGCCTGCACCAGCAGCGCGTCACGCGCGCCTACCAGCGTCACTGCCCCGGCGCCCGCCCGCAATGCCGCGGTCGCTGTCAGCCGCGACGCTCCGGTGTGAAGTGCCGGGCCGGACCACACCAGCACGCCGCCGCGCGCATATTTGTGGGTATCCGGCCCCGGCACCGGCAACTGCCACAGGCCGGGCGCGTTCAGGAACAGTTCCACCCCTTCCGGCGGGGGCAGGCCGATATCCGCCACTTGCAGCCGCCCGGTGTGCATCCGCCCAGGCAACAGCAGATGCCCCGGCTTGGGCGTATGGAAGGTCAGCGTCTCTGAGGCGCGGATGGCTGGGCCGGGCACCGCCCCGCTGTCCGCATCCACGCCCGAGGGCACATCGATAGACAGGATCGGCACGCCCGACGCATTGGCCGCCTCCACCAGCCGAGCCGCCTCGCCCGCCAGAGGCCGCGCCAGCCCGATTCCGAACAGCGCGTCCACGATCAGATCGAATCCGAACGGATCGGCCTCTCCCACAGGTCCGCGCCATTCGGCTGCCGCCCGCGCCGCATCGCCCACGGCTGGAGGCGCGCCCAGCGCCGCCACCTGCACGGCGAATCCGGCATCCGCCAGCAACCGCGCTACCACATAGCCGTCGCCGCCATTGTTGCCCGGCCCCGCCAGCACCAGCACCCGTCCGCCGGGCCGGGTGCGTGCGGCGGCCGCGCGGGCCACTTCGCCCGCCGCCCGCGTCATCAGTGAGAAACTGTCGCCGCCGCCTGCAAACCAGTCTGCCTCGGCGGCCCGCATCTGCGCTGCAGACAGGATGGCGCGCCGCTGCATCGCCGGTTCAGGCCGCCTTGCGCGCCTGCGCCCGCTGCCAATCGCGGGAGATCAGCTTTTCCTCGATCGCGGTGCGGGCCACCAACTCGCCGTCGCGGATCCACTGCCAGGTCCGCGCGCGCTTCTTGCCGCAGTCTGAAATCTGGATCATTTCATAGACATACAGTTCCGGGTCATCCGCCCGATGCCAATAGAGCACCAGCGTGCGCCCGTTGTCGTCCATCGGCAGCTCGGTCGCCCAGCCCTTGATCAGCTCATTGTCCCACCACAGCCGGCCTTCGCGGAACGTGGCTGGCAGGTCCACGCGCTGGTTGCGGCCGTCGGGCCAGTCGTAAATGTTGGTCTGCACATAGGCGAAGTCGCCGCCCTCGGGGAAACAGCACAGGACACGGCTCTTGTGTTCGTCCACCAGCTTCCCGGCGCTGTCATAGTGGCGATAGTTTCCGTCCCACACGCCTTCGTGCCGCGCCAGTCCTGCCAGTTGCTCCTTCAGCACCATGCCCATGGTCCTCCTGTCGGTGGAACGCTGTCGGCCTTGTGGCGGGGAAGTGCAAGACGGCAGAACGGAAAACGGCCGCGCGGATCGCTCCGCGCGGCCGTTTTTCAGCAAATGCCCTTGGGCTTACTTCTTCAGGCTGGTGAGCCCGCCGAAGCGCTTGTTGAACTTGGCCACGCGGCCGCCGTCCTGCAGCTTGGCGGCGCCGCCGGTCCAGGCCGGGTGGCTCTTCGGATCGATGTCGAGCGCCAGCGTGTCGCCTTCCTTGCCCCAGGTGGAGCGGGTTTCGAACACGGTGCCGTCCGTCATCTGCACCTTGATGGTGTGATAGTCGGGGTGAATGCCAGCCTTGGCCATGAAGAACATCCTTTGGTGAAGCGGCTGGTTCCGACCAGCCTTGAAGGCGCGCCCCATAGCCGTTCCGTCGCTTCCATGCAATCTCTGCCGCTGCGCGGCCGATACAACCCGCTTATGCCAGATCGTCCCGCCCCTTCCCTCTGGCGCCTCGGCAGCGCCGTCATCTTCACTGCCAGTCTTTTCGCGCTGATCGCCGCGCGACGAGGCGGCGTAGGCAACCCCATCGTGATCGCGGAAGACGGCGGCCCCTATCGCGTGCTGCAATTCCTCCGCATCCGGTTTCCGTTCGGCCCCCGGCTGACCACTATCGTAACCATTGATCGGCCGCACGGCACCCTGTCGCAATGGCTTATGGAACGGCTGTTGGTCGCGCCAGCCGGCGATATGTTCGCAGTCGAGGAATCCGAGCTGATCGCCAACTCGTCCGGGGCGGACATGGCCGTCACGCTGATCACAATGCTGGGCCACGAGCTGTTCTTCTCCACCGACAATGGATTCCCGACGACCAGCTATTCCGGCATCGACCCCGCCGCCCCGCTTGCGCTCCGGCAGGAACAGGAGATTGCCGATGCAGAGTGGGAAGAGGAAAAGCTCGACAATCCGGCCGCCCCGCGCCCTGTCGTCACCGGCAAATTCATCGACGACTATGGCGTCGGAAGCCTCCGGGTTTCGGGCTGGCTTGCCAACGGCGACATGGCGCTGACGGGCCGCGCACCGCTACTGTTCACCCGGCCCGGCCGCGACAGCTGGGTCAGCGGCGATCTCGAAGACTGGTGGGGTATCGTCAGCCCGGTGCCGCCCGGCGACCATTGGGCCTTTTCGGCGCGAGGGCCGGGCCCGCTGCCGCCGGCCTACGTGCTGGTGCCGATGCCGCCGAAGCAGCGCAACGTCACGCTAAACAACGGTCGAATCGTCATAGACGGCACCCCGGAGAGCGGTTTCGTGCCGATTCTTGCGCTGGATGGCCCCTATCAACCCCTGAACAGCTGAAACCTACCCGGGAAAAGGGGTGCAATCGCATCGGCAATGGCTTAGGCGCCTTGGCCCATGGGAGTGATCGGAACTGCTGTAGCCGCCGGCGCGGAGAGCGAGAGCAATCGCGCCGCGATGGCCGAACTGGTGCGCGAACTGCGCGCCCGCGCCGAAACCGTGGCCCTCGGCGGGCCGGAAACCGCGCGCCAACGCCATGTCGCACGCGGCAAGCTGCTGCCCCGCGAGCGGGTGGAGCGCGTGCTCGATCCGGGCACGGCCTTCCTCGAGATCGGCCAGTTCGCTGCCCATGATGTCTATGGCGAGGATGTGCCCGCCGCAGGCGTGATCGCCGGGATCGGCCAGGTCTCGGGCCGGCTGGCGATGATCGTCGCCAACGACGCCACCGTGAAAGGCGGCAGCTATTACCCCCTCACCGTGAAAAAGCACCTGCGCGCGCAGGAAATCGCCGCCCAGAACCGCCTGCCCTGCATCTATCTGGTCGATTCGGGCGGCGCCAATCTGCCCCGGCAGGACGAGGTCTTTCCCGATCGCGAACATTTCGGCCGCATCTTCTTCAACCAGGCCAATATGTCCGCCGCCGGAATCGCCCAGATCGCGGCCGTGATGGGCAGCTGCACCGCAGGCGGCGCCTATGTGCCCGCCATGGCGGACCAGTCCATCATCGTGAAGGAACAGGGCACCATCTTTCTGGGCGGCCCGCCGCTGGTGAAGGCCGCGACCGGCGAGGATGTGACGGCCGAGGAACTGGGCGGCGGCGATGTCCATGCCCGGCTGTCGGGCGTGGTCGATCATCTGGCAGAGGATGACGCCCACGCGCTGGACCTTGTGCGCCGGGCGCTGGAAACCGTGCCGCCGGGCGAAACCCCGGCCCGCGCCGAAGTGCAGCCCCCCAAATTCCCGGCGGAAGACCTGCACGCGCTCGTCCCCGTCGACACCCGCCATCCGGTCGACGTGCATGAGATCATCGCGCGCCTCGTGGACGGCAGCCGGTTCGATGCCTTTAAGCCGCTCTACGGCGCCACGCTCGTCACCGGCTTTGCCCATATCGACGGCTATCAGGTCGGCATCATCGCCAACAACGGCATCCTGTTTTCCGAAAGCGCGCAGAAGGGCGCGCACTTCATCGAGCTGTGCTGCCAGCGGAAGATCCCTTTGATCTTCCTGCAGAACATCTCCGGCTTTATGGTCGGCAAGGCTTATGAGAATGAAGGCATCGCCAAGCATGGCGCCAAGCTGGTGACGGCGGTGGCGACGGCTGCCGTGCCCAAGATCACCGTCGTGATCGGCGGCAGCTTCGGCGCCGGCAATTACGGCATGTGCGGCCGGGCCTATTCGCCCCGTTTCCTGTGGATGTGGCCCAATGCCCGCATCAGCGTCATGGGCGGCGAACAGGCGGCCTCGGTGCTCGCCACGGTAAAATCCGGCGGCTTCGCCGGCAAGAAGGAAGAGGAAGCCTTCAAGGCCCCCATCCGCGAGCAATATGAAAAGCAGGGCAATCCCTATTACGCCTCGGCACGGCTGTGGGACGACGGCATCATCGCCCCCGAAGACACCCGCACCGTCATCGCACTGAGCCTCGCGGCAGCGCTGAACGCCCCCGTGCCCGAAACCCGCTTCGGTCTGTTCCGGATGTGACGATGCTGGACATCGCAACCGACACACGCGGCCTCGCCCGCGTCACGCTGAACCGGCCCGAGAAGCACAATGCCTTCGACGCCGCGACCATCCTCGAACTCACCCGTGCCTTCGCGGCGCTGGGCGAGGATGCCGCTGTCCGCGCCATCCTGCTCTCCGGCAACGGCCCCAGCTTCTGCGCGGGCGCCGACGCCCGCTGGATGCGCGAGCAGGCGACGCTCGGCGAGGAGGAGAACCGGGCCGACGCCATGCGCCTCTCCGACATGCTGGCGACGATCAACGACTGCCCCAAGCCGGTGATAGCCATCGTGCACGGCAATGTGTTCGGCGGCGGGGTCGGCCTTGCCGCCTGCGCCGATATCGTGGTGGCGAAGCCTGACGTGCAGTTCCGCCTCTCCGAAGTGCGGCTCGGCCTCACGCCGGCCACCATCTCGCCCTTCGTGGTTGCAAAGATCGGGCAATCGCAGGCGCGCCGCTGGTTCCTGACCGCCGAGAGCTTCGGCGCGGAACAGGCACTGGCCATCGGCCTCGTCCATGCCGTGGGAGAGGATGTCGAGCATCTGGCCGAAGGCTGGTTCCAGAACCTTCTGCTGGGCGCGCCCGGTGCCATCGCCGACGCCAAGGCACTGATCCGCGACGTGGCGGACGCCACCATCAGCTATTCCCTGCGCGCCGATACTGCCGAGCGGATCGCCGCGCGCCGTGCCGGCGCCGAAGGCCGCGAAGGCCTCGCCGCCTTCCTGGACAAGCGCAAACCCGAATGGGGCCCCAAATGAAGAAGCTGCTGATCGCCAACCGGGGCGAGATCGCCTGCCGTATCATCCGCACCGCGCGGCGGATGGGGATCGCCACCGTCGCCGTCTATTCCGAGGCCGACGCCCACGCCCCCCATGTCGCCGCCGCAGACGAGGCCGTGTTGATCGGCCCGGCCCCGGCGCGCGACTCCTATCTGCTGCCCGAGAAGATCCTCGCGGCCGCGAAACAGACCGGCGCGGACGCCATCCACCCCGGCTACGGCTTCCTCAGCGAGAATGCCGACTTCGCGGAAGGCGTGCGCAAGGCGGGGCTGATCTTCGTCGGCCCGTCCGATCAGGCCATCCGCGTGATGGGCCTGAAGGACAGCGCGAAAACCAAGATGAAGACGGCGGGCGTGCCCGTGACCCCCGGCTACATGGGCGACGACCAGTCCCTGCCCCGGCTGGAGCGCATGGCCGAGATGATCGGCTATCCGCTGCTGATCAAGGCGGTCGCTGGCGGCGGCGGCAAGGGCATGCGCCCCGTGGCCGCGAAGTCCGAGTTCACCGAGGCCCTGCTCGCCGCCAAGCGCGAGGCAGCCGCCTCGTTCGGCAACGACGGCGTGATGCTGGAAAAGCTGATCGCCACCCCCCGCCATGTGGAAGTGCAGATCTTCGGGGACAGCCACGGCAACATCGTCCACCTGTTCGAGCGCGACTGCTCGCTGCAACGCCGCCACCAGAAGGTGATCGAGGAAGCCCCCGCCCCGGGCCTGTCGGACGAGCTGCGCCATGTGCTGGGCGTCGCCGCCGTCACGGCCGGGCACGCCATCGGCTATGAAAATGCGGGCACAGTGGAATTCATCCTGGACATGGACGACCGCGACGAACGCGGCGACCCGAAATTCTACTTTATGGAGATGAACACCCGCCTGCAGGTGGAACATCCCGTCACCGAAGCCATCACAGGCCAGGACCTGGTGGAGTGGCAGCTTCGCGTCGCACGCGGTGAGATGCTGCCGCTGATGCAGGATGCGCTGGAATGCCGTGGCCATGCCGTGGAGGCCCGGCTCTATGCCGAAAACCCGGACAAGGGCTTTCTTCCCTCCACCGGCACCCTCACGCGCCTGTCGTTCGGCCCCGGCGCCCGCATCGACACCGGCGTGGAACAGGGCGGTGAAGTCACCGTCCATTATGATCCGATGATCGCCAAGATCATCACCCACGCCCCCACCCGCGAGGAAGCGCTGGCGAAGCTGGTCGCCGCGCTGGACCGCACCCTGGTGGAGGGGGTCACCACCAATCGTGGCTTCCTCGCCCGGCTCGCCTCGCACCCGGCGTTCGTGGGCGGCGAAGTCGACACCGGCTTCATCGCCCGCCACGAAGCGGCCCTGTTCGAAGTCGCCCCGCCGCCCCCGGCCGTGATCGCCACCGCTGCCGCCAACTGGGCGACTGACGGCGACGGCAGCGCCGCGAACAGCCCCTTCGCCCGCCGTTTCCGGCTGAACCTGCCGCCCGTCAGCGCGTCCGCCTTCTGGCAGGAAGACGGCACCGAGCATCGCTTCACCAGCAGCCCGGATGGAATCCGGCTTGCGGGCGAGTTGCAGTCGCCTGCCCGCGATGTCGCCATCATCGCCATAGAAGGCGGCGTCGAAGCCCGCCGCCGGGGCCAGAGCTGGCGCTTCCTGGGCGAAAACCCGGCCTGGTCCGGCGCCAGCGCCTCGGGCCCGTCCGACGGCCAGATCATCAGCCCCATGCCCGGCAAGCTGATCGGCCTGTTCGTGAAGCCCGGAGACAAGGTGCAGACAGGCGACAGGCTCGCCGTGCTCGAAGCCATGAAGATGGAGCACCGACTGACCGCCCCCTTCGATGCCACGGTCGAATCTGTCTCTGCCGAAGCCGGCGCGCAGCTGGCCGAGGGCACCCTCCTCATCACCCTCGTCCGCCCCGATCAGGATAGCACACAATGACCATCCCCATGCTCCGCTTCAACCATGGCCCGGAACTGGAGATGCTGCGGGACAGCGTGCGCGCCTTCGCCGCGGCCGAAATCGCGCCGCGCGCTGACGAGATCGACCGCACAAACACCTTCCCGCGCGATCTCTGGCCGAAGCTGGGCGAACTGGGCCTCCACGGCATTACCGTGAAGGAAGAGGATGGCGGCGCCGGGCTCGGCTATCTCGCCCATGTGATTGCGGTGGAGGAAATCAGCCGCGCCTCCGCCTCGGTCGGCCTCAGCTATGGCGCCCATTCCAACCTCTGCATCAACCAGATCGCGCGCTGGGGCACGGCGGAGCAGAAGGCGCGCTACCTGCCGAAGCTGATCTCCGGCGAGCATGTCGGCAGCCTCGCCATGTCGGAGCCGGGGGCCGGATCGGACGTGGTCTCGATGCGGCTGAAGGCCGAGAAGCGCAACGACCGCTATGTGCTGAACGGCAACAAATTCTGGATCACCAACGGCCCCCATGCCGACACGCTCGTGGTCTATGGCAAGACCGACCCCGAAGCCGGCCCGCGCGGCATCACCGCCTTCCTGATCGAGCGCGGCATGAAGGGTTTCTACACCGCGCAGAAGCTGGACAAGCTGGGCATGCGCGGCTCCGACACCTGCGAGCTGATCTTCGAGGATACCGAAGTGCCGTTCGAGAATGTGCTGGGGCAGGAAGGCCGCGGCGTTCAGGTGCTGATGTCCGGGCTCGATTACGAACGCGTCGTGCTCTGCGGCGGGCCGCTGGGCATCATGCAGGCCGCGCTGGACGTGACGGTACCCTACATCCATGACCGCAAGCAGTTCGGCCAGCCCATTGGCCAGTTCCAGCTGATGCAGGGCAAGCTCGCCGACATGTATGTCGCGCTCAGCACCTCTCGCGCCTATGTCTATGCCGTGGCGGAAGCCTGCGATCGCGGCGAGACCGCCCGCAAGGATGCCGCCGGCGCCATCCTCTATTCCGCCGAAAAGGCCACCTGGATGGCGCTGGAAGCCATTCAGGCGCTGGGCGGCAACGGTTATATCAACGATACGCCCACCGGCCGCCTGCTGCGCGACGCGAAGCTGTACGAGATCGGCGCGGGCACGTCGGAAATCCGCCGCTATCTGATCGGCCGCGAGCTGTTCGAGGAAACCGCCTGAGCGGCACCCGCATCCTGGGCGCTATCCTCGCGGGAGGCCGCTCCAGCCGCTTCGGCACGGACAAGGCACTGGCGCTGCACGAAGGTCGCCCGCTCATCGCGCATGTCGCCGACGCACTGGCCGTGCAGACCGACTCACTCGTCATCTGCGGCCGCAGCTGGGGTGGCCATCCTGCCCTGCAAGACCATCCAGCGCCCGGCCTCGGTCCTGTCGGGGGGCTTTGCGCGGCACTGCAACATGGCGCTCATCACGGCTTCAGCGAGGTCCTGCTGGCCCCCTGCGATCTGCTCGGAATTCCCGTTGAGACCGCCCGCACCTTGGCCCCCGCACCGGCTGTGGTAGATGGTCAATGGCTGTTAGGGTTATGGCCTGTTAACCTTTTACCGCAACTACAGTCACTTGCACTGACAGAAGGTGCAGTCCCTATGCGGCACTGGATCTATCTGGTCGGGGCAAGGCGGATACCGCTGCACGGCCTGCGCAACGTCAATCGGCCGGACGATCTGCCCTAATTCGTATGCAGGCGGCCCCGTTCCGTCGATTTTCTACAAGAAACCGTCACGCATCTGCGCTAATGTTGCACTGCAACAGGGGCAAAGGATCGAGTCGTGCTGGACACTATTGACGCACTCGCTGCCTTGATCATGACGCCGAGTGGGCTGGCAGCCATCGGGCTGGCAACCGCAGCGGTCGTCTTCGTCCGCCGCACTGGCAACAAGCCGAAGCGCACGGACTAAATCGTAGACCGGCGGGCGCAGGGGCAGCGCAAGCGCCGGTCAGATCGACGGACCCGGGCTAACCCACGATGGGCACGCCCGGCAGGCCGCTAGGGATTCATCCGGATCCGGCGTTTGTCGCCGTTCATCACGCGCAAATCCACTTCGCTGCCCTATCCTGTTCGCGCGGATTGCGCTTGTCTGATGGAATTCTCCGATTAGAAAATCGGCTGTCCGTCAGTGCAAAGGGTCTGCCTCCATGTTCGCTGCATCGCGCCGCTCTATCCTCACCCTCGTCGCCGCGCTGCTGTTACCGGCCGGCGCGGCGTTCGCGCAGACAGCTCCCCGTGCCGATCCCGCGCCTCTTGCCGACCATCATATGCATATTCAGAGCAATCTGATCACCGCCTATCTGAAAGCGATGAACAGCAAGATGCCGGAAGCCTTCAAAGGCATTTCGGACGACATCTTCCAGCAGCGCACCGGCGCAGACGCCATAGCCCAGCTTAACCGCGCGGGTATACGCCAAGGCGTGATCCTGTCGGCCGGCTATATGTTCGCCTTTGCGCCCATGGCCGTGCCGGCCGATGAAATGGCCACCAGCATGCGCGCGGAAAACCAGTTCAACGTCGACGCGGCGCTGGCATCCGATGGCCGCCTCATTGCCTTCATCGGTCTAAACCCCTTCGCCCCGAATGCGCTCGACGAACTGAACTACTGGGCCGGCCGCAAGGGCGCGTCGGGCGTAAAGCTGCACCTCGGCAACAGCATGTTCGATGCCGGCAATCCCGAACAGGTGGCGAAGCTCGCGGCCTTCTTCGCCGCCGCCCGCGAAGCCCGAATGCCCCTCGTCATCCACCTGCGCAGCGGCGCCCCATTCTCCGGTGCGAAGGTGCAGGTCTTTATCGACCAGGTCCTTTCGAAGGCCGGCGATCTGCCGGTGCAGATCGCCCATGGCGGCGGCTTCGGCGGCGTCGATCAGGCGACCCTCGATGCCCTCGACGCCTATGGAAAGGCGATCGCAAACAAGGCGCCCGGCACCTCCAACCTCGTGCTCGACCTCTCGGCCGTCGCGCAGCTCGACCTGTCCGCACTGCCGATGAAGGATCCCGCCGAAACCCGCAGCCAGAGCGAGCTTCGCAAGCTCTATGTCGACAAGATGCGCAGGATCGGCCTCGACCGCTTCGTCCTGGCCAGCGACTGGCCAGCGCTCGCCCCGCCCGCTGAATATTTCGCCAAGGAACAAGAGGTGCTGCCCGTCACTCCGGCGGAATGGCGGCAGCTGACCCGGAATCTCGCGCCCTATCTGAGGACCGACTGGGCAGGTCCGACTAAATAATGAGGGGGCTCTGCCCCCTCATTCCCCGGCAGGGAGCCATGCTCCCTGCACCCCCTGTACGAAGGTGATCGTTGAGGTTGCGCCGACGACGGAGCTTTAATGCCTGCGGCGCAGGGCCATCAGGCCGAAGGCGCATCCGCGATCATTGCGGTAAACCGCGCTTCAGCCGCCAACACGCCGTCGATCAGCGCGCGTCCCGCGAACTTGCACACGGTGGCGCGGCGGTGGAGAAACTCCACTTCCAGCTTCAGCAGGCAGCCCGGCTCCACGGGCTTGCGGAACTTCGCCTCTTCGATCGCCATGAAGTAGACGAGCTTGCCCGAGCCTTGCAGTTCGAGGCTTTCTATCGCGAGGACGCCGGCGGCCTGCGCCAGCGCCTCCACGATCAGAACGCCCGGCATGATGGGCCGGGCGGGGAAATGGCCCTGGAAGAAGGGCTCGTTGATCGTCACCGCCTTCACGGCGACGATTTTCTCGTCCTTCACCAGCTCCTCGACCCGGTCCACCAGCAACATGGGGAAGCGGTGCGGAAGCCGGGCGAGGATGCCCCCGATATCCAAGAGTCAGCTACCCCGGATCAGTTGCGCGGCGCGGCGGGCGCAGCGGCGGGCGGCGCAGCCGGCGGCGTGATCGAAACACGCGGCAGGCTGGTGTTCAGCCGACCGATCACGTCATTGGTCACTTCCAGAGAGGCCGAATGCTGGATCGTCGCCCCCTTCTGCAGGGCGATGGAAGCGCCGCGCTCGCGCATCACCTGGGTGATGATGGGGTTGGCAGCGTTGGTGATCTGCTCGATCACATAGCGTTGCGACCGGGCCAGATCCTCCTGCGCGCGGCCCAACTCCTGGTTGGCCGCATTTTCCTTGTCCTGGAAAGCCTTCACGCGCTGCTCCAGCGCCGGTCCTGCCAGTGTCTTGTTCTGCTGGCCCTGGCCGATGGCCTGAGCTTCGGATTGCAGCTGACCGGCCAGCGTGGTGCGGCGGGTCTGAATCTGCTGGCCCTTGGCCTGCAGTTCGGTCGCGGCCTGCTTGCCGGCTGCGCTTTCGTTCACAACGCGATCAAGGTCGACAACCACGATCACCGGCGGGGACAGTTGCTGGGCAGCCGCCGGAACGGCGGCAACGCCGAGCAACAGCGCTGCGGACACAGTCTTGAAAAGCATCGTCATCAGAATTGGGTTCCTACGTTGAACTGGAATATCTGCGTTTCGTCGCCTTCCACTTTCCGGATGGCTTTCGCAAGGTCGAAGCGGAACGGACCGAAGGGGGAGTTCCAGGAAACCCCCACGCCGACGGAAATACGCGGCGAGGCGCTGTTGCCATAGCCTTCCTCGACGTACCCCGGGCTGGTGACATTCCAGCAACTTGTGACGGGGTTGCCATTCTCATCGTTGTTGGTCGTGCACTGTTCCACGAGCGAATTGTCGTTCCTCGTCGTCAGCGTTGGATATCTCACACCCCACAATGCGCCGACATCCATGAAGATGGAGGGCCGCAGACCCATTTCACGCCCGCCCGAACCCAGCGGCACTTCGACTTCCACACGGCCCAGATAGTAATTCCGGCCGCCGATGGAATCGGTGTACCAGTTACCCGAATCCGGATCGACCGTATCCGTTTCCTTATTGTAGCTCTTCTGCACGATCCGAGGCCCGACGCCCCGGATACCGAAGCCGCGCATGCGCGGTTCGCCCAGATAGAAGCGGTCCACCAGGCGGACGTCCTCTCCGCCCCATCCAAAGATGTTCCCGGCTTCGCCCCCGATGTTGAGGATGAAGTTCGCCGGCAGGCGCCAGTAGCGATCATAGTTCACGCGGCTGCGCAGATACTTGACCGAACCGCCCAGCCCGGCAAAATCTTGGCTCAGGATGAAACGCTGCCCACGTGAAGGGCGCATCCGGTTATCCAGCGTATCATTCACCAGGCTGTAACCGATGGACGAAGTGGTGTTCCGCCCCAGCGCCTCGCACAGATAGCGACCGGCTGTGCAATCGCCATCCTCATCGAACCATCTGGACGACAGGCCGACATCATCAACCGACAGCCCGTAACGCACCTGCGCGGACCAGTATTCGGTGATCGCAGTGCCGGCGCGGATCTGGAATCCGGTCGTCGTCTGCTCATAGGTCGTCTCGCGTCGGCCATCCGTATTATAGTTGAAGCTGTTCATGTCCCGACGGAAAATGTCGAAGCCCAGCGCCAGGTTGCGATCGAACAGATAGGGTTCGGTAAAGCCCAGTTCGACCGATCGCGAATAGCTGGAGAGGCTGGCAGACAATCTCAACTGCTGCGCCCGGCCGCGGAAGTTCCGCTCCTCGATGGAGAAGCTGAAAATGAAGCGCTCGATCGACGAGAAGCCCGCAGACAGCTGCAGCGAGCCGGTCGGCCGCTCTTCCACATCCACCTGCAGCGCCACCTTGTCCGGCGCGGTGCCGGGGCTCTGCTTCACGTCCAGCTTCTCCTGGAAGAAGCCAAGGCTTTGGATCCGGTCACGCGAGCGCTTCACCTTCACCGAATTGAAGGCATCGCCTTCGGCCAACCGGAATTCGCGACGGATCACTTCGTCGCGGGTGCGGGTATTGCCGTTGATCGTCACGCTCTCGACATACACACGGGGCGCTTCGTTGATCACGAAGGTGATCCCCATCTCCCGCTTGTCCTTGTCGCGGTCGAAATTCGGGCGGACATTGGCAAAAGCATAGCCGAGCAGCCCGACGGATTCGGTCAGGCCGTCGATGGTGTCTTCCACCATCTTGGCGTTGTACCAGTCGCCTTCCTTCATCGGGATGAGGCGCTTGAAACTCTCGGCCTTCACATCGCGGATCTGGCTTTCCAGATCGACCTTGCCGAACTTGTAGCGCTCACCTTCCTCGATCACATAGGTCACGATGAAATCGCGCCGATCCGGGGTGAGTTCAGCGACGGACGACACGACACGGAAGTCAGCATAACCCTGCGTCAGATAGAATTGCCGCAGCTTCTGCTGATCATAGGCCAGCCGATCCGGATCATAGGTGTCGTTCGAGGTAAAAAGGCGCATCGGCCGCGCGGCGCGGGTCACCATCTCGCCGCGCAATTCCTTGTCTGAGAATTGCTCGTTGCCGATGATGTTGATCTGCCGGACCTTGGATTTCGCGCCTTCGGAAATCTCGAAGATCAGGTCGACCCGGTTCTGCTCCAACTGAACGATCTTGGGTTCCACCCGGGCGGCGAAGCGGCCGCCCCGGCGATACAACTCTAGAATACGCGCCACGTCAGCACGCGCCCGGCTGCGGGTGAAGATCTGGCGGGGAGCCACCTTGATCTCCTCGCGGATCTTGTCCTCCTTCACCCGTTTCGCGCCTTCGATGATCACCCGGTTGATCACGGGGTTTTCGCGCACGTCGATGGTGAGGTTGCCTTCGCCGTCGTCGCGAATCTGCACGTCCGCGAACAATTCGGTCGCGAACAGATCCTTCAACGCCCGGTCCAGCAGCACCCGATCATAGGTTTCACCGGGGCGCAGCTCCACATAGGAGCGCACGGTATCGGGCTCCAGCCGCTCGTTGCCCACGACATTCACGGACCTGATGCGTCGCACTTCAGGCGCAACCGCCGGAGTTGCCGGCGCCGTCACCGTCGGCGCAGCCTGGGCAGGTGCGGGTCGTGCGGGCTCCGCCTGGGCCAGCGCGACAGACGGCATCGCACAAGCCGTTCCCAATAGCAGGAGCGGCATTCGGGCAGAGCGGCGAATATTGGTTAACTTGGCCAGGCCAACGCCCGTACCCACCGGATTGATTGTCACCTGATCCCTGGTTTCCTGCCTGATCAGCCGATGATGCCGGTGATGCGGTCCCACACGCCAACCGAACGAAGGTCGTTCAACGTCAGCACCAGCATCAAAGACATCAGCAGCGCAAATCCCGACATGAACGCCCATTCCTGTACCTTGGGATGAAGCGGCCGACGCCGGACACCCTCAAGCGCGTAGAGGAACAGATGCCCGCCGTCCAGCATCGGGATTGGCAGCAGGTTGATGAACCCGAGGTTTATCGAGATGAGCGCGATGAAGCTGATCAGCGCGGGGAGACCCAATGTCGCACTCTGGCCGGAAAACTGCGCGATCTTTACCGGCCCGCCCAGATCATCCAGAGAGCGACGCCCGGTGATCACCTGTACGATGGTGTCCCACATCATGCGTACGGTATCCCAGGTCTCCACCACGGCCCAGCGCACGGCCTGCAAGGGGCCATGGCGCACCACCACCAGTTCACCGGATTGCAGCCCCAGTTGGCCCCGCTGATACTCATTTCCGAAGCGGTCGATGTCGGTCACAATGCGCGGAGTCGCGGCCACGGTCTTTTCGGTGCCACCCCGGTCAACTCGTACTTCAATGGACGTGCCGGGATTGATCGCAACAATCCGGCTGACATCCTCGAACCGCTGCACATTGCGGCCGTCGATGCTGATGATGCGGTCGCCTTCCTTCAGCCCGGCCGCAGCGGCTGGCGTACCTTCAACCACATGCCCCACCACCGGCGGCGTGATCTGGTGACCGTAGGTCATGAAGAAGGCTGCGAAGATCGCAATCGCAAACAGGAAATTGATCACAGGCCCCGCGAGCACCACCAGAGAGCGCTGCCACAGCGGCCGGTTATGGAACAGGTTGGCCCGCTCATCGTCAGGCAAGGTCGCATCCAGCGCCAGGTCCGGCTGGCTCGCCGCATTCGCATCGCCGGCGAACTTTGCGTAGCCCCCCATCGGGATCCAGCCCAGCTTCCAGCGCGTGCCGTTGCGATCTGTCCAGCCGATCAGTTCCTTGCCGAAGCCGACAGCGAAGGCCTCCACCTTGATCCCGAACATGCGAGCCACCGAATAATGGCCGAACTCATGCACGAACACGAGGATGCCGATGACAAGCGCGAAGACCGCAGCGGTGTAGAGAATTCCAGGGCTGGCGAGCGTTTCCATGAAGCCCAGTCTAGCGAGCGGCCCGCCGGGCGGCAATCGGCACCTGTTTCACGCTCGTAACATATTGTTGTGCCCGCGACCGCGCCTCGCGGTCGGTTTCGAACACATCCTCCAGTGCATCCAGCCGCCGCCCGGGCAATCCCTCCAGCGTCTCGGCCACCACGCGCGCGATCTCCAGAAAGCCGATCCGCCCCTCCAGGAAGGCCGCGACCGCCACCTCATTGGCTGCATTCAGCACGCAGGGGCGGCAGTGGCCGGCCGCCAGCGCACCCTCTGCCAGTGCAAGTGCCGGGAATCGCGCGCGATCCGCTTCCTCGAACTCCAACCGCCCGATGCGGGCCAGGTCCAGCCGCTCCACCGGGGTGGCAATCCGCTCGGGCCAGGCCAGCGCATGGGCGATGGGCACCCGCATGTCGGCAGGGCCCAGCTGCGCCAGCAGCGATCCGTCCACATATTCCACCAGGCCGTGCACAAGGCTCTGCGGATGCACCAGCACGCCCAACTGCTCCGGGGCCACGCCGAACAGGTGCAGCGCCTCGATCAGTTCCAGCCCCTTGTTCATCAGCGTGGCCGAATCGATGGAGATCTTGGCCCCCATGGACCAGGTCGGATGCTTCACCGCCTGCGCCGGGGTCACTTCCGCCATCTCCGCGCGGCTGAGCGCCCGGAAGGGCCCGCCGGAGGCCGTCAGCACGATCCGGCTCACACGGGATTTGTCCTCCAGCACCTGGAAGATGGCATTGTGCTCGCTGTCGATCGGCAGCAGCGCCGCGCCGGTCCGCGCGGCCGTCGCCGTCATCAGTCCGCCGGCACACACCAGCGCTTCCTTGTTGGCGAGCGCGACGGAGATGCCGCTTTCCAGCGCCGCCAGCGTCGGCTTCAACCCGGCCGCCCCAACGATGGCCGCCACCGCCAGATCGGCGGGCTCCCGCGCCACGCTCTCCAGCGCCTGCGCACCGGCCGACACCGTCATCGGCTCTCCGGCCAGCGCCTCGGCCAGATCGGCAAAGGCGCCTTCATCGGCGATCACCACATGCTCGGGCCGGAACGCCTTCGCCAGCTCGGCCAGCCGGCGCCAGTCCTTCCCCGCCGTCAGCGTCGAAACGCGGAAACGCTCTGGGTTACGCGCCACCAGATCCAGCGTGGACGCGCCGACCGATCCGGTCGCACCAAACAGGGCGATCCGCTTCACGCCATTATCTCCGTCACCAGCATCACATACTCCGCCGGCTGTTGCAGGCTCGCCCACAGCGCCACTACACAGGCGACAGGCACCAGCCCGTCCACCCGGTCCATGATGCCGCCATGGCCGGGCAGCAGCTTGCCGGAATCCTTCACCCCGGCCCGGCGCTTCAGCCAGCTTTCGAAAAAGTCCCCGGCCTGCGCCACCACGGCCAGGACGGCCCCCAGCAGCGCCATCACCGGCAGCGCCTGCTGCCATCCGGCATAATGAGCGAACAGCACAGAGAAGGCGCCCGCGCCCACCATGCCGCCCAGCAACCCGGCCCACGTCTTGTTCGGGCTCACCGCAGGCCAGATTTTCGGCCCACCAATGCTGCGCCCGGCGAAATAGGCCAGGATATCCGTCGCCCACACCAGCCCCATGGTCCACATCACCAGGGCGAAACCGTCCGGCTGCTGCCTCAGCCAGATCAGCGAAACCGCCGGCAGCCCGGCATAGGCGAGCCCGGTGGACAGCCAGCGCTTCCCGCCCCGACGCATCAGGATGGAGAGCGCCAGCAGGATGAGGATGCCGCTCAACAGCAGAATCATCGCCGGCAACGGCTGGTGCAGATGCGCCAGCAGGCAGGCCAGCGCCAGCACCGCCAGCCCGAACACGCGCCAGGAAACCGGCTTGGCGTGCATGGCGCCCCATTCCCACAGCACCAGCCCGACGCCCGCCAGGATCATCAGCGTGAAGGCCGGGCCGCCGACCCAGATGTCGGCAATCGCCACCACCGCCAGGAACAGCCCGACGACGATGCGGGACTTCAGGTTGGAGCCCGCGGTCGCGGGCGCGCCTTCAGCGGCCGCCATAGCGGCGCTCGCGCTGCGCGAACGAACCGATCGCCTCTTTCAGCACATCCTCGTCGAAATCCGGCCACAGCACGGGCGTGAACCACATCTCCGCATAGGCCGCCTGCCACAGCAGGAAGTTGGACAGCCGCTGCTCGCCGGAGGAGCGAATGATGAGGTCGACAGGCGGCAGATCGGCGGTGTCGAGACCGGCCTCGATCAGCTCGGGCGTGATGGCCTCGGCCGAAATCTCGCCCGCCGCCACCCGACGCGCAAGCGCCTGCGCCGCGCGAACGATCTCGTCCTGCCCGCCATAGTTCAACGCCACCACCAGCTGGAAGCGCTTGTTCTTGGCGGTGGAGCGAACGGCATTCTCCAGCCGCTCCACCACATCGGGCTTCATCGCCCGCCAGTTGCCGATCAGGCTCAGCCGGGCCCCGTTCGAATCCAGTTCCTCCAGCTCCGCCAGCAGATGGTGGCGCAGCAGGCTCATCAGGTCAGAGACCTCATCCGCCGGTCGCCGCCAGTTCTCCGAACTGAAGGCATAAAGCGTCAGCGTCTCGATCCCCAGCTTCGGCGCCGCGCGCACGATGCGGCGCACCGCTTCCACCCCCGCACGATGCCCCGCTACGCGCGGCAACCGCCGGGCCTTCGCCCAGCGTCCGTTGCCGTCCATGATGATGGCCACATGGCGCGGCCCGCCGGGCACAGGCCTGGCGTCAGCATCAGGGCCTTCGGCCTCAGCCGACGGCCGCACGGGATTGAACCATTTCACTTGCCAAGGATTTCCTTCTCCTTGGCCGCAGATGCCGCATCCGCATCGGCAATCGCCTTGTCGGTCAGCTTCTGCACATCGCCTTCCAGCCGCTTCAGCTCATCCTGGCTGATCTGGCTCTTCTTTTCCGCCGCCTTCAGCACATCATTGCCGTCGCGACGAACATTGCGGATGGCGATGCGCGCCTTCTCGGCATATTGCGTCGCCAGCTTGGCCAGTTCCTTGCGGCGCTCCTCGGTCAGATCCGGGATCGGCAGGCGCAGTGTCTGCCCCTCCGTCACCGGGTTCAGCCCCAGGCCGGCCGAGCGGATCGCCTTTTCCACCGGCTGCACGTTGGAACGGTCCCACACCTGCACAGACAGCATGCGCGGCTCGGGCGCCGTCACCGTCGCCACCTGGTTCAGCGGCATATGGGCGCCATACACTTCCACCTGCACCGGATCGAGCAATGTGGTCGAGGCGCGGCCGGTCCGCAGCCCGCCCAGATCATTCTTCAGCGTCTCCACCGCGCCCTTCATGCGGCGGTCGAGATCGGCCTTGGTCGCGTTGGCGTCGAAATCAGCCATGGAACTCCCCTTGAACCTTCTTATCCGCCAACGATGGTCGAAACGCCATCGCCGGCAAGCACCCGGGCCAGATTGCCCTGTTCCCGGATATTGAACACCACGATGGGAATGCGGTTGTCACGGCACAGCGCGATCGCTGCCGCATCCATCACCTTCAGATTGTCGGCCAGCACCTTGTCGAAACCGATCCGCTCATACCGAGTCGCACCCGGATTCGTCTTGGGGTCGCTATCGTACACGCCGTCCACCGACGTGCCCTTGAACAGCGCGTCGCATTTCATTTCCGCCGCCCGCAGCGCCGCGCCGCTGTCGGTGGTAAAATAGGGGCTGCCGGTGCCGGCGGCGAAGATCACCACCCGGCCCTTCTCCAGATGCCGCTCGGCCCGGCGGCGGATATAGGGTTCGCACACCGCCGCCATCGGAATGGCGGACATCACGCGGGTCTCCACGCCCACCTGCTCCAGCGCATCCTGCATGGCCAGCGCGTTCATCACGGTGGCCAGCATGCCCATATAATCGGCGGTCGCCCGGTCCATGCCCTTGGCCGCACCCGCCATGCCGCGGAAGATGTTGCCGCCCCCGATCACCAGGCACAGCTCCAGGCCTTCATCCTTAGCGGCCTTCACCTCGCCTGCCACCCTCTGCACGGTGGCGGGATCGATGCCGAACGCCTGGTCGCCCATGGCGGCTTCGCCCGACAGCTTCAGGAGGATTCGCTTGTGGGGAGCAGAGGACATGAACAGCCTGTCAGTTGGAACCGGCTTCCGCTTAGCGGCGTGAAGCAGACATGAAAAGGGCGCACCCGGAAACCCGGATGCGCCCCAGTCAATTCAGCGCCAAATCAGGCGACGCCGGCAGCGGCGGCCACTTCGGCGGCGAAATCGCTCTCGGCCTTTTCGATGCCTTCACCCAGCTGGAAGCGGATGAACTTGGCAACAAGCAGGTTGCCCGACAGACGCTTGGCTTCGGTGGCGACGAAATCGCCCACCTTGGACTTGCCGTCGATCACGAACACCTGGCTCAGCAGGGCCTGCTCACCGGCGAACTTCTTCACCGCACCGTCGACCATGCGCTCGATGATGTCGGCGGGCTTGCCCGAACCGGCGGCCTTCTCGGTCGCGATGGCGCGCTCGCGCTCCAGCAGCGACGGATCGATATGCTCGATCGAAAGCGCCAGCGGGTTCGCGGCCGCCACATGCATGGCGATCTGCTTGCCGATGGCCATCAGCGCATCCTTGTCGGCGATGTCGCTGTCGATGGCGACCAGCACGCCGATCTTGCCGAGGCCGGGGGCCGCGGCATTGTGGATGTAGGAGGCAACCACGCCGGTCGCTTCCAGCACTTCGGCGCGACGCAGCACCTGCTGTTCGCCGATGGTGGCGATGTTGTGGGTCAGCACGTCCTGCACGGAGCCGCCACCCGCCGGGTAATCGGCGGCCAGCAGGTCTTCCACCTTCTCGCCCTTGGCCAGCGCCACGCCGGCGACTTCCTTCACGAAGCCCTGGAACTGCGCGTTCTTGGCCACGAAGTCGGTCTCGGCGTTCACTTCGACCACGGCGCCGCGGTTGCCGGAAACGGCAACGCCCACCAGGCCTTCGGCAGCCGTGCGGCCGGACTTCTTCGCGGCAGAGGCCAGGCCCTTCGCGCGCAGCCAGTCGATGGCCTTTTCGATCTCGCCTTCCACTTCGACGAGCGCCTTCTTGGCGTCCATCATGCCCGCGCCGGTCAGGTCGCGGAGTTCCTTGACGAGGGTTGCGGTAATGTTGGCCATGTTCGGCTCCTCTTCTCTCAACGGATCTGTTTAATTGCTCGGGGGCTGCACGGCTCCGTGCAACCCCCGAAGGTCAATTTGATGACAGGCAGGGCGAAACCCCGCCGCTTCTTCAGGTGTTCATCAGGAGCCCGACACCGGGCGCCTGAGAAGACTCAGGCGCTCAGCGCGGGCTCGATCTCGGGCTCGGCCGCGGCACCCAGGTCAACGCCCTGGCTCGCCTGACGGCCTTGCTTGCCGGCCAGCACTGCGTCTGCAACCGCGTTGCAGTACAGCTGGATGGCGCGGCTGGCATCGTCGTTGCCCGGAACCGGGAAGGCGATGTTGGCGGGGTCGCAGTTGGAATCCAGGATCGCGATCACCGGAATGCCGAGCACATTGGCTTCCTTGATGGCGAGGTCTTCCTTGTTCACGTCCACCACGAACATCAGGTCCGGCAGGCCGTTCATGTCGCGGATGCCGCCCAGCGAGGCTTCGAACTTGTCGCGCTCGCGGGTCATCTTCAGCACTTCCTTCTTGGTGAAGCCGTGCGTGTCGCCCGAAAGCTGCTCTTCCAGCGTCTTGAACTTCTTGATCGAAGCCGAGATCGTCTTCCAGTTCGTCAGCATGCCACCCAGCCAGCGGTGGTTGACATAATGCTGGTTCGACCGGCGCGCGGCGTCGGCGATGGGTTCCTGCGCCTGACGCTTGGTGCCCACGAACAGCACCTTGCCGCCGGCAGCGGCCGTGGCGCGCACGAAATCCAGCGAGCGCGCGAACAGCGGCACCGTCTGCGACAGGTCCAGGATGTGAACGCCGTTGCGCTCACCGAAGATGTAAGGCTTCATCTTCGGGTTCCAGCGATGGGTCTGGTGGCCGAAGTGCGCGCCGGCTTCCAGCAGCGCCTGCATCGACACCTGCGGGGTGTCCGTCATAATAAGTCTCCTAACCGGTTGGTTCCGCCGCGAAGGTAAGCCCGACTGTGGCCGGGCACCGGAAGGTTTCCCCTCGCGTGTGGGATTGAGGCGGCGCAGCTAGTGTCGGCTCAGCCAAAAGTCAAGGCTTGCAGCCGTCCCGCGCAACCATATCCGCTGGCCCAATCCCCCCGATGGCGTCTATCCTGCCCAGCACTCAGCGCCAGAAGAGTCGCACACTGATGCCCGACAAGCGAAGCAGACATCATGCTCTTCTGATCGCCTGCTTCCTCGCGGGCCTGCTGACTTCTGCGGGAGCCAGAAGCGAAGACGATGGAGAAATGGCGACCGAGCTGCTCCATTCCAACCTCCCGCTCTACACGTTCGAGTGGGAACAGCTTTGGCCTCGCGGGTTCGCAGACGACGACGGCTTCGGCTGCACATCCCGAATTGCATTCGGTGACTGGCACTTCACCCCGGCCAGCGGGAACGAGTTCGAAGATGAATCCTGGGAGCGCTATGAGAATTACGGCGTTTTTCACTGTGCCGCGATCATTCGCACGGCCGACGTACAAAAGGATCTGGACGACGCGAAGGCGGATTATGGTTTTTTCGTTCGCTTAGGTCTTGCCCGCCTGGGGCAGGAAGAATGGGAAATCTGGGCAATTCAGGTCGGAACCCTCCCGGGAAGCCAATATCGGCTGATCGCGCGAAAGGCGGAAAACGAAGGCCTGATCAAGGAATTCCAGGTTCTTCAGCAGACCTGCCCGCCGGGCACCCGTGTGGAAGCCAAGGGTCTGGATATCTGGCGTACGCGGTATTGCCTCATCGACTCCCGCGAAACCTTGCTGAAGCTCGGCCATAAAATGCTGCGAAGACCGCATCGTGGTCAGCTACAGCTCAAGAAGCGAGCCGGCGATTAGCCATAGCTCCGCTCCCGAAGCCCATACGCCACCGCTCAGCTGAACTGCGAAAAGTCCGGCGCGCGCCGCATAGCGAACGCTGTGAAGGCCTCCTTCGCTTCCGGGCTTTGCAGGCGCGCCCGAAACTCCCGGCCCTCCACATCCATCTGCGCTTTCACAGTCTCAACGCTGCGCATCAGCTGCTTGGTGGCCTTCACGGCCCCCAGCGGCTGCCGGGCGATGCGGGCCGCGGCCGCTTCGATCGCCCCCGCCAGTTCGCCCAGCGGCACAACCGCATTCGCCAGCCCCCAGGCCAGCGCGTCGTTCGCTGCCACCGCATCCCCAAGCGCCAGCATGGCAAAGGCCCGCTGATGGCCGATTCGGGCCGGCAGCAACAGGCTGGAGGCCGCTTCCGGCACCAGCCCCAGGTTGACGAAGGGCGTCGTCAGCTTGGCGTCTTCGGCCAAAATCACATAATCGCAATGCAGCAGCATCGTCGTGCCCACACCCACGGCGCGCCCCTGCACGGCGGCGATCAGCGGCTTTTCGATCCCGGCGATGGCGTGAAGGAAGCGGCCGACGTTGCTGGGCCCCTCCCCGGGGGCCGCAGCCGCGAACTCGGCAATGTCGTTGCCCGCGGTAAACATGTCGCCCTCACCGCGAAGCACCACGACACGCACGGCCGCATCAGTTCCCGCAGCGACGATCTCGTCCGCCAGCACCCGATACATGGCGTCTGTCAGCGCATTCTTCTTGTCGGGGCGATTCATGGTCAGCGTCAGCACGCCGTCCGCCTTTGTCACCCGCACATGCTCGGTCATCTCATCTCTCCTTTGAAAATCTGCGGCCGGCCGTTTCCAGCCAGCGCTCGACAATCGCGAGCTCGGCCTCGTCAAACCCTTCGCACAGCCGGTCGTTCAGCAGGCGTGCCGACCGCACCGCCTCCGCCCGTGCGCGCCCGCCGACATCGGTGAGCACGACGTTCCAGGCGCGCCCATCGTCCGGATCCGGCAGCCGCTCCACCAGCCCGTCCCGCGCCATGCGGTCCAGCAGGCCGGACAGCGCAGGCGCGCCCAGCCCCAGCGCCGTACCCAGCTGCTTCATCGGCACGCCCTCACCGTTCGCCTTCAGCGCCATCAGCAATCCGGCACGCGCAGCGGTCCCGCCATCGGCATCACCCTGGATCGCAGCCTGCACGCGTCGCTGGGCCAGCGTGAGCAGATAGACGAACCGGGGGCGCCGGGCCGCACCAGCCTTTCCTTCGCCAGCCATCGCACGCCCTCCAAATCAATTCATATACGAACTATATAATTCGCATGTGAATTACAAGAGCTCTTGGCCTCTCACGGCGCATCCCCCCCCTCAACTCTCGCATTTGCCTTTGCATCCCGCCCGCCGATCGCGCAGAAAAGCCGGCCATGAAGTTCACCCATCGCCTGCGCGTGTCGGCCCGGCTGAAGCAGCTCGGCCCCGGTCTCATCACCGGCGCGGCGGATGATGACCCCTCCGGCATCGCCACCTATTCGCAGGCGGGCGCGCAATTCGGCTTCGGCCTGCTCTGGACGATGCTGCTCACCTATCCGCTGATGTGCGCGGTGCAGCTGGTTTCCGCCCATATCGGCCGCGTCACCGGCAAGGGTCTTGCCAGCAACATGGCCGCCGCCATCCCGCGCCCGCTGGTGCTGGGGCTTGTGCTGCTTCTGTTCGTGGCAAACACCATCAACATCGCGGCCGATCTCGCCATGATGGGCGATGTCGCCCGCCTCGTCACCGGCGTGCCGCCGCACTGGATGACGATCCTGTTCGCCATCCTGTCGCTAGGGCTTCAACTGTTCGTGCCCTATCCCCGCTATGCCAGCTTCCTGAAATGGCTCACGCTCAGCCTGTTCTCCTACTTCGCGGTGCTGTTGCTGGTGAAGTTGAATTGGGCACAGGTGGCGACCGGTCTCTTCATCCCGCGCATTCCGAACGAGGCGGCGCTGGTGATGATCGTCGCCATCTTCGGCACCACCATCAGCCCCTATCTCTTCTTCTGGCAGAGCGCGCAGGAAGTGGAGGAAATGGGCCGCCACCACGAGCGCCCCTTGCGCGACGACGGCACGCCCGCCGCCGCCGAATTCAAGCGCATCAACTTCGACACTCTGTCGGGCATGGCGATCTCCAACCTGGTCGCCATGGCCATCATCATCGCCACGGCCGCCACGCTCCACGCCAACGGCCAGCACGACATCCAGACAGCCGCGGACGCCGCCAACGCCCTGAAGCCCATCGCGGGCAATTATGCCTTCGCCCTGTTCTCGCTCGGCATCATCGGCACCGGCCTGCTCGCCGTGCCCGTGCTGGCTGGCTCCGCCGCCTATGCCATCGGCGAGGCGGAAGGCTGGAAATCCGGTCTCGATCACAAGCCGTGGGAAGCGATCGGCTTCTACGGCGTGATCATCGCCGCGACGCTCCTTGGTCTCGTCATCCAGTTCGCTGGCATCGATCCCATCAAGGCGCTGTTCTGGAGCGCGGTGATCAACGGCGTGGTCGCCGTGCCGATCATGGCGGCGATGATGTATGTGGCGGTCCGCCCCGCAATCATGGGCGCACTTCCCATCTCCCGCCCGCTCGCCATCTGGGGCTGGCTGGCGACAGCCGTGATGGCTGCCGCCGTCGTCGCCATGGCCCTAACGGGTGGGTTCTAACCCTTTCGCCACGCCGAACGCGATCAGCGCCTGCCCTGCGAAATAGGTCGCCCAAACCGCCAGATCCGCCCAGCCCATATTGGCGATCAGATCCATCCGGGCGAAGATCAGCAGGTCAGACAGCAGGAACAGCAAGGCCCCCACGGCAGCCACCGCAAAGCGTGACGCCAGCGCAGACGCTGTCATCGCAGCCAGAAACAGGGTGTAGATCGCCACGGGCGGCGCCCAGTCCGCGCTCGCCAGATGGAAGGCCAGCGCCATCATCCCCGCCACGAACAACGCCCCCAGCGCCGCATCGCGAACCCCGGTTCCCGGCCGCCGGTTGCGAATATACAGCACCACGGCCACCACATGCCCCAGCGCGAAGATCGCCGCGCCCGCGATGAAGTTGATTTCCAGCATCATGTCGGCCGTGGCGCCCAACACCAGCACGGTTGCCAGCAGCCGGTGGTCGGTCGTCCGCCCCTGCCGGCTCGCCCAGGTCGCCAGCAATCCCACGCCCGCGCCCTTCCAGGCGATCGCAGCGGCATCGGGCAGCGGCAGGGTCCAGCTGACCATATAGCTGATCCCAGCCACCAGCGCCGCGATGAACAGGAACGGGGATTTCACAGCTTCAGCCGCAACTGGCCCATGAAGTCGCGCTTGCCCAGCCCGACACCCTTGGCCCGCAGGATCGCATAGGCGGCCGTCGCATGGAAAAAGAAGTTCGGCTGAGAGAAGGACAGCAGGAAATTCTCCGCCGTGAACGGCAGCTTCATGTTGGGAAGCGCAAACTGCATATCCTTCCCGATAAAGCTCTCCATCTCTTGCGGCGTCACGGTCGCCAGCCCGTCGTCGGCCTTCGCCAACAGGGCCTTCATGCCTGCAAAGTCGCCCGGCATAGCCCCGGACATGCCGTCGAAGCTGCCCGCTCGCACCCCCTCGACGGCGCCGAAACTGTGCCTCGCCACCGATTTGATCTGAAAGCTGAAGGGCAGCATGGATTCGTGCAAACTCGCGCTCGCGATCTCCGTCTCGGCCACGCCATTGGCAGCACACCAGCCTTCGGCCTTGTCCAGCAGCGCTTGCACCGATCCCAGCACCTGCCGCGTGGTCGGAACAAAGGCATCATAGAGTGAAATCGGCATCCGTCTCTCCCACGTTATTACCGCCTGTCTAGGCCGCAAATCCAGCGTCAGGCAACCAGCCGAAGCGACTGGTTCATCGCCTCGATCCGCGCAGCCGAAACCCCCGCGATTTCCGCGATGGCCGCCTCCGCGCCCGCCGGCAGCAGGAAGTCCTGCCCCAGCAGCAGACGTGCCCGCCCGCCGCCCGCCATGGGGATCATGGCCTCCACCGCACTGCGTCCACCGCGCGGCAGCCAGGCCACCAGCTGCGGCACAAGGTCAGGCCGCGCGTCAGCCCCAAGCTCGATCGTCAGCAGCGCCCGCACCGATTTCACTAGCGCATTCAGCGGCACGGCATTCTGGATGGTCAGGCGAGGGCTTTCGTCGCCCTCCCGCCATTGCAGCTCCACGTCCAGCAGCAGCGCTTCGCCCGCCGTCAGCGCGGCGGCCAGCGCTTCCTGCCCCTCCGCGTTGAAGCAGGTCGCCCCCCATTTGCCCGACTGGTCCGTCAGGTCCGCCATCATATAGCGACGGTCCGGCCCCTTGCCCTGCGGCACCCGCCAGCGGCTGTCCTCCACAAGGCCGGCCATCTTCACCACCTGCCGCGTGCCCGGAGAGGCGCGCTTCGCCAGCGCATCCACCGCCGTCACCACATGCATGGCCGCCAGCACCGGCGAATGTGCCTCCACCGGATGGCCGGAGAACCAGAAACCGAACGCCTCCCGCTCTTTCGACAGCCGCTCGCCCAGCGGCCATGGCGCGGCCTCCGGCAGCAGCACGGCCTCGGCTTCCGCGTCGCCGCCGAACAGCCCGCCCTGCCCCGTCACCCGTTGCTGCGCGGCACGGGTCGCGGCCGCCATCAGCAGTTCCGCGCCCGCATACACCCGTGTGCGGTCCAGTCCGAAACAGTCGAACGCCCCCGCACTCGCCAGCGCTTCCATCTGCCGCCGATTCAATGCGCGCGGATCGATGCGGTTCACGAAATCGTCGAGGCTCCGGAACGGCCCGTTGGCATCGCGCTCGCGCACGATGTCCTCCATCGCGCCCTCGCCCACGCCCTTCAGCGCGCCCAGTGCATAGCGCACCGCGATCCGGCCTTCATGGTCCTCACCCGCCGCCTCCGGCGGCAAATCCTCAAGCGTGAAGTCCGCACCTGAAGCGTTGATGCACGGCCCCAGCAGAGGCACGTCCAGCCGCCGCATGTCGTCCACGAACACCGCCAGCTTGTCGGTCAGATGGATGTCGTACGCCATCGATCCGGCATAGAAGGCGGCGGCGTGATGCTGCTTCAGCCAGGCCGTCTGCCAGGCGACCAGCGCATAGGCCGCCGCATGGCTCTTGTTGAAGCCATAGCCCGCGAACTTGTCGACAAGATTGAAGATGAATTCGGCCCGCTCGCCGTCCACACCATTCTTCACGGCGCCCTCGATGAAACGCGCCCGCTGCGCATCCATCTCCGCCTTGATCTTCTTGCCCATCGCCCGGCGCAGCAGGTCGGCGTCCCCCAGCGAATAACCCGCCAGCACCTGCGCGATCTGCATCACCTGTTCCTGATAGATGATGACGCCGTAGGTCGGCTTCAGGATCGGCTCCAGCATGGGGTGCAGGTAATCCGGCGCCTCCCGGCCCCATTTGCGGGCGGCGAAGCTCGGGATATTGTCCATCGGGCCCGGCCGGTACAGCGCGCCCAGCGCGATGATGTCCTCGAACAGTGTCGGCTTCACCAGCGCCAGCGCGCGGCGCATGCCTTCGGATTCGAACTGGAACACCCCCACCGTGTCGCCGCGGGTCATCAGCAGATACACATCCGCATCGTCCCAGGGCAGCGTGTCCAGGTTGATCTCAACCCCCCGCCGCGCCAGCAGCTGCCGCGCCCGCTCCAGCACCGACAGCGTTTTCAGTCCCAGGAAGTCGAACTTCACCAGCCCCGCTTCCTCGGCCCATTTCAGGTCGAACTGAGTCACGGGGAAATCCGATCGCGGATCGCGATACAGCGGCACCAGCTCCGACAGGTTCCTGTCCCCGATCACCACGCCGGCGGCATGGGTGGAGGAGTGGCGTGGCCGGTTCTCCAGCTGCAGCCCCACGTTGATCAACTGCCGCACCTTGGGGTCCGCGGCCATTTCCTGCTTCAGCTCCGGCACGCCGTTCAGCGTCCGGTTCAGGTCCCAGGGGTCCGCGGGGTTGGCCGGGATCAGGTTGGAAAGCCGGTTCACCTGCCCATAGGGCAGCTGCATCACCCGGCCCACATCCTTCACCACCGCGCGTGCTTTCAGCGTTCCGAAGGTGATGATCTGCGCCACCTGCTCGCGGCCATATTTGCCCTGCACATAGCGGATCACTTCTTCCCGCCGCGTTTCGCAGAAGTCGATGTCGAAGTCGGGCATGGACTTGCGCTCGGGGTTCAGGAAGCGCTCGAACAGCAGCCCCAGCGCCAGCGGATCGAGATCGGTGATCTGCAACGCCCAGGCCACCGCAGACCCCGCGCCCGAACCACGCCCCGGCCCCACCGGAATTCCCTGCGCCTTCGACCATTGGATGAAGTCGGCCACGATCAGGAAGTAGCCGGAAAAGCCCATCTGCCCGATGATGCCCAGCTCGAACGCCAGCCGGTCCCAATAGGGCTGCTCGTCCACGCCCAGCACCGCCAGCCGCCGCCGCAGCCCCTCTTCCGCCAGCCGCACCAGCTCGGCCTTCTCGGCTTCGGCGTCGGGCACCAGCTTGGGCAGCACGGGGTCGCGCTTTTTCAGGGCGAACGCCGAACGCTTCGCCACATGCTCGGTCATCGCCAGCGCCTCGGGCAGGTCGGCGAAACGTTCCGCCATCTCGGCTGCCTTCGGCAGATAATGGCGCGGGTTGGAGCGTTTGCGCTCGGCCGATTCCAGATAGGCGCCGTCGGCGATGCACAGCATCACATCATGGGCGGCATGGCCCGAAGGCTCCAGAAACTGCGCCGGATTGGTGGCGACGATGGGCAGGCCTTCGGCATGCGCCAGCGCCAGCAGCCCCTGCTCGCTGGCCTTCTCCACCGGGTCCCCGGTGCGGGAAATTTCCACGAACAGCCGGTCCCCGAACAGCTGTTTCAGCCGCCGCGCCAGCGCATCGGCCTCGTCCGCCTGCCCCTCCGCCAGCAGCTTCGCCAGCGCGCCGTCCGGCCCGCCCGTCAGCGCCAGCAACCCTTCGCTGCGCCCTGCCAGCCGCTCCAGCCCACCCTCGCCTTCCATATGCGTGGCAGAGACCAGCTGCAGCAGATTGGCCCAGCCGGTGCCGTTCTGCGCATAGAGCACCAGATGATCGACAGGCGGCCGGGCCCCCGGCCGCAGCGTGCCGGGGGGCATATCCCGCACGATGGGCAGCAAGGTGCCGATGATCGGCTGCACGCCTTCGTCCATGCAGGCCTTGGAAAAGGCCATGGCGGCAAACAGCGCCCCGCGATCCGCCAGCCCGATGGCCGGAAACCCGCGCTTGGCCGCTTCCTTTGCCAGCGCCTTCACCTCGATGGTGGACTCCAGCATCGAAAAGCATGTCTGCACACGAAGGGGGATGAACATACCGAACCTTGATCCCGCTAGCGCCCGATCTCAAGCGCCGCCGGCAACATAGCTGGGGACAAATCAGCCCTGAACAAGCTTCCCATGCTCCAGCCGCACAACCCGGTCCATCCGCGCGGCGAGCGCCCGGTTGTGCGTCGCCACCAGCGCGGCGGACCCCTGCTCGCGCACCAGCCGCAAAAACTCGTCCAGTACCCGCGCGGCGGTTTCCTCGTCCAGATTGCCGGTGGGTTCATCCGCCAGCACCAGCACCGGGCGGTTCGCCAGCGCGCGCGCCACCGCCACCCGCTGCTGCTCCCCGCCGGACAGCTGCGCCGGCCGATGATGCAGCCGTGCGCCCAGCCCCAGGCCGGTCAGCAACTCGCTCGCGCGGTGCCCGGCCGCGGCCTTGTCCACGCCCTTCACCAGTTGCGGCATCACCACATTCTCTTCCGCCGAGAAGTCCGGCAGCAGATGGTGGAACTGATACACGAAGCCAAGCTTGTCGCGCCGAAGCGCGGTGCGCGCGGCGTCCGACAGATCGGCGGCCTCGGTGCCGTCGATCACGATGCGCCCGCCGAAACCGCCTTCCAGCAGCCCGGCCGCCTGCAGCAGCGTGGACTTGCCCGACCCCGATGGCCCCAGCAGCGCCACGATCTCACCCTTGGCCAGCCGCAGCTCCACGCCGCGCAGCACTTCGATCGTCACCCCGCCCTGCACAAAGTTCCGGGTCAGGCCGATCAGTTGCAGGGCTGCCTCACTCATAGCGCAGCACCGTCACCGGGTCTGTGCTCGCCGCCTTCCATGCCGGATACAGCGTGGCAAGGAAGCTCAGCAGCAGCGCCAGCCCCACGATCCCGATCACCTCGGCCGGATCGGTCTTGGCCGGCAGTTCCGTCAGATAGCGCACGGATGGATCCCACAGATTCGATCCGGTGACTCGCGAAACCCCCATCACGATCCCGTGCCGGAAATACAGCACCAGAAAACCAAGCCCCACGCCCAGCAACACGCCCAGCCCACCGATCGCAGTTCCCACCGTCATGAACACCCGCATCAGCGCCGCCCGGCTCGCGCCCATGGTGCGCAGAATGGCGATGTCGCGCGTCTTCGCCCGCACCAGCATGATGAGAGACGAGAGGATGTTGAACACCGCGACCAGAATGATGATCGAAAGCACCCAGAACATCACCACCTGCTCCACCACCAGCGCCTCGAACAGTGCGGAGTTCAGCTGCCGCCAGTCGGACACCAGCGCGGAAAGCCCGATCTTGTCGGCCAACGGGCGAACATATTGCTCCACCTTGTCGGGGTTCAGCGTGGTCATCATCACCATGCCTACCTCGTCGCCCATGTCGAACAGGGTCTGCGCCTCGCCCATCGGCATCACCACAAAGGCCTTGTCGAAATCATAGATGCCGATCTCGAAGATGGCGCCCACCTCATAGGAGACGATCCGCGGTACCGTGCCGAACGGCGTGGTGGTGCCTTGCGGAGAGATCAGCGCGATCTCGTCGCCCACCTTCAGCCCCAGATTCTGCGCGAGGCCCGACCCGATGGCGACGACACGCTCGCCTTCCTTCAGCCGCTTGATGTCGCCCTGCTTCACGGTTTTCGCGAGCACATCCGTCTTCAGAATGTCCTCCACCGTCATGCCGCGCACCAGCACGCCTTCCACCCGGCCATGGGCTGATCCCATCAGCGGCTGCTCGATCAGCGGGATGGCGGTGACGATGCCCGGCGTCTTCTTCGCCTCGTCGATCACCCGACGCCAGTCCGGCAACCGGCCACCATAGCCCTGCGCCACGGCATGGCCGTTCAGCCCCTGGAAGCGATCGAACAGCTCCGCTCGGAAGCCGTTCATCACGCTCATCACGGCAATCAGCGCGGCGACACCCAGCGCGACTGCCACCAGCGAAATGCCGGCCACCAGCACGATGAAACGCTCGCCCTGCCCCGGCAGCAGATAGCGCCGGGCGATCATGCGCTCGTAGGCGGTGATCACGTCAGGCCAGCTTCGCCAGCACGCTCTCCACAGAGACTTCATGCTTCTCGCCCGTCGCCCGACGCTTCAGCTCGACGGTGCCCGCCGCCACGCCCTTGGGGCCGATTGTCACCTGCCAGGGCAGGCCGATCAGGTCCATGGTCGCGAACTTCTCGCCGCCGCGCGCATCGCGGTCGTCATGCAGCACTGAAAGCCCGGCGGCTTCCAGCTTCGCCTGCAGCGCATGGGCCGCAGCCGAACAGGCGGCGTCATCGACGCGCAGGTTGATCAGCCCCACATCGAACGGTGCCACCGAATCGGGCCAGATGATCCCGGCCGAATCATGGTTCGCCTCAATGAGCGCGCCCATCAGCCGCGACACGCCCACGCCATAGCTGCCCATCAGCGGGTTCACGAGGCTGCCGTCCTTCGCCTGAACCTGCATGCCCATGGCCTTGGAATATTTGGTGCCGAAGAAGAAGATATGCCCCACTTCGATGCCGCGCCGCTTGGCCAGCCGCTCCGGCGGGACGGGGCAGTTCGTCACCTTCTCATGCTCCTCGGCCTCCATCGCATAGAGACCGCGCAGCTTCGCGGGCGCATCCGGGTCGGCCAGGTCCACCTCGTCCAGCGCCGAGTCGTAGAACACTTCGCTCTCGCCGGTGTCGGCCAGGATGTGGAATTCGTGGGAGAGGTCGCCGCCAATGGGGCCGGTCGGCGCGCGCACCGGAACGGCGCGCAAGCCAAGCGCCGCGAAGGTGCGCAGATAGGCGGTGAACTGCGCATCATAGCTGGCGCGACCGCCCTCTTCGTCCATGTCGAAGCTGTAGGCGTCCTTCATCAGGAACTCGCGCCCGCGCATCACGCCGAAGCGCGGGCGCACCTCGTCGCGGAACTTCCACTGGACATGATAGAGCGTGCGCGGCAGGTCGCGGTAGCTCTTCACGCAATCCCGGAAAATCGCGGTGATCATCTCCTCGTTGGTGGGGCCATACAGCATCTCGCGCCCGCCGCGATCCTGAAAGCGAAGCATTTCAGGGCCATAGGCATCATAGCGCCCGGATTGCCGCCACAGATCGGCCGACTGGATCGTCGGCATCAACAGCTCGATGGCCCCCGCGCGGTTCTGCTCGCGCCGCACGATGTCGGCGATCCTGTCCAGCACGCGCAGCCCCAGCGGCAGCCAGGCATAGATGCCGGCTGCGGTCTGGCGGATCAGCCCGGCCCGCAGCATCAACTGGTGCGAAACGATCTGCGCGTCGGCAGGCGTTTCCTTCATGACGGGCAGCAGATAGCGCGAAAGCAGCATGGAACCTCTAAACATCACGGGCCGCAACCGGCCGGAACAGGTGCGCTGCCCTAGCCCATGCTGTGGCGCAGCCGCAACAGCGCTTCACCGAATTCGAATCCCATGTTCCAGTTTGATGACAGCCACGCACCCAGCGCCTAACCTGCTTTCACCAAGGACGGCAGCGCCGGCCAGGGTTCGGGAACCGGCCCGGAACGTCTCGCCTCCCATCAAGAGGCAGGCAGCGTTCCACACAAAGGGCCATCAGGGGTTAGTTGGAATGGGGGCCGCCCGGCGCAAGCCGGGCGGCCCCTTTCCATTTGCGGCTTGCCCGGCAGACGGCGCAGCCCACACCCGAAAATTCTTCATCTTCACAGCCATGACATCCTTCGTCATTAATCATGACAGGACAGGCGCCGTTCAAAGGGGCTCGGCTGCCGTCCAGCAGGGGGTCTTGTGGATGCGTTCTTGCGCAAAATTGTTGGTATCACTGGCACTGGCCGGCGTCGTAGCTGGGCCTGTGTCCGCGACCTGCTGGGAAGCGGATGAATATGAAGCCGCCCGCATGCGCGACCTGCAGACTGTGCTGATGGTCAGCGCGCTGAAATGCGGCCATTCCGATGCCACCATGCCCGGCGCCTACAACAGCTGGGTGCGCCGCGCGAAAGACAAGCTGGTGGCGGGCGAACAGAAGCTGCTCGCCCATTTCGTGCGGGAGGGCGACCGGGCGAAGTATGACAAGTTCACCACCGCGCTCGCCAACCGCTATTCGCAATATGCCGAGGATCCGAAATTCTGCGCCCGCGCCAAGCTGCTGCTGGAGGCAGACGAACGCTCCAACGGGGTTCTGGAGGAAGTGGCGCTGCTGTTGAACTCAAGGCCGAACGGGGTCGAGGAGATGTGCCCGCCCAAGCGCCCCACCGGCTCGCAGATCATCGTCTCGCCCTTCGATCCACTTCCGGATCCCAACAGGCCGCCGGAAAACAGCATCGCCGCCGCGCCGGAGGCCGGAGCAGCGGCAGTTCCAGCCGCCCAGCCGCCCGTGCCTGAAGCAGACGCCCTTAAACCAGACGAGACTGCTTCAACGCCGCCTCAATGAAGCTGGCGAACAGCGGGTGCGGTTCGAACGGCTTGGATTTCAGCTCGGGATGGAACTGCACGCCGACGAACCAGGGATGATCCGGCCGCTCCACGATTTCCGGCAGCCGCCCATCGGGTGACATGCCCGTGAAGGACAACCCCGTCGCTTCCAGCCGCTCGCGATAGGCGGTGTTCACTTCATAGCGGTGGCGGTGCCGTTCCGAGATATCGGTTTCGCCATAGATGGCTGCGGCATGGCTGTTGCCCGACAGCTGCGCGGGATAGGCGCCCAGCCGCATGGTGCCGCCCAGGTCGCCGCCCGCCTGCCGCTGCTGGATGCCCTCTTCCGACATCCATTCGGTGATCATGCCCACGATGGGCTCGGCGGTGGCCCCGAATTCGGTGGAGGAGGCATCGTCAATTCCGGCCAGGTTCCGCGCCGCTTCCACGCACGCCATCTGCATGCCGAAGCAGATGCCCAGATAGGGCACATTGCGTTCCCGCGCGAAGCGGATTGCCGCGATCTTGCCTTCAGCGCCGCGCTCCCCGAAGGCGCCCGGCACCAGAATCGCGTGCATCGGCTCCAGCCGGGCCGCGATCTCGCTGTCGTCCTGCTCGAACAGCTCGGCGTCGATCCACTGGATGTTCACCTTGGCGCGGTTGGCGATGCCACCATGCACCAGCGCCTCGTTCAGCGACTTATAGGCATCGGGCAGGCCCACATATTTGCCCACCACGCCCACGGTCACATCGCCTTCCGGGTTCTGCAGCCGGTCCACGATGTCGGTCCAGCGCGACAGGTCCGGCTCGCGCCCCGGCGGCAGGCCGAAGGCGTGGATCACCTGCGCATCCAGCCCCTCATGATGATATTGCAGCGGCACGGCATAGATGGATTTCGCATCCAGCGCCGGAATCACCGCTTCCTTCGGCACGTTGCAGAACAGCGCGATCTTGGCGCGCTCGCTCTCGGGCAGCGGCTTCTCGCAGCGGCACACCAGCACATCGGGCTGCACCCCCAGCGCCGCCAGTTCGCGCACGCTGTGCTGGGTGGGCTTGGTCTTCAGCTCTCCGGCCGCCGCGATATAAGGCACCAGCGTCACATGGACGGAAATGCTCATGCCCCGGCCCAGATCGTTCTTCAGCTGGCGGATCGCCTCGATGAAGGGCAGCGATTCGATGTCGCCCACAGTGCCGCCAATCTCGCACAGCACGAAATCCACATCGTCGGTGTCGGCGGTGGCGAACGCCTTGATGGCATCCGTCACATGCGGGATCACCTGCACGGTGGCGCCCAGATAATCGCCGCGCCGTTCCCGCGTGATGATCTGCTGGTAGATCCGGCCGGAGGTGATGTTGTCCGACTTCCGAGAGGACACCCCGGTGAACCGCTCATAATGGCCGAGGTCCAGGTCGGTCTCCGCCCCGTCGTCGGTCACATAGACCTCGCCGTGCTGGTAGGGGCTCATGGTGCCCGGATCGACGTTCAGATAGGGATCGAACTTGCGGATCCGCACCCGATAGCCGCGCGCCTGCAACAGCGCGCCCAGAGAGGCGGCCATCAGGCCCTTGCCAAGGGAGGAGACCACGCCGCCGGTGATGAAGATGAACCGCGCCATGGGAGAAAATGCCTAGCCTCTGCCATCCCGGCTGTCACGCCGGGATAGCGGTTTTCAACAGAATATTGGAACCGTCAGTTCTGGACGGGTGGCGCGTCAGCCGGCGCCGGGGCCGGAGCCGCAGGCGCACCCGAACCGGAAGGCGCCGTCGCGCCGGGTGCCGCCGGCAGTGCGCCGGGCGCGGGCAGCGTGGCGGGCGCGATCGGCGCGCCCAGCGGCCCCACCGGCGCCGCTTCACGGGCCAGCGTGGTGTCGATCGTCTGCGGGCGGTTGCTGTGCCCGGCCAGCCAGGCCAGCCCCAGCGACGAGACGATGAACAGGGTGGCAAGAATCGCGGTGGTGCGCGTCAGCAGGTCCGCCGCGCCCCGGGCAGAGACCAGTCCGCCGGCATTGCCGCCGCCAGTCAGCCCGCCGCCTTCCGATTTCTGCAGCAGGATCACGGCCACCAGCGCAAGCGCCAGCAGGGCATGCACGACAAGAAGGAAGGTCATCAGCACGTAGGATGCACTCGCAATTCAGATATGGGAACGGCCGCGACATAAGACGCGGCCGTCCGAAACGCAAGGAAGGGGGGCGGAAACACCACCCCGCCCCTCAACCTCAATTATACCGCTTCAGTTCTTCCTTCGCGATCGTCACGCGGTGCACTTCGTCCGGGCCGTCGGCCAGACGCAGCGTGCGCTGCCCGGCATAGCTGGAGGCCAGGCCATAATCCTGGCACACGCCGCCGCCGCCATGGGCCTGGATAGCCATGTCCAGCACCCGGGTGGACACATTCGGCGCCACCACCTTGATCATCGCGATCAGGGCCTTGGCATCCTTGTTGCCCACCGTGTCCATCGTATAGGCGGCCTTCAGGCACAGCAGCCGCGCCTGCTCGATGTCGATCCGCGCATTGGCGATCCGCTCGTGCCACACACCCTGATCGGCCACCGGGCGTCCGAAGGCGACCCGGCTCTTCAGCCGCTTCACCATCTTCTCCAGCGCCCGTTCCGCCGCCCCGATGGAGCGCATGCAGTGGTGGATCCGCCCCGGCCCGAGGCGCCCCTGAGCGATCTCGAAGCCCTTGCCCTCGCCGAAGATGATGTTCGATGCGGGAACCCGCACATTCTCCATCAGCACTTCGAAGTGGCCGTGCGGCGCATCGTCATAGCCGAACACATGCAGCGGCCGCACCTTGGTGATCCCCGGCGCATCCAGCGGCACCAGGATCTGCGACTGCTGGATATGCTTGGGCGCCGACGTGTCCGTCTTGCCCATCACGATGGCGATCTTGCAGCGCGGATCGCCCACGCCGGAGGACCACCATTTGCGGCCGTTAATCACATATTCGTCGCCATCGCGACGAATCGAGGTCTCGATGTTGGTCGCGTCGGACGAGGCAACCGCCGGTTCCGTCATCAGGAACGCAGAGCGGATCTCGCCCTTCGACAGCGGCACCAGCCACTGCTGCTGCTGCTCATGGCTGCCATAGCGCGCCAGCACTTCCATGTTGCCGGTGTCGGGCGCGGAGCAGTTGAACACTTCCGACGACCAGCCGACCCGGCCGAACTCCTCGGCGAGCGGAGCATATTCCAGGTTCGTCAGCGGCGTGCCCTCGAACTCGAAATGGTGCACCGGCGTCCCGCCGTGCGTCGGCGGCACGAACATGTTCCACAGCCCGGCGGCCCGGGCTTTCGGCTTCAGTTCCTCAATGACTTCAATGACCTTCCAGCGCTCGCCGGTCCCGGCCTCTTCCTCATAGCGGGCCTCGTTCGGATAGATGTGCTCGTCCATGAAGGCGCGCACGCGCTCCAGCATCTCCTGGGTGCGTTTGGAATATTCGAAGTGCATTGGGGTTCTCCCTTGGGTCCATCATAATTGGGCCCGCACTCCTTGCCGGGGGAAATGCCGCCCCGCAACCTGTGCTAAGAAGAGAGGTTCCGGGCGCGTCGGAGTTGCGCAGGATCAATGCAACCGGCGGTTTCCGGCGTGTCAGAGCCGCCCCAACTCCGCCGGTTTCAGCGCCATCTTCAGCTTCACGGCGCCCTTCGGCGGATCGATGGCGCTGGTCTCGAAGCGCACCGCGCCGCCCGCCCCCACGCTCGCCGCCTCGGGCCTGACCGTCCAGCGCGCGACCGTCAGCCCGCCGGCATCCAGCAGCCGGATTTCCACCGGTGGCACCGGCTGCGCCTTGCCAGTAGGATTGCGCACGGTCCCGCTGATTTCCCACACCTGCCGCCCGCCCGGCAGAGACCGGCGTACCGCGGCCGCATCCAGCGCCAGCGGCGGCACGGGCGTGCGCGGCAACTTCACGTCAGGCACGTCCACCTTCGGCAACGATACATTCGGGGACTGGACAGGCGGCAGCCCCACCACCGTCGGATCGAACGGGCTCAGCCCATAGTCCTCGGGCCGAACGCGCCCCGTCCACAGCAGCGCCAGCAGGATGGCCCCCGCCAGCAGCAGCCCGCCCAGCACCCACGGCCAGCGGCGGCGGGGCTCCTCATACTCCTCGCCATATTCGTCCCCGTCCCAGGCCTCGGCCTCATCCGCCTCGGGCTCGTCCGATTCGGGTTCCGCTGCAGGCACCGGTACGGGCTCCGGCTCGGGAGCCGGCACCGACAGACCGGCACCGGGCCCGGGCAAGCGGGAACGCACCAGCGGCCGGTCGCCCAGCGGCACGGGCACCGGCGGGCTCTCGAAATGGATCGCGGGCTTCGGTGGCGCGGCATAGATCGGCCCCGACGGGTCCTTGGGCGGCGTGAAACCGCCCGGCGTGAACACCGGTGGCGGCCGGTCCAGACCGGGCTTGAAATCCGGCTGCGGCGCGGGCGGCGGAATCACCGGCCGCGGATCGGGCCAGCCCCCCACCGCCGGCCAGGCGGCATCCGCCAGCCGGGGATGCTCCTCGTCGGGCGGAAGCGGATCGTCCAGCTCCAGCACTTCCTCTTCGGGCACGGCTGCCCAAACGGAGCGGCACAGCTTGCAGCGCGCGCGACGGGGCCGGAACACAGGCTCTTCGTCGGGGCCCGCTTCCATCGGCCAGTCACTGGCATCGATCCGGTAGCGCGCCCCGCAATTGGGGCAGGTCAACTGCATGACCCGCCTTTTCCACAAACCCTGGGCTCCGCACAAGTGGATGCGACCGAATGAAATCGTCACGCCGCGACTTCTAATTGCGCGCCGCGGCCAGATGCAATTGCGCTCCGCTGCAAGCGGCGGCTATGTCAGCGGCCCAATGGTCGCACGCAAAACCAACTCTTCCGCGCGCAAGCGCCGGCCCGGCGGCGGCCCATCCGCCCTCGGCTGGTTCGCGCGCGGCCTCGCGCTCGCCGCCCTCATCTGGATCGGCGGATTCGTGGTCTTCATCTTCTCCCTGCCCGGCGCCGCGGCAGAGGGAACCACGACAGAGGGCGTCGTGGTCCTTACCGGCGGTCCCGGCCGGCTGGATCGCGGCGCGCAGGTGCTGAAGGCGGGCCTCGCCCAGCGGCTGCTTGTCTCGGGCGTGCATCCCAGCGTGAAGCCGAAGGAACTGGCGAAGGCCGCCGGTATTCCCGACAAGCTCGCCAGCTGCAAGGTCGACATGGGCTTCCAGGCCGACAGCACGCGAACCAACGCAGTCGAGGTGGCGGACTGGGTGGCGCGCAACAAATTCAAGTCGATCCGGCTGGTGACGGCGTCCTATCACATGCCTCGCGCCCGCGCAGAGCTGGAAGCGCGGCTGCCGACGGATGTGCAGGTGGTGAACGACGGCGTCCGGGCCGGGCTGCCGCTGTGGTCGATGCTGGTCGAATATGCGAAATTCCAGGCCAGCTGGCTGATGCTCCGCGTGAGGCCGGTCTGATGGCTCTCCTGCGCTCCATTCTGTTCCATCTGGTCTTCTATCCAGCCTCCGCCCTGATCGCGACATCGATCATGCTGTCGGCACCCTTCTCCGCCGACAATGTCCGGCGCGGCTCCCACATCTGGGCGGCCTGGTTCGTCTGGTGTTGCCGCGTCTGCCTCGGCATCAAGCTGGCCGTGCGCGGCCGAATCCCCAACGAAAGCGTCATCGTCGCCTCCAAGCACAGCTCTGCCTACGAGACGCTGCTGACCCTGTATCTGTTCCACCACCCCGCCGTGGTGATGAAGGCGGAGCTTCGCAAAATCCCGGTCTGGGGCTGGCTCGCCGCACGCCACGGCAGCATTTTCGTCGCCCGCAACAAGGCCGGCTCGGCGCTGAAATCGATGATTCGCCAGGCCCGCGCGCGATCTGCCGAGGGGCGGCCGGTGTTCATCTTCCCCGAGGGAACACGGGTTCCAGTCGGGCAGACCCCACCCCTGAAGGCCGGGCTCTACGGCATCTATGCCGGGCTGCATGTGCCGGTAGTGCCGGTCGCCCACAACGCAGGACTGCTGTGGACCAAGGGCTTTGTGAAGCACGCCGGCACCGTCACCGTCAGCTTCCTGCCCGAAATCGCCGCCGACCTCCCGCGAGAGGAGATGGAGGCGCTGGTGCATGCCGCCATCAACCTCGACCCGCTCACCGCCGAAGTCCGGGACTGATGATGTCCGGGGCTGAACAGACGCCGGTCAAACGGCGCATTCCGCTGTGGGTCACGCTGATCCCGCTGGCCGCGGGCATCGCTGTGTGGGGATGGCTGTGGCAGGGGCATGAGGCCCGGCTGAAGGCGGACCTCGCGCAGGTGCTGCCGACCGGCACGAAACTCGAAACCGGCGGCTTCCCCTATCGGCTGGAAGCCAGAATCGAACCGGCCGACATCCTGTTCGACGATGTCGCGCTCTCCGCGAGCGCAAAGGCGGCGGAGGCAGTCGTGAACCGCGTGCCCTGGCAACCGGACCGGCAGGTGATCTCGCTGCGCGACACCAGCGCCACGCTGGCGCTGAAACCGCTCGATTCGGCGCGGCTGTGGGTGGTCGCGCCCGGGGCACAGGCCTCGCTCCGGCTGGACGGCCGCAGCATCGCGCGCCTCTCCATCGTCTGGGATCAGCCGGAAATCGCCACCGGCCTCTTCGCCGGTCCGGTCCGCGCCGCCAGCCTTGAAGCCCATTTCCGCGAAACGCCGGCCCCGGAATTCACCGCCACCACGCCCACATCGGCCAGCCCCGTCTTTCCCACGCAGGCGCAGCTCGTGATCAACGGAACCGATGTGCGTTTCGGCGGCGGCGCGCCTCTGGCCCTGGCGCTTGAAGCGGAATTCACCGCGCGCGCGGCGCTGGCCAGCTTCGCGGGCTGGGTAGACGACGGCACGGCGGAAATCCGCGCCGCCACCCTGTCGGATGCCACGGGCGAAGTCGCCCGCCTCACCGCCACGCTGGTGCCCGACGGAGACGACCATCTCGCCATCGCGGGCACCATCGACACCGTGTGCCCCGCCAGCGTCCGCGCGGCCATCGCGGGCGAACCCGCGCCCACGGAGCAGCGCGCCCGCAAGCCAGAGCGAATCGCCATCAGCGGCCGCCTACCCGGCGAAGTCACCGCCACCCCGCACGACCCGACAAAGCCGCTGCCGCCAGTCCGCGGCCAGGAACCCCCCTGCCCCCGCCTACGCTGAAATATGGACTGATAGAGAAGAGAGCCCCGGCGCGAAGCGCCGCAAGCGCAAAGCGCGCCCGAGCCAGTGCGAGGAGGCGGGCAAAGCCCGCAAAAAAATAAAGTGGGAACCGAAGCGACCCGTACCGGAAATCGTTACGGCTGCTTCCTTCCGGACCTGACCGGGTTGGCGAACGGCACGTCCACCTCGGCTCCCGCCGCGCATATGGCGATCATTCTCGGAAAGCGCAACTGATCCACCGTTGCACTTGATCTCCGCAGCCTCACACGCCACTCACAATCCATGAGCCTGTTCCCCGAAGATGCCCCTTATCGCGTGCTGGCCCGGAAATACCGGCCGTCCGATTTCGGCGCGCTGATCGGCCAGGATGCCGTCGTCACCACGCTGGCCAACGCCATCCGCACCAACCGGCTGGCACAGGCCTGGCTGCTCACCGGCGTGCGCGGCGTGGGGAAAACTTCCACCGCCCGCATCATCGCCAAGGCGCTGAACTGCATCGGGCCGGACGGCAACGGCGGCCCCACCATCGAGCCCTGCGGCGTCTGCGCCAACTGCGTCGCCATCTCGGCAGGCCAGCATATCGACGTGGTGGAAATGGACGCCGCCTCCAACACCGGTGTCGACAATATCCGGGAGATCATCGAGGCGGTTCGCTACGCCTCCGTCTCCGCGCGCTACAAGGTCTACATCGTCGACGAAGTGCATATGCTGTCGAAGGGCGCCTTCAACGCTCTCTTGAAGACGCTGGAGGAACCGCCGCCGCATGTGAAGTTCATCTTCGCGACGACGGAAGTGCAGAAGGTGCCCGCCACCATCCTCAGCCGCTGCCAGCGCTTCGACCTGAAGCGGGTGCCGGCAGACCTGCTCGCCGAACACTTCCGCAAGGTGACGGAGGCCGAAGGCGCCGCCGCCGAACCCGAAGCCCTCGCGCTCATCGCCCGCGCCGCCGAGGGCAGCGTGCGCGACGGCCTCTCCATCCTCGATCAGGCCATCGCGCAGGCCGGTGCGGACGCCGTCTCGGCGCAGGCCGTGCGAGACATGCTGGGCCTCGCGGACCGCGGCCGCATCGCCACCCTGCTGGGCGCCATCCTGTCGGCCGATCCACAGGCCGCGCTCGCCGCCGTCGATTCGGCCCATGGCGCCGGCGTGGACCCGCAGGCCCTGATCGCGGGCCTGCTGGACATGTTGCACCAAACCGCCCGCACCAGGCTCGCGGGCAGCGTCGACCCCGCCCTGCCGGACGGCGACCGGCAGGCGATCCAGCGCTGGGCCGCCGAACTCTCCTTCCCCGCACTCCACCGCCTGTGGCAGCTTCTGCTGAAGGGGCATGCCGAAACCGGGCAGGCTCCGCAGCCGCAGCAGGCGGCCGAAATGGCGATCCTGCGCTGCGTCCACGCCGCCGGCCTGCCCGATCCGGACAGGATCGCGAAGCTGATCGAAGGCGGCGCCCTCCCGGCGGCCCCGTCCCGCCCCGCACCCGAGCGCGCGGCCCCCACGCCCGCCCCGGTCGCCTCGGCCGGGCTGCTGCCACAAGACGCCCAAGCCGTCGTCGCTCTGTTCCACAACCGCGAAGCCGAACTCTGCCGGATGCTGCACGACAATGTGGCGATTCACGTCCAGCCCGGCCTCCTCACGCTGGGCCAGCTCGGCGCCCTGCCCGCCGGCTTCGCCGCCGACGTGAAGAAATGCCTCATCGAATGGACGGGCGAAAAATGGGACGTCCGCATCGAGCCCGCCGCCGAGGGTGCCGCCAGCCTGCGCATGATCGAGGAACAGGCGCTCGCCGATGATCGCCAGCGCGCCCTCGAAGATCCGATGGTGAAAGCCCTTCTCGCCGAATTCCCCGGCGCCGAACTCACGGAGCCCCGTGCGCCCCGCCTCTCGGCGCTTCCCACACTCAGGAGTGCAACCGCATGAAAAGCCTCGACGATATCCTGCAGATGGCCAACAATGTGCAGGCCCAGCTGGCCCAGGCGCAGGAAGGGCTCGACAAGATCGAGGTGGAAGGCGTCTCCGGCGGCGGCCTCGTGAAGGTGAAGGCGTCCGCCAAGGGCCGCATCATCAGCATCGACATCGACCCCAGCCTGCTGACCCCCGACAGCAAGGAAATGACCGAAGACCTGCTGACAGCCGCCCTCAACGACACCCGCGCCCGCGCCGATCAGGCCGCCCATGCGGAGATGCAGAAGATGACGGCGGGCCTGCCCCTGCCGCCCGGGTTCAAGCTCTAGTTTTTTGCCTCCGGCGGGCAGGGAAATGATTTCCCTGCACCCTCGACTTTTGCGTTGTGCGCAGCTCAGGGGCTGCGGGTGTGGCTTGTTTGATTGCCTGCGGCGCTGGAAGTCAGCCCTCCCCACCTAACGCCCCAGCAGCTTCTCCGCCGCAGCTCGCGCTTCGGCCGTCACTTCCGCACCCGAAAGCATCCGCGCCACCTCGTCCGTCCGCGCATCCATGTCCAGCGGCTCCACAGTGGTCGCGCCGCTCGCCTTGCTAATGCGCAGATGATGGGCGCCTTCCGCCGCCACCTGCGGGCTGTGCGTCACCACCAGCACCTGCGCGCCTTCGGCCACGCGCGCCAGACGGCTACCGATGGCACTGGCGGTGGCGCCGCCGACACCCCGGTCGATCTCGTCGAAGATCAGCGTGCCGGCGGTGCCGGTGCTGGCCAGCGCCACCTTCAGCGCCAGAATGAAGCGGGACAATTCGCCACCCGACGCGATCTTCGTCAGCGGCCCGAAATCTGTGCCAGCGTTGGTCGCGATTTCGAACGTCACCTGATCGGCGCCGGTCGCGCCCAGCGCGGCGGGCACCAGCACCGTGCGGAAGCGCGCCGCATCCAGCTTCAGCGCCGGCAGTTCCGCATTCACCGCCGCATCCAGCCGCGTACCCGCCGCCGCCCGCGCCGCACTCAGCTTGTCGGCCAGCCCCCGCAGCGCAGTCAGCTCATCGGCCTCCGTTTTCTCCAGCGCCGCAATCTGGTCGCCCGCCACATCCAGCGCCGCCAGCCGCCCCACCAACTCCGCCGCCAGCGCGGGAAGCGCTTCCACCTCCACCCGATGCTTGCGCGCCATCGCCCGCAGTTCGAACAGCCGCGTCTCCGCCGCCTCCAGCGCCTGCGGAGACACCAGGAACCGCTGCCGTACCCCCTGCAGCGCGGCTTCCACCGAATCGCCTTCCACCAGCGCGCGGTCGATCGCCTCCAGCGCCGCCTGCAACTCGGGGTCTACGTCCGCGATACGCTCCAGTCGCCGCGCCGCCTGCCGCAGCTGCCCCAGTGCGCCGTCGGCGGCAGAAACCAGCGCATCCACCGAATCCAGCGCGTCGGCCAGCTTCGCGCCCTTCTGCATATTGCCCCGCGCCTCGGCCAGTTCCGCTTCCTCGCCGGCCAATGGCTTCAGCGCCTTCAGCTCGCCTGCCGCATGCTCCAGCCACTCCCGATCGCGCGCATCCTTCTCGGCCGCCGCCTCGGCTGCCTCCCGCGCCGTCACCGCCTCGCGCCAGCGGCCATGGGCCTCCGCCACCCCGGCCAGCTGCGCACTCAGCCCCGCAAAGCCATCCAGCAGCGCCATATGCCCGCGCGGGTTCAGCAGCCCGCGCTCGTCATGCTGGCCATGCACTTCCACCAGCAACTGCCCCAGCTGCCGCAGCAGCGTGGCGGAAACGCCCACGTCATTCACATGCGCCCGGCTGCCGCCGTCGGCCTTCAGCGTCCGGCGCAACACGATCTCGCCGGGGGTGTCGCCCTCGATGCCGTTTTCGGCCAGCAGCAACGCCGCCGCATGGTCCGGCGCGACCTCGAAACTTGCGGTCGCGATGGCCTGTGTCGCGCCCTTGCGCACCATGGCGGCATCGGCGCGCTCGCCCAGCGCCAGCCCCAGTCCGTCCAGCAGAATGGATTTCCCCGCCCCGGTCTCGCCCGTCAGCACCGTCAACGCGGGTTCCAGATCGAGCGACACGCGCTCGATCAGCACCAGATCCCGGATCGAAAGCCCCCGCAGCAAGGGGCGCGTCAGCCGACGGGCGCGGCTGGGGCCTTGGCGCCATCCGCCGTGGCGTTCGGCGCATATTTGTGCATCAGCGCATAGGCCCGCTCATACCATTTGGAGCCGGGATAGTTGGCCGACAGCACAGCGGCATTGCGCAGCGCTTCATCCTGCAGCCCCAGCGCCAGATTGGCTTCCACCAGCCGGTACAGCGCCTCGGGCACATGGCTCGTGGTCTGATATTCGTCGATCACGTTGCGATAACGGATCGCGGCCGAAATCCACTGCCGATTGCGCGCATAGAAGCGCCCGATGTCCAGCTCCTTGCCAGCCAGATGGTCGTTCACAAGATCGATCTTCAACCGGGCGTCGGCGGCATAACGGCTGTCGGGGAAGCGGCGCACCAGTTCCTGCAGCGCGGTCAACGCCTGCTGGGTGATCTTCTGGTCGCGCGCCACATCGGCGATCTGCTCATAATAGCTGAGCGCGATGATGTAATAGGCATAGGCCGCGTCGCGGTTGCCGGGGTGCAGGCTCAAGAAGCGCTGCGAAGTCATGATCGCCTCGGAATATTGGCGGGAGGCATAATAGCTGAACGCAGACATCAGCTGCGCGCGCCGTGCCCACACCGAATAGGGGTGCTGGCGCTCCACCTCGTCGAACATCATCGCGGCGAGCCTGTAATCGCCTTTCTCCAGCGTATCGCGCGCGAGAGAGTACAGCGTCTCCACATCGCGGGCCACATAGGCCTGATCCTGCCGCGGCTTGTTGCGGTTGCGCGCGCAACCGGCCGTCAGCACCAGCGATACCGCAAGCAGCGATGCCGCAAGCAACCGGCTGCCGGACACAAGATGATGGGGACGCGCCCGGAGCGCCGGGACGAAACTTGCTGTCATGGGCGTGCGTCTTACCGGCGGAAGCGGCACGCCACAAGCGGCCTCCAGAACGTCTGGTCGTATTGCCAGAGCAGCAGCCCCTGCGCGATCCAGGGCCCTGTAGGCAGCGAGGGTGGTTCCTCGCGCGTCTTTGACAGGCTGATGTGCAGCTTTGGTCGCCCCATATCGGGCGCTGCCAGCAACCCGTGCCAACATGCCGAAAGCGTCTCTCGCAAAGCGTCAAGCGCGGGGCTGTGCACGGGTGTCACCCACAACCCATTCCATGGCTCGGAGGCGCCCAGCCGGAATTCCGGCGCCATGCATGCGGCCTCTGCGCGCAAATCCGCCTCGATCGCGGCGGCCTGCAATCCCGGCAAGTGGCGGAACAGCCCCAGGTGCGCAGGTGCATGCCCGGCTGCTTCCGGTGCCAGCCGCCCACGAATGGTATCCGCTGCACGCTGCAACGACGCCGGCAAGGCCACAGTCAGGATCAGCGGTGCAGGATCGACAGCTGCGGCGGGTCGATCCCACCCCGCTGGCCAAAGCCCGGCCATGCCGCTAACAGGTGCCCCAAATGTCGGCCCACGGGCCGCCTGAGGTTTCAAGAAGGTCTTTCATGCTCCAGTTCCTGCGCAAATCGGTCACCTCCTGGGTCGGGATTCTCATCCTTGCCCTCGCGCTCGGGGCAGTCGTCATTACCCTGTTCCAGCCAACGGGCCCCTCCGGCAGCAGCAGCGGTGGCGGCAAGGTGCTGGCGACGGTGGGCGATTCGGCTGTCAGCGAAACCGATTACCAACGCCTTGTCGACCGCGCCGTCGCGCAGGAGCGCCAGCGCACACCCGCCATCACCAATCCGGATTTCATCAAGGCCGGCGGCGGAGAGATGGTGCTGCAACAGATGATCGCGGGCAAGGCCATGCAGTCCTTCGCCGCGAAGAACGGCATGGCCATCTCGCGCCGGATGATCGACGGCGAAATCGCCAGCGTTCCCGCCTTCCAGGTGAACGGCAAGTTCGACGAGCCGACCTTCCGCCGCCTGATCGCCGAACAACGGCTGACCGAGCAGGAACTGCGCGATTCCGTGGAGCAGGATCTGCTGCGCCGCCAGCTGCTGCAACCGGTGGTGGCCGGCACCAGCGTTCCGCGCGGCATGGCCGAGCCTTTTGCCGCACTGTTGCTGGAAGTGCGGCGCGGCACCATTCTGCCCATTCCCTCTGCAGCAATGCCCGAACCCGGCAAGCCCACGGACGCGCAGCTGAAAGCCTTCCATGACGAGAACAAGGCCGCCTACACGCTGCCGGAACGCCGTGCTTTCCGCTTTGCAGAGATCGATACGGCAGCGCTTGCGCAAAAGGCACGGCCGTCTGCCGCCGACGTGCGCAAATATTATGACGAAAATCAGCAGGAATTCGGCGGCGTCGAGCGGCGCGAAGTCCGCCAGGTGGTGATCCGTGACGAAGCTGCCGCAAAGGCGTTCGTGGCAGCCGTGCGCGGCGGCAAGCCTTTCCTGGAAGCGGCATCCGGCGAAGGCTATGCCGACGCCGACACCGCACTCGGTATCCAGAGCGCGGACGATCTGGCCAAGTCGGCGAATCCCGCTGTCTCAAAGGCCGCCTTCGCCCTGAAGGCCGGCGCCGTCTCCGATCCGGTACAGTCGCCGCTCGGTTGGCATGTGCTGCTGGTGGATCGGGTGATTCCGGCCGCTGCCCTGCCTTTCGCCAATGTCAGCGCCGGGATCGAGCAGAAACTGGCGGACGAAAAAGCCGCCGATCTCGTCTCAGACACCGTCGCCAAGATCGAGGATCGGCTGCAGGGCGGCGAATCGCTGGGGGATGTCGCCAAGTCGCTGGGGGTCGCGGTGCAGACTTCGCCCGCGCTCGCGGCAGACGGCCGGCTGTTCGATGCCGATTATCAGGTCACCCGCATCGATCAGCCCTTGCTGCCCAAGGCGTTCGATTCCGACCCCTCCGAAGGCCCTCAGGTCATCGAAGTGGAAAACGGCCGCTATGCTCTGATGGAAGTGACGGACGTCCTCGCCCCCGAAGTCGTCCCGCTCGACAAGATCCGCGCCGACTTCGAACTGGCCTGGGCGATCAAGGCCCGCTCGGACGCTGCCAAGGCCGAGGCCGACCGTATCGCTGCCGCCATCGGCAAGGGCGAAACGCTGGCTGCGGTCACGGCCGGCAAGTCGCTGCCGCCTGCCCAGTCGTTGTCGGTTCGCCGCCTCGAACTCACCCAGATGGCCCAGCAGGGCCAGCAGGTGCCGCCGCCCGTCGTGCTGCTGCTCAGCACGCCCAAGGGGCAGGCCCGTGTGCTCGCAGCCCCAGGCGGGCAGGGCTGGTTCGTGGTAAAGGTGGACGAAGTGACACCCGGCAACCTTGCCGAAGCCCCGCAGCTGATCGACGCGGTGCGCCAGAGCCTGCTGCGCGATGCCGGCAATGAAATGGCCGAGAGCTTCGTGCGCACCATCGAACGCGACGTGGGCGTGCGCCGCAACCCCGAAGCCATCAAGCAGGTGAACAGCCGCCTGACCGGCGCGATCAGCGAATAACGGCGATGGCAGCGGGGGCAGATTTCAGCGAGGCGCTCGCGCGCCTGAGGTCCGGGCAGCACGCCTGCCGGCATCTGGTGCTGAACGCCGACACCGAAACCCCCGTCTCGGCATGGCTGAAGCTGGCGCAGGAAGGCCGCGGCGATTTCCTGCTGGAATCGGTGGAGGGCGGCCGCGCCCGCGGGCGCTATTCGCTGATCGGGCTCGATCCCGATCTCGCCTTCCGCGCGCAGGGCCCAAGCGCCGAACTCAACCCCCGCTGGCGCACAGACCGCACCGCCTTCGCACCTGCTCAAGGGGCAACTCTCGAAGCCCTGCGCGAACTGGTCGCCTCCATCCGCATGGAGGTGCCCGCCGGCCTGCCGCCCGCGCTGCCCTTCCTCGTCGGCTACTTCGGTTATGAAACCGCCGGGCTGGTGGAAAAGCTGCCGGTCCCCGAACAGGATCCGCTTGGCCTGCCGGACATGTTCTTCGTCCGCCCCGGTCTGCTGCTGGTGTTCGACAGGCTGGCCGACACGCTCACGCTGGTCGCCCCCATCTATGCGGACGGCACGACCGACCCGGAGCAAGCATTGGCAGCCGCGGATGATCGCCTGCAGGCAGCGGCCGCCCGTCTCGCCCAGCCGCTTCCGCCGCGCGTCGTCGCACTGGATCTGCCCGAAGTCTGCGCCCCCACGCCGGCCGTCGCGCCCGGCCGCTACCGCGACATGGTCGCCGCCGCGAAAGAGTATATCGCCGCCGGAGACATCTTCCAGGTCGTGCTCGCGCAGCGCTTCTCACTGCCTTTCCCGCTGCCGCCGTTTCAGCTCTACCGCGCGCTGCGGCGGGTGAACCCCTCGCCTTTCCTCTATCATCTCGATCTGCCCGGCTTCGCGGTGATCGGCTCCAGCCCGGAAATCCTCGTCCGCGCCCGCGACGGCGAAATCACCATCCGCCCCATTGCAGGCACCCGCCCCCGCGGCGCGACCGAGGCGGAGGACGAAGCCAACCGCCAGTCCCTGCTCGCGGACCCGAAGGAACTGGCCGAGCATCTGATGCTGCTCGATCTCGGCCGCAACGATGTCGGCCGCGCGGCAGAGGCCGGCAGCGTGAAGGTCACGGAGCGCTTCACCATCGAGCGCTACAGCCATGTGATGCACATCGTCTCCAACGTGGTCGGCCGCCAGAAGCCGGGCACCGACGCGATCGACGCCATCCTCGCGGGCTTCCCGGCCGGCACCGTCTCCGGCGCGCCGAAAGTCCGCGCGATGGAGATCATCGCCGAACTCGAATCGGAAAAGCGCGGGCCCTACGCGGGCGGCGTCGGCTATTTCGCGCCTGACGGCGGGATGGACAGCTGCATCATCCTGCGCACGGCGGTCGTGAAGGACGGCGTGATGCACGTCACCGCAGGCGCCGGCATCGTCGCGGACTCAGATCCGGCCGCCGAGCAGCGCGAATGCGAGCAGAAATCCGGCGCCCTGATGGCCGCCGCCCGCGCCGCGCTGGCGGCCGCCGCCGAACCGGGCTTCGGTCAGTAACGCTTTTCCTTGTCTGGACACGCGCCACGTTCCAGCGGCGGAGGGAACCAATCCCGCAGAACCGCCCCTCCCCAAAATCCGCCTTTGTGCCGCGACCTTGCAGCGCCTAGATAGGCCCCATGGCAGCTTCTTCTCTCCCGGCACGTCCTCTTGTCGACGGCTTCGGGCGGCGCATCAGCTATCTGCGCCTGTCGGTGACGGACAGGTGCGATTTCCGCTGCACCTATTGCATGCCGATGGAGATGAGCTTCCTGCCCAAGAGCGAGATCCTCACGCTGGAGGAACTCGACAGGATCGCATCGGCCTTCATCGCGCGCGGCGTCACCCGCATCCGCCTCACCGGAGGTGAGCCGCTGGTGCGCAAGGGCCTCCTCACCCTCGTCGAAAGCCTCTCGCGCCGCTTGCGCCAGCCGGGCGCGGAAGCGGGCCTTCAGGAACTCACCCTCACCACCAACGGCAGCCAGCTCGCGCGCTTCGCCGAACCGCTGCGCGCGGCAGGCGTCCGCCGCATCAACCTCAGCCTCGATACGCTGGATGAAGGCCGCTTCCGCCGGATCACCCGCACGGGGGAACTGGCACCCGTGCTCGAAGGCCTCGCCGCTGCCCGCGCCGCCGGGCTTCGGGTGAAGATCAACATGGTCGCGCTGAAGGGCCTGAACGAGGACGAGATCCTGCCCATGGCGCAATGGTGCGCCGAACGCGGCCATGATCTCACCTACATCGAAACCATGCCGCTGGGGCTGGTGGAGGAGGACCGCACCGATCGCTACCTCCCCCTCACCGAAGTCCGGCGCCAGCTGGAATCGCGCCTCACTCTCGTTCCCACAGCGGACCGCACAGGCGGCCCGGCGCGCTATGTCCGCGTCGCGGAAACCGGGCAGCAGCTGGGCTTCATCACGCCGCTCACCCACAATTTCTGCGAAAGTTGCAACCGCGTGCGCGTCACCGCCACGGGCACCCTGTTCCTCTGTCTCGGGCAAGACAACCGGCTGGAACTGCGCGACATCCTGCGCGAACAGGGGCCTGGGGCGCTGGATGCCGCACTGGACAGGGCGATGAAACTGAAACCCGAAGGCCATGATTTCCGCATCAGCCGCCGCGCCGCGCCCGCGCTGCCGCGCCACATGTCGATGACGGGCGGTTGAACGCCATGCGGGGGGAAAACAGCCTGTGGGTGCATGAAGCGCCCAAGCTGGGGCTGCTGATATCCGATACGCCGCAGGCGCAGGCCGCCGCGCGGGAGGTGCGCGCCCAGCACGCTTTCGTGGCAGTCCCGGATTCCGACGCAGTCGTGGTGGTGGGCGGCGACGGCTTCATGCTCTCGGTGCTCCACCGGGTGCTGAACGCCCACACCCCCAAGCCCGTGTTCGGCATGAACCGGGGCACCGTCGGCTTCCTGATGAACGATTACCGGGCCGAGGACCTGCCAGAGCGCGTGCGCAAGGCGACCAGCTTCTTCCTCTCCCCGCTCACCATGGTGGCCACCACCAAGTCCGGCAAGGTCATCACCTCGCCCGCCATCAACGAAGTCTCGCTGCTCAGGGAAACAAGGCAGGCCTCCAAGATCGAGATCAGCATAGACGGCAAGGTCCGGCTGGATGAACTCTCCTGCGACGGCGTGCTGGTCTCCACCCCGGCCGGCTCCACCGCCTACAACCTCTCCGCCGGTGGCCCCATCCTGCCGCTGGACGCGGACCTGCTGGCGCTCACCGCGCTCAGCCCGTTCCGCCCGCGCCGCTGGAAGGGTGCGCTGGTGAAGAACAGCTCGGTCATCGAATTCCGCATCCTCGAAGCCGAACGCCGCCCCGTCTCCGCCGTCGCGGATCAGGTGGAGGTGCGCGACGTGGTGCATGTGAAGATCATGTCCGATCTCACGCGGCGCCTCGAATTGCTGTTCGATCCCGACTACGCGCTGGACGACCGCATCCTGATGGAACAATTTATCGCTTGAAAACAGGTAATTGGGGAGAGACTGATGACCTATGTGCGCGACGATGTGAAGAATTTGCTGGGCATGCTGGCGGCCATGGAAGGCCCGCAGATGCACGAGGTGGATCCCGAAACCGGCCGCCAGATGTATCTGCAGACCGGCGCCGTCGCCGAACGCCCGGCCCCCGCCGATGTCACCACTGCCAATCTTGAAATCCCCGGGCCCGCCGGCGTCATCAAGGCCCGCAGCTATCGCCCGGCCAATGCCGCGGCCGACGGCACCACCATCGTCTTCTTCCACGGCGGCGGCTGGGTCATCGGCGACCTCGACACCCACAACAGCCTGGTGGCGGAAATCGCCCATCTCACCGGGTTCAACGCCGTCGCCGTCGATTACCGCCTCGCGCCCGAGGCGCCATGGCCCGCCGCCGTGGACGATGCGCTGGCAGCCGCCCGCTGGGTCGCCACCTCGCCCGCATCACTGGGCTTCAAGGTGTCCCGCCTGATCTTCGCGGGCGACAGCGCCGGCGGCAACCTCTCCGCCATCTCCGCCCGCGCCTTGCGCAAGGAGCTCCCCGTCGCCGCGCAATGGCTGATCTACCCCGCCACGGACATGACGTCCGACACCGGCTCCATGGCAGACTTCGCAGACGGCTATCTGCTCACCGCCGCCAGCATGGCCTGGTTCGGGGACCATTACAGCGCCGAGATCACCCATGAACTGGCGTCCCCGATCCTCTCCGCCGACTGGAGCGATCTGCCCCCCGCCCTCGTCTTCACCTGCGGCCTCGATCCGCTGCGCGATCAGGGCCGCGCCTATGCCGCGAAACTTGCCGCCGCCGGCACCAGGCTGATCTTCCGCGAAGCCGCCGGCCAGATCCACGGCTCCGCCCAGCTTCGCGGCGCCCTCCCCTCCGCCCAGGCCGACCTCGAAGGACAGGTGGCCGATCTGAAAGCCCTGCTCACGTGACTGCCCATCTGAAACACAGCCTGCCCTACCGTGCGGGAGTCGGCGTCATGCTCGTCAACGCCGACAACCGCATCTTCGTCGGCCAGCGCTTCGACGCCAAGGTCGAAGCCTGGCAGATGCCGCAAGGCGGCATCGACGAAGGCGAAGACCCTTACACGGCCGCCCTCAGGGAACTGGAAGAGGAAACCGGCGTCATCGCCCGCCTCACCAGCCTCATCGCCGAAACCCACGACTGGCTCAGCTACGACCTGCCCGACGACTTGGTCGGCACCATCTGGAAGGGCCGGTATCGCGGCCAGCGCCAGAAATGGTATGCCCTGCGCTTCCACGGCACCGACGCAGACGTGAACCTGCTGGCCCACGAAGCCGGCGGCCACGCCGAGTTCAAGGCCTGGCAATGGGCCAGCCTCACCCAACTCGCCGACCTCATCGTCCCCTTCAAACGCGACCTCTACACAAAGGTCGTCGCGGAGCTGGGGCCGAAGATTTAGGGTCGGGTGCTTTTTGCCTCCGGCGGGCAGGGAAATGATTTCCCTGCACCCTCGATATTGGCGTTGCGCACCCCTCTCACGTCACGCGCGTTGCTTTGGTCTGATTGCCTGCGGCGCTGAATGCTGGCGCCGCAGGCAATAAACCCGTGGGCCAGCACCACCTTTCCGAATGACCTGCAAATGTGGGGGCAGGGAGCACGGCTCCCTGCCGGGTCTCGGGCAGAGCCCGAGCCGCCGGAGGCCTCACCCCCCCAGCAACTGCTCCACCAGCGCCTTCACCTTGGCGCTCTTCCACTGCGGCGCCGGCGCGCAGATCCAGTAGGCCTCCTCGGTCGGCACGCGTTCGCCGCGTTCCTCCAGCTGCCCGGATTCCAGCGCGTCGGCGGCCAGCGTCAGCGGCACCTGCGCCTCGCCCAGTCCGGCAATGGCCCAGTCCAGCGCCTGTCCGGCGTCCGGCAGCGCCACGGCGGGGCCTTCCATGCTGCGCCAGCCCAAAGCCCGGGCGTGGTTGCCCGGCGCGGCCACCGTCACCAGCACTTCGTCGGTCAGCTTGCGCCCGAACACCCCTTCGGCATCCGGCGCCGGGCCATAGCTCAGCGCGAGGTCCAGATTGGCCTGTGCGAAATCCACCGGCCCGTCCAGCGCCAGCACCTGCACACTGGCGTCGGGGTTCTCCTCCAGCCAGCGGGAGAGGCGCGGCATCAGCCAGTGCCGGATCGCCCCGCGCGCGCAGCCGATGGAGAGCCGCGCGCCGCCCTGCCCTTCCTGCAGCGCCGCGACCGACTCCTCGAACGCGGAAAAGCCGTGGCGCAGGTGCGGCAGCGCCCGTGTGGCTTCGGGGGTCAGTTCAAGCCCGCGCGCGGTGCGCTTGAACAGGATCACGCCCAGCGTTTCCTCCAGCGCGCGGATCTGCTGGCCCACGGCGGCGGGCGTCACCGCCAGCTCGTCGGCCGCGCGGGTGAACGACAGGGAACGGGCCGCCGCATCGAACACGCGCAGCGCGTTCAGCGGCAGAAGGGATCGCTTCATCAATTCGCAGCCCCCTTCGCATCGGGCGAGATCAGGTCAAAGCCCGGAATTTCCACTTCAAAGCGCCGCCCGCCGGTATCCACCATGCCATAGCGCCCCTGCATATGCCCCATCGGTGTCGAGAGCGGACAGCCGGAGACATAGTCATAGCTGCCGCCCGGCTCGATCACCGGCTGCTCGCCCACCACGCCTTCGCCCATCACATCCTTGCGCACGCCCTGCCCGTCGGTGATGATCCAGTATCGGTCGATCAGTTGCACCGTCATGCCCGATCCATTCTCGATGCGGATATGATAATGCCACACCCAATGGCCGTTGCCGGGGTCGGACTGATCCCCGGCATAGCGCGGCTGCACCCGCACGGTGATCCCTTCCGTGGTCGCAACCGAGGTGAAGAGACCCGGCAGGCTCATGAGCCTGCCTCTTCCTGAAAACCGCGCAGGCTCAAAGCCCGATCACCTTCAGCGCCTGATCCAGATCGTCGATCAGATCGTCGGCATCCTCCAGCCCCACGGACAGCCGCAGCGTGCCCTCGATGATCCCCATCTCCTCGCGCGCCTCCACAGACATGCTGGCGTGCGTGGTGGAGGCCGGGTGCGTCATCAGCGTCCGGCTGTCCCCCACATTGTTGGAGATGTCGATCAGCTCCAGCGCATCCAGCAGCCCATGGGCCTGCGCGCGTCCGCCTTCCAGATGCAGCGCAATGATGGTGCCGCCCGCGCTCATCTGCGTCATCGCAAGCGCATGCTGCGGGTGGCTCGCCAGCCCCGGATACAGCGTGTGCGCCACCCGGCCTTGCAGGAACGTCGCCACCTTCAGCGCATTGTCGCAGGCGCGCCGCACCCGCAGGTCCAGCGTCTCCAGGCTCTTCAGCACCACCCAGGCGTTGAAGGCGCTCAGCACCGGCCCGGTGTGGCGGGTGAAGGCCAGGTAGGTCTTCTCCATCCACTCCTCCGGCCCCATCACCGCCCCGGCCAGCACCCGGCCCTGCCCGTCCATCAGCTTGGTGGCGGAATAGGCGACGATGTCCGCCCCCAGCTCCAGCGGCCGCTGCACGATGGGAGAGGCAAAGGCATTGTCCACCATCACCAGCGCGCCCGCGTCATGGGCGATGTCCGCCACGGCGCGCAGGTCCACGATGTCCAGCGTTGGGTTGGCGGGCGTTTCCAGAAACACCGCCTTGGTGTTCGGCCGCAGCGCCTTCTGAAACGCCTGCGTGTCCCGCGCGTCGATGGTCGTCGTCTCGATGCCGAAGCGCGGCAGGATCGAATCCACCAGCACCCGGCACGATCCGAACGCCGCGCGGCCCGCGATCAGATGATCCCCGGCAGACAGGGTGGACATCAGCATCGCCGACATCGCCGCCATGCCGCTGGCGGAAACCCGACAGGCCTCGGCGCCTTCCAGCAGCGCGAGCCGCTCTTCCAGCATCTCCACCGTCGGGTTCTGCAGCCGCGAATAGGTCATGCCCTTCGCGTCGCCCCGGAAGCGGGCAGCCGCTTCCTCGGCATTGTCATAGCAATAGCCGGACGTCAGGAAGATCGCTTCCGACGTCTCGCCATAGTTGCTGCGGGCGGTGCCGCCGCGCACGGCCTGTGTCGCCGGGCGCCAGCGGGCGGTGATGGCCCGATCCTGTCCTGTCAGTTTCTTCATGGTGCCGCTCTCCTAGACCCAAAGCGGCGGACTGGGAAAGAGCGGCGTTGCAGGCGACTCGGCATTGGAGTAAGCGCGGCGCAACATCCTTAATGAAGGTTTCCCATGCGGATCTGGCTTCCCATTCTCGGCGCAGGCGTTCTTCTGTCGGCCGGCGGCATGGTCTTCTCAGCCACGCGCGCGCAGACCCCGCCGCCCCCGGTTTCCGCCCCCGCCCCGGCTTCTGCGGTGGGCAAGCCCGCTGCGAAATCGGCCTATGATTTCACCCTCACCCGGATCGACGGCAAGCCGCTGCCGCTCTCGGCCTACAAGGGCCAGGTCGTGCTGCTGGTGAACACCGCCAGCTTCTGCGGGTTCACGCCGCAATATGAAGGGCTTCAGAAGCTGCAGACGGCCTATCAGGGCAAGGGCTTCACCGTGATCGGCGTCCCCTCCGGCGATTTCATGAGCCAGGAGTATGACGACAACGGCAAGATCAAGGAATTCTGCGACACCAAGTTCGGCATCACCTTCCCCATGGCCGAAAAGGCCCATGTGAAGGGGCCGCAGGCCATCCCGCTCTACCGCTGGGCCAAGGCGCAGATTCCGGCAGAGAACGAGCCGAAGTGGAACTTCCACAAATTCCTGATCGGCAAGGACGGCAAGGTGATCGCGGGCTTCAACAGCAAGGTGACGCCGCAAAGCCCCGAACTGACGGGCGCGATCGAAAAGGCGATCAAGGCATGAGGCGCGCGCTATCCGCGACTGCCCTGCTGCTCCTGGCCGCCTGCGGCCAGAAAACGCCGGAAGCCCCCAAAACGGAAACCCCCGCCGCCCCGCCGTCGCTCGCCAAGGCCAGCCGCACGGTCGCTTATGCCTGCGAAAAGGATCTGCCGATCACCGCGATCTACGGCACCAATGCAGAGGGCAAGCCGGACGTCGCGCTCATCATCCGCGGAGACGATTTCCGCCTGACACCGACCGACGCGACCCCGGGCACCCGCTTCACCACCGAATATGGCCTGGAACCGGGCTATGGCCTCGCCTGGTGGGAACAGCCAGACGGCACGGTCCTGCTGCAACAATCCCTTTTCAAGCAGATCAACGACCCAGCAGCCGCCGAAACGCTCCGCACCTGCAAGGAAAAAACCGAACCGGACGGCGCCGCGAAGAAATAGCGCGATCCGGCCGTCACCAATCCAATGCCCCGGCCCGGCGACTGCTACCCAAACCTGCCGACAAACCGATTGCCAAATCGCAGGTTGAACCTCAACGAAACCGCTGTCTCTCCGGTATCTGAGGCGAGTATGTCGTAGCCCTTGCACGCGTACGCCGCCCCGGCAATGTCAATGCCATCTGTTCGCAATTTCCTGTCTTTTCAAGAAATTGAAACTCCAAAGAACAGATTTCAGGCTGAACAAATATATCGGCATACAGCCTGCAGCATCTATTTCAGATTCATGGCCCGCATGTTACTATACTGGCAGGTCGGAATTTGTGCGGGGCGCAACATGCTGGAGGCTGACGTATACCGGAAATCCGGGCGAACTGGCGCGGGCGCATTGATCAAACTATATATGCGGGATCGTGGATTTCGGCCATTGGTGCCGATGCGACTATACCATCGAACGCGGTCGACTTCTCTGGGAACTCTACTCTATCCGGGGCTTTGGCTTTGGCATCGCCGCGCGACACGACGAGCGGGAATGGACCTGCCCATGCGCACATCGATTGACGAAGGCCTGTTGATTGCGCACAGCGTCGGCATCGTTTGCAACGAAGCAGCCCGGCTAGGCCGCAATGTGACCATATTCCATGGCGTCACGCTTGGCGGCGCGGCATCGATCGCGGCCGACGGCACCAGGGGAACCATGATGGCCCCCGTCATCGAAGATGATGTATGGATCGGGCCCAACGCGACGATCGTCGGTGGGGTTCGGATCGGGCGAGGCAGCCGGATTCTGGCCAATACAATGGTGACCCGGGATATTCCCGCGCGCTCGATGGTAGCCGGCAACCCCGCACAGATCGTCCGCGAGAATTGCGCACCCGACGTGTCGAATGCCGTAAGCGCCCCAGCATGACGCCCTTCACATAGGTACGATCCGGCACACCGGTGTCGGAGCAGACTAAAGCCGGTCAGGGATCGCCAGTACAAGCCTCGCATTCATGATTTCTTGCTGTCCGGTAGCGTGCAAATCTCCAACAAACCCTACAGTCCCTACACGCAACCCCTTGATTCCGAAGTGTAGGGCAATGTTCCACGTGGAACAACCAATGTGGTTTGTCGCAAAAGCGTCACCAGCCCCAAAAGCAAGGCTTTTGCCGGAAGCCCGGCTGCGCTAGGGCAGCAGCAGTGTAGGGAGCGATAAGGCCAACCAAATGCCGAATATCCTGCTGGTGGACGACGACCCTGGAATCCGCGATCTGGTCTCCGATTTTCTCGGCCGCCACGGCTATGCGGTCACAACCGCCGAAGACGGCACCTCGATGGACCGCGCCATCTCCGCCGCCCCCACCCCGTTCGATCTGGTCGTGCTCGACCTGATGATGCCCGGCGAACATGGGCTGGAAATCGCCCGCCGCATCTCCTCGCCCGGCGGCCCCGGAATCATCATGCTCTCCGCCATGGGCGAAGACGGCGACCGGATCGTCGGGCTGGAGGTCGGTGCCGACGATTATCTGCCCAAGCCCTGCAATCCGCGCGAACTGCTCGCCCGCATCCGCGCCGTGCTCCGCCGCCGGCAGGGCACCGCCAGTGAACCGGGCGGCGTGGTCGCCGAATTCGACGGCTGGAAACTCGATCTCGTCCGCCGCGAACTCACCTCGCCCGACGGCGTGCTGATCGCCCTGTCAGACGGCGAATTCTCCCTGCTGCGTGTCTTCGTCGAACGCCCCCAGCAGCCGCTCGGCCGAGAGGAACTGCTGGAACTGGCACGCGGCCGCGACGCAGACAGCTATGATCGCTCCATCGACGTGCAGATCAGCCGCCTGCGCCGCAAGCTGGACGGCGCCGTGAAGAACCGCGAGGAACTGATCCGCACCGTGCGCAACGAAGGCTATATGTTCACGCCCAAGGTCATCCGCCGCTGAGCACATCGCCCCCAAAGGACGGCACGCCCCCGCCCGAAGCCGTGCCGCACGAAACCATGCTGCCCGAGAACATGCCACCGGGCGCGCGGCGCGAGGTTCCCAGCAGCCTGTTCACCCAGATCTTCGCGCTGGTGCTGGCAACCGTCGCCGTTGCCCAGCTCATCAACCTCGCGCTGCTGGCGCTGCTGCCGCCCGATCCGCCGCAGACCGTCCCGCTCGCCACGCTGGCCGAGGCGATCCTCGAACGCAACGAACGGGCGCTCACCTTCCACCGGCTGCCAGCCGCTCCCTTCCGCCCGGAATCGGCGGGCCCCGCCGCCGCCCGCGCCGAAGCCGAACTCGCAAGCCGCCTCGGCAGAACAGCTGACGATATCGCGCTGGACATGACCGACGTCCAGGGCCGCAAGTTCGTAGAACTCTACCCCCGCGCCGGCGGCCCCCCGGTCGCGGCGCTGCAAGGCCATTTCCGCCTGCTGATCCGCGAACGCGACGACTGGCTGCTGGTGGAACCGCGCAACCAGCAGATGTTCGCCACCCGCGAACGCCAGTTCCTGCTGCTGTTTCTGCTCAGCGCACTCGCCATGCTGCCCGTCGCCTGGATCTTCGCCAAGCGTCTTTCCGAACCGTTCGAACGCTTCGCCGATGCCGCCGAGGCGCTGGGCCGCGACCCGCGCGCCACCCCGCCAGATGTCGACGGCCCCGCCGAGATCGAGCGCGCCGCCCAGGCCTTCCAGCAAATGCAGAAGCGCCTGCAAGCCTATGTGACCGATCGCACCCAGATGCTCGGTGCCATTGCCCATGATCTGCGCACTCCCCTCACCCGTCTCGCCTTCCGGCTGGAATCGCTGCCCGAAACGGATCGCGCCCGCATGTCCGCCGACGTCGCCGAAATGGAAGCCATGGTGCGCTCCACCCTCAGCCTCGCCCGCACCGACAGCGAACCCCTCAACCGCCAGCGCCTCGAACTGGGCTCGCTGCTCGAACAGGCCGCCGACGACCTCGCCCTCACCGGCCGCAAGGTCTCCGCCGAAGCCGCCGACCAGCTGGTGGTGGATGGCGATCCCATCGAACTGAAGCGCCTGCTCACCAACCTGCTCGAAAACGGCGAGATCTACGGCAAAAAGGTGCACGCCCGCGCCTGGCGCGACGGCACCACCGCCGTCATCGACATCGACGACGAAGGCCCCGGAATCCCCCCGGACGAAGCCGAACGCGTCTTCGAACCCTTCTACCGCCTCGAACGCTCCCGCAGCCGCGAAACCGGCGGCACCGGCCTCGGCCTCTCCGTCGTCCGCTCCATCGCCCGCGCCCACGGCGGCGACGTGACGCTGACCAACCGCGACAAACGAGGCCTGCGGGCAAGGGTGACGATCCCGCTGGCGCCGGTGGGCGGGCGATCAGGGTAAGCCGCCGCCGCATGGCGGCAAACCAGGAACTGAGGGGGCTCTGCCCCCTCAACCCCCGGCAGGGAAGTGACTTCCCTGCACCCTCTTTACCATGCCATTCCTCGAGGCTGTGCTGACGGCAAGGCTTACGGCCTGCGGCGCCAGCAAGCCCAAGCGCCGCAGGCAATCAAACAGCATCACATATGCAACATCGGAGTAGCGCGCGACACAAATGTAGAGGGTGCAGGGAAATCATTTCCCTGCCCGCCGGAGGCCTCGTGCTACTCGTCCACCCACTCCGCCCGGGACACACCCTGCGCCCACAGCAGGGACGTCAGGTCCCCCACCCGCACGGCGGCGTCTGCGGCGGCGGCGGCCTTGGGCTTGGCGTGGTAGGCGATGCCCAGCCCGGCAGCTTCCAGCATGGGGATGTCGTTGGCGCCGTCGCCCACGGCGAGCGTCTCGGCGGCGGACAGCCCCAGAGCGTCGCGTTCGGCCAGCAGGGTGGCGCGTTTCACACCGGCATCGACGATGGGCTTCTGCACGGTGCCGGCCAGTTTGCCGTCGGTGATGTGCAGCACGTTCGCCACCTGCCGGTCGAAGCCGATACGACCTGCCACGACGGAGGTGAAGGCGGTGAACCCGCCGGAGATCAGCACTGTGCGGGCGCCCAGCTTCTTCATGGTGCCGATCAGGGTGCGGGCGCCGGGCATCAGGCTGATGCGCTCATCCAGGCAGCGCTGGATGGCGTCTGCACCGAGGCCGGTGAGCGCTGCGACGCGGCCGTCGAGGGCGGCTTCGAAATCTAGTTCGCCGCGCATGGCGCGTTCGGTGATGGCGGCGATTTCGGCCTTCAGCCCGGCGAAATCGGCGAGTTCGTCGATGCATTCCTGGCCGATCATGGTCGAATCCATGTCCGCGACGAGCAGCTTCCGCCGTCGGGGGGCGGAGCTCGGCTGCGCGATGACGTCCAGCGCGGGCAGCGCGGCTTCCAGCAGCGCGCGGGCGGCCGGCTGGCTCAGCCCGCGCACCACGAGATCGGTGGCGTGCGGCGGATCCAGCGCGATTTCGGCGCTGACGATGGCGCCGGCGTCGGTCAGCGCGTCGCTTGCGGTCGCGATGTCGGCCTGCGACAAGCCTTCGGGTGAAATCAGGGTGATGGTCAGGGCGTCGGGAACAGTCATGGAACGGGTCAGGCCTCCGCTGGCCGTCATTGCAGGGCCGACCGCCAGCGGCAAGTCCGCGCTGGCGCTGGAAATGGCCGTTCGCGAAAATGGCGTGATCCTGAATGCGGATGCCAGCCAGATCTATGCCGACCTGCCGATCCTGTCGGCGGCGCCCTCGCCCGACGAGCAGGCGCTGGCCCCGCATCGGCTGTTCGGCGTGATCGACGGCGCGGAGAGCTGCACCGCCGCGCGCTGGGCGGCGCTGGCCCGGACAGAGATCGCAGCCGCGCACACGAAGGGCCAATTGCCGATTCTCGTTGGCGGTACAGGGCTTTACCTGCGCACTCTGCTGGACGGGATCGCCCCCGTACCCGCCATTCCGGCCGAGGTGAGGGCCGACGTGCGTGCGCTTTCCACCGAACAGGCCCGCGCCGCGCTGGAGGCAGAGGATGCCGCAATGGCCGCCCGGCTGCACCCGAATGACAGCCAGCGCAACGCCCGCGCGCTGGAGGTGATCCGCGCGACGGGGCGATCGCTGGCGGTGTGGCAGGCGTCTCCGCCCGAAGGCGGGCTGGCGGCGGAGGTGACGCTTCGCCCGCTGGTGGTGGAGGTGCCGCGCGAAGTGCTGGTGCAACGCATCGATGCCCGGGTGGACGCCATGTGGCAGGCGGGCGCGCTGGACGAGGTGCGGCGCCTGGACGCACGCGATCTGCCGCCCACGCTGCCGGTGATGCGCGCCATCGGGGTGCCGCCGCTGCTGGCGCTGCTGCGCGGTAAAGCAGAAGCATCTGAATCTCTTGAGAGATGGCGGCTGGAAACCCGCCAATATGCCAAGCGGCAGGCCACCTGGGCCCGCAACCAGACGGGCGGCTGGCCGCGCGTCTCGCCCAGCAAGGGGGCGCCGGCGGCTCCGTAACAGTCTGTCACGGTTAACGGGCTGGAATTCTGCTAAATCCGCCCCACATCAACCGTATCAAGAACAGAACAATAAACGGACGCGAACCTCATCATGAACATCCGCACCCTTGCCACCCTTGGTTTTGGCAGCCTCATTCTTGCGGCCCAGCCCGCGCTGGCCACTGCGCCTGTGGGCGATCCGCTGGGCGGGCTTCAGGCCATGCGCGAGCTGAACGCGATCGTGTTCGGCGGCACCAACGGCTGGCTGACGGTGGAGGGCAAGACCTTCATCGGCGGCAATCTGAAGGACGGCGGCGAGTTCGGCACCGGCAATTCCACCAAGTCGGCCGCGGCCTCTGACCGCGCGATCCTGACGGTGGGCGGCAACAGCACATCCTACGCCCGCATCCTGAACGGCTCCAACGGCGGCAGCGGCAGCGTTGGCTCGCCCGCGACCGTCAATGTGGGCGGCAATGTCGCCAATCTGGCGCTGGCGTCGAACAATGTGTCCGTCAGCATCGGCGGCACCGTTTCGCAAAGCTCGGCATCGTCGGGCAGCAGCATCACCTCCGGCGGTGCCGGTTCCGGCTGGCTGGGCGACAATGGCGGCAGCTTCAGCACAAACAATGGCACGGGCTTCGCGTCCGGTGTTTCGACCCCCATCGGCACCGAAGCCGCGAAGCTGGAAGCTGACCTGAAGGCGCTGTCGACGTCTCTGGCATCGCTGGAAACCACCAGCGGCAACAGCGTCACCAACACCTATGGCGCGATGGTCTTCACGGCCGTCAGCGACGGCACGGGCAAGAGCGTGTTCAACCTGACCGAAGCCGATTTCAGCGGCTGGCAGTGGACTCTGAACGCAGCCGACCCCGCGCTGACCATCGTGTTCAACGTGAGCGGTGATGGCAGCTATCTGTGGAACACCAACCTGGCCGGCGCCTTCTCCAGCTTTGCCGACCAGATCATCTGGAACTTCGCGGATGCCATGTCGATCGGCATCAACCAGACGGTCTATGGCTCGGTGCTGGCGCCGTTTGCCGACCTTCGCGCCAATTCGGCGCTGAACGGTACCGTGGTCGCCAGGGAGTTGCAGGCGAGCAGCGGCGTGAAGCTGGCGACGTTCGACGGCACGGATATCGGCCTTGCCGACCCGGCGCCGGAACCCGCCACCTGGGCGATGATGATTGCCGGCTTCGGGCTGGTCGGCGCGGCGATGCGGCGGCGGGAGCGGAGGATCGCGCGCGCCAGCGCCTGATCGGGCCGACAGGTCTGAACAAACAGCAACCAATTGTAACGCTGTTCAAACACGGCCCGATCCGCTAAAGTATCAGCATATATTGTGCTGACAGGGGTCGGACCCGTGACGAAGTTGATTGGTGCTGCGCTGTGCGCAGCCATTGTTGCATGTACATCCTCGACGGCGATGGCCGCCGGTGATGCGGCTGCGGGCCTGCAGGCCATGCGCGAGCTGAACCTGATCGTATTCCAGAATGTGCATGCGAACGGCCAGGAAGTCGAAGGCAAGAGCTTCATCGGCGGAAATCTGACCGGCAACGGCACCAACTGGGGTATCGGCAACAGCAGCCAAGGGGCCGCCGCATCCGACTGGCGGACGCTGACCGTGAACGGCCACAGCAGCAATTCGGGCCAGATCAACAATGGCTCCAACGGCGGCAACGGCTCCGTCGCGACCAACGCAGGCGCGCTGATCGGCGGCGATTCCAGCAGCTTCAGCTTCAACGCGCCCGGCGCCGCCTTCGATGTCGGCGGCAACCTCAGCGGCAACAGCAATGTTGGATCCGGCCAGACCTTCAACATCGGCGGCAATGCCTCCGGCGTGAACGGCACCGGCGGCGCAACGGTGAAGGCCGGCGGCACCATCAGCGGCAACCAGAATGGCGCAACCTTCGTCTCCGGCCTGGGCACCGGCTGGAACTCGGGCAGCACCAGCGCCGTCACTTCAGCTGCCGCCACCAAGCTGGAAGATGATCTGAAGGCGCTGTCTGGGGCGCTTTATGGCCTCAATCTCAGCTCCAACCCGTCCACCATCACCTATGGCGGGCAGGGCCCCATCTTCAATGCGGTGGCCGACGGCAATGACTATGCGCTGTTCAACATCGCCATCGATGCTGCCTGGAACGAGATCAACTTCAACGTGACCGGCAACGTGCCGATCATCGTGAACGTCGCCGGCACCAACATCGTGTGGGATACCAACGCGGTCGGCGGCTTCAACAGCAGCCTGAACCAGTCGATCATCTGGAACTTCTACGAAGCCACCAGCATCGATTTCCAGCGCATGGTGCACGGTTCCATCCTCGCGCCCTTCGCGGATATCCGCAACAACACGGCGCTGGAAGGCACGGTTGTGGCGAAGTCGTTCGAGATGAATGGCGAAGTCCATCTGGGCACCTTCGACGGCGAGATCCCGTTCGGGGAAATCGTACCGGAACCCGCCACCTGGGCGATGATGATCGCGGGCTTTGGCCTGGTCGGCGCGGCGATGCGGCGGCGTCGGGCGGCGGTGGCTGCCTAAGCTGATCGCGCCTGTTTGACTCCAAGGGCTCTGCCCTTGGAACCCGGCAGGGAGCCGTGCTCCCTGCACCCCCATTATCAGGTCATTCGAGCAGGTTGTGCTGACGGATGAGTTGACTGCCTGCGGCGCCAGCAAATCCGAGCGCCGCAGGCAATCAAACCAAGTCACGCGCGCGACGTTGAAGTAGTGCACAACGCCAACTTAGAGGGTGCAGGGAAATCATTTCCCTGCCCGCCGGAGGCATAAACACTGCCCCGCTTCGGCTACCGCCGCCGCGCCCACCAAAGCGCCGAGGCGCTTCCCACTGCCACCATCGCCAGCAGCGTGCCTGAGTAGAAGCCGGCGCGCGGCTTTGTCGCGTCCGTCATCCAGGCGTCCAGATTGATCCCCAGCGTGGCCAGCATCACGCCGGTGAACAGGCCCCACCCGGCCGCGTGCAGCGCCGGGCCGGCGCGTGCGCCGGCAATGGCCAGCGCCAGCAGTATGGCGCCCGCCACAAGGTCGTCCCAGGCTTTCGGCTGCACCAGCATCGAGTCGCCCCGGCGCGCCACTTCCCCCAGCAGCAGCGCGGTTCCAGCCAGCGCGGCCAAAACCAGCATGAATCGCATCATGATTGCCTCTGAAAAGATATAAATGAACGAAAAAAGTTCATCCATGGAAATTATATATCAACGCTGCCGTTGACAGCCCGGTTCGGCCTGCCTATGCCGCGCCCTCCGATTGAATTCGAGCACGAAGGACTAATGTGATGCAAGGCCGGGATATGATGGGCCGGGACGGCGGTGGTCGCGAGATGAGCGGGGCGGAGATTATTGTCCGCGCGCTCGTCGACCTCGGCGTCGACACCATCTTCGGCTATCCGGGCGGCGCAGTGCTGCCGATTTACGACGCGCTGTTCCGGCAGAAGCAGATCCGCCACATCCTTGTGCGCCATGAAGCTGGCGCGGTGCATGCGGCCGAAGGCTATGCGCGTTCCACCGGCAAGCCCGGCGTGGTGCTCGTCACCTCCGGCCCCGGCGCGACCAACGCCGTGACGGGCATTGCCGATGCGCTGCTGGATTCCATCCCCATCGTGGTGCTGACCGGGCAGGTTGCCACCCATCTGATCGGGTCCGACGCGTTCCAGGAATGCGACACGGTGGGCATCACCCGCCACTGCTCCAAGCACAATTATCTCGTGAAAGAGACGGCGCGGCTGGGCGGCGTGATCCATGAGGCCTTCCATATCGCCACCACGGGCCGCCCCGGCCCGGTCGTGGTGGATATCCCGAAGGATGTGCAGGTGGCGACCGCGCGCTATGACAAGCCCGGCCGCATCGAGCACAAGACCTATCGCCCGCGCGTGAAGGGCGACCTCGCCGCGATCGAGGCGGCGGTGGAGATGCTGGCCGTCGCCGAGCGCCCCATCCTCTATGTGGGCGGCGGCGTGATCAATTCGGGCCCCGGCGCCTCGCAGCTGTTGCGCGATCTGGCGCGACTGACGAAGGCGCCTGTCACCTCGACGCTGATGGGACTTGGGTCTTTCCCGGCCTCCGATCCGCAATTCCTGGGCATGCTGGGCATGCACGGCACTTACGAGGCCAATCTGGCGATGAACCAGTGCGACCTGATGCTGTGCCTGGGCGCCCGCTTCGACGACCGGGTGACCGGCCGCCTGGACGGGTTCAGCCCGAACAGCCGCAAGATCCATGTCGATATCGACCCCTCCAGCTTCAACAAGACGGTGCGCGTGGACCTCTGCATCGAGGGCGATGTGGGCCATGTTCTGGAGGATATGGTGAAGCTGTGGCGCGCCCGCGGGCACAGCGCGCAGCCGCAGGACGACTGGTGGGCGCGCATCAAGGGCTGGCGCGCGCGGCAGAGCCTGGCGTTCCGGCAGGAGGGCAGCAAGATCCAGCCGCAGCACGCCATCCGGCGGCTGTGGGAGGCCACGCAGAAGCTGAACCCCATCATCACCACCGAAGTCGGCCAGCACCAGATGTGGGCGGCGCAGCATTTCGATTTCGAGAAGCCCAACAAATGGCTGACCAGCGGCGGGCTGGGCACCATGGGCTATGGCCTGCCCGCCGCCATCGGCGCGCAGCTGGGCAACCCCAAGTCCCTCGTGATCGACATCGCGGGCGAAGCGTCCATCCAGATGAACATCCAGGAACTGGGCACCGCCACCCAATATGAGCTGCCGGTGAAGGTGTTCGTGCTGAACAACGAATATATGGGGATGGTCCGCCAGTGGCAGGACCTCACCTATGAGGGCCGCCATTCGCACAGCTATTCGGATTCGCTGCCCGATTTCGTGAAGCTGGCAGAGGCCTACGGCTGGAAGGGCATCCGCATCGAGACCGAGGACCAGCTGGATGCGGGCATCGCGGAGATGCTGGCGCACAACGGGCCGGTGTTCGTGGACTGCATGGTGGAACGCCACGCCAACTGCTTCCCGATGATCCCGTCGGGGGCGACCCACACCGAAATGCTGCTGGGGCCGGATCAGGTCGCCGGCAAGGTCGACAAGTCTGCGGAGGCGCTGGTCTGATGGCTGCGAAACTGAAACCGCTGCCCGCGCCGGAGCCGGTGGAGCGCCACACGCTGTCGATCCTGGTCGACAACGAGGCGGGCGTGCTGGGCCGCATCACCGGCCTGTTCTCCTCGCGGGGCTATAATATCGAGAGCCTGACGGTGGCCGACATCACCGAGGACGAGGCCGTCAGCCGCATCACCATCGTCACCTCCGGCCCGCGCCGGGTGATCGATCAGATCCGCGCCCAGCTGGACCGGCTGGTGCCGGTGCACAGCATCACCGACCTCTCTGAACTCGGCCCCTTCGTGGAGCGCGAGCTGGCGCTGGTGAAGGTGGCGGGCGTGGGCGAAAAGCGGGTGGAGGCGCTGCGGCTGGCCGACATCTTCCGCGCACGCCCCGTGGACACCACCACGCAGAGTTTCGTGTTCGAGATTTCGGGTTCCACCACCAAGGTGGACCAGTTCATCGAGCTGATGCGCGAAGTCGGCCTAGTCGAAGTCGCGCGCGGCGGCGTCGTCGCCCTGTCGCGGGGTGCGACCGCGCAATGATAAGGCGGGAGGATATTGTCAGCTTCTGGTCACTTTTAAATCGACCTACGACTGATGGACTATGGGTGCATCCTGAGGATGAACGTTTCTTCGGCAACACGCGTCATAGTTTTGACTTGAGGTTTCCAGTTAGCCCTTACATCGGAAACATACTGGATGCAGATGTAATAATCTTAGGGGCGAATGCAGGTTTTGATCCGATTATAACTCCCAGTGAATTCCCTAGCCAAGATATTATCGAAGCATATGTGGCCCGTGTCCATGATCCACGTGCCGCATCTTGGGATTTTGTTTCAGAATACTACCACACAACAAATTATGGCGCAGCACTTGCTGAAGGGAGAGCCGCACTCGTCAACGCCTCTCCATATCGAAGCAAGAAGATCAGCGAAGAACCTGAAAACCGAGCACTGATCGAAAATTTACCTTCAACTCGCTTCAACAGAAACTGGCTAAGAGAAGCAATTTTTCCATTGGCCGCGACTGGCAGCGTTCGCGTAGCAGCCAAGCGCTATGGCTTGTGGAAAATGACGCCAGAAGAAAAGTCCGCCCCGGGGATCTACGTAGACACGGCCCCGGTATCACCTCGTCTAACGAGCGCTGCATTAGCCGCCCTCCAGAAATAGCAATTAAGGGATATTCAATGCGCGTTTATTATGATGCCGATGCCGATCTGGCGCTGGTGAAGGCGAAGAAGGTCGCCATCGTCGGTTATGGCTCGCAAGGTCATGCCCATGCCCAGAACCTGCGCGATTCCGGCGTGTCCGAAGTCGCCATCGCGCTGCGCCCCGGTTCCGCCACGGCAGCCAAGGCCGAAGCCGCCGGCTTCAAGGTGCTGAGCAACGCCGATGCGGCCAAATGGGCCGACATCGTGATGATCCTGGCGCCGGACGAGCATCAGGCAGCCATCTACGCCGACGATCTCGCCGCCAATCTGAAGCCGGGTGCAGCGCTCGCCTTCGCCCATGGCCTGAACGTGCACTTCGGCCTGATCGAGCCGCGCGCCGATCTGGACGTGATCATGATCGCCCCCAAGGGTCCGGGCCACACCGTGCGCTCCGAATATGTGAAGGGCGGCGGCGTGCCCTGCCTCGTCGCCATCGCGCAGGATGCCAGCGGCAACGCCATGGACCTCGCGCTGTCCTATGCCTCCGCCGTGGGCGGCGGGCGTTCGGGCATCATCGAAACCAACTTCCGCGAAGAGTGCGAGACCGACCTGTTCGGCGAGCAGGCCGTGCTGTGCGGCGGCATCACCCACCTGATCCAGGCCGGGTTCGAAACGCTGGTGGAAGCCGGCTACGCGCCGGAAATGGCCTATTTCGAATGCCTCCACGAAACCAAGCTGATCGTGGACCTGCTGTATGAAGGCGGCATCGCCAACATGCGCTACTCCATCAGCAACACCGCTGAATATGGCGACATCACCACCGGCCCGCGCATCATCACGGCGGAAACCAAGGCCGAGATGAAGCGCGTGCTGGCCGACATCCAGGCCGGGCGCTTCGTGAAGAACTTCATCCTGGACAACCGCGCCGGCCAGCCCGAGCTGAAGGCCAGCCGCAAGGCGGCGCAAGCCCACCCGATCGAGGAAGTCGGCAGCCGCCTGCGCGCCATGATGCCTTGGATCGCCAAGAACAAGCTGGTGGACAAGGCGAAGAACTAAATCTGATACCAAGAAGGCGACGCCCTCCGTTCGGAGAGAGCGTCGCCTTCCGGTCGGGCAGGGAGTCAGGACCTGCCAACCTCTCGCGGCGTCCGGATGCAGCCCTAGTCCATGTGCATCCGGGACCCGCTCAAGCCTGTCGCGTCACACCTTGTCGCCCAGAGCGCCCTTGATCTTGCCGGCAACCTGCTGGGCTTCGCCCTTGCGCTCCTGCGCAACGCCTTCGGCGCGCAGCTTGTCGTTGCCGGTCACCTTGCCGATGCCCTGCTTCACATTTCCCACGGCTTCGTTGGTGAGACCCTTGGCCTTGTCTTTCAGTTCGCCCATGTGAACGCTCCTTTATCTCGCCGGCCGGCAGGGGGGATCGCCGGCCCGGTACACAGAAAACCGTGCGGGGTCGGATTTGTTCCACGTCCGCTCCGCACCGCCAGCCCCTGTTCAGGCTGACCGGCCCAGTGCCGGGCAGATCCATCGGAGTGAATGATGCCCCGCCCTCGTCCCTCGCGTGCCCGACTGCTCCTCCTCGTCTGCACCGGCCTGCTGGCCGCTCCCGTGGCGGCCCAACTGCAACCACCAGCACCGGTGGGGCCGCCGCCTGCCCCGCCCGCCGGTGACGCGCCGAGCCGGGGCGCCCTGTTCATCGCGCCGTCCGGCGAACCCTTCCGCAGCGCGGGCGATGCGCCCTACCCCGTTGCGGCATGGTTCGCCCGCGCAGACAGCAATCAGGACGGCCGCCTGACCCGCGCCGAATTTCTGGCGGATGCCGACCGTTACTTCGCGAAGCTGGACAGCAACGGCAACGGCCAGATCGATGCCGCCGAAGTGGATGCCTATGAAGCCGGCGTGCTCGCCCCGCTGAGCCAGCGGGGCGGTGCACGCGGCGGCAGCGCAGGCGGGGGCGACACAGGCGGTCAGCCGAAAGAGGGCCGCAAGCCCCCCACCGCCGGCGCCGGCCCGCTGGGCCGCAGCGCGCGCCCCGGCGCCGAAATGCCCAGGGGCGCCGGACTGTACAGCCTGATCAACAGCCCACACCCGGTGAAAGCCGCCGACCGGGACATGAACAGCAAGGTCGCCAAGGATGAGTGGGCCCGCACCCTCTCCGACCGGTTCACGATGCTGGACACGGCTCAGCTGGGCTATTTGACGCTGGATACCCTGCCCAAGACCCCAGTGCAGCTTTTCACCATGGGCAACGACAAACCGCCAACCAGCCGGTCGCGGCGGTAGCGGGCGTTGCGGTTGAGGAGGCTCTGCCCCCTCAAACTCCCCCGGCAGGGAGATGATCTCCCTGCACCCACATTCGTAAGCCACTCGTCGGGGTTGTGCTGACGGTGAGATTTACTGCCTGCGGCGCCAGCGTGCCCAAGCGCCGCAGGCAATCAATCCAAGTTACGCGCCACATCAGAGCAGCGCACAACGCCAATTTAGAGGGTGCAGGGAAATCATTTCCCTGCCCGCCGGAGGCAAGAAAGAACCGCCCTACGCCGCCACGGCCGCCGCAGGCTCCGGCCGCCGCCACAGCAGCAGCACCAGCAAAGTGCCCACCGCCACTGGCGCGACCATGGCGAGATAGCCCGCGCTGCCAGCGCCGGTGTCGAACACACGGCCCGCGATCCAGCTGGAGAGCGCCTGCGCGGGTGCCGTCGCCAGCGCCATGAACATCATCTGCGCGGTGGGGGTGCGATCGTCCCCCCACAGATGCTGGATGCCGCGCATGGCGCCCAGGAAGGTCGCGGCGAAGCTGAGCGCGTGCAGCGCCTGCACCAGCACCAGCAGCGGCAGGCCCGGCCCGGTGGACATCAGCGCCCAGCGCAGGATCGCCCCGAAGCCGCCCAGCACCATCAGCGTAGCCGGGCGCACATGTTCGATGCGCGGCGCGATCAGCATCAGGAACAGCGCCTCCATGATCACCCCGAAGGCGAAGATCCAACCCGCCAGCGTGGCGGAGATGCCCAGTTCGTCGATCCACAGCTTGGTGCCGAAGATATAATAGAATTGGTGGCCGGACTGGATCAGCCCGCAGCCGAACATCAGCAGCGCGAATTCCGGCCGCTTCACCATGGCCAGCCCGTCCGTCAGGCGCTGGGCGAAGGGGGGCTGCACGGTGCGGTGCACGGGTTCCGCCGCCATCATGATGCTGGCGGCCAGCAGGCCGGCCGTGGTCAGCGCCAGCCACCACCAGATGCCCACATTGCCCATCCAGTCCACCAGCATGCCGGTCGCCACATTGCCCACCACGAAGGCGAGGCTGGCGACGCCCCGGGCCAGTCCGTAGTTGGGGAACTGATCCGGGCGGCACAGCCGCAGCAGGGCGGCTTCAAGGAAGGCGATCATCGCCCAGAAGGTCACTTCGATCACGAAGGCGAAGGCGAAGGAAACCGCGAACGCCTGCGAGAACCACAAGGCCCCCAGCGCCAGCAGCGTGATCGCGGCGAGCAGCTTGATCGGCGCCCGCCGATCCTTGCGGCCGTCTGCCCAGGCGCTGGTGAGCGGGCCGGCCACGATTCGCCCGATCCCTGCCAGAGAGATCACCAGCCCCAGCTGTTCGCCGGTGAAGCCGCGCTCTTCGATCAGCCAGATCGGAAACCATTGAATCAGGCCGCCGAAGGCGGCGTAGAACAGGCAGGCTGCGAGCATCGCGCGGGAGGCGCGGACATTGAGTGTGGCCATATACCTGACGTGAAGCATGGTTGTGCGCGCCCCGCAAGCGGGCCATCACAGCGCCGCAACGAAAGGGAGGAATATGGGCACATTGTTTGATCTGACCGGCCAGGTCGCGGTCGTCACCGGCTCGTCGCGGGGCATCGGCAAGGCCATCGCGCACCGCATGGCGGAGCATGGCGCCAGCGTCGTGATCTCCAGCCGCAAGCAGGAGGCCTGCGACGACGTCGCCGCCGAGATCAACGCCGCCGTGGGCCGCGAGGCCGCCGTCGCCAAGGCTGCCAACATCAGCTCAAAAGAGGCGCTGCAGGAGCTGGCCGATTTCGCGCTTCAGCGGTTCGGCAAGGTGACGGCGCTGGTGTGCAACGCCGCCTCCAACCCCTATTTCGGCCCGATGTCGGGCATCGCGGACGAGCAGTTCGTGAAGATCCTGATGAACAATGTGGTCTCCAACCACTGGCTGATCCAGGCGCTCAGCCCCCAGATGCTGGCGCGCGGCGAAGGCTCGGTCACCATCGTCAGCTCGATCGGCGGGCTGAAGGCCTCCACCATGATCGGCGCCTACAACATCTCCAAGGCGGCGGACCTGCAGCTGGCCCGCAACCTGTCGGCGGAGTTCGGCCCGCAGGGCGTGCGGGTGAACTGCATCTGCCCCGGCCTCATCAAGACGGATTTCGCGAAAGCGCTGTGGGAAAACCCCGAGATCCTGAAGCAGGCGACCGCAGGCAGCAGCCTGAAGCGCATCGGCGAACCGGACGAGATCGCGGGCATGGCCGTGTTCCTCGCCTCGAAGGCGGGGGCCTTCACCACCGGCCAGGCGATGGTGATCGACGGGGGGGCGACCATTTACTGAGCCGGCCTGCGGCCGGTTCCGCGCACTGGCGCGGGCGCGCAGTCGCGCTTGCGGCCCCTGCGAGAGAGTTCCCTCTTTGCCGGCCTGCGGCCGGTTCCGCGCATTGGCGCGGGCGCGCGGTCGCGCTTGCGGCCCCTGCGGGGCCGGGGCAGACGATATGGTCGTTCGGCGTTTGCTGCCCGCAACGAGAAGGGGCGGCGCCTTGCGGCGCCGCCCCTTTCGTCATGCTGCGATCTGTCAGGCGGAAACGGCCAGTTTGCCGCTGCGCCGACGCCGGGCTCGGGCACCACATCCTCGGTGCCGCCACCCGTCTGGTACAGCACCCAGCCCGAACTGCCGTTGGTGGCGAACGGAATGGTCGTCGTGCCGGCGCCGGCATCGAATTTGTAGAAGGCCGTCACATTGCCCAGCACGCTGCCACCGCCGAAGTGGATGCCGAAGATGGTGATCCCCGTCATCAGCGGTGCAGGCGGAGACGTGACATCGGCGCCGTTCAGGCTGTCGATCTTGAAATAGCTGTTGAAATCGAAGCCGGTGACATCGAAGCCCAGCGCCGCCAGCGCATCCTTCTGCGAATCCACGCCGTTGGCGCTGTTGTTCAGGACATTCTTGTCATAGCCGCCCGAGCACTCGAGGTAGCTGAAGGGCGCATCGAACACCCCGGCCGTGCCGCAATTGCCGTAGTTCGTCACGACAGCCGCCATGGCGCCGGACGCAGGGAACAGGGCCGCGCATGCAAGCGCACCTGCCGTCAGAATATGTTTCATGGTTCCAACCCTCAAAACGAAGCCGGCACGGATCCACCCCATATGGATCGCGAACCGCCAAAATCCGTATAAGGGAAATTCATAAAATGAAAAAG
>QFPK01000011.1 GCA_003248865.1 Sphingomonas sp.
AACACCGCAAGCTCGCCGCCTAACATCAACCCCCAGACGAGGTCCGCACTCCGCTAACTTACGCCGCGAGTTGTGCCAAATGTTCTGACGACGGACAATGAAAAGGATGCCAAGGCGACACGCGACGATTTGGTCAAAGGCAAGCTGATCCGGTCAGATAGCATCGTGTTTGTAAGCGAAGCGTTCGAAGCCGCTCCCACCGAAGCCGACATTGAAGATTTGCTTGATCCGGCTGTTTACGAGAAGCTGGTTCGGGAAGCCTACGCGAAGGAATTGAAGGGCAAGAAACTGGAGTTGAATGCCCACATTCCTCGCATCGCCTGCCGGTTTGCAGCTGCTTTCGATGCGCTATCTATTCCGTTTCACAAGACACGACCGGCACGTCTTTTCTTGCAGAGAATGGCAACGGACCCTTCATCGGTCCTACCGGCGGACAGCGAAGCGCGCTTTGAAAGGCTTTGTAGAGCGATCAACGCGTCGCTGGAAAAGCATCTGTCCCGGCCTTCGTCGTAAGCAAAACCTACCCATACCTGCCCAATCCCAAATCGTACGGTGCGATGACAACTACGATATTGATTTCGCTGTAGATTGGCGGTGGATTTGCTCAATTAAGTCACCTCAATCGGGCAGAGGTCGATAGTTCTACCTGAACGAAAGACAGCTTGCAGGACGTGCATGTGAACCATCGAACGGCCTTTGTCGGCGAATGCTAACAGTAGATCCATGTGCACAATGTTGACGGTTCACTTCAGCCTGCAAACGCGGCCAGTCCACCCGCCGAACCAAGTGCCAACGTCGCCGGGATCGCGAGCTTGCTCTTCCAGCGATAGACGATGGCCAGCGCCGCTGTGAAAATGGCGAGGCTGATCCAGGGCTGCGGCGTGCGCTCGACAGCGGCCCTCGCCAGTTGCACCCATGTGATGGCGATAACGCCCACTACGGCCGCTGCGACACCGCCCAGGAAAGATTGCAGGCGGGGATTGTGGGCGACGGTTTCCAGCCGTTCGTAGAAGATCATTGAGAAGGCAAAGGCCGGCAGGAACATGCCGATGGTGATGACCAGGGCACCCGGCAATCCGCTGATCACATAACCGACGAAAGTCACGAAGATTACCAGCGGCGCCGGCAGCACCGAGCCGAGCCCGAGCCCGTCGAGAAACTGCGCGTCGGTCATCCAACCGTGATCGACCGTGTCGCGGCGGACGAAGGGTATGGACGTGTAGGCGCCGCCGAAGGTGAGAAGTCCGCCCTTCAGGCCTGCGAGGAACAGCGCGACAAGGGTTGGGGCGCCAGCTGAGTCCGAAGCGTGAAGTGCGACGCTTGGAAGCTGAGCCGCCCATGCCGCCGCCGCAACACCCAGCGCCAGCAGCAGGGCCGCAACAAGCGGACGCCCCGCCGACAGCAGCGCGATGCAAAGGCCGGCGACCGGAAGCACCACCCAGAAGCTCGCTCCCAGGAAGGTCGCGATGGCAGCCGCTGTCGCCGCCAACCATAGCCAGCGATCATGCAGAATATGCTCGCCGATGCGGTGCACGGCGCGCAGGATCACGGCCAGGATTGCCGCCTGCACCCCAAGGAACAGGGCGCCCAGCCATGTCCCTTCCACGGCAAGCCGCGTGTAGAGATGCGCGAGCCCCAGCATCAGCAGGAAACCGGGCAGCATGAAGCCAAGCCCGGCGAGGAAGCCGCCCATCCGGCCGCCGGCGCGGATGCCCAGATGCACGCAAAGTTCGTGCGCCTCTGGCCCCGGCAGTGCTTGCATCACCGCCAGCAGGCGGTTGAAATGCGTGCCGGAGATCCAGCGGGCCTCGTCGACCAGCTCGCGGCGGATCATCGCGATCTGCGCCACCGGCCCACCGAAGGCCAGCATCCCGAAACGCAGGAACAGCAGGAACAGCGCTCCTGCGCCGATGGCTGGCGGCATGGGGTCGCCAGAGACCGCAGGCTCCCCGCTCATAACTGCCTCCCCCGCCGGCCCGATGGCGTGTGTGAGGCCCAGTCGTGCGTTTCGTCGCGGGCATCGCGGCACCAGCGATAGAAGCTGTCGTAGAGCAGTATCCCGGCCTCCAGCTGCTCATGATCGTCGGCGAACATGCGCGACAATCCGAGCGAGGCGGCAAGCAGGCCGGCGGATTCCGGCGCCAGTTCGGGATGGCCGGTATCCGCGCCGCGAACGATGGGGGCGAGCTGGGCCAGGCCTGCGAAGCCGGACAGGCCAAAGCCCTGTACCATCGTATCAAAGGTGCAAAGCGGCCCGCTATGGCTCCAGGTCATACCCTCGCCCTCGATGTCAAACGGCGCCGCAGCAAGATCTGCCGCTACGCCGGGAACTTCGGAAGGCGCGACGAACAGGATTCGCGCGAATGGATCGACGAAGCGTCGGATCAGCCAGGGGCAGGCAATGCGATCGACCTTGGGTCGGGAACGCGTGACCCAGTTTGTGCGCCCGCCTGCATCGCGGGCCGGCAGCGCGGCTTCCGCCACCAGCGGCTGCCCTGCTTCCTGCCAGGCGACGATTCCGCCCTCCAGCAGCTCCGCCGACTGGCCCGCTTCTCGAAGCAGGGCTGCACAACCCGCCGCCCGCGTTCCGCCTCGGGTTCCGACCACCACGAGCCCGCGCCCCGCGAAAGCGGGGGCCCAGCTTTCCAGATCGCCAACAACGCGCGGCACCGAGGCCGGAATACGCAGCGGCAGGGCAGAAACCTCGTCGGGCGGGCGGACATCGATCAGGACCGGAGCTTGCGGTAAGCCGATCAGCTTCAGAAGCCTGTCAGGGGAAATCAGGTTCGGCCCGGGCATGATGCGTCCTCAATATGCTGGATTGTTCAGCTGGACGCGATCTTTCGGCCTGTCGCCTCGTGGGGCAATCGCCATCCCCATAACGTCAAGATGAACGCCGAAAGCAATGCTTGTCAATCCGGCTGCCGCCCGACAATCGCCTGCGACAATCCTGCATTCTATCCTCATTGCCAGCCGCAGGCCCATCGCCTATCAGGCGGGTGTGATCCGCAAAATGCCCGTAATGCTGCAATCGGCCTTCGCGATGCTGTGCGTCGCCCTGGCGCTTGTTGCGTCTGCATCTTCGCTGACACGTTCACTCGACCAGATCGAGCACGCGCCTGGTAGGGCGATCGAACATGCGCATGGGGCAATTGCTCAGGTTTCGCTGGAGCATGATCATCATGCGGATGACAGCACGACCGATGCCAGTCTCAATGCAGCGGAAGAACCTGCATCCGGCCATGTTGGCAGCCACCACCATCACTATGGTGACACTGGCGGCGCCCTGCTGCTTGTATCCGGTGCTCTACCGGTGGCGTTTTTCGCTGCCGGCTCGCAGATCGCAGCCGAGCAGAATCCGCCTGTGGGCCATGATCCGTTCGGTGCCGAGCGCCCTCCCAGACAGCTGCTGAACCAAGCCTAAGCTTTCCCGTGCCCTGAACCGGTGCGGGATATCCGTGCCTGATTCAGAGGTTTTTTCATCATGTTTTCTCCAAGCCACAGGGCTGGGGGCAGGCGTTTCGCCATGGCGCTGCCGTTTTACGGCATCTTCGCGCTGTTGCCGTTCGCTTCGCCGTCCCATGCCCAGGACATCAATTTGCCAGTCGCACTCTCTCGGGTCGCCGCGGCCGACCCAGCCCTTGCCGCAAATGCTGCCCAACTAAGGGCCGCGGACGCAGCCGTATTGCAAGCCGACATCCGGCCGCGCGACACCGTGGGCGTCGACATCGAGGACTTCGCCGGAACCGGCTCCTACTCGCCGGTGGAACGGGGACAGACCACGGCCTGGTACGAGCGCACGTGGGAACGCGGCGACAAGCGAGCTGCCCGCGTCGATGCGGCCCGGTCTGATATCGATGTGGTTGCCCGCCGAAACCAGATTCGATTGCTGGACCGCTTCGCAAACGTGCAAACCGCGCTGGTTGAGGCGCAGGCGGCAGAGGCTGCCATTCCGGTCGCCCAGCAGCATCTCGCGTCGGTCCAGTCGGTGCAGGCCGAGGTCAACCGCCGCGTGGAGCGCGCCCTCGACCCGCTGTTCGCGGCGCAACGGGCGCAGGCATCGGTTGCGCAGGCGAAGATCGCGCTGGACCGGGCACGCGAAAACGCCCGCGCAACACGCGCCGCGCTTGCCGCCTGGTGGGGCGGCACGGCGGACTTCGAGCTGGATATGGCTTCCTTCCCCAGGCTTGATCCGGCGACGGAAGCGGCGGGGACTTCACCCGAAGCGCAGCTTTACACAGCTGCCCGCGATGCCGCCGGCGCGCGGGTTCGCCTGGCGGAAAGTGGCAATGTCGCCGATCCGGTCGGCCGGGTCGGGGTTCGCCACTTCGCAGAAGGCAGCGATGTGGCGCTGGTAGTCGGCGGTTCGATCCCGCTCGGAACCGGGCGTTTCAACCGTGGCAATGTGGAACGCGCGCGCGCCGAACTGGCAATCGCCACTGCCGAGATCGCGGTCGTCGAAGCCGAGCAGAAACGCGAGGTCGCGCTTCTGGAAGCGGAGCGGCGGCTGCTTTCGGTGGAAGCTGCCCGTGTCGAAAAGGAAGTGCTGCCGGCAGCCGAACGCGCGGTCGCTTTGGCCCGCGCGGGCTTCGCGCGCGGGGGCACGGCTTTCACCTTCCTCGAAATAAGCCAGGCACAACAGGCCGTCGTCGACGCCCGCGCCCGGCAGGTGGATTTGCAACGCCGCTTCCACCTGGCCGGTGCCCGGATCGACAGGCTGACCGGCCGGCATCTTCCTGTCCTCACTTCTGCGGAGACCCGCTGATGAACCATCTGCATTTGCTGGCGGGCCCCATGCTCGCCCTCGCCCTCGTCTCCGGATGCGGGCAGAAATCCGAACCCGAACCGGCCGAGAAAAAAGCCGAAAGCGCGAGCACCGACTATGAGCGCGGGCCCAATCGCGGGCGCATGTTGCGCTCCGGCGACTTCGCGCTGGAAGTGACGATCTTCGAAGATGGCGTGGAGCCGGAATTCCATGTTTTCCCGACGCGCGGCGGCAAGCCGGTTCCGCCCGGCGAGGTTAAGCTGGAAATCGACCTCGTCCGCCTCGGCGGCAAGGTGGATCGGATGACCTTCACGCCGCAAGGCGACTATCTGAAGGGCAGCGGTGTCGTGACCGAGCCACACAGCTTCGATGTGAAGGTGCGCGCAAACGAAGGCGGGAGGGCACACAGTTGGGCTTATCAATCCTATGAAGGCCGCACCCGCATCGCCCCGGAGGCCGCCCGCTCTGGCGGGATCAAGGTGGATCGGGCCGGCGGCGCACAGGTCGGCGAACTGGTCGACATGTCGGGCCGGATCGAGATCACGCCGGAAGGCAAGGCGGAAGTTCGCGGCCGCCTGCCGGGGCAAATCCAGTCGATGTCGGGCCAGCTTGGAGAGCGCGTGAACAGGGGTCAGGTGCTGGCGCGGGTGGAATCCAGCCACTCGCTGCAGAGCTACACCATCACAGCGCCGATCAGTGGCGTGATCGTCGAGAAAAACGCCAACGTTGGCGACATGACGGGCGACCGCGCCCTGTTCGTGATTGCCGACCCCGACAAGCTGCACGCCGAGTTCTTCGTCTATCCGCGTGATGCCGAGCGAGTGCGCGTGGGCCAGAAGGTGCGGCTGAGGACCCTCGACGGCCAAAACGAAATCGTGGCGCCCGTGGAGGCGATCCTGCCCACCGCAGACATCGCTAGCCAGACGATGATGGCGCATGTGCACCTGCCGCCCGGCGCTTCAAAGGTCTTCCGTCCCGGTCTTGCGGTCGAAGGCAGCTTTGAAGTGGCGAGCGCGGATGTGCCCTTGGCGGTCCGCACCAAGGGTATTCAGCGCTTCCGTGACTTTGACGTCGTCTATGCCCGCGTCGGCGACACCTATGAAGTCCGGATGCTCGATCTGGGCCGGAAGACCCCGGAATGGACCGAGGTGCTGGGTGGGCTGGAGCCGGGCACCGAATATGTGACCGATGGCGCGTTCCTGATCCGGGCTGACATCGACAAGTCGGGAGCCAGCCATGACCACTGAGACACTCCCCCAACCCATGCTGCCCGCCGACGAAGACAAGCTCCCCTTCCTGGAGCGGATGGTCTCGTTGTCGATCCGCTATCGCTGGGCAGTGCTGGCAACAGTGCTGCTGCTCTGCGCCATCGGCGTCTGGAGCTATCAGCGGCTGCCGATCGACGCGATGCCGGACATCACCAATGTGCAGGTGCAGATCAACAGCGAGGCAGCGGGCTTCTCTCCGCTGGAATCCGAGCAGCGCGTGACGTTCCCGGTGGAGACGGCCATCGCCGGCCTGCCGGGGCTGCAATATACCCGCTCCGTCTCGCGCTACGGTCTCTCTCAGGTGACGGCGGTGTTCGCCGACGGCACCAATATCTATTTCGCCCGCCAGCTCATCAACGAACGGCTGCAGAATGCCCGCAGCCAGCTACCCGAAGGGGTGCAGCCCGAGATGGGTCCAATCGCAACGGGTCTGGGCGAAATCTTCATGTACACGCTGGAGGCAAAACCCGGCGCCAGAAAGGTCGACGGCACCGCCTATACGCCGGAGGATCTGCGCACGCTGCAGGACTGGGTTATCCGCCCCCAGCTGCGCAACACACCGGGCGTCACCGAAGTGAACAGCATCGGTGGCTATGAGCGGCAATATCATGTCACTCCGCTTCCCGACCGGCTCTCCGCTTATGGGCTGACGCTGAACGACGTGGTGGAAGCGCTCGGCAGGAACAACGCCAATGTCGGCGCAGGCTATGTCGAGCGCTATGGCGAGCAGTACCTGGTGCGGGTTCCCGGCCAGGCGGCGGGGATCGACGATCTGAAGTCGATCATCGTCACCAACCGGGGCGGCATTCCGATCCGCATCGCCGATGTCGCCGACGTCGGCATGGGCGAGGAACTGCGCACCGGGGCGGCCACGGAAAACGGGCAGGAAATCGTGCTGGGCACAGTGTTCATGCTCGCCGGTGAAAACAGCCGCATCGTCGCCAAGGCGGCGAACGAGAGGTTGGCGGAAGCCGCCAAGGCGCTGCCGCCGGGTGTGGAGGCAGTTCCGGTCTATGACCGGACCGACCTCGTCGACCGGGCCATCGGCACCGTCACCAAGAACCTGGTCGAAGGGGCGCTGCTCGTTACCGTGGTGCTGTTCCTGCTGCTCGGCAATATCCGGGCAGCGCTGATCACCGCAGCGGTCATCCCCATCACCATGCTGATGACCATCACCGGCATGGTGCGCGCAGGCGTCTCAGGCAATCTCATGAGTCTGGGCGCACTTGATTTCGGCCTCATCGTCGATGGCGCCGTCATCATCGTCGAAAACTGCCTTCGCCGTTTTGGCGAGGCGCAGCACAACCTGGGCAGGCTGATGCAGCGCGAGGAGCGGTTCCGGGTAGCGGCGAGCGCCACATCGGAAGTGATCCGACCGTCGCTGTTCGGCATCCTCATCATCGCCCTCGTCTACGTGCCGATCTTCGCGCTGACTGGCGTCGAGGGGAAGATGTTCCATCCGATGGCGATCACCGTGGTGATGGCGCTGACGGCGGCGCTGATCCTCTCGCTCACCTTCGTTCCAGCGGCAGTTGCGCTGTTCGTGACGGGCAAGGTGGAGGAAAAGGAAAGTCGGCTCATGGGCTGGGCGCGCCGTGCCTATCGTCCGGCGCTGGACTGGGCTCTGGCGTTCCGGGTGCCGGTGATCGCGGGTGCCGCCGTGCTGGTGCTGCTGTCGGGCTTTGCCGCCAGTCGCATGGGCTCGGAGTTCGTCCCCAATTTCGACGAGGGGGACATTGCCCTCCATGCGCTGCGCATTCCGGGCACCAGCCTCTCCCAGGCGATCCAGATGCAGACGACGCTGGAAGCCCGGCTGAAGCAGTTCCCGGAAGTGGAGCGGATCGTCGCCAAGATCGGCACGGCAGAGGTCGCGACAGACCCGATGCCGCCGTCGGTCGCCGACACCTTCATCATGCTGAAGGACCGCTCTGAATGGCCCGATCCCCGAAAACCCCGCGCGCAACTCGTCCGCGAGATGCAGGCGGCGGCCGAAGCCATCCCCGGCAACAATTATGAGTTCACCCAGCCGATCCAGATGCGGTTTAACGAACTGCTCTCGGGCGTCCGGGCGGATGTTGCCATCAAGATCTTCGGCGACGACATGGATCAGCTTCTGGAACTGGGCAAAGCCGTCGAAGCGGTCACGTCCGGTATCGAAGGGGCGCAGGACGTCAGCGTCGAGCAGGTCACCGGCCTCCCGGTACTGCAGATCACGCCGGATCGCGCAGCCATCGCCCGCATGGGTCTCAATGTTTCCGACATCCAGGCGGCGGTCGCCACCTCGATCGGCGGCACCGAGGCCGGGCAGATCTTCGAAGGCGACCGACGCTTCCCGGTGATCGTGCGCCTGCCCGAGGATGTGCGCGGCAAGGTGGACGAGATCGGGCGGCTGCGCATTCCCCTGCGCGGCAGCTCGGGCGAGGGGCAGGGCTTCGTGCCGCTGATCGATATCGCCAAGGTGGAAGTGGTGATCGGCCCGAACCAGATCAGCCGCGAGGATGGCAAGCGGCGGGTCGTCGTTACTGCCAATGTGCGCGGCCGCGATCTCGGTTCATTCGTCACCGAACTGCGCGAGAAGGTCGGCGCCGAAGTAGAGGTGCCGGCCGGATACTGGGTGAGCTACGGCGGCACTTTCGAGCAGCTGATCTCGGCAGCAAAGCGGCTGCAGCTGGTGGTTCCCGCCGCCATGCTGCTGATCGTCGGTCTGCTGTTCGCGCTGTTCCGTTCGGCGCGGGACGCGGCAATCGTCTTCTCCGGCGTGCCGCTGGCACTGACCGGCGGGGTGGCGGCGCTGTTGCTGCGCGGCATGCCGCTCTCGATCTCGGCCGGCGTCGGGTTCATCGCGCTCTCCGGAATCGCGGTGCTGAACGGGGTGGTGATGCTCAGCTTCATCCGCCAGCTCCGCGAGGAGGGACAGGCGCTGGAGCCTGCCATCCGGGAGGGGGCGCTTACCCGCCTTCGTCCGGTGCTGATGACCGCGCTGGTGGCAAGCCTCGGCTTCGTCCCCATGGCGTTTAACGTCGGCGCCGGCGCGGAGGTGCAACGCCCTCTCGCCACCGTGGTGATCGGCGGCATCGTCTCCTCGACGATGCTGACGCTGCTTGTGCTGCCCGCGCTCTACCGGATGGTGCATGCGCGCACCGTCCGGAAGGCTGAGGAGCCCGCCGAAACCATCGATCCCGTGGTCGCCTGACCGTTATCCTGACTGAAGGCCTCCGCCGGGCGGGCGGGGGCCAATGGAGCTTTCAATGTCGAATATCCTACGAAGCTGTTCGAGGCCGGCGCTGCTGGCCTTCCTCCTCTCGCTGCTGTTCAGTGTCGAGGCGCTGGCCCACGGCGTCGCCGAGGGCGACAAGGGCTATATTAAGGAGATGAGCGGCGTGCTCTTCTTCCCCTTCCTGTACCTCGGTGCCAAGCACATGGTGACGGGCTACGATCACCTGCTGTTCCTGTTTGGTGTCATCTTCTTCGTCTACCGGATGAAGCATGTCGCCATCTACGTGACGCTGTTCGCCATCGGCCACTCGACGACTTTGCTGTTCGGAGTGCTGACGGGCATTACGGCCAACGCCTATCTCATCGACGCCATCATCGGCCTGTCGGTCGTCTACAAGGCGATGGACAATCTGGGGGCGTTCCAGCGCTGGTTCGGCTTCCAGCCCAACACCAAGCTGGCGACCATCATCTTCGGCTTCTTCCACGGCTTCGGTCTCGCCACGAAGATCCTGGAGTTCGAGATGTCGGAGAACGGGCTGATCCCCAACCTGATCGCCTTCAACATCGGCGTGGAGATCGGCCAGCTGCTGGCGCTTTCGGCGATCCTGATCCTGATGGGCTTCTGGCGCCGCACGCCCAGCTTCATGCGCCACGCCTTTGCCGCCAACACCGTGCTGATGATGGCCGGCTTTCTGCTCGTCGGCCACCAGCTGGCCGGATACTTCACCAACTGATTTTGAAGGATATTCCAGATGTTCAATTCACAACGCCCGCATATCGACGACCTGCCGACCAGCAGGGAACTGTGGCGCGCCACCGCCATTGCCGCCGGTGTCGCCGGGCTGCTTCTCGTGACCGTGGTGCTGCCTGCCGAACATGGGATCGATCCCACCGGCATCGGCAGCGTGCTGGGCCTGACGCAGATGGGCGAAATCAAGCAGCAGCTGGCCGCAGAGGCGGCGCTGGATGCCGCGATGGACGCAGGGGCAGCAGCGGCAGCGGCGAACGCGCGCGCCGTTCCGCCCGCAGAGATGCGGGCGGAAATGCCGGCGTTGTCACCTTCGGAAACGGGCAGTACCGGACCGGGCTCCCCGACGCCTGAAGGCCCCACCCCGGGGGCGGTCCCCGCTGTCGTGGCCGCTGCTGCCGGGGCTGCGACACCTGCTGCCGCTGCCGCCCGCACCGATGTCACCACCATCGCCCTTGCCCCGGGAGAAGCGGCCGAAATCAAGCTCACGGCGGCGAAGGGGGCGGAAATCCGCTTCAGCTGGTCGGTCGACCGGGGTCATGTGAACTACGACACCCATGCCGATGCACCGGGCATCTCCTATCATGGCTATGGCAAGGGCAAGGAATCGAAGGGTGAAAGCGGCAAACTGGTCGCTGCGTTCGACGGCAAGCATGGCTGGTACTGGCGCAACCGATCCGACGTACCGCTGACGGTCACGTTGAAGACCGAGGGTGCCTACACCGAAGTTCGCCGCATGATGTAAACCGGGAGCGCCGGGTGGGTTAAACATCCGCCCGGCGCTGTCCTCAATGGAGGCACGACGATGCTGTCCGTTCTAGCCAATCGCACCTACCGCAACCTCTTCCTGGCGCAGATAATCGCCCTGGTCGGCACAGGCCTCGCCACCGTTGCGCTGGGGCTTCTCGCCTATGAGATCGCCGGCGCGGATTCGGGCGCGGTGCTGGGCACTGCAATGGCGATCAAGATGATCGCCTATATCGGCGTCGCTCCCGTTGTTGGCGCTTATGCCAATCGGCTGCCGCGCCGCGCCTTCCTGATCACGATGGACCTCATCCGCTGTGGCGTGGCGTTGATGCTGCCATTCGTCGATCAGGTCTGGCAAATCTACGTACTGATCTTCGTGCTGCAATCGGCATCCGCAGGCTTCACCCCAACCTTTCAGGCCACCATTCCGGATGTGTTGCCCGACGAGGCGCAATATACCCGCGCTCTATCCCTGTCCCGCCTCGCCTATGACATGGAAAGCCTGACCAGCCCCATTCTCGCAGCCGCCCTGCTGACGGTGATGAACTTCCACTGGCTGTTTTCCGGAACCGCCGTGGGCTTCGCCGCCTCGGCGTTGCTGGTGCTTGCAACTACTTTGCCGCTCGGTACCGCAAAGGAAATACCCGGCCCCATCCACGAGAAAACCACGCGCGGCGCTCGGCTCTATCTGCGCACGCCCCGGTTGCGCGGGCTGCTGGCGGTGACGCTTGCAGCCGCCGCTGCTAGTGCGATGGTGATCGTCAACACACCGGTCCTTGTGCGCGCCGCGCTCGGCCTCGGCCAGAGCGAGGTCGCGGCAACGCTCGCGGCCTTCGGCGGTGGGTCGATGGTGGCAGCCCTCCTGCTGCCGCGCCTGCTGGACAGGCTCCCCGACCGGAAGGTGATGCTCAGTGCGGCGGCGGCAATGACGGCCATCCTCACGGCACTTGCCTTTTCTTGGCCGCTGCACACCGCTCCGGGCTATTGGTCGGGGCTGCTGGCGGGCTGGTTTCTGCTGGGCGCTGCCTATTCTGCATCAATCACGCCTGGCGGGCGTCTGCTTCGTCGCTCGTCGGGTTCCGAAGACCGTCCGGCGCTGTTTGCCGCGCAATTTGCTCTCAGCCATGTCTGCTGGCTTGTCGCCTACCCGCTGGCGGGTCAGGTTGGCGCTCGGGTGGGCATGGGAGGCGCATTTACGGTTTCGGCTGTGCTTGCGCTCGTGGGGACTCTGATCGCCACGCGCATCTGGCCAAGGACAGATGCGGATGTCATCGGCCACGACCATCCTGAACTGCCGGATGACCACCCGCACATGCTGGAAGGTCATCCGAAGGGCAGCGCTGTCCACAGCTTCGTCATCGACGAACTACATCCGAATTGGCCGACCCGCTAAGCAGGAGCGCGCGTCATTCCTTTCGCCATTCCATGATGAGGAAGTTGGCACCCGGCGATAGCGGTCCGCCTTGTCCCCCGTAATGCCCGGCCCCACGCCCACTGGGCCGGGTTCGCTGAAGTGTGTCAGGCAGAACCCCCGCTCCAGCAATGCGCTCATGTAACGCGACAGCGGGCGATGCCAGTTCTGGATGCGGATGCCATTCCATTCGATCCATGTCGGCCGCTCCTAGATATAGTGATCGATGGGAAAGCGGCGGGAGCCGTCAGGTTCGTGCTTCCAGGTGGCCGCGCATTTCTTGTCCAATGCTGGTGACAAGCGGATACCGTGATGCAATAAGGCCGTTGCTGCGGCGGATAGGGCCGCAGCGGGGCTTGGTAACCCCGCTACGCGACTGAGACTTGGCCAGGTTTTTGGCCGGGTCGCCGTCGCGCATGTCCAAGGCGTCTCGCCCAAAGGCGACGGCGCGTTCGGACTCAGTCACGGATGTTACCAAGGCCCGGCTTCGGGCTGGGAACGCACGGCGTATGAAGATTACTATGGGTGCTCGATATACAATTGCGGAATTTGCTGAGGTGCTTGGCGAAACGCTATTGGCACTCCAGGACAATGGAGTGGAGGAAATTCAGAGCGCTAGCCTCTATCTCCAGACTTTTTCTGACCGTCGTCAGTTTTTTCTTTTGGATGAGGCTGGTCGGCGGATCGACCATCTAGATTATGACGGGGCGCACGCGCGAACCTATCAAGAGAGGTCCGAACATCTGAGCGTAGTTGAAGATGCGCCGGTTGAGCGCAGATTTACTGACCGTCGTCGCCACCGGTAGTCAACGCCAGCATATCATATGCAGTTTGGCCTCCACAGCTTAAGGCCACAGCTTCTGCGTGGACGCACATATGTCCTTGGATCAGTCTGACCAATCCAACAGCCCAGAATCCATGGGAAACGGTTTTGCTCTATCTGGAATTTCTGTCCGCCAAGGAAAAAATACGTCGAGCTTGCGCGTGGACTTCACGAACAGCCATTGTTTATAACGATTTCCAATCGCGTCGAACAGATATCCGTAGTTAGTATCCAGCTCCGGTATTTCCGAAAGGCGGCGGATATTGTTGAAATAAAGATCGATGGTCTTAATGCGGAGGTCATGTGAATTGATGGTCTGCGAGAGTTCGAGGTAGCAAACCGCTAGTTCTAAAAGGTCGAGACCATCGGCCCGCTCGATAGCTGCGACCGCGGCGTCATCCAATTCTGTTAGTTCGAATTTGGTCTCCCAAAACTGCTCGAAGAGCACTGTGCGAAGGTCCTCGTGGGCCCACAGCGCGGCCCCGACCTCGCTGTGCTGCATTCTCCCTGCGAGAGCATTCCAGATCGGCGACCTAAACCAGCGGGCTGAGCCCGGCGCTTCAGCCTCAGCCACGCTGACGGAGTTGTCGTTGTCACCTTTGTCGACCGGTACACGCTCACCAGACTTGTATTTGTCCCACTTTCGGGGCCGCACTACGCCGTCAGGGCCGGCCCTGACCTTGTCTGGCTCAAGCCGACGTTCGACGGAATAGGAGGAAGAAACTCCAAGACGGAGCTCGACCGCGCGATACCAGATGCGCGTGCGCAACCGCTGCAATTCGCTGCTCTTAGGTCGTCCTCGCGCAGGTTTCTCATCGGGATTCATGGGGTACTGAAATCCTGCATTTCAGTTCGGGTTTTAGCGAATCGCATTCTGGGCGCAACTCCGCGCAACTGTGTTGCAGGAGATCGCATATGAACGACATCGCTGAGAACAAGCGCGCCTGCCTCGCCGACCCGCGCCGACAGATGCGAGACGAGCTGTTCGGCATCTATGGGCCCGTCATTGGAGGATCGGACCTGGTTCGGGCATTGGGCTACTCAAATGCAGCCGCCTTCCGTCAGGCACGGCGCCAAGGCCGCGTCGGTCTCAACATATTCAACCTACCCGCCCGACGCGGATCATTCGCCTTGAGCGCTGACGTCGCCGATTGGCTGATTGCCGCCAGCAGAACGAAGGAGGAGAAAGCCATGCCCTAGCAGCATCCAAATGTTGCGGGATTTGCCCGCCAGACGCTGAATATATCGAGCTGAAAATGCGACGGGCCTCGATGCACCAACATCGAAGCCCGACAGCGAAGGTCCAAACTTACACAGGCCTTCTCCTCGCATCGCCGGCAAAAGTCAAGCTGGGATCGTCGTCCCGGCACTGCAAGGACGCGCTCAACGCCGTCCGGAGGAGCAACACATGCAATGCAATGTTAGAGCCATTCTGAGGCAAATTCTCACCACTGACCACTCATCCAACGTCATCGCCGCCCAGCGTGGCATGTCGCACAATACCGTTCGCCGCTGGCGCAATATCGTGGAGGAAAAATCGATCACTGCTCAACAGCTTGATTTGATGACCGACCAGCAGCTGGACGCCCTGATCCGCCGCCGCCGATGTGCGCCGCAGACTAGGATTTCGCCAGACTGGGACGAGGAAGTTCGGGCGCTGCGGTCTGGACTAAACAGGCTTGAGACCCATGCGAACTACGTGGCTCGAGTAGGCGAAAAACTTTCAATGGCATACCGCACCTATTGCCAACATTTACACCGCCATCTGCAAACGCTCGATCCGATTTTGCGCATCGATCATCTGCCCGGCCACGCAATGCAAACTGACTATGCTGGCTTCATGCCAGTCGGGCGTGAGAGTGGGTCGAACGAGCCCAAGGCATTCAAGCTGTTCGTGGCAGCGCTGCCATTTTCGCGGCTGATTGCTGCCGCGATCGTAAGAAGCGAAACGGTCGGCGACCATATAATTGGAAACCAGCTGGCGCTGCATTATTACGGTGGAGCGCCGGCCATTCTTGTGCCCGACAATTTGAAAGCTGCGATCGTCGCGAGGCCGAAATATGGGCCACCGCGACTTCAAGAGCAGTACCAGGCATTCGCTGACCACTTTGGAATGTCTGCGCTCCCGACACGTCCGCGCCGACCGCAAGACAAATCTGCCGTGGAGAATTCCGTTAAGCTCGTGCAGAGATTGCTCAGAATCCGGCTTTCCCAACGTCCGCTCCTCGAATTGCACGAGATGCAGCGCGTCGTCGATGACATCGTCGAGGAATGGAACAATCGTCGCATGAAGCGTGCAAACGGCCATTCGCGTCGTTCGCTGTTCGAAGCTGAGGAGCGGATGCACCTGAAGCCGCTTCCTGCACAGAAGTTTGAATTGCGCGAGCCGGCCCTATCCCGAAAGATCGGGAAAGACTATCACGTTGAATTCAAGTCGAATTATTATTCCGTTCCGCACAGATTGATCGGTCAGACGGCCATCGTCAGGGCCAGTGCGAACCTTATAGAACTGTTGGTCGATGGTCTTTCCGTTGCGGTGCACGCGCGGGCCTACACCCAGAATTGCCGTGTCACAGAAGACAAGCACCGACCTCCAAACCATTCCGCGGCTTGCCAAGTTGATCTTGTGGAATGGGCCAAGCGCTTCAACCTCGACGTCGAGAAACTTGCGGAAGTCGAAGTGACCCACGCCACGGTGACAGACTTGCAGCGGCGCCAGCGCATCGCATGGATTCAGAATCTGCCAAGAATTCACGGACGTCAGAGGTTCGAGCAGGCATGCCGTCGGGCTGTCAGCTTCAACGATTTCCGCTTCGAACACGCCCGCAATGCGCTCGAAAAGGGGATCGAGGCCTCCATGCCGGAGCATCCCACGCCGGCCGCTCCACTGAAGCCCCAACGGAATGTTCGCGGCGCCACTTACTTCGGAAAGAAGGGCTAGTCCATGTACAGTACAAGAGAGCGACTGGTGTCGCTGCGCCTCCCAGGCATGGTGAAGGCTTTTGATCAGCAACTTGGCTCGTCGGCGTTTTCAGCCATGCCGTTTGAGGAGCGGCTCGACCATCTGGCGTCAATGGAGGAACATGAACGCGATCATCGCACCAGGCAAAGGCTTCTGCGACAAGCGAAGTTCAAGGTCATGGCCGATCCGCGGGAGATCAACTTCGACGCACAACGTGGCCTCGACCGCGCTTACTTAGCAGAGCTGTTAACATGTGGATGGATCCGACGCTGCGACAACCTGCTCATCAGCGGAGCCGCCGGCACGGGGAAATCGTTTCTCGGGTCGGCCTTCGGGATGGCTGCCATCGATCTTGGCCTCTCGGTTCGCTACGTCCGCACCAATCTCATGCTGGAGCAAATGGCGTTGGCACATAATGACGGCTCGATCGCCAAGCTGCGTCATCAGCTGATTTCGCCCGCGGTGCTCATCATCGATGATTTTGGAATCGCACCAATAAATATCCGGGCGAAGGAGGACTTGTTAGAGCTCTTGGACGGCAGGATCGACGCTGGATCCACCATTGTCATCGGTCAGCTGGCGCCAGAAGAGTGGCACGACTACCTCGACGCGCCTCACCTTGCTGACGCCATCATCGACAGGCTCTTTCAGCGCTCACACCGGTTCGCGCTCAAAGGTGCATCAATGCGGATGAGACTGTGATCGCAGGGCAGGCCTGCGGCGGCAGTGCCGCCGCCGCAGGTCTGCTCGCAACACGGAGTCAGTCGGCAATGCAAAGTCAGCGGCGCCGCGTTAGGTCTCTCTTCCTCGCAATGGCGAGTCAATCAGCTCGCCGCCTCTACTTAACTCAGCCGCCAAACTGTCCAAGAAGGCGGGACCACCTCACAGACACGCTCCTCGCCAGCGTAGCCCAGGGCACGATTGCGAGCATCGCGCTCGGCGACATCATATCTCCGGGCAATGGCAGTCATCTGCTCAAGTTCGTCGGGCGGAGGTGAGTTGCTGTGCGTCGGTGGCGGGCCGATCCACAGCATTGCCTCTTCCCGAAGTCCTGACGGGGGCTGCCCGATTGCCATCCGCGCGGCTGGTGCAAGCCAATCCGGATGACGAGCGAGCCACCGCACCACAGCGTCAACAAGCGAAGCCTGAAAATTGAACGCCGGCTTGTAGCCTTGAATCCAATCCTCGCCGAGGCCTTTGAGCACGGCGCTGATATTCTGATGCTTGTATTCGATCGAACCACGTGGGCGGCCGATCACCGCCTGTAGAAGGCGGTTGTGGTGGGCCTTGCTGTAAGGCCGCCCGATAATATCGTTCGCGAGCATCGCGAAATAGTCGGCGACGATCGCGTCATTCTGCTCGTCAGACCAGTCACCCGCCATGACAACCCTCGAGCGGGGTGGCCACGCCAATGAGGGTCCGGATCATGCTAGCATCTGCGTCGGCACACCGAGCGCCGGCCCGGCTTCTGCGAGCCGTTGGTCAAGTGTATAAACCGTGGCTCCATGCTCCGACGCGACGGCGAGATGCAGCGCGTCGCCAGCGCGGAGCCCCAACATATGCTGATCGGCAAATCTTGCAGCCGCCCGAAAATGCCCTCCGACGACGGGCCGCACTGTGAAGCTCTCGGCCACCAGCTTGTTGAACATGGCGATCGCCGCCGCCCGCTGCTCAAGGGTTACCTGTCCGGTCCGCAGCTTGATGGCCATTGCGGACGACATCTCGGTGATGGTCCAATCGCTGATCAAAAGCTGAGCAGGATCTTGTTCTGCTAGCCAGCTCTGAGCGCGCAATGTCATTGCTTCGTTGGAGAGGGCCGCGACGATAAACGACGTGTCGAGATAGAACATCAGTAGCGGTCGCCATCCCGCATCGACCGCACAAGATCGGCGGCGTTCTGGAGCTGAGGTGGCATGGCTGCCGTCAGCGACTGTAGCAGTGCGGCATCAATCGGTTTGCGAGGTCTCACCACAGCGGTGAGCCGCGCGACCGGCTTGCCGCGACGGGTGATATCGATTGAATCGCCCGCCTCGACCCGGTCAACCAACTCGCTCAGGTGGGCCTTGGCGTCTGCCAGATTGATCGTATTCATATCGAATTCCTGACCATATAGATGGTCATATAGCGGGTCGGCATAAGGAATTCCAGTATCGGTTCATTGAGCCACCTCTCATTGCGATAGAATGACCGAAAACCATCCAATTGCACTTTCGGAAGGCAGGCTTTGATCGCTGGTAGTCACCGTCCTGCGCGAGTGCCGGCACTGGAACAGCCGCAAACAATATCGACGCCCTCATGATTGAGTCTAGACGATAAGGTCTGCTTCATAGATCGATCTGATCCACACCGGCAGGTGGGGCAGGGCGAAGATCAATCGTCCGTTTGCAAATGTAAGGCAGTGGCGTGGCGGTTGGTTGAGGCGGGAATTGTCGAACACCATGCCACGGTCGGCCCTTAATATGGCCTCTCTGATGAACGGCGCGCCGCGTTCGTAACGCGCGCGGATCTTATCTTCCGGCACGATATGCCCGCCTTCTTCCACTCTCGTTCCAACACGAGCCACGGAGAGTTCGGCGCTGTCGATCCCGACGTGCATTACGATGACGGTAAACCCTTTGGCCCGAGCCTCATCAATCAGTTCAAGCTTGGATGGATGCGAAAAGACCGTCTCGGTGACGAAATCCCGCCCTTGCGTGAGGCGCTCGACGCGTCGCTGGGAGGCAATGCGGGCTGCTTCATACGAGGCCTGAGGCGAAGGATCGCGCAGTTCGTCGCGCTGGATGATATCTGCGTTGATGAACGGCCCCGCGAAGCTGGGAGCGACACGGGTCGCATAGAGGGTGGACTTTCCGGCGCCGTTTGGCCCGGCAAGGACAATCATTGTAGGCGTCATGCCTTGCGTGAGGTCTTCTCGCGGACAAGGTTTCCGCCGCTATCGAGACCAACGCCGAGGCCAAGCTTCCGTCGCCGGGCAAACCAGGCTTCTTCTTCAGGCCCGGGTTGGCCCATCCTTTCGACGAAGCTGTCGAGCCAGACGTCCTTTTCCTCGCCGGTGAGTTCGGTCGTGCCGATTTCTCCTGCAAGGGCAGCAGTGATCCGGGCATGGTCGAAATTGCCGGACTTCTCAATCGCGCGACCAATGCGCACCCAATGAGCCACCTGTCCTGCGACAGATCGGCTCTGCAACTCGGATTCACGCCGCACGATCGTCATGATGTCATCGGCAAGCTTGATGGATTGGGCCATATGTCACCTCTGATTGAGAGGTAGCATTCTGCCACCTCCGCTTCAAGAGCATGGTCCGCAATCCGAACCGAATTCGCCTTACATCCAACTGCTGCAGAATGGCTTAAGCCGCACAGAGCATATCAACCGCCTTGCGCTTGTGATTGGGGGCGAGGTGCGCATACCGCAACGTCATCTTATAGTCGCTGTGGCCGAGAAGCTCTCGAATGGTGTTGAGGTCAACCCCTGCCATCGCCAGCTTCGACGCAAAATGATGCCGAAGGTCGTGCCATCTGAAATCCGAGATTTCCGCATCCTTGAGCAGTTTTCCCCATGAGCGCTTCAGGTCGGTCAGCTCGTTCCCATTCTCTCCAGGAAAGACGAGCTCCGCTGCCCGATCCGTCATTTTCCGCCAGGACGTCAGGATCCCAACGGCTTCACTGTTGAGGTAGATATCGCGCCGACGCTTGGCCTTTGAAGACAGGGATCGCACGGTCAGCACCTTCTGCTCCAGGTTCACTTCGCGCCAGGACAGCTTGAACAACTCGCCTCGCCGAAGCCCGGTATGCATGGAGAGGATCACCATCGGCTTTAGGTGATCCGCGAAGGGCAGGGCGCGCAAATCCGGCTTGCATTCATAGGCGCGTTCAAGACGCCATTCGTTACCGCTCTCACGTCGTGCCCGCATCAGTTCTTCGCGGGCTTCCAAAGCGGCCCGGAGCCGTTTTTCTTCGTCATCACTGAAGTAGCGGGGCGAACCTTCGTCCGCGGCATTGAGCTGCTTTAAATTCTCCAGAGTGCCTTTCGGCATCGCTCCCCACTCGCCCGCACGGGTGATGGCGCCACGAAGCACATTGATGTCCCGATCCACGGTCGCCGCGGCAATCCCGCTCCGTAGTCGTTGCGTGCGCCATTTTTCAATCTCGCCCACACTGATCTTGTCCAGCTTCAAATCTCGAAACGCCGAGAGGGTGCTGCGAAGGCGGTACAGCGTGGCATCTGCAGCATGATGGTTTTGTCGAACCCAAGGCTCATAATGTTCGCTTACAAACTCGCCGAGCGTGAGCATGGATTTGGGCACTACGCGGGCGGCAGACGGATCCTCCCCGCAGTCACGCTGCCTGAGCAGCTTCGCTGCAGCCGTACGCGCTTCGTGCGTCCCCATGACTCCGAAGCGACCGAGCTTCTCCCGTTTCCCTCGGCCATATTCGCAATAGAAGTTCTTCGCGCCCGTCGGTTGCACCCGAACCAGGAAGCCCTTCAGCCGGCCGTCCCGCACCTCATAGGGGCGATCGTCTGGCTTCATTCGCTCCACGCTGGTTTCGGTAAGGTTCGAGCCCATAGCCCTACTCCTTCCAGCTAAGTGAGAGGCAGCCGCGGCAAACGTAAGTGAAATGTAAGTGAAAATGAACGAAACCGGATGGTACGGGATGGAACATGTTTGATCTCCACGTATCTATCTATCAGATTGAATATACTATGGAAATATGTGCAAAACTGTTCAATCCCGTTCCATCGCGTGCACCCTATTTTTCGCTCTCCGAAGGCAAAGGCCACACGTTCGAATCGTGTCGGGTGCGCCACCCACTATCGCTGAATCTGTAGTTCGCATCTGAAGGCTTGCTTCTGAGCCTGCACGGTTTCTGCATATCTTTCTAACACCGGCTCCCAAGGTCACCCATCACCGCTTGAAACGCGCCTCTCACAACCGGAGCGGTTTTCGATGTCGGGAGTGTGGAAATGGGGTTGAATGCGTTCAGGGGCCGGGTTGGTCCGAAGCTCGCAGTCAGTATGTTGCTGCTTATTCTTGCGGACCGCCTGCTCTATGGCGCCTGGGCAGCCCCCGCTTTCGGGTTGTTTGCCATTTCTCTTATGCTTGCACTGCTTGCAGTGCGACAGCGCTGGCTTTCGTCATGGCCGCTTGCCGGCGCCGCCGGATTCGCCCTGATGCTGCTGGATGATCCCAGTCTGCTGGGATGGACGCTGTTCTGCCTGATGCTGGCGCTGGCGGTAATGCTGCCGCGTATGCGCGACTTCGACGATGCCATCGCCTGGTCGGGGCGGCTGGCGATTGCGGCCATGCTGGCTCCGTTTCGGCCCTTGGCCGATATTGGTCTGCTCCAGCGCGTGCAACGGCGAGGGCACAAAGGGGACTGGTCTGCAATGTTGGCGCTGATGGCTGTCCCGGTGGGGGGAGGGGCGGTGTTTCTTTGGCTGTTCAGTGCCGCCAATCCGCTGATCGCCGATGCACTTTCCAACTTGCGGATCAGCTGGCCTGATTTCGATCAGCTGCTCCGCCTGCTGTTCTGGGGAATGGTGCTGATCCTGGCCTGGGCCTACATGCGCCCGGCGCCCGTTCGCATGGCTGTACGCGAGGTCGGCGCCACTACCCAAGCCGCTTTGCCAGGCTTTTCCCATCGCTCGGTGCTGTTGTCGCTGACCCTGTTCAATGTCCTGTTCGCTCTCCAGAACGGGCTCGACATCCTCTATCTGTGGAGTGGGGTGCCTCTGCCGCCGGGCGTGACGCTGGCGGAGTATGCGCATCGCGGCGCTTATCTGCTGATCTTCACGGCGCTGTTGGCCGGCCTGTTCGTTCTGCTGGCATTTCGGCCGCGCAGCGACATGGTGCGTGAACGCCCATTGCGCATGCTGGTGATGCTGTGGGTGGGGCAGAACCTGTTGCTGGTCGCCTCTTCGATGCTGCGGACAATAGACTATATCGAGGCGTACTCGCTCACCGTCCTGCGCATCTCGGCGCTGTTGTGGATGGGGCTGGTTGCGGTAGGGCTGGTGCTGATCTGCTGGCGTGTGATGGCGGGGCATGGCAACCGCTGGCTGATCAACAGCAATGCTGCAGCGGTATTCGCTCTTCTGACGTTCTGCAGCCTGATCGATCTGGGCGAAGTGGCCGCACGCTGGAATGTGCGCCATGCGCGCGAAATGGGCGGAAGTGGCCCCTGGCTCGATCTCTGCTATCTGAACCGGCTTGGTGCTTCCTCTCTTCGTCCGATGGCGCATATGGCTGAGGCAGCAGGCAAGGGAGCTTTTGAAGACAGGGTTCGTTTCGTCTGGTCGGAAGTCCATCAACGCACGATTCGCGAACAGCAGAGCGTGTACTGGTCCTTCCGCAACCAGCGCCGTCTAGATGCGGTGAAGGGTGTGCAGGTTGCTCTCCCGGCGCCGCTTCCGCCCGGCGCGTGGCGTGGCTGTGACGGGGAGATCATGCTGCCGTTTACGGAGGAGATGCCACCAGCGGCTGTTGAGGAACGCACCACGACGGCAACTGCTCCATTGACGGGCGAGGCGCAGAAATGATCCATTGCCCCATGCCCAGCACCATCCTGATCGCGGATGACGATCCCCATATCCGGGAGCTTCTGACCTTCGCCTTCCGCAAGGCCGGGCTGGAGACGCTTCAGGTTGCAGATGGCGAAGCCGTGCTGGACACCGTCCAGCAGACTCCACCTGACCTTGTGGTGCTGGACATCAACATGCCGTGCATGGATGGTCTGGAAGTGTGCCGGCGGCTTCGGGCGCAAGGTTCGCTTCCGATCCTGTTCCTGTCCTCGCGAGACGAGGAGATCGACCGTGTGCTGGGTATCGAGCTGGGCGCGGACGATTATGTGGTAAAGCCGTTCAGTCCGCGCGAGGTGGTGGCGCGTGCCATGGCGATCCTGCGGCGCACCGCGGCGGTTCCGCCACCGGTGAACGCTGCGAACCTGCTGACCCATAACCGACTGGGACTGGATGCGGACAGCTGGGAGGCGAAGTGGGACGGTATCGCCATTCCACTCACCGCTATGGAGTTCGGTCTGCTCCGCACGCTGGCCTCTCACCCAGGTCGTATCTTCAGCCGGGATTCGCTGATCGCAGGCCTGCGCGGACCGGGTTTCGCCATTACCGACCGCACGATCGACAGCCATGTGCGCAACCTGCGCGCCAAGTTTGCGCGGGTAGGTGGCAGGGATCTCATCGAAACCCGGACCGGCATCGGCTATCGGCTGGGCGCCTGCATGGGCGCGGATGCCGCTTGATCACGCGTGTGAAGGCGACGCTGAAGCGAGTCTGGCCCTCGCTACACCTTCGCACCATCCTGTTTGTGACGTTGCTGCTGGTGGCTTCGCTGCCCGGTTTCGGGGCGTTGTTCCTGCGGGTCTATGAGAACACCGTTGTGCGTCAGACTGAAGCGGAGCTGATCAGCCAGGGTGCGGCGCTGGTTGCTGCGGCGGCAGGGGGTTGGCCGGGGCGCCGGCAGCCCATCGGTGACAGGGAAGATTATGCCCCGGAGGCTTCCAGCATTGATCTCAGCAGTTCTCCGCAGTTGCCCGAACGCCCCGGGGCAGATGCGGCACTGGTTGCACCTGATTCTGCGGCACTGGCAGCTGGGCTATTGCTCTCACCGGTGCTTGCAGAGACGGCGCGCACAACCTTGGCCTCGCTGAAGCTGGTGGATCGCAACGGGATCATCGTGGCCGGAGAGGGGCAGGGCCTGCAGTTCAGGGATGTTCCGGAACTGGACGCGGCCTTTGCCGGACGAGCGGAGACAGTGATCCGCCGCAACGGCGCCTACCAGCCACGCTACGCGCTGGAATGGCTCAGCCGGGCTGCAGCAGTCCGGCTGCATCATGTCCGCCCGGTGATCGTGGACGGCAAGGTGGTCGGGGCGCTGATGCTGTCGCGCTCGCCGCGGTCGCTGTTTCGCGGCATCTATGAAGATCGTGCGAAGATCGCACTGGGCGTCGCCCTTATCTTTGCGGCGCTGGTGGTGCTTGCCGGCCTACTGTCGCGGGGCATCGTGCGGCCCATCGATCAGCTGGCAGCGGCGACCCGATCCGTCGCGGCTGGGCGATGGGACATGCCGTCACCACCAGTGACTGCCGTGATCGAAATCCGCGACCTTTTCGCCAATTTCGCTGCGATGGCGGATGCGATCGCGCGCCGGTCCCGGTATCTGCGTGATTTCGCAACGGCTGTAAGCCATGAGTTCAAGACCCCGCTCTCCTCGATCCGAGGTTCGGTTGAACTTTTGCAGGATCATCCGGACATGACGGATGCAGAGCGGGGCAGGTTCCTGACGAACATTGCCTCTGATGCGGGCCGTTTGAACCATCTGGTGACCCGCCTGATCGAACTGGCCCGCGCTGACATGGCATCAAACGCTGCCGCAGAGCGCACGGATCTGTCGGGCTTTTTGAGGCAGGCGCAGGATGCCTGGTCCAGCCCCACACTGTTGGTCGAATTGGTGGGAGCGGAACAGCCCCTATGGATCCTGTGCCCGGCTTCCAGCCTGGAGGCGATCACATCCATCCTGATCGACAATGCGCGCCAGGCGGGTGCCGCGCATGTCCGGTTCGTGATTGAGTCAGAAGCGGGAGATATGGTCGGAGTCCGGTGCGAGGACAACGGGCAGGGCATTCCGCCTGGTGATCGGGAACGGGTATTCGAGCCGTTCTTCACAAGCCGCCGCAGCAGCGGTGGAAGTGGGCTGGGGCTCCCCATTGCCCGGTCGCTGCTGGAAGCCGCTGGTGGATCAATCCGGCTGCTGGATGACACCGACAGCGGTACAACATTCTGCATTCGATTTCCCAGTGCTGGCGCGACCTGATGCATTGCGGAAAGAGCGGGGGATTTTCGCACTTGCGAACGTAGATATATTCGAGTGCAGATATGTGCCGGCAAGTCATTGCGCGTTCACTTTCGTTGCGCTTAGGGCAAAGGGCAATCATCGGGCACACGCCCGCTGGCGCGGAAGGAAATCGAGTTTCGATGCAGCGGGTTATCTGTGCGGCTGTACTGCTTTCGCTGACCGGATGCGCCTCTGGGCCGAATTACGGGCCGCCTGCCGTCGCTGACCTCGGCGTTCCTGCCACTTTTTCCACTCGCACCGACCAGCCGCTGGATGAAGCCGAACTGGCTGACTGGTGGTCGCAGTTCCACGATCCGCAACTGAATGCGCTGGTCGAACGGGCCGTCGCAGCCAATCTGGACATCGTGCAGGCCGAAGCGCGGTTGCGGCAGGCGCGTGAGGCATCGCTGCAGGCTGGTGCCAGCTTGCTGCCCTCTGTCGGCGCCAGTGGCAATGGCGGGCGAAATTTCAACAGTTCAACGGGTGACCGGAACAGTTTCTCGCTAGGGCTAGATGCAAGCTGGCAGCTCGACCTGTTCGGCGGTGTCCGCAGGGGCGTGGAAGCAGCGCGGGCTGACGAGGCCGCCAGCCGCTACAATCTTGCAGCTGTGCGCGTGGCCATCATTTCGGAAGTTGTCACCAACTATATCCAGCTTCGGCTCGCGCAGGAGCAGTTGCGGATCGCACAGGCGACTGTTTCCAACCAGCGGGACAATCGTGATATCGCGGGCTGGCGCGTGCAGGCGGGGTTGGTGTCTTCGCTGGACGAGCAGCAGGCGCGCACGCAGCTGGCGCAGACCGAAGCGACGATCCCGGGGTTGCAGACCAGCATGCGCAACGCCTTGAACCGCATTGCCGTACTGACAGGACAGGCGCCGGGGCAGGCGACTGAGGCGTTGGAGGCAGCGGCCGCCATACCGGGTCCGCCGCCCGGGATTACTGCTGGATTCCCGGCTGATACGTTGCGCCAGAGGCCTGACGTCCGCGCCGCCGAACGCGGTCTTGCCGCTGCCACTGCGCGGGTGGGTGTGGCGGAAGCCCAGCTGCTGCCGTCGCTGGGGATCAGCGGCAACATCGGCAGCAGCGCGCTGTCTGTGGGCAGCCTGTTCGATATCGTTACCGGCAGCCTGTTCGCAGGCGTCAATCAGGCGATTTTCCAGGGCGGGGCCCTGCGATCTCAGGTCCGCTCCCAGAAGGCTGCCGTCGATGGGGCGCTGGCAGCCTATCGGCAATCGGTGCTGGCCGCGCTGGAGGATGTGGAGAACGCCCTGCAGGCCGGTACGGCCGCAGATGCGCGCGAGGCCCAGCTGGCGATTGCGGAAGACGCGGCGAACAACAGCGCTCTGCTCGCACGGATGCAGTATCAGTCGGGCCTCACCGACTTCCAGACCTTGCTTACGGCGGAGCAGTCTCTTTTATCCGCCAGCAACAGTCGGGCCGCGACCAAGGCAGAGCAGGCGCTTGCGGTTGTGCAACTTTACAACGCCTTGGGTGGCGGCTGGCAGACGATGGACGGAAACGGCGAATGACGACCGACAACAATGGCAATACGGCCAGCAGCCTTGATGAGTTTCTGGGCGTGAAGGAAGACAAGCCCTGGCGGAAGTGGCTTAAATGGGGCCTCATCGGTGTCGGCGTGCTGCTGGCGCTCGGAATCGGCTGGCTGCTCTTTCGACCGGAAGATGCCGTGCGTTACGCAACCGAACAGGTTGCACGTGGTGAGTTGACCGTGACGGTGTCGGCGACCGGCAACATCAGGCCCATCAACGAAGTCGATGTGGGGTCGGAACAATCGGGCCTGATCACCGAGGTTCTGGTGGATGTGAACGACCGGGTGCGGAAGGGGCAACTGCTGGCCATGCTCGACCCGGCGCGTCTGGAGGATTCTGTGAAGCAGGCCCGCGCCACGCTCGCGGCCGCTCAGGCGGGGGTGGCGGAGGCGGAAGCGACGCTCGCGCTCGCCAATGCCACGCTAGCCCGCTATGAACAGGTGGCGCGCCTTTCTGGCGGCAAGGTTCCCTCCAAGACGGAGCTCGATGCCGCGAAGGCTGACCAGCGCCGCGCGCTCGCGACGCTGGCCTCGTCACGTGCGCAGGTCGTTTCGCAACAGGCTGCGCTGGGATCCGCGGAAACCAACCTGTCGCGGGCGCGCATCTATTCCCCGGTCACGGGCGTGGTGCTGTCCCGCGATGTTGAGCCGGGGCAAACCGTTGCCGCCTCGTTCAATGCCCCTGTGCTGTTCACCATCGCCGAGGATCTGAGCCAGATGGAGCTGCAGGTTTCCATCGATGAGGCCGATGTCGGCGAAGTGGCCGAAGGGCAGAGCGCCACCTTCACCGTGGACGCCTTCCCCGGCAAGCGTTTCCCGGCCAACATCCGCCGGGTGAATCTGGGATCGAATGACAGCAGTTCCTCGTCCAGCACCACGACATCCTCAACCGGTCAGGTCGTTGCCTACACGGCTGTGCTAACCGTCGATAATCGTGAGCAGACGTTGCGGCCCGGTATGACGGCGACAGCCGATATCGTGACCACAAGCCGCGAAAATGTCCTGCTGGTCCCCAACGCTGCGCTCAGGTTCAAGCCGGCGGCCGGGCAGGGCGGGGCACAGCAGGGCGGAATCGCGAGCGCAATCATGCCCCGCGGTCCGCGCGGTGCCGGCACCACTCGCACGGCGACAGCCGGGCGCGGTGCCCAGCAAAGCGTCTATATTCTGGATCCGAAAGGCCTTCCGGAGGAAGTCGTGGTGACCACGGGCGACACCAACGGATCCCTCACCGAGGTGATCAGTGGTGATCTGAAGGCGGGGCAGCAGGTGATTACCGGGCGGATGTCTGGAACCGCCGGCTCGTCCTCGCGCAGCGGCCCTTCGGCCGGCGGCGCCCCGAAGGGCAACTGAACCATGGCCGTGCCCCTGATCCGCCTGCGCGGGATCACGAAAACCTTCGGGGAAGGTGTCAATGTTTTCCAGGCATTGAAGGGTGTTGATCTCGATGTCTCGGCTGGTGATTTCATTGCCATTATGGGAGCGTCAGGCTCCGGAAAATCAACGACAATGAATATCTTGGGCTGTCTCGACGTGCCGTCGGGCGGGGAGTATCTGTTTCACGGCCATCATGTGGAGCAACTGAACCGGGATCAGCGGGCATTGCTGAGGCGGCGCTACCTTGGGTTCGTGTTTCAGGGTTTCAATTTGCTGGCCCGCACCAGTGCGCTGGAGAATGTGGAACTGCCGCTGCTCTATCGGGGCGACTCCAAGGCGTCGCGCCGCGAGGCCGCGATGGAGGCTCTGGAGAAGGTCGGCCTGAAGGAGTGGTGGGATCACACGCCCGGCGAACTCTCAGGCGGGCAGCAGCAGCGTGTGGCCATCGCCCGGGCTATTGTGACCAAGCCCGAAGTGTTGCTGGCCGACGAACCGACCGGGAATCTGGATTCCGCCCGCTCTTACGAAATCATGCAATTGTTGACCGAGTTCAACACCGTCAACGGTATTACCATCCTGATGGTCACGCACGAGCCTGACATGGCGGCCTTCGCGCGCACGGTGATCCACTTCAAGGATGGCCTGATCGAGCGGATAGAGACCAACCATCGGCGCGGCGAGGCGGTCGGCTGACATGTTCGGAACCATCTTCCTCCTCGCGCTCAGGTCCATCCAGCGCCACATGCTGCGCTCTTTCCTGACGGTGCTGGGCATTGTTATCGGGGTGGCAGCCGTCGTTACCATGGTGACACTGGGCAACGCCACCACAGCGGCTGTGCAGAGCCAGATTGCGTCTTTGGGCACCAACATCCTGCAGATCCGTCCGGGGCAGGGTTTCGGCCGAGGCGGTGGCGGGCCGCGGCCCCCAAACTTCAAGATGGAAGACGTGACTGCCATCGAACAGCAGGTCGCAGGCGTGAAGGCTGTGGCTCCCCAAGTGCAGTCCAGCGGTACCGCCGTGTTCGAAGGCACCAACTGGTCCACCACGATCAACGGGACGACCAACGCCTATTTTCAGGTCCAGCCCTGGGAATTGACCGACGGCCGTATCTTTCTTCCGTCTGAAGAAGCATCGGGCAAGGCCGTCTGCATCATCGGCAACACCGTCCATCAGAATCTGTTTCGGGGTGGTGATGCGATCGGCCAGCGCTTCCGAATCCGCGATATCAGCTGTGATGTCATTGGAATCCTCGCCACGCGCGGGCAGGCGGGTTTCGGCGGTGATCAGGACGATGTGGTGATCATGCCGATCAAGACAGTGCAGCGCCGCTTTACCGGCAATCAGGATGTGTCAGCGATCCTTGTTGGCGTGGATGATGCTTACTCCACCACGGAAGTGCAGGCCTCCGTTTCCCAGTTGATGCGGGAACGGCGGATGATCGGGCCGGGCAAAGACGATAATTTCAACATCTTCGATACCAAGCAGATCTCGGAAACGATGACGGGAACGACCCGCCTTTTGACACAGATCGTGGCGGCTGTGGCAGCGATTTCGCTGATCGTGGGCGGTATCGGCATCATGAACATCATGCTGGTTTCGGTGACGGAGCGGACCCGCGAGATCGGCATCCGGCTGGCGATCGGTGCGCTGTCCCACGAAGTGCTGATGCAGTTCCTGGTGGAGGCCATCGTGCTGTCATGCATCGGCGGGCTGATCGGCCTGTTCCTGGGCCAACTGGCGATTGCCGGTCTTTCACCGCTGATGCAGGTCCCCTGGTCCTTCTATCCCGAAATCAACCTGCTGGCCTTTCTGATCTCCGCGCTGATCGGGGTGGTGTTCGGCTATTTCCCTGCCCGGCGGGCCGCCAGCCTGAACCCGATCGACGCGCTGCGGCACGAATAGGCGGGAACCGGTTTGCCAGCAGTCGAAGCTGCGCGTTACTAGAAGGCGATGCGTAAACCAGACTCGGCCTATCCCGGCGGCAGACCCACCTTGTCGGACATCGCCGCCGCCGTTGGCGTGTCGAAGATCACGGTCTCGCGGGCGCTGAGGGACAGCGATCTGGTGAAGCCGGAGGTGAAGCAGCAGATCCGTGATACGGCAGCCGCCATGGGCTATCGCCCGAACCTCGCCGCGCGGGACTTGCGGCTGCGCCAGCGCAAGCGGATCTCAGTCGTAATCGACATGGAGGCGAGCGCCGACCGGCCGATGTACGATCCCTATCCGCTCGCGCTGCTGGGCGGGATCGTGCAGGAGTGCGCGACCGCCGGATTGTCTGTTGTGCTGACCACCAGCGACGGCAGCATCAGCCCGGAAACCCAGGATGCCAGCGGAATCATCCTGCTGGGGCAGGGCGCCCACCACCATGCCGTGCATGAACTGGCGGCGCTCGGCCTGCCGCTGGCCGTGTGGGGCGCTGACGATGGCGTGGAGCGCAAGATGGGCGTGGCTGTCGTCGGCAGCGACAACCGGCTCGGCGGCCAACTGGCGGCACGGCACATGCTGGCGCGCGGCCGGAGAAAGCTGGTGTTCCTGGGCGATACCAGCCACGCCGAGCTGTCCGACCGCATGGCGGGATTTGGCGAGGCCTTGGCCGGCACGGATGCCACACTGGTGGCGGAATTGCCCTGCGATTTCACCAGTGAAGGCGGACGCGCGGCCATGCAGGCTTTGATAGCCGACAGCGTGGCGTTCGACGGATTGTTCGCTGGCAGCGACCTGATGGCGATCGGCGCGATGCGCGCCATGCGAGAAGTGGGGCTGCTGCCGGGCCGTGACGTGACGGTCGTGGGCTATGATGATTCCCCGGCGGCGGCCAGCCATTCACCCGGGCTGACAAGCGTGCATCAGGACTGGACCGCTGGCGGTCAGCTGCTGGCGGCGACGCTTCTCTCCGCACTCGATCCGGTGCGCTATCCGGCGCCCATTTCGCGCATTCTGGCCACGGAACTGACCATCCGGGACAGCTGATGTGGAAATGACAACGATAACATTTTTATTGGTATCGTTGTCATTCCCTGCTACCCAACTCCCGAATCGGAGCCAATCCGATCCGAGGGACAAGTGTCAGTTGCCAGATCCAGGCCTTGGCCGACGCGTCAACGCGCGTGTCGGGCCCTGCGGCTGATCCACGCCCTCGCCGATGGTGCCCATGGCCGAATGGCCCGGGCGCCGCATGAAGCGACCAAGGGGAAGGACAGTCATATGTCGATCGGTTTCAGGGAAATGATGCTGGCGTCCGCCGCGACGATGGCGCTGCTGGCTTCGGGCGCTGCCATGGCGCAGGCCGAAACGGCCGCCGCGCCTGCTGCGGCAAATGAGGATATCATCGTCACCGGCACGGCGCTCTCCAGCGGTATGCGGCGGCTGGAAGCGGGCTTTTCGATCACCACGGTGGATTCCGAAGAGCTGCAGCGCATCACGCCGCTCAGCACCGCAGACGTGCTGAAGAATGTGCCCGGCACGTTCATCGAATCCTCGGGCGGGGTTGCGGGCCTGCGCGTCGGCGTGCGCGGCTTCCCGATGAACGGCGGCGGCCAATTCTCCACCGTGCAGCTGGACGGCACCACATTGCTGCCGCCCAACACGCTGAGCTTCATCGAGAGCTTCAGCCTGTTCCGCGTGGACGACACGGTGGAGCGGGTGGAAGTGTTGCGCGGCGGCCCCAGCCCGATCTTCTCCGCCGGCCAGCCCGGCATCACGATGAACTTCATCCAGAAGAAGGGCAAGGACGACCCTGAAGGCTCCGCCCGCCTGACAGTGGGTGCCGAAGGCCTCTACCGCTTCGATGGCTTCGTCGGCGGCAAGATCGGCGAAGGCTGGTATGCGACCATCGGCGGCTTCTACCGCGTCAGCGACGGCGTGCGCGATCCGCAGTTCCGCGCCGACGAGGGCGGCCAGGTCAGCGCCACGCTGACCCGGCGCTTCGACGACGGCGAAGTCACCGTCTGGGCCCGGCGCGTGAAGGACAGCAACATCTTCTTCTCCGGCGCGCCGCTGCAATCCTCAGCCAACGGCAAGCTCAGCGTGTTCCCCTTCTTCGACCAGCGCAAGCATACGCTGGCCGGTGAGGACACCCGCCTGCTGACGTTCGAGACCAGCGCCGGCTCGACGCCCGGCACCAAGAATTTCGACTTCTCCGACGGGCGCACCATCGATCTGACCCAGTTCGGCGCCAGCTTCGATTTCACCCCCGGTGACTGGCTGATCAGCAACAAGGTCGGTTACCTGACCGGCCGCGCCGACACCCGCGCCATCTTCACCAGCGCGGTGCCCACCACGCTTGGCGCCTATATCTCCGGCCGTGTCGCCGCCATCAACGCCACGCCCGGCATCGTGGCGCAGGCGGGCCTTGCCACCACCGGCAGCGCGAAGTTCACCACATCGGGCCAGGCCATCGCGGATGGCAGCCAGCCCGTTATCGTGGCCGGATTCTGGGCGATCGACAAGCATCTGGAAACCTTCACCAATGATTTCCGGATCAGCCGCGAATTCGGCCGCCACAGCCTGACGGTTGGTGCCTATTTCGCCACCCACAACGTCACCGACCTCTGGTATCAGGGCAACAATGCGCTGCTGGCGTTCGAACCCAATGCTCGGCGCATCGACGTGGTGCTGGACAATGGCGCGCAGATCACCAAGAACGGCTTCACCGGCTTTGCCACCAACAATTTCGCCGACAGCTTCGATGGCACCAACATCGCCGGCTTCATCGCCGACGAATGGAAGATCACCGACACGCTGAAGGTCGATGCCGGCCTCCGCCTGGAGCATTATAAGACCAGCGGCAGCGTCGGGCTTGCCTCCAATGTGAATCTGGATGGCAATCTGCTGACGGTCTACAACAATTCGGTCTCGGTGCTGAACGGCAACAGCCGCTCGTTTGATTATTCCAAGACGCACGCGTCTTGGACGGCGGGGGCGAACTATTTCATCACACCCGATATCACGACCTTCCTGCGGCTGAACTCGGGCTTCCGCTTCCCGACCTTCGATGAAGTGAAGGACGGCTTCCGCACGGTGCAGAAGATCAAGCAGTATGAGCTGGGCTTCAAGACCTCGCTGCCGTTCCTCGATGCCTCCGTCACGCTGTTCCGCAACGATTTCGAAGGCCAGACCTATTCGCAGCAGATCGTCGACAATGTCACCGGCACCATCACCACGGTCACGGCCATCGCCGGCTCGCGCACCTGGGGCGCCGAGTTGGAGGGCGCGCTGTATCCGATCGAGAATCTCTCGATCGGCTTCAACGCCACTGGCTTCAGCGCGAAGTTCCGCGACATCGATTCCGGTGTCTCCAACGGGGTGCAGAACGGCTACAAGGTGCCGCGTCAGCCGAGCTTCCAGTTCCGTCTCAGCCCCAGCTACACCATCCCGCTGGATGATGGCGGAGTGACGCTGTTCGGCGCCTTCACCCATGTCGGTTCGCGCTATTCCGACATCCAGAACCTGCAGAAGCTGCCGTCCTACAACACGCTGGACCTCGGCGCCGCGCTGGAGCTCGGCCGGTTCGAGGTGCAGCTGACAGCCAACAACCTCACCAACACGCTGGCGCTGACGGAAGGCAACGCCCGCATCATCGGCAGCACGGCCGGCTCGGTAATCGCCCGTTCCAACTTCGGGCGTTCCTATCAGGCCACCGCCGTCTATCGCTTCTAGCTTCCTCCCCGCCCCGCAGAGCGTCATGCTCTGCGGGGCAAAAGGGGCCTTGGCCGAGAGGAGGATGGATTTGAAACGCAGGGATGTTCTGGGCGTGATCGCCGCCGGTTCGGCGCTCGGTCTTGCGCCGGCGGTTCGCGCAGCCGGGCCTGACAGGTCGAAGCAGCGCAACGTGATCCTGCTTGTCAGCGACGATCAGGGTCTCGATCTCGGCAGCCTGGGCGTTGCGGTGAAAACGCCGAACATCGATGCACTCGCCGCGCAGGGGACACGCTTCGATCAGGCCTATGCGGCAGTGTCATCATGCAGCCCCAGCCGCGCCGTGCTCTACACCGGTCTCTACACGCACCAGAACGGTATGTACGGGCTGGCCCACAGCGTGCACAATCAGGCTCTAATGGATGGCATCGAGACGCTTCCATACTGGTTGAAGCGTGCCGGCTATGCGACTGCGATCGTAGGCAAGAAACATGTCAGGCCTGAAACCGCATTTCCCTACGACGCCGAACTGGCACCGGAATTGTCCGGCATCCGCGATGTCGCGCTGATCGCGGACGCGACAGAGCTTTTCATCCGGGGCAGGGGCGACAAGCCCTTCTTCATCACCGTGGGCTACAGCGACCCGCATCGCGCGCCAGAGAATTTCGGCAACAATCCCGATTGGCCGCGCGTGCACCGCGTGCGTTACGATCCGACCAAGGTGGATGTGCCGTCGCACCTGCCCGACATTCCCGCCGTCCGGGCCGATCTGGCGCAATATTATGAATCCGTCAGCCGTCTGGACGAGGGCGTCGGCATGATCCGCGCGGCTCTGGAACGGCAGGGGCAGGCCGACAACACGCTGATCATCTTCCTTAGCGACAATGGCCGCCCGTTCCCGGGCGCCAAGACCAACCTGTATGATCCCGGCCTACACCTGCCGCTGGCGATCCATGCTCCGGGCCTGCCCGGTGGCGCGGTCAGCGATGCGATGGTCAGCTGGGTCGATATCGCGCCGACCATTCTCGACTGGACCGGCGCGCCCGGCCCATCTGCCTACAAGCTCGCCGGGCGCTCGCTGCTGCCGTTGCTGGGGCAGGGTAGCAAGCCCGGCTGGGACATGATCTTCGCCTCCCACGATTTCCACGAGATCAACCAATATTATCCCATGCGCGCCATCCGCACCCGGGATCGCAGCTACATCGAGAACCTCGCCTGGCAGCTGCCTTATCCTGTCGCGGGAGACGTGGCCGGGTCCGAAAGCTGGAAGGCGATTTCCGCCGACCGCAACATCCGCCTCGGCAAGCGCACGCAGGCCGCTTATCTGCAGAGACCGGCGCGCGAATTCTATGATCTGTCTCGCGATCCGATCGAGGTGGTGAACCTCGCGGAACGGCGCGACCGTGCCGCGGAGAGGGATGTGCTGGCCGAACGGCTGGCCGCCTTCCGCGTCGAGACGCGCGACCCATGGGCGCCGGGGCAGACCAGTGCGCATTAGCGTCGTTCCCCTTGTCGCCGCGCTGGCGTCTGCGATGCCAGCGGCCGCGCAAGAGCGTGCGCCGGTGCAGGTTCCCGCCTTCGTGCTGCCGGAGTCGAACCAGCTGAGCACCGAGGCGCGGCAGGTGCTGGCCCGCATGCAGGCTGCCCGCGCCCCCGATCTGGGTGGCGACATCGCCCGCCAGCGCGAATTCTACGGGCGCTGGAATGATGGTCGCCTGGCGGAGATGAACCGCCTCTTCGCGACCCGCCGAAGCCACGAAACTCTTGGCGGCGTCGCCGTCGATATCGTCACTCCCACCGCCGGGATCCCGGCCGCGAACCGCAGCCGGGTACTCATCAACGTCCATGGCGGCGCCTTCATGTGGGGCTCCGGCAGCGGCGCCCTCGTGGAGGCGATCCCGATCGCCACAACCATGGGCGTGAAGGTAGTGACGGTTGATTACCGGCTCGCACCCGAGCACCGCTATCCGGCCGCCTCGGAAGACGTCACAGCCGTCTATCGCGAGCTGCTGAAAACCCATCGCCCGCAGGACATCGGCATCTACGGCTGTTCGGCCGGCGGTGTGATCACGGCACAGTCGGTCGCCTGGATCCGCAGGGCAGGGCTGCCGCGCCCCGGTGCCATCGGGACCTTCTGCGGAACCGGCGCGCCCTATTCGGGCGACACTCCCTTCCTGTCCGGCCCGCTGGACGGCGCTGCACCGCGACCGCCGGAGCCGCTGCCCGGCATTCTGCCGACCATCTACATGAAGGATGTCCCGGCGACCGACACAGCCGCCTATCCGCTGCTCTCGGAGAGCGAGATTGCGCAATTCCCGCCCGTCCTGCATCTGGCCGGAAGCCGGGACTTCGCCGCCAGCGCCCTCACGCTGGCGCACCGCCGCCTGACGGCCGCCGGCGTCCCTTCCGAACTCTTCCTGTTCGATGGCCTGCAGCACGCCTTTTTTATGTGGCCGGACATGCCGGAATCGATGGAGGCCTACCGGCTGATCGCGCGCTTCTTCGATGCCCATCTTGGAAAGACGCGGAAGTAATGCGGCTTCGCACCATCGTCGCACTCGCGCTCACCTACGCGCTGCTGGGACTGTTGATGAACAGCGTCGGCGTGGTGATCCTGCAATCCATCCGCCATTTCGATGTCACCAAGGTCACGGCCTCCACGCTGGAGGCCTGCAAAGATTTGTCGGTGGTCGCGGCCTCCTTCCTGCTGGCGACGCGCGTGGCCGCCTTCGGCTATCGTCGGGCGCTGATCGGCGTGCTGGCGGTGATGGCGGTGGTCTGCTTTGCAGCCTCATTCTCCACGGGCTTTGTCGCGATGCAGGCCCTGTTCGTGGCCATCGGGCTCGGGTTCGGGGTCGCCAAGGTCGCCACCTATTCCACCATCGGCCTGCTGGCGAAGGATCAGGCCGACCATGCCAGCTTGACCGGCAGCATCGAGGGCGTGTTCATGCTGGGCGTGCTGGGCGGTGCCTGGCTGTTCGGCTGGTTCATCGCACAAGACGGCAGCAGCACCGATTGGCTCGGCGTCTATCGCCTGATTGCCGGCCTGTGCCTGGCTGCCGCGCTGTTGTGGTTCACAGTGAAGCTCGACGAAAGCGCGGCCGAGCCCGACGAGGCCAGGGCCGGATGGGGCGAGATGCTGAAGCTCGCCATGCTGCCGTCCACCATCGCCATCCTGATCGGCCTGTTCCTCTATGTGCTGATCGAGCAGGGGCTGGGCACTTGGCTTCCCACCTTCAACAGCGAAGTGCTGCACCTGCCGGCCTCCACCAGCGTGCAGATGGCCAGCATCTATGTGGCCGCGCTGGCGCTGGGGCGCCTCGTCTCCGGCGTCGTGCTGCGCAGGATCGACTGGCTGCCAGTGCTGCTCGCCTGCCTTGCCGCGGTTGCCGTGCTGGTGGTGGCCATGCTGCCGCTGGCACGCGGCGTGGAACCCGCGTCCGAGCCGGGCTGGCGCAATGCGCCGCTGCTGGCCTTCACCTTCCCGCTGATCGGCTTCTTCCTGGCGCCCATCTATCCCACCATCTGCTCGGTCGCGCTCAGCGCCATGCCGAAGCGCCAGCATCCGACGCTGGTGGGCTTGATCGTCATCTTCTCGGCGCTGGGCGGCACCATCGGCTCGATGATCACCGGTTTCCTGTTCCAGACGCTGCCAGGTGAACATGCCTTCTATTTCGTGCTGTTGCCGGCCGCGCTGATTGCCCTGCTGCTGGTGAAGATCCGCCGCAACCAGAGCCTGACAAAGCAACACGCATGAGCCCCTGCCTTCCGCCATCGGCCCGCTTCGGGGACCTGTTCGCCCATGTGCAACAGGCCCGTCTGTACCCGGATTCCAAGACTTTCGCCGATGCGATCCCCAGGCGCCCGCTGGCCGACATACTGGCGGATTGGGCCGGCGCCGAACCGCTGCTGGGCGAGGATCTGCGCGCATTCGTCGAGGCGAACTTCCTGCTGCCCGACACCGCCGACATGACAGCCCCGTCGGGCCTTGCGCTGGACCCGTACATCCGCGCCCTGTGGGACATGCTCGTCCGCAGTTCCGGCCCTGCGCGCGGCAGCGAGATCAGCTTGCCCGAACCCTATGTGGTGCCCGGCGGCCGCTTCCGCGAACTCTATTATTGGGACAGCTACTTCACCATGCTGGGCCTTGCTCGGTCGGGCCGGCAGGATCTGGTAGAGCAGATGATCGTCGATTTCGGCAGCCTGCTGGAACGCTTCGGTCATATCCCCAACGGCACCCGCAGCTATTATCTCAGCCGTTCGCACCCGCCCTTCTTCCATCTGATGGCGTCGCTGTCAGCGCGGCAGGACGAAAGCTCGCGCCGGCAAAGGCTGCGCTGGATGCGGATCGAGCATGATTTCTGGATGGACGGCGCAGACACATTGCCGCCAGGCCATCAGCACCGCCGCGTCGTACGCCTGCCCGACGGATCGCTGCTGAACCGCTATTGGGACGATCTCGATCAGCCGCGTGACGAATCCTGGGGCGAGGATGTCGAACTGGCGGCGGAGGCCGAGCAGTCCGCGCCAACGCTGTGGCGCAACCTGCGCGCGGCGGCCGAAAGCGGCTGGGATTTCAGCTCGCGCTGGCTCGCTGCCCAATCCGATCTCGGCACAATCCGCACCACCCGCATCGTGCCGGTCGATCTCAATTGTCTGCTCCATGGGCTGGAACAGGCGATTGCAGCGGAATCCGCTGCGCTCGGCGAACCGGAATTCGCCACCGTCTTCAGCCGCCGCGCCGATGCCCGCGCCGGGGCGATTGCCGCTCATCTCTGGAACGAGGACACGGGCTATTATGCGGATCACGATCTGGACAGCGGAGCCGTCAGCCCGCAGCTGACCGCGGCGGCAGCCTTTCCGCTGTTCTTCCGCCTGTCCGATCCGCAGCGCGCAACACGCAACGCACAGGCGCTGCAACAACTGCTGCGGCCGGGCGGGCTGATGACGACCCTGGTCGAAACCGGCCAGCAATGGGATGCGCCCAATGGCTGGGCGCCGCTGCAATGGATCGCGGTGGCCGGGCTCCGCCACTATGGCGAAAATGCGCTGGCCGATGAGATCGCCCGGCGCTGGCTCTCCATGGTGGAGGATAGCTTCGCCGAAACCGGCCAGCTTTTCGAGAAATATGATGTCGCACAGCGCAGCGCGGGCGGCGGCGGTGAATATGGCACCGTAACCGGCTTCGGCTGGACAAACGGTGTCACGCAGGAATTGCGCGCAGGCCGGGGCTAATCGTAGAGCGCGACCAGTTGTCGTGCCTCCAGCACCGGGGCGCCATCCACAGTCCACATCCGGGTCGTCTGGACAGACAGGCCGGATGCCACGAACGGGCTCAGCGTCTGCGTCAGCAGCCAGTCGGAAGGGTGAGGCACTGGCCCCAGCAGGTCCACCGTCCAGTTGACGGTGCTGATCGGCGCCGGCTGCGCGAAGATCGGGAACACGGCAGGCGGGGAGGCATCGGCCAGCGCGATCAGCGCCGCCTCATCATGCGGCGCAGCGGCCTTGTGGCGCAGCCACAGCAGCAATTCGGGCCGATCCGCGCCTGAGAAGGGGATGCCGCCACCCACGAAGCGACCATCGAAATTGCTGGTGCTGCGCGGGGCACCGGGCGCCTCGAACAGGGGAAACCCCGCGTCGGGCGGCGGCGCGTCGGGGGCCGGCATGTCGGCAAAGCTATGGCGGGAGGGCCGCTCGTCCGCAAAGGTCAGCAGCGCGCGGGCGCACAAGCCGCCATCCGCCAGCACGTCCACCGAAACGAAGCTGGCCGAACGTCCTTGCCGCAGCAGCACCGGCCGGACGCTGAGTGCCCCGATAGCCGGCCCGATGAACGCGATCTGTGCCGAACGAAGCGGCGGTAGGCCCGGCAATTCCGCCCGTGCGGCCGCCACGGTAAAAGCGCCGACCAGCCCGCCGAACAGGGTTCGGCCCTGCAGCCAGTTCTCATCCGCAGCGGCTGTGTAGCCATCGCTGCCCTTCGAGAGAGAGGCCAGTGTGTCGAGCAGCGGTGTCATAGGGACATCTTTCAGAAAACCGCTGCAATTTCATCTGCCGTGCCACCTTCCCGAGCGGCGCGCAGCTGGCGGAACAGCATCGCGGTCAGAACGGGCGACAAGATATAGAGCAGGATACTGCTGACGATCCCGAAGCCGAGTTCGACCAGGAAATGATACTGGTGCAGAGCGTCCGTTGTCAGGGATATCGAGATCAACAGGCAGAACACCATCAGTAGCACGAAAAACACTCGCCAGCGGGAACCCCGGGTGAGAACGCGACTGCGCGATAATGCCCCCGAAATGCCCGGTCGTTCCTCCACATAGGCGGCGTCAGCAACATAGAAGAGAGTGTAGAGCATAACGCCGGGCACAAAAAAGAAGGCCAGTCCCAGCCACGAAGCGACATAAACAAGAAACCTGACAGCCAAGAGAGGCAGAAACAGGTGCAGGCCGCGACGGAACGCCATTCCGATCCCGGTCTGCCGCCCTGCACGCCGATCCAGCGCGAAAGCCAGCACTGTTGCTGCAATCCAGTGCCCGATAACAAATGACAAAATTCCAAGCAGCGAACCGACAGTTGCATAGTCCGATTTGAATATCTGATCAGGCTTCTGGCGCAATCCCGCCGATTCCACCCCGATGAGGTTGACAATGCCCGCGAGCACGGCGGGCGCCACCAGAACCAGCAGAGTCCGCCATTCCGTGCGGATGAACGAAGCCGTCTCGCCGATCACATCGCCCACGCGGACCGGCTCAGAAAGATACGCCATGGCTACCCTTGTTACACATTGTTGCGGATCAGCATTTCGCAGTTTCCGGCGGCTGTCCACCACTTGCGCGGGCCCATGCCATCTTTCATGATGACCGAATTGTATGGGGAACGCGTTGGCCGGCACGGTGGCGGAATTCGACAGGCGCTACGAGGAGATGCGGGCCGCTGGTGACATCCAGACCGGCATGGAACCCTATGTGCCGCCACAGCCGCCGGCGTGGCTGAAATGGTTCATCGATTTTCTGGCCGAACATGGCCATGTCGTCGCCTATATCGCCCTGGGGCTGGGCGCGCTTCTCCTTCTCGTCTTTCTGGTCCCTGCGCTGCGCGCCATGGTCTGGCGGTTGCCGCTGCTTCGCCGCCGGACATCCAGCGACGAAGATGAGATGGGACTGTCCCCCGACGAGGTCGCCGCCCGTGCCCTGTTGGCCGAAGCCGACAGCCTGGCCGAAAGTGGCCGCTTCGCGGAGGCCGTTCACACCCTGCTGATGAAATGCCTGGAAGAGCTGGAGCGGCTTCGCCCCGGCCTGCTGCGCCCGGCGATGACCAGCCGGGAGATTTCGCGCGCGCCGTCGCTGCCGGCCAGCCCGCGCAGCGCACTGTCCGCGATTGTGGCGACTGTCGAACGCGCGATCTTCGCCAGCCGCCCCATTGCCCGGGCCGACTGGGATGCCTGCCGGGAGGCCTATGGCCGCTTTGTACTGGCAGCCGGATGGCGATAGAGGCTCCCGTTTCAGGCCGCCGATTGCTGGTGCTGGGCGTCGTGTTCGCACTGGCGCTGGGCGCTTTCCTGCTGCTGCTGGCCTTCACGCCCGCGCGGCTGATGGGCGCAGCCCAGCCCGGCACGGTCGATAGCCGCGACGCGACTGGTTTTGCGGGGCTCACCCGCCTGCTGCCGAAATCGGCGGATCGCGACCCGCTGGAAAGCGAGGAACTGCTGATCGTTATACTGCCGCGCTTCGGCTTCAATGCCGAAAGGATGGAGGAACTCGCGAAGGCCCGTGCCGGCAAGCCCACCCTGCTGGTGCTGCCGAAATGGAATGTTGTTCCCGATCCGCTGAAACCCGGCTGGGTGAAGTCCAATGGCGTCTCCCCCATGCCCCCGGTCCTGCCCGACGCGCTGGGGCTGCAAGTCCTTACGGCCGCTGCGGCGTTCGAGGGCGGCCGGCTGCAAGGGCAGGATTATATGGAAGGGTGGCAGGTCGCCGCCCCCGCCAGCGGCAGCCAGTGGCTGACGGGCGAGGGCGCGACACCGCTGCTGCAAAGTGCGGACGGCAAGGTCGTGCTCGCCGAAACGGAAGAGCCGTCTTTCCTCATCCTTGCGGACCCGGATCTTCTCAACAACCTGGCCATGGCCGACCGCAGGCGCGCGGGCGCAGCGATGGGCCTGATCAACACGTTGAACAGCACAGAGTCCACGACCGCCAGCATCGTCGATGCGGACGCCCTGATGGTGGAGCCCAACATGCTGCGGCTGCTGCTCACCCCGCCGTTCCTGGCGATGACGCTGGTGCTGCTGGGACTGCTGCTGTTCGGCGGCTGGCAGGCGCTGGTGCGCTTTGGCGCGCCCAGGCAGCCGGTGCCGGCGATCCTGCCCGGCAAGACGGCGCTGGTGGAAAATGCCGCCGGCCTGCTGCGCATGGCCGGGCGCGAAGTGCTGGCAGCACCCCCCTATGCCCGGCTGGTGGCGCGCGCCGCGGCCGAGGATGCGGGCATCCCGCCCATGGACGATGCCCGGCTGTGGCCGCTGCTCGAAAACCTGTCGGACGGCCGCTTCACGGCGCTTGCGAACGACATGCAGGCCGCCGGGCGGCCCGACATGCTGGGGGCCGCGCAGGCCCTTCACGATTGGAAAGAAGGATTGCAGCGGTGAATGAGGTTCAGCAACTGGGTGGCCGCATCCGCGAGGCCGTGGGCCGGGCGGTGGTGGGGCAGGGCGATTCGGTGGAGCTGATGCTGATCGCCATGCTCTCCTCAGGCCATATCCTGCTGGAAGGGCCGCCGGGCACGTCGAAGACCTTTCTCGCCCAGTGCTTCGCCGCCGTGCTGGGGCTGGATTTCGGCCGCATCCAGTTCACCCCCGATCTGATGCCCGGCGATATCGTGGGCAGCAGCCTGTTCGATTTTCGCACCAGCGCCTTCAAGCTGACGAAGGGCCCGCTGTTCTGCGAGCTGTTGCTGGCGGACGAGATCAACCGCACCCCGCCGCGCACCCAGGCCGCCCTGCTGGAGGCGATGCAGGAACGCGCCGTCACGCTGGACGGGGAACGCCACAAGCTGTCCGACCGCTTCCTGGTGATCGCGACGCAGAATCCCATCGAGCAGCAGGGTGTCTATCCGCTGCCCGAAGCCCAGCTGGACCGCTTCCTGTTCAAGCATGTGATGCAATGGCCAGACGAGGCGGAGGAAGAGCGAATCGTGCGCACCCATGGCGCCCGCCATGGCGCGCAGCACCCGTCTGACTGGGGCATCGAACAGCAGGTGAGCCGCGCCGAGATCGAGGCGGCAGCGGCCGCAGCCATCGCGGTTCCGATGGTGGAGGAAGTGACGCGCTATGTCGTGCGGTTGATCCGCGCCACCCGCAGCGCGCCGGACATCGCCGTGGGCGCTTCGCCGCGCGCAGGCGCAATGCTGGCCTCCGCGGCCCGTGCCCGCGCTGCGCTGGAAGGCCGGGATTATGTCATCCCCGATGATGTGAAGGTGCTGGCCCGCCCGGCGCTGCGCCACCGGCTGATGCTGTCTCCCGCAGCGGAGATCGAAGGCAAGTTGGTCGATGATGTGGTGGATCGCCTGATCGAAAGCGTGGAGGCGCCGCGTTGAGTAACCGGCCCAGCCAGAACTGGTCAGGGCAGAATCGCGCCTACCCCACGCGACGTCTGGTGATCCTGCTGGCCGCACTGCTGCCCGTCTCCCTGCTGCTGGCCGTGATGCAGCCGGCGTTGTGGCTGATCGCGCCCGCGCTGCTGTTGCTGGTGGCGCTGCTCGCGCTCAGCGACTGGGTCTGGGCGCCGCCGCAATCCGCCCTGTCGCTGGCGCTGGATTATCCCCCCGGCGCCGATGTCGGCTCCACGGTTCGCTTCGATGTCGCCGCCCGCTTCGCCCGCACCTCACCGGGCCGGCTGGAGCTGGCGACTGATAGGGATAACTTGCTGGACCATTCGGGCGCGCGGGCTACCGCCGATTTCGCGGATGGCGAAGCCTCTACCCAGTTCGAGATGCGCGCGAACGGCCGCGGAATCGCACAGCTCCGCTGGCTGTGGGCGCGCTGGCAGGGGCCGCTGGGGCTGATGTGGCGCCAGCGGCGGAGCGACATGGACGCCCGCATCGCGATCCTGCCCGACATGGCGCCGACCCGGCGCGAAGCCAGCGCCGCCATGGCCGCGCACCAGTTCGGCCAGCGCAGGCAGAACCGGCGGGGGGAGGGGGGTGAATATGAATCGCTCACCGATTACCGCCCCGGCATGAGCCGCCGCTCCATCGACTGGAAGCACAGCGCCCGCGCCACCCGGCTGGTCGCGCGGGAATATCGGCTGGAACGCAACCAGCACCTGCTGCTGGTGGTGGACAGCGGCCGTGCCATGTCGGAGCCCGTGGCGGGAATGGCTCGGGTGGACCGCGCAGTCGCCGCCGCCATGCAGATCGCCTTCGCCGCCTTGCGGGACGGCGATCAGGTGGGATTCCACGCCTTCGATTCACGCCCGCAGGTGCAGTTGCCACCGGTATCGGGCCCGCGCGCCTTCACCGCGATCCGCCATGCGGCGGCGGCCGTGCGCTGTTCTGACCGGGAGGCGAACCATGTATTCGGCCTCACCAGCATCGCCGGGAAGCTGGGGCAGCGCGCGACGCTGCTGATCTTCACCGAATTCACCGACATGGCCGCAGCCGAGCTGATGCTGAGCGCCGTCGCCCCGCTGTTGCAACGCCACCTGCTGCTGTTCGTGCTGCAGAAGGATAGCGAACTGGAGGCGCTGGCCGCCCACGCGCCTGAGACGCTCGACGATATCAGCCGCGCAGTCGCAGCCGGCGCGCTGCTGGAGGAGCGCCGGCTGGTGATCGCGCGGCTGCGCCGCATGGGGGCGGAAGTTGTGGAGGCCCCGGCGGGAGAGGCAGGCACCTTCGCGATCGACCGCTATCTGCATCTGAAGCAGCGGGGCCGGATATGAACGCGCAGGCCGAGCGCCCCGTCGACGGCATGACCGGATTCCGCGCAGCCCACGAACCCGGATGGCGCCGACTGTCCGACATCGCGGCGCAGGCAGAGCGCAAGTCGGTGAAATCGCTGTCGGACGAGGATCTGATGGCGTTGCCCTTGCTCTATCGCGAATTGCTGTCGTCGCTCTCCGTCGCGCGGGAGGCCTCCCTGGATCGCGCGCTGATCGGCTGGCTGGAGCAGCTGGCGGCGCGCAGCTATCTGCTGATCTATGGCGTGCGCACAGGGCTGTTGTCCCGGCTCGGCAGCTTCTTCGCGCAAGACCTGCCGCGCTGCGTCCGGATGTTGTGGCGGGAGATCGTGGCCGCGACGCTGCTGCTGGCCGTCGGCACGCTGGTGGGCTGGTTGCTGGTGGCGCAGGACCCCTCCTGGTATCCGAAGCTGATGCCGGCGGATCTCGGCGGCGGCCGCAACTTTTCCTCCAGCAAGGCCGAACTGGAGGCCGTGCTGGGTGGCCGTGACGAGGGGCTGATGGTGTTTTCCGCCTTTCTGTTCACCCACAACAGCAAGGTCGCGATCATGTGCTTCGCGCTTGGCTTCATGCTGGGGCTTCCCACCATGGTGCTGCTGGTGATGCAGGGTGTCACCACCGGCGCGCTGTTCGCGCTCTATGCCAGCCACGGCCTCACGCTGGAGCTGTTCGGCTGGATCATGATCCACGGCAGCACCGAAATCCTCGCCATTCTGCTGGCAGGCGGCGCCGGAATCCGCATCGGGCTCGCCGCGCTGTTTCCGGGCGAGGTCGGCCGGATGGAGGCGATCCGCACGGCCGGCCGCACCGGCGGCACGGTGATGGCCGGCGTGGTGCTGATGTTGCTTCTGGCTGGCGTGATCGAAGGCGTTGGGCGGCAAACCATCACCGACATGGGTGCGCGACTGGCGATCGGCGGCGGGCTGCTCGCCTTCTGGCTCAGCTATTTCACCCTGGCGGGGCGCGACGATGGCGCGCGCTGAAACCCGGCACATCCGCACGCCCGAAGGCGTGCCGCTGGGCATCCGCCCGGCCGACATGGGGGCTCGCATCGGCGCCTGGCTGCTGGACCAGCTGATCCTGTGGGGCAGCATGGCCCTGCTGGCGCTGCCGCTGATTCTGGGGGCCATCCATATTCCGGGCTTCGGCGGCGAATGGACTCTGGTTGCGTTGCTGCTGCTGCATTTCGGCTTCTCCAACGGCTATTTCATCGTGATGGAGATGGGCCCCCGCGGCGCCACATTCGGCAAGCGCCGGGCCAGGCTGCGTGTGATCGCAACCGATGGATCTCGGCTGACGGCGGATGCGGTGATCGCCCGCAACCTGATGCGCAATCTGGAATTCTCTCTGCCGCTCAGCATCACGATCGGTGCGCTGGGGAACAGCGGCCTTCTGGCGCTGATGGCTCTGTTGTGGACCGGGGTGTTCCTGATCTTTCCCTTCATCAGCCGCGATCATCAACGCATCGGCGATCTGCTGGCCGGCACGCTGGTGGTGGAAATGCCGCGCCGCGACCTAGAGGCGCCGCCCAGCAGCATCGACGGCAACTGGAGCTTTACCGATGCCGAGCTCGACATCTATGGCGCGCTGGAACTGGCGAAGCTGGACGAAGTGCTGGAAGCCGGCGACATCGACGTGATGGCGCGCGTGGCCGATGCGATTCGCGACCGCACGGGAATCCGCCGCCGCGGGCCCGACGGGCCATTCCTGCATGCGTATCGCTTGGCACTGCGTGAGCGGCTGCAGAAAGGCATGTTGTTCGGCCGGTTGAAAGAAAGGCGGGTGGGTAGCGAGGCATAGCCCGACACAGCACCGCGGACAGCGGGAATGGCATTTTTTTCGGCTGCAACCGAACTTTGTCTTGCGTCCGCCACACTTCGTCCGCGATTAAGGGTTTGAGCGCAAACGCTTGAGGCCGCTGGCGAAGGAGCTAACGACCCCGATGACACCGCAACATCTGTTGCTGCTGACCATGGCGCTGCCGTTTCTCGGCAGCTTTGCCGCCGCTTTTCTACCGACCCATGCGCGCACGCAGGCGACGGTGCTGGCGGGTTTGATTGCTGTGGTTGGCGCCATGATGATCGGCAGCCTGTTCCCTGCGGTGACAGGCGGCCAGAAACTCCTCAGCATCACGCCCTGGTTGCCGTCGCTCGATCTCAATCTCACCTTCCGTCTCAGCGGCGTGTCCTGGCTGTTCGCCATGCTGGTGCTGATCATGGGCGCGCTCGTGATCCTCTATGCCCGCTATTATATGTCGGACGAGGATCCGGTGCCGCGCTTCTTCTCGTTCCTGCTCGCCTTCATGGGCTCGATGCTGGGCGTCATCCTGTCGGGCAACCTGATCCAGATTGCCTTCTTCTGGGAAATCACCAGTCTCTTTTCGTTCCTGCTGATCGGCTATTGGCATCATAATCAGGGCGCACGGGATGGGGCCCGAATGGCGCTGCTGGTGACAGGTCTGGGCGGCATGTGCCTGCTGGTGGGTTTCTTGTTGCTGGGTCAGATCGCAGGCGGCTATTCGCTGGACTTGGTGCTGGCATCGGGGGACGCGATACGCGCCAGTCCGCATTATCCGCTGGCTCTTGCGCTTATCCTGCTTGGCGCCTTCACCAAGAGTGCGCAGTTTCCGTTCCACTTCTGGTTGCCGCACGCGATGGCCGCACCCACTCCGGTTTCAGCCTATCTGCATTCCGCCACCATGGTGAAAGCGGGGGTGTTCATCCTGATCCTGCTTTGGCCCGTGCTGTCTGGAACAGACCTCTGGTATTTCGCCGTTACGCCCATCGGATTGGCGACATTGCTGATCGGAGCGTGGGTGGCGATTTTCCAGCAGGATCTGAAGGGCCTGCTGGCTTATTCCACGATCAGCCATCTGGGCCTCATCGTGCTGCTGTTGGGGTTGGGAAGCCCGCTTGCAGCCGTCGCGGCCATCTTCCACACCGTGAACCATGCCACCTTCAAGGCCTCCCTGTTCATGGCGGCCGGCATCATCGACCATGAGACCGGCACGCGGGACATCCGCAAGCTGGGTGGCCTCTGGCGCTTCATGCCCATAACGGCGACTTTGGCGATGGTGGCCGCTGCCGCAATGGCGGGCGTGCCGCTGCTGAACGGCTTCCTGTCAAAGGAAATGTTCCTTGCCGAGGTGCTGGAGGATCACAGCGGCACGATCATCGACCGGTTGCTGCCCTGGCTTGCCACCATCGCCAGCGCATTCGCGGTGATGTACTCGATCCGCTTCATCCATCAGGTGTTCTTTGTGGCCCCGCCGGAGCCGCTGCCGCGCCAGCCGCACGAGCCCCCGCGCTGGATGCGGCGCCCCATCGAGATTCTGGTGTTGGCCTGTCTGCTGATCGGTATCTTCCCGGCCGCGACCATGGGCCCGTTCCTCGCAGCGGCTGTGCGCGATACTTTGGGAGACCAGACCCCGGCTTACAGCCTCGCCATGTGGCATGGCTTCAACCGTCCTTTGTTCCTCAGCCTGACGGCATTGGGGGGCGGCCTTCTTCTCTACATTGTTTTCGGAGGCCGACTGAACGCGGTGACGACATCGCCCGTGGTTGGCCGGCTGAAAGCCCGGCGCACATTCGAAGCGGCTCTGGAGCGGATTATCGCCATCGCGGGCTGGCTGCACGGCGTGGCGGGTACGAAGCGGTTGCAGCCGCAACTGCGCGTTCTCACGATCTTCGCGCTGTCGGCCGCTGCGCTGCCTTTCCTCTTTTTCGGCTACTCGGCGGGCGGTGAAACCTGGACAGGACTGGATCCGGTGTTCGCCCTAGTGTGGTTGATCGGTGGAAGCTGCGCGATAGCTGCGGCCTGGACGGCAAAATTCCACAGGCTGGCCGCCCTGATTCTCGTGGGCGCAGCGGGGCTTGCCACCTGCCTCAGCTTTGTCTGGCTGTCGGCGCCAGATCTCGCATTGACCCAGTTGCTGGTGGAGATCGTGACGACGGTTCTGCTGCTGCTCGGCTTACGCTGGCTGCCAAAGCGCAAGCCCGACATATGGCCGGATACCCACATGCCGTTCAAAGTGATCGTCCGGCGTGGTGGAGATCTCGCCATTGCGGTTGCGGCGGGGCTTGGCATGGCGGCCGTTGCCTATGCAGTGATGAGCCGCCCTGTCACCGACAGCATCGGCGACTTCTTTACCCAGAACGCCTATTCGCAAGGTGGCGGGACCAATATCGTCAATGTGATCCTTGTCGATTTCCGTGCCTTCGATACGCTGGGTGAAATCACTGTGCTTGCCATTGTGGCGCTTACGGTCTTCTCATTGTTGCGTCGTTTCCGTCCTGCGGCGGATAGCATCGAAACACCCGAACAACAGAGGGTGCAGGCCGACTTCGATTTCCGCCACGCAGATCGGGAGGTGGGCGACACGCTGGCGGATGCACTGATGGTGCCCCGCCTGATCATGCAATGGATGTTCCCCGTGGTCATTGTGCTGGCGGCCTATCTGCTGCTGCGCGGGCACGACATGCCCGGGGGCGGCTTTGCGGCCGGCATCACCATGTCGATCGGTATCATCCTGCAATATATGGCAATGGGAACTCGCGAGGTTGAGGACAAGCTGATGGTGCTGCCCCTCAACTGGATCGGGATCGGTCTGTTGGTCGCAGTCTTCACTGGCGCCGGAGCCTGGTTGTTTGGCTACCCGTTGCTCACCACATGGTTCAGTTATCTGGAAGTGCCGCTGATCGGCAAGGTGCCCGCTGCCAGTGCGTTGCTTTTCGATATCGGGGTCTTTTCCGTGGTGGTCGGTTCAACGGTACTGGTGTTGATTGCGCTTGCCCACCAATCCATCCGCACACCACGTGCTGTGCGCCCGGCAGAAGATGCACCAGAGCCGGCCCACACGGTGGAGGGATCCGCCTGATGGAAATCATTCTCGCACTCGCCATTGGCGTTCTCACTGGGTCGGGCGTCTGGCTCCTGCTGCGCCCGCGCACCTTTCAAGTCATCATCGGGCTCGCATTGTTGTCCTATGCGGTCAATCTGTTCATCCTCGCCATGGGCCGGCTACGCATCGATGCGCCACCGATCTTGCGCAAGGGTGTGCCGGTTGATCCATCCGCCATTGTCGATCCCGTGCCGCAGGCACTGGTGTTAACAGCTATCGTCATTTCCTTCGCAACGACCGCGCTGATGCTGGTGGTGCTGCTTGCGTCGCGCGGGCTTACCAACACCGACCATGTGGATGGAGAGGAGAAGCAGCCATGACAGGCTGGCTGCACCACCTCATCATTCTTCCCATCGTGTTGCCCATGGTGGCGAGCGCGATCATGCTGCTGGTCAGCGATCGCTACAGGCAAGGAATAGCACTGGTCACCACGGCATTGCTCGTCGCCGTTGCCGCGGCACTGCTGATGCAGACCATCGCGGCGCCGCTCGGCGAGCCGTGGGTTGGCTCGTATCGGCTGGGCAACTGGGCCGCACCATTCGGGATCGTGCTGGTGGTCGACCGTCTCTCTTCCATGATGCTGACGCTGACAGCGGTGCTGGGTTTCACCTCACTGCTCTATGCGCTGGCGAGATGGGACCGCGCAGGGCCGCGCTTCCATGTGCTGTTCCTGCTGCTGCTGATGGGGCTGAACGGCGCCTTCCTGACAGGTGATGTGTTCAACCTGTTTGTTTTCTTCGAGATATTTCTCGCTGCTTCCTATGGCCTCGTCCTCCACGGGTCCGGGCAGGAACGGGTGAGCGCCGGCTTCCATTACATCAGCATCAATGTCGCGACCTCTCTGCTGTTCCTGATCGGTGTCAGCATTCTCTATGGTGTCACCGGTACCCTGAACATGGCCGACCTTGCGGTTCGTATTCCCGAAGTCGCACCCGAAGACGTCACCCTGCTGGAAGCCGGCGCCTCGATCCTGGGCATCGCTTTCCTCGTGAAGGCTGGCGCCTGGCCTCTCGGGCTATGGCTGCCCCGCACCTATGCTGCCGCCGCCCCGCCTGTTGCCGCCATGTTCGCTATTATGAGCAAGGTGGGGATCTACATCATCCTGCGACTGTCCATGCTGCTGTTCGGGGACGAGGCCGGGCTTGCGGCCAGTTTTGCCGATGACTGGCTGCTGATCGGCGGCATGGCGACCATTGCGTTCGGGGCTGTCGGTATCCTGTCCGCGAACACTCTCACGGGGATTGCTGGTTATTATATTCTCGTTTCGTCGGGCACGTTGCTGGCAGCAATCGGTACAGGCAGCAATCGGGTGTTGGCGGGCGCACTCTTCTATCTCGTCAGCTCCACGCTAGCGATCAGCGCCTTCTATCTGGTGGTTGAACTGGTTGAGCGCGGCAATGCCGGGGAAGAGGCACCAACATCGGAGCCCGTTTTCGAAGACGAATATATAGGCGCCCATGCCGTGGAAGAGGACAGCGAGATTGGCGTTGCCATCCCCGCCACGCTTGCCATCATCGGGGGTGGTTTTGCCTTCTGCGCGCTGCTGCTGTCCGGCATGCCGCCGTTGTCGGGTTTCATTTCCAAGTTCGCCATAATCGATGGCCTGCTGGCGCAGCAGGAGGCGGTTTCGCCGCAGACCTGGCTGTTGATCTTTCTGATCATGGGCGCCGGTTTTGCTGCGCTGGTCGCAACGGTTCGCGCAGGTATCGATCTCATCTGGGCTCCGGACGAGAACCAGACCCCCGCGCTGGCAATCGTGGAGGCTGTGCCTGTCGCCATTCTGCTGGGGATCTGCCTGTCGCTCATGCTGTGGGCCGGGCCGGTGATGTCCTTCATGGAAGGAACGGTCAGAAATCTCGACAACCGGGCCGTCTATTCCGGCGCCGTGATGCCGCATCCTCCGAAAGAGCCGCAACAATGAAGCGGTTACTTCCCTATCCTGGCTTTGCAGCTGCGCTGCTGGTGATGTGGCTGCTACTATCGCAATCGCTGTCGCTTGGTCATTTCCTGCTCGGTGGCATGATCGCCCTGCTGGCAACCTGGGCAATGTCCTCCCTTCAGCCGGAGCCCGTTCGAATCCGACCGAGCCTTGCCATCCCACGCCTTGCGTTCATCGTGCTGGCGGACATCTTCCGCTCCAATCTGGCGGTCGGGCGCATCATCCTGTTCGGAAAGCCGACACGCCACCGTTCCGGCTATCTGCAGTTGCCGCTCGATCTGCGCAGCCAGTATGGCCTCGCTATTCTGGCCATCATCCTCACCGCGACACCGGGCACGCTTTGGCTGCAGTATGATCGATCGCGCTCCATCTTGCTGCTGCATGTGCTGGACATGGTCGATGACCAACAGTGGATCGATCTTATCAAGAACCGTTACGAACGCCTGCTGATGGAGATATTCGAGTGAACGCGACCTTGTTCCTCGCACTGGCGATCACTGCCTCCCAGATCATACTGGGCTTCGCCATGGCCTGCGCGACCTGGCGGGTGATCGCCGGCCCCCGCGCGCAGGACCGGGTGCAGGGGCTCGATACCCTCTACGTGAATGCCATGCTGATCCTTATCACCTTCGGTATCCAGACGGGCCGCACACTCTATTTCGAGTCCGCGCTGGTGATCGGCATGCTGGGTTTCACAGGTACAGTTGCGTTGGCGAAATTCCTGATGCGCGGCGAGGTGATCGAATGACACAGGCCCCCGATCTTCCGCTGTGGGCGGCGATCCTGACCGCCTTCTTTCTGCTGGCGGGCGCGCTCATCACCGCTGTCGGCTCCTTGGGCCTTATCCGCCTGAAGAATTTCTACGAGCGCGTCCATGCCCCCACGCTGGGGACGACGCTGGGGGCGGGGGGGGTGCTGATTGCCTCCATGATCTGCTTTTCAGTGCTACGGGACAGGCCTGTGGTACATGAAGTTCTGATTGCCCTGTTTCTCACCATCACCACACCCGTTACGCTGATGCTTCTTGGTCGTGCGGCGCTCTATCGAGACAGGACGGAGCAGCAGGTTGATATCCCACGCGACTTCGACTGACTCTGCATTGCTTCCGTTTTGGAAGCAGTAAAGGCGAATGACGGCATCTAATCTCCATAGCAGATCAGGTTCATAAAGGGGCCAGTAGTTTTCTGGAAAGGCCCACGCACATGATCGACCATCGCACCGCGCCTTATGGCGCCCTCCTGCTCCGCCTCTCGCTGGGCGGGCTGTTCCTGGCCCACGCCGGGCTGAAGTTCTTCGTGTTCACGCCCGCCGGTACGGCCGGCTTCTTCCAGTCCGTCGGTCTTCCGGGCTGGCTGGCCTATGTCACCATCGCCTGGGAAGTGCTGGGTGGCCTTGCCCTCATCCTCGGCGTCTGGCCGCGCCTCGTCGCACTCGCCATGGTGCCGCCGCTGCTGGGCGCCATCGCCACCGTGCACCTGAAGGCCGGCTTCTTCTTCGACAACGAACATGGCGGCTGGGAATATCCCGCCTTCTGGATCGTGGGCCTGCTCTCGCTCGCCCTCATCGGCGACGGCGCGCTGGCGCTTCGCCCCACGCCCGTCGGCAAGACCGGCCGCTAAACAGAGGAGCGCTCCGCCATGCTGATCGACGGCAAATGGACCGAGGACTGGCAGCCCGTTCAGGGCACCGATGCCAAGGGCGGCTTCGTCCGCCAGCAATCGGGCTTCCGCAACTGGGTCACGCCAGACGGCCGCGCCGGACCCACCGGAGAGGCCGGGTTCAAGGCGGAAGCGGGGCGCTTCCACCTCTATGTGGCACTGATCTGCCCCTGGGCGTCGCGCACGCTGATCGCGCGCAAGCTGAAGGGGCTTGAACAGGCAATCTCCGTCTCGGTGGTGGAGCCTGTCCTCACCGCACAAGGCTGGCGCTTCGGCAGCTATCCGGGCTCGACACCGGATACGGTCACCGGCGCCACCTACATGCACGAGCTCTATACGCGGGCCGATCCGCATTACACCGGCCGCGCCACCGTGCCTGTGCTGTGGGACAAGCAGCTCGGCACCATCGTGAACAATGAATCCGCCGACATCCTGCGCATGTTCAACTCGGGCTTCGGGTCTCTCGCACTCGATCAGCCGGATCTTTATCCGGCAGATCTTAGCGCCAGCATCGACGCCCTGAACGACCGCATCTATCCCGCCCTCAACAACGGGGTCTATCGCGCGGGCTTCGCCACCACCCAGATCGCCTATGAAGAGGCCTTCCGCGACGTGTTCGCCATGCTCGATGAACTGGAGCAGCGGCTGGCAGGGGAGGGGCCGTTCCTGTTCGGGGATAGCTTCACCGAAACCGACATCCGCCTGTTCGTCACGCTGGTCCGCTTCGATGCCGCCTATTATGGGCTGTTCAAATGCAATCTGCGCCGGATCGCGGACTATCCTGCGCTGAACGCCTATCTGCACCGGGTCCATGCCATTCCCGGCGTGGCCGAAACGGTCTCCATCGACCACATCAAGCAGGGCTATTATTCGATCCGCGCGCTGAACCCGAACGGCATCGTGCCGGTCGGCCCCAATCTTCCGGGTCTGGCCCCGGTTGATCTGCAACGGGCGGCGGTATGACAGCCCCACTCATCATCTTCCTGCACGGCGTCGGCAGCCGGGGGGCAGACCTCGCGCCATTGGGCCGGCTGTGGCAGCCGCTGCTGCCGGACGCCCGCTTTGCCGCGCCCGACGCACCCTTCGCCTTCGATCAGGCGCCGCAGGCTCGGCAATGGTTCAGCGTGTCCGGCGTCACCGACACCAATCGCCCGGCCCGGGTGCAGGCGGCGCGCCCGGCCTTCGATGCCCTGATCGGCGGCCTGATCGCTGAGCATGGCCTGACCGATCATCTGGATCGTGTCGCGCTGGTCGGCTTCTCGCAGGGCTCGATCATGGCGCTGGATGCCGTCGCCTCGGGCGGCTGGCCGGTGGCGGCCGTGGTCGCCTTTGCGGGCCGGCTCGCCTCGCCGGAACCATTGGCTCCGGCGCGCGAGAGCCGGTTGTTGCTCGTTCACGGCAGCGCCGATCCGGTCATGCCGCCTGCGGAAAGCCGCCGGGCCGAACAACTGCTGTCGACGGCAGGCCTGCAGGTCGCCCGGCACGAAATCCCGGGCCTCGGCCACCAGCTGTCTGCCGAGGGTGTCGAACTCGCTGGCCGCTTCCTTGCCGGAATCCTGTCCACTCAGGCTTAGGCATCCCCCAGCGCATCCGCCAGATAATCCACCAGCGCCCGCACCTTGCGGGCCAGATGCCGGGCCGGTGGATAGATGGCGTAGACCCCGAACGGCCGGTCGTCCCACCCCTCCAGCAAACGGCGCACGCTGCCCCGTTGCAGGGCGTCGTGCGCGATGAAATCCGGCACCAGCGCAACGCCCAGCCCGGCTTCGGCCGCAGCCAGACAGGCCTCTCCGTTGGAGATCCGGAAGGTGCCAGATACCGCCACCGTCAACGGCAACCCGCTCTCAGCGGATCGGAAGCGCCAGCTGTTGGGATCGCGAAAATTCGAATCGATGATGCAGCTGTGCCCGCTCAGTTCATCCGGATGCTGCGGCACCCCATGTGCCTCCAGATAGGCGGGCGCCGCCACCGGCATGACGCGAACATCGCACAATTTGCGCGCGATCAGGCTGCTGTCGGCCGGGTTCCCCACCCGGATCGCCAGGTCGAAGCCATCGTCCACCAGCTGGCGCAGATTGTCCGACAGGTCCACGTCCAGCTGGATGTCCGGATAAGCGCCCATGAACTCCAGCAGCAGCGGCACCAACCGCAACTGCCCGAACGACAGCGGCGCCGTCAGCCGCAGCCGCCCGCCGGGCGCGGACGCCAGGTTGCGCACCGAATTATCGAGCGATTCCAGCTCATCCAGCAACAGCTTCATGCGCTCGAAATAGGCCTGGCCCACTTCGGTGACGGCCAGCGCCCGCGTAGTGCGCTTCAGCAGCTGCACGCCCAGCTCCCGTTCCAGCGCGCTGACCAGTTTGGAGGCCTGCCCGCTGCTCGCGCCCATCCGCCGCGCCGCGCCCGCGAAGCTGCCGGTTTCCACCACGGCCACGAACATCCGGTCGCAATCCAGCCGATCCAAATTCCGCCTCCACAGCCTTGCCGCTTGCGTCGCTAGCGCCCTCCGGCCGTGACGCCAACTTTTCGACCAATGGCGACTGTCGAAAACTCGCCTCTGGTCACCCCGTTTCGGGCATGACAGACTGATGTCACCGCCCGGTTATATCGGGCCATCTCTTCAAGGGTATGCCGGATGCTGGATCTCGCCAATGTCACTCATGTCTATCCCAACGGCACCCGCGCGCTGGATGATGTGACATTGTCGATCCCCAAGGGGATGTTCGGCCTGCTCGGCCCCAATGGTGCGGGCAAATCCACCCTGATGCGCACCATCGCCACTTTGCAGACGCCGACGTCGGGCAGCATCCGCTTCGGCGACATAGACGTGATTGCCAATCCGGAGGCCCTTCGGACCCGGCTTGGCTATCTGCCGCAGGATTTCGGCGTCTATCCGCGCGTGTCCGCCTACGACATGCTGGAACATATGTGCGTGCTGAAGGGCATCGCCACCGCAGCCGAGCGCAAGGCGACGGTCGAGACACTGCTGAACCAGACCAACCTGTGGAATGTCCGCAAGAAGGCCATCGCGGGCTTCTCGGGCGGCATGCGGCAGCGCTTCGGCATCGCACAGGCGCTGATCGGCAACCCCGACCTCATCATCGTGGACGAGCCCACCGCCGGCCTCGATCCGGAAGAGCGCAACCGCTTCCTGAACCTGCTGGCCGAAATCGGCGAGAATGTGGTGGTGATCCTGTCCACCCATATCGTGGAGGATGTGGCCGATCTCTGCCCCAAGATGGCGGTGCTCGCAGGCGGCCGCATTCAGCTGGAAGGTGCACCGCTCGACCTGATCGAGAAGGCGCGCGGCACTGTCTGGGCGAAGGCCATCGCCCGCGACCAGCTGGAAGCCTATGCGCAAAGCCATGAACTGATCTCCACCCGGCTGTTCGCGGGCCGCACCATTATCCACATCTTGTCCGAGGTGGATCCCGGCGACGGCTTCGCGCTGGTCGATGGCGGGCTGGAGGATGTCTATTTCGCCACGCTCGCGAAGACGCGCCGCCCCGTTCCCGCCGCGCAAGCCGCCTGAGGCCCGAAGATGTTCAAGCACATCGCCGGCTTCGAGCTGCGCTACCAGCTGCGCAACCCCGTGTTCTGGGTTGTCTGCATCCTGTTCTTCCTGCTGACCTTTGCGGCCACCACGGTCGAGGAAGTGTCGATCGGCTCGGGCGGCAACGTAAATGTGAACAGTCCCTATGCGATGCTCCAGACTCACCTGGTGCTTTCGATCTTCTTCATGTTCGTCACCACGGCCTTCGTCGCCAATGTGATCGTGCGCGACGATGAGTCCGGCTTCGGCCCGATGGTCAAATCCACTCGCGTTTCCAAATTCGATTATCTGATGGCGCGCTTCCTCGGCGCGTTCGTGGCCGCGACGATTGCCTTTCTGGTGGTGCCGTTCGCCATCTGGCTGGGCAGCCTTATGCCCTGGGTCGACAAGGAAACGGTCGGCCCCAATGTACTGGGCCATTACGCCTTTGCATGGGCCGTGATCGCGGTTCCCAACATCCTCCTCACCTCCGCCATCTTCTTCGCGGTCGCCACGCTCACACGCTCGATGATGTACAGTTATCTGGGCGTCGTCGTGTTCCTCGTGATTTATCTCGTCGTCACAGGGATCATCGGCAGCAAGCCGGAGCTGCGCGAACTCGGCGCCTTCGTGGAGCCCTTCGGTTTCGGCGCCATCGGCAACGCGACCCGCTACTGGACGGCAGCCGAACGCAACGCGCTGATGCCATCGCTCACAGGCGCCTTGCTGTGGAACCGGCTGATCTGGCTGGGGGTGGCGCTCGCGGCGCTAGGCTTTGCCTATGCCCGCTTCTCCTTCGGGGACAAGGGCGCATCAAAGCGTGCGCTCGCCCGCCAGGCGAAGCGCGAAGCGAAGCTCGCCGCCACGCCGCCGCAGATCGTCTCGCCACTGCCCGCCGCCCGCCCTGACGAGGCCTGGTGGTCCCGCCTTGTCGCCCGCACCCGCTTCGAAATGCTGCAGGTGTTCAAAAGCCCGGCCTTCCTCGTGCTGCTGCTGATGGGCCTGTTCAACGCCGGCGGTGCGATCTGGTACGCGAACGAAATCTACGGCACGCCCGCGCGTCCGCTCACCTTTGCCCTCATCGAACTGCTGATCAGCACCTTCGCGCTCATCCCGCTGATCATCGCCATCTACTATGCGGGTGAGCTGGTCTGGCGGGATCGCGACCGCAAGATGCACGAGATCATCGACGCGACCTCTCTGCCCAACTGGGCCTATCTGGTGCCCAAGGTGCTGGCGGTGTCCGCCGTGCTGTTCGCGACCTTGCTGATCTCGGTTGTCGCGTCCGTGATCATCCAGCTGATCCGGGGCCAGACCGATCTGCAATTGGGCCAGTATCTGCTCTGGTACATCCTGCCCCTTACCGTCGACATGGTGATCCTCTCGGTGCTCGCGGTGTTCGTGCAGGCGCTCAGCCCGAACAAATATATCGGCTGGGCGATCATGGTGGTCTACATCGTCGCCACCATCAGCCTGAGAACGATGGGCTTCGAACATCCGCTCTATCTCTACGGCGACACCGGCCGGGTGCGCTTCTCCGACATGAACGGAGACAATGTGGGCGGCCCTGCCGCCTGGTGGTTGCGGCTCTACTGGGGCGCCTTCGCCCTGATCTTCGCCGTGCTGGCGCACCTGCTGTGGCGGCGCGGCACGGCGGTCTCGCTGAAATCGCGCCTGCAGCGCATGCCGGCTCGGCTGAAGGGCGTGCCCGGGCTGCTGCTGCTGGCAGGCGTGCTGGTCGCGGCCGGCTCCGGCGCCTTCATCTTCCACAACATGAATGTGCTGAACCCCTATCGCACGCAGGACGACAATGAAGTCCGCCTCGCCGCGCTGGAAAAGAAGTATCTGAAATATGAAAAGCTTCCCCAGCCTGCCATCACGGACATCAAGCTGAACGTCGATCTCCATCCGGCCGAGAAGCGTGCCGATTTCACTGGCCGCTACAGCCTGGTGAACAACCGGAACGTGCCGATCAGCGACCTGCACATTCAGCTGAACAACCCGGACCTGAAGCTGGTTTCGCTGGCGATCCCGGGCGCCACCCTCGTTTCCGACGATCCGGAGCTCGGCTATCGTATCTACCGCTTCGCGCAGCCGCTCCAGCCCGGAGAGACGACCTCGCTCGAATTCCAGACCCGCCTCCGGCAACAGGGCTTCCGCGCGCAGGGGGACAGCACCAATGTCATCCCCAACGGCAGCTTCCTCAACAACGGCGATTTCGCGCCGCAGATCGGCATGGACCGCTCCGGCCTGCTGCGGGATCGGGTGAAGCGCCGCAAGCAGGGCCTGCCATCCGAACTGCGCCCGGCAAAGCTGGAGGACATGTCCGCCACGCAGCGCAACTATGTCCGCAATGCCCCCTGGGTCTCGGCCGATATCACTGTCACCACCGATGCCGACCAGACGCCGATTGCGCCCGGAGACAAGGTGTCAGACGTCGTGAAAGACGGCCGCCGCACGGCCCGCTTCGTCTCCAGGGGGCCGATCCTCGGCTTCTTCTCGGTGCAATCCGCCCGCTATGCGGAAAAGAGCGCGGACGCAGACGGCGTGAAGCTGACGGTGTTCTACCAGCCCGGCCATGAAGCCAATGTGGACACCATGCTGAAGGCGATGAAGGAAAGCCTGGATTATTATCGCGCGAATTTCGGGCCTTACCAGTTCGATTATGCCCGCATCATCGAATTCCCGGGCTATGAGAGTTTCGCTCAGGCGTTTGCGGGCACCATGCCCTATTCGGAAGCCATCGGCTTCCTGGCCGACACGTCAGACCCGGACGTCATCGACTACCCGACCTATGTGACCGCGCACGAAGTCGCGCACCAATATTGGGCGCATCAGATCATCAGCGCAGACATGCAGGGCGGCACCATCTGGGTGGAAACGCTGGCGCAATATTCGGCGCTGATGGTGATGAAGAAGCTCTACGGCGAAGACAAGATTCGCCGCTTCCTGAAGTATGAGCTGGACAATTACCTCAGGAATCGCGGCGGCGAGGCCATCGAGGAACTGCCGCTCAACCGCGTCGAGGACCAGGGCTATATCCATTATCGCAAGGGCTCGCTCGCGCTCTATCTGCTGGCCGACCGGCTTGGCGAGGATCGGGTGAACGCCATGCTGGCGGAGATGCTGAAGAAGTATCGCTTCTCCGGCCCGCCCTATGTCCGCTCGACCGATCTGGTGGACGGCTTCAAGTCGCTCGCCCGCACGCCGGAGGAACGCCAGCTGGTGGAAGACCTGCTGGAAAAGATCACCATCTTCGACCTGAAAGCGCCCACTGCCACCACCCGCAAGCTGCCGGATGGCAATTGGGAAACCACGATCACCGTTTCGGCTGCCAAGGCCTATGCGGATGGCAAGGGCAAGGAAACGTCGGCTCCGTTGTCGGGCAGTGTCGATATCGGCTTGTTCAAGGCAAGGCCGGGGCAGGGGGCTTTTTCGGGGGCTGATGTGATCCTGATGGAGCGTCGCCCGGTTCGTTCCGGCGAACAGGCCATCGTCATCGTCACAAAGGAGAAGCCCGCGTTTGCGGGCATCGACCCGTACAACAAATATGTGGACCGAAACTCCGACGATAATGTGACGGCCGTGACGGGAGCCTAGGTTTCACCAGCTCCTACATCCGGGGTTCATTTTTCTCAGGCAATTGCGGGGGAAAGGCGGGGTTGCCCGCGTATCCATGGTGTGATGATGTCCAGATCCACGGCCGCAGGTGCCGCCCTCGCTCTTATTGCCTTAACAGATGCCGCTGCTGCGCAGGAGGCGCCGGCCATAGCCTCGGCGCCTGAACCGCAGGCAGCGCCGGCAATCGGCCAGCAATCCCCTGCGGATGAGGTGATGGGCGAGGACATCGTCGTCACCGCCGGTGCACTGCGCGGCTCGGTGGTTTCAGACATCCAGCCCGACCTTGTGCTGAACCCGGCAGACATCCGGGCCTATGGCGCCAGCAGCCTGGAAGATCTGCTTTCGCAGCTGTCTCCGCAGACAAGCAGCGGCCGGGGCCGGGGCGGCGAGATGCCGGTCGTGCTGCTCAATGGTCGTCGCATCTCCGGTTTTCAGGAAATGCGCGCGATCCCCCCGGAAGCCATCGCACGGATCGAAGTCCTGCCGGAAGAAACGGCGCTCGCATATGGATATCGCGCCGATCAGCGGGTGACGAACTTCGTGTTGCGCCCGCGTTTCCGCGCCACGACAGGCGAAGTCGAACTCGGCGCCCCCACCGCCGGTGGACGCCATGATCTGGAGGTGCAAACCTCCATGATCCGGATCGACAACGACAACCGCATGTTGCTGGACTTCAAGCTGGAACGCGCGACTTCCCTGCTGGAAAGCGATCGCAACATCCGGCAGACCGCAACATCCCTGCCGTATGCGCTGGGTGGAAACATCATTGCGCCGGTGAACGGCGACGAAATCGATCCGTCGCTTTCCAGTCTCGCCGGGCAGACTGTGACGATCGCGGCCGTTCCCGCCTCGGCAGCGTCCGGTGCGCCGTCGCTGACCGATTTCGCCAATGGAGCCAATGCGCCCAACAACACCGATATCGGCCGCTATCGAACCTTGTCGCCGGAAACGCTCGATGTCACCGGTGGCGCCAGTCTCACGCGGCCGCTGTCCGGCAATGTGCAGATGACCTTGTCCGCCCGCCTGACGGCCTCTTCGTCGGAAAGTCGCCTGGGGCTGCCGACGACCGATGTCGCCCTTCCGGCAGGCAATCCTTTCTCTCCCTTCGCTTCAGACACTCGCCTTGTGGGTTACAGCGGGGTCCGGGGGCCTCTGGTCCGTGACAATGATGAATGGAGTGGCCGGCTTGCGGCTGCTTTCAACGGCGATGTGAACGGTTGGCGCTGGTCGCTGACAGCCAGCCACGACCATGACGAATCCCGCACACTCATCGATCGATCGCTGGATGTCAGCGAGAGTCAGGCGCGGATCGATGCGCTGGACCCTCTCTTCAATCCCTTTGCCGTCAACGCCCTGAACGGTCCACTGAACCAGGATCGGTCCGGTTCCAACACGGATCGCAGCCTGGTGGAAGCTGTCGCCAACAAGAAGCTCCTCGACCTGCCGGCAGGCGGAGTCAGCACCAGCTTCAAGCTCGGTCTCGATCACCGTGATCTGAACAGCTATGCCCGTCGCGACGGCGTGGAACAGGAAACAGACCTGAAGCGTACGCAAGGCACTGCGCAGATGAGCGTGGATATCCCGCTCACCAGTCGCCGCCGTGATGTCGGCGCCTTTCTGGGTGACCTCAGCCTCAACGGCAATTTCGAAACGGATCAATATTCCGATTTCGGCAATCTGATAACCTGGGGCGGCGGCCTCACCTGGCGCCCGATCGAGATTTTGCAGGTGATCGGTTCCTACACGTCGGAGCAGGGGGCCCCGACCATTCAGCAGTTGGGCAATCCGCTGATCACCACCCCGAATGTGCGCGTGTTCGATTATGCGACGGGAGAAACCGTCGAAATCAGCCGTTTGGATGGCGGCAATGCCGATCTGTCAGCGGATCGTCGGCAGGTGTGGAAACTGGGCGGGCGCATCAATCCAATCAAGGGCACGGATCTCAGCCTGCAGGCCGATTATGTGAAAACGCGTATTTCCGGCCCCATCGCCAGCTTCCCGACCGCAACAGCGGAGATTGAGGCGGCCTTCCCGGAACGTTTCCTGCGTGACGGTGATGGCCAGCTCCTCCTGATCGATAACCGGCCGGTGAACTTCGCCCGATCTGACAAATCGGAATTGCGCTGGGGCTTCAACTTCACGGAGAAGCTGGAACCCAGCAAGGCCGAACAGGCCGCGATGGCCGCCCGACGTGCTGAACTGGAAAAGCTGCGTGCGGAAGCGCAGGCAAGTGGCAAGCCCATCCCCGGCGTTCCCGCCTGGATGCAACAGCAGAGGCCGCAGGGGATGCCCGGCAGCCCGCCCCCGGGCGCAGGGCCGGGCGGTCCTGCCGGTGGTCCCCCGCGTATGGCGATGGGATCGATGGGTGAAGGTCGCCTGCAACTCTCCCTGTTCCATACGTGGCGCTTCACCAACACCATTCTCATCCGGGACGGCGTGCAGGAACTGGATCTGCTGAACGGCTCCGCCACAGGCAGCAGCGGCGGCGTTTCGCGCCATCTGGTAGAGGCGCGTGCCGCCATCAACAAGAATGGCCTTGGCGCTCGCGCTACCATCAACTGGCAGAGCGGAACGGATGTGCTGGTCAATCCCGGCGGTGCGGCAAGCTCGGAGGACCTGTTCTTTTCCGACCTTGCCACGGTCAACCTGCGCCTCTGGGCCGATCTCAACCAGCGGTTCGGCCTGATCCGCAAGGCGCCGTGGCTGCGCGGTACGCGCATTTCCTTGGGCGTGGACAATCTGTTCGATCAGCGGTTGAGCGTGCACAGCCGCAGCGGGGACACGCCGATCAACTACCAGCCCGATCTGATCGACCCGGTGGGCCGACGGGTGGAGGTGTCGATCCGCAAACTCTTCTTCTGATTCCGCGAACGGGTGGGGCGGGGCGGCGGCATTGCCTTCCTCCCGCCGCCTCCGCATGAAGGCGCATCGGCAACAGGCGGATGGGCAGGCGGATGAAGGCGGCGCGGGCACTGATTCTGGGATGGCTATTGGCGGCAGTTCCGGCAGCCGCAGCGGCCGACAGCTGGCTGATCCGACCGGCCGCGCTGTTCGACGGCGAAAGCCTGCACAAGGGCTGGCAGCTGCTGGTTCGCGACGGAAAGATCGAAGCAGTCGGCCCGTCGCTCTCCGCGCCGGACGCGACCGCGATCGATCTGCCGGGCCAGACGCTGATGCCCGGCATGATCGAAGCGCACTCGCATCTGTTTCTACGCCCTTACAACGAGATATCATGGGATGATCAGGTTCTGCATGAACCTGTTTCACTCCGCACGGTCCGCGCCACGCTCGCCGCCAGGGCGACCTTGCTGGCAGGCTTCACCACGGTGCGCGATCTTGGCACCGAAGGGGCGGGCTATGCCGATGTCGGGCTGAAGCAGGCGATCGACAGCGGCCTCATCCCCGGCCCGCGCATGCTGATCGCTACAAAGGCCATCGTCGCGACGGGTTCCTACGGCCCCAAAGGGTTCGAACCAGGCGTCGCCATCCCGCAAGGCGCTGCCGAAGCCGATGGCGAGGAACTGGTACGCGAGGTGCGGCGCCAGATGGGTGCGGGCGCAGACCTGGTGAAGATCTACGCCGACTACCGCTGGCGCCCCGGCGAACCGGCACGGCCGATCTTCTCCGAAGCCGAACTCACCGCTGCAATTGCGACTGCCCATGGCGCGGGCCGCAAGGTGGCCGTCCACGCGGCCTCGGCAGAGGGCATGCGCCGCGCCGTTGCAGCCGGGGCCGACAGCATCGAACATGGCAGCGGCGGCACGCCGGATGTGTTCCGCGCCATGGCAGCGAAGGGCGTGGCGCTGTGCCCCACACTGGCCGCTTCGGATGCCGTTGCCCGCTATCGGGGGTGGAATGGGGAAGAACCGGCACCCCCCGCCGTCCAGGCGTCGCGGCAGGCATTGTCGGCGGCTCGCGCTGCCGGCGTCCAGATCTGCGCAGGCGGCGATTCCGGGGTGTTCGCCCATGGCGACAATGCCCGCGAACTGGAACTGATGGTGAAATCCGGCCTTCCGGCTCTGGAGGCGTTGCGCGCAGTCACCTCAGACAATGCCAAGCTGCTGGGAATGGCAGACAGCATCGGACGGCTGAAGTCGGGCTATCTCGCAGACCTCGTCGCGGTGGAAGGCGACCCCCTCACGGATATCGCCGCAACCCGGAAGGTCAGCTTCGTGATGAAGGGTGGGGATGTGGTAAAGGCGCCTTAGCCGCCGAACGGCGCCAGCAAAATCAGCGCCGCCGCTGCCACAAAGGCAGCGACCGTCAGCAACCCGTACAACCCCGCACCCGCTTCCCGCACGACCTCTTCGGCGGGCGCGGTATCGGATTGCTGCAGAAGATGGGGCGTGTCCATGAACGGCAGGATCGGCGAATATCGCCGCAGGCGCAAAGCAGGATGGCTTGATGGCGCAATAGCCCGGCTTCACGCCGGTCTCGCGACACCCCATTCCACCCAGCCGGCAAAGCGGGGGGATTTTTCCATATAACGGCCGTTCCGCTGCGCCACGCCGAACCCGGCGGCCAGGATGCTTTCCGTCACCGGTCGCGTCAGGTGGCAGCCACCGCCGATGGGCTTCCAAACCGGTTCGATACGCCGCTGCCATCGGCGCACATCGGCATCCGGCGAAAGTCCGTGCTCAAGGAACAGCAACTGCCCGCCCGGTTTCAACACCCGCCTTGCCTCTGCCAGAACCCGCGCCGGATCCTGCACGGAACACAGGGTGAAGGTGCACAGCACGGTGTCGAAGCGACCGCCGGTGAAGGGCAGCTCCTCCGCCACACCCTTCTCCAGATGAAAGAAGCCCCGGTCATTCTCCATCATCCGCTCGGTGGCCAGCGCGATCAGCCCGTCGGAGGGGTCGATCCCCGTCACATGGCGCACCTTCGAACGATCATAGAATCCCAGATTGGCGCCGCCGCCCGCGCCCAGTTCCAGCACCTCGCCGCTGGCCAGCGGCACCACCTCGGCGCGGCGCTGCATCACCGGCGGCTGGGAACAGCAGTAACCGATCAGCTTCGGCACCATGTGCCTGTCCCACCATCCGCCCATCGCTATCCTCCCACACAAAGACTAGCCAATCCTCCCGCCCGGTGCGATGCTCAAAACGTGGGGGACAACAGGATAGCATCGATCGATACCGTGCGCGGCGTGGCCGTGCTCGGCATTCTCGTGATGAACATCATCGGCATGGCCTTTGCAGGTTCGGCCTATCTGAACCCGATGTACACCGGCGGCGCCGATCCGCTGAACATCGCCCTGTGGGCGGTCGCCTATGTGGCGGTGGACGGCAAGATGCGCGCGCTGTTCGCGATGCTGTTCGGGGCCTCGCTGCTGCTGATGGCAGAGGGCGGGCCGGCGGAAAAGGCGACCGGCCGCCATGCCGCGCGCATGGCCGTGCTGTTCCTGTTCGGCATGGTTCATGCATCCCTGCTGTGGCCCGGCGACATCCTGTTGCCCTTTGCCGTCGTGGGGCTTGTCGTCTGGCCGTTGCGCAACCAGCCCGTGTCACGGCTGATGCTGCTGGGGGTGTTGGCGCTGGGGTTGCAGGCCGCCATCAACCTGATGTTCGGCATGCAGGCGTTGCAGGTGAATGCGGCGCTGCAAGGCCCGAACCCACCCGCCGCCGCCATAGAGGCCTGGAACAGCCTGCGCGGCGCCACCTACAGCCTTCCGGAAGACATGGCGCGCGAGACAGCGATGGTTCGCGGCAGCCTCCCGGATATTCTGGCCATCCGCCATGAATCCGTGCTGTTCGCCCGGCTGTTCCTGTTCCCGTTCGAATTCTTAGCGGAAAGCGTCGGCCTCATGCTGATCGGCATGGGGCTCTATCGGCTGAACTGGTGGCAGGGGGGCTTCGATCCAGCCCACTACCGCAAGGTCGCCCTCGTCCTGATCCCGCTCGGCTGGGCTGTGGGCAGCCTGCTCGCGTGGCAGTTCCACGCCTCCGGCTTTTCGCCGATCACCTTCTACTTCACGGACGCAGCCCGGGTGATCGTCGCCCCGGCGGTGGCAGTCGGCTATGCCGCCGCGCTGATCGCACTGGTCAAATCGGGCGTGCTGCCGGGCCTTGTCCGCCGTCTGGCCGCCTGCGGGCGCATGGCACTCAGCAACTATCTGGCGGCGTCCATCATCGGCAATCTGCTCTTCACCGGCATCGGGCTCAGCCTGTTCGGCCGACTCTCCCGGCTCGAGGTGCTCGGCGTGGTGCTCCTCGTCTGGGCGCTCCAGCTCGCCTGGTCGAGGCCCTGGCTGGAACATTTCCGCTATGGTCCGTTCGAATGGCTGTGGCGCAGCCTAGCCCGCTGGCAGCGCCAGCCGATGAAGCCGCCCGCCTATCAATAGCCCAGCGCGACCCCGTCCTTGCGCATTTCGGTCGCACCCCACCACACCTTGTTCGCGGCATCCCACATCACCGCCTGATAGCCGCCGACATCCTGATAGCCATCCAGGATCACATGGCCCTTGGCCGCCAGTGCCGCCCGCGTCTCGGCGCCGATCTGGCTTTCCAGAAACACGCCGGAGGCTGTTTCCCGGCCGTCGTCGCCGGGATCGGGGCTGCCCAGATGCCGCACGCGCGGCGCGTCGCCGGCCGCCTGCAAATTCATCTTCAGATCGATGATGTTCACCAGCGCCTGCACCTGCCCCTGCGGTTGCATGGTGCCGCCCATCACCCCGAACGCCAGCAGCGGTTCGCCCGCCTTGGTGACGATGCCGGGGATGATGGTATGGAACGGCCGCTTGCCGGGCGCGACCATGTTGCGCGCCTTCGGGTTCAACGCAAACTGTGCCCCCCGGTTTTGCAGCATGAATCCCCAGGTTCCACGCCCCCCATCGACCGGCGCGGAACGCGGAACCACCACGCCGGAGCCCATACCGGCATAGTTGGACTGGATCAGGCTCACCATCATGCCACTGCCGTCAGCGGTCGAAAGATAGGTGGTGTCGCTCTTCTCACCCTCCGGGTCTCCGGCGGGCACATCGGCAGGCAGCGCCTTGTCCATGCGGATCATCGCCGCCCGCCTGGCGATATAGTCGTCCGCCAGCAGCGCTTGCACCGGCAGCTTGACCTGCCTCGGATCGGCGATGAACGCGGCCCGGTCGGCAAAGGCCAGCTTCTTCGCTTCCACCAGCACATGGATGCGGTCCGCCTCGCTCAGGGTCGCCATCGGGAACTTTTCCACGATGCGCGCCATCTGCAGCGTCGTCAGCCCCTGTGTCGCGGGCGGTATCTGCCACAGCGTCACCCCGCGATAGTCGGCATGGATGGGCTCCACCCACTCCGCTTTCATCGCGGCCAGGTCAGCGGCCGAATGCTGCCTGCCGAACGCCTTGAAATGCCTCTCATAATCACCCGCGAACGCCCCCTTGTAGAAGGCATCCGCCCCGCCGCCCGCGATCAGCTCCAGCGTGGCCGCCAGATCGGGGTTGGTGAAAACCTGTCCTTCCACCGGCAGGGCGCCGCCGGGCGCGAACAACGCCTTCCATTGCGGCCCCTGGATCGCCTCGCCCAACCGCTGGAAGTTGCCGAGGTTCGCTGCCCAGCCCCGCGCAATGACCGGAGAGACGGGAAACCCCTCCTTCGCATAGCGGATCGCCGGTGCCAGCACCTGCGCCAGCGGCAGCTTGCCATAGCGCTTGTGCAGCGCCTCCCACCCGGCCACCGCGCCGGGGGTCGTCACAGAATCCATCCCCCGGTCCCGCCCGCCCGCTGCCTTGGCCCGCCGGGCGAGCGCTTTCACATCCAGCTTCAGCGGCGCAAAGCCCGAAGCATCCAGCCCGGTCACACTCTTCGTCTGCGGATCATACACCAGCGCGAACAGGTCGCCGCCGATCCCGTTTCCGGTCGGTTCCACCAGCCCCAGCACGGCGTTCGCCGCAATCGCCGCATCGGCAGCGGAACCGCCTGCGCGCAGGATCTCCACGGCGGCCTGCGTCGCAAAGGGATGGGCGGTCGCCGCCATGCCATGCACCGCAATCGCTGGGGAGCGCCCCTGAAACGCCGGATCGCCGCGACGGTCCCCGGCATGAACCGGCGACTGGCCGGCAACGGCGGCCACGGCAATGGCTGTGGCAAACAGGGCAGGGCGAAGGCGCATCATCATCTCTCCTATCTGCGACACTGAAGCAGCTTCATACCGTCACGCCAAGGCTTGCCTCGCCCCGCTACCCCGGCCACAAGGGCGGCCATGTGGCTTCTAGACCGGCTCCTCACCCGCGCCATCACGCGCGGCGCGCTCCTCCTCACCACGTCAGACGGCAAGACTCATCTCTATGGCGACCCCGCCGCAGAGCCTGTCCGCATTCGCCTCGCCGACAGCGCGACGGCCGGCCGCATCGGCCGCAACCCCGCGCTCGCCACCGGGGAAGCCTTCATGGACGGCCGCCTGATCGTCGAGAGCGGCGACATCATGGACCTGCTGCAACTGGTCACCGCCAATCTCCGCTGGGATCGCTGCAACGATTTGCGCGTTTCCCTGTGGAACCAGCAGCGCATCGCCGCAAAGTGGGACGAGCTGAACGCCCGCGCCCGTTCGAAGCGCAATGTCGCGCACCATTATGATCTGTCGGACAAGCTCTACGATCTCTTCCTCGATCCGGAGCGGCAGTACAGCTGCGCCTATTTCCGCGAAGGCAATCAGGGGCCGGATTCCAGCCTGGAACAGGCCCAGATCGACAAGCTGGACCATATCGCGAAGAAGCTGTGCCTGAAGCCCGGCATGCGGGTGCTGGATATCGGCTGCGGCTGGGGGGGAATGGCGCGCCACATCCACCGCGTTTCCGGCGCAGAGGTGCTGGGCGTCACCCTTTCGGAAGAGCAGCTGAAATATGCCCGCTCCAAGGCGCGCGAGCTGGGGATCGACGGCAAGGTCCGCTATGAATTGATGGACTATCGCGATGTGCAGGGGCCGTTCGACCGCATCGTGTCGGTGGGCATGTTCGAACATGTGGGCCGCCCCAATTACGGCACCTTCTTCGAAAAGCTGGCTTCGCTGCTGACGGACGACGGCATCGCCCTGCTGCACACCATCGGCCGCGTCGGCGGCCCCGGCGCCACCGATCCTTGGACAGCGAAGTACATCTTCCCCGGCGGCTACACCCCGGCCTATTCCGAACTCGCGAAGCATATTGAGCGCAGCTGGCTGTGGCCGACCGACGTCGAGGTGCTGCGCCTGCATTACGCCTGGACTCTGGAGCATTGGCTGAAGCGCTGCCGCGCCCGCAAGGCCGAGATCGTCGCTCTTTACGACGAGCGCTTCTACCGGATGTGGGAGTTCTACCTCGCAGGCGCGATCGTCGCGTTCCGCAACGACGACCATGTCGTGTGGCAGATCCAGTTGGGCCGCACGCGTGACGGTGTGCCCGTCACGCGTGATTATCTCTACCGCTAATCGGCGTCAGCGCGCCGTCCAGCCCCCGTCGACGGAGAAGGCCGAGCCGGTGATCCCGCTGGCCGCCTCCGAACAGAGGAACAGCACTGTCTCCGCCACCTGATCGGCGGTGATGAAGCGCTTGGTCGGCTGGGACGCGAGGATGATCTCCTTCACCACCCGTTCCTCGCTGATGCCGTTTGACTTGGCCTGATCGGCGATCTGCCCGCGCACCAGCGGCGTGTCCACGAAACCGGGGCAGACGCTGTTGGCCGTCACCAGCGTTTCCGCAAGCTCCAGCGCCGCGGCCTTCGTCAGCCCCAACACGCCATGCTTGGCAGCGACATAGGCGCTCTTGAAGGGCGAGGCGACAAGACCGTGGGCGGAGGCGATGTTCACGATGCGCCCCCAATTCTGCGCTTTCATCGCCGGAATCGCAGCCTTCATCGTGTGGAAGTTGCTGGAAAGGTTGATGGCAAGGATCGCGTCCCACTTCTCGTCGGGGAATTCATCCACCGGGGCCACATGCTGGATGCCGGCGTTGTTCACCAGTATGTCCAGCCCGCCCAGCGCCGCCTGCACGTCGGTCACCCATTTCTGCGCGTCCGGGCCCTTGGACAGATCGGCGCCCACGAACACCGTCTTCGTGCCGAACGCACCCACGCTGGCAAGGGCAGGGGCGTTGTCCCCGAAACCGTTCAGCGCCACATCGGCGCCCGCGCGGGCCAATGCCTCGGCAATCGCCAGGCCGATCCCGCTGGTCGATCCGGTTACGGCGGCCTTCCGGCCAGCCAGAGGCTTGGTGCCCGCCACTTGTTCCGCCATTTGCCTGTCTCCTCGCTCGCGTTAACTCTGCTGCACTGCAAAAAACATGTGCGCTTGTTGGTCCACAGGTCTAGTCTCAGGCGTGAACAGGCAAAAGCGCCAGTGGTTTTTGATGACATTTTCGTGTCGGTGTTTTGCCAATATGCGATAAAAAGTCGCAGCGAGCTAAGAGGTTAACGATGCTGTACGACGCCTATGAAATGGGCCGCACCTGGCTCAACGGGGCCAGCGCCGCTGCCCGACTCGGCGCGGACTGGTGGACGAATCCCGCCAATCCCTTCGCCTACACAGGGGCCGGTGAAGTCGCAGCTGCAGCACTGGATGTGTTCAGCCATGCCTCCGCCCCACGCGGCAAGCCGGGCTTCGGTTTCACCTCCACGCTCGTCGATGGCCAGCCGGTGCCGGTGGTGGAAGTCATCGTGGACAGGAAGCCCTTCGGCCAGCTGAAGCGCTTCGATCGGCTGGGTGCCTCGCCGAACGATCCCAAGCTGCTCATCGTCGCCCCCATGTCGGGCCACTATGCCACGCTGCTGCGCGGCACGGTGGAGCGGATGCTGCCCAACCATGATGTCTACATCACCGACTGGCGCGATGCGAAAATGGCCCCCCTGTCGGACGGCCGCTTCGATCTGGATGACTATATCGACTATGTGATCGACTGGCTGTCGATCATCACCCCGCCGGGTTCACCGCGGGCGCATCTGTTAGCGGTGTGTCAGCCCTCGGTGCCGGTCTATGCGGCCGTCGCCCTGATGTCCGCGCAGAAGCACCCCGCGCTGCCCTGTACGCTTACCATGATGGGCGGTCCGGTCGACACCCGTCGCGCGCCCACCGCGGTGAACACGCTGGCGATGGAACGTCCCTTCGCCTGGTTCGAGAACAGCGTGATCGCGACCGTTCCGGCCATGTATCCGGGCTCCGGCCGCAAGGTCTATCCGGGCTTCCTGCAGCTGGCCGGATTCATGTCAATGAACCTCGGCAACCACATGATTTCCCACTGGGAAATGTTCAAGCATCTGGTGCAGGGCGATGGCGATTCAGCCGACGCCACCAAGACCTTTTACGATGAATATCGTTCCGTCTGCGACATGACGGCGGAATTCTACCTGCAGACCATCGACAAGGTGTTCCAGACCCACCAGCTCCCGCGCGGGGTCATGACCCACCGCGGCGTACCGGTGGATCCCGGCGCCATCACCGATGTGTCCATCTTCGCCATCGAGGGCGAGCGCGACGACATCTCCGGCATCGGCCAGACGAAGGCGGCGCTGGATATCGCGGTCAACCTGGCCGAGGATCGCAAGCGCTACTTCCTCGTGCCCGGCGTGGGCCATTACGGCATCTTCAACGGCCGCCGCTGGCGCGAGATCATCGCCCCGGAACTGGAAGGCTTCATCCGCACCAGCTGCCCCAATGCGCCACTGCACGGTGCGGGCCGCCATGAGGCCCATATCGACATGGACGCCCCAGCGGGCGTCGATTTCGCCTAATCCTGCTTGGTGGTCATCGCTGCGTCGAAGGGGCTGGCATCGCCGTCCAGCCCTGTGCCGTCGGGCAGATCCAGAAGTTTGCGCAGAAGCGGCGCCACATCGACATTGTCGAACGGGTCGAGCTTCACGCCATGGCGGAATGCCGGCCCGCTGGCGATGAACAGGGCGGCCATGTCCGGGGCTGCATTGTCGTAACCGTGATTGCCGCCTGTGAAAGGCGCCGCAGGCGCAGTCGGCAAGATCAGCCAGCCCACCTGCGCCAGGCACAGAAAGGGCGGCACGCGCGGATTGCGGCCATAGGCAAATCGGGCGGGGATCGCCTTGCGCCGCCAGCACTGCATGTGCGGATGCGGCTGCAACAGCGCTTCGGCAAGCTCCTGCTCCCGCCCGGCGAGCGGTTGGAAACTGGCGTAGGGCCCGGATTCCACAATCCGTGCGCTTCCGTCTGGCAAGATCGAATCCAGCGCGATGACCCGCTCACTGGAGGTCGCGGCCATGCCATGATCCGCCACGACCAGCACATTGGCCGGCTGCTTCAGGGCTTCCAGTCCGCGCAGCAGATCGCCGATCCGGGCATCGGCCTCGCGAATGGTCTCGGTTGTACGCGGGTCTGACGGGCCATAGTGGTGGCCGCTCCAGTCGACGCTGTCCATGTAGGACAGCAGCAGCCGCGGCTGATTTTCAACCGGGCGACGTACCCAGTCCAGAAGCGCTTCGATCCGCTGCCTGTTGCTGATGGCCTGGTTGAACTGCACCCAGTCATCCGGCCGGATTCCGCCTGGCACGATATGCGCGGCCTGCTGCCGCTTCCCGCCCCAACCCACATTGCTGCCGGGCCAGAACATGGTGGCAGAGCGCACCCCGGCCCGATGCGCCGTAACCCAGACCGGCTCGGCCGCGTTCCACCAGAAGGGGTCATCCGACGCCATGGTGAAGCGCTCACCAGGTCGTTCGGGGTCTTCCATGTTGTTGGCGACGATTCCATGTTGGTCGGGGCGCAGTCCTGTCACCAAGGTCCAGTGATTGGGAAAGGTTTTGCTGGGAAAGGAGGGGCGCATCGGGCCGGAAACCCCCTCGGCCGCCAGCCGCGCCAGCACCGGCGTGTCGCGCGGGTTCACATAGTCCGCACGAAAGCCGTCGATTGAGATCATGATCGTCACAGGTTCGCGCACTTCGGCGCGTTCCATGACGGCGGTCGGCGGCAGGCTGGTGGCAGCGCATCCGGCTAACAGCAGCAGGGCAGGAATCGCGAATCGCATGGCCTGTCCTTTGCCGGGAAATATGGCAGCCGTTCGAGCGTGGGCGGCTCAGCCCAGCGCTTCGGCCTTCTCTGCCACTTCCAGCCAGCGCAGTTCGGCGGCTTCCAATTTACCGCGCGACGTCTCGATGGCGGTGGTCAATCGGTCGAACTCCGCAGGGTTCCGGGCATAGAGGCCGGGATCTCCCAGTTTCGCTTCTGCGGCGCTGATCTCGGCCTCGATCTTCGCGATTTCGCCGGGCAGCCGGTCCAGATCATGCTGGTCCTTGAAGCTCAGCTTCTTGGCCGGGCCGGAGGGCGCCGCAGGGGAGGGGGCAGCCTTCGCCGGCGCCGCCTTCTTCGCCTTGACTGCCCGCTCCTGCCACAGCTGCTCCAGCTCCCGATAGCCGCCCGCGACAACATCCGCCCGGCCGGAGCCATCCAGCCCGATCGTCATCGTCGTGGTGCGATCCAGAAAGTCCCGGTCGTGGGAGACGATCAGCACCGTGCCGTCATAGTCGGAGATCACCTCCTGCAGCAGGTCCAGCGTCTCCAGATCGAGATCGTTGGTCGGCTCGTCCAGTACCAGCAGGTTGGAATCGCGCGCGAATTCCCGCGCCAGCAGCAACCGCGAGCGCTCGCCCCCGGAAAAGGTGCCGATCTTGGCGTCGGCCACGCTGGGCGGAAACAGGAACTGCTTCAGATAACCCTGGATATGGGTCTTGTGCCCGCGCACCTCGATCCAGTCGCCGCCGTCCGCCAGCACGTCGCGCACCCGCTTGTTGGGCTCCATCAGCTTGCGCTGCTGGTCGATGGCAATCCCGTTCAGCGTCTTCGCCCGCGTCACCGTTCCCTCGTCGGGCTGCAGCTCGCCGGTGAGGAGGCGCAGAAGCGTGGTCTTCCCGGCGCCGTTCGGCCCCACCACCCCGATCCGGTCCCCGCGCTGAATGCGAATCGAGAAATCCTTCAGGATCGTGCGCTCACCATAGCGCTTGGTCACGCCCTCGGCCTCGATCACCATCTTTGATTTCACATCGTCGGTCGCCAGCGCGAGCTTGGCCGTGCCCTGCACCCCCAGCATCGCCTTGCGCGACGCGCGCATCTGGTGAAGCCGCTCCAGCCGGCCCTGATTGCGCCGCCGCCGCGCCGTCACGCCGCGCTGCAGCCAGTGCAGTTCCTGCGCGATCTTGGTGTCCAGCTTGTCGGCGATCTTCGCCTCTTCAGCATAGACGGCTTCGGTCCAGGCCTCGAAGCCGCCGAACCCCACCTCCTGTCGCCGCAGCTGCCCGCGATCCAGCCACAGGCAGGCCTTGGTCAGGCGGGTCAGGAAGGTGCGGTCATGGCTGATCACCAGAAAGGCGCCGCCATAGCGGGTCAGCCAGCCCTCCAGCCAGTCGATGGCTTCCAGATCCAGATGGTTGGTGGGCTCGTCCAGCAACAGCAAATCGGGCTGCTGGGCCAGCGCCCGCGCGATGGCCGCCCGCCGCCGTTCCCCGCCAGAGGCATTGGCCGCCGTCAGCCCAAGGTCCAGCCCCAGCTGGGTCGCAATCGCTTCCACTTCATGCCGGGGCGGTGCATCCGGCTCCGCAAGCGCGAAATCCGCCAGCGTGTCGAACCCGGCGACCGGCGGGTCCTGCGGCAGCAGGATGATCTTCTGCCCCGGTTGCTGGGATCGGCGCCCCTTGTCCGGCTCCAGCGTGCCCGCGATCAGCCGCAGCAGCGTGGTCTTGCCCGCGCCATTGCGCCCGATCAGCGCTAGGCGGTCCTTCGCGCCGATGAACAGCGACAGATTCTCGAACAGCAGGCCATCGCCCTGCCGCAATGCGATGTCTTCCAGCGAAACAATGGGGGCTGCCATGGCGCGGGCGCTTGCCACGCGGGTTCCGCCATGGCAACGCCTGAACCTTGATCATGCAGACTCCGGCGCTGACTATTCAGAAGTGGTTCACGGCCTTGGGCCTAGGCACGCTCCCGGAAACCAGCCTCATGAAACTTCAGCCTGTTCATCTCTCGCGGCCGACGCTCGCCCTTGTCATTGCTCTCTGTGCGGCGCCTTCGTTGGCATTTGCCCCCGGGCCTGGCGGAGGTGGTGGCGCCCCGGCCGCGCGGCCGCCCATGCCGCAGCAGAACCCCTTTGGTCGCGGTCGGCCCGTTTCGGATCATGATCAGGCCCGCATGTCCACCCGCTCTGGCGAGAATCGCGGCTTCGATGAGTTGATGCGCTCGGCACAGACGCGTGGCCGTGGCGAATATCTCGGCGTAGAGCCCGATATCTCTCGGAACATCTATCGCTTCAAGTTCCTGCGTCCGGGTGGCAACGTGGTGTGGGTGGATGTAGACGGCCGCACGGGCCGCGTCGTTGCCGAGCGGGAATAACGCGGTAAGCTTTGTGGCCGGGACTGGATCAGGGGCTCGGTTGGGCCAGCGGAGGCAGTGATTTCATGCGCGTTCTGATTGTCGAGGATGAACCCAACCTGCAGCGCCAGCTGCGGCAGACCCTGGAATCGGCCGGTTATGCCGTCGATTCCGCTGCCGATGGCGAGGAAGGTCAGTATCTGGGCGAAACCGAAGCCTATGATGCCGTGATCCTGGATCTGGGCCTGCCGGAAGTGGACGGCCTCACCGTGCTGGATCGCTGGCGCAAGCATGGCCACAAGATGCCGGTGCTGGTGCTTACTGCGCGCGACAGCTGGTCTGACAAGGTTGCCGGCCTCGATGCGGGGGCCGACGATTATCTGGCGAAGCCCTTCCAGTCGGAAGAGCTGATCGCCCGCCTGCGCGCGCTGATCCGCCGCGCCTCTGGTAACGCCTCGTCGGAACTGGTCGCTGGCGATGTCCGGCTCGATACCCGCTCCGGCAGGGTGACGTTGTCGGGCGAACCGGTGAAGCTGACAGCGCAGGAATACAAGCTTCTGTCCTACCTGATGCACCACAAGGGCAAGGTCGTTTCCCGCACCGAGCTGATCGAGCATATCTACGATCAGGATTTCGATCGCGATTCGAACACGATCGAGGTTTTCATCACAAGGATTCGGAAGAAGCTGGGTGCAGACCTCATCACCACCATCAGGGGCCTTGGCTACAGCCTCGAAAGCTGAGCCGACGGCCGAGCGCCGGGCCTCGGCCGATTCCCCGGTTTCGCATGCTTCTTTGCTGCGCCGGTCGCCCGGCTCCATCAGCCGGCGGCTGCTGGTGGCCGCCATCATCTGGATTGCCGTGCTGATCGCGTTGGGCGGCACCGCGCTGGACCGCATCGTTACCGGAACCATTGTACGCAATTTCGATGCCCAGTTGTCCGTTGCGTTGCCTGCCATGATTGCCGCTGCCGAACTGGACCCTTTCGGGGACGTCCGCTTCAACCGGCAACCGGTCGACCCCCGTTTTAACGAACCCTATTCCGGGCTCTACTGGCAGGTGGCCGCGCAAGGCCATCTGCCGTTCCGCAGCCGGTCGCTCTGGGATCGGGAGCTTCCGGCGGATTTCACTGTTTCCTGTGTGGAACCATGTGCCTCACGTTCCACCAATTTCCGCAATGAGCCGGTACGGATTGTGGAGAGAGATGGCATTATCCCCGGTTCTCCGGTTGTGTGGCGCTTTCAGGTTGCTCAATCCACCGAGCAACTGGATGCGCAGGTCAGGGACGTACGGCGTACGCTGTGGCTCTCGCTCAGCGTTTTAGGGGCGGGCATGCTGGCGCTCGCCGTGCTGCAGGCCACCTACGGCCTGATGCCGCTGCGGCGCGTTTCGGCGGCGATGGCAGCGATCCGTGCCGGCCGCATGAGCCGCGCCCCCACGGACGATGTGCCACCGGAAATCGCGCCCTTGGTGCATGAGTTGAATGCACTGCTGGATCACAATGAACAATCGGCGGAAGCAGCACGAATGCACGCCGGCAATCTGGCGCACGCGCTGAAGACACCGATGAGCGTGCTGACCAACGAAGCTGCCGCCAACAGCCCAGATCTCGCCCAGGCCGTTGTGCGGGAGTTGTCGACAATGCGGCGTCACATCGATCACCATCTGGCCCGCGCCCGCGCCATGGGCCGCCGCACATCGGCGACTGCCCGCACCGATGTGTGGCCGTCCCTGCAACGCCTCATCAACGCCATAGAACGAATCTATGCCGAAAAGGGCGTTGTGATCGATATCGCAGGAGACCGGGCTGCGTGCTTCAGAGGTGAGCGGCAGGATCTTGAAGAGTTGGCCGGAAATCTGATCGATAACGCGGCCAAATATGGCGGCGGCAGGGTGTTCGTGACAGTCAGCCAGAGCGAATCGGACCCCGGCTTCGTCTCGATCCTGGTGGAGGATGACGGGCAGGGCATCCCGGTGAAGTTGCGCGAAACCATGTTCGAACGCGGCGCACGCCTTGATACCGGCAAGCCCGGCACCGGCCTCGGCCTTGCAATCGTGCGAGATGTTGCCGGAATCTACGGCGGCAGCGTCAGCCTGTCCGAATCGGAGGACCTCGGAGGGTTGATGGCGCGGCTGAGGCTGCCGTCCTGCCCGAATGACGAAAAAGCCGATGGAAAAGGGAACTGACGGAGCCTTCTCCGGCTTGACTTCATGCGCCGCATCCTCAATAGGCGCGCCCCTGCACCGGGCCGAAGCGCCCGCTGTCAGTCGTCATGGCCTGCTGCCGTAGCTCAGTGGTAGAGCGCATCCTTGGTAAGGCTGAGGTCGGGAGTTCAATCCTCCCCGGCAGCACCATGACTTCCGCTGGAAATCTCCGCGAAACCCGTGTCTAAGGCCCCCAAGCAGCGTTTGGGGGTATTGCATGACGGGCGGACAAGGCGTGCGGATCGATCTGCCGAAAGTGCCCCTGCTGCTCTGCGGCTTCCTCGCCGCGATGGCGATCCTTTACTTCGGCGCCGCCGTGTTCGAACCACTGGTGTTTTCGCTGTTCATCATCGCGCTGACGGCCCCCTTCATGTTCCGGCTGCGGCCGATCATCGGCAAGGGGCTGGCGATGATCGTCACCGTGCTGCTCACGCTGGCGGTGCTGCTGATCTTCTTCTCGGTGGTGGGCTGGGGCGTCACCCAGATCGTGCAATGGGTGTTCGCCAATCTGGCCCGCTTCGATGCCGTCTATCGGCAGGCCGAAGAGTGGCTGGCCACGCGCAACATGCCGATGGAAATGTTCCTGCCCGCCAGTTTCGATCCGCGCTGGATCATCGGGCCTGCGACCGCGCTGGTGGGGCAAATGCGCCTGATCAGCGGCTTCGCGCTCCTGATGTTCGTGTTCGTCGTGCTGGGCCTCACCGATCTCGAAGGCATGGGGCGCCGCCTCGCCCGCATCGAGGCCGAGCGGCCTAACCTCAAGATCTCGGTCGTCGCGCGGGACGTGTCGCAGAAGTTCGGCCTCTACATGAAGGTCCGGCTGGTGGTGAGCGTGATCGATTCGATCATCTGCTACCTCTTCTTCCGCCTGATGGGGCTGGACGAGCCGCTGGCCTGGGCCATTCTGGTCGGCACGCTCAACTTCATTCCCTTCATCGGCCCGCTGCTGGTGGCCGTGGCGCTGGGCCTGTTCGCGGCCGCGCAGTTCGGCAGTCTGTGGATGGTGTTCCTCGCGGTCGGCGGCACAACGGCGATCAATTTCGTACTTGGCAGCTATATCGAGCCGCTGATGGCAGGCTCGGCACTGTCCATGTCCCCGGTACTGGTGCTGTTCGCCGTGTTCTTCTGGGCGGTGATCTGGGGCATTCCCGGCGCCTTCATCGGCGTGCAGATCATGATCGTCACGCTGGCCGTGCTGCGCGTGATGCCGTCCGCCAGCTGGATTGCTGACCTGTTTTCCGGACAGGAACAACCCTAGGCGGCACTTTCCGGGATGAGCAGCAGTCGACAATCGCTCTAGAAGCGGCTGTCGATGGCCAGCCGCAGCGTTCTGGGACGTTGCGGCGTCAGGAATCGCCCGGCCGAGGTTTCGAAGGGTGTCCCGAGCGCGAAGCGGTTGCCGCGGCTGTCGAGCAGGTTGGTGACCGTAAGGCTGACGCCGCGCCAGTTCGTGCCAACCCGGGCGGCAAGGCCAGTGTCCAGATAATCACCCTGCACATCGCCCAAGGTGGGTCCGATGCCGAGGCGGGAAGGGCCCAGATACTTCATCCAGCCGGAGAAGCGCAGATCTTGGTCCCCAAGATGCAGCAGATAGTCTGCGCTGCCTTGCAGGGCGTGATCGGCGACATTGGGAATCCGGCCGAGGTTGGATTGCGGACCGAACTGACCGGGCAGTCCCGGAGCGGTGACTGCATCGGGCGTCCCGCTGACAGGAAGCCCGGAAGGCACTGACAGCGCAAATCGGGCGACTTCGGGCGACAACGCAATCACACGGCTGTCGTTATAAACCGCCCCCAGCTCGATCGTGAGGGAGTCTGAAGGTTTCCAGGCCAGATTGCCCGTGATGGAAGTGATGCGGCCGTTGCCTATGTTTGCGGTGGTGGGAAAGCCGCTGCCGTCGATGAAATCGGCCTGGATGTCGCGCCAGAAACTGTGGGTGACCGAGAGCGAGGCGGACAGGCCGGCAGCCGGCGCCTTCCAGCGCGCTCCGGTTTCCCAGCTGTTTACATGGTCGCGGCGGAAGCGCCGCACGAAATCGCTTTCGATGGCCAGGCCGCCGGGACGGAAGCTTTCCTCATACCGGGCAAAGAGAGAGAGGTTGTCAGTGACATGGGCCAGTGCCTCTGCCGAGGGCAGCCATTCGGTTCCGCGACGCCCTGCCGTGATGGGAGCACCCGCCAGTTTCACCACCAACGCGACATCCTCTGCACCACCCTTCAGTCGGCTGTGGGTGACGCGTCCGCCGCCGCCCAGCACCAACCAGTCCAGCGGCTTCACACTGGCTTTCGCATAGGCGGTATATTCCCGGATACTGTTGCTCGCGCCTGTTGTGCTGACTTCGGCGAATCCTTGTTCGAACGAGCGGGTCTGCCTGCTGTTGTTGTCGATCGCGCTGATGCCCAGCACCCAACCGAAGCCATCGGTCACCGGACGCCACAAACGGGTTTCGTTCACCAGCATGCGGATGTTGTTGCGCTGCCGGAACAGCTGGGGCGGCATGTCTGCCGCGCTCGCGTTGAAACGTTCGCTCACCCGTTGCTGCACCAGAGCATTGGAGGCCTGGAATGTCAGCTGCCCCCACTGCTTGCGCACCACCATGGTCGCCATGGCATAGCTGGCGTTCGAATCCTCCACGACAGGGCTGCTGCGTGACAGGGGCGGACCATCCCGGTCGGCATATTGGGCATCGCTGATCGCGGTCGCCTGATAAATCCCGCCCAACTCCACCTGCCATCCTGCACCTGCATCCAGCAGGAGCGCGGCGCGGCCGCCACCCAGGCGGGAGCGGTTGATGTCGCTCTTGCCGCGCAAGGGGTTGTCGATATAGCCCCCCTCGCTGATGCCATAGCCTGTAAGACGCAGTGCATGGCCGCGCCCCAGCGGCAGATTGGCGGTAGCGGACATGTCACCGCCGGGTTGGCCATGCTGGGTCAGACTAAGACCTGCGCCTGCACTGAGCGACAGGGCCGAAGGATCGGGTGCGTTGGGGACGACGCGGATAATGCCCGCCATGGAGCCGGCGCCATAAAGAGTGCCCTGAGAGCCTTCCAGCACCTCGACGCGCTCGATGTCGTGCAGCCGGAGATCGGGGTCCGGCGAATTGTAGTTCAGCCGCAGGTCGCCCAGATATTGGCCGACGGTGGATTGGGTTGGGCCGGTGAAGCTGGAATCCGCCATGCCGCGGATGAACAGCTTGTTTCGGCCCGAGCCCAGATGGGTCGAAGACGTGCTGGCCAGCCGCGACAGGATGGAATCGGTGCCGCGCTCGCCGCCGAAACTGAGGTCCGACCCCTTGAACAGATGCACCGTGCCGGGGAAATCCACCTTGGGTTGATCCAGCTTGCCGGCCGTCACGAGGATGGGGGGATCCTCCTGCGGCTGTTCTGCCGGCAAAGGCACAGCCTTTTCAATCGGGCGGCGCGCGAGCTGCTTCGCGGCGCGGCGCTGAGGCTCGATTCTCCAGCTGGTGGGGCTGAGTTGTACGGCCCGGCCCGAAGTGCCGTCGAGCATCCGCGTCAACGCTTCGCCGGGCGGCAGCGTCCCTCGAACGCCGCGCACCTGCGCACGCCATAGGGAAGCGCTGGATACGCTGATGCTGATACCGGCCTGCCTGGCCAGCAGCGCCATACGGTCTGACAATTCGCCCGCCGGAACATCCACCCGCTGTCCGCGCACATCAGGCGCAGACAATGCTGGCGTGCCGAGACACGCCAGCACGCCAAGGGCCGGGCACATGAAGCGGGCGCGATTCACCTGGAAAGTGTCCACCCCCCCGCTTCGGCCACGGCGCGGGTGCCGGAGAGTGCCGCCAGATCGGCTGCAATGCGGGCTTCGTCTGCGCGGCCATCCAGGACGCCGCGGAAGCGGATGTTGGCGGCCTCGGGTGCAACACGGATGCGCATGCCCGTGGTACGGGCAATTTCGTCTGCCACCTGTTCCAGAGGGACATCGTCATAGACAAACTGGCCTTCGCGCCAGGCCCCCACGCTGGCTGGGTCGACCGGCGCCAGGAGCGCCTTGCCGCTGCCATCCTGCACGCTCAGCCTTTTGCCGGCATCGATGCGGACATTGTCGGTGTCGGGGTTGTAGGCAACGGCTCCTTCCGACACGGCGACGATGGTCAGGTCATTGCCTCGGGTGACATCGAACACCGTGCCGATGTTCATCAACTGCGCCGGGCCGGCCGCCACCCGGAACGGGGCATCGGCGCGGTGGACGACCCGAAAGTTTGCCTGCCCCCGTTCCAGCACGACCCTGCGATCGTCCTCGCGATAGAGAAGCAGTCGAGTGCCGCCATTCAACTCGATCCGACTCCCATCGGCGATGCTGATGACACGTTGCTCACCCATTGCGGTTTCCACCCGATAGGTGGGGGCAGGGCGCAGGGCAGAGACGCCGACGACCACTGCGAGCGAAGCGGCAACTGCTGCGGACAGCCAGATGTTGCGGCGGGTGAAAACAGGCGCGGGCGCAAACGGTCTGGCTTCGTCGATGGGCGCCGCAGTTAGTGCGCCCAGATCATCGTCAAGCGCCGCCACGCGGTGGTAAGCCTCTGCATGGGCCGGATCGGCGGCAAGCCAGTCTGCGAATGCCTCCCATCCGTCGAAGGCAGGATCGCGCTGGCGGATCACCCAGTCGATGGCCGATTGGTCGATCTGGCGGTCACGGCTCATCAGATTGCCTCCGGGCATCAAGCAGGGCCGCATAGGCGCGGCGAAGGTCGCTCTCGACAGTGCTCAGGCTGATTCCGAGTTCAGCTGCGATCTGGCGTTGCGGCACGCCCTCCAACCGGAATCGGCGCACAACATGGGCCGTGCGCTCCCCAAGGGAAGCGAGGATTCGGTCCGCCTGTGCCAGTTCTTCGCGAGAGATTATCTGGCGCTCGATGCCGGGTTCCGCCGCAGCGTGCGTATCTCGCTGTTCGGCCCAGGCCTGATCGCGCAGAAGAGATTGTCGCTGTGCGCGATGGCGATCGATCGCCAGGTTGTTGGCCGCGCGATAAAGATAAGCGAGCGGATTGGCGACCGGGCCGCTTGGCCCGTGGGTGATACGGAGCCACAGCTCGTGAAACAGATCCTCCGCATCATCCGCTGTCGTGTGGCTGGCCAGAAAACGGAGCAACTGGGCACGGTGGGCCAGCATCACCGCTTCGATACCCTGCGCGGGTTCGATGCCGTCTGCTGGCCTTTGCGTCATATGTGGGCTGTTCCGGCTTTCGGTTCGGGGGCCAGCCATGCCGACACCCGGTTGCAGTACCCCCCGCCCGCACGGCCATATAATGGGCCGGGCGGGTGGTGCAACTTCGAAGCGGGCGACAGCCTGCATTCAAAGCCCGATTCGAAGGCTGGCGCGGGCGGAAAGCGCCCAATTGCCCTGTTGCTGTTCAGCGCCCAGTTCGCCCGCCACCTGAAACGCATTGTTGCCCAGCACGCCACGCAGACGTCCGGTCCAGCCACTGTCCCGGTCCTCGGGTACGAGCGTGAACTCCTCGCCGCCGCTGAAGCGGGCAACAGTGTTGCCCAGCCGTCCGCTGACGATCTGCCGGCGGCCGCCTTCCAGCTCCAGCCGTGACCAGCCACTATACTCATCTTCGCCGCCGCCCTCGATCCCGACCGAGACGCTGGCAGAGGCCGCCATTTCGTCACTGGAGCGCGACTGCACGATGAGGTCGAAGCTGCTGCCGCCTCCACTTTCCGTATAGCCGTTCTCGTTCAGCCGGTAATAGTCGAGCGAAGCCTGCGGACGCACGGAGAGGATTCCGAACACAGTCTGGTGGGAAACGCTGGCAGAGCCAGAGTAGAGTCGGGCCGCGCGGTCAGCACTCGCCGTGAGATCCAGCTTCTCCGTGCCGTTCAAGCCTTTGAAGCGGCGGGTGCCGTCCAGATCGAGAAATGCAACCGAGCCGCGTGCGGTGCCACGGAAACCGCCGGACTTCAGGCGCCAGTAAGCCGCGAGTTCATATTGGTTGACCTGCACGTCGTTGTCCGTCGAGCGGTCCTGCGCCTGGTTCCACAGATAGGCGACGGATGCGCCGAAACTGCCGATGCCTGTCTTCAGCTCGGCACCGCCGCCAAAGCCCCACCCCGCGCTGCGGAAACCGGCGGTCTCACCCAGCCCCTTGTCCAGACCCCAGCCTGACTGGTTGACCCAGTAACCCCATTTGCCCTTGTCCTCGAACGGGCCGGTGGGATCTTCCAGCATGCGCGTGAAGGTCCGCGAGCCCTGAGTGACGGCGGAGAAGATTCCGCCGGCATGGTCGGGAAGCATCTGGCGCAATGTGCTGCGGAACAGGTCTCCGTCGGTCAGCGCGACGAAGGCCCCCCCCATCTTCTGGTCTTTCACAAGTGCGGCATGGATGGCGCTGAAAGCCGCAGCTTCCGAGCGGTTCAGACCGAGTTCGGTGGTCGATTTCTGGGACAGCGTGACGTTCAGGTCGTTCCCGGCAGCGTTGAGCGTGCCCTTGTACAGGAACGGCAGCAGCAGCGTGTCGGTGCTGATGTTCGAGGCGCCCGTCAACGTGCCCGCTCGGAGCACCAGATGTGTGCCCAGCGCCTTGCTGATGTCGGAGACGCGCAGGTCCAGTTTCGAATCCGCCGCGAAGCTTGCGCTGCCAGCCACGCCGATAATCGGCGCGCTGTTGCCGGCTTCGTTCAGCGTGACGGTAATGACCCCCTTGCCGGAGACATCGAGACTGGAGATTTGCGTGGCGGAGGCAAGTTCCAGGCGGCCGCCTGCAATGGAAATTGCGACATTGGCGGCATTGTCCAGCCGGCCGGAGACGAGTGTGCCCGAGCCGATTCCAAGCGTCCCGGCTGCACCGCCGAAATCGGCGGTTCCCCGGAATTGCGAGGTGCCGGCAAGGTTCATGGTGGCGCCGCCGCTGCCGAACAGGGCCTTCCCCGTATAGACCGCATCGCCTGACAGACGCAGCGTGTCAGCACCGTCCCCAAAACTGGTGTCGCCGGTGAAACTGCCATCGGAAAGATCCAGCACATCGGCACCGCTGCCGAACAGGATGTTGCCCGTGATGGCGGGGGCGGCAATCCCGGTGGCAACTGCAGTTTGCCGGATGGTGACGCCCGTTGCGGTGCCGGAGACGTCGATGGCGATGTTGCGTCCGGAATCGGCCTTTGCGCCGCTCGCAGAAATGGCACCGCTGTTCTCGATCAGGGCGAGCGTGCCGCTGCGGTCGATGATGGCGGTCGCGCTGCCGCCCTCTCCGGTGGCGGTCGCCTTGATGCTGCCTGCATTGCGGATGGTGGGAAGCGATGCACCAGCGTCAACAGCGATGGCCGTTGCGACGGTTGACGCAGCATTGCTGCCCGACGCCGTGATCTGCCCCATGTTGTGGATGAGTGGAGTTGCCGCACCGCTGCCGAGCCGGATCGCAGTCGCCGATGCGCCGACCGCCGTTGCGCTGACGGTGCCTTTCACGCCGACACCGCCGGCAATCGTTACATTGCCGCCCAGCCCGCCGATCTGCAGGCCATTGCCCTGAACGCCGCTGTAGACGCCGCTGCCCTGCACCCGGCCATCGATGATGAGGCCATAGCCATTGCCGGTTGCGGGCACGGCGCCGATCGCGATGTCCCGGTCGGTGGCGCCGATCCGCATGGCAGGCGCGGCACCGAAGGATTGCACCAGCGCACTGCCTTCCTTGCTGTCTTCGATGCCGTCCTTGTCTTCGTCATTGTCAGTCGGGCTGTTGTCCTTGGGCGGGATGGCGAGGATGATGCCGCCCTGCACATCGCCTGCAACGATCAGCGCGGGGCCGCCCTGCAACAGATCGTCGGCGTCCAGTTTCGAGGAATCCGCAGGAGCAGTGGTATAGCGATAGCCGCTGGAACTGATGCTGCCCTGCACCGTAAGGGTGCCGGCGATGCTGCCGTCGAAACGGGCCGCCACGGCATCAACACCCTGGGCGGAAACCGATCCTGCCAGCCGCACGGGTCCGCTGACGTCCTGCGTCTGGATGCCGATCGCACGGTCGCCCAGCACATTGGTGGTTCCGTTGTGAACAAGCGCACCGGTGAGAGGGCCGCCCAGGCGGATGCCAGCCGAATCATTGCCCTCAATGGCGATGCTGCCGCTGTTTTCGATGTTGCCGCTGTAGGCGCCCTGGGTGACGATGCCGGCACGGTTGCTGCCCACGGCGAACGGGCCGTCCAGATCGCCATCATTGTCACCATCGCTCGCGCTGTAGGTTTCATCGACGATGATCTTGCCGCTGTTGACGATGCCGCCCGAAGTCCCGGCGAGCGCAAGTATGCCCGTGGCATTGTTGATGTTGCTGAACTGAATGCTGCCGGCGTTGATGACCTTGTTCGCACTGTCCACCGTGACGGCGGCGCCGCTTGCACTGGTTTCCACCACGCCTGTCGTGGTGATGAGGATGTCGTCGGCGGCCCCCTGCTTGATGGTAGAGGTTCGGACCGGGCCGGTCTGGCGCCCGGTAATGCTGGTTTCCGCAGCGGCGGCGGATGTGAGGGAGAGGCAGCAGGTCGAGGCAAGCAGGAATGCGCGCATGGGGGCTCCGTTGATGATCTCCGGCGCGATTCATGCGCCTTCAGGATCAGGACGGAGCCAATCGCCGAAAACCTTGGAGGGCAGCGCAAAGGGTATCACGTGCGCCACCACGAACATCGCGGTATGTGGCCGGCAGGCCGACCGACGGCTAAATGGGGAAGGGCGATCCGGCACGGCAAACCGTTCAGCCGTCAGGTGTTCAAGATAGCGAATGCAATCGAAAACATGGTCGGGGAGACAGGATTCGAACCTGCGACCCTCTGCTCCCAAAGCAGATGCGCTACCAGACTGCGCCACTCCCCGGGCTTTCGCCGGTGCGGCCCCTTAGCGGGTGCCGCCGCGTGCGGCAAGCCGAACGCGATGTCACGGTTTGTCGCTTGCGCCGATGACATCTTGGGTTCAGCTAAGGAGTGTAGAGTGTGAAGCTCCTGAATGGATTGATGATCATGAACGGCCGCCAATCGATGAAACCTCTGAACCGCCCTGCAAAGATCGCTGCGAACTTGCTGCTTGCAGCCAGTTTCGGCCTGCTCGCAGCCTGTGCCCAGCCGTTCGAGGCGCGGGTACAAAGCTTCCAGTCCATGCCGCCGGCGCAGGGACAGAGCTTTTACATCCAGCCCGCCACGCCGGAACGGCAGGGCAGCCTGGAATTCGCCGCCTATGCCGGATTGATTGCCACAGAGCTGCAGAAACACGGTTTCCAGCAGGCGGCATCGCCTGAACAGGCCTATCTGACCGTGCTGGTCGATTTCGGTTCCGGACCTGGGCGCGAGCGGATCGCCACTCGCCCGGGCACATCAGCTGCTTGGGGGCCATCACCTTGGGGCTGGTACGGCCGCGGTTGGTATGGCCGTCCCGGCGGCTGGTGGGGTGGGCCCTGGGGTGATCCCTTCTGGGGTCAGCCAGACGTCTACAGCTTCACAGTCTATCCGGCCTTTTTGGACATGACGATCAAGCGGAGCGCGGACAGCACGCCCGTGTTCGAGGGAAGGGCGCAGACGACGACGCGCGCGAATGATTTGCCGTCGACGATGCCGAACCTCGTCTCCGCCCTGTTCAAGGATTTCCCGGGCGCGTCCAGCCGCAGCGCCGTCGTGCGGGTTCCACAATAAGGTTGCGACGCCGAAGCCCCGCTGACAGCCGGCGGGGCCATCTGCTAGACTGCGCCTGCCCGACCATGTCCGGGCCGGGTGGGGGCATATGAACGATACGGCTGAGACCTTCCTGGTTGTCGTCGACGAGACCCCGGAATGCGCCAAGGCGCTGCGCTACGCGGCGCTCAGGGCGCAGCACACCGGCGCCTCCGTGTGCCTGCTGCATGTGTTGTCACCCAGCCAGTTCCTGCAGTGGGGCGGTGTCCAGCAGGATATGGAGGCTGAGGCCGAGCAGGCCGCGCAGGCGCTGCTCAGCGAGAAATCCGCAGAGGTCGAAGCGCTGACCGGCACCCGCCCCGCTGTCAGGCTGGTGCGCGGTCGAACAACCGACGCCGTTCTGGAGGTCGTGACGACCGATCGCTCCATCCGCGCGCTGGTTCTGGCTGCGGCGGCCGCCGGCAAACCCGGCCCGCTGGTCAACTTCTTCGCCGGGGAACGCGCCGGCACCTTGCCCTGCATGGTAATGATCGTGCCCGGCGGAATCCCCGATGCAGCGATCGATCGGCTGACATAACCAAATCAAGAGTGAAACGGTCTTGATTGAAGGCGTCTTGCGCGCCATCTGCGCAGCAGCCAAGGAGCATCTTATGCTGATCGAGACCGAGCAGACCCCGAACCCGGCCACGTTGAAATTCCTTCCCGGCCGCGAAGTAACACCGGGGGAGGGCGTGGACTTCGCCTCGCCCGAAGATGCGGAGCGCTCTCCGCTGGCCCGCGCGCTGTTCGCGCTCGGCGATGTTGAGCGGGTCTACTTCGGCTCCGATTTCGTCAGCGTCACCAAAGCACCGGGCAGCTCGGATTGGGCGATGCTGAAGATCGATGTTCTCGGCGTCCTCGTCGACCATTTCGCCAGCGGTGCGCCCCTGCTTCTGGGTGAGGAGACCGAGGCCGAAACCTTCGACGACCCCGCCGATTCCGAGATCGTGGCGCAGATTCGCGACCTGCTGGATACGCGGGTGCGCCCCGCCGTCGCCAATGACGGTGGCGACATCGTCTATCGCGGGTTCCAGAAGGGCATCGTGTTCCTGCACATGCGCGGATCCTGCGCGGGCTGCCCGTCGTCCACCGCGACGCTGAAGGGCGGCATCGAAAATCTGCTCCGCTATTATGTTCCCGAAGTCACAGAGGTCAGGGCTGTCTGATGCATTCACCGCTTGCCGAATCCGCACTTGAGCAATTGTTCACCGAAGCGCGTACCCAATATGACTGGGAACCCGATCCGCTTCCCGAGACTCTCATCCGCCAGCTGTACGAGCTGGTGAAGTTCGGCCCCACCGCAGCCAACAGTTGCCCTGCGCGCTTCATCTTCTGCACCAGCGCGGAGGCACGCGCGAAGCTTGCTTCGGTCTCGTCCGGCAACAATGCGGGCAAGATCCAGCTGGCGCCGCTCACCGTGATCGTCGGCATGGACATGGAATTCCATGAAAAGCTGCCGGAACTGTTTCCGCATGCCGACGCGCGCAGCTGGTTCGCTGGCAAAGACGCCGCCATCCATGAATCCGCGTTCCGTAATTCGTCGCTGCAAGGTGCCTATCTGATCATGGCCGCCCGTTCGCTGGGGCTGGATGCAGGGCCGATGTCCGGTTTCGACAAAGCAGGCGTGGATGCGGCTTTCTGGGCCGGCACCAAGGTGGAAACCAACTTCATCTGCTCCATCGGCCGGGGCACCGGCCAGAAGCTGTTCCCGCGTCTGCCGCGCCTCAGCTTCGAGGACGCATGCCGGATCGCCTGACGGCACGTTTGACGGGGCGCACGCTGGTGATCGCCACCGGGCACGACCTGTCGCTTGCCTTGCTGGAAGAGGGAGAATTGCTGGCGCAGTCGCATGACCCCATGGCGAAAGGTCATGCCGAAGCATTGGTGCCCGCCATCGCTGCGCTGCTGGCACCTTTTGGCGGATCGGCCTGTCGTTGTGATCATGTGGTGGTTGAAACAGGCCCCGGCAGCTTCACCGGATTGCGTGTTGGACTGGCGGCTGCACGTGCGCTGGCGCTGGCCTGGGATGCGACATTGTCTGGCATCCGCTCCACGCAGATGGTTGCAGCCGAGATGCCCGGTGAAGGGCGGTTGCTGGTGGCGTTGGAGGCGCCTCGCGGCCAGATTTGGGCTGAGGGATTCCAAGGGGTTGCACGTAACAGCGTATTGCCGCCGATCGCGCTGACGAAAACGGAAGCGGAAACCATCGCGCAAGGATATGAGGAGGTTGCCGGGACCGCGCGACATTTGCTTCAACCCGGACAGAATATCACGCCGCCACGTGCCGCGTCTCTGGCAGGACTTGCTAGCCGCGCCCTGGGCCCTGCAGAGCTCCTCTATGTCCGTGCTGCAGAGCCCACAGCCTGATCCCATCAGGCCAGGCTGGACGCTGGGCGGCCATGAGGCCGGTGCTGCAGTGGCAGCGCTGGCGGCCCGTGCCTTCGATCCGCACTTCCGAGAAGCCTGGACGGAGTATCAGATTATCGACCTGTTGAGGGCAGGCAACGCCTGGTTGGATCTTGGGCATGTCGATGGTGTGCTCGTGGCATTCGCTCTGAATCGCCAGGTGCTGGACGAAGTGGAACTGTTGCTCTGTGCAGTGAGCGCGGACTGGCGGGGCAGGGGAGTTGGCAGTCGCATGATGGAACAGGTGCGGAAATCCGCTCTTTCCCGCGGCGCGCGGCGCCTGTTCCTCGAAGTCCGGGATGGCAACGAAGCCGCGCTGGGCCTTTATCGGACAGCTGGCTTCAACATCGAAGGCCGGCGTCCCGCTTATTACAAGACTCTGGCTGGTGACAGTATCGATGCAATTACCTTTGCGATGCGGGTCGAGTAATTCTTGCCACTTTATTCTGTACATGGTCTTGAAACATTGGTGACAAGCTGCGATGGGCCGGAGATCCGCTTAATCAAGGATAAGGTCGCCGGCCAGGTGCAGATGTTCGACTGGAATGGATTGCCATCCAGGTGCACTGTCGGTCCGCAAAATGTGGCGTGAAACTGGAACATAAGACTTAAGGACAACAGTATGACTGATCAGATTGAGCACAACGACCTGTTGGCGCTCACCGCCGACATTGTTTCGAGCCATGTCGCCAACAACAGCGTGGCCGTGAATGACCTGCCGCTGCTGATCCAGAATGTTTTCGCGACTCTGTCCGGCCTCGGCACGCCGGCTCCGGTGGCGGAAGTGAAGCTGGAACCGGCCGTGCCGATCCGCTCGTCTATCAAGCCCGACTATATTATCTGCCTGGAAGACGGCAAGAAACTGAAAATGCTGAAGCGTCACCTGATGACTGCTTACGGCCTGACGCCGGATGAATATCGCACCAAATGGGGCCTGCCGGCGGATTATCCGATGGTCGCTCCCAACTATGCCGAAGCGCGGCGCCAGCTTGCCAAATCCATCGGGCTTGGCACGGCCAAAAGCCGCACCCGCAAGAAGTAAGATGGGCCGGGCGGCCCAGCCGGGGGTTGGGCCGCCGCCTATCCTTGCAATGGTGCCGCCTTGCCCTTGCGGCATCATGTCACTATTCCTGTCTCGGGGAGCAGTGTCGCCCTCGTAGCTGGAAGAGTGGATGCCCGGGACAATCGACATTGAAGCCCTCTGCCAGGCAAAAGGGCTGCGCATAACGGAGCAGCGCCGGGTGATTGCCCGTGTGCTGTCTGAAGCGCGGGATCACCCGGATGTGGAAGAACTGCACCGGCGCTCGGCTGCAGTCGACAAAGGCATTTCGATCGCCACCGTCTACCGTACGGTGCGGCTGTTCGAAGAGGCCGGGATCCTGGAACGTCATGATTTCCGCGATGGCCGCTCCCGCTACGAACCGACGCCTGACGAGCATCACGACCATCTCATCAATATCGAGACGGGCGACGTGATCGAATTCCATGACGAGGCAATCGAAAAGCTTCAGGCGGAGATCGCGGAGCGGTTGGGATACCGTCTCGTCGATCACCGGATGGAGCTTTATGGCGTTCCCCTGAAGGGTGGGAAGGACCGGGGCTGACCCCTGCATGCCGGATGTGACGCGCGTGGATTGGCCGGGCGGTCCCAGACAGGGCCGTCTGGATTCGCCGCCGTTCCAGAAGCTGGGCCATGTGAAGACGATGGCCGGCGCCCTCGCCGCCACCGGGACCCTGATCGGTCCGGCCCATGTGCATCGCCTGATCGACCCGCGCGGGGCAGGGCGGATTCCGATGCTGTGGCACAAGGCCGTCACCCGCTCGCTGGGCGTCAGGTCCAGCCTGGAGGGCACTCCCGCCGACGGCGGTGTGCTCTATGTCTCCAACCATTTGTCCTGGCTGGATATTCCCGTTCTCGGCGCGCATCTGAAAGGGTCGTTCGTCGCCAAGTCCGAGGTCGGCGGCATGGGGCTGGTGGGCCATCTCGCCGACCTGCAGGACACGATCTACGTCGAGCGGGAGCGGCGGCAGCAGGCGGGCGAGCAGGCCGGAAGCATCGTGCGGCGGCTGAAGGCGGGCGACAATGTCATCCTGTTTCCCGAAGGCACCAGCAACGATGGAATCCATGTGCTGCCCTTCAAGACCAGCCTGTTCGCGGTGGTCGAAGGCGAAGAGACGCGGGACGTGCCGATCCAGCCCATCACAATCGCCTACACAAGGCTGAATGGCTTGCCGCTGACACGGCAGCGCCTGTTGGACATCGCCTGGATCGGCGACATGGAGTTCGGGCCGCATGCGCTCGAGGTGATGAAGCTGGGCCGGATCGAAGCGCATATCCTGTGCCATCAGGCCGTGACTCCCCGGGATTTCGCCAACAGGAAGGCTCTCGCGCGACATTGCCACGACGTGATATCTGCAGGCTATCGAAAGTTGATGCGGGGCCAGGAATAGGGCCCATGTTAAGGACCAATAATTGACTCGAAGTTTCGCCATCAAGTCCTTTGGATGCCAGATGAATGTGTACGACGCAGAGCGTATGAGCGAAGCGTTGCAGGCCCAGGGACTGACCGAATCCACTCCCGATTCCGAAGGCGCGGCGGCCGATGTGCTGATCCTGAACACCTGCCACATCCGCGAAAAGGCGGCCGAGAAGCTCTATCATGAAGTCGGCCGCATCTCCGCCCGCGCCCGGGAGGACGGCCGCAAGCCCGTGATCGCGGTGACGGGCTGCGTGGCGCAGGCCGAAGGCGCGGAGATCATCCGCCGGGCGGGCGCCGTCGATCTGGTGGTCGGCCCTCAGGCCTATCACCGCCTGCCTGAGCTGCTCGCCCGGCAGGCGGCAGGCGAAAAGGGACTGGTCGATCTCGACATGCCGGCCGCGCCCAAGTTCGATACCTTGCCGGCCCGGCGCAAGCGGGCACCGTCCGCCTTCCTGACGGTTCAGGAAGGCTGCGACAAATTCTGCGCCTTCTGCGTGGTGCCCTACACCCGCGGCGGCGAAGCCTCCCGCCCGCTGGATGCGATCATCGCCGAGGCCCGGGAACTGGCCGACGGCGGCGTGCGCGAGATCACGCTGTTGGGGCAGAATGTGAATGCCTGGGCAGATGGCAACAAGGGCTTCGGCCAGCTGGTGGAGGCCATTGCTGCTATCCCCGGCGTGCAGCGCATCCGCTACACCACCAGCCATCCGCGCGACGTGACGGAGGCGATGATCCGCGCCCATGCCGACATCCCGCAGCTGATGCCCTATCTGCATCTGCCTGTTCAGTCCGGCTCGGATCGGGTGCTGAAGGCGATGAACCGCAAGCATGACCGCGAATTCTACTTCGGCTTGATCGACCGTTTCCGCGCCGTGCGCCCCGATCTCGCCATCACGTCGGACTTCATCGTGGGTTTCCCTGGCGAGACGGACGCGGACTTTGCCGACACGCTGAGCCTGGTGGAACGCGTGGGCTATGCGCAGGCCTTCAGCTTCAAGTATTCGCCGCGCCTCGGCACGCCCGCTGCCGAGCGGACGGACCAGATCGATGAGGATGTGAAGAGCGAACGGCTGCACCAGCTGCAATCGCTGCTGCAGGACCAGTCGCTGGCGTTCAACCGCGCCAGCGTGGGCCGCGTGTGCGACATCCTGATCGAGCGGCGCGGCCGCCAGCCGGGGCAGTGGATCGGCAAGTCGCCCTGGCTGCAATCGGTGGTTGTGGCGGACCCGACCCTGTCCGCCGGTGATCTTGTCACAGTGGAGCTGGTATCTGCCGGCCCGAACAGTCTGGAGGGACATTTGCTGACCATGAAGACGGCCGCCTGATGGCAAAACGCCACGCCGAACCCACCACCATCCCGGAAACCCCCGGCCGCGCCCGGCTGGAGCTGGAGTTTGACCGCCCGGCGCTGCTCGGCAGCCTGTTCGGGCAGTTCGACCAGAATCTCATTACCGTCGAGAACCGGCTGGGCGTCTATATCGCCGCGCGCGGCAACCGGGTCGCCGTGGAAGGCGAGCCGGTCGGCATCGCCCGCGCCCGCGACGTGCTGACCGACCTCTACGCCCGGCTGGAACGCGGGCTACCCGTGGACGGCGCCGATGTGGAAGCCGCGATCGTGATGGCAGCCGATGCACCGACCGAAGGCGTCGAGGGCTCCGGCCCCGGCGGTCCGCCCGCGATGATCCGCACCCGCCGCAAGACCATCATGGCCCGCAACGCGGCGCAGGCGGAGTATATCAAGGCGCTGTCGAAGCATGACATGATCTTCGCGCTGGGGCCGGCGGGCACGGGCAAGACCTATCTGGCGGTGGCGCAGGCCGTCAGCCAGCTGGTCGCCGGCTCGGTGGATCGCCTCATCCTCTCCCGCCCGGCGGTCGAGGCCGGCGAGCGTCTGGGCTTCCTGCCTGGCGACATGAAGGAGAAGGTCGATCCCTATCTCCGCCCGCTCTACGACGCGCTGTACGACATGCTCCCCTCGGAACAGGTGGAGCGGCGCATCGCCAGCGGCGAGATCGAGATCGCGCCAATCGCCTTCATGCGCGGCCGCACGCTGGCCCACGCCTTCGTGATCCTGGATGAAGCGCAGAACACCACGCCGATGCAGATGAAGATGTTCCTCACCCGCTTCGGCGAGGGCAGCCGGATGGTGATCTGCGGAGACCCGAACCAGGTCGACCTTCCCGATGCCGGCAAGAGTGGCCTCGCCGATGCCGTGAAGCGGCTGGAGGGCGTGAAGGGTCTCGCCGTGCAGCGCTTCTCCTCGAAGGATGTGGTGCGTCACCCCATCGTCGGCCAGATCGTCGACCGCTACGAGGGGCCGCAGCAGGCAGGCCCCGATGCTTGATATCGACTGCGACAGTGTCGGTGGAGACTGGGACGAAGCGGTCGATTGGGAAACGCTGGCCGAAACGGCCGTGCGTGCCGCGCTGGACGGCGCAGGGCAGGGCAGGCTGGTCTCCCTCCCCGATGCGCTGGTTGAAGTCTCCGTCCGGCTGACCGATGACGCGGAGATGCAGCGGTTGAACCGGGACTATCGCGGCAAGGACAAGCCGACCAACGTGCTGAGCTTCCCCATGCACGCCCCCGACGAGCTGGCGCGCTGGCTGGCGGCGGGCGAAACCGACCTGTTGCTGGGCGACCTTGCGCTCGGCGCGGAAACCGTGGCGCGAGAGGCGGCCGAAAAGGCCATCGCCATCGAAGCCCATGTCATGCATCTTGTGGTGCATGGAACGCTCCACCTTCTCGGCCACGATCATCTCGACGATCCGACCGCCGAGGCGATGGAGGCCCTTGAGACCCGCATTCTCGCGGGGCTCGGTATCGCGGACCCTTATGCCGAAACCGGCTGGGCTGCAGTGGATGAGAGCCAATGAGCGACCCTTCCCCTAGAAGCGCGGGCGGCCTGTGGAGCGCCGTCCGCGACCTCCTGCACCTGAAATCCTCGGCTTCGCTGAGGGAATCGATCGAAGAAGCGATCGACGAGCATCTGGAAGAAAGCGCCGATCCCGACGACCTGGATCTGGACGAGCGCACCATGCTCCGGAACATGCTGCACCTGACGGAACAGCATGCCGGCGACATCGCTGTGCCCCGTTCCGACATCGTTGCACTTTCGAAGGACTGCGATTTCAAGACCATCGTGCGTCAGTTCCGGGAGGCCGGGCACAGCCGCTTGCCGGTCTATGACGGGAAGCTCGATTCCGTGCTGGGCATGCTGCATGTGAAAGATGTGTATGCGGTGATCGCGGACCGCTTCGGGCGGCGGCCGGGCGGGGAACTGCCTACGCTCGAAGACCTGCTGCGCCCGGTGCTGTTCGTGCCGCCCTCCATGCCGGTCGTGGACCTGCTGACGGAAATGCGCCGCAAGCGCACGCACATGGCCATCGTGGTCGATGAATATGGCGGCACGGACGGGCTCGTTACCATTGAGGACATCGTCGAGGAAATCGTCGGCGAGATCGAGGACGAACATGACGAAGAGGAAGCCGCGCTTCTGACGAAGCTGCCCGACGGCACCATTGAGGCAGACGCGCGCCTCGATCTGGACGATCTGGAAAAGGCCGTCGGCGAAAGCTTCATCGACCATGAACTGGGCGACGAAGTGGATACGCTGGGCGGCCTTTCCTTCCTGATGGCCGGGCATGTGCCAGAGGTGGGCGAGAAACTGCGCCACGCCAACGGCTGGACCCTGGAGATCGCCTCCAGCGACGGCCGCCGGGTGGAAAAACTGCTGCTGCACCCGCCGGCCCCCGTGGGCGAAGAGGTGGAAGAAGCCTAGTTACCGGATAGCTGGCTTGGGGGCGCGATGAACTGACCGCGAACCGGCGCGCCGCCTTTCGCCGGGCGCCGTGACAGCCATGGCCGCGAGTGTTGCGGCCATGTTGGTGCTCAAGGCTTGTTTCCTTCCTGTCGTATGTGGGCCGGTCAGGCCTGTTCCTGTTGCCGGAGCTCGTCATCCAACGTCCGGGCGCCACGGCGGTTGAGGCGGATCACCCAGGCGAACAGCGCAAAGGTGCCCAGAACCAGCACGATCAGCAGCGGCCATGAGGCGGGCGGCACGCGCAGGAAGGCGCCGATGTATATGGCGGCCATACCGGGCACCGCCGGCAGCACATACCAGCTGGCGACCGAGGCGAGGGCATCGCGCTCCCGCCGGAGGGCGTCGCGATAGACGTCCAGGCTCGGGCGCGCTCCATCCATCACGACCGGCGAGCCCGTGCGCTGGTGCAGCTGCCAGGCGATCACGCCGCCACCCGCCGCCAGCAGGGCAAGACCGATGGAAATGGCATCGAACCGCCCGAGCCGCACCTGCAGCGCGATCAGCATGGCGCAGGCGACGATCATCAGCGCGGCAGTCGCATATTCGAGCAGATTGCGCCGCCGCACCCGCCGCCGCAGCGCAGTCGCGCGCTGCCGGACTTCCTCTGCCGACAGCGCGCGAGAGAGGCCGGGCGGCTGAACAGCCTGTGCCTTCCACAGTGCGGGATCGACCACGTCGGACATCAGCAATCTCCCTTTGCGAAGTTACGGGCGAGCAGCGCCTTGATACGGTGAATGCGGGTGGCGACGGCACCGGGCGTCAGGCCGGTGATCTCGGCGGTTCCCGCCGCATCCACCTCTTCCAGATGCAGCAGAAGCACCTGCCGGTCGATCGGCCGCAGCCGCCAGATCAGCGCATAGAGCTGCCGCAAACGTGTCGCCGCATCCGCGCTTTCCTCAGGATCGGCCTTGCCGTCGGCAACCTCGACTGTGTCGAGATCGACGAAGCCCACAGCTCGGGCCTTCACAGCCCGCTGGACATGCCGCGCACCCACATTGTGCGCCACCCGATGCACCCAGGTCACAAGGCTGCACTGGCCCGAAAAGATCGCGAAACTGCGCCACAGCTGCAGGTGGATTTCCTGCTTCAGGTCCTCGCGCAGGGCAGGGTCGGCTTCATACCCGGCCGTGAGGCGAGCAATCATGCCGCCATGCGCAGCCGTGGCTTGCGCATAGAGAGCATCCTGCCGCTCGTTCTGGCCGTCCGGGCCGCCCATCCACACGCTCCATTCCGCCAGCGGCCAATGCGCCACTTCCCGAACAGTCGCCGGAATGCAGGATTTCTTACAAAAAAATGTGTGCCGGCCGGATCAACCGGGGTCTACCGTCAGCAGCTTGTGCCGCTTCATGGCATGGCGCAGCTGGTCGTAACTCAGCCCCAGCATCTGGGCGGCCTTGCGCTGGTTGTGGCGGCAGGCATCCAGCGCCTGCTCCAGCAGCTTCTTCTCATAGGAGGCCACAGCCCCGCGAAAATCCGAAGGAACAGGCTCCGCGGCCTTCGCCGGCGCCACATCGCGGGAAGAGGCAGAACCCATCACAGGCTCCGGCACGATCACCGGGCGCGGGCTGGCGAAAGCGCCGGTCGGCCGCCAGGGGCTGTCGAACGGGTCCAGATCCAGCGTGCCCACCGGGCGATCCTCCTCGCCCCAGCGATAGCAGGCGCGCTCCACCACATTCTTCAGCTCGCGCACATTGCCCGGCCAGTCATGCGCCTCCAGATCCTCCAGCACGCGCTGGGTAAAGCCGGGAAAGCTGCGCCAGCCCAGTTCAGAGGCCATGCGGCGGCCGAAGAAATCGGCCAGCTGGCGCACATCCTCCAGACGGGCGCGCAGCGGGGGCAGGGTGATCACCTCGAACGACAACCGGTCCAATAGGTCCGCCCGGAACTTGCCGGTCTCCGCAAGCTTCGGAAGGTCCTCGTTGGTGGCCGCCACCACACGGACATCCACCTGCACCGGCCGGGTACTGCCCAGGCGCGTCAACTCGCCATATTCCACGACTCGCAGCAGCCGCTCCTGCCCGGCGGCCGTCAGCATCCCCACCTCGTCCAGGAACAGGGTGCCGCCATCGGCCTCCTCGAAACGACCGGCGCGCGCCTTCACGGCGCCGGTGAAGGCCCCCGCCTCATAACCGAACAGCTCGGCATCCAGCAGGGTTTCGGGCAGCGCCGCGCAGTTCAGGCTGATCAGCTGCTCTTCCCAACGTGGTGACAGGCGATGAAGGCGCTCGGCGATCATCTCCTTGCCGGTGCCGCGCTCGCCGACAACCAGCACCGGCCGGCTGAGTTGCGCGGCCGCGCTGGCGCGCTCCACCGCATCCAGGAAGGGGCCGGACTGGCCGATGAGCTGAGTGGGCTTTTCAGGCATGGGCTGAATTTAGCGAGATTGGCGCGATTTTCCAATAGTTCGCACTGAATACGAATAATTGGCCAATCACTTGCGCCTAGGGAATTTCCAATCGTTTGAAAATAAAAGATAAAAATCGATCCGGGCAGTTGGCACGGAAGGTGCATTACATCTGACATCTGATTTTGAGGAGTTTGGTTATGAGTGCCCGTTTCGCCCATCTTGTCCGCGTGCCGCTGTTCGGCACCATCGCCATCCTGGCTGGTGCGCTGACGGTGATGCTGGCCGCCGGGCCCGCCATTGCCGCCGAAGGCTTCACGATTTCCGCAATCCCGTCTGCTGTCAGTCCCGAGGCCGCGCATGCGGCGTGAGCAGGCGGAACCTGGCCCGGGGGAGGGGGCTTCATCCCCTCTCTCGCACCCTCTCCCGGGCCAGTTTCTTATGGTAATCGAACCCGAGAAACCGGCTATACTCCACCCAGAACTCATCCCTGATCGGAACAGGGGCCATTTCCAGGAGCAGACCATGGGCATTTTCTCCCGCGCCAGAGACATCATCCAGGCCAATGTGAGCGACCTGCTCGACCGTGCCGAGGATCCCGCCAAGACCATCCGGCTGGTGATCATGGAAATGGAAGAAACGCTGGTGGAAGTGCGGGCGCAGGCCGCGCGCACCATCGCGGACCAGAAGGAACTGCGCCGCACCATCATGAAGCTGGACCAGGCACAGGCCAACTGGGCCGACAAGGCCGAGCTGGCACTGTCCAAGGATCGTGAGGATCTGGCGACGGCTGCGCTGATGGAAAAGCAGAAGGTGGCGCAGACCGGCAACATGCTGAAGGGCGAAGTGGAACTGCTGGACGAGCAGCTCCGCGCCTTCGAGGACGACATCTCCAAGCTGGAAGCAAAGCTGCGCGAGGCGCGCAGCCGGCAGAACGCCCTGCTCACCCGGCTGGAAGGCGCCCAGACCCGCGCCCGTGCCCGCACCATGACGCGCGGCAACCGGGTGGAGGATGCCTTCAGCCGCTTCGAGATCCTGGAGCGCCGGGTGGACATGGCCGAGGGCCGCGCCGAGGTCTATGATCTCGCCCCCGTCCAGAAGAGCCTGGAAGAGGAAATTCTCGAACTGCGCACCAACGATGCCGTCGCCGCCGAGCTCGCCGAGCTGAAGGCGCGCATGCAACAGAAGCACTGAGGAGGGCCCCGGCGATGGAAGACGTTCTGGTTCCGATCATCGCGATCCCGGTTGTCATGCTGGGTCTGCCGTGGCTGATCCTGCACTATGTCACCAAGTGGAAGCAGGCGAAGTCGATCACGTTGGAAGATGAAAATCTGCTGGACGAATTGCACGACATCGCGCGCCGCCTGGATGACCGTATGACCAGCATCGAACGCATCATCGCCGTTGACCGGGGTGAGCCCGTGCGCGTCTCGGACCTCCGGCGGGAAGCGAACAACGTGGAACTTCACCCGCAGTTCCGTCGTGACCGCTCGATCTGAACAAAAGCAAGCAACAAGCTGCAAAAGAAGGGATTAGGGAAATGTCTCGCCGCACTGGTTTCTACCTGGACAAGCAGAACCGCAAGTTCATGGGTGTCTGCGCTGGCATCGCGGACTACACCGGCTTCGATGTGCTGTGGGTGCGCGTTGCGACGGTGGCCGCGACCGTAATCGGTTTCCCCTTCCCGCTGATCGCCTATCTGGCCATCGGCTGGATCGCAGACCCAAAGCCCGGCAACTTCTACCTTGAAGAGGTCGATCCCGAGGACAAGCAGTTCTGGCAGAAGACCCGGGCGGCCCCCGGCCGTTCCATCCGGGAAGTGCGCTCCAGCTTCCGCGACATCGATCGCCGCCTGCGCGATATCGAGCTGGCCTACACCAGCCCGAACAACCGCCTGGCCCGCGAGATCGACGATCTGAAGCACCAGTAAGCGTCGCCCGCACCAGACACCCGCAACAGACCCGTAACTGGGGGGATAAAGATGTTCAATTCACCGTTCATTGTGCCTGTGATGGCGCTGCTGATCCCGATCGTGGCGATCATCATGAAAAACTGGCGCCAAGTGCAGAACCGCAAGATGGACCTGATGGAGCGCGGCACAGACGACAAATCCAGCGCCGCGCTGGAAGTGGCGCAAGCCCGTGTCGCCAAGCTGGAAGCGCGCATTGCCGTGCTGGAGCGGATCGTGACCGACAAGCGCACCACGTTGGCCGACGAGATCGATGCGCTTGGTGTCCCGGCTTCGCGGACCGCCCTGCCGCCCCGTTTCGATCAATAAGGCCTCGATCAATAAGGAAGTGAAATCATGGAATTCGTGACTTCGCCTGCATTCGCGATCATCGGCCTGGCCGCCGTCATGGGTTGGGTGATCACCACCTGGCTTCGAATCAAGCATGGCTATCCGCTGGAGAGCAGCTGGGGCACACCGATGAAGCCGGTTCACAGCAATGAGACGACCGAGCGGCTCCGCCTCCTGACGTCTGAAAATGCCCAGCTCCAGGCCGAACTGGGCGCCCTGAAGGATCGCGTCCACACGCTCGAGCGCATCGCCACAGACGAAGGCCGTCGCCTCAGCCGCGAGATCGACGATCTTCGCCACTGATCTCGCCACCGATCTTGAACGGCAGCTAATTGACCGGCTGGGGGCCGGGGGAGTTTGAACCATGGATTTCTGGGAAGCCGTTGTCCTGATCGTCGCCATCGTGATGATCGGCAAGGTGATGAGCGGCGGGCGCTGGAACAAGGAAACCCGCAAGTGGGAGAAATACTCCCCCGAGAATCCCTATGTGCGCATGGGGCAGGTCGACGGGGAGGTTCCGCAACTCCGCAAGGAAATTGCCGGGCTAAAGGATCGCATCGCCACGCTGGAAAAACTGGCCACTGATCCCGGCCGCCAGCTGTCAGACGAGATCGAGAAACTGCGCAGCCTGCCGCCGCGCAAGCCGGCCGGCGAAAGTGACCGCCCGCTGATCTGACTGCCCGGGCATTTGGGCCAAGCATTTGGCTTGAAGGGCATGGCCGCCGGCCTTATCCGGTTGCCATGCCCCTTCTTTTTTCCGACCTGGCCGACGAATGGGAAGCCGCCCTCGACACCGATGACCGCTATCGTGCGCTCATCGACTTCGGCCGCCGGCTCCCGCCGATGGATGCCGCGCTGAAGACAGCCGCGACGAAGGTTCCCGGATGCTCGGCCGATGTGTGGGTCTATCCGCTGGAAGAGGGCGGCGTCCTGCGCTTCCAGGCCGACAGCAATGCCGACATCACGCGCGGCGTGGTGGCCGCCATCGTCAGCCTGGTGGATGGCCGCACGCCGGCCGAAATCCTGGCAGCCCCGATCGAGGCTCAGCTGGAATCGATCGGCCTGAAGCGCCACTTGTCCGCCAACCGCACCCAGGGCGTTCCCAACATGATCGCGCGCGTGCGCGAAGCCGCGCAAAGGCTGGCCGCATGAGCGAAAGCAAGCCGCAGCTTACGCCCGAAGAACGAATGAAGCGCTATGTCGACCGCGCCATGTCGGCCGTGCCGCACCTGCAGGCGCTCGGCATCCGCTTCCGCGCCATGGGCACGGACTGGGCCGAACTGGAAATGCCCTATGCGCCGCAGCTGGTGGCCTACCCGGACACCGGCGTGATCGCCTCGGGCGCGGTCTTTTCCCTGATGGATTCGGCCGCCGGCTTCTCCGTTCTGGTGAAGCTGGGCCGCCTCGAACCCCATGCCACGCTGGACCTGCGCTGCGATTATCTCCGCCCCGCCGCACCGGGCAAGAATGTGATCGGCCGGGCGGAATGCTACAAGATTACCCGTCGCGTCGCCTTCGTGCGCGGCATCGCCCATGATGGGGAGCCGGACCACCCCATCGCCCATGTGGCAGGCACCTTCATGTTCACGAACTCGCCCGCATGACGTTGCCGGAAATCCTTCCGCCCTATGCGGCGATGCTGGGCCTGCGGCTGGATGGCCGCGCGCTGGTGATGCCCTACAGCTATGCGCTCATCGGTTCGCCCGGCCGGCTGCACGGCGGCTCGGTGGCCGGGCTCATGGAAATCGCAGGCAATCTCGCGGTACGCAGCGCGCTTGGCGAGGATCAGGCGCAGGTGAAGCCGATCAACGTGACGGTGGATTATCTGCGCGAAGGCGCGCTCGAGGATACCTATGCCGAAGCCATCCTGATGCGGATGGGGCGGCGCGTCGCCAATGTCAGGGTCGAGGCCTGGCAGGGCGACCGCACCCGGCTGATCGCGGCCGCGCGCATGAACCTGCTGATCATCCGACAGAGCGCAACGGCCTGACCGGGCGCCGGCACGATGGGGGGATAGCGTGACCGGTCTGGAAATCGAACTGAAGGCGGGGCTGACGGCGGCTGATGCCGTGCTGCTCGCGCGGCGGCTGAGCAGGCTGGCCGGTCCCGCCTCCGCGCCGCTGAAACTCGCGGCAGTCTATTATGACACCGAAGGCCGCCGTCTGGCGCAGGAGGGCATCGCCTTTCGCGTCCGCCGCGAGGATGGGCTGCTGGTGCAGACGGTGAAAGCCGGACGCACGCAACTGGGCGGCTTCCATCAGGTGCGCGAAGTCAGCGCGCGGCTGACGCGGCCGGCGCCGAACCCGGAAGCTGTCGCCGATCCGACCCTGCGCGCTCGCATCCTGGACCTGACCGCCAAAGCCCCTCTGCAAAAGCAGTTCGAAACCCGCGTCTCGCGCCGCCTGTGGCGGGTGCAACACGAACATGGGCTGGTCGAAGTGGCGCTGGATCGCGGCGAGATTCGCGCAGGCGCCGCCGTGGATCCGATCCGAGAGGTGGAATTCGAACTGCTGGGCGGCTCCCCACAGGCCCTGTTCGCCGTCGCACGCCAACTGATCGGAGACATACCGGCCGATCTCTCCATTCCCAACAAGGCGGCGCGCGGCGCGGCATTGGCGGATGGCGCCCCCCGGCAACTGCAACCGGCCACCAGCAAGCCGCCCATTCCCGGGCCGGGTTTCGGTGGTGAATCCAGCTGGCAGCAAGCTCTGGGGTCGGCCGCGAAGGCCATCGCCACCAATCTGGCGCTCACCGGCACGTCCGATGAGCCGGAAGGGCCGCACCAGCTGCGCGTTGCACTGCGCCGCCTGCGCGCGGCCGAACGGGTTCACCGACCGTTGCTGGCAGAGGATATCTCGCTGGAAATTCGCACCATGGCTCGGGACGTCGGCCGGGCCGTCGCACCATTGCGCGACAGCGACGTGCTCACAGCCGAATTGCGCAACGTATCGGACTCGCCGGAACTGGCAGACGCATTGGCGGCCGCCAACATTGCCGAGCGGGGCAGGGCGCGCACCGCCTTGCGCCAGCTGGACACAACGGGCTTTGCGATACGGCTGATCGAACTGGCAGCGATCGGCGGCTGGAAGCCGGACCCCCGCAAACCGGATCAACCCGTGGAACAGCTGGCGGAACGCGCGCTCGGGCGGCTGTGGAAACGTGCGTCCCGCCTTGGCGACCGGCTTTCAACCCTCAGCGACGAGGATCGCCACGAATTCCGAAAACTTCTGAAGAAACTCCGTTATTGTCTGGAAATAACGCCATTTCCTGAAAACAGAAAATCCTTCACCTCAGCGCTGAAGAGGTTGCAGGAAGATCTGGGAACCCTGAACGACGTCGCCGTACTGGAAGGCTGGATGCCAGATGTCGCCGATGACGCGATCTCGGATGCGAAGGCCGTGCTTCTGAAATCCGCCCGCGGCCGAACGGACTTGTCGCTCGGCCGTGCCTGCCGCCACTGGCGCGATCTCAGGGCTGAGGCACGCCCGTGGGAGGCTGCAACGCCTTCACGGCCTCGGTCACGGAATCGCTGAACAGCCCGTCGATGCCGGTCGCCAGAAAGGCGCGAATCTCTTCGGCGCCATAGCCGCGCGCGCGCAGATCGTCCCCGGCGCGAAACTCGGTCGGCAGGAAATAATTCTCCGGGCGGAAGGTCCAGATATGCACCTTCAACCCGGCGGCATGGGCGTCCGCCACAAGGCTCGTCGGCGCTGCCAGCCCGCCCGTTGCAGTGCGCGGGATCACCATCGCACGCTCCACCCCGATCCCGTCGGCATAGCGCGCAATCGCCCTCAGTCCGTCCGGCGTCGCCATCGCGGCATAGGTCTGGCCCGGCTTGTCCGGCGGCCCGGCTTCCGGCGCCATCAACTGGATCAGCCGCAATTTCGTACGGGGCCGGATCGCCTCCAGATTGCCCACCTCGAAGCTCTGGATGAACACCGGGTCGCTCTTCTCGCGGTAGCCGGCCTTCGTCAGGGCTGCCAGCAAGGGCTCTTCCAGCGGCAGCCCGATCCCCCGGAAATAGCTGGGATGCTTGGTTTCCGGATACAGCCCGATCCGCCGGCCGGTGCGAACTTGCTCCGCCTTCACCAGCGCCAGGATCTCCACCAGCGTCGGGATCGCCTCCTGCCCGTCATACGCCGCATTGGCGGGGCGTAGCTGCGGCAACCGCTCCCGGGTACGCAGCGTCTTCAGCTCGGCAAGGGTGAAATCCTCGGTGAACCAGCCCTCCATCTTCTGCCCGTCGATGATCTTCGTGGCGCGGCGGGCAGCGAATTCGGGGTGATCGGCGACGTTGGTGGTGCCGGAAATCTCATTCTCGTGCCGCGCGACGAGATGTCCGTCCTTCGTGGACACCAGGTCAGGCTCGATCACGTCCGCGCCCTGCTCGATGGCGAGCTTATAGGCCATCATCGTATGTTCGGGCCGGTCGGCCGACGCGCCGCGATGAGCAATCAGCAGCGGTCGTTCAGCAGCGTGGGCAGGCATGACCGCCATTGAGCCCAGCAGCAACGCGATGACCAGCCGAATTTTCATGAGGGCGACCTTTGCAAACAGATGGAAAGGCGCTGGTGGCAGCCGCAGATGATGATTTCATGACGGCTAAGCCCTCATCGGCCCGTCAACCCTTGCCCAACTCCACCATCTTCAGGGCGTTTTCCGAGAATTTCTTGGCAGCCGCCTCGTCGTTGGAGCGCACCTCGGACGTTTGCGGCACTGCAATCCCGCGCACGGCGGCAGGGCGGCTGGCGATGGCTCGATGCCAGCGCGCCATATGCTCATAGGGCTCCGGATCCACGCCGGACCAGCGGGCCGTCCGTGTCCAGCACCAGTTTGCAATGTCGGCGATGCTGTAATCGCCCGCCAGCCATTCGTTGCTGGCCAGATGCCGGTCCAGCACACCGAAAAGCCGCTTCACTTCGCCATGATAGCGATCGATGGCGGGCTGGATGCGCTCCGGGAAATAGCGGTAGAATACATTGGCCTGTCCCATCATCGGCCCGATGCCGCCCATCTGGAACATCAGCCACTGGATCACCCGGCTGCGGCCCTGAACGTCCGTCGGCATCAGTTTCCCGGTCTTTTCCGCCAGATAGATCAGGATCGCGCCGGATTCGAACACCGCAAAGCCGTCGTCCACGATCACCGGGATGCGGCCATTGGGGTTCATCGCCAGAAACTCGGGCGTCTTCTGCTCGGCCGCCGACAGATTCACCGAATGCACGCGATAGGGGAGTTCCAGCTCTTCCAGGGCAACCGATGCCTTGTAGCCGTTGGGCGTCGCAGCGGTGTAGAGATCGATCATGGACGGGTCCTCGACGATAAGGCGCCAGCTTAGCCGGGCCGGATGTCAGCGGAATAGCGCTAATTTTGGGGGGCGGAAATGGCGAATGGATTGACGCGCCGAACGCTGATGGCCGGCTGTGGTGGATTTGCGCTGAGCGGCATGGCGCCCGCCAATCTGCAGGCGCTGGAATCGATAGCCGGCGGCCGACTGGGCTTTGCGCTGCTGGATACGGGCACCGGCAAGATCATGGGGCATCGGCTGGATGAGCGCTTTGGCCTGTGCTCCACCTTCAAGCTGCCGCTGGCCGCGCTCGTGCTCCGCGCAGCCGACAAGGGCGAACTGAAGCTGGATCAGCTGATCCCGATCTCGAAGGCGGATCTGGTGCCGCACGCACCCGACACGGCTTCGAAGGTGGGGCAGGGCATGACCATCAAAGAGCTGGCCCGCGCAGCGCAGGTGAGCAGCGACAATGTGGCCGCAAACCTCCTGATCAAGAAGCTGGGCGGCCCGGCCGGCGTCACGAAACGGCTGCGCGCGCTGGGCGATTCCGTGACCCGACTGGACCGGATGGAACCCGAACTGAACCGGGTGATCGGCGATGACCCGCGCGACACCAGCTCCCCCCGCGCAATGGCAGAGACGGTCGCGCTGCTGATGACGGGCAATCACCTCTCACCCGCCAGCCAGGCGCAGCTGAAGCGCTGGATGATCGAAACCCAAACCGGCAAGCGCCGCCTGCGCGCCGTTGCCCCACCGGGATGGACTGCGGGCGACAAGACCGGCACCGGAGTAACGCCGGGCATGCGCAACCGAGTGAACGACGTCGCCATCTTCTGGCCACCGAAAGGCGCGCCACTGGTCGCGGTGGCCTTTTACGAGGCCCCCGGCCACTTCCCCACCACACGCCCGCAGGACGAGAATGTTCTGGTGCAGGCCATGCAGATTGCCCTGCCACCCTCGCTTCAACCCTAGGCCCGCACAGGCTCCCGCCTGTCCGTCACAACGAAGCTGCACGCGGCGCACGCCACGCTGCCGCGCTGGGCATACCAGCGGCAATCGGCGCGAATGGCACAGCGCGGCAACGGGCCGGGCTCCGGCCGGAGTTCAGCCATCACCCGCTCGATCACGCCGCATCCATCGCCCGTCCACTGCGCGCAGCGCCCTTCCTGGCACGTTCCGGTGAAGCGGAACCGACGCTCGGGCGGACCTTGCGCCGAAACCGCCTCCACAAACGCTGCCGTCACAGGCAGCGGCGTGCCCAGTCGCTGGACCTCGCCGCCTTCCACCCGTCCGTACAGTCGGTTGCCCGGTTCCGCGCGCGCGCTCGGACAGGCCAGCGGCCCGCCAGAGGTGCGGGGCACGGCCTAACGGCCCTGCGTGAACTGACCGATCTCTTTCAGCCCGACATCCAGCTCGGGCAGCACGGCGCGATCCCGCAAGGACCGGATCCAGATGCCATACCATTGCGGATCGCGGATGCGCACCGGATCGAATACGGCGAACGGCGCATCCGTCACATGGTCCAGCTTGGCCAGTTCACCCAGCGCAGCGGTCTGCAACGCGTTGGAGATGCGCCGCTTGGCGGCGGCATCCAGCTTCAGGTCGCCCAGATCGACGACGAAACGATTGCTCATGATGCAGTCTCCCTCAACCAGAGGGCGGATTTCACCTGCGGGCGTCCAGCCCGGCACAGTTCACAGCAGGTGCGATATCCGCCACCCCAAGACCAACCCTGCGCAATAGTTAACGGATATCAACGATCAAGGCTTGGATGAATCCGACCAAAGATCAGCCCTGATATTTCAGCGTGTTGGATGGAAATGTTCGAATATCGCCTCGGCAGTCGCCCGGTTGATCCCTGGCGCCTTCAGCAGATCCTCCAGCGCGGCGCCCTTCACGGCGCGGGCCGTCCCGAAGTGCATCAGCAGCGCCTTCTTCCGCGCCGGGCCGATGCCGGGCACCTCGTCCAGCGTGGAAACGGTCAGCGCCTTGCTGCGCTTGCCGCGATGCGCTCCGATCACGAAGCGATGCGACTCGTCGCGCAGCCGCTGCAGGAAGAACAGCAACGGATCATTGGGCGGCAGCGTCAGTTCGCGCCCGTCGGGCAAGTGGAACACCTCTCGCCCGGCATTGCGGTCGGGCCCCTTCGCGACCCCTACAATCGGCACATCATCCACCCCCAGCACGGAAAGCGCGGCGACTGCGGCGGAAACCTGCCCCTTGCCCCCATCGATCAGCAAAAGGTCGGGCCATGCCTCTCCACCGTCCGGGTTTTCGGCCTGCAACCGCGCGAAACGCCGGGTCAGCATGGCGTTCATCATCGCGAAGTCGTCACCCGGCGTCAGATCGGCCTGCTTCATGTTGAACTTGCGATACTGGCTCTTCGCGAACCCTTCCGGCGTCGCCACCACCATCGCGCCCAACGCATTGGTACCCTGGATATGGCTGTTGTCATAAATCTCGATCCGCTCCGGCGGGGCGGGCAGAGCCAGGAAATCCGCTAGCGCCTCCAGATTGCGGCGCTGCGTGGTGGATTCGGCCAGCCGCCGCTCCACCGCCTCCTGCGCGTTGCGCGCGGCCTGCTCCACCAGCCGTTTCATATGCCCGCGCTGCGGCACACGCAGCTCCACCTTGTGGTCGGCGCGGGTCGCCAGCGCCTCGGCCAGCACATCAGCCTCCGGCACATCCCGATCGAGCAACAGCAGGCGCGCCGGCGCCAGTTCGGTATAGAATTGCCCCATAAACGCCGCCAGAATCTCCGGCTCGGGCACATCGCCGACATGGGCCGGGAAGATCGCCCGATGCCCCCAGTTCTGCCCGCCGCGAATGAAGAAGACCTGCACGCAGGCCACCCCCTCACGCTGGTGCAGTGCAATCACGTCGGCATCGATGGCATCGGTCTCGGCATTGATCGCCTGGCTGCCCTGAATGGCGGTCAGCGCCTTCAGCCTGTCCCGCAGCACGGCGGCCAACTCATAGTCCTGCGCCATCGCCGCCGCCGACATGCGCTCGCCCAGCTTCTTCTGCACCGCCTGGCTCTTGCCCGTCAGGAACTGCCGCGCGTCTTCCACCAGCTCGGCATAACCGGCCTCGTCGATCCGCCCCACGCACGGCGCGGAACAGCGGCGGATCTGGAACAGCAGGCAGGGCCGGCTGCGGTTCGCCATATAGCTGTCGGAACAGGATCGCAGCAGGAAGACCTTCTGTAAGGCGTTCAACGTCGTGTTCACCGCCCCGGCCGAGGCGAACGGCCCGAAATATTGCGTATCCGCCCTGCGCGCCCCGCGATGCTTGGAAAGTCTTGGAAAGCCATGGCTTTCCTCCAGCGCGATGAAGGGAAAGCTCTTGTCGTCCCGCAGCAGCACATTATATGCTGGGCGAAAGCGCTTGATCAGCTGCGCCTCCAGCAGAAGCGCCTCCGCCTCCGACCGGGTGACGACGATCTCCATCCGCCGCGTCTGCGAAACCATCCGCTGCAACCGGCGCGGCAGGCGGGCAACCTGCGTGTAGTTGGTCACCCGGTTCTTCAGCGACCGCGCCTTGCCCACATACAGCACCTGCTCGCGCTCATCGAGCATGCGGTACACGCCCGGCTCGGTGCCCAGCGTCTTCAACGTGTTGCGGATCGCCGCAACGCCCGCATCCAGATCGGGCCGCCCGGCGGTGATCGCATAGGTCGCAGCCTCCTCGCCGAAACGATCAGGGCTTCCGGGCAGTGAAGGTGAGGGGGGCAGAACCATTCTGCCCCCGATATGGGCGCTTGCTCAGCCTCGCAACAGGGTGATGCTCATCCGCCGGTTGCGTGGATCGAAAGGATTGTCCGGGTTGAAGGGCTCGGTGTCGGCCACCCCTTCCAGCCGGGAGAAACGGTCTTCCGGTACCCCGCTCGCCGCCAGCGCCGCCCGCGTAGCCTCGGCACGACCGGCAGAGAGCGTCCAGTTGTTCTCGGCCGCCCCGCGCTTCACGCCGCCGAACGGCTGCGCATCGGTATGGCCCCTTATGGCGATCCTGTTCGGCAACCCATCGATGGTCTCCGCCACCGCAGCCAGCAATTCCCGCGCACGCGGGTCCATCAGGGTGCCGCCGCTCTGGAACATGGAGTAATCCGCCTTGTCGATCAGCTCGATGCGCAGTCCTTCCGGCGTATGGGAAAAGCGGATCTGCCCCACCAGCACCTTCAGTCCCGGGTCGCGCTCCAGCCGCTTGCGAATCTCGCTTTCCACTTTTCGCAACTGCCCGTCGTCGGATCGGGCCGGCGCACGGGCGCCGTTCGCGGCCTGATAGGGGGCGGTGGGCTGAACCCCCGCCCGGCGCTGAAAGGGGGCCACGCCGTCGGGATCCTCCAGAGAACGGCCCTGAAGAAAGCCGTTGGACCCGCCGGACGTGGTCGACTGCATCACCGTCGGCGCAAAATAATCCGCGATTCCCTTGCGCTTGTCCTCGTTGGTGGCGCCCAGCAGCCACATCAGCAGGAAGAAGGCCATCATCGCCGTCACGAAATCGGCATAGGCCACCTTCCAGGCCCCGCCATGGTGCGCAGCATGACCGCCGACCTTCACCTTCTTCACAAGCACTTCAGGCTCGGGCAGGGGCCCCATCGCGGTCATTTTCCGCGCACGCCTTCAAACACTTCGGTGAAGTTGGGCTGGTTCGACGGGCGGATCGCGGTGCGTGCCGTTTCCAGCACGATGGGCTGCGGCTGGTTGCGAAGGGAGGCCAGGATCACCCGCCGCACCACCTGATAGATTTCCGCATCCGCTTCGAGGATGGCCTTCAGCCGCGCCGCCATCGGCCCCACGATGCCATAGGCCAGCAGCACGCCCAGGAAGGTGCCCACCAGCGCCGACCCGATCATCCCGCCCAGCACCGCCGGCGGCTGGTCGATGGAGCCCATCGTCTTCACCACGCCCAGCACGGCCGCCACGATCCCCAGTGCGGGCAGGGCATCCGCCAGCGTCTGCAACTCCCCGGCAGGGCGCATGGCATCATGATGGTGGCTCTCGATGGCGGTATCCAGCACATCCTCGATCGCCACAGAGCTGACGGTGCCGGTGGAAACCACCAGCAGCCGCAGCGTGTCCGTCACCAGATGCACGAAGAAATGGTCGGCCTTCAGATTGGGATATTCCGCCCACAGCGAAGAGGATTGCGGGCTTTCCACATGCGGCTCCACCGCGACAGCACCTTCGGTCTTCAACAACCGCATCAGCCGCACCGTCAGGAAGATGGCCGCCAGATAATCGCCCTTCCTGAATCGCGGGCCTTTCACGATGCGCCCGAAGGCGCCACCCAGCTGCTTCAGGCTGGACATGTCGTTGGAAACAATGATCGCGCCGACAGCCGCACCGCCGATGATCAGCATTTCATGGGGCAGGGCATGAAGCACCGGCCCCAACGCTCCGCCCGTGATGGCAAATCCGCCGAACACCATGGCAAGAAGCACAACGATTCCGGCAATGGCCATCATGGCGGTCAATCTCCCTGCTGGCCTGAACCGAAGCGTGTCCGTCCCTGAAACGGCCCGGCAGGGCAGGGATTTAGCCGATCCTGTCGAACAGAGTTCCGTCGTAGATGTGGGCGAAACTGGCCTGCGCGGCCTCCAGCGTCGTCTTCAAGGCGTCCAGCCGGGCGATGGCGGCCGTCAGGTCCAGCCCCTGCACCGCCTTCAGCGCCTCGGCCGTCTGCAGCCGCGCGTCCGCGATGCGGTCGGCCTCGTCCTCCAGCCGCGCCATCCCCGCCCCGATCCGCGACTGGCCGTCGATCAGCCGGTTGCTCGCCGTCTCCAGCCCGCTCAACACGCCTTCAAATGCGGTCTTGCGCAACTCGGGGTCGCTCTCTTCCAACGCTGCCGCCAGCTGGTCCAGCACGGCGAAGACGGATGTTTCGCCGGATCCGAACAGCAGCGGTCCCGGCGGCGGCGAAGCTCCCGCCACCCCGGCCGCCTCGGCGCCAGCAGCCCGGTCGAACCCGCGCCATTCCACGCTGCCGTCCGGCAACCCCACATAGGCCGGCTCCGAACTGGCAGCGCCCGCAAACAGCAATCGCCCCGATTCGTCCCGCGCGTTGGCGGCATCCAGCAGTTGCTGGCGCAGAACCTCCACTTCCCGCAGGATCACCTTGCGGTCCTCGGCGGTCAGTGTGCCGGATGCCCCCATCAGCGCCAGTTCCTTGGCCCGCAACAAGCCGGACTGCGCACTTTCCACCGCCGTCTCCGACAGGGAGAGGCGGCTGCTCGCCCGGTCCATGCTGCGCTGATCGGCCGAAAGGCGGGAATCCAGCCGCCCCAGCTGCGCCGCGCGATTGGCGGCCGCCGGGTCGTCGGAGGGCGTGGTGAAGCGCACGCCCAGCGCGATCTGCTGACCCAGCTTCTCGATCTCGCGGTCCAGCGCGTTCATGCGGTCGGCCTGCGCCAGCAAGGGGCTGCGGCTGTTCACGGAAATGGGGGTCGGCATGGCTATGGGTCCTCGACGGCTGGGCCTCAGCGGCTGGATTGCAGCAGGGTTTCAAAGATTTCGCGGGCGGCCTGGATCACCCGCGCATTGGCGTTATAGGCCTGTTGCAACCGCAGCATTTCGGACGCCTCGGTGTTCAGATCCACGCCAGACGCAAGGGACAGCGCCTCGGCCGCCTGATTCCGGTTTTCGCGCGCGATCTCCAGCCGCTGCTCCCGCGATGCGGCAGCCACCGCGATGCGGCTCACCAGCGCGTCGGCCTGCGCGCCAGGCGACGTCCCGGTGCCGGTGCCGTCTCGCAGCGCCAGCATCGCCAGCGCATTGCCGTTGCCACCGCTGCCGGCGCCGTTGCGCCAGATGGCAAAGCTGTCGCCGTCCGCCACGCTGCCCGTCAGCCGCACGGAAAACCCGTCGCCCACGATCCAGCCCCCCGCAACCCCCGTCCCCAGCACGGCGCCAAGGCTGTCCGAAAGCGTCAGCGTGCCGCCTATATTGGTCAGCGTGTAAGGCGGTGTGGCGGGTGGATTAAAAGCATCGGTCACACTCAGCGTCAGGCCAGCGCTGCCGCCATTGGCGGCGTCCGGCTCGGACACCCAGCGCTGTGCGGTCGCCAGCTGGGACGCGTTCATCTCCCGCAGGCTGATCGCCGCCGCGCCGCCGCTGTCGCTGATGCGGAACAAGTCGCCATGGCGAGGCTCCCCGGCCCCGTCGACGGAAAGCCCGTCCAGCGTCAGCGGCAGATCGCCTGTGACCGAACCCAGATTGTCGTCACGGGAAAGCGTCCAGTCCGTCCCGTTGTACACCAGCGTCATCGCATGCGGGGTCGCACCTTCCGCCAGCGTCACGCCGATCCGCGCGGACCCGCCGTTCGCACCGGCAGGCGTCGCCAGCGGCCGCGTCGTCTGGAACAGTAGGCCGCCGTCCACGCCCATGCTGTCCACGCCCTGCGCATGCGCGGCATTGAAATCGGTCGCAATCTGGCTCGCCAGCTGGTCCAACCGCGCCCGCGCCTCGGTCAGCTGCACCCGCGCGTCCGACAGCCCGGCGATGCTGCCGGACAGAAGCGGCGCAGGCTCGTCATTGCCGCTGGGCCCAACCCGTAGTTCCAGCCCGGCAGCCGAGGAGAGCACACGAACCGACCGAGCCACATTACCAGAAACCAGCAGCGGCCCCCCGGCATCGGGAATACGCACCTCGGCCTGCCCCAGCTGATCCAGCGTCACGTCGACGGTGGTGATGGAACCCATCTTCGCCAGCAACCGGTCCCGCTCATCCGCCAAAGACGCGGCCGCAGAACTGCCCGCATTCGTCCGGCGCAACCGGCTATTCACATCCGCAAGCGCCTGCGACAGATCGTTCAGCGTCGCGCCTTCGATGGAGGCTTCCTTCAGCAGATCGCTGTCCAGCCGCGCCAGATCCTCAGCGCTGCGGTTGAACTGGTCCGCCAGCGCATCGGCCTTGGCCAGGAACGTCTCGCGGACAGCCAGATCGGTCGGATCGCTGGCAAGGTCGGAAAGCGCGCCGAACATGTCGTTCAACGGCGCATCCAGCGCATTCGGCCCTGACAAGGCCGCCTCGATGGAGGACAACCAGCGAGACGAGGCATCCAGCGCCGCCACATCGCCCTCGGTGCGGCGCAGCGTATCCATCTGCAGCAGATCCACCGCCCGGTTCACGGCAGTCAGCTGCACGCCGGAGCCGCTTCCCGGAGACAGCTCGGTTAACCCGCCGGGCGCCCCGCTGCCGGCCGGAGACAGCTGCGCCGTGCGCCGCACATGGCCGGGCGTGGAAGCATTGGCGACATTGTCCGCCACCAGTTCCAGCGCGCGAGCATAGGTGCGAACGCCCGTCTGCCCGATGGAAAGCATGTCCGTCATTCCGCATCTCCAATCAGTCGAGCCAGTCCGAACGGCGCCGTGGCCGCAAGTTTGCCGGCCAGCGCATCCAGCGCCAGCGATCCCGCCCCATCCGAGGGCACAATGGGCTGCAGCAACTGGCGCAGCATCATTGCCTCGAACGCCTGCGCCGCCTGCTGCCGTTCGGTGAGGGGCTTGGCTCCGGAAGCCCCCATCGGCGAAATCGCATCCATCAGATCACCACCAGTTCCGCGCGCAACGCGCCGGCTTCCTTCAGGGCTTCCAATATGGCGACCAGATCGCCCGGCGCCGCCCCCAGCGCGTTCACCGCATTCACGATGTCGGACAGCTTCGCCCCCGGCGCGAACAGCGCCATCCGCGCCTTCTCTTCGCGCGCCTTCACTTCGGATCGCGGCGTCACCACCGTATCGCCCCGCCGGGAGAAGGGAGCCGGCTGGGAAACCTGCCAGTCCTCCGAAACCGCCAGCGTCAGATTGCCATGAGCGACAGCCGCCGGCCGCACCCGCACATCGCCGCTGATCACCACCGTGCCGGTCCGGGCATTCACCACCACACGGGCAGGGGGCAGGGCGGGGGAGAGGCTCAACCCCTCGATCCGCGCCGCCAGCGCCACCCGGTCCATCGCGGTTCCGGGGGCATCGATCTCCACCGAAACCGCATCCAACGCACGGGCCGCCGATCGCCCGAGATCGCCGTTGATCCGGTCCGCCATCGCCTGCGCCGTCTGAAAACTCGGCGCCACCAGATCCAGCCGCAGGCTGTCCGCCTGCGCGAAGGGGCTGGGCACCGGCCGTTCCACCATCGCCCCGCCCGGAATCCGCCCGGAGGTCGGCGTGTTCACCACGATGCGAGACCCATCCGCGCCATCCGCGCCGAACCCACCGACCGTCAGATTGCCCTGCGCTAGCGCATAGGTCTCGCCATCCGCGCCTTTCAGCGGCGCCAGCAGCAGCGTGCCACCGCGCAGCGATTTCGCCTTGCCCAGCGCGGAAATGGTCACGTCCAGCTTCTGCCCCGGCTTGGCGAAGGCGGGCAGCTCTGCGGTGACCATCACGGCAGCCGCATTCTTCAGCGCCGGGTTCATCCCCGCCGGAATCTGCACACCCAACGCACTCGCCGCAGAGCGCATCGACTGCACGGTAAAGGCCAGATTGTCGTCACCCGTCCCCGGCAGGCCGACGACCAGCCCATAGCCCACCAGGCTGTTCCCCCGCACACCCTGAAAGCGCGCCAGATCCTTGATCCTTTCAGGCGCAGTCTGGGCATGCACCATCCATTGCGGCGCCCCGAACCACAGCCCCAGCGCGATCAGGAACCAGATGAAGCGCATCAGAAGGGCGTCACGGCGTCGAAGAAGCGGCTCAACCACCCCTGCCGCCCCTGATTGGCCACCTCGCCGGTGCCGGTGAAGCGCAGTCGCGCATCCGCCACCCGGGTGGAGGGCACACGATTGTCCGGCCCGATATCCTCCGGCCGAACGAGCCCCGTCAGCTGCACCTGCTCCTCGCCGCGCACCAGCCGGATGCGGCGGTCGCCCGCCACCATCAGCGCGCCGTTGGGCAGCACGCGCACCACCGTCACGGTGAATTCGCCCGACAGGCTGTTGGCCTGGCTCGCTCCGCCGGAGCCGCTGAAACTGGTGGAGCTGCCGCCCGAAAACAACCCTTCGTCGATCTTGTTGAACGGCCAGGCGTCGGGCAGGTCCAGCGACCGCTGGCTGCTGCGGCTGCTGTCCTGCTCCACGCTCTTTTCCGCCCGGATGCGCTCCACAAGCCGGATGGTGACAAGGTCGCCCATCCGCCGCGCCCGCCGGTCCTCGGCCAGCGCCAGCGCGCCGCCATGGGCCTGCCAGATGCTCCCGGTCGGCACTGCGGGCGGCGGCACTTCGGCCAGCGCCACAGGCACTGGCGGCACCGCGTCGGACAGCCGGTTGACGGCACTGCAACCGCTCAACATGAAACAGCCTGTCAACAACAGGTTAAACAGCCTGATTGACATAACGCATCATCTCGTCGGCCGCCGAAATCACCTTGGAATTGATCTCATAGGCGCGCTGGGTCTCGATCATGTCGACCAGTTCCTGCACCGTCGACACGTTGGAGGATTCAAGGCTGCCCTGCCGGATCTTGCCGAACCCGGCTTCCCCCGCCACGCCCTGCTGCGGCGCGCCGGAGGCCGCCGATTCCATGAACATATTCTCGCCCACCGGCTCCAGTCCGGCCGGGTTGATGAAGCTGGTCAGGTTGATCTGCCCCACTTCGGTCGGCGCCGTCTCGCCGGGCAACAGCGCCGAAACCGTCCCATCCCCGCCGATGGTGATAGCGGATGCGCCTTCGGGAATCTGGATGCCCGGCGCCAGCGGATAGCCCTGCGGAGTCACGATCCGTCCCTCGGCATCGCTGGTGAAGGCCCCGGCCCGCGTATAGGCGGCGCGGCCATCGGGCAGCGTCACTTCGAACAGCCCCTGCCCATCGATCGCGAGGTCCAGCGCATTGTCGGTGATGGTGAAACTGCCCTGGGTATGAACCCGCTCGTTGCCCGCCACCCGCACGCCGGAGCCGGTGGACAGCCCCATGCCGAACCGCGCGTCCGCCCCCTGCGGGGCGCCGGCCGGGCGGGTCGTCTGGTACAGCAAGGTCTCGAACGCCGCCCGGTCGCGCTTGAAGCCGACCGTGTTGGCATTGGCCAGATTGTTGGAAATGGTGCGCAGCCGGGCGTCGAGCGCCTCAAGGCCGGATCGTGCGATGGACAGGGCGCTGGGCAAGGTTACTCTCCTATTGCACGCGCATCAGCGAGGCGGAGGCTTCGTCCATCTCGCGCGCGGTGGTGATCAGCTTAGTCTGCAGTTCGAAACGGCGGGATTGCTCCACCAGCTCCACCAGCGCAGCGGCCGGCTCCACATTGGAGCGTTCGAGCGCGCCCACCGTCACGGTCGCGCTCTCGTCGGCCTCCATCACAGGCGCGCGGAACAGCCCGTCCGCCCCGCGCTCCAGCGTGGCAGGGTTGGGCGTCACCAGCTTCAGCCGGGCGACTTCCACGAAGGGCGCATCATCCGCCGTCCGGGTCTCGATCCGTCCGTCGCGCGCGATCCGCAATTGCTGGAATCCGCTCGCGATGCCGATCGGCCCGTCCACCCCCATCACCTCATGGCCGTCACCCGTCAGCAGCCGTCCATCGGGATCGATCCTCAGATCGCCGCGCCGGGTCAGGCCTTCGCCGCCCGCATCGGTCACGGCCAGCCAGGCACCACCGTTCATCGCCACATCCAGCTGATTGCCGGTGTTCTCCACCCGCCCTGCACTCAGCAGGTCGTGCGGCGATTCCCCGCCGGATTGCGCCCGCGCCGTCAGCGCCGCGCCAGAAGGGGTCAGGAACCCCGCCCCCAGCGCCGCCATCTCACGCCGGAACCCGGGGGTACTAGCATTTGCGAGATTGTGCGCGGTAACCGATTGCGATTCCTGCGCCCGCTGCAACCCCGTCAGGGCGGTGTAGACAAGCCGGTCCATCAGCTCTTCAGTTGGATGATGGTCTGCAGCAATGTGGAGGCGGTATCGATCGCCCGCGCATTGGCCTGGAAGTTGCGCTGCGCGGAAATCAGCCCCACCAACTCGTCGGTCAGATCCACGTTGGATCGTTCCAGCGAGCCAGAGGCAACGCCGCCGAAGCCGTCCATATTCGCCTCACCCACCATCAGCGCACCGGACGAGGCAGAGACCGTCCAGCTCACATTGCCGAGCTGCCGCAACCCCTGCGGATTGGCCACATTGCCCAGCGCCAGCTTGCCCAGCGCGATAGTCTCGCCATTCGAGAAGCTGGCCTGAATCAGCCCGTTACGGTCCACCGCCACGCTTTCCAGCCGGCCGGGGGAATAGCCGTCCTGCTCGGTGAAATTCATGGCGAAGGGCTGGTTCGTGGACTCGGTGTCCGCATGGCTCAGGGTATATCCACCGCTGAAGACGGTGGGCGTGGTCGGGTCCGTCAGCACGCCATCCGGATCGAAGGTCAGCATCTGCGGATCGGGCGGCGTGGTGGGCGTGATCTCATTGTCGCCCTGAAACGCGCGAACCTCCCACAGCTTGTTCGGCTCGCCCCCCGGAATGCGCCGGTAATAAAGGGTCAGGGTGGAGGCATTGCCGTCCGCATCATAGACGGTGGTGGAAGTGGCATTGTTGTAGCTGGTGGGATCATTGCGATCGAAGGCGGCCGTCGGTGCGGTCGCTGTGGCGGGCAAATTGGCCACGAAGCGCACCGCCGTCGTTTCCCGCGCCTCGCCAGACGCTGTCGGCAGCCGCAGCGCCTGCAGCGAACTCGCGCCCACCGCCGTCACCGCGCCGTCCGCGGTCGTCGGCAGCACCTGCAGGCGCCGCCCCTCATTGTCGACCACCCAACGGTCGGCATCCACGGAAAACGCCCCGTTGCGGCTCAGGGCCAATGTGGAACTGCTGTCCTCCCCGCGCACCAGAAAGAAGCCCTGGCCTTCGATGGAGAGATCCAGCGCGTTGCTGCTGGTCTGGTATCCGCCCTGGCTGAACTGCTGCGTCACTCCCATCACCGACACGCCCACGCCATTGGCGCTGTTCGGCGCCTGCCCCGGCGAACGGCTGACGATGTCGCCGAACTGGATGCCGGATTTCTTGAAACCCGACGTGCCGACATTGGCGATATTGTTGGAAAGAACTGACAATTCCGTCTGGGAGGCGTTGAGGCCGGTCAACGAGATGAAGAAGGTCATGGGGGCGTGGCCTTTCAGGACATGCGCTTGACGGACCCGGCCGCCAGCGTCTTGCCGGTATCGAGGGTTAGGGTGAGGCTTGAATCGTCGGCGATGCTGACGGAGGCGACGGTGCCGACGGTGCCGTCCGCGCCTTCCACGGAGCGGCCGATCCATTGCAGCGCGCCGGTCCGCACGTTCGAAGCCGTCAGCTGCGACAGCGCATCCAGCTTGTCGTTGGTGCTGGAAATGCCCGACACTGTGGAGAATTGCGCCAGCTGTGCCACGAACGTCTCATTGTCGAGCGGGCTCAGCGGGTCCTGGTTCTTCAGCTGCGTGATCAGCAGCGTCAGGAAATCATTCTGCGTCAGGTCGCCGCTCGGGGCGGTGCCGGTGGACGACGCGGCCCGCAGGCCCAGCGCCGGAGGATCGAAAACTGTGCTCATCGGCCCAACCTCAGTGTCTCAAGTGTCAGGGATTTCGCCGTCTCCAGCACTTCGATGGAGTTGCGATACTGGCGCGCGGTCTCTACGATCTCGACCAGCTCCGCATTCGGATCGACCGGCGAGACATGGACATAGCCGTCTGCGTCGGCCAGCGGATGGCCGGGCTCGTGCCGCCGTTGCGGCGCCGCATTGGCCTGCACAACGCCCAGCACGGATACGGTCGCGCGCCCGCTGCTGCCCTCATATTCCGTGGCGAACACCGGCTTCAGCGGGCGATAGGCCGTCTCCGCCGTGGCAGAAACAGACCCGGCATTGGCAAGGTTCGAAGCGCTGCTGTTCAGCCGCACCAGCTGGGCCGACATGGCCCGGCCCGCGATATCGAAAATGCCCAGCGTCATCACTGGTCTCCCTTCAGGGCAGAAGTGAGGGACTGGATGCGCCCGCCCAGCAGGCCCAGCGTGCTGCGATAGCGCAGCGCGGTTTCCGCGAACTGTACCTGCTCAGTCGCCAGCTCCACGGTATTGCCGTCCAGAGAGGGTTGCACGGGCTGCCTATAGGCCAACCGCGCCGTGCCTTCCTCAGACGAGGCCGTCAGGTGCAGGGCCGATGTCTTCGTCAGCGCCAGATCGGAGCTCCGGCCCTGAAAGGCCTGCGCGAAATCCAGATCGCGCGCCTTGTAGCCGGGGGTGGCGGCATTGGCGATGTTCGATGCCAGAACGCCCATCCGCTCGCTGCGCAGACGCAGCGCCGTGCCATGAACGCCGAAATATTGATCCAGCCTGTCAGCCATTCCGTTTCACCTCGTCGCAGGCGTTGCTGCGAAACGGGAGAAGCAAGCGGCGTGCCAACTCGCCAGCCAGCGGCAGCGCGGCAAAGCCCGGCCCAAAAGCGGCACATCTGTGCCGCTGCCCGGCCGCGATGCGGCACAACGGTGCCGCCCCATGGACCCGCCCGGCGGGAGGGAAGGGCATGGCATGGCGGTTGCAGGCCGCGCAGTCACGGCCATCCGCCGCGCAACTTGAGGGAAACCCCGATGCGAGCCTGCCTCCTGATCCTCCTTGCCGCCGCCCCTGTGCAGGCGGAACCCCTGCAACCCGCCGCCGAAGCCTTCGCTGGCGCGCCGCTCGCCATCGATCCGCGCATGGCCGCGCGGGACTGCGCAACTGGCTATGGCTTCAGCTGGACAGACAGCCGCGCTACAGTGATCGCGCGCTGCGGCGCGAACGGCCCGGCACTGGTGCTGCCTTTGCTACCCGGGCGCAGCACAGCAACAGCCCCAACCCTCCGCCGTGGAGACCGCGTTGCCGCCGACATCGTCGGCGACGGCTTCCGCATCCAGATCGACGCCGTCGCCGATCGGGTGGAACGCGACGGCCGTGTTCTGCTGCGCAATGCGCGCAGCGGCCGCACAATCGCCGCCACTCTGGATGCGGACGGCCAGCTCCGCATGGCTGGCGACCCGATCAGCCGTTAAGCATATCCACCACGCCGCCGTTAAGCGCGACCACAGGCACCGAACGGGTGCAGCAACGGCAGGTCAGACAGGAACGACGATGGTGGACAAGATCTCAGGCGACGGCAGCATCCCGACCCGCGCGGCGCTTCCGCTCGCCACCGGCAAACTGTCCAACGGCAGGGCCCGTGTGGACACATCCACACCTCCTCAGGCACCCGCCAGCGCGCAGATTTCCCTCGCAGCGAAACAACTTGCGGCAAGCCCCCCGGTGGACAGCGCGAAGATCGCCTCCCTGAAAGCCGCCATCTCGGAAGGCCGCTACACCATCGATGCAGACAGCCTCGCCGCAGCCATGATCCGCTCGGAACTTCCCACTCCCAAGGCCTGATCCGCCCCATTTGCCGTCACCCGAAACCCCGGCGCCCAAAACGCCGGGGCATCGGCGATTCCACCGCCACCCGCTCCCCGGACTGCGGCTCGGGAAAGGCGATGCCCCGCGCATGCAGCATCAGCCCATCCGCCCCACCGGCCCCATAAACCGGATCGCCCACAATCGCTGTTCCCGCCCCCAGCAGCGTCGCATGCACCCGGATCTGGTGCGTCCGCCCGGTCTTCGGCCGGAACTCGATCAGGCTCAGCCCGCCACGGCTCTCCAGCAACCGCCAGTCCGTCTGCGCGGGCTGACCATCCGCATCCGGCAACATGCGCCACCCAATCTTGCGGTCGCTGCGCTTCAGCAGCGGCTGATCGATATGGCCTTCAGTCCCCGGCAATTCACCCCGCACGATTGCCAGATAGGTCTTGTCCACCATCCCGCCGGCAAACGCGCGAGACAGACTGCGGATCGCGCTCGGCCGGCGCGCCAGCACCAGACAGCCGGAGGTATCCCGGTCCAGCCGATGTACAGGCTGCGGCACAACCCCATGCTGCGCAAAAGCCGGCAGCAAATCCTCCAGGCTGTCCGGCGTGCGCGGCCCCGGATGCACAGCGATGCCGGCCGGCTTGTCGATCACCAGCCAGGTCTTTCCACTGGCAAGCACGGCGGGAAGGGGAGGGGAAGCAGCCATGTATGCCCCCTGTTTAACCTGATCCGCCCGCTGCCGTGAAGGCGGCCTGAGGCTTCGCACCGGAGGCTTCCCGGGCAACGCACCGGAGCTTTGAACGAGGAACAGGCACGATGACGATCATCAACACCAATCTTGCGGCCCTGAAGGCGCAAAACGGCAACAGGGTGGCCCAGGCTGGCCTCGACACGGCGATGGAGCGGCTGTCGACGGGGCTCAGGATCAACAGCGCGAAGGACGACGCCGCCGGCCTCGCCATCTCGCAGCGCATGACGGCCGATGTCCGCGGCCTCGCCGTCGCCATCCGCAACGCCGGAGACGGCATTTCGCTGGCCCAGACGGCGGAAACCGCAATGGGCGAAGTCACCAACATGCTGCAGCGGATGCGCGAACTCTCCGTGCAGGCCGCCAACGGCACCATCTCCGGCGAAGACCGCGAAGCCCTACAGGCCGAAGTCACCCAGCTGATCAGCGAAATCGACAATGTCGCCAGGCGCACCAGCTTCAACGGCATCAGCCTGCTCGACGGTTCATCCAAGAACCTGGCCCTGCAAACGGGCTCCCGCGCGGGTGAAACCGTCACCATGTCCATCGGCTCGGCCCGAATCGGCGATCTGGGCACCGGTGCCGTCCCCGGTCTTACCGCCACCGGCGCCTTCCAGACCTCCGCTGCCCTGATGGCCGCCAACCAGGCCCTGCAAGGCAATGACCTGCGCATCAACGGTGTGGTGATCGGCAGCTCGCGCAGCACCGACGATTCGCTGTCGGCCTCCGCCAAGGAAGCCAGCGCCATCGCCAAGGCCGCTGCGATCAATCGTGCCACCGCGCAAACCGGCGTCCGCGCCGTGGTGGGCAGCACCACGATGACAGGCACTGCAATGACGGCGGCTGCGCTTACCGGCACCGTCACCATCAACGGCGTCACCACGGGCTCCATCACCACCAGCACCAACGCCGCCGCCTCGCGCACGGCCGTGGTCGATGCGATCAACCTGCTGTCCGGCCAGACGGGCGTCCGCGCCATCGACACCGGAGACAGCAACCTCGGCATCCGACTGGAAGCCGCCGACGGCCGCAACATCGACGTGTCGTTCGACACGCTGACGGCAGCCGCCACCGGCCTCAAAGCCGGCGTGCAGTCCGGCACCTACTCGCTGGTGGCCGATCAGGGCGGACCGATCGTGATCGACTCCGTCGGCACCGGCCGCCTCTCCCGCTCCGGCCTCGGCGCCGGCAGCTTCGAACGCGGCGTCTCCACCCTCTCCACCGATGCCCGCGCCATCGCCACTTCGGCGACCGGGGCCGATGTCCGGGTGCTGAACACCGGCGATCTGGTGCTGAACGGCGTCGCCATCCGCGCCTCCAAGGCCGCTGACGACACCTATTCGGACACCACGGCCGGCTCCAGCTCCAAGGCGGCGAGCGCCATCGCCATTGCGGCGGCGATCAACGAATCCACGGCGCAAACCGGGGTCAGCGCCAAGGCGGCCTCGCTCACACTGGTGGGTTCCACCACCACGGTGATCGCAGCCGACGCCACCGCCACGCTGGTGATCAACGGCGTCTCGATGGACATCGCCCTGTCGGCCGGCGCCACCGCACAGGAAACCCGCGAAACCGTCGCCAGCGCCATCAACAACTACAGCGGCGCAACCGGCGTGACCGCAGTGGACAATGGTCTCGGCGGCCTCAGCCTCACGGCAGCAGACGGCCGCAACGTCGCGGTCTGGTTCGACAGTGACGAAGCAGCAGCCGCCAACTTCGGCTTGGGCGGCGTCACCGTCGCGGGCACCGGCACGGCCTATACGGTGCTCGGCGTGACCGACCCGACCGATGTGTCGGCCGCCACGGTGAACACGGCCTACGCCCAGGTGGTGCTGGAAAGCGCCTCCGCCATCGACCTGCGTGCGGGCAGCCAGGGTTTCGGCGCCACCTCCAACTTCACCGCGCTGGGCTTCGAGGAGAACAGCTATGGCGCAGACCTCGGCGGCCTGAAGATCAAGGATATCAACATCTCCACGCAGGAAGGCGCCACGGCGGCGCTCTCCTCCATCGATCAGGCACTGAAATCCATTTCGATCAACCGGGCCGAACTGGGCGCGGTGCAGAACCGTCTGGAAGCAACCATCAGCAACCTTACGAGCGCCAGCAACAACACGGTCGCCTCGCGCTCACGGATTCAGGATGCGGATTTCGCGGCCGAAACCACCTCGCTGGCACGCGGCCAGATCCTCACACAGGCAGCGCAAGCCATGCTGGCACAGGCCAACCAGAGCCAGCAAGGCGTGCTGCAACTGCTGCGCTGAGGAACCAACGGTCCCAGATCAGTCCAGGGACGGAACTTACGGGGCGGGGGAGCAATCCTCCGCCCCATTTTTTCACGATACCAGTTCGGTCCCCAGCAGCTCGAAAAAGGCGCGCCGGTCCGGGCGCCCGGCGATGTCCCATTCAGGATGCCACTGCACCGCCATCACCGCCCCGCCGTTCGGGCGCGCCGAAAAGGCCTCGATCACGCCATCGCCGGGGGAACGGGCCTCCACCGCCAGCCCGCAGCCCAGCCTGTCGATTCCCTGATGATGCACGGAATTCACCGACAGGCTGTCCACCCCGGTCGCCGCCGCAAGCTGCCCGCCGGGCGTGATGTCCACCATGTGGCGATGCTCGAACAGATGTTCGAAGGCATGCTCCTCGCCACGATGATGGTCCGTCAAGTCGCGCAGGCTTCCGCCGAACAGCACGTTCAGTTCCTGCAACCCCCGGCAGATGCCGAACACCGGCCGCCCCGCCTCGATCAGATGGCTGGAAAGCCTGAGCGCCACTTCGTCACGCTGGGTATCGAAGCGGCCCTCGCGCGCGTCACCGCCATATCGATCGGTGTGCACATCGGATCGCGAACCGGTCAGCAGCAGCCCGTCCAACTTCCGGGCGAGGCAACGGGCATCCATCACATCCGCCAGCGCGGGAACCAGCAGCACGGTTGCGCCGGATATCCGCGACAGCGGTTCGATGAACCGGCTGGCGACGGCCTGGATCGGCCGCTCGGCGAACTCGTTGCAGCACAGAACGCCGATCAGCGGCTTCATGCGCGATCCTTCATCTGGCCGTCCTCAGCCGGGCGTTCACATCGGCCTGATCCCGCCGCTCCAGCCGCACGGCATGGGGCTGCACCAGCGTACTGTCGGGCGGCACGTCCTCCAGCAGCCACACATTGCCGCCGATGATGCTGCCCCGCCCGATAGTGACCCGGCCCAAAATCGTGGCCCCGGCATAGATCACCACATCATCCTCCACGATGGGGTGACGCGCCAGCCGTTCGCGCGGCCCCACCCGCGCCAGCCCCAGCGGGCTGCGCGCGCCCAGCGTGACATGCTGATACAACCGCACATTGCGGCCGATGATCGCTGTTTCCCCGATCACCACGCCGGTGCCATGGTCGATGAAGAAGCTTTCACCGATGGTGGCGCCGGGGTGGATATCGATTCCGGTGCGGGCATTGGCCAGCTCGGAAATCACCCGCGCCACCAGCGGCACGCCCAGCTTGTGCAACTGATGCGCGATGCGGTGGTGCAGAATGGCATGCGCGCCGGGATAGGAGATCAGGATCTCGTCGGCCGTGCGCGCGGCCGGGTCGCCCACGAAGGCCGCCTCGATGTCGGCGTCCAGCGTCCGGCGGATGTCGCCCAGCGTGGTCGCAAACAGGCGGATGAGAAGATCGGGCTGATCGGCATCGAACTCGTCTTCGGAATAGCCCTGCCAATAGGCCAGCTCGTTGGCGATCTCTCCGCGAAGAATGGCGAACGCCGGGGCCAGCGTATCGGCGACGAAGGCATCCTCATCCGCGCCCCCCTCACACTCTCCCAAGCCATGAAAGCCGCCCAGCCGCACCGGAAACAGGGCAGCGGACAGCAGCCGGACGGCTTCAGCAAGCGCCGTGGGCGAAGGAAAACGCCCCACATGCCGGGATCGCGCCCGCGCCGCGCGCCAGTCCAGCCGCGCCTGCTTCAGCGCCGTGACCGCGCCATTCACCTCGTCCAAAAACTCAACCAACCGCCGGCCTTCCGACTGTTCGACACGGCGTACCAATGGCCGTGCAGGGCGGGAACCGAAAGCGAGCGCTGGTTTCACGACAGATAGTTTGGGTATGGCCAGCACACGCCGGCCGGCGCGCCAGCCTGCCCCAAAGTCCAACCGGACCCGCTCAGGCCGCACCCTGTCACTCCTCCACCCGCTCAGGCTGAGCTTGTCGAAGCCCCATCCGACACCCACACAATCCTCGCCGCCCGGACTGGGCCCGGATAAACCCAGCTTCATCCCTTGGCCCGGCCGCCCGGCCATGCCACAAATCGGGTGTGTTAGCCGCCGCGTCGCATGTCCCGCAGTCCAGCGTTCGAGAATTGTGGCCTCTTGTCGCCATGTTCATAGCGTCGGTCCTTGTGGTTGCGGGACAGGCGAACGCCAGCGCATTGGGTGAACCGCTGTCGCAATACCGGCCAGTATCAACAGGAATTGGGGGAAGCGAAGAGGGAATCAGGCGCAACCAGACCAGCAACGGCATCTCGCTTGATTTCGACAAGGGCGTGGTGTCGGGCGCAGACAAGATGACAGGTGAAACCACTGTCGTCACGCGTGGACAGCAGACGGGCGGCGTTACATCAGCCATCATCACCTCTCCCAACGGGGACCAGGAGATTACGATCCTCCCCGATGCGCACGGAAACTTCTCAAAGGCTTCGCGGCCAGTTTCGATCCGCATCACCGGCACGGACGTATTCGTGAATGAGGTTAGGCAAGCCAATCCGCTCGCATCAAAGCTGAAACTTTGGGCGAAGGCGCAAAGCCGGGAGAGCAGCCAGCCCGAGAGCGGCTTTTTCACCGACGCAAACGGGAACATCGGGTTCAGGGTGACACGAAACGGCACCACCCAGCGCCATCCGATGCCATCTGACGGAGGCAAACCCGCTGCAAATACGTTACCCTCTGCAGGGCCAGGCAGGATAAAACCTTCCGCGCCTGAGCCAAAGGCAGATACCGTCGTTTCAACACCGTCCGGAAAGATCGGCGAGGTCGTTCGCGACTGTCCCGACTGTCCGGAGATGGTCGCAGTGCCGCAGGTGGGGCATTCCGCCACGGATCCCGGCAAGATATTCTACGCAGGGCGCTACGAAATCATGTGGAAGGACTATCTTGTTGCCGTGAGGGAAGGGGCATGCCCCATTCCGGAAAAGAGCCTCGGCGGCCCGCACGACATCAATGATCGCCGGATCGACGACACTTATCCGCTGACACTGGTCGGGGCCAAGACGTTCGACTGCTATCTGGACTGGCTCCAGAAAAGGACTGGAAAGACATATCGCATCCCATCCGCCGCCGAATGGGAGCATCTCGCAAGAGCCGGCGCCAAAACCGAATACTACTGGGGCGACGGCCTGGGTTATAACAATGCGATTGTCTTCGATTATTTTGATTTTCCTAGGCTCAGGACTCATTGCGGCAGCCAGAAGATGACGATTGCGGCGATGCAGATGGCGGACATGAAGGTATGGGCGCATCGATCGTAGCGGGTGTGGA
>QFPK01000194.1 GCA_003248865.1 Sphingomonas sp.
GCCACCGTGGCTTCCATTTGGTTATCATAGTTCCGAGGTAAATCCGGTGTCAACCCCTTTTTGCAACTTTTTTTTCAAGGGGTGATTTTCTTCAGTCTCGGGTCAGGTTTCGCTCACCACATGATTCGGATAGCGCGTGGCGACACCTGGCTTACTATGAGGCCATGATGACACATGCCCACACGAACCACAACCTCCCCGAGCCACTTCAACGGGCTTTGGACTTGCTAGCCCAAGACAAGGAGTGGTCCTTGTCAGCCTTGGCACAAGAAGTGGGTTGGTCTCCGGCCCACTTCCAGAAGCAATTCAAGCAAGCCCTTGGCGTGACGCCAGCTGAGTTTGCACGAGCACAAAAACACCAGGCTTTGCGCCACCACCTGACCAGCGTATCGGTGACGCGCTCCATTGTGGATGCAGGCTATGGGTCAACTTCTCGCGTGTATGAAAACACCCAGCTGTTGGGCATGACGCCAGGACAGTTTGCGCGCGGCGGAAAAGGCCTGACCATTGCGTGGGCCCACGTTCCCACTGCATTGGGGCCTGCGTTGGTTGCGGCCACCGAACGCGGCGTGTGTGCAGTGTTGCTTGAAGCCGATGAAGGCAAAGCTTTTGAACAACTTCAGCAAGAATTTCCCCAGGCACGGTTGGAGCGAAGCGTGGAGGGCGAAAGAGACTTTCTTCAACCACGCTTGGATTCGGTGGCCCGCTATTTGGCGGGGAAGCCAGCCACGCTGGACGTCCACTTGCTGGGCACGGCGTTTCAAGTGCGCGTGTGGGAAACCTTGATGAAAATTCCGCGGGGATCCACGTTGAGTTACCAGCAGCTGGCTGAAAAAACCGACCACCCGGCGGCGGTGCGCGCCGCGGCCAGCTCGTGTGCACACAACCGCTTGGCGATCGTGGTGCCCTGTCACNNCTGTCACCGCATCGTGCGCAGCGATGGGAGCCTGGGCGGCTATCGGTGGGGAATACCGCTGAAGCAAACCCTTCTTGGCACCGAACGCGGGGAGCTGGTCAAGCCGTTGAGCACGCCAACGCCCTGATCTTTTTGTGGTACCCTTGCTTGAATGCTGGCGTCTATTCTTCCGGGGTTGGCTTGCACACCGAGTAGGAACGGCGGATCAACCGACGGTCAAGACCGGTTCCCTCCCAGACCGAGCAACGCACGACCGTTTCTACGTGATGGGGCCACCCGTCGGGCATATCACCCATTTCAACCTCAATGACG
>QFPK01000028.1 GCA_003248865.1 Sphingomonas sp.
CAACATCCAGACTTCAGTCAACGGCAGCGCCTCCTCAGCGCCGCCATTGAATCAACCGATCACGTCTCGCGCAAGCAATTTAATGGGTCCTGAGCCTAGATTACGATCCGAGCGAGATAAACGCCACGATCAATGAATATCAAACATATTTGGATTATTGGCAGAATCGTCTCGATCAAAGACTGGGGGAGCAGGAGAAGCAGGCGGGGAAATGCGCCGATGACCTTCTCGCTGCCTACAACGCTCGCGCTTTTCGTTGCTATTCGAACATCAATCCGGATCGATACGAACGGTCGACCGGTCCGATACTCAGACTTAGAGCGTCCAGCCACAGCTTGCACTCCCGTCCTCATGGCATCGAAAGGCCTACAAGCTTTTACAGACCGCCATCGCTCTTTAAGGGCCGCTTTGAAGAGCTTCGGAACGAGGGCGTGCCAGTTTCAGATCACTTCGATCGGTTCTGGGCTTATGACTGGAGTAGCCTTACCACTCCCTATGATCAGAGGTGGGGGCATTCGCAACAAGGGGCAACGAGAGCCGAGGAGAATGACTTTAACAGGATGCTCGAGCGAATGAACAGGCAGAAATGTCGCGAAGGGAATTTTCCTGCAGACATGAAGACTATCAACAACAAATTGACTGCATATGCCGACAAGCTGCAGATTACCGCAATAGCAGATTATTCGTTTAGGCTAGCCGCCATCACCACGCTGAACGTCATCGAAGAGACGGCCGCTGCGATGGTTGAACCTGCCGATAGCCAGCCTTTCTGAGGCTACGATCTTCAATTATGACCTTTGCAGCGCCCCCCCAGTTTCGACATTTATTCTGACTGGAACGAGCACTAAGATTGCCCTGTGTTCCAGTGGAGGTCTTCCACGAGGAGAATCTGCCGCCAGTCAAGCGGCTCCGGTCGCCAATGAGGTGCCACGGGAGTCGTCGGTTTCCGCACTTGCGTTCACTTGCTAGCAGGCAGCGAAGGGTGAGCAACGGCTGCTTAGTCGCGCAAACCCGTCGTGGCATCCGCAGAACATTTCCAACAAATCCTACACGTCCTACAGCCAACCCCTTGATTTCAACGTGTACGGCGATGTTCCACGTGGAACAACCAATCTGGTAATGTGGGTGCAGGGAGCACAGCTTCCTGCCCGCCGGAGGCAGAAGCGTCGCCGGGACCAGACCAGCCTCACCGCGCACTCCATCAGCCCGCCTTCACAAACTCCGTCAGCCCCTTGGCGGTCGGCAGGTCCAGCCGTTCCGGTGTCGGCCCGGTGCCCAGGGCGGCGTCGATCACGGCGCGCTTGGCGCTGTCGGGCTTCTGCATGGTGTTGGCGATGGCGAAGCTCTGGATCGCGGCATGGTTCCGCATCTGCAGCTGGTAGTAAAAGGTCAGCTGGCCGACGGTGCTGCGATAGGTCCACAGGAACAGCGCGGCCACCACTTCGATGATGACAGCGCTGGAAAGGATGATCAGCGCGAAGTTGCCGGAGGGTTCCCGCAACCACGAAAGTTCGACCGGCACGATATAGCTGAAGATGCCGGTCAGCAGGATTGCGAAGCCCAGCCACATGGCGATGATGGCGTTGCGATAGCTGCCCTGCGTCTGTTGCAGGCCCATCGCATAATAAGCATCCAGCTGTGCCCGGCTGTAACGCAGCAACAACAGCAGGGTCTGGATATCCGTGCCTTCCAGCGCCCGGATCGTCTCATCCTCGATGCCTTGCAGGTCTTTTCGCGCCGCCTTGGCCTCGTCGAACCGCACGCCCGCCATCATCCGTCCGGCCTCGTTGAAGGCCATGAATCCGTAGAGCGGCAGCGCCAGCAGGAACAGCGCGCCGAAGATGGAAGCCGCCCTGTTGATCAGCGAGTCCGCGCCCCAGTTCCACAGCGCCGGCAGCCAGACGAACCATCCCAGATAAATGCCGGCCGCCACGATCAGCGCCCCGATCAGGATCAGGCCGATCGCCAGGATCACGGACCGCTGCCCGCCGCGCAGCAGCCGCGCGATCACCGCCAGCATCTCCTCCGTGTCCTCGCGCACCACCTCGAACGTCGATCCGGGCTGCAACGGGCCCGAGGGATGGGTGGCCGGCTCCGGCTGACCCGCCGCAGGTCCGGCAGAGGATGATGCCGGCGCGGCTGCCGGAGCAGGGGCAGCCGTCGCGGCAGACGCCGTCGTCTTTACCTCTGCCGCCTCCACAGGCTTGCGTCGCACTCGCCGCACCGGCTGGCTGTTATTGTCTTTATCCCCGTTCGAAGCCAACACATGCCCCCTATGTGTCTGGTTCAACCTCCGGGCATCATGCCTGAATCATCTGCATCGGGACAGCATTAATCGCCGTTAACCCCCAGCAGCCGCCTTCGCCGCTTCCGCCAGCTCCGCATCGATGGCCTTCGCCCGGATATAGGCGGGCCGTGCGCGCAAACGTTCCAGATAGGCCGCCACCGGGGGCGAGGGGTCCATCATCCCGAACAGCACCAGCCAGTCCAGGCTCAGCCCGGCATAGACGTCGGCCGCCGAAAAGCGCTCGCCGGCAATCCATTCCGTGTCGGTCACCGCCAGGTCCAGCGCATGCAGCACATCCTGCCAGCAGCCATAGCCGGCCGAGACCTTCAGCTGCCCCTCGGGCTCGATCTTGCGATACCGGTCCAGCATCGCGCTTTCCACCGGCCCGGCGGCGAAGAACATCCAGCGGTAATAGGCCGCGCGGTCGGGCAGGGCAGGGGCCAGCCCCGCGGCCGGATAGGCATCGGCCAGATAGGCGCAGATGGCGGCCGCCTCCGTCACCACGCGGCCCTTCCCATCTGCGCCCAGATGCCGGATCGCGGGCACCTTGCCCATCGGATTGATCGCCAGATAATCGGCCGACTTCATCGTCGTGCCATAATCCAGCAGCGCCGTCTCATAGGGCTCGCCCAACTCCTCCAGCATGAAGCGCACGATCTGCCCGCGCGACTGGGGGTTGGTGTAGAAAATGATGTCCGCCATGGCTCGCCTCTCCTCCAAGGGTGCGAACATAACAGGAACATACGCGAGTCGCCAAGCCGGCTTGCACCGCCCCCGATCCGGGCCTAGCCTCCCGGGAAAAGAGGAATGGGGAGGTTCCGAATGACAATCCGCACCGCGTGCCGCCGGCACGCGCTGGCACTGCCGCTGGCCGTGCTCACCCTTGCCGCACCGCTGGCGGCGCAGACGCCGCCTACTGCCGCCCAGTCCGATCCCGCCCTGCTCGGGCTGATGCAGGGCAGCCCCGTCCCGCCGGGCCAGCAGGTGCGCTGGGACGACGGCTCGATGTGGACCTTCCCCAAGCTGCGTTGGGCTTTTTCCAACCAGCAGGCGCTGCTGCCCACGGCCACCATCCGCCGCGCGGGCCAGGTCTCGGCGCTGCCCGGAGCACCGCGCGCCGATCTTGATTCCACGCCCTTCACCACGCTGGACGGCAAGCCGATGACATGGGGCGCCGCTTTCGATGCCAACTACACCGACGGCATCGTCGTGCTGCACAAGGGCCGCATCGTCTATGAACGCTATGCCGGCGCCTTCTCGGCGGAGGGCCGCCACCTCGCGATGTCCGTCACCAAGAGCTTCGTCGGAACCCTCGCCGAGCTGCTCGTCCACGAAGGCAAGCTGGACGAGAGCCGCACCGTAGCCAGCTATGTGCCGGAACTGGCGCAGTCCGGCTTCGGCAACGCCACGCTGCGCCAGCTGCTCGACATGCGCACCGCCATCGCCTTCAGCGAGGATTATGCCGCCCCCGGCCTGTCGGACGTGCAGAAGATGGCCATCGCCATCGGCATGGGGCCCGCGCCCGCAGGCTACCCCGGCCCCATCGGCAATTTCGCCTTCGCTGCCGGCCTGCCCGGCAACGGCGCACACGGCGGCGATTTCGTCTATCGCACCCCCAACACCATGGCGCTGCAGTGGGTGGTGGAACGCGTGGGCGGCGCCCCGCTCGCAACGCAGATGTCGGAGCGCTTCTGGAAGCCGATGGGCATGGAGCAGGAAGCCACGCTCAACCTCGACAGGCTCGGCACGGCCTTCGGCGGCGGCGGCCTGAATGCGGGCCTGCGCGACATGGCGCGCTTCGGCGAGATGATCCGCACCGGCGGCCGCTGGAACGGAAAGCAGATCCTGCCCGCCGCCGTGGTGAAGGCGATCACCGCGCCCGGCAGCGCGGAGGCCTTCGCCGCGGCGAAATATCCGGGGCTGGAAGGCGGCAGCTACCGCAGCCAATGGTGGCACCGATCCACCGGCCAGACGATGGCGATCGGGGTTCACGGGCAGGGCATCTACATCGATCCCGCCGCAGACATGGTGATCGCCCGCTTTGCCAGCCATCCAGTGGCCAGCAACCGGGCGATCAACCCGGTCACCATCCCCGCCTATGATGCGATGGCCGCCCGCCTCAGCGGCCGCTGAGCGGCGTCAGCCGCGGGATCAGTTCGCGCGCGGCGCCAGCTCCAGCGTCTCGCCCGCCTCCAGCGCGGGGAACCGCTGCGGCGGCACGCCCGCCGCCGCCAGCGCATCCGCCAATGCCGCCACCGGCGCTTCGCGGGCCTCGTCCGTCAGCTGGAACGTGCCCCAGTGCAGCCCCAGCGCCTGCGCCGCGCCCAGATCGGCCATCACCTTCACGGCTTCCGCCGGGTTCATATGCTGGTCCGCCATGAACCAGCGCGGCTCATAGGCCCCCACCGGCAACAGCGCGAGCCGCACCGGCCCGTGCCGACGCACCGCGCGGAACAGGGAGCCGTCGCCATAGCCGCTGTCGCCCGCGAAATAGATGTTCCCGCTCGGCAGGATCAGCGTCCACCCGGCCCACAGTGCCCGGTTGCGGTCCAGGAACCAGCGGGAAGACCAGTGATACACCGGCTCCGCCACCGTCGTCAGCGGCCCCAGCGCCTGCGTCTCGCCCCAGTCCAGCTCCCGCGCCTCGATGCCCGCCCCCGCCAGCAGCCGGCCATGGCCCGGCGGCACCAGGATCAGCGGCTTGTCCCGATCCCACAGCCGCTTCAGCGTCGGCAGGTCCATATGGTCGTAATGGCCGTGGCTCAGCAGGATCAGGTCGATCTTCGGCAACTTGTCGAAATCGATCCCCGGCGCCGTCACCCGCTTCGGCCCGGTCCAGCTGAATGGGCTCGCCCGCTCGCTCCAGATCGGATCGGTCAGGATGTTCAGCCCGCCGGTCTGCACCAGCACGCTGGCATGGCCCACCATGGTCGCGACGATGGCGTCGCCTTCCACCCGCGCCGCGGGCACCGCCGGCGTCACCGGCACGCTCTCCGGCCAGGGCGCGGGTTCCCGCGTGCGCTGCCAGCGCAGGAATTCGCCCAGCTTCTTCTCGCCGCTCTGCCCGCCGCCGGGCAGGCTGAAGCGCTCTCCGTCGAAATGGTCGGACTTCGGCCGATCGACCGGCCCCGGATCCATCGCGCGCGCGGCGATCAGCAGGCCGCCGCCCAGCAGCCACACGGCGATCAGCACGGTGCGGCCCCAGCCCATAAATCAGTCGGCCAGCTCCACGATGGCTTCGATCTCGACGGGAATGTTCATCGGCAGGCTGGGGGCGCCGACGGCGCTGCGCGGTGCCTTGCCGCCTTCCCCGAAGGCCACCACCATCAGGTCGGAAAAGCCGTTCACCACCTGCGGATGCTGGGTGAAATCGGGCGAAGAGTTCACGAACCCCAGAATCCGCACGAAGCGCTTCACCTTCGAAAGCTCGCCCACATTGGCCTTGATGGTGGCCAGCATGCAGAGGCCGACCTTCTCGGCAGAGGCGCGCCCCTCTTCGGTCGTCAGCGTGGCGCCCACCTTGCCGCTGGCCTGTGTGCCGCACTGGCCATGGCCGGAAAGGAACAGCAAATTGCCCGACCGCGCCGCCGTCACATAGGTTGCCACCGGCTTCACCGGCTGGGGCAGGGTGAAGCCCTTCGCCGCCAGCCGTTGTTCGGGCGTTTCCGCCAGCGCCGGGGCTGCCACCAGAACCGCACCTGCAAGCGCCCAGATCCGCAAAGCCCCGATCCGCAAAGCCATCCCGTCTCTCCCTCATCTGCTGTGGGAGAAAGGGCTTAAGGCAAAGCTAGGCCGTGCGAAAGGGCCGCGCGGCATCGCCGCACGGCCCCCCTCTCGCCCGTCAGTTAATCGGATTCAGGCGGTCGCCAGTGTCCGGCGGCGCATGGCGGCGCCCACCAGGCCGAAGCCCGCAATCATCATCGCCCAGGTCGCCGGCTCCGGCACGCCGCCCGTGGGGCTGATGCTGGCGCTCACATTGTCCAGGAAGGCGGTGTTGTCGCTGGCCGACAACCCGTGGAAGATCAGGTTATAGCTGCTGCCGGCGGTCACGCTCGGCCCCGTCAGCGTACGCAGGATGAAATCCTGCCCGCTCAGCGTGGAGAAGGTGCCCAGCAGGGTGGTGCCCAGCCACACTTCATAGCTCTGGTCGCCCTTGTAGCCGCCGCCGAAGATGTCGGGGCGCGAGCCTTCCAGCCAGCTCAGCTGCAGGTCGCCGGTCACATCGGCGGTGAAGCTCTGCACCAGCCAGCCCCGGCCCTGCACGAAGCCATATTGGCTGCCGGAAAAGCCCTGCGGCGCGGCATAGCCGAACCAGGGGGTTGCGGTCGTGCCGTTGATCAGGCCCGCACCATAAAAGGTCCATCCCGCCACGGAGCCTTCCGGATAGGCGTAGCTGCCATGGCTGCCCGGCGCGGAATAGGTGTCCAGGTCCTCGAACCCGCCGTTGACGATCAGTTCGGCAGCATGGGCGGTGCCGCCCAGGAAAGTAGCGGCTGCCAGAACGGCAATCGTCGTCATAATGGTGTTGCGCACGTCACGACCCCTCGTGGTTGATCGCAACGCCTTACAGCAAGCCCTGATAAGATGTTGTAAACAAGGCTTGCGGGCCTCATCCATCCGGATCAGAGTTCGGCCATTTGCAGGCTTCGGGAGGTGTCCGGTGCGCAACAAGCTTCTGTTCAGGGCCGCGATGGCCGTGCTGTTCGCCCTTCTTGTGGTGCTGGCCTGCAATACGGCCTACGCGTTGGGGAAGGGCGTTCCGCTCACCACATTGTGGGATCGCGGCAGCTGGACTCAGATCGCCCTCATCCTGCTGCCCTTCCTGTTCCTCCTCAACAGCCGCCGGCCGGCGTGGATCGCAGCCATGCTGGCCACGCTGGCCTTCTGGGGCTGGTATCTGCTGAAGATCCTGCGCCCGTATCAGGGTGGCGGCGCCGATATCGGGCTTGGCGTGCTCATGCTGATTTCGCCGCTGCCCATATTGGCGGTCAGCCTGCTGACCGGCTGGATCGCCCGCCGCAGCAAGCCAGCGGGTTAGGGCAGCCCCAGCCAGCCCCGCACGACATGCAGGTCGGGCGCCACCGCATGGGCAAGGCCGCGCATCTCGTCGGTCGCGGGCAGCAGATCGGGCACCATCACCACTCGCGTGCCCGCGGCCGCGGCAGACCGCACCCCGCTGTGCGAATCCTCCAGCGCCAGAATGTCGGCGGGCGGCACCCCCAGCCGTTTCGCCGCCAGCAGATAGGGTTCGGGATCGGGCTTGGCGTTGGTCACATCGTCGCGCGTCACCAGCGCGTCCAGCAGCGGCCAGATGCCCGCCTGCCTCAGATGCGGCTCCGCCTGCGCCAGCCAGCTGGAGGTCGCGACCGCCATCGGCAGGCCGGCCGCCTTCACGGCCGCCACCATCTCGGGAGCCCCGGGCCGCATCGGCATGCCCTGCTTCACCCGCTCCCGCACCCGCGCGCGATAGGCAGGGCGGAAATCGTCATAATCGAATGCTGCCCCGAACACGTCTGCCAGCCGCCTGCGCGTGCCGGTTTCATCCACGCCCACCAGCCGCAGGAACAGATCGTCATTGAAGGAAAGGCCGCGCGCGGCGGCCTCTTCCTCCATCGCAGTCCGGGTCAGCCGCTCGGTATCCAGCAGCAACCCGTCCATGTCGAAGATCACGGCCTTGGGGGCAAAGCCCAGCACCTCAGGCCGGTTCCGCCTGCTTCTCCGCGATGCGCTTCGCCCAGATGGCCGGGCCGGTGTTGTGGACGCTGGTGCCTTCCGAATCCACGGCCACCGTCACCGGCATGTCGCGCACGTCGAATTCGTAGATGGCTTCCATGCCCAGATCCTCGAAGGCCAGCACCTTCGCGCCCTTGATCGCGCGCGCCACCAGATAGGCCGCACCGCCCACCGCCATCAGGTAGGCGGACTTCGCATCGCGGATGGCGTCGATCGCGACCGGTCCGCGCTCGGCCTTGCCCACCATCGCCAGCAGGCCGGTCTGTTCCAGCATCATGCGGGTGAACTTGTCCATCCGCGTGGCGGTGGTCGGCCCGGCGGGCCCCACCACTTCGTCGCGCACCGGGTCGACGGGGCCGACATAATAGATCACCCGGCCCTTGAAGCTGATCGGCAGCTCCTCGCCGTTCGCCAGCATGTCGGCGATGCGCTTGTGCGCGGCGTCGCGGCCGGTCAGCATCTTGCCGTTCAGCAGGATGCGGTCGCCCGGCTTCCAGCTTGCCACCTGCTCCGGCGTCAGCGTGTCCAGATCCACCCGGATCGCTTCCGGGGAAGGCTTCCAGTCCACCTTCGGCCATTTGGAAAGGTCGGGCGCCGGCAGATAGGCCGGGCCGGAGCCGTCCAGATGGAAATGCGCGTGCCGGGTGGCGGCGCAATTGGGAATCATCGCCACCGGCTTTGAAGCGGCGTGAGTGGGGTAATCGATGATCTTCACGTCCAGGATGGTGGAAAGCCCGCCCAGCCCCTGCGCCCCGATCCCCAGCGCGTTCACCGCGTCATAGATCTCGATGCGCAGCTCCTCGATGCGGGTCTGCGGCCCCCGCGCCTTCAGCACCGCCATGTCGATGGGGCCCATCAGCGATTCCTTGGCCATCACCATCGCCTTTTCGGCGGTGCCGCCGATGCCGATTCCCAGCATGCCGGGCGGGCACCAGCCGGCGCCCATCAGCGGCACCGTCTTCACCACCCAGTCCGGAATCGAATCGCTGGGATTCAGCATCACGAACTTGCTCTTGTTCTCGCTGCCGCCGCCCTTGGCCGCCAGCCCGATCTCCAGATGGTCGCCGGGCACCATCTCCACATGGATCACGGCGGGGGTATTGTCCCGCGTGTTGACGCGGCCAAAGGCGGGATCGGCCACGATGGAGGCGCGCAACTTGTTGTCCGGGTTGCCGTAACCGCGCCGCACGCCTTCGTTGATCATCTGGTCCAGCGTCATCGTGCCGTCCCACCGAACGCCCATGCCCACCTTCACGAAGGCCGCGACGATGCCGGTGTCCTGGCAGATGGGCCGATGCCCTTCGGCGCACATGCGGCTGTTCGTCAGAATCTGCGCGATGGCATCCTTCGCCGCCGGGGATTCTTCCAGCGCATAGGCGTTGCCCAGCGCCTCTATGTAATCCAGCGGGTGGAAATAGCTGATATGCTGCAGCGCGTCGGCCACGCTTTCGATCACATCCTCGGCCCGGATCAGACCCATCGTTCCAAATCTCCTTTGTCGGCCGCCGCTCTAGACCCTCGGGCTGCGGAAAGCCAAGCCCGCCGAAAGCTGTGCATGGATTGGGGGAGAAAGGGTGGGAAAGCCGAAACCCTCTGGCGCACCCCGCGGCTTCCCCGCAAGAGGCGTTCCCCGGGGTGGGCGCCACAAGCCTGTCAATGCCCAAGATTGTCCCCGGCGCAAAATATCGGGCTTGCAACGTTGTGGGGATTTGGCACTATCCCTTGTGTGGGGGGCAGGGAATGAACCCCAACAACTTGTGTCCGGTTCGGCTCAATCCATGGCGCGACCAACGCTGCCGGGGCTGCAGAATCGGGCAAGCCAACCTATATTGGCAGGCAGGAAACCCAGCGTTTCCGGCCCGCCTCGAAAAGTAGAGACAGAGGGGATGACAATGGATTTCCAGCGCAGCGAAACGCCACCCGAAGGCGATGTCGCAGCCACCGCAGCGTCCGCCAAGCCGGACAGCCATGCGATCTACGGCCCCCGCTTCCCGGTGAAGACGGACCCCTCGCGCGATTCCCTGCTGACCGCATTTGGAATCGAGACGCTGAAGGATCGCTATCTGCTGCCCGGCGAAGGCTGCCAGGATCTGTTCGCCCGCGTCGCGGCCGCCTATGCGGATGATGCCGAGCACGCCCAGCGCCTGTATGACTATATTTCGAATCTGTGGTTCATGCCGGCCACCCCTGTGCTCTCCAACGGCGGCACCGGGCGCGGCCTTCCCATCAGCTGCTATCTGAACTCCGTCTCCGACAGCCTGGAAGGCATCGTCGACACCTGGACGGAGAATGTCTGGCTGGCGGCGCGCGGCGGCGGCATCGGCACCTATTGGGGCCATGTGCGTGGCATCGGCGAACCCGTCGGCCTGAACGGCAAGACCTCGGGCATCATCCCCTTCGTGCGCGTGATGGATTCGCTCACGCTGGCCATCTCGCAGGGCTCGCTGCGCCGGGGTTCCGCCGCCGTCTATCTCGACATCAACCACCCCGAGATCGAGGAATTCCTCGAAATCCGCACCACCACGGGCGATTTCAACCGCAAGGCGCTGAACCTGCACCATGGTGTGCTCATCACCGATGAATTCATGCGGGCCGTGCGCGCGGGCGGCGATTTCGAGCTGCGCTCGCCCAAGGACGGCTCCGTCCGCCAGACGGTGAATGCCCGTTCCCTGTTCCAGAAGCTGGTCGAGGTGCGCCTGCGCACCGGAGAGCCGTATCTGGTGTTCATCGATCATGTGAACAACAACATGCCCCGGCACCAGCGCGACCTGGGCCTGAAGGTCTCCACTTCGAACCTCTGCTCGGAAATCACTTTGCCCACCGGCAAGGATCATCTGGGCAACGACCGCACCGCCGTCTGCTGCCTCTCCAGCCTCAATTTCGAGACCTGGGACCAGTGGAGCAAGGACGGCCGCTTCATCGAGGATGTGATGCGCTTCCTCGACAATGTGCTGACCGACTATATCGAGCGCGCCCCCACCGAAATGGCGCGCGCCAAATATGCCTCGGAACGGGAACGTTCGGTGGGCCTGGGCGTGATGGGGCTGCACAGCTTCTATCAGGCGCGCGGCATCCCCTTCGAATCCGCGCCGGCCAAGGCCTGGAACAACAAGATGTTCCGCCACATCCGCACCAAGGTGGACGAAGCCTCGATGATGCTCGCCGTGGAACGCGGCCCCTGCCCGGACGCCGCCGACCGCGGCGTGATGGAGCGGTTCAGCTGCAAGATGGCGATCGCGCCCACCGCCAGCATCAGCATCATCTGCGGCGGCACCAGCGCCTGCATCGAGCCGATCCCGGCCAACATCTACACCCACAAGACGCTTTCCGGCAGCTTCGTGGTGCGCAACCCCTATCTGGAAAAGCTGCTGATCGAAAAGGCGAAGAACTCCGACGCCGTGTGGAGCACCATCCTGGAACAGGGCGGCTCGGTCCAGCACCTCGATTTCCTGAACCCGGATGAAAAGGCCACCTTCAAGACCGCGTTCGAGATTGACCAGCGCTGGCTGCTGGAACTCGCCGGGGATCGCACGCCCTATATCGATCAGGCGCAGTCGCTGAACCTGTTCATCCCGGCCGATGTGGAGAAATGGGATCTGCTGATGCTCCACTTCCGCGCCTGGGAACTTGGCATCAAGAGCCTCTATTATCTCCGCTCCAAATCCATCCAGCGCGCCGGCTTCGCGGGCGCGGTGGACTCAGACAACACGCCCGAACTGCGCCAGATCGAAGTCGAGCTGCGCGACTATGACGAGTGCCTGGCCTGCCAATGATGGGCTTGGGCGGGCAGGGTGACCGCGGGGGCTCTGCCCCTGCACCCCAGCCCCCGGGTCGGGGCCCGGGGCAGGCATGCGATGATCTCGCTGCACCCACGCACATTTCGTCGCCACGGCGGAAATTGCGTGTGGCCCGGGATGTCGCCCTGTTCGCCATTGCGGCGATCACTGTCGTCGCGGTCACGCAGGTGCTCGCCACCGCCCCCACATCCGCGCGGGAGGCCGGCTGACATGCAAGCCCCTCCCCGCAGTCGGCCCCCCCGCCGCCGCCGCCCGGTCCTCCCCACCGCCACGCTCCTCAGGCTGTCGCGCCTGCGCCGCGTGAAGGGGGTGAAGGGGCGTCACGCCCCTTCCCGCCGGAGGCTTTCTGTTCTACATTCGTTCCATACTTCCCAAGGATAATCCGCCATGCCCCTTCTCGAAGCCTCCCGCGTCTACAAGCCCTTCGAATATCCCTGGGCCTATGATTTCTGGAAGCGCCAGCAGCAGCTGCACTGGCTGCCGGAAGAAGTGCCGCTGGGCGAGGATTGCCGGGATTGGGCGCAGAAGCTCGCCGATCATGAGCGCAACCTGCTCACCCAGATCTTCCGCTTCTTCACCCAAGCCGATGTGGAAGTGCAGGATTGCTACCACGAGAAATACGGCCGGGTGTTTAAGCCCACCGAGATCAAGATGATGCTGACGGCGTTCAGCAACATGGAAACCGTGCATATCGCGGCCTATTCGCACCTGCTCGACACCATCGGCATGCCGGAAAGCGAATACAGCTCGTTCCTCAGCTACAAGGAAATGCGCGACAAGCATGATTATCTGAACACCTTCGGGGTGGACAGCGATCAGGATATCGCCCGCACGCTCGCCATGTTCGGGGGCTTCACGGAAGGTCTTCAGCTGTTCGCCAGCTTCGCGATGCTGATGAACTTCCCGCGCTTCAACAAGATGAAGGGCATGGGCCAGATCGTCAGCTGGTCGGTACGCGACGAAAGCCTGCACTGCGAGGGCATCACCCGCCTGTTCCACGCCTTCTGCGCCGAACGCGGCTGCCTCACCAAGTCCGTCCGGGACGATATCACCGATATCTGCCAGAAGACGGTCCGCTTGGAGGACGCCTTCATCGACCTCGCCTTCGAAATGGGCCCGGTTCCCGGCATGTCCGCCATCGAGATCAAGCGTTACATCCGCTTCATCGCGGACTGGCGCCTGAAGCAGCTGGGCCTGCAACCCATCTATCTGATCGAGGAGCACCCGCTGCCCTGGCTGCAACCGCTGCTGAACGGGGTGGAGCACGCCAACTTCTTCGAAACCCGCGCCACGGAATATTCCAAGGCCGCGACGAAGGGCAACTGGAACGAGGTGTGGGACAAGTTCGACCTCAGGCAGGAAGCCAAGGTTGAGGTTGTGGCCAATGATGTGGCTGGTGAGGCGGATCTGCTGGGCGGGGTTGGGGCGGCTGAGTAGGCCGAAAGGCGGCTGCGGCCTGGAGGAAAATTGCGCAGCGATTTTCTGAAGGCCCGCAGACTCGCCGAAGGCCCGGCCGGCGGGGCGTGGGCCATCGGGCCCACGAACCCGTCCGACGAGCGGGCTTTGCCCGCAACCTCCTCTATCTTTCAAGCTTTGGCGGACTCGTCAGCTTTGCTGACGGCCGCCTTCTTGTGAGAGTGAAGTATACGGCCTCCTGAATTTTCAGGCCCGATTCCACGCCTTTAAGGCCTTCTCTCGCGCAATCGCGGCGGCAATGTCCGGCAACTTCTCGGCATAAACCAGCCGGTGCAGATTATAGCGCTTCACGAACGCCGATCCGTCTCCGCGCAGATGCTGCGCCAGCCGCGCGGGCAGGTTTGCCGTCACGCCGATGTGCAGCGTGCCGTCAGCACGCGGTTGCTCAGGATGTAGACGACTGGCTGACGCGCAAATCCTAACCCCAGTCCACGCTGTCTCCCGGTCGAAAGCGGGGACCGCCATAAATGGAGCGGCCAATCGCTCGACAAGTTCTTGTCAGACAAAAGGGTGCTCGAGCGATCAAGCCATTCGACCCTCCTTGGCTTCGCTGCATCGCGAAACATCCTTAACAGCCCGCAGGATGTTTGACACCCAATGCCCCTCCCAATAGTCTGTTTAAGCATGAAAATCGACGTGTCTGCTGTCTTCAGCAGCAACAGTGTGTAAGCGTGGAGTGGAGATCAGATGAAGTTACGGAATACGCTTGTCGCGTGCGCAATCGCCTTTTCGGCACCGGTGCAGGCTTATGTCAGCTATAGCTTTGCTGGCTATGATGACGAGGAAGACCCCTACTTCCCAGCCTTCACTTTCTATACGCAGGATTTCCTCGCGCCGACAGGTTCGGCTGACCAGTATCTGGCGATTGCAGCGGACACATGGTCATACAGCAACAATGTTGCCTTGCTGAGCGTCTATTTCACCAGCAATCCTCATAATCCGTCGCAAAAAATCGATGGTTTCAGTCTTACCCAGCGCTTCGCTTATCCGGGGACGGAGAAGATCAGCCTTGGTTTCAAGCGTGAATGGCTTGGATCAGTCGGCGTTTATGGGACCGGAATTGGCTTGCTCACCGTTGCCGAATTCCAAGGCGCGATTCCTGCGTTCACGCGTGTGGAATCTGATCTCGGTCCGTTTCCGGGATCAACGAACATCCCTGTCGGCGGCGTCACAACTCAGCCGGGAGGCGTTGGCGGCATTCCCGAGCCAACGATATGGATGAGCATGATTGCAGGCTTCGGCCTCGTCGGCGCTGCTGTTCGCCGCCGGACTCACATTCGCCAGACGGCCTGAAAAGAGCATATGGTCGGTGGCGCGTGCGAAGTCAGCCTGCACTAGCTTTTCCTCGCTTTTGCTTCTGTTATTTCCAATTCCACATACACCCTGAAAGCCATGTTCAAGGACGTCTTCGACATGGCTTTCAGGGTTTCGTGAGTGGGAGCCGCTGCAATCGCGTGGAACATTTCCTACAAATCCTACAGCTCCTACACGCAAGCCGTTGAGAACAAAGTGTAGGGCGATGTTCCACGTGGAACAACCAATGTGGTTATTTGATGTTCCACGCGGCCGGCGGCTGAGCCGCCGAGTCCGCTACGGGGGGATCAGAAGAAGGAAGATTGCGGGCAAAGCCCGCTCGTCGGACGGGTTCGTGGGCCCGATGGCCCACGCCCCGCCGGCCGGGCCTTCGGCGAGTCCGCAGGCCAAGGCTGCGCCTTGACTGCGGCCGCCTTCGGCCAACCCCATTCATCGAAAATCACTCGCGCATTCGCCCACGCCACGGCACATTCGCGTCCATGAAAACACCCCTCATCCTCCTTCTCGCCGCCACGCTCCCGCTTGCCGCCTGCGGCTCCACGGAAACCGAAACCGTGCGCGAAACCGCCACCGCCACCACCGGCAAGGACGGAGACGTCCAGATCGAAAAGCGCGTGGTGGTGAAGACCGATGGAGACAGCGGAGAAATCGCCATCGATCTGCCCGGCGGCGGCGGGGCCAGCATCCGCCTGCCCGAAGGCGTCGCTGGCAAGCTGGGCGAGAACACCAGGGTCGAACTGGGCGGCGTCGGCCTCTATCCCGGCGCGAACGTCAACCAGATCGCCTCGGTCGCCAACGAAAAGGGCGGGGTCAAATCCGCGACCGTCGACGTCGCCTTCACGGCCCCGGCCACGCCCGACACCGTCGCAGGCTGGTATCTCGCGCAGATGCAGGAACAGGGCCACAGCGTCACCCGCTCCGGCAACAGCCTCAAGGGCACCACCAAGGATGGCGAACGCTTCAGCCTGGATCTCACGCCCGACGGGAAGGGCAGCAAGGGCAAGCTGAAGATCGTGGACGAGAAGAAGGCCTGAGTTTCTCAGGCTTCCCCGGCGATCGCCGCCAGCTGCTTGCGCACGCCGGTCAGCCAGTCCCGCAGCGTCTTCAGCCAGCCCTGCAGCTTCTTCAGGAGGTCGCCCGAAGTCAGCGTGGCGCCGCGCAGGTCGGCCACGATCACATAGCGGTCCAGCTGCTCCAGCAGGCTGTCCAGCAACTCCACCTGCCGGGAGGCGGCCCACAGCCCGCTGTCCTCGAACCCGTTGTCGCGCAGGGATTCCAGAGCGGACAGGATATGCGCCGTCAGCCGCAGCAGCCGGGCCTGCACGCCGTCCACATCCTCATACAGCCCATATTGCCCGGAAAGCCCCTGGAAGCTTTCCAGTTCGACCGTTAAGACCTTCTGCAACACCCTGGAAAATCCGGCGAAATCCGCCGCTACAACCTCAAGCGCCCGTACATTGTCATTGCTCATTGCATGGTCTCCATCGGGCCATGCCTAGCCGAACTTCCCTCAGGCGGAAACAGCTTCCGGCAACACGCGGAGCACCACGATTCCGTCACCCTCTATCTCATAATAGATGACATGCTTGCGGAACGGCTGGCTGCGGGTGCGGTCGTCGATGGAGGGTTCTGCGCGGCCGTTCATCGGATAGCGCGCCAGCTGCTCCAGCGTGTCTTTCAGGCCCTCGCAATAGCTGCGCGCGGCATCCTCGCCGAAGAAGCGGAATTCATGCGCCACCTGGGCGAAGATCTCGGATAAGTCCTTCTCCGCCCGGATCGTGAGTTTCAGCACACTCATGCCGCTTGTGACTGTCGCGGCTGAAGGGCGCGGGCCAGAATCCCGTCGATGGAGGCATAGGAGGCGCCGCTGGCCCGGCCTTCGCGAATGGCTTCGCGCACCTTGTCCCGGCCGGGACGGGGCATTTCAGACAGCAGGCGTGTCAAGAGTGAGTCGGGCGCTTCCATGGAGATGCCGGAGGCGCGCGCCTCCCCGATCGCCTTGCGGCGCAGCAGCAGCCGGTCCCTGCGGATCCGGTCTTCCGCAACCAGCTGAGCAACATAGGCGTCGACACTCACAGCCCGGCCGTTGTCGACCTGCTGCTCGCACCAACCCGTCAAATGCTCCGGTAGCGGAAAATTGCCCATTGTCCGAACCCCTTGGGTCCCAATGTGAGGAAGCGACTCGCAAAGTCAACGCCAGGCTACGCGCAATTAACCACGTAATGCTGCAACGCGGTATGAACGGAAGCTGCGGTAACCAATAATCTATTGCAAGCTTGAACTTGGCGGCGATTGCCGCCACGCCGTCACTCATGCGCAAACTGACCATTGCAACCCTGCTTCTGGCCGCCGGAACCGCCTTCGCCCAACCTGAATCGCGGCCTGCACCGCCGCCGCTGACGCTGGACCGGCTGTTCGCCAACCCGCCCCTGCTCGGCACGCCGCCCCGGCTGCTGACCATCGCGCCGGACGGGCGCCACATCGCCTGGCTGCAGCCCCGCGCCGACGACCAGCTGCGCTATGACCTGTGGGTGGAAGAGGTGGAGACGGGCACGCGCCGGATGGCGGTGGACAGCTTGGCCCTGTCGGCCGCGCCCGCCAAGCTGTCCGAGGCGGAGCTGATGCGGCGCGAGCGTGCCCGGCTGGCGTCTGTGCGGGGCATTGTGGATTATCACTGGGCGCCGGACGGGCAGACGCTGCTGGTGCCGCTGGACGGCGACATCTGGCTGGCGCCGCTGCAAGGCGCCCCGCGCCAGCTGACTGCGACCCCCGCGAGCGAGATCGATGCGAAGATCAGCCCGAAGGGCAGCCACATCAGCTTCGTGCGCGACCAGAATCTGTTCGTAACGGAACTTGCGACCGGGCAGGAGCGCGCCCTGACCACGGGGGGCGGCGGCCTGATCAGCTATGGCGTCGCCGAGTTCGTGGCGCAGGAGGAAATGAAGCGCATGACGGGGCAGTGGTGGGCCCCGGATGACCGCCGCATCGCCATCGCCCGGGTGGATGAAAGCCCGGTGAAGGTCGCCGTGCGCGCCGCCATCGGCGCCAGCGGCACCAGCGTGTTCGAACAGCGCTATCCCTTCGCCGGAACCCCGAATGCGCTCGTCTCACTGGAAATCCATCCGCTGGACGGCGGCGCGCCGGTGCAGGTCGATCTGGGGCCGAACCCGGATATCTACCTCGCCCGGGTGAACTGGCTGAACAGGGACCAGTTGCTGGTGCAGCGCCAGTCCCGCGACCAGAAGCTGCTGGACCTGCTGCTGGTGGACGCCGCCACCGGCAAGTCCCGCGTGCTGCTGAGCGAGAAATCCGACACATGGATCAACCTGCACGACAGCCTCAGGGTGCTGGCGGACGGCAGGCGCTTCCTCTGGGCCTCTGAACGCAGCGGCTACAACCACATCTATCTGTGGGACGGGGCGCGGCTGAAGCCCGTGACGCAGGGGCAATGGCCGGTGGACGAACTGCTGGCGGTGGACGAGGCGGCCGGAACCATCCTGTTCACCGGTTTTCGCGACACTCCGCTGGAAAAGTCGCTGTATCGCACGCGTCTGGCGGGCGGCCCGGTGGAGCGGCTGACGGCGCCCGGCGGCTGGACCGAAAGCGTGTCGGACCGGAAGGGCTCGGCCCTGCTGCTGACGGCCTCTTCGCCGGACAAGCCGTCGACCGTGGTGCTGGCGACGACCGACGGCGGCCCCATGCAGGTCCGCCGCCAGCTGAGCGCGGCCGACATTCCCTATGCCGCCAGCCTGCCCGCGCATGCGGCGCCGCGCTTCGGCACGCTGAAGGCGGCGGACGGCAAGACGGACATCTATTACGCCCTGACTCTGCCGCCAGGCCTGAAGCCGGGGGAAAAGGCCCCGGTGTTCATGGAAATCTATGCCGGGCCGGGCGCGCGCCGGGTGCGCCATGCCTTTGGCACGCCGCTGCACCAGTATCTGTTGCAGCAGGGCTGGGCGATCTTCCAGCTGGACGGCCGCGGCACGCCGGACCGTGGCGTGGCGTTCGAGGCGCCCATCTATCGGCGGCTGGGCTTCCCCGAGGTGGACGACCAGATGGCCGGGCTGACCTGGCTGAAGGCGCAGCCGGGGATCGATGGCGGCAAGGTCGCCATCTATGGCTGGTCCTATGGCGGCTATATGGTGCAGCGGCTGCTGACGAAACATCCGGGCGCGTTCACGGCCGGGATCTCAGGCGCGCCGGTGACGGACTGGCGGCTGTATGACACCTTTTATACCGAGCGCTATCTGGGCAATCCGGTGACAGATCCCACGCCCTACGAGGCGAGCGACATCACTCGCGATGCCGCCGCGCTGGCGGACCCGCTGCTGATCGTGCACGGGCTGGCCGACGACAATGTGGTGTTCGATCATTCGGCCCGCGCCATCGCCGCCTATCAGAAGGCCGGCAAGCCGTTCGGGACGATGGTCTATCCGGGGCAGACCCACCGCATCAACGATCCGGCGCTGCAACAGCATCTGTGGACCACGATCCTGGACTTCCTGGACCGGGAGGTGAAGGCGAAGGGCCGCTGAGGCAGCCCCTCGCCAATCCTGTCAGGCCGTCTGGGCTTTCAGCGCCTCGACCAGCTTGGTTTCCTGCTCGTTGGAGAGCGAGGTGTTCAGCACGCGCGGATGCCAAGGCTGGATGGCGTCCACCACCTTGTCCATCGTGACTTCGCGCACCAGCACGAACAGCGCGGAGGAATTGTTGGGGATGGTTTCCGACAGCTTCTTCACGAAATCGTCGTTCACACCATAATCCATCAGGCTGCCGGACAGCGCGCCCGCGCCCGCGCCGGTGGCGGCGCCGATGGCAAAGCCGGCCAGCGGGTTCAGGAAGATGAGGCCGACGAGCGTGCCCCAGAAGGCACCGGACAGCCCGCCGGAGGTGGCCCCCAGCGCGGTCAGGTTCAGGGCCTGCTTGATATGCACCTTGCCCTCGGCATCGCGTTCCACGACGACGGCATCTTCCAGATCGATCAGATGTTCCGCCTTCAGGCCGCGAACCTTGTTCAGCACCTCGTCGGCCGCCGTGAGGCCGTCGAAGCCGAGAACCACCAATTGTCCCATTATCTGTGCTCCTGTTTTGCGGGGGATATAAGGGTGATGGCGACACTGTGTTGCGAAACCATGATGTAGCGCAAGAAGACAGTCATGTGCCTGCGGCAGAAGGGATGGACAACGCAAAAGCAACGAAAGCGAGTCCATGCTTCTTCATGTCGACATCCCCACCGAATCCGACCTGCGCGCGCTGGCCGAGGCTCGCGATCCGGCGAGCGTTTCCATCTTTCTGCCGACCACGCCGGTGGCCGGCGAGATTTCCGGCGACCGCATCGTGCTGAAGAATCTGGCGCATGAGGCGCTGGCGCAGCTGGAAGCCGCCGGCCATCCGAAGAAGGAGCGCGAGGCGATCGAGGACGCGCTGGCGGAACTGGTGGACGATGATGATTTCTGGCGCTTCCTGGCCAACAGTCTGGCGATCTATGCCACGCCGGAGGCCGTGCGCACCTTCCGCGTGCCGAACGCGCTGACGGCGGCCGTTGCCGTATCCGATCGTTTCCACCTGAAGCCGCTGCTCCGCGCCGTGACCTTCGGGCAGGGCGCCTATGTGCTGGCGCTTTCCACCGGCCATGTGCGGCTGCTGCAGCTGACGGCGGACCAGCCCGCCACCGAAGTGCGGGTGGCGGACCTGCCCAAAAGCGCGACCGATGCGCTGGGCATCTCCTCTCTGGGCGTGCGGACCGAGAGCCGCCGCAGCGACACCTCCGCCGGGCAGCGCACGCGGCTGACGCAGTTCTGCCGCGCGGTGGACCGGGCACTGCGCCCCTATTTCGCGGGCAAGCATGTGCCGTTGTTCCTGGCGGCGGAAACCTCGCTCGCGGCGCATTACCGCTCGGTTTCGAGCTATGCCCATCTGGCGCCGTTCGGCATCGACACCACGCCCGAGAGCCTGTCCGACAGCGAGCTGTCCGAAGCTGCCCGCCGCCTGCTGGATCGCCAGCATGCCGGGGAGATCGAGGTGCTGAAGGCGGAGTTCGCGGATCGCAAGGGCAGCGCGCGGGCGACGGCCGACATCGATCAGGCGGCGCGTGCAGCGACGCAGGGCGCCGTGCAGACGCTGCTGGTGGATATCGACCGCACCGTGCCCGGCAGTGTTGACGACAAGAGCGGCGCGGTGACCTTCGCCGAGACCGATGACGCGGTTGCCTATGGGGTGGTGGACGAGATCGCGCGGCGCGTTCTGGACACCGGCGGTCGCGTGCTGGCGGTGCGCGCGCAGGATCTGCCGACCGACAGCCCGGTGGCCGCGATCCTGCGCTGGGCTGCCTGAGCTGACGTTGCGGCGAACCGTCGCGGCTTGCGCCCGCCACGGTTCGCCGCCACCATGGGGCCACACAGCGAGAGGGCTTTCGAAATGAACTGGCAGGTGCGGACGGTGCTGGCGGGCGTGCTGGCGGCGATCGGGCTATATATCATGTTCAATCCGGTGTCGGTCACCGGGCTGGTGGCGGGGATCATCCCCTGGCTGCTGGTGGGGGCGGGCGCAATCTATCTGCTGGGAGTCGTGCTGCGGAAGCGGGTGCGGCCGCTGACCATGATCCTGCCCGGGCTGGTGGGGGTGGCGCTGGTCTATGCCGGGCTCAGCCTGAAATTCGGCGATCCGCGCGCGGTGGGGCCGGTGGGGCTGCCGTTCCTGTTCGCGCTGCTGCTGATCGGCGGCGGGCTTGCCAAGCTGCTGAGCGTGCCGGGGTTCAAGCAGTCGCGCTATGTGCTGCTATTCCTTGGATCGGGCGCGATTTCCGTGGTGCTGGGGCTGATCACCCTGTTCAACTGGGCCGAGGTGTCGGCCGGGTTCCTGGGCGTGGTGCTTGGGCTGGAACTGATCGCGGATGCGGCTTTCCTGGTGGCATTGGCGCTGCGGGAGCGCGACAAGGAAGAGGCGAAGGAGACGCTGGGGATCGGCGGGAAATGACCGTGCGCGTGGCCCGCGACGGGCCGGTGACGGTGATCAGTATCGAGCGGCCTGAAGCGCGCAATGCCGTCGACGGGACCACGGCGCGGGCGCTGTTCGCGGCGTTCAGGGATTTTGACGAGGACGAGACCGCCAGCGTTGCCGTGCTGGCAGGGTCCGGCGGGGCCTTCTGCGCCGGGGCGGACCTGAAGGCAGTGGCACGCGGCGAGGGCAATCCGGTGGAGCCGGGCGGGGTCGGATCGCCGGGGCCGATGGGGCCGACGCGGCTGTTGCTGTCGAAGCCGGTGATCGCCGCCATCGAGGGCCATGCGGTGGCGGGCGGCATGGAACTGGCGCTGTGGTGCGACCTGCGGGTGATGGCCGAGGATGCGACCTTCGGCATCTTCTGCCGCCGCTTCGGCGTGCCGCTGATCGACGGCGGCACCTTCCGGCTGGCGCGGCTGGTGGGCGAGAGCCGGGCGATGGACCTTGTGCTGACCGGCCGGCCGGTGGGCGCGGCGGAGGCGCTGCAGATGGGGCTTGCCAATCGGGTGGTCGCAGCGGACACGGCGGTGGATGCGGCCGTGGCGCTGGCGAAGGAGATCGCGACCTTTCCGCAGGCCTGCCTGCGCGGCGACCGGGCGGCGCTGAAACGGCAGCGGGGCCTTTCGGAAGAGGAAGCGCTGCGGCTGGAACATGCCCATGGCAGCGCCACGCTTTCGAGCGGCGAGACGGTGGCCGGCGCGAGGCGCTTTGCTGGCGGCGAAGGGCGATCCGGCGCTTTTTAGCGCGGGTGTCGTCAGCGGTAGTTCGGTTTTCGCTTTTCCAGGAAGGCCTGCACGCCTTCGGCGAAATGCACGTCTCGGGCGGTGAGGACCTGGTTGCGGTCTTCCATGGCGATCACGGCTTCGAGGCCGCCTGCATCGATCGAATGGTTCAGCGCGTCCTTGGTGAGGCGGAGGCCCAGCGGGCTGGCGTGGAGCATTTCCTCTGCCAGCGCGCGGCCGTGGGCGTCGAGATCGGCCGGGTCGACCACAGCGGAGACGAGGCCGAGCTGCTGGGCGCGCTCAGGCGTGAAGAAGCGGCCTGTCAGCATATATTCCGCCGCCACGGACGAGCCGACCATGCGGGGCAGGAAATAGGAGACGCCGATGTCGCAGGCCGTCAGGCCGATGCGGATGAAGGCGGCGTTCATCTTCGCCGTGGGGGTGGCGATGCGCACGTCGGCCGCCAGCGCCACCGCGAAACCGCCGCCCGAGGCCGGGCCGTTGACGAGCGCGATGATGGGTTGCGGGCAGCGCCGCATGGCGATCACGATGTCTGCGATGCGACGCTGGCCATCCAGACCATCCGCCGTGCTGCCGCCGGTGCCGCCGGCGTTGAAGCTTTTGAGATCGAGCCCGGCGCAGAAGGCGCGGCCCGCGCCCGTGAGCACCACCACCCGCACGTCGCGCCGCCAGTAGAGATCGAGGAACAGCTGGCGCAGGCCTTCGACCAGCATATTGTCCATCGCGTTCAGCTGATCGGGCCGGTTCAGGGTGACGAAAAGCGTCTCCCCTTCAAGGCGGGTGAGGATGGGGCCTTCGGTGAGATCGGCTGTCACAGGATCAGTCCTCCGTCCACGGGGATGGTCTGGCCGACGACATAGGCGGCCATGGGCGAGGCGAGGAACAGGGCGACACCGGCCATGTCCTGCGGGGAGCCGAAGCGGCCGAGCGGGATGCGCTGCAGCGTGCCTTCGGCGCGTTCGGGGTTTTTCGTCGTCACTTCCGTCATCTTGGTGGGCACCATGCCCGGCGCGATGCCGTTCACCCGGATGCCCAGCGGCGCCCAGGCCTGCCCCAGCGAGCGGGTGAGGCCCATCGCGCCCGTCTTGGAGGCGCCATAGGCCGGGTTGCCCAAGGTGGCCTGGAAAGCAGCGACCGAGCTGACGATGATGAGGCTGCCCTTCGCCGGGGCCAGCAGCGGTTGGAACTTCTCCGCACAGGCCATCAGGCTGTTCAGGTTCACATCCACCACATTGCGGAACCCGGCGGTTTCGAATTCCTTGCGGCGGTAGAGCACGATGCCCTGACAGAGGATGAGGACATCGAGGCTGTCGAACGGGATCGGCCAGCCGGCGATGGCTTCGAAATCCGAGACATCGACCTGGCTGTAGTGGAGGCCGGAGAGATTCGAGCCTTCCGTGCCGGCATAATCGGCGGCGCTTGCGCGCGTGCCCCAGATATGGACATCCGCGCCCTGCGCCCGGAACGCCTGCGCGATGCCGTTGCCGATGCCGCTGGAGCCGCCGACGACCAGCACGCGCTTGCCGCCGAAATCTGGCAGGTTGTTCATCTGTCCCTCTCCCTCTGGGAGGCAGGGATAGGGGCTGCGGGCGGCTTTGGAACCCCGCGAAGGGGAGAGGGACTCTATTTGAGGAGGATCGCCATCAGCGCCTCGAGGCCCGCCTGATCCTCAGGGGTGAAGCGGTTGGGGAGCGGACTGTCCAGATCGAGCACACCGAAGATGCGGCCGTCGCGGCGGAGCGGGATCACCAGTTCCGAGCGGGAGGCGGCATCGCAGGCGATATGGCCGGGGAATTCATGCACATCCGGCACCAGGATGCTTTCGCCGCGTTCCACCGCCGCGCCGCAGACGCCCTTGCCCGGCGCGATGCGGGCGCAGGCGGGCTTGCCCTGGAAGGGGCCGACGACGAGATCGCCGCTTTCGGGTTCGACATAGTAGAAACCGGCCCAGTTGAGATCGGGCATCTGATCGTAGATCAGCGCCGCGCAATTGGCGGCATTGGCGAGTGCATTGGGTTCGCCCGCGATCAGGCCGGAGAGCTGGGATTGCAGCTCGGCGTGGAACTGCGCCGGGGGCAGGGTGGCAAGGGTGGGGGCGTGGTACATGGGGCGCTCCGGGCAGGATCGGCGACCGGCGCGCCCGACGGGCCGGATGCCCGTGGAACGCGCCGATCATGCAGACGCCCCTTATTGCGCGCCGATTTGCTGCATCAATGTGGAATTGTCCCAGAACAGAAATTCTTCATCCATCGTGCCGTCCTTGTTCCACCGCCCCAGCGTCGCCATGGGGAGATGATAGCTCTTGCCGGTCGGCTGGATGACGGTGCCGTTGCCGAGGTCCATCGGCTTGGTGAAGGTACCGTCCAGATAGCCCATCACGGCAGTCCACTGGCCGTCAGCCGTTCCGAAGCGGACGGGGTGCTGGGTGATCCGGTTGTCCGGCGCGAAGGTCCACATGAAGTTCAGGGCCTTGATATGATCCGGGATGCCGGTGGTGGTGTGGCCGTCCGGGTAATGCACCACGATATTCTCGGCATGGCTCTTGTGCAGGTCTTTCCATTCCTGATTTGTATAGACCCGGAAATCGAGATCGTCGAACGTCTTCAGATGCTTGGCCAGCGCCTCCGGCATGCCGGGGACCACCGGTGCGGGCTTGCCGGCTTCCGTGGCGGGCCAGGGGGCCTTGTTGTTCTGTGCAGCGACGGAGGCGGTGGCGAGCGCCACGGCAGCTGCCCCCAGCACCGTCATGAATGTCAGGCGATTCATGTTTTTTCCTTTCAGGTCAATTTGTTGTGGGAATATTCGTGGCGGCGTCAGTGTGCCGTCATCGCGCCATCGGCCAGATAGACCGCGCCGTTCACGAACGAGGCAGCGGGCGAGCAGAGGAACAGCACGACACCGGCCATTTCGTCCGGCTCGGCGGGACGACCCATCGGGCTGTTCGCCATCAGGGCGCTGCTGATCGCCGGGTCGGCCAGCCAGCGGTCCGTCATCGGCGTGCGGATCAGGCCGGGCGCCAGCGCGTTCACGCGGATGCCGCGCCTGGCGTAATCCAGTGCTGCGGCCCTGGTCAGCCCGATGACGCCATGCTTGGCCGCCACATAGGGCGCCATGCCCGGATCGGCGATCACGCCCGCGACCGAGGCGGTGTTCACGATGGCGCCGCCGCCCGTTTCCAGCATCGCGCGGATCTCATACTTCAGGCACAGGAAAACCCCGCGCAGATCGACCGCGATCACCCGGTCGAAATCGGCCTCGCTCATTTCCGCGAGCTCGGCGGTCGGCGGCAGCACGCCGGCATTGTTGAACGCCGCGTCGATCCGGCCAAAACTGTCGATTGCGGCCTTCACCAGCGCCTGAACCGATTCCGCATCGGCGACATTGGTGGGCACGAAGATGGCTTCGCCGCCATCCGACCGGATCTGGGCAACCGTTTCGGCTGCGCCTTCGCCGATATCGCCGATCACGATCCGCGCGCCCTGTTCGGCGAATGCCCGGGCAGTTGCCCGCCCGATTCCGGACGCCGCGCCGGTGATGAGCACCGTCTTCCCCGCGTAATCCAGCAGGTTCCTTGCCATTCTGTGCCCCTTTCCTTCCGGGCGATCCGGCATGATCCGGACCTATGCGCGGCATTTTGCGCAACCAATCTGCACCTTGCCTTGTTCCGGCCCCCATGTAGAAATATCGATAATTTTTCGTAAGTACGAACATGAAGGTAAGTTAGGATGAAATCGAACACAGGGCCGGGAGAGACCGGAGACGGCGCGATCCCGTCGCTCTCCCAGAAGCTGGAGCGCGGTGACCTGATGGCGGTGTGTCCCTCGCGCGAAGTGCTGAAGCATGTGACCAGCCGATGGGGCATTCTGGTCCTGATCTCGCTTCAGTCAGGCACCCAGCGCTTCAGCGAGCTGCGTCGGAGGATCGGCGGCGTCAGCGAGCGCATGTTGTCGCAGACGCTGCAATGGCTGGAGGGCGATGGCCTGGTTGTGCGCAAGGCCTATCAGATCGTGCCGCCGCATGTGGAATATACGCTGACCCCGCTGGGCCATCAGGCCGCAGAGAAAGTGCGCGATCTGGCGGACTGGATCGAGATCAGCTTCCCGCAGATCGCCCGGCACTGGGAGACGCGGAAACAGGCAGCGGAGTAGTGCGCCTGTCGTTCGGATACCTGCCGTGCTTAGGGGCAAGGTCGTCAAGCCCTCGCCAGACAATATCGGGACCAGCAGCGGTGCGGAAATCTCCTGCGCCCGCTGACGCTGCCAGCGCCACAAAAGTGGCACGGTCCTCGATTTGTCTAGTCGTCTTCGCCGAAAACGCTCGGTTCCAGATTTGTGGTCGAACCGGCCATTCGATCCTTGGTGCATCTGGAATGCGCATAAATGCTCTGCCCGGGGTCATCAGGCCCGCGAGCCTCATCAACCCAGCGCCAGAGGCTCTCGATGTTGATCATCACTGCGCCGTTATCGAGGCGCTCAATTCCTTCGCCGCAGAACCAGCATTGAAATTCGTTCATCCTGGCCCCCGGTGAAGGTGGCGGGCCACGCCCGATGAGGATGGGCACTATACCTACGCTATCGCACTATGATTGGGCCACCGTGTAGCGTCTTTCTCCGCCGATTGTCGCCGTA